>NZ_CADDWH010000001.1:0-1299217 GCF_902809865.1 Halobacillus sp. Marseille-Q1614 | reverse complement strand
AGGACGGAGAGGACATCGTGATCTTAGAATCTATGAAAATGGAAATCCCGATTCCAGCAGAGAAGAGCGGCACGATCAAAGAGTTAAAGGTCACTGAGGGAGACTTCGTCAATGAAGGAGATATAATCGCAATCATTGAGTAATTAGGAGCGGATATGGATGAATAAATGGCCGTCATCAGTAACAATCAAGGAAGTGGGACCAAGGGATGGACTACAAAATGAAGCGGTTCACGTACCGACGGAAGATAAAGTCCGCTGGATCGATATGCTGTCAGAAGCAGGGTATCAATCGATTGAATTCAGTTCATTTGTCCACCCGAAATGGATTCCGCAGTTAAAAGATGCGAAAGACGTTGCCGGACAGATCAGCCGAAAACCCGGGATTACTTATGCTGCTCTAGTTCCTAATCAAAAAGGACTAAAGGCAGCGATCGAAACAGGGGTCGATGAAGCGGCTGTCTTTATGTCAGCGAGTGAAACACATAATAAGAAAAACATTAACAAATCAATTGAAGAGACATTTCATGTTTTAAAAGACGTCGTTCATAAAGCAAAGCAGCAGGGAATGCGGGTGCGCGGCTACCTGTCTACTGTTTTTGGCTGCCCTTATGATGGGGCGACTTCCGTAGATGATGTGATATACATCTCAAGGCGGCTGCTCGATATGGGAATTGATGAATTATCGCTCGGTGATACAATTGGCGTGGCTAATCCTCGTCAGGTGGATGAGGTGCTTACAAGGCTTTTGCAAAAAATTGATAAAGAAAAGGTTGCCCTGCATTTTCACAATACTCAAGGAATGGCTTTAGCTAATGTTCTCGTTTCTTTAGAGCATGGGATTACAACTTTCGATAGTGCGCTTGGGGGCCTTGGCGGCTGTCCTTATGCAAAAGGGGCCTCAGGTAACTTAGCCACAGATGATCTCGTTCATATGCTTCACGGTATGGGAATTGAAACAGGGATTGATGAAGAGAAGCTGAAAGAAGCGGCTCTCTTTATTCAGAAGGCGCTCGGTAAAGAGCTTCCAAGCCACCAAATGCAAATATTAAACCGAGGAACAGAAGGGTAGGTCTTTATGTCACTCGTAACGCTTCATTACTTAGAAGAATATATAGCCGTACTTACGCTCAACCGTGAAAAAGCGGCGAACAGCTTATCAAATAACCTGCTGGATGAACTGCAGGTGAAAACGGAGGAAATCAGACAGTCACCTGCCCGTGTGGTTGTCATTACAGGTGCAGGTGAAAAAGCTTTTTGTGCCGGTGCTGACTTAAAAGAACGCTCGGAAATGACGGAGCAGGAAGTTGTTGCGGCCGTTAAGAAAATTGGCGACACGATACGTAAGGTTGAACAGCTGCCTATACCAGTAATTGCGATGATCAACGGCGCTGCTTATGGTGGAGGCCTTGAACTTGCACTGGCTTGTGATTTGAGGGTAATGGCCGATCATACAAAAGTGGGACTGACCGAAACCTCATTAGCGATTATCCCGGGAGCCGGAGGAACCCAGCGGCTTCCCCGTTTAATCAGTCCAGGACATGCTAAGCGGTTAATTTTCACAGCAAAACCCGTTACAGCAGAGGAAGCTTTACAATTAAATCTTGTCGAAAGTATTTACAGTGCAGATCGATTAGAAGAAGAAACGCTCGCTTTAGCCCGGCAAATCGCAAGTAACGGCCCTGTGGCATTAAAACAAGCGAAAAAGGCAATTGATTGTGGTCTTAATACAAACCTACAGACAGGTTTAGCATTCGAACATGAATGCTACAAATATACAATTCCAACGAGTGATCGATTGGAAGGGTTACAGGCGTTTAAGGAAAAGCGTTCTCCCAGCTATAAAGGGGAGTAGACAAGGAGGGAAACTATGCTAGACGATACGCTGCAGACAATGAAAGAGAAAATAGCTTCAGGCGGTGCTGAAAAATATCATGAAAGCAACCGGCAGAAAGGCAAGATGTTTGTTCGTGAGAGATTAAAGCTTTTATTTGATGATGATTTAAATATTGAGGATGCGTTTTTTGCAAATAACGTGGACGGATCACTTCCGGCCGATGGGGTCGTCACCGGCATTGGAAAAATCAACGGTGAGCAAGTATGTGTCATGGCTAATGATTCTACGGTTAAAGCAGGTTCATGGGGAGCAAGAACAGTAGAAAAAATCATACGGATTCAGGAAACGGCGATGAAGCTCGAACTGCCGATGCTGTACCTCGTTGATTCAGCGGGTGCGCGGATTACAGATCAAGTCGAAATGTTTCCAAACCGCCGGGGAGCGGGACGGATTTTCCATAACCAGATTAAATTATCCGGCCGGGTGCCTCAGGTTTGTTTACTGTTTGGCCCTTCAGCAGCGGGTGGTGCCTATATTCCGGCTTTCTGCGATATCGTAGTCATGGTCGACGGCAATGCCTCGATGTATTTAGGATCACCGCGAATGGCAGAAAAGGTCATTGGTGAGAAAGTAAGCTTAGAGGAAATGGGAGGCGCCTCCATGCACTGCTCTGTTTCAGGGTGTGGTGACGTCCTTGCGGCAGATGAAAACGAAGCGATTGAGTTCGCCCGTAAGTATTTGAGTTATTTCCCTTCGAATTATCGTCATCTTCCTCACAGGGAAGAAACGAAACTTCCAGCTTCTTTTGAAAAAGATATTTCCGAGCTGATACCAAAAAATCAGAACGCTCCGTTTGATATGTATCAATTAATCGACCGGCTGATCGATGAGGGCAGTTTCTGTGAGATAAAGAAGAAGTTTGCACCAGAGTTAATTACTGGCCTCTCTCGGATCGATGGGCGTGTGGTTGGCATAATTGCTAATCAACCACGGGCTAAAGGCGGCGTTTTATTCCCGGATTCAGCGGATAAAGCGGCAAAGTTTATGCAGCTGTGTGACGCGTTTAACATTGCGCTGCTCTTTCTTGTGGATATCCCAGGATTTATGATCGGGACGAAAGTAGAGCGTGCAGGCATTATCAGGCACGGAGCAAAAATGCTTTCTGCGATGAGTGAAGCGACAGTGCCTAAAATTTCTGTTATCGTTCGTAAAGCATACGGAGCGGGCCTTTATGCGATGGCAGGGCCGGCGTTTGAACCAGATGCCTGCTTAGCTTTGCCAACGGCACAAATCGCCGTGATGGGACCGGAAGCTGCGGTTAATGCCGTGTATGCCAACAAAATTTCCGCCCTTGAGGAATCTGAGCGTCCGGCATTTATCAAACAGAAACAGGAAGAGTATAAAGAGAATATCGATCTTTACCGGTTAGCTTCAGAAATGGTGATCGATGATGTCGTACAGCCTGATCAGCTGCGCGGCCAGCTGATGCAGCGCTTTGAAGCCTATCAATCTAAAAACGTCACCTTCACAGAAAGAAAGCATGGCGTTTATCCTGTATAAATAAGAAAGCCCTAGCATGGATGCAATAAAATCTAAAAGCCGCTCCACGTTAGTGTAGCGGCTTTTTAATGTTTATTTCTGCATGGTCTGTGATTCGCCGATGGATCGGATTTCTTCTACTGTTTCCGGGTTTTCCAGGGCACTTAAATCACCAGCCGGTTCATTTAAAAAGGCAGACTTGATCGCCCGGCGCATGACCTTGGCATTTCTTGTTTTAGGCAGATCCGACACTGCAAAAATCCGCTTAGGCGCCAATGCTTTTCCTAACTTTTGAGCTAAGAATTCACGAATTTCATCGATCACTTCTTCTCTGTTTTGATCTTTTGAGTTTAGTACGGCAAAAGCGACGGGTTCTTCTCCTTTAATGCTGTGGGGAACTCCGATTACCCCGGCTTCAACAACGGATTCATGACCTACGAGGACCGATTCTACTTCAGCAGGTCCCAAACGTTTTCCGGCCACGTTTAAAACGTCATCAGAACGCCCTGTAATCGTATAGTACCCGTCATCATCAGCAATCACCCAGTCTCCGTGGACCCATGTATTCTCAAAACGGGACCAGTAAGCAGCTTCATACCTCTCATTGTCTTCAAAGAAGCCATTTGTCATTCCTACCCAGGGCTGTTTAATGACTAGTTCGCCGACCTCATTCCGTAAAGATTCTCCATTTTCATCAAAAACATCAGCATCCATACCTGGCAGCACGGCATTAAATGTTACCGGCTGAATCGGTTTAACGAGCACATTGCCAAAGATACCGCCGGAGATCTCGGTTCCTCCAGAATAGTTAAAAATCGGAACTTTGGATTTGCCGACATTTTTGAAAAGCC
Organism: Halobacillus sp. Marseille-Q1614; assembly: GCF_902809865.1. Lineage (NCBI taxonomy): Bacteria > Bacillati > Bacillota > Bacilli > Caryophanales > Bacillaceae > Halobacillus > Halobacillus sp. Marseille-Q1614. The sequence goes on along the minus strand of NZ_CADDWH010000001.1, from coordinate 1,294,991 downwards.
AGTTCCAAGGTTCAGGGTTCCAAGGTTCTCCCGTGGAGCCGATAACTTTCAATGAAGATAAGTCATGCTTTTTGATCCAGTCTTTTCCGTGCTTCATCATCGAACGTACAAGTGTCGGGGAAATACCGATATGTGTCACGTTATATTCATCAACCATCTGCCATAAACGGTCCGGGTTAGGGTAGTCCGGAGTTCCTTCAAACATTACGATGGATGCTCCATTTAAAAGTCCGCCGTATACGAGGAAAGGACCCATCATCCAGCCCATATCGGTATACCAGAACAGTGTATCTTCCTGGCAGACATCCATACAGATGCCGGCATCAAATGCTGCTTTAATTGGAAAACCTGCATGAGAATGAAGGACGCCTTTTGGTTTTCCTGTCGTTCCTGACGTGTAAATGAGCATACAAGGATCATCTGCTTTTGTACGCTTTGTTTCATAAACAGAGGAGTTGTTTAAAAGCTCTTCAAACGCAATATCTCTCTGCGGGTTCCACTGGTCGGCGGAACCTGTTCGGTCGACGACGATTACATGCTGTAAATGTTCACTGCGATCGGCAGCCATATCAGCTTCCTGTTTCATAGGGACGGTTTTGCCGCGCCGATAAAAGCCATTGGCAGTTATAAGAATTTTTGATCTTGAAGCATTGAGACGAGTGGAGATTGCCTCGGCCTTATAGCCTGAAAAAGTAGGGCAGGCAACGGCGCCAACTTTAGCAATCGCAAGCATTGAAATTAGCGTTTCGGGAAGCATCGGCATAAATAAAGTCACGATATCTCCTTTAGAAACTCCTAAATCTTCTAAGCCATTCGAGAAAGCGTTTACTTTTTCCTGCAGGCTTTTAAACGTGTAGGAGGTTTTATCACCATTGTCACCTTCCCATAATAAGGCGATTTTCTCCTTAGTTGACTCTTTTTCAGCCCACTTATCGAGAGCATTATGAACGACATTCATCTCAGCGCCGCTGAACCATTTAGGGTAGAGGGGGCCTTTTGAGAGATCAACTACTTCTTCATAAGGTTTATACCATTCAATTCCTAAAACAGAGCAAGCTTCTTCCCAAAGCCACTCGATATCTTCAATTGATTTTTTATGAAATTCATCATAATTATCATATCCGTGCACTTTCATCCACTGATAGAGTCTAGTGCTCTCTTTCAATTCGTCAGCTGGTGTCCAGGCAGTCTCATATGTACTCATTCTAACTTCCTCCTTAGCGACTTTTAAAATATTCAAAATAATGCTAATTATAGTATAACGGAATTTAAGAGCTGAATGAATGATAAATAGGAAGGAAGAAAGAAAATTATCGGAAACAAGCCTAATTCTATGAAAGTCGGGGTATATAAGTTAAGGGTATTTTTGAAATCACTTCATTATTGAGTTTCTTTTCTGTTAATGGTAAAGTCAAAATCGTAAGAGCAAGCTAGAGGGCTTCTCTTGCTTATGATTACCTGAGAGAGAAAAAATAATGTTATTCTAACTATGTAGTAAAAATGCTTACATGTAACTAGGAGGTAGACTATGAGAATTATAGTAGCAGGGGGAGACGGTTTTTGCGGATGGCCAACCGCACTGCACTTATCAAAGCAGGGTCATGAAGTAACGATCGTTGATAACTTAGCGAGAAGAAAAATTGACGATGAGTTACGCTCGAATTCAGTAACACCAATTGCTTCTTTAGAAGAAAGAGTAGCTAAATGGAAAGAGATTACTGGAAAAGAGATAAAAACTTTTATTGGAGATTTAAATCATTACGACTTTTTGCGTGAAGTGTTCCGCCAGACAGAACCTGAAGCGTTTGTACACTTCGCTGAGCAGCGTTCAGCTCCATATTCAATGATTGATAGAGAGCATGCTGTATATACTCAGTCTAATAATGTAATTGGTAACCTGAATGTATTGTATGCTATTAAGGAAATGGCTCCGGACTGTCACCTGATTAAATTGGGTACAATGGGAGAGTATGGTACACCAAACATTGATATTGAAGAAGGTTACATCGAGATTGAACACAATGGCCGTAAAGATACACTTCCATATCCGAAACAGCCAGGATCCTTCTATCATTTATCAAAAGTACATGACAGCCATAATATTATGTTCGCTTGTAAGATCTGGGGCATCCGTGCCACTGATTTAAACCAGGGGATCGTTTATGGGTTACATACAGAAGATACTCAGCTCGATCCTGTGTTGTATAACCGCGTGGATTACGATGGTGTCTTTGGAACAGCATTAAACCGTTTCATCAACCAGGCGGCCATCGGTCATGATATTACTGTGTACGGTTCCGGCGGACAGACAAGAGCCTTCTTAAACATTGAAGATACGGTACGCTGTGTGGAAATTGCAGCAGAGAATCCGGCTGACCGCGGAGAATTCCGTGTATTTAACCAGTTTACTGAATGGTTTACAGTGAACGAATTAGCGGAGCGTGTACAGAAGATCGCGAAAGAAGAAGGATTTAATACTGAGGTTCAGAAGATTGAGAACCCTCGTATTGAAAACGAAGATCATTACTATCATGCGAAAAACACGAAGCTTCGGGATCTCGGTTTAGAGCCTCATTTGTTAACAGATGATGTTATCCGTGATATCTTAAATGTAGCTGTTGAAAATAAAGACCGAATCATTAAGGAAAACGTATTGCCATCTATTACTTGGAAATAAGGAGTTTTACGCCTTGAAAATCGCCATCATTACCGAAACATTCCTACCATCAACAGACGGAGTAGTAACTAGATTAAAAGAAGCCATCAGATATCTCAGGCAGCAGGACCATGAAGTGGTAGTTATTGCTCCGGACCTGGGTGTAACTGAATATGAAGGTGCGATTGTTGAAGGTGTAAAAGCTACTACTATGCCTTTTTACCGGTATAAACAGTTTTCTCTGCCGCAGAAAAAGGTGAAAACGCTGCTTGAGAAACATGATCCTGATCTGGTGCATGTAGTTAACCCGGCCATTGTCGGAGTATCCGGTGTATATTATGCGGATAAAATGGGGTACCCGCTCATTGCTTCCTATCATACCCATGTTCCTAAATATTTTGAGTACTACAAATTATATCCACTTATACCTGCTTGCTGGTGGTATTTCAGGAAACTGCACAATTACGCTCATCTTAACCTGTGTACATCCAAGGCTACCCAGAAAGAATTAAATGCAAAGAAATTTCATAATGTTCACGTCTGGGACCGCGGCGTAGCGATTGACCATTACCATCCGCGCCATCGCAGTGAAAAAATGCGTGAACGTTTATCAGGCGGAGAACCAAATAACAAGCTGTTAGTGTTTGTAGGAAGGCTTGCAGCTGAAAAAGAGATTGATAAGATTAAGCCGCTTCTTGAGCAAAGGGAGGACCTTTCTCTTGCTATTGTAGGGGATGGACCTGAAAAGGAGTCACTGGAGAAATCATTTGCCGGAACGAAAACGACATTTACCGGATTATTGCACGGTGAAGAGTTAGCACAGGCATTTGCTTCATCAGATGCTCTTATTTTCCCGTCCATTACTGAAACATTAGGACTGGTGATCCTTGAGGCTATGGCGTCAGGGTTACCCGTAATTGCAGCAAAAAGTGGACCAACAATGGAACAGGTGGAAGATGGAAAGACAGGGCTGCTGTTTGAAAATGAAAATACAGACAGCATGATTTCAGCCATTAACCGGCTGGAAAACAAAGAATTGTACGAAAAGCTTTGTTATAATGCCAGAATTGAAGCAGAAAAATTCAGCTGGCAGAAGCCTTCTGAGCAAATTCTAGAGTTTTATTACCAGACTCTAAAGATTTATCAGGAAAGTTCATCTAAATCAGCTAAATCCAGACTTAAAGCCACAGAGTAATTCAATCTGTGGCTTTAGTTTTGCATTTTTAATGGATTTTAATTTTTACTTAGTACTTAGTAGTAACTCCGAACATTATTTAAAAACATACCATTTTTAATAACAAATAGAAGATGTCAGCAGGGCAGTGAATACTAATGTGCTGGAGAACGTTACGGTAAATTCAAACCATCCGTATTTTGTTTGGAAAAGTTAAAGGATAATTTGCAATGAGTGTAGAAAAATACTTAAGAACATTAAACAATTAGGGAGGCGAACTAATGATTAATAAAGTTGGTCAAATTATGCTGTATGTAGACGATCAGGATAAAGCAGTGAAATTTTGGACAGAAAAATTGGGTTTCTGCGTAATTTCTGATGAAAATAACGGTCAAGGAATGCGATGGATTGAAATAGCACCAGCAAAGGAATCAGAAACAAGTATAATACTTCACAATAAAGAATTAGTGGCTAAAATGGATCCGGAATTAAATCTAGGAACACCTTCGTTAATGTTTTTCACCAAAAACCTTGAGGAGTTACGTAACAAACTATCCAGCGAAGACATAACAGTTGGTGAAATAGTAAATATGCCGTCTGGCACAGTATTTAACTTTGCAGATCATGAAAATAACTATTTCGCAGTTATGGAAAAGAATGACTAGCAGTCAAAAAGTGTAATAGATCTTGAAACTTAGTAGCAACTCCAACTTAATATAAAAAAACTATTTATAAAACGGCAAAAGTCCCAGTAAGAGAAAACATCCAGGTTAGAAAAAAATGGCTGGGAAGTTAAAAAACATGAGAAACAAAGAATAACAATAATTCATGCAAAACACAATAACAGCTAATTTTTAATTTCGTCTCAATATCTAGAGTATACTTGTATTATGAGACAAAATTAATCTTTCTTAACTAACTTCCTATAATATATATTATGTTAACTAGAAAACAAAAAGTAAAATAGAGGGCTGTTTTATGCCCTCTACCTCTTTAATGTTTAATAATTTTACTCTCATACGGCTGTAATGAATGTCCTTCAAAAATTTTAACTTGATCACTGTGATTCATTATAAAGGAATATTCATCCTGGTCTGTATAACGTTTATAAACCTCAACGCATTCCTCAGTTTCTGTAATCGAGACTTCCTGCTGGACGGTGATCTCTTTAGCAATCATATTCATTGCCTGATCTTCGAGTCCGCCGCCAATATAATAAACTTTTCCGTTACCAAATAAATTCCTCGTTACGGCTGCATATTGGCTGTAAAATTCGTCACTGTATTCAAATAATACTTCAGCTGTCTCAGCGGTGATTAAATCTCTCCAAGCTGATAATGCTTCTACCTCCTGAACATGAATTCCTGTTAAAATACGCACAGGTCCTGGAAGTGGCTCCTTAAAAGGAATATTGTTATTTTTATCTTTTAAACCCGCCCTAAAAGAAAAAACGATTGTTCCGCCATTCTTCGTGAAATTTTCAAGTTTTTCGGCAAGCTGCTCGTCAATGATCTGCATAACAGGCACAACAACTACTTTGTAAGCTGATAGTTCCCGATCATAAGGAATGACATCAATTGGTGTATTTAAGTCGTAAAACGGCCGGTAGAGACGCATAAGCTCATCTTTAAATTCAAAGTCTTTGCTCTGCTGCTGTGAGCGCCACGACCATACATTATCATAATCGTAAATGACAGCTATTTCAGCTTCTATAGGAGCCTGCAGAACCTCTTCATAGTCTTTCATCTCATGAAAAAGTGACTGTACCTCTTTATATTTTCTTCCATATTGATTGTCGTGGTCCACCACACCAAAACAAAACTGTTCTGCCCCTTTTGTCATTCCTCTCCATCTGAAGTACAGCATATCCGTACAGCCATGGGCGAAGGCCTGATAGGACCACATTTTTGCCTGATTAGGCCTAGGGAGATAACCGATCACATCATGCCCCTGCGCTCCCATCAACTCTTCTACAATCCAGAAGTTCTTATCTAACAGACCGCGGTTAAAATCAAGCGTCATCGCAATTTCTGCTGGTGGAATCGGTTCTTCCAGGCCGCCCCAGACCGGATAATTATCGTAGGAGACAAAATCCATCGGCTTCACGTTTTCCGCATGATCAAACCATTTATTAAAAAAGCCGCCAGAGACATTTGTCGTCACTTGCTGCTCTGCACCTTTATGTTTCTTTACAATTGATGTCATTTCATGAGCAAAACTGTTAAGTGAAGCTGACCTGAATCTGGCCCAGTCTAATTTCAAGCTTGGATTATGTGTGGTAATCGTCGGTGTCGGGATAGGAATTTCCGAAAAGTCATTATAATTCTGCCCCCAGAAAATCGTTCCCCAGCTTTCATTTAAATGATCGATATCTTCGTATTTTTTAGATAGATAAATCTGAAATTTATTATGGCAGTTACTGCAGTAGCAAAGATCGCTGCCTTCATGGCCAAATTCATTATCTACCTGCCAGGCAATTATAGAGTTTTCGCTGCTGTAATGCTTAACTAATTCTTCTGTGATTCGGGCACTGTATTTTCGGTAGATCTCTGAATTAAAACAATATTGCCTGCGGCCGCCAAAAGCTCTTTTATGGCCGTATTCGTCTTCGGATAGTATCGAAGGATATGTACTGGCGAGCCAGGCTGGAAACGTTGCAGTCGGGGTTCCAAACATAATATCTACCCCCTTATTTTTCAAAGACTGAATGACCCCATCAAAAAATGAAAAATCAAACTGCCCTTCTTTTTTCTCCATTAAGTGCCAGGCGAATTCACCGATACGGACAATATTTTCTCCGAGTTCTTTTATTCCTTGTATATCTTCTTCCATCATTTCTTTCGGCCAATGCTCAGGATAATAATCAACACCAAGATAAGGCATGCTGCAGACCTCCAATTCATCTTAAAAATTTTCAATGCTTAAACGCTTTCAAAACTTAATAAATTTAATTAACTAATTTGTAACTAACCTACCATAAAGACTTCATCAAGGAAACCCTTTTTTATAAGTTTTCTCAGCCATTCAATTACTTGTATAAGAACTCCCCTCCATATAGAATGGAAACACTAAGTTCAAAAAGGATGAGTGTGCTATGAGAAGATCCGCCTTTATATCTGCTGTAGTTGCTGGATTAATCACCTTTTTAATGCGGCCCAAAAAAGTACTTGCACCTACACATGGAGTTGAGCGTAACGTTTATCCTCATTCGAAGGTTCCTATTTCTCCTGGCGATTTGTTATTTTCTCCAATTGGCAAAAGCGAATCAAAATATGTCGGGCATGTCGGAATCGTTACTTTTCAACAGGAGGTTGTTCATTCGATCCCCTCCGGCCTAGTAAATGACCCGATACCTCACTATTTTGAAAAGTTTCGTTCCATATCTGTGTATAGTGCCAAAAATTCTGAAGCCGGCGCAAAAGCAGCTGAGTATGTTGAATCCATTTTAGAGGAACAGAGAAATAGTCGTTATCGCGTATTTACTCCCTTACAAGTAATCAACCAGGAGCAATATTGTACTAAAATTGTGTGGCAGGCTTACTATTATGGATCCGGAATTAATCTCGGTCGTCTGCCTAAAGCAAGCCGGGCAATCCATCCTCAGCTTTTAAAAGACAGACGGCATTTAAACAGACTAATATAAAAAGTCCGCCCTTTTTATAACAAAGGCGAACTTTTTATTTATGTTTATATTATGACCATCTGGTACTTTTAACTTTTTAGTAATGTTTTTTTATTTTGGGTTTCGGAGTTACTACTAAGTTTTAAGTCAGAATCTTTATTCTTCATGATTGATCTTCGTCTGGCCGTCTGCCTGAATAATTTTTCTTTCTTTTAGCAGTTTTCCAATAGCCCGTTTAAATGCAGATTTGCTAATCTGGAAAGTTTCTCTGATCTCATCTGGATCACTTTTATCTGTTAAGTTCATGACGCCGTCGTTTTCTACAAGGTAGTTGTAAATTAACTCCGCATCTTCATCCATTACCTCCTGTTTCAGTGGTCTTAATGAGATATTGATTGTTCCATCTTCTTTTACGTCAATTACTCTTCCATCTACCTGTTCGCCGAGCCTAGGTTCTTCTGTTCTCTCATGGGGGTGAATAAACCCTCTATACCCTTCTCCTGTTAGCACAAAGGACCCTGCTTTCGTTGAGCGGTACACACGCGCTGCGACTTCTGTACGCAATAGAGACTCAGGCGCAGCAATGATATCTTCCTGAATTTCCCCTTCTGTGATTGGCTCTGCAAATATTCTACCCTTTTTGTCTTTTTCAAGACTTACAAACAGGCTGTCCCCTTCTTTAGGCCAGACTCTTTTCAGTTTAGGCAGGTGATCTACTGAAACGAGAAAAGCTTTATCCAGACCGATATTTACAAAAGCCCCGAGGTGAGGAACGACTTCTTCCACTTCTGCCCACCCATAAGATTCCATAGTGGCTTCCGGAATGACGGTAGTCGCCACTACTTGCTTATCTCTATTTTCGTAGATAAACACTTCGATCATCTGATCCTGTTCAAATGATTCTTCCTCTGCCTGGTCATTTGGAAGAAGGATTTCATGTTCTCCATCTGTAACGATGTAGCCGTCAGACTTTTTCTTAATTACTTTTACCTTTTGAATGGTACCTGTTAGATTATTATTCATTGCTCTCCAACTTTCTTGATATTAACTTTCCTGCTCTTTTACATAGTCAGCGAGCAACTGATAGGATCTAAGCTTGTCCTTAAAAGAAAAGATATTGGTGATGATTAAAAATTCATCGCTCTCATATCTTTCTTCCAGCTCTATTAACTGCTTATAAACAGTAGAAGGACTTCCTATCAAGCACCTTTTTCTGTTCTTCTCTATTTGCTCACTTTCTTTTAGAGAAAAACTGTGTTCTTTAACATCTTCAATAGAAGGAACTCGTGTATCCAGCCCTTTGACTACCTGAAGGAGCCACATATCCTGACTCTGCGCCAGTTCTTCTGCTTCTTCATCCGTTTCACCGCACACGACAAAAATACAGGCGTTGACAGCAGGTTCTTTTAGATGATCTGAGGCCTTAAACTTCTCGCGGTAGACGGCCAGTGTCTCGTCGGCATGTTCTGGATTAATAAAATGACCAAAAGTAAAGCCTGTGCCGTTTACGGCCGCATGGCGGGCTCCTCTTTCTGTCAGTCCTAACGTCCACATTTGTGGATTAGAAGGTGTATCCGGTTTAGCAGAGACGCCAAAATACTCATGCTCCTTAGGGATACTTCCCGTTAAAAACTGTCTCACTTCTTTTACCTGACGCGAGAAAGAGCTTAAAGGCTTATTATACCCATCAGTTAATGCGGCACGCGTCTTCTTGCCGCCGCCCGGGGAACGGCCTAGCCCTAAGTCAATTCGACCGGGAAACATAGCTTCAAGCATTTTAAAATTTTCGGCGACTTTTAATGGACTGTAATGAGGCAGAAGCACTCCGCCTGAGCCCACTCTGATATTTTTTGTTACAGAAGCTACTCTGCCGACTAATAATTCGGGGGAACTGCTTGCTAACCCGTTTGTATTATGGTGTTCAGCCACCCAGTAGCGGTGATAGCCAAGTTTTTCTGTAATCTGGGCAAGCTCTAGTGTGTTTTCTAATGCTTTTTGGGCAGTCTCTCCTTTTGAAATCGGGCTTTGATCAAGTACACTTAATCTCATGGAAACAGACCCTCTCTTATTTATAAACGTCTTTCATAATCTGATTTAATATCGCCAGCTGTTCTTCAAACAAAATCTTGTATTTTTTCTTAAGTACGTCGAATTCTTCTTTCCCTTTATCTGTTAAATAATACCAATACACTTTTTGTCTTCTTTTTTCATGGGATTTAAAGTCTTCTTTTCGATAGAGTAACCCTTCTTCAGTCATATCATGCAGTGTATCAAGAAGTGTTGAGGGTGCAGGGATCCAGTTTGTTGTAAGCTTTTTAAACTCGGCTTTAAAATGCTCGCTGATTAGTGGTTCACTTACCTGCAGCAAATGCATAATATAAAACTTTGTAAATTGAGCGGCACTCATATTTAAAGCAAACTTCTTCGGATTATTTTTATGAGACATCGTATCCTCTCCCTCTGGCTTTTCTTCTATTTTACAATAAAAACCAGAGGGTTTGTCTAATAATAAGCACATTTGTTCGGTTTTAATTTTATTTTTTGATTTTTATAGTATTCGGAGATACTACTAAGTTTTAAGTGAGTGTAATTTATTCAAATACTTTTCTGCGGATTTCCGGCTGGGCAAAATGATGATTTGAGCGTGAGAACAGTGCTGAAGCTGAGCGCTTATCAGCTTGCTTCTCTTCTTTTTAGGAAATTGCCAGACAAACTGGACAAATTCTTTATCAAGCTTTTCTACACAGCCTTCGCCGATATCCTCTCTCGTTCGACCATAGTTGTGCAGCCAGCGTTTGACCACGCGGTACAGGCAAAGATAGCGATTGAGATCGATCATAATAATAGTATCTGCTAAAGCAAGTCTCTCATTCCATACCTTGCTGTAGTTGCCTTCGATGATCCATTGATCCTTTTTTAAATAAAATTCCTGTTTAACCCTAAGCTCTTCCTGGGTAGACTGTAACCAACCAGGATTCCAAAATAAACGATCCATATGAACGACTTCAATATCGAGAATTTTTCCAAGCTGCCTGGCTAATGTAGATTTCCCTGAACCGGCTGAACCAATGATCGCAATTTTGTTCATACGCCACCTCTTTAAGAAAAATAGACACTTTAATAGTCTACCAATCTTCCTGTATTTACGAAAGCAGTTTATATGTAAATGATCTGAAACCAAATGAATTAGTAATTCGTCTATATAATGGGAATAAAAAAAGCCCACTATTGTGGGGGCAATAGCAGGCTTTTTATTAAACTGAATTTTTTACTATTCAGCAAGTACTTGGATAGTAACGTCTTGACGGCCGAAGTCTAATGCGTCTTCGCGATTAGGCATATAAAGATCGATTCTGTTTCCATCGATAGCTCCGCCAGTATCTCCAGCGATCGCTGTTCCATAGCCTTCAACGTATACTTTAGAACCTAATGGAATAACATCCGGGTCTACAGCTACAACTTTTTGATCAGGGTTCTTATTCAGGTCAATTCCAGTAGCTGTTACTCCAGTACATCCTGTGCAGCTTGCTGTATAAGCAGTTGCTTCTGCCGTAAATTCTTTAATTACATCATTGCTAGTATCATTTGAAGTTTCTTCAGTATTAGTTTCTTCCGCTGGGGCTTCTTCAGTTGTTTCCTCAGCCGGAGCTTCTGCCGGTTCTTCCGACGGAACGGCTTCACCGGAAACAGAAAGTTTGTCGCCTGGGTGAATAAGTGAACTTGATAGACCGTTCCAGCTCATAAGCTCGTCCACAGAAGCGTTGTGCTCTTTACCAATACCATAAAGAGTGTCACCTTTTTTAACTTCATAAGTTTCTGCTTGTTGAGCGGATGCTTCACCAGAAAGCTTTAGCTGTTGATCGATTAGAATCAAGTCAGAATCTAAATTATTTAGTTCTTTTAGTTTGTCTACGGAAGTATTATTTTCTTGAGAAATGCCCCAAAGAGTGTCACCTTTGTTTACTGTATATTCATCAGCGCTTACGCTTGTTGCGAACGCTCCAGTTAATGCTGCTGTTGCTGCTAATGAGAAAGCTGTTTTTTTCATATTGAGTCGAGTCCTCCTCTAAAATTGAAAGTGTTTGTTTTAACCACAATTACAAGACTAACAGATTCTCAATAAATTTTAAGAACAAACAGCTAACAGTTAGATTTCAACTATGACGCTTAAATTTCACTGAGTTTACAAATTAGGCCTATGTTACCATAGATCTCCAATTTTATACCTGATTTTAACTTTATTTGGCGTATAACAATTTAAAAATTATATAATTCATTAGGAATTTATTAAAAATGTAAATTTGGTTTTAATATAAATCTTCGTAAATTATTATGTTGGTTTTATAAAAAGGAAGGTCATTTACTCGCTTTCCATCTTAAAACCTTGTTAAACAACAAATAAAAAGAGAGCTGATTAAATAATCAGCTCTCTTTTTATTTATAAACTTGCTAACTGCCTTTTCACTTCTGGATCCTTAAGATATTCATCATAGGTCATCTCTTTATCAATTATCCCTTGCGGTGTTAATTCAATAATGCGATTAGCAATGGTTTGAATAAACTCATGGTCATGAGAAGCAAAGATAATCGATCCTTTAAACTTAATTAATCCTTTGTTCAAGGACGTAATAGACTCAAGATCCAAGTGGTTGGTCGGCTCATCCAGCAGCAGAACGTTTGCCCCGGAGAGCATCATTTTAGAAAGCATGCAGCGGACTTTCTCTCCACCGGATAATACGTTGGATTTCTTTAAGGCTTCTTCTCCTGAGAACAGCATTCTTCCTAGGAAACCGCGTAAGAATGTTTCTGTTTCATCTTCAGGAGAATATTGACGAAGCCACTCTACTAAGTTAATGTCATCGCGCTCAAAGAACTTAGAGTTATCTTTAGGGAAGTAGCTTTGAGAAGTCGTAATTCCCCACTTATACGTTCCTTCATCAGGTTCGATTTCACCCATTAAGATTTGGAATAAAGTCGTCTTGGCTACTTCATTACTTCCAACAAGAGCGACTTTATCATCCTTATTTAACGTAAAGCTTACATTGTTTAAAACCTTTACCCCGTCAACGGTTTTGCTGAGGTTTTTGACTGTCAGTAAATCATTTCCGATTTCGCGGTCAGCTTTAAATGCGATATACGGATATTTACGGGAAGACGGCTGAATATCATCGAGCGTAATTTTCTCGAGTAGCTTCTTACGGGATGTTGCCTGTTTTGATTTAGAAGCATTAGCACTAAATCGCGCCACAAACTCTTTTAGATCTTTAATTTTTTCTTCTTTCTTTTTGTTCTGCTCTTCCGCCATTCTCTGCGCTAACTGACTTGATTCATACCAGAAATCGTAGTTGCCGACATAGATTTGAATTTTTCCAAAGTCTAAATCTGCAATGTGGGTACATACGTTATTAAGGAAGTGACGATCGTGAGACACAACGATTACGGTGTTCTCAAAATCAATTAAAAAGTCCTCAAGCCACTGAATCGCATTGATATCAAGGTGGTTGGTCGGCTCATCCAGCAGAAGCACATCGGGATTTCCAAAGAGTGCCTGAGCTAATAGCACTTTCACTTTTTCAGAACCTGACAGCTCCTGCATCTTTTTATCGTGAAGATCCTCTGAGATGCCAAGACCTGTTAATAGACGGGCAGCTTCCGAATCAGCTTCCCAGCCATTCATTTCAGCAAACTCGCCTTCAAGTTCAGCAGCTCTCATGCCGTCTTCTTCCGTGAAATCGCCTTTCATATAAATCGCATCTTTTTCCTGCATGACTTCATATAAACGGCTGTGTCCCATAATAACTGTTTGCAGCACAGGGTATTCATCGTACTCGAAGTGGTTCTGCTTTAATACAGCGAGTCTCTGGTCATTCTTTAAAGAAACGTCACCTGTCTGAGGTTCAATTTCTCCGCTCAAAATTTTAAGAAATGTAGACTTCCCGGCGCCATTCGCACCGATAAGGCCATAACAGTTTCCTGGGGTAAATTTTATATTTACGTCTTCAAACAGTTTCTGATCACCGTAACGAAGACTTACATTAGTTACATTTAACATTCAATAAACCTCCCGTACCTAAGTGTATAACATTCAAATTATATCATTCATTGAGGTCGCAGAATAGGGTTTTCTATTACTCCCTTTCATCATAGACAAAAAAATCGACTTCTATAGGATCGGAAGTCGATTTTACTTTATTATATATGGTTTTTATTTGTAAATTTATTTCTCTTTCTCATTATAATATAAGCTGTTATTTGTAACGACTTGAATTACTTTGGAAGTTGCCTCCATTTCACTCTTACATAGAGGACATGTTGGCTGTTCATCAGACTTAAAGTTGTCACGCATCCAACATTTACAGTCATCAGATGTACATACCCAAATTTTTGTTTCTTCTTCAATTATTTCCGCTTGGTTCTTCTTACCGAATGCCATACGTATCGAAACCTCCTTTGGACATGAAATGTAATATGTAAAAGAGACTGACTATCGTAAAGCCAGTCTCTTTTATTACCTTATAGTTTGGTTACATTAGCAGCTTGAGGTCCGCGGTCGCCTTCTGTAATTTCGAATTCTACAGCTTGACCTTCTTCTAGAGATTTGAATCCTTCTTCTTGAATAGCGCTGAAGTGTACGAACACATCGTCTCCGCCTTCAACTTCGATAAATCCAAATCCTTTTTCAGCGTTAAACCATTTTACTGTACCAGTTTTCATAAAAATGGGTCCTCCAATGTTTCTAAAAATTAATATGTGTTCCATGTCCCATGAAAAAATCACATATTATAAAAAGTACCAATCGCTGCTGATAACTCTTTATAATACATGATTTTGAGTTATGCTCTGGCTTACTATTTATATACACGTATAACTATACATTACTTCACCGGTGAAGTCAAGCTGGCGCCAGGGAGAATCTACCCCTGCTCAATCACACCACAGGCCATACGAAGCCCGGCGCTGCCGCTCGGCTGTGATTTAAAGTCATCTGGACTCTGATGGATAATTACTGATTTTCCTAAAATATCTTTTACTTCAAATCGATCCGTAAAAAAGATCATTCTCGCTCTGCCGCTATTGGAAAAAATAACTGGAAAGTCTCCTGTATGATTCCCATGCGGCTGCTCATCCGGATTCCAGTGGCCGCCTGCTGTCTCAAAAGGTTTTTCCCCATCTCCAACTTCACATACTCCTTTTTCGTGAATATGAAATCCGTGCGGGCCGACCTGAGTGCCGTCCGGTTTCTTTTCAAATTCAGGGAGCCCTTCTAATTGAACGATTACTTCCACACCATAGGGCATTTGAATAAAGTTCATCATTCCTTTAAGGTCCGGCGCAAGCGGACTGCTGTGAAATTGAACAAAGGCTCTTATTTCAGACGGGCTCCTCGAACCGTAAAGGACAGGGAGCATAATTTTCATCAACTCCTTTCTACCTCATTTTATGTAATAAATGTGGAATTATGACCCAGCAATTTTACTTAAATTGGGCGATGTGCTACACTCCGAATGAAAGATCAACAAAGGAGAGTAAGCACATATGAAAAAATTAGTACTCGCAGCTTTTATTTCTGTATTGGCAGCCTTCATACTGATGGCTTGCGGAGGAAATGAAAGTGCTGAAGATGATAATAAAAATACTGAACAGAAAGAATCCGATCCGGTCGCCGTCGTTAATGGTGAAGAAATTCCCCGTAAGGAATTTGAAACCCAGCTTGACGGGGCTAAAAAGCAGTATGAACAAATGGGCATGGATGTAAAAGGCAAGGAAGAACAGCTCCAAAAAAGTATAATTGATCAAATGGTCGGGCTCGAATTATTGAAACAGGAAGCAAAAAAAGAAGGTTATGAAGTTTCCGAAGACGAAGTAGATAAGCGTTATGAAGAGTTCACTTCCCAGTTTGAAAGTGAAGAAGCTCAAAAGAAAGCTTTTGAAGAAAGCAACCTGACAGAAGAAAAAGTAAAAGACGAGCTGCAACAGAGCTTAGTCATTAATAAATATTTGAAAGAAAATACAGAAGAAGTTAAGGTCTCAGAAGATGAAATGAAAAAGCAGTATGATACGATGAGCGAGCAGCAAGGTGAGGATCAGAAGATGCCAAGCTATGAAGAATCTAAAGACCAGATCAAACAGCAGCTAACGACACAGAAAGAAAATGAACAAGTGAAGAAGCTAATTGAGAAATTAAAAAAAGATGCCGAAGTTGATGTGAAAATATAAAAAAATCCCTTGGAACGTTTCCAAGGGATTTTTTTATTTATACGATTTTTTTCAGTTGATTCAGTCGAGCCTGCACTTCTTCTGTATCTGCTGTGTGCTGCAGCCCAAACAGCAGCCGGTTAAATGACTGCTGCACGTCTTCTTTCCATTGTTGCTGTGCATCTAAAACGCCCTGTGAAAGGAGCTCCTGATAATGTTCATTTAACGGCCCATTGGCCGACTCCACTACTTCAATCAACGGACCTTTTATCCGGTCGGCCAGCTGGTCTTTTATCTTTTCTTTTTCATTTTGTTCAAAGAATGATTTCGTTCCTTTAAACTGAGCGAGAATGGAAGAAAGATCTTCTACTTGCAGCGGCAGCGTGTAATTCACAACCGGAGCATTCAGCCGCTCCCATTCATAGTACGACAGGGTAATCGACCTGATCTTCTGCATTTGAAGCTCAAGCTCGTCGTGCTGCTGCTGCAGCCGCTCCTTAATAAAGCTTTCCATTCGAATTGAAACCGCCCGGATTTCCTGATTCATTTCAAATTCGATTTCTTCAAGCAGGTGTTGTGCAGCTTTTCTTAAGTTCTTTTTCGCTTCTGATTTTGTTCCTTTAATCACTGCTGGATTCATCTGATTTTTATAATAGTCGTGATAGTTCAGCATTAATCGTTCACTTACATAATGCAGCTGCTTTTCCGTTTTATTTTGAACAGCCTGATGATTCCTCTCGGCAGCAAGCCCGTTTAGAACCTGCTCTGCTTTGCGTTGTTCTTCTTTAATCCGCTCGATTTCTTTTTGCTTTTGATCTTCATCTAAGGAAGCCTGTTCAATGAATCCTTCAAGTGTTTGGACAGCTTCTTTTATATCCTGATGCATCGAATGATGGAGTACTTCTGTTAATTCTTCTTTCAAAAAGGAAGAAAACCTTTCTTCAAATGCCATAAAGC
Source organism: Halobacillus sp. Marseille-Q1614 (assembly GCF_902809865.1). NCBI lineage: Bacteria > Bacillati > Bacillota > Bacilli > Caryophanales > Bacillaceae > Halobacillus > Halobacillus sp. Marseille-Q1614. The sequence continues at coordinate 1,278,386 of NZ_CADDWH010000001.1, read as the reverse complement.
CTTTTTCCTGCTCCTTCGGATGACGAAGCGCATTTAGACTTGATAATGAGAAAATTCTCGGCTTCCTTATTTGAAACTGCTGAAGCTGGTCCTGAAGATAATTTTCAACGGTCGTCAGTTCATCCTGCGAAGAAGCTAAATCTGCTGCATTAATAATGAAGAACATCTTATCCATTTCAAATGAGTCCTTCACACGGCCAAGCTGTGTTAAAAACGACTGATCCGCTTTGGAAAATGGATGGTTGTAATAAGTGACAAACAAGATAGCATCCGCGTCTTTTATATACTCAAACGAAACATCTGTGTGCCGGGCATTGACCGAATCCGCTCCCGGAGTATCTACTAACGTTACACCCGCATTCGTCCACTCACATTCATAATAGATGTGAACCCATTCAATGAAACAAGACGTCTTTTCTTCTGAGACAAACGAAGACAGCTCATTCCATGTGATAATTGTTTCTTGATCGATCTTATCGCTCATTTTCTGATAGCCTTGCGTAAACGCGGCAATGAATGAGCGTTTCTTATGTTCAAGCTGATCTATTTCTTCTTCCCGCCAGCTGTTTAATCGATCATAAGCTTTATCCAATGAGTCTGCCTTAAGCGACTGATCAGAAGCGTGGAACAGATCTTCGAGTAAATCCTGCTCAGACTTCACTTTTACAACAACAGTCTTATGCTCGTATTTTTCTGTAGGAGCAGAAATTTTGTTAATTGTAGCCGTCGTTGGATTTGGAGAAACCGGCAGAATCGATTCACCTAACAACGCGTTGGCAAATGATGATTTCCCTGCACTAAATGCCCCAAACAGAGCAATAGTATAAGAACGGTGGTCGAGCCGCTGTTTCTTTTCGGTTAACTGCTGTCGTAAACTTTCCAACCCTTCAACAGATTGCAAAATATCAATCGCCTGTTCTGCCCGTTCCTTCATCCCTGTTTTAACAGAAGGTGAGTCATCAGCAGCGGCTTCATAATCTTCTGAAAGCATGGGCTCCTCTTTATTCTTGCGCGGGGCTAAATCCTCCGGTTTTAAATTTTGAATACTTTCAGCTTTATTAAAGAGCACTTCCTTAATCTGAAAGAGTGCTGCTTCATCTTCAACACCCTGATGGAACGCCTCTTCTAAGCGCTCTCTTTCCCGTTGTATGTGAGCTTCGATCTCTTCGATAGCTGCTATAAGCTGTTCTTTTTCTTCAACGGCCTGATAGTAAGCAGAATTCCGTTCTTTATCTGCCTCCTCATCCTCTTCTAAATAACATTCAATGTCAGACCAGAATCGCTGCATTTCTTGACGGAAAAATTTCTGGATATCTTTCGCCAGCTGATCCGTATACCTTAAAACATACTCTCCCGTCACTGAGGCTCCTGATTCAACAAGTTGATCTAGCTGCTCTTTCGGATAATAAGGGGCAAATCTCTGTACCTTATTTAGCAGCGATTCATCCATGATTTTCTGCTCATCTAAAAACGAGCTCAGTCTTTCTTTTAAAGGCCATACGAGGTTTTTCTCCAGCGTATCATTTAAGACTTCGCTGAAACGCTGAAATCTATTTTCTCTTTCTTCTTCGGTTTTCTTCTTAGTTCCGAGCCAGCCTACTTTAAAGTTCGGCTGTTTTGCTTCTAAATAAGTGCGTGCTTCTTCACGAACTTCACTTGGCATTAAATAAGCATTGGAAATATAGTTATAGACCCGCTCATTGAATCTTTCTTTTACGGAAGGCAGTGAAACAGCCCCTGTCCCTTGAGGTTCTTCTTCTGCTATCGTCTTTGAAGCTTGTTTAAGGTTTTCATGCAGATCATCTTTTTGCTCACTGTATTGATCAGATAACTCTTCCAGTCCTTCTTCAATCAAGGAATACGTATGTCCGTAAATACCCTGCTTTTTTCCTGAAGGTGTCATTTTTTCTTGAAAGTCTTCCTGCAGCTGGTGAAACTGGCTGTTGGCATTACTTTTATCTACCAATGAAGTAAAGAAAATGGCCTCTGGATCAATTCCCCACATGTTTAAAGATTGACGCACACTGTCTTTAAACTGATCAAATGTCAATTCTTCTTCATTATGCTTATCAACCATATTAATGATGATGGAAAAAGGAGTCGCCCGCTTCTGCATTTCAAGCAGGAACCCTAGATTCACTTCAGACTGTACATGGTTATAGTCCATCACATAATAAAGGTAATCCATCAGGTGCAGTGAAGACTCGGTGATTACGCGGTCAGCATCATTCGTCGAGTCTACACCGGGCGTATCTAATACACTCACATACTCCGGCAGCCCCTTTATCGGACGGGAAATATCAAGCTCTTTAATACTATCGCCGTCACGGCAAAGCGACCTTACCACATCGAGGTCGATTTCCCCTTCGTACTGCTCAGGAGAGGTATCGTTATAATAAACAGTGGTTTTTGGATCACCGCTGCTTAAATGAACGATATTTGCACTCGTTGGAATCGGACTGGAAGGCAGGATATCACTTTCCATTAAGTGATTGATCATCGTTGATTTTCCTGCAGAGAAATGACCCGCAAATCCAATCATCACCCGCTGATTCAGCCTTTTATTGATAAGATCCAGCAGTTTTCCTGCCTGGATTGGATACTCATGTTCCATTGCTTTATAAAGCGAAGTCAACTTTGCTAAAAGTTTATCTTCGGTTGTAGTAGATGTCCCCATTCTCATTCTCCTTTAGTTCCTCTCCTATCGTACCCTTATTATAGCAAATCACTGCTTTTTTGCAGTTTATAACAATCTTTTTTTCTCGTCATTCTCTGAAATGAAAGCAGAAAAACCTTTGACGGGGTTATCGATTGTAAAGGTCTGGACGATCCGGTCGACATACGCGGAGGATAAATACTTTGAGGCCCCTCTGTAGATTTCTTTTGCATAATGCAGCGGTACAGCAATATCTTCTTTCTTCTCAAGAACAGTAAACGTTAAGACCTGAAGTATTTCTCCGTTACATTTTACGTCCACCACGGTCGGCCGGTAGTGATGATTGTTGACGCCTTCTCTCATATACAAATAATCAAGGGCGTTTATTTCAATGTGATATAAAACACCTTCGACTTTTTCATGCTGATTCTCTCTGATGTCGGCTCTTGCTCCATCCTCAAGATGTATACCAAAGGCAAGCTGGTAGCCATTTAGCACAGCCGGGCCTGCTACGTTTCGAAAATGGTGATCGACTTTCCCCTGGATAAATCTCTCTTGATCCATGCAGGAACCAAAAGCGAAATAATACAGTTTTTCTCTTTGCAGCTGCTGCTCTACTTTCCAGTCACCATGCTCAATTTTTTCAACTTTTTCTAAAGGAGGACTAGCGAAGTAAGTAAAAGCCTGATTAGTAAAGTATTCAGAGGTCACTTTTACTTTTTCCCGGGTAAATAAAGAAGAGGGGTCAGAAGGACTGTAACCTTCGAGTTTATCAATTTTGTTTAATGTGGATTCATCAATATTATACAATTCTCCATAGACCAGCTCACTTTCGCTGTGAGTAAGAAGCGGGTAGTACGATTTCCCCCGGTATAAACTTCCGTGAACCCATGCTTGTTCACTGACGAGCTGGGCATCTTCTAATAAATGGTGATTAGGTTCGTTCTTACACAATGTTCCATAGACAAACAAAAACAACAAGATCACTCCTTCATTATATCCTGATAAGCCAAAAGCGGCCCTAAGGATCGAGCGGATCTTACCGCACGAAGCACGGCCTGCTCGATCACGTGACTTGCTAAGTAGCTTAAACTGTTTAGATCCGCACTGACCTGATTTGTGCTCATCACAAATATTGTATCACCGTCGACAAACGTGTGTGACGGTCTCATCGTCGCAGCAAATCCATCATGAGCAATAGATGCCAGTTTATTCGCTTCCGATTTTTGCATTTTCGCATTCGTTAGTACAGCAGCAAGCGAAGTATTACCGCTGAAACGATTCGTCTGTGACTGATTAATCTGTTTCAGCAGGACCTCTTCCGTCTTATAAAACTTTTTATGCTCTTTATCAAATGCCCCGGCGAGTCGTTCTCCTGATACAGGATCAATTATATCGCCAAAACTATTCACCACAGCGACCGCCCCGATTTGCAATTCACCGATATTTAAGGCAAAATGGCCGAGGCCGCCTTTCATGGCCTTATTCATTCCCAGGCATTTTCCGACAGATGCTCCACTTCCCGCTCCGACATTTCCTTGCTGGGTGGAGGAACCTTTCAGTGCTTCTTGAGCCGCTCTTTTTCCCATAGCGGCATCTGGACGTACCGCATTATCTCCAGTCAGTAAGTCATAAAGAATCGCCCCGGGCACGATCGGTACAAGACCGCCTTCGGTTTCAAAACCAATCTCTGTTTCCTCTAATGCTTCCATTACACCTCCGCCCGCCTGAAGACCATAAGCACTTCCCCCGGCGAAAAACACAGCATGGACACGATCGACGATATTTTCGGATTTCAACAGATCTGTTTCCCGTGTCCCGGGAGCTCCACCGCGAACGTCAACTCCTGAAACAGCCCCTTGTTTACACAGAATGACGGTACAGCCTGTGGCTCCTTCTTCATCCTGGTCGTGGCCGATCTGAAAACCAGCCAGTTGATCGATCGAAATTTCCTGCATTTTTTTCACTCACTTTCAGGTTTCTTTTATTTTATAAAAAGGTAAAGACCTTAAGGAGGTGCTTTTTATGGCTAGAAAACAATGGACATTTCATGGACGGGTCCAAGGCGTTGGATTTCGTGCTTCTGCTCAAGCTGCCGCAAAGGAAAATAACTTAAACGGATGGGTGAAAAATAAAGAAGATGGTACGGTCGTCGTTGAAGCGGAAGGATCTCAAGACAAGCTTCAATCCTTTCTTCAAGAAATTAAAGCCGGACCCAACCCCTTTATTAAAATCCGCCACGTTGATGAACAAACCTTCTCAAAAGAGGAAGGGTATAAAGGATTTAACGTTAAATATTAAACGGATCACCGCAGGGTGCCTGCGGTGATTTTTCATTTCTTATTCATCGGCCTTACGATCAGTTCATTAACATTGACGCTTTCGGGCTGTGTCACAGCATAGGATACGGCCTGGGCGATATCTTCTGAATCAAGCGGTGTCATATTGCGGTCTTTGAACATATCAATGACGTCTCCATCGGTAATATGTTCGGTAAGCTCTGTATCGACCGCCCCTGGAGAAATATTGGTTACGCGAACACCTGTGCCGGCGAGCTCTTTTTCCATTCCCATGGAGAGTGCCTTAACCGCATATTTTGTGGCGCTGTACACCGTGCTTGAAGGGAATACTTCATGACCGGCAACTGATGCGACGTTAATCATATGACCTGAATTCTGTTCAAGCATGATGGGAAGAGCGGCATGAATGCCGTATAAGACACCCTTAATATTAACATCGACCATTTGTTCCCATTCCTCAATATGGTCATTTTTTAAGAAGGAGAGGAGCATAACACCCGCGTTATTGACATAAATGTCGACTGTGCCAAAGGTATCTTTTGCCTTTTTCACAAGCGCTTCAACATCCACACGTTTGGTCACGTCTGTCTCTACGACTATTGCCTGCACCTGATAGCTGCTGTTGATTTCATCCGCCAGCTCTTTAAGACGCTCTGAACGTCTCGCTGCTAAAACTACGTGAGCTCCTTCACCTGCTAAATGATGGGCGACTGCTTTCCCGATTCCGCTGCTTGCTCCGGTAATGACGGCTGTTTTTCCATTTAATTTTCCCATGATTATATCCTCCCTTAGTCGTTCAAGTAGCAGATATTCAAAGAAAGCCATCCCTATTGAATTAGGAATGGCTTCTTATCATTATGTGTCAATTATTGCTCTTCAAAAAACTTACGGTTTAACTCGATGTATTTAGTTTCTTCTTCTGGAACTTCATCCTCAATATAAATTGCTTCAACTGGACAGACGGCTTCGCATGCTCCACAGTCAATGCAAATGGCTGGATCGATATAAAACATATCTTTACCCTCTTCAATACAGTCAACTGGGCAAACATCTACACATTCGCCAGCTTTCTCATCTTTACAAGGGGAAGTAATTACAAATGCCAAGTGAATTGCCTCCTTTACTAAAAATTAAATCGTGCTATATCTCCTATACACTTCTAAATGAAGTCTTAAACTCCATCCTATATAATAACGATAATCGACGAATTTCGCAATTGCTAAACGTTTATTTTAAAATCGGCGGGATCGTCCCAGATCCGTTCCACCGTATATTCTCCGCCCTGTTTCTGCACGAGGAATATATCCGGGCGCGAAAGGCGTTTCCATTCATTAAATCCGAACTCTCTCTTATACTTCTGGAGGAGTAAAGCGAGTAAATTTCCATGCGTCACCAGGATGACATTGCCTTCTACCTGTTCAAGTTCATCAACTAAGCTCATCACCCGCTGTTTCGCTTCCGTAGAGGATTCTCCTCCCGTCAGCTTAAGCTCAGGGTCTTGAAAAGAATCATAAAGAACTTCTTCCCAGTCGTCCAATGGAGTATGGCTTAAGACTCTCTCTTCAAGGCGTTCGTCTTTTTCGATTTCAATTCCTTTCATGCGGGCAAAAGGTTTAATAGTTTCTATCGCCCTTAGGAAAGGACTTGAAATGATTCGACTGACTTCATAGCCTGAATGATCAAGAAAAGCAGCCAGCACCTGGGCCTGTCTAACCCCAAGCTTCGTTAATGGTGAGTCTTCGTGCTGACCTTCTGTCTCACTGTGACGTACTAAAATAAGTTTGTCCAAATTGACTCCCCCTCCATACTATAGCCTTACCTCTATTATCAATGAAAGCCCGTGTCTTGACAAGGTTTAATATCTATTCTTTCCTATTCTAACCACGTTTTAGGAAGGACATGCGAACAGAAAATAATAAACTGGAGTTCCAGGAACCCCAGTTTTTACACTTCTTTAAAATAATCTTTATAAAATCCACCGATTCGGCCGGAATTATCAATAATGAAATAAAATTCTTCACTTTCATTTTGAACGTCGTACGTTTTTCCAGGAGTCAGCACATTATTGACCACAAATTTCTCGGCTTCATTATGGATACATTCCACTTTTTTAATTGGTTCTGTTTGTTCCCACGTTTTATGAATCATATGATTTAACCTCCTTCTACACCATCTATCATACAATTAAAAGGACGGTCTCACAAATGAGAATTATAAATTCCTCTGATACCACCTGGCTGATTCTATAACTTCCTGTTCAGTCAGACGGTGGCCCATGCGTTCCCAGTGAACGTTAACTGAAGCTCCTGCCTGTTCTAAAATCGACTGAAGCTCTTTCGTTTCTTCAGCCGGGCAGATAGGGTCGTTTTCACCAGTTCCGATAAAAATGCTTAAATTGGAATGATCGGGAAGCGCGTGATTTCTGAGCGGAACCATCGGATGATATAGAATTGCCGCTTTTAAACTTTCTTTATAGTGGAAGAGTAAGCTTGCAGCAATGTTTGCTCCATTGGAATAACCTACAGCGATTACCCGGCTTCTGTCAAATCCATATTCGGCAGCTGCTTGATCGAGAAATTCGTGAAGCTCTTCTGTACGATTCTTTAAATCTTCTTCATCAAATACCCCTTCGCTAATCCTTCTGAAAAAACGCGGCATTCCATTTTCCGATACATTTCCTCTTACAGACAGCACAGCCGCCTGAGAGTCAATCATCTCGGCGATCGGCAGTAAATCTTCTTCTGTTCCTCCTGTGCCGTGCAGCAGTAATAATACAGGAGATTTGCTGGATGCTCCTTCTTTATAAATGTGTCTCATGTTTTTTATGACCTCCTTGGATACGTTTCTCTGCATATAGGGATTTTATCTTTAATTCAAGATAATGTCAAAATCTTCGCCTTCTATCTTCCTGTGCTATACTCTAAATATATTAATTTTTAGGAGGTCCGCCATTCATGGATAAGTGGATTTATGGGTTTGATAAAAAGAATCATCCGTTTCATCATTTACATATACGCAATTATATGGAACAGGATTTTAACCGTTTAATAGAAATCCAAAAAGAAGCGTTCCCTCCACCCTTCCCTTCTAAGCTTCTATGGGATGAAAGTCAGCTTAGAGAACATATTAATATTTTCCCCGACGGCTGTCTCTGTATAGAAGTCGAAGGCGTCGTAGCTGGATCGATGACGGCTATGCGCACAAATGTTAAAGATGAACTCGATCATACGTGGGATGAAATCACTGCTGAGGGCACGATACGAACGCATGATGAAATTGGCAAGGACTTATATGTCGTTGATATCTGTGTCGATCCAAGCTATCGTTCCCTTGGTCTTGGAAGGCAGCTGACTCAAGCGATGTACGAAACGGTTATTCACTTACAGTTAAACCGGCTTGTTGGCGGCGGAAGAATGCCAGGCTACCATAAATATGCCGATGAACTGTCACCGGCTCAATATGTAAATGCTGTCCTGCAGGGAGAACTGCACGATCCAATTTTAACGTTTTTATTTAAAGCCGGAAGATCACCCGTACGTCCGATCAAAAATTATATTGAGGATGAAGAATCCTGCCACTATGGTCTTTTAACCGAATGGAAAAATCCATTTAAATAACCGCTTAGCGCGGTTATTTTTTTTCCGTATTAAGAAGTCCATTTTCAAGAAGCTGAAACAACTGGCGGGTCATTTGTTCGGTCCCGACTGACTTTTTATAGGGGAAAAGAATCGCGTGAAAAATGATATCAGCGATCAGCTGTGAGTCAACGTCATCACCCCAGATTTTCTCCCGCTTCGCTGTTTCGATCCATTTTATTAAAATCGAATAAGTTTTCTGATGTTCTTTTGATAATTCTTTTAAATAAAAAGCGGCAAGTTCCTGATCACTCGTCTGAATATCACGAATCATTCGCTCGACCTGGTGGATTTCATCGTGATTCAGTAAGATAAAGAGGAATTCTTTAAGCTTTTCATTTACGCGTTTATCCTTAGGAATCTGCTCAATGCGTTCATTCATTTCCTTCATAATTTCTTTCAGGTAGGCAACGAGCAGATCCTCTTTGCTGCGGTAGTATTCATATAGCGTGCTGCGCCCGACCTGCAGCTCATCGGCAAGTTTTTTAAAGTGAAGACCGTGTATCCCTTCTGTGCGGAGAAGTTCTCCTGTAGCGTCGAATAGTTCTTTCTTGGTTAGTAGTTTCTTTCTCCCCATCGTTCACCCTCTTTTCTTACTCTCTCTTTAGTATATCAAATCTGGGTTAAATTAAGAAAAACAAGTCATTAGCTTCTAAAAGTTGGGTGATATCAGGCAGCTCCCAGCAGCTGGATGAAGGTGAATCTTCTCTGTTGTGTGGGAGGCTCCTGATAAGCCGCTGATTTTAAGATCATAAATGCAAGAAATTAAACCAAAAAAAAAAAGCTGTTGAGAACAGTCTCGACAGCTCGCAGAAGGACATTAAAATAAAAGCTTTTAATTATTTGAACAAATGCAGTAAATATTCATATCCTTTCTCTTCCATTTCATCTTTTGGAATGAATTCAAGAGCTGCGGAATTGATGCAGTATCGCAATCCGCCTTTATCAGCTGGACCATCTTCAAAGACATGCCCTAAATGAGAATCACCCTTCTCGCTTCTAACTTCCGTGCGGATCATGCCGTGAGTCATATCTACGTTTTCGTTTACTTGCTGCTTTTCAATCGGCTTCGTAAAGCTCGGCCATCCACAGCCCGCATCATATTTATCTTTTGAACTAAATAGAGGCTCTTTCGAAACTATATCTACATAAATACCCTCTTCCTCAAAATCGTGATATTCATTTTGGAAAGGGCGTTCTGTTCCGTTCTCCTGTGTAACCTGATACTGAATCGGCGTCAGCTTCTTCTTCAGGTCACGGAGATCTTTCTTTACTCCCCACGTATTTTTAATAAAATCCTGGCGTCCTGATCCCTTTTTATAGCGCTTATAGTGATAGGAATTCTTCTTATGGTAGTTCTGGTGCTTTTCTTCTGCCGGATAAAATGTTTGAGACGGCAGAATATCGGTTACAATTGGCTCTTTAAATTTATTGGCAGCTTCAAGCTGCTGTTTGCTTTCTTCCGCGATTTTTTTTTGCTCTTCATCATGATAATAAATAGCGGTTGTATAAGACTCGCCCCGGTCAGCAAACTGTCCTCCGGCATCTGTTGGATCAATCTGCTGCCAGAACAGCTCAACAAGCCGCTCGTATGGAAAAATATCTGGATCATATTCGATTTGTACGGCTTCACGATGTCCTGTCGTTTCTGTAATTACGGACATGTAGGTTGGGTTGTCGGTATGGCCCCCTGTATAACCAGAAGTTACGGATATAATCCCTGGTCTTTCTTCAAACGGCTCTACCATACACCAAAAACATCCGCCCGCAAATGTGGCTACTTTCGTTTGATTATCCATGCATTGGGACCTCCCCTGTTGTTGTATCATGTTACCTATTCTTTCTAAAAACCAAAAAAAAATCAAGCAACATGCACAGCCTATATAAATAACTTAGGCTGAGATGTTCCTTGTTTTCTTCTTTGAGGCTTAGGTTTTGGCTGGTCCTTAGGCTTTTCTTCGGATTCTTCCGGGAAAAATCGTTTCATAATAGGCTTAGGCTGCGGCCGTTTTTTCCTGCTTTCTTTTTTAATCTTTTCTTTAGCAGGCTTCTTCCTATCGTTACTTTCTTCTATCTTTTCTTCTATCTTAAGATCGAAGCTTTCTTCAGAAGTGCTTTCTTTATTGCCTTTTTCTTCCACTTCTTCCTCTTCCTCATCGTCACTCATATTCATAAGCTTAACCATATTAATCATGGCGGGTATGTTTTTCATCATTGGCCCATACTGCTGGATCATAGGTGCCGCTTTTTGCACCGCACTTAAGGCCCCCTGAAGCTGGCCCAGCCATCCGGCTCCTCCCGTGGGAGCTGCAGGCGGCTGAAAAGGAGCGCCAAACGACGGGAATCCTCCAGCCGGCGGTCCGCCCTGCTGAAAAAAGTTAGATAAAAAGCCTCTCGTGTTTGCTGCTCCCGGCGGCGGATAATACCCCCCTGGATAGTTTCTTACAGGGCCAAAGAATGGAAATTGATTTTGAGACATAGCAGACCCTCCGTAATATTTCTTACGTTAGCCTATGCATAAGAAACTGTGCAGGTATGGGCCCTGCTTCATCTTTTATTCTTCGATCGCCCAGTCAACCGGCTCCTCCCCCTGTTCCTGAAGAAACTGATTAGCTTTAGAAAAAGGACGGCTGCCGAAGAAGCCTTTATACGCGGCTAATGGGCTTGGATGCGCCGATTGAATGACGCAGTGTTTTGAGGTATCTACAGCGGATGCTTTTTTCTGGGCCGGTTTTCCCCACAGCATAAAAACAACAGGACGTTCTCTTTCATTAAGTAGATGGATCACTTGATCGGTAAAACGCTCCCAGCCTAAATTACGGTGGGAATGGGCCTGATGAGCTCTGACGGTTAACACGTTATTTAATAATAATACCCCCTGCTTGGCCCATGAAGTTAAGTTACCGTGAGAGGGAGGCCTGATGCCAAGATCGTCTTCGAGCTCCTTATAAATGTTCTTGAGCGAAGGAGGGAGGGCCACTCCTTTTTGTACAGAAAAGCTTAATCCATGAGCCTGCCCGTCTCCATGATATGGATCCTGTCCGATAATCACTACCTTCGTCTCTTCAAAAGACGTGTGATGAAAAGCAGCGAATATATCATACATATCGGGAAATATCTTCTCAGCGGCGTATTCTTTTTTCAACTCTTCCCTTAATGCTAAGTAATAAGGCTTTTCCATTTCTGCTTGTAATACATCCGACCAGTCATTTGAAAAAACAGACATAAAATACTCCTTTTCTTACTCCTTTTTCAGCCAAATTTCCGAAAAATTCAGTTGCAGTATTTCCCGGGGAAGCGCACAAACTGACAGAAAATAAAATCAGCCACCCCGATCAGTTGACAGAATGTAAGGAAATCAATCGATATTTACAAATTGTTGTATTTTCTTTGAGAACCAATTCTTCTATTCTTCCTGCCCCTATTTGGTCAGAGCGAATATTTCTTTTTATTTCAATCCGCTCATTCAGCGGGAAAATTTTATATCCTTCAAATATGATCTCAAATAAATTGTCATTGGGAAATACTCTTTTTTCTTTTCCATCCGTTATGATCGTCCATTCCATTGAAAGCGGCGTAGCCATTGTGCCACCTCTCCTTTCTTTATTGAAAGCTAAACTGAACGCTCGATCCTGACGAGCTTGGGTAAACCTGCAGTTTTGCTGGTATTTCTTCCTTCAGCTGCTGCACGTGAGAAATTACACCTAACATACGATTCCCATCCTGAAGGCTTCTTAAGCAGTTAATCGCCTGCTCGAGCGAGACCTCATCTAAAGTACCAAACCCTTCGTCTATAAACAAGGTGTCCAGCTGAACGCCGCCCGAGTGTGCCTGTACAACATCCGCCATTCCCAGTGCGAGACTCAAACTGGCTTTAAATCCCTCTCCTCCTGACAACGTACGGACAGACCTCGTCTGACCTGTATGGTGGTCAATGACTTCAAGATCGAGCCCGCTTTGAGCTCCGCGTTTAGCAATTTGTTCGCTTCTGATCAGCTGATAGCGGTGATCACTCATTTGATCAAGGCGAAGATTGGCCTGCAGAAGAATTTCATCTAAGTAGGAAGCCAATACGTAGCGTTCAAGAGACAGCCTAAGCGGATTGTCTCCTTTTGCTAAGTTGGAAATCTCCGCTAGATCATAATAATCTTTAGCGACTTTTTCCTGCTGCTGGATGAGCTGCTGCAAATTCGCATATATCTTTTCATTATGCTTAAACTGTAAAAGCTGTTCACTCACCTGCTGCTGGACAGTGAGCGCTTCTTGCTTCACTTGCTGCCAGGCTTCATAAAGCCTTTTTAAATCCGGACGGCTGACGTCTTTGATTTTATCTTCAAGGGACTGCAGCCTGTCCTCAACGGCAGTCTTCCGGCGGTAATACTGATCAGTTTGATCCTTAAGCTTTTGTATTTCCCCTGGTTCAAGAAGGGCTTTTTGGTAGTCTTCTTCATCGCTGAATCCAAAATGGCGGAGCGTTTGATCATGCTCTATTTTTTTATTTTCAAGAGTGCCAAACGCCTGCTTAAGCTGCCGTTCGCTTTCTCGTTCTTCTGTTGCTGCCCGCTGGAGGTGCTCGCTCGTTTCCTGATACTGCTGCTGTATCGACTGCCAGCTCTCCAGCGCTTTTTTAAGTTTCTGTTTCGTATGTTGAACAATTTGTTCCATCCCTAGAGCACTTTCCTCAGGGAATTGATACTGGCTTTCATAATACTTCACTTGAGCCTCCAGCGATACTTTACCTTCTTTCACTTTTAGCAGTTCGTTCACACAAGCTTCTTCTTGTTGAATGGCTGTAGCAAGCTGGGCTTCTATTTCTTTAAGCTTTTCCCCTGTTTCTTCCACTTCAGCAAGCTTTTTCTGCCAGCTGTTTACTGTGCTTTTCGTCTGCTGGTAATTTTGGCGGAGCTTCTCCAATTTTTCCTGGATAACTTCAGAAGTTAGCTCTTCAACCTTAAGGTCTTTACTTTCTTCTTTAATAGATTCAACAAGTTCTCTTTGAGATGTGCCTCTTACCTTAGCTGTTGTCATCTGCTCATGTTTATTTAAGTAGAGTTTTTCATACTTCTCATATTCTCTTTTCAGCTGATCAATATTTTCATTTGAAGGAATTTCTTCCGGCTTTTCTGCAAGGCTCGGATGTTCCAAGGAGCCGCAGACAGGACAGAAGCCGCCTGGAGTCAGCTGTGCAGCGAGGTGATAGGCATGGTTTTGCTGAAGAGCTTCAACCACCTGTTCATATTTAGCCTTAGCCGAATCTCTCAGTTTTTCTTCCTGTCTTGCTTCTTTTCTCAAATTGTCAAAATGCTTTCGTAAATCTAAAAGCTTTCGCCACTCCGCAAAAAGCCGCTCTGCATTCTTTAACGTTCTTTCTAAATCTGTCAGCTTCTGCTTTTCTTCATAGAGGGCTTTTGTTATTTCTCTTTCCTCAGCCATAACCTCGGACATTTTTTCTTTTTGGTGTTCGAGTTCATTCTTTTTCTTCGTAAATTGCTGTTTTTGTTCTTCTTTTACACGCAGCGATTGTTCATTTTCTTTGACCTGTTTCTTAAGGTTCAAGTATTCATCAAGCTTATCTCTCAGCTGCTGATTGTGTTTGAGCTGCTCTTTTAAGGATTCGCGCTCGCTTTCCTTTTCTCGTTCTTCCTTATATTTTTCTGTCATCAGATTACTTTTAGCTTCCAGCTCTTTTCGAAGCTTGCCCCTTTGTTCGACCAATTTCTGCAGCTTAACGCTTTCTTCTTTTCGTTCCTTCAGCTGCCGTTCGTAAGGTTTTACTTCTAAAGCTTTTTGGGCGAGTTCTATTTGTTTTTCAATATCTTTAATTTCTACTGCTTTTGAGGTGAGTCCTTTTTGTTCCTCTATAAGGCTACTTTTCTCTCTGAATAATTCTTCAACTCCTTGAGCCTTATGATAAGTATCAGACGCCTGCTCTGTTTTCGCCTGAAGCTCGGCATGCTTTTCTTCTGTCTTTTCCACCGCAATTTTTTGTTTTTGGATCAGGACTTCCAGGTCCTTTACTACTGCTGCAGGCAGCTTTTCGTCTTCAGGCGGCTCCTCCCACTGAACATTCTCGATTTCCTGAGTAATTTTCCAATCAAATTCGTTAATTTTGCTTTCGAGTCCTTTGGCTGCTGAGCGGAAATGATCCGTTAACTCGGAATAGAAATATGTGCGAAAGATCTTTTGTAAAATCTCTTCCCGCTCTTTACTATTTTCAGAGATTAATCTTCTAAACTCTCCCTGGGGAATCATAATCATTTTTCTGAACTGCTCATAGTCAAGCCGTAATAATTCCTCAACCATCTCATTGACTTCCTTAATCTTAGAAGCCATCAGGCGTTTTTCCCCGTTTTGAAGTATATAGAAATCAGCCCGGGTCGGCTCTTCCTTAAAACCTTCTCCGCGCTCCTTTTTCTTCATCTGCTTCGGATGGCGCACGATACGATAATGCTTGCCTCGAAGCATAAATTCAAATTCCACGTACGTCGTTTCTTCGGGAGTGGCAAAGTGGCTCTTTAAGGTATCCTGATCGCGGTCCGTTCCGCTAGCTCTACCATATAACGCAAAACACATCGCATCAAAAATGGAAGTTTTTCCTGCTCCCGTCGGTCCCGTAATTAAAAAAATCGACTCTTCTCCAAGCTCTGTAAAGTCTACGTGCTGTTTATGTTTAAAAGGACCAAACGCATTCATAGTCAGTCGCAGTGCTCTCATATCGCTACCTCTCCCTGTCTTCTTTTCTCAGGCTTTCAATCGCTGTCTGAATAAGCTCCCGCCGATGTTCGGGGAGTTCTTCCCCTTTGATATCCTTATAAAATGAAGTAAAAAGGTCGACAGGCTCCATTTTCTGCCGCTGCTTTAGTTCCTCTCGGTTGCCTGCGTTTTTGTCCGGCGATAAACGGGCCCTCTCTAAATGAAGAATATTTGGATATACTTTCCTGAGCTTGCCCATCGGATCGAGAATCTGCCCGTCATCAAGAAGCCGGATATACAAATAATTCTCAGGGTTGGCCGCTTTATCCCCTTCAAGCAGCTCTGAAAAGTACCCTTCTACGATTTCAAAATCTCTTTTAGGGTAAAGCGGAAGTTTTTCAAGATGGTTAACGCCCTCTTCACCTAGATGAACCATCGTCACTGATTTTTTGTGATGAACCTCAGAAAACGAATACTTGAGAATCGAACCGGAATATCTGACTGCTTCTCTTTTTATTTTCTGTGCCTGGTGCAGGTGTCCTAGGGCTACATAAGAAAATTCGTCGAATAAGCCGGCATCTACATACGGTGACCCGCCTACCATTGATAATCGTTCTTCAGATTCTGATTCCATCCCCCCTGCGATGAAGGCGTGGCCAACCCACAAGTGTCGTTCGCTCATGTCATAGTGGGTGCTGATGTAATCAATGATTCTTTCTGTCGCTTGATGGTGGCTTTTAATCGCCGAATCTTCAAGCCAGTGCGCTACTTCTGCCGGTTCTACATAAGGGATTAAGTGAAAGTGAACAGGGCCGTGCTCATCTTCTAACGTGACAGGGTGATAAGGTTGAGACAATTTTGTATCCAAATAAAGACCCTGGGATCGAAAAATCTGGGCGCCAAATTCAAGACGGTCTGCACTGTCATGGTTACCTGATATCGCCAGAACAGGAATGTTAAACTCCTGGATAAGCTTCGTTAACGTCCGGTTAAGCAGATCCACTGCTTCTTTTGGAGGGATCGACCGATCGTATAAATCACCGGCGATAATAACCGCATCCGGCTGATAAGCACGCACAATTTCCATCAGCTTATGTAAAATATCTTCCTGGTCTACTGTCATATATACATTGTTTACAATTTTCCCTAAATGCCAATCCGCTGTATGCAATATTTTCATCACAAACCAACTTTCCTCGTTATGCTAGTTACATTATACTAGAAATACTTAATCAGAAAAAAACAAAGATACTTGGAAACAGATACCTTTGAGGTCTGTTGAAAAAGCATCAATAGTGCTCCTTTATCAAATTACCCATTAATAAAGATGAGAACAAAAGATAGTCACCAGAATAAGACTTCAACGGCTATTTATGCTATTGGAGTGGGAGGAGAATACCGTAAGACTCCTGCGGGAAAAAAAGCGGAGGCCCCTCAAGCTTTAGTTTTTCGCAGGAAGGCTACATGAAATAGTATTCTTCCCCACCGTTTTTTTCTACAATCTTAAAAAGGTACCTGTGCACAGGTACCTTTTGTCTGTTAATCTTCTTCTAATTGATAGGCTTCAAACAAGCGGTCAAATACAGACAAAGCATTTGTAAAAGGAATATTCCATTCCAGATAACGGCTGATTTCATCATAAGTAGTTGCCTGCTTTGGGAAATCATGATCCTCAAACATCCAATCAGCCAGCTGTTTCTCTTCATCTGCCTGCTGATTTCCCCGGTAACGCATCATATAGTGATAAAACGATCGGATATTAATCTCCCCCTTTACGACAAGTCATCTTTTTCCATAAACTCGCGGTGAGCTTTAAGTTTCTTTCTATACACGATCCGTGACAGCATAATACTGATTTCATACAAAAGAATAAGCGGGATCGCCACGACGATTTGCAGGATAAAATCAGGTGGTGTAATCATCGCACCGGTTATTATCAAAACGAAATATGCATATTTACGAATCCTAACCAGCAGTTCAGGATTAATGATGCCTAAGCTCGTCAAAAACATAACGATTATAGGAATTTCAAACAATATAGCAAACGGGATCGTAACCCTGAACACGAATCGAAAATAGCGTTCTACCGTAAACAGTTCATTAAACATACCGTCGTTTAACGATAGAAGAAACGGCAGTATCAGCTGAACGAAAATAATATAGCCAAAAGCCAGACCGCCTACAAACAGTAAAAAAATCGCCGGTATATATGCTAAAGAAGCCTTTCTTTCTTTAGATGTAAGGGCCGGTTTAATAAAGAGCCACAGCTGAAGGCATAAGAATGGCAATGAGCCGATAATCGCCACCAAACTGGCAATCGTAAAATAAATCCATACGATTTCTCCAGGACTTGTTACATTAAGTTTAATAGGGATATCGGTTTCCAGAAAGGAGTAGATATCCTGGATAAAGACAAACCCCAGAATGAAAAAGATTATAAATGCGGTAAGCGACCAGATGATCCGCCTGCGCAGCTCACTCAAGTGATCAGTTATATTCATTTCTATATCTTGAGTTGTATGATTTTGTTCTGACATCGGTATACCTCCAGGCAGGCAGATATATGCCTGACATAAAGAAGATGTAAGGGGTCTCCCTTACATCTTCTTTATTTATGTTTTTGATCTTCTTTGTTTTTATTATCGTCGGACATTAAATCTCCGGCTGCTTTTTTGAACTCCTTCAGCGAACTTCCGAAAGCCTTCCCGATTTCCGGCAGCTTTGCCGGGCCAAAGATAACTAATGCAATGACTAAAATAAGGATCAGACCGGGCACGCCAATATTGGATAGCATGCAGCAACACTCCTGATTAATAGTTTATTTTTGTGGGTTAGATTCTTTCGTATCTACCGTATTTTTTGCTTCAGAATCGTTATCTCCCGTTAAGTCACGAGCAGATTTTTTAAATTCTCTAAGCGTTTCTCCTGTAGCTTTCCCTATTTCAGGAAGTTTCTTAGGACCGAAAATGACTAGAGCAATGACTAGAATTAAGATCAGACCAGGGATGCCTATGTTTGTCAGCATGAATCTCACCGTCCTTTTAGGTTATGCCTAACTCTGATTATACTACCTGAAGATAGAGTTCGTAAACGTTTTATCAAAAATTCCATGACACTTCGTCATTTCCACTGTTAATCGATGGACTTACAGTACTCGATTTAACTTATATAAGAAAGTGCTCTTTCGTAATCTTCTTTTGTATTCATATTGAAGAAATGCCAGTAAACAGCATCCTTATTAAGACCTTTAAAATTATCTGCATATTTGACGTTTGCCTGCTCAAGCAGGCTCTGCATTTTTCTCTGGCCATCTCTTAACAGCTCTTCAGCCTTAAGGGCAAGGGTTTTATGATAAATTCCCAAAAGCGGCTGGTTTCGTCCTCCATATACAGGAATAACTGCTTCCGTATGATTATCAATTTCTGATATGAGCCGCTGGATTACTTGTGGTTCGACAAAAGGCGTATCACAGGCTGCAAGGACAACATACTTCGAATTGGTCTGCTGTAAAACCGCATGAAGGCCTCCTAAAGGACCGCAGTCCTTATAGCTATCTTGAATATAGACAGCATCAATGCCATAAATAGTCTCTGCGCGGTTAACTACAACATGCCCGACAGCTTCCTTCATTCTCTTGTACACTTGCTGGATGACTATTTGATTTCCAAGGGGCAGAAGCGCTTTATCTTCCCCCATGCGTCTTGACTGGCCGCCTGCTAGTACCGCTCCGCTGACAGTATCATTCATTTCGGTCTCACTCGGTCATAAATTCGGAAATAATAGTCATACGGATTTTTCTCATCCTTAATGCCTTTCGTCTCCTCGATCAAATGCCAGTCCGCTTCTTCATATTCAGGAAAATAGGTGTCCCCTTCAAAGGCATGGTCAATGTAAGTCATATACATCCGGTCAGCGTAAGGCATCATTTTTTCAAAGAGGACGCTTCCGCCAATGACAAACCATTCCTTATCCGGATAGGATTCATTTAATCGGATAATTTCATCAATGGAATGAATGACTTCACAGCCTTCCACTTCGTAATCCTTATTGGAAGTCAAAATGATGTGATCGCGATTTGGAAGCGGCTTTCCAAACGATTCAAAAGTCTTCCGGCCCATAATAATCGTCTTCCCCCAGGTGACATCTTTGAAGAATTTAAAGTCTCTAGGAATATGCCACGGTAAATCGTTATCTTTTCCTATTAATTGATTACGGTCCATTGCAAAAACAAACGATATCATCGCTACACCTCTTCTATTTTATTGGACTGCTAAGATGTCATTGTTAATTTCAATGGCAGGAATACGCTAAAGCGTTGCAGATTTCCTCCCAGCCATCAACTTTATTAAACAGCAACAGGGGCTTTAATTCCAGGGTGAGGGTCATAATCCATCACCTGAATATCTTCCATGTCAAAATCGAATACACTCGTTTTCTCTGAATTCAGCCACAGCTTTGGCGGCTCCTTCGATGTTCTCGACAGCTGTTTTTTCACCTGCTCGATATGGTTTTGATAAATATGGGCATCGCCTAAAGTATGAACGAACTCCCCAGGCTCTAACCCGCACTCATGGGCAATTAAGTGCGTCAGCAGCGCATAACTTGCGATGTTAAAAGGTACTCCGAGGAAAATGTCTCCGCTTCGCTGGTACAGCTGGCAGGAGAGCTTCCCATCCGCTACATAAAATTGAAACATCATATGACAAGGCGGCAGCGCCATGTTGGATGGAACATCTTCTGGGTTCCAGGCCGTTACAATATGGCGTCTGGAATCAGGGTTCTGCTTAATATTTTCAATTACATCTTTTAATTGATCAATTGTTTCTCCGCGGGTCGTCTCCCAGGCTCTCCACTGTTTACCATAGACAGATCCTAAATCACCAAACCGATCGCTGAATGCATCATCGCTGAGGATTTTCTCTTTAAATTTCTCCATTTCCTTTTGATACAAATCCTTGAATTCTTCATCCTGCTGGCTGCGAATGCCGAAATTCGTCATGTCGGGCCCATCGTATTCTTCGCTTTTCACATAAGATTCAAACGCCCATTCATTCCATATATTGTTATTGTGCTGCAGGAGGTATCTTATATTCGTATCTCCGTTCATAAACCATAGCAGCTCACTGACGATTAACTTAAATGGTACCCGCTTCGTCGTAAGCAGAGGAAAACTTTCCTGTAAATCAAATCTCATCTGATGACCGAAAATAGAGTATGTACCTGTGCCTGTACGGTCTTTTTTTTCATTTCCTGCATTTAATACATGTTCACAAAGGTCCAAGTACTGCTGTTCATTTTTCATTGGACACATCCGTCCCTTCTGTGTTGTCAATATTCCATTCCCTGAAGAATTGCTCCAAATAGTTTAACATAAACTGATGCCGCTTATCTGCCTCTTTCTTTGCAGTATTTGTATGCATGCCTGAAGCTAGGCGAAGGAGTTTATCGTAGAAATGCTGAATCGATGTCGGTCCTTCTCCATACAGCAGCTGCCCCTTCGCCCCGCCAAAAGCAAAGGTGCGTGCCATCCCAATCGCTCCAATTGCATCGAGCCGGTCCGCATCCTGCACGATTTTCCCTTCCAGCGTCTGAGGAACGTCACCTTTTGAAAAAGATACATCCTTTACAGCAAGCCTGATGTTTTCGATCGTCTCAGACTCGATCGGTAATGATTCCAGGAAGCTATACATACTTTCAAGAGCCTCTTTAGGGTTTTCAAAAAGTTTCTTATCCCCGATATCATGAAGCCACCCAGCCGCTTCCGCTGTAAAAACGTCAGCACCTTCAGCTGCTGCCAGCTGATGCGACCATCGGGCTACACGCTTCATATGCTCATAGTCATGACCTGTAGTATCATCCGTAAAAAAGGGCTGCACATATAATTGGATCTCTTCTATTACTCTCTCTTTTTCCATCATTCACCTCTAAAAATTAAAAAAGTCCATTTGTCTCGGATTCAGGTCTTTATACTCGATCCCAAGCAGCTCCTGCATCTGCTTCGCATTATCAGCGGCATCTCCACCTGAATTATTGTTAAAAAGCAGAGTGATTTCCGGTGTCTGCTTTTTCAGCCTCTCAACCCGCTCTTTCCACTCCTGCAGTTCCTCTTCGTTATAACGGTATAAAAAGCGGACCTTTCTCCAGTCTTTCCTGCCGTTTTTGTTCCATCCATGTACATTTCGACCATGAAATCTGACTAAGGTCTGAGTCGGATGGGTAGGTTCTTCCACGATCGGCACAGAGCTCTCTCCCGCCTGAGGCTCATCGCAGATCGTATGGATCCATTCGTGTTCTTTCATAAACTGCAGTGTCTGGTCCTTATATTCGTCTGTGAACCAGGAACGGTTCCTAAATTCTAAAGCAAGTGGATATTCTTCAAGCCACTCTTTTATCAGCCTCAGCTTTTTAATATTCTCCTTTTTTACATTAAACCATGGCGGAAACTGAAAAAGGATATTTTGAAGCTTGCCGGCTTCAATGACAGGCTGAATGGACTCTTCATACTGTTTGACTAAATCCTTTGCCTCCTGGACTGACTTTGAAGTGCGGTCATGTCCGGTCATCTGCTGAAATGCTTTAATGACAAACCTGAACGATTCAGGTGTTTGATTTACCCACTTTTCGTAGCGGGAGACAGACTGAATGGCATAAAAGGCTGTATCCACCTCTACAACAGGAAAATGAGACCCATAGACCTCCAGCTTCTCATCAGATTTTGTCTGATCAGGATAGATTGAAGCATGGTCCCCCCAGCCTGTCACTCCAATTCGAATGCTCATTATTTCACCCTCCTAATTACGCCGATTATTTTATCAGAATTTCTGCAAATGAGTGTTAAAAAAGACCTTTTATCTCCCCGCTGTTTGTAATATCCATCTTTAAAGCAGCAGGATTCTTCGGCAGCCCCGGCATTGTCATGACATTCCCGGTTAGAGCGACAATAAAACCGGCACCGGCCGATACTTTCAACTCTCGAACCGTTACAGTAAAACCTTCGGGACGCCCTAATAATGTTGGGTCATCTGATAAGGAATACTGCGTCTTCGCCATACATACCGGCAAGTTATCGTACCCCATGGATTTTAGACGTTTCAGCTGTTTATTAGCCGTACCTGTAAAAGAGACGCTGCCTCCACCATAGATACGTGAAGCTATTTTAAGGATTTTTTCCTCGATGGGATCATTTATTTCATAAGTGTGGGAAATCCCCTTCTTTTTAGTTGCAGCAGAAGAAATGACTTTATTTGCAAGGTCTTCCGCTCCAGCTCCGCCTTTATTATAAACGTCAATTACAGATACCTCTGCCCCCTGGTTCTCACACCATTTCACTAAATAATCAATCTCATGAGCCGTATCTGAAGGAAAACGATTCACCGCCACTACATAAGGGAGGTCAAACTGTTCAATCGTTTCTATATGCTTCTGTAGATTTACGATCCCTTTTCTTAAGGCTTCTACATTTTCCTCCTGCAGCTGATTCTTATCCACACCGCCGTGCAGCTTAAGAGCCCGGATGGTGGCTACAATAACGACGGAGTCCGGTTCTATTCCGCCTGCCCTCGCTTTGATATTTATAAATTTTTCTGCCCCTAAATCTGCTCCAAAGCCTGCTTCTGTAACGACAAAGTCGCCGAGTTTAGAAGCTAATTTAGTTGCAATTAAGCTGTTGCAGCCGTGGGCAATATTAGCGAACGGTCCTCCATGTATAATCGCCGGAGTATTTTCAATAGTTTGAACCAAGTTAGGCTTCATCGCCTGATTAAGAAGAAGAGTTAACGCTCCTTCAACCCCAAGGTCTTTGACCGTTACAGGGGATTTCTCATATGTATAGGCAACGACCATTTTGGAAAGCCTTCTTTTTAAATCTTCAAGGCTGTCTGCGAGACAGAGAACTGCCATAATTTCAGAAGCAACCGTAATCATAAATTGGTCTTCTCTCGGAACGCCTTTTGCCGGACCTCCCAGGCCGACAATTACTTCTCTCAGGGCACGGTCATTGATATCCATGACCCTTTTCCATTCTATTCGTCTCGGATCAATGTTTAATTCATTTCCCTGATGCATATGGTTATCGATGAATGCAGATAAAGCATTGTTCGCTGAAGTTATCGCATGCAGATCGCCGGTAAAGTGGAGATTAATATCTTCCATTGGAACGACCTGTGAATAACCTCCTCCTGCTGCTCCTCCTTTTACTCCCATGACAGGACCGAGCGATGGTTCTCGCAGAGCTACAATCGTCTTATGTTTCATTCGGTTTAGTGCCTGAGCCAGCCCTACGGTAACGGTTGATTTTCCTTCCCCGGCTGATGTCGGATTTATAGAAGTGGTTAGAATAATCTTACCTGATTCTTTATATTGGAGTTTATCTAATAACGTATGTGACAATTTCGCTTTGTAATGCCCGTATGGCTCCCAGTCGGATTCTTCAAGCTGTAAGGCTTCAGCGATTTTCTTAATCGGAAGCATATCAGCGGTTCGAGCGATTTCAATATCTGTTTTCATAAACACTTAAATCCCCCTAACATCTTTGTCTTTATTGTAATATAAATCAGCCCTCGATGTGTAAGATCGTGGAAAAAGGAATTTAAGGTTTGAATGTTACATGGCCAATCCGTATAATTAGAGGCTGTGTAACAGCGGTTCGTAAACTCCCGCTTCATCAAAACTAAGGAGGAACTTCCATGAGCAATGAATGGTTATGGATAATTTTTGCTATTATAAACTTCAGCTTATTATTAGGAGTCTATCGTCTGTTTGGAAAAACTGGATTATTCGTATGGATAGGAATGGCCACAGTCATCGCCAATGTCCAAGTTGTAAAAACGATTGAGCTGTTTGGCATTACGGCCACCCTCGGTAATATTCTGTATGGAACTGCCTTTTTGGCTACTGATATTCTTAACGAAAAATATGGAAAAAAAGATGCCAAAAAAGCCGTCTGGCTTGGATTTTCGACATTGCTTGTGATGACATTTGTGATGCAGGGAGCCCTGTTATTCACACCAGCCGAGGGAGATATCGCACAAAGCTCGATTGAAACAATTTTTGGCATAGGGCCTCAAATCGCTTTAGGCAGTTTAACCGCCTATATCGTCAGCCAGTATTTTGACGTATGGATTTATACGAAAATACGCAAGGTCTTCCACAGTAACAGGACGCTTTGGCTCCGCAATAACGCCAGTACAATGATCAGCCAGCTTCTCGACAGTGCTATTTTCTGCGCAATCGCCTTTTATGGAACGTATCCACTCGATATATGGCTTGAAATCTTCTTAACAACGTACATTATTAAATTTATAGTCGCCGCGCTCGATACACCGTTTATGTACTGGGCTAAGTCGATGAGTCGTAAGGAGGAGGCATTTAATGATTGAAGTTTACACTGATGCTGCAGCCGCTGGAAATCCGGGTCCCTGTGCGGCAGGAATAATCATTAAAAACGGCAGATCATCCGAAGAGCATGCGGTATTTCTAGGAGAAATGACGAACCATGAAGCTGAATTTCTGGCTGTCCTTCATGCCTTGAAAATTTGTAAAGACATATACCCTGGAGAAATTTTATCGATTCGCTCAGATTCCCAGGCAGCTGTTCATGCGTTAGACAAACAGTACAGCAAAAACCCGGCTTTTGCCCCGATTCTCAATCAAATCATTGAAATGCAGGCGTCTTTCGCCATGGTCTTCTATAAATGGATTCCGGATAAAACAAATAAAAATGCCGACCGTGTCGCCCGTGCGGAATTAAAAAGAAATCAGCAGCCTTAAAGCTGCTGATTTCTTTTTATGCGCGATTTGAAATACCCTGTTTTTCTAAAGAAAGGTAAGCTTCTTTCTTTGTTGAAATTTCCTTTGAAGAAATATGTTCGAGGACACTGATGTAAAAACTGGGGTCAAACGCCTGCTGAAGCTTCAGTGTTAAACGAAGAGCCAATATCGCTTTCCACTCTTCTACATTGGCTGAATATTTCCCAAAGTAAATAAAATGGACATCCTCGTCTGACAGCTTAAAGCCTTTCGTCCATAAATCCTCTAAGTAATAAGCTAACGTATCTGTCTGCTTCATGGAACGCTCCTTACTCCTCTAGTATCCTGCGACGACAAAATTCGCTATTTTTCTCTCCCCAGTATACCAAAAATAAACGGCGAGGTGGAGGTCACCTCGCCGAAATTGATTGTTCATATGCTTTCTGCCGGTCATCTCCCTGCTTTTTGAAAGGTAGAATCATAGAGCGTTGAACGGACTGAGCAGGTGTTGAGCCGAGTTTCCCTAGAATCCATATTGCTAATGCCGCATAAATAGCCACGATAAATAAAATTACAAACAGCATCCTATCACCCACCTTAATTGATAACGATTTTCATTACTAATTAGATTTTAGCAGACGTCTCTCCATCACGCAATCATAATTAGAATTTTCCGCTTAAAGCTCTTTCTTCTGCTGGAATGCGGATTTTTAAAACGAGGTAGTGCAAAACCGGGAAAATAAGGGCTGTAACATAGGCTTCAAATAAAAGCGGGATAATCAGCAGCTCAAAAAACACGATTAAGTAATTAGGATGCTTCACAAATCGGTACGGGCCTTTTGCCACTAAAGGAACTTCCGGGAGAACGAGTATTTTTGTATTCCATTTTCTTCCTAAAGAGGCGATGCACCATATTCTAAAAAATTGCAGAAGAAGAAAGACCGCAAGCAGAACAGGCGAAAAATTGAATTCCCCTCCTTTTAACAAAAAGGACTCTACGATGATCGACAGAAAAAACCCCGTGTGCAGGACAATAAATAAATAATAGTGTGAGCTCTCAACTTCAACGGCACCATGCTTGATCATCCATTTTTTATTGGACTGAGCGATCGCTAATTCCGCCAGGCGCTGTAAAATTAAAAATAATAACAGCCACATGGTTACATCCACTCCAGATGGACAACCTCAGATGTAAAACCCGGCCCAAGTGATGTCATTAAAGAACGGGTGCCCGGCGGCTGGTTTTCATGAAGCACTTTTTCCAAAACAAAATGAACTGTTGAGGAAGACATATTTCCATGTTCTTTTAAAACATTTCTTGAATGTTCAAGCACCGCAGGATTTAAATCCAGACATTCAAGGTAGGATTCAAGCACCTTTTTCCCGCCAGGATGGGCAATCACAAAAGGAATATCTTCAATCTTCCAGCCGCTCCTCGTTAAACAGTAATCGACGTGTTCCTTCCAAAAAGTGCGAACGAGTTTGGGGATGCTTTTCTTAAATATTACTTCAAAGCCGGTATTTACAACTTTCCACCCCATCACCGACTGACTGTGAGGTTTTGTTTTCGTGCTGGCTTCCACGACGCGTGGGAGCGAAACGGATGCTTTTCTAAGCAGCGGTGAATTTTCTCCCGCAAGCAAAACGGCTGAGGCTCCATCTCCAAATAAAGCAGCACCGACAAAATTACTTACACTTCTATCGTTATGTTGAAACGTTAAGCTGCATAACTCTACAGCTATCACTAACACATTGCTTGCAGGATTTCCTTTTAACCATTCGAACGCTTTGGCTACACCGCTCGTTCCTCCCGCACACCCAAGACCAAAGATAGGAGTGCGTTTTACGTATTCATTCATACCAAGCCGATCTATTAAGTAGGCGTCTATCGTAGGAGTCGAAATTCCTGTTGAAGAAACAAAAATAACATGCTCAATTTCTGCTGCTTCAATCCTCTCTTTAAGCAGATTACTCGTTAAACAGTTCTGTACGGCTTCTTCCGAATATTTCAGGGAAGTTTCTTGATAGAGTTCATTCACTTCCTGCAGGTCATGGGCGTGTTTAAACCAGTCTAAAGGACAAGCAAACTGCCTAAAATCAATCGCTGCATTTTCAAAAATTGGCATCAGTCTTTTCTTTTCCAAAAAACTCATGGGAAAGACTTTTTCCACAAAGTGCTGAACTTCTTGCTGGCTGTATGAATGATTCGCTTCTTTTATCCCACAGGAAATAATATAGGCCATCCAACCATTCCTTTCTCGAACAGTCTTAGGATGACCTGGCGTCTTATAAGTTATGCTTTAAAATCCGTAAATCGTCATACCGCCATCTACAAAAAGCGTCTGTCCCGTCATGTAACTGCCCGCTTCCGAAGCTAATAGCAGAGCACTCCCTGTCAGTTCCTTTAATTCACCGATTCTCTTTAACGGAGTCCGCGCTAATATAGCATCAACGTATTCCTCATTCTGCAGCAGTTCTTCTGTTAAGGACGTTTTAAAATACCACGGACCGATCGCATTGACGTTAATCTGGTATTTCCCCCACTCCATGGCGAGGTTTTTTGTCATTTGGATAAGAGCACTTTTCGTCATCGCGTACACGACACCTGTGCGCAGCGCGGTATGTCCGCCGACAGAGGATATGTTAATAATTTTTCCCTTCTCCCTTTTTTTCATAATCGTAGCGGCGAATTGAGAGAGAAAAAAGGCGCTCTTCATATTCGTCGAAACAATTTGATTCCATTCCGCTTCTGTCACATTCTCAGCTTCACTGCGGATATTCATTCCAGCATTGTTTACCCAGACATCAATAAACCGCCCTTCTCTGACTTCCTCTACTTGATCGGTGATTTTCTCATAATCAGCGACGTCAGCCTGAATTAGGAGGGCTTTTCGACCGAGAGTTTCAATTTCTTTCTTTGTATGTAACAATGCTTCTTTATTTCTGGCAATCAAAATAATATCAGACCCCGATTCCGCAAATGCTAGTGCTATCGCCCGGCCAATTCCTTTCGTTCCTCCGGTTACAACGGACAGCTGCCCGTCTAATCGAAAATTAGGTAAATACATAATCTCCCACCTTTATATAAGATATTTTTTATTATAGCATTGCTGAATTCCCTTTTATAAAAGTTCACAATATACAGAATGCGGTGGAAGCGCCAAGCCCTCCTCGTTCCTCCCTCACTGCGAGGTCTCGGCAGGTCCGTTTGTTTTGCAGGAGTCTCGCTACCTTACCCCTTGAATTACTTCATGCAGCCAAAAGAAGTTACGAGTTCTAATCCTTTTATACAGGAACCGGCAAGGAATACAAAAAAACCCCGGAAGGACGGGGTTTTAGAATTGGTATATATGTTTATATTTTTTCGTTAAGTATTCAATCAGATAGCTCGGATTTAATCCTTCTCCAGTGACGTCCTGAAGAATCTCCAGAGGCTTTTTGCGTTTCCCATAACGATGAATGTTCTGTGTGAGCCACTGCTGAATCTGGGCAAAATCTCCTTTTTCCATAGCTGTATCCACATCTAAACTTTCGCGCATGACATGGTTGAGCTGCGCAGCGTACATATAACCTAACGCATAGGAAGGAAAATAGCCAAAGTCACCGCCGGCCCAATGAATGTCCTGCAAGACGCCTTCTGAATTCGTAGGAGGTACAACCCCGAGATAATCCTTCATTTTCTGATTCCACCGCTCAGGCAGGTCGGCTGCTTCAAGATCACCGTTGATCAGACCTTTTTCTAATTCGTAACGGATCATAATATGAAGCGAATACGTCAGTTCATCCGCTTCGATTCGAATAAGAGATGGCTTCACTTCATTGATTGCCCGGTAAAAATCTTCAAACGAGATTTGCTTGAAGCGTTCAGGTGCGTGATCCTGAAATAATTGATAATGGTTCAGCCAGAACGAACGGCTTCGGGCTACGAAATTCTCCCAAAACAGCGACTGGGATTCATGAATACCCATCGAAGTTCCTGTAGCAAGTGGAGTAAAAGCTAGCTGAGGATCAATATTCTGTTCGTAAAGCGCATGTCCTCCTTCGTGAATGGTTCCAAAAACCGCTGTTCGAAAATCAGTTTCATCATATTTAGTAGTAACACGAACGTCTCCTATATTCAGCCCGATCGCAAATGGGTGCACGGTTTCATCAAGTCGCCCCGCCTCAAAGTCGTAATTCATTCTTTTTAAAACTTCTTCACTAAAGGCCTCCTGCATCATTTTGGGAAAATGTCCGTGTAATACCGAAGGATCAGGCTGTCTTGGCGCCTGCTGGATTTGAGTGAGAAGAGATGTTAAAGCTTCACGCAGCGGCGGAAAAACTTCATCCAGCTTTTTGACGGTCATTCCCGGCTCATACTGATGAAGCAAGGCATCGTATGGATGATCTTCATATCCCCAGCAGGAGGCAAACTGACGATTAAAATTCACCAGTTCTTCAAGGTAAGGACGGAAGCTTTCAAAATCATTCTTTTCTTTTGCTTCTATCCAGACCGATTCTGCTTTTGTTTGGACAGTCACAAACTTTTTATATAAGTCTGCCGGTATCTTAGTCGTCATATTGTAGGTTTCCTCTGCTTCTAATACAGCATCCCTGAGAATCCCCGGTTCTGCAGGTGATTTGAGATCAACAATATACTCTTTCATCTCGTTAGAAGTCTTGAGTGCATGAACCTTTTGAGAAAGCATTCCGATGACTTCACTACGGTGATCCATCCCTTTTTTAGGTGCTTTTGTCCTCATATCCCAGGCCATCAGCCCGATCGCTTCCTCAAGAGAAGATTGTTCCTTTAAAAGATCCCAAAATTTCTGCTCCGTCGATTTCCCCATATAGTTCGTCCCCCTCTACTTAACATGCTTACCGAAATACTGATAGTAATCGGTTTTTATAAACCCATTAAACAGCTTACGCTTTTTCGTCGCATTCTTGCCATATAATTTTTCAAATTTTTCATTAGAGGTCAGGATATAGACACTCCAGGAAGGATAATCACGCATGATTCCTCCAAGGTCACGATACATCTCCTCGACTTCTTCCCGCTCTCCCATTCGCTCCCCATATGGCGGATTGGATACGAGATAGCCGTTATTCTGGCGGGGATGAAGGTCTTTCACCTGCATTTGTTTCCACTGCACGAGATCTCCCAGACCTGCTTCCATAGCATTCTGTCTTGAGATTTCAATCATTTCATGGCTGATGTCAGATCCAACAATATTTAGCGGCTGATCGTAGTTGGCAAGGTCTTCCGCCTCCTCAAACGCTCGATCCCAGTGAGACTGAGAAATCAACTCCCAGTCCTCTGAAGCAAACTCACGGTTGAATCCAGGGGCAATGTTCTGTCCGATCAAAGCAGCTTCAATTGCGATCGTTCCTGAACCACAGAACGGATCAACAAACGGAAGGTCAGGCTGCCAGTTAGTTATCTGAACGAGAGCCGCTGCGAGCGTTTCTTTAAGCGGAGCTTCCCCCTGTCCAACTCGGTATCCTCTTTTATGAAGGCCGCTTCCGGACGTATCGATCGTTAACCGGACTTCATCCTTATGAATAGCAACTTCTACCCTATAGAAGGCACCTGTTTCTTTTAGAAATGAGGCAATTCCATACTTCTGCTTTAACCTTTCAACAATGGCTTTTTTTACGATTGACTGGCAATCCGGGACACTATAGAGCTTGGATTTCACGGATTTACCTACAACAGGAAACTCGCCATCTTCTGTAATGAACTGTTCCCATGGCAGAGCTTTTGTCTGCTCAAACAGCTCATCAAAACTATATGCCTTAAATTTGCCGGCCAGTATTTTCACCCGGTCAGCTGTACGCAGCCACAGATTGACACGAGGAATTGCTGACACAGGTGCTTCAAACACGACGCGTCCGTTCTCCACCTGAACATCTTCATATCCTAATGCTTTAACTTCCCGTGCTACGATGGATTCAAGCCCCATTGCAGCTGTTGCAATTAAAGTTACTGTCTGTTTCATGATTAACCTCCTATGTAGCTTTATAAAACAAAAACCCTCCTAAAAAGCATCGGCTTTTTTAGAAGGGTTTACCTTGTTGTTAGAATGACCTTTGAATACTCTGTAAGCCATGTTCTGTTCCATCGTACTGCAAGCGGTGGTCAACCTCGTACTCCGGTGGTAACCATCTATCTATCGCATGGTGCGATCTTTCTTCAGGTTCAAGTTCCCTGATCGAAAGTGCCCCTACCTAAATTTGGGTTGCTCGCTCGCGGGGTTTACCTCGTTCCACCTGAAATATTTCTATTTCAGCTCCGTCACTGTGGCACTTTCAAGGGTGTGATCCCATATTCTAAAAGAACTTAGGGACCTTCCCTGCCGTTAGCTAAAAAGCTACCTTGACTTATGGTTTCGTCAAGCACGAACACTACAAGCATCTCAGCTTGTGCGAGCATGGACTTTCCTCTGTATGGACAGCCATACAGCGATTACCCGAGTATTCAAATGTGTCGTACGCTATAAGCACGTCTATTTATCTTATCAAAGAAAGATTTAAATGTCACTAGTAATAACTGGAATTATTCCTCGGCGTATTTCTTTCCAAATACGGCTTTCTCTAAGTTCGATACTCTCTTTAAAATATCATAATTAACTTGATGATTTTGGGTTGTACTGCCGATTGGACGCATACGCTGTGTCGGCTGATCATCCTTATCTCTTACCGGCTGCTTTTTCAATCTCTGATTCTCCTGCTGAAGCTGTTCGATTTCTTTATGAAAAGTTTCATAATCCTGAATGATCAAATCCAGAAATTCATCTACTTCTTCTTGATTGTAGCCCCGCATTGAAGTTTTAAAATCTTTCTCCAAAATCGTCTTACCGTCTAATTTGTACTTTTGCTGACTCATACATAATCACCTCTGTTTGGCACATTTAATAAAAACGCTGCTCATTTACTGCTCCCAATATTTTGGATCAGCTAACCTTACTTCCTCCGCCGTATCTTCTAGGTCCAGCGGAGTAATGTAACACACTGAGTACTCATGATGCTCTTTATACTGATTGACAAGTTTTAGAAAGTATTTCGGGGAGCCGGGTGTATCTTCATCATACAGCAGCAGGCACCCATCTGAATGCTCTACTAAGAACTGATCCCTGGCCCTGAACTGAAAGGGTCCTTCGTACTCTTTCTCATAGACAGGTTTAAAAAAGTCAGCCTGCTCACATATCATTTCATAAGTAGACTGCAAGTTCTCAGGCCATCTTTGCTGCTGATTTTGAAAAGGGGGGATAATCCCTAAAAATATATCATACTCGCTTTTCAAATCTAACACAACCTCTGCTGTCCACAGCTCTACACCCATCTGGCCTGAAAGAATCACCCATTCGCCGCCTTCATCTATAAATGATAGGATTCTTTTTTTTATTGCTTCTTTAATTATATCAACTTTAGGATCATCGTGCTTGAATATTCCAATTTCCGTTGGTTTATATCCTGTTACGACCATTGTCTTCATAAGTACCACACTCCATCTCCATTGTAAGCCAGATCAGGAGCATGTCTACCCCTTAATTTGTAAAAAATTGTGGAGTATTTTTTATTCTTTATCGATTAAATCCTCCTGTGAAAAAGAAAATGGTAATAATTCAGCCATTGTTACCGTTTTAATCGTCCCGCTTAAATCAGTTAAATGAATTTCAAGTTCTGGCTCAAAGAATTCACTCATCACCTGACGGCAGGAACCGCAAGGAGGTACCGGACGCTGAGTGTCAGCTACGACAGCGATGGATTGAAACTCGTAATGACCTTCTGAGATCGCTTTAAAAATCGCCACTCTCTCCGCACAGCAAGTCACCGGGTAGGCAGCATTTTCAATATTGCACCCGGTAAAAAGCTGTCCGTCCTTAGTAAGTAAAGCCGCTCCTACTTTAAATTTGGAATACGGTGTATATGCTTTTTCGCGTATGTTTTTAGCTTCTTCAATAAGTTGGTCTGTATTCATCTCTAAACTCTCCTTCTTTATTGGGAGTATTAGTTATAAACTTCCCAAATTCATTTTAAAACGATTTCAAAATATATCATAGCACATTGAAGAGCATTATTTTTGACACAAGTGTCAGAAAAAAGTTTATACTGTACATGTAATGATGGATCATGGAGGTGGAAGTGCACTTGAGAAAATTGATTGAGTATAAAAAGATGGTTTGGGTATTAATTGTAATTCTCCTGTTTACGGGAGTATTTACATATTTACAATTACCTAAACGAGAAATTCCAGAAATTAATGTAAACGTAGCTTCGATTACAACCGCCTATCCTGGGGCAAGTCCAGAGGAAGTTGAAAATACTATCGTAAATCCGATGGAGGAAGAGCTTCTGACTGTGGATGGTATTGATGAACTCACATCGTCATCAACTGCAGGGTTTGCCAGTATTACAGCCGTTTTAAGTGATGATGTTGATACTACAACAGTTAACGGCAAAATCAGGCAGGCAGTTGCCGATACTTCTAGTTCCTTCCCGGATGAAGCACAGGATCCGGTCGTTAATACGGATACAAAGGCGTCTGCGGTAGCTTCCTATCATCTGCTTGCAGATGATCAAGAGACGATTTACGGCCTTAGGGATACACTCGACAAATGGGAAGAACAAATAACCTCTATTACAGGTGTAGAATCCCTGAAGGTTAAAGGACTTCCTAATGAAGAAATCACCATAGAATTAGACAATCAGGCTTTAGAGGATAACCAGCTTTCAGCACCCCAAGTGTTAGGGGCGATTCAGCAGGAACTTTCCCCTTCTGCTATTGGAACCGAGCAGTCAGATAATACAATTTATCAGCTCTCCTTAGAAAAAGCTTCCAGCCTCGAGGAACTTGAATCATTATCCATTCAGGCTCCTAACAGCGATGAACCATTAACTCTGAACGATTTAGGGTCTGTAGAAAAAACAAATAGAGATCCCGAAGACTTAATCACTTATGATGATCAGCAGGCATTATCCTTAACCATTCTTGCAGAAGAAGGTGTCAACATTTCAAGCCTTCAAAAATCTTTAACTGATGAGGTAAACAGCTTAAAGGAAGGGCTCCCTGCTGGAGTGGAAGTCGATCAGTTTTATACACAAAGCACAGTCATTGACGAAGTATTTACCAGCTTATTAACTTCTTTTGCTATTTCTTTTTTAGCGGTTATCATCATTATGGTTTTAGGGCTCCCTCTTTCTTCAGCCTTGTTAGTTGCGATGGCCATTCCGATTTCCATCGTAATTGGCTTAATTCCTCTTCCTTATATAGGAGTGGATCTTAACCAGATTTCCATTATCGGAATGATTATAGCGATCGGAATCTTAGTCGATGATGCCATTGTAGTAAATGATAATATTCAAAGAAGATTTCAGCTCGGTGACTCTCCTGTAGAAGGAACGGTCAATGGCATTTGGGAAGTAAGGAAATCCATCATTACTTCTACTTTAATGATTATTTTCAGCTTCTTTCCTTTGACTTTTATATCGGGAGCCAACGGTGATTTTATCCGGGCACTGCCGAGCGTGCTTATTTTCACAGTTATCGCTTCTACTTTTATTGCATTGACATTTATTCCAACCGTTCAATATGCAAGACAGAAACGAAAGCCTGGCCGTTCCCCGAAAAGTGTAGGAATTCTAGGGAAAGGTTTTAACAAGCTGGAGAAATTCTATGCAGACGGAATACTGCCTAAAGTGACCAGAAAGCCGATTAGAACAGGTGTTATCGGAATCCTGCTCTGCGCAGCACTGTCACTGTTAGCAATAAAGATTCCGTTTGAATTCTTTCCTGCCGCTGACCGTTCAGAGGTAACGATTTCTGTTGAGTTGCCACAAGGAACCACGATTGAAGACTCTCAGTCTCAAATCGAAAAAATGGCTGAATTCATCACTTCTAAAGAAGAACATGTAAGAGAAACGGCGGTTTATGCAGGCGGCGGTCTGCCTAACCTGTTTAATGACACATTAACTCAATCTGGTGAAAACACCGGCCAGTTATTAGTCCGCGTAGACCGGGAGGCAACGAGCGCCTCTTCCTTTATTTCGGAATGGACCGAGCCGCTTCGCGATGAATTCCCTAATGCGGAAATTTTCTTAAACACGATAGTTTCCGGTCCTCCCCCTTCACCGCCGATTGAGCTGAAGCTGCAGGGACCCGAAATCGATGTCCTTGTTGATGAAGCTAATGAATTGAAGGAAGAACTAGAACTAATCCCGGAAACTGAAATAGTTACCCTTGATACGGGAACGAATCAGCCAGTGATCCATTACGTGCCCGACCGGAACTTCCTGATAGAAAATGGAATCGATATTGAAACAGTAACTTCTCAAATTCAATTTGCCAATACAGGGGTCCCTCTTGGAACGTTCAGCGATGGTACAAAACGGCTTCCTGTTGAGCTGATTGTTGATGACGGCGAAGAAGAGGGTGTCAATTTAGAAGAATTAACTATCCCATCAACATCTGGTGAAGGGCCGCCTGAACTATTTTCACTCGATGAAGTGATTACTCAGGAAGAAACGGAACAAACCGGGAGCATCCCTCATTTAAACGGTGAGCGGACCATTACGATAGAAGCTTACCCTAAAATGGGAGAAGAAGATCAGTATACTTCGGATGCCAATCAGGTCATGGATTCAATAACGAGCCAGCTGCCTGAAGGATATTCAGTATTGGAAACAGGACAATCTGATGATACTTCTGAATTCTTTATTGAGGTATCCAAATTGTTTGTTATCGTTTTATTCCTGATCTACGTAACGATTGCGCTGCAGTTTAACTCTTTAACAATGCCGCTTCTCATTACAAGCTCAGTATTTATTGCAATTACAGGAGCCATTATCGGCTTGTTCATTTCCGGAGAGCCTTTAAGCTTCCTAGCGGTACTGGGAATCGTGTCCC
Source organism: Halobacillus sp. Marseille-Q1614 (assembly GCF_902809865.1). Classification (NCBI taxonomy): domain Bacteria; kingdom Bacillati; phylum Bacillota; class Bacilli; order Caryophanales; family Bacillaceae; genus Halobacillus; species Halobacillus sp. Marseille-Q1614. Next base: position 1,242,467 of record NZ_CADDWH010000001.1, on the reverse strand, counting down.
TTTCAGGAGTTGTGGTGCGAAACTCGATTATACTTATTGAGTTTATCGAGCAAAACAAAAACCACTATACTTCCGCAGTTGAATCTGTAATAGAAGCTGGACGGGCGAGAATACGCCCGATCATTCTTACTTCCCTTACATCGATCGCTGCCTTAGTCCCAATTATTTTCTCAGGGGATGTGTTATTTAGACCGCTTGCTGTATCTATAGTTTTCGGCCTGTTGTTCTCTTCCCTGATAACATTGGTGCTTGTCCCTGTCTTTTATTTAATCCTCGATAGGCTTAGAAGTAAATGGAGTTAAAGATAAACAGAAGCACACCCTCTTTGGGTGTGCTTTTTAATGTTGATTTTTAAACAAGGGGCCTGCTCGGTTTCCGCGGACGATCGGTCGAGCTCTTCGCTCGTGACCTTGCTGCGTTTTCTTGGCTGCCCGTTTTTTAAGCATGAGTCTCTTAGAGCTCCTTGCTTATTTTCTAGATAATCACCAATTTCATTTAACAGCACTATTTATTTAATATCAGCGAGGATCATATCTAATACGTAATGGGAGGATTGATGAAGCTCTTTAAACCTCTTTCTCTCCACGTCTAAGTAATAACTATGGAGGATCAGCATTTCCACATTTTCGTGAGTAGACTTTACCTGATTAGGATGCACGCGGACATCACGTTTTTTTACAAACTCTTCTGCCGCCATAAGCCAATCTTCCGCCAGTTCAAACATTGGTTTTGTTTCTTCTTTGACTCGGTTAAAAAACTCGTAGTCTTTTTTATCTATAGGACCTTCTGTATTTATAAATTTTTCATGGCGGTCATCAATTAATTTTTTTAATTCATTTGTCAGCTCTAAAACACTCATGTTTTCACACCTTTCCCCTTCACTTTACCATGTGGGGAAATAGGATAGCAAAAACGTTTAGCCTGCTGATATCTTTCTAGGAGGGACAGGCAACGGGCGGTGTTGTCCAGTTCTCTTCAATTCTTTCACTTGTTCCCGCAAATAAATGACTTCGTCTTTTAATTGATCAATTTCTTTCCGGTGGGAAACAGCCATAGTAAAAACGATTTCGTCTGCTTTTAACGATAAGCGTTTCTCCAGCAGAGAAAATTTGTCTTTTAACTGAACCAATTGCTTCTCATAAGTCGCAGCGGGAACAAATTGATTATTCTTCATTAAAGAATTCCTCCTTAAAATTAGCTCCTTGATAGATAAATTCTCTCTGAGTGGAATAACTCCTTCATCCTTGACAAAACTAGAAGTAAAGCAACAAAGAAAGACAGTTTCATAAAAGCTGTCCCTTTTTGCCTATATTTTCAATTGGTCACAGAAAAGACATATTCAATATATTTTTCCTTCATTTTCTCTTATAACACCCTAAAAAAAAGAGTCTTGCTTCGAATTTATCTTTGGTAGGTTTTTGGCATATTGATATTATTTGTCGTTAATTAGCACGCATCGTATAATAGAGTGAAACCTCTCAGGGAGTCTGCCCGTTATAATACTAAGATTGGAGGTTGAACATTTTAATTACACAGTGACGGATTTTTTGGTATGATACCCTCATGATATGAGGAGGGAAAACATGAATTATCCAAACGGGAAAAAGGCAAAGGTATACTCCTCTAATAAAATGAAGCAACCAAACTTCAGTAACCGGGGGATGACTTTAGAGGAAGACATTGCAGCAGCAAATGAATATTATCGGATGGCTGATATTGCGGTTATTCATAAGAAACCGACACCCATACAAATTGTTCAAGTCGATTATCCAAAAAGAAGTGCAGCTGTGATTAAGGAAGCTTATTTTAAACAGGCTTCTACTACAGATTTTAACGGTGTTTATCGAGGACGTTATATCGATTTTGAAGCTAAGGAAACGAGAAACAAAACTTCATTTCCATTAAGTAACGTCCATCAGCATCAAATTGATCATATGAAAAGTTGTTACGAGCATGGAGGCATTGTATTTTTAATTATTAAATTTTCCGTCCAGGACGAAACCTATCTATTCCCTGCCGAACACTTATTCCCTTATTGGGAAGATCAATTGAATGGCGGTAGAAAGTCGATACCTTACGATATGATAAAAAGTAAAGGAGAACATCTTCCCTTTCACTATCAGGCACGAGTAGACTACGCCAAAGCTATAGATAAGCTCTATTTTTGAATGGAGGAATGACGACATGGCAAATGATAGTCAGTCGAGATCAGCAAGACGAAAGAGTTTAAAGCCCAGTAAAAAAACTAACGGGAAACGAAGAGTCCCTTTTAAAACCATCTTTATGACCCTCTTAACGATTGGAATCGTTCTTATGTTGGGAGTCGGAGGCCTGTTTGCCTATTATATCTCGCAGGCCCCTGAATTAGATGAAGCGCAATTATCTGATCCTTTTTCTTCAAGGATTTATGACATGAATGACGAACTGATCACAGACGTCGCCGGTGATGAGAGAAGAACCCGGGTCAATTATGATGATTTACCACCTGAATTAGTGGATGCTGTACTGGCAACTGAAGATGTACGCTTCTTCAGCCACTTAGGGATTGATCCTAGGCGGATCGGAGCAGCCGTTATCTCCAACATAACCAACGGGTTTGGATCTGAAGGTGCCAGTACGATTACACAGCAAGTCGTTAAACGTTCATACTTAACGAGTAATAAGACGCTCGAGCGAAAAGTACAGGAACAGTACCTTGCGATTAAATTAGATCAAGAATATTCCAAAGAAACCATTTTAGAAATGTACCTTAACAAAATTTATTACGGCCAAGGCGCTTATGGAATCATTGAAGCTTCAGAAACTTATTTCGGAAAGAGCGAACTGAAAGAATTAACTCTGCCTGAAATGGCTCTGCTAGCCGGCCTGCCGCAGCGCCCGTCAGGATATGATCCATATGAAAATCCTGACCTCGCTCAGAAGAGAATGAGCACGGTATTAAATCTAATGGTACAGCATGATAAGATTTCAGAAGAAGACGCAGAAAAAGCTAAAGAGACGAACGTCGAAGATCTTTTAACCGAGCAGAAAGATAAAGAAAGACCTTATAAAGCGTTCATTGATCAAGTGGCAAAAGAAGTAAGTAAAAAAATGGATGGAGCCGATATTTATAAAGACGGCCTTGAAATTCACACAACGATAGACCCGAATGCCCAGGAAACAGTTGAACAGGCTCTGAGCGGTGAAGGCCCTATTGCCTGGCCGAATGAAAAGCTACAGTCTGGTATTGCTGTCACTGATACTAAAACAGGTGCTATCCGTGCAATTGGAGGAGGACGCGACTATACAACTGGAGGCTACAATTACGCCTCTGATATTAACAGGCAGCCTGGTTCTACCTTTAAACCAATTGCAGCCTATGGACCAGCTATTGAAAACGAAAAGCTGTCTACTTATCATCAAATAAATGATGAAGAAATTACAATTGGCAGTGGTGAAGATGCCTGGTCTCCCGGCAACTATGACGATCGATTCAGAGGCTGGGTAAGTATGAGAGATGCCCTAAAGGATTCTCTTAACATCCCTGCTATTAAAACATTGCAGGAGGTCGGACCTGAAAAGGCTCAGCCATTCGTTGAAGGATTAGGTTTTTCATTCGAGAATTCCGAAATGTATCTCAGTGATGCTATCGGTGGCGGAGTTCTGACAAACCCGGTGCAGATGAGCGGAGCCTACGCAGCCTTTGGTAATGGCGGTAAATATAACGAACCGTTTACTGTTAGAAAGGGAGAAACTCCTGAGGGAGAATCTGTTGACATGACGCCTGAATCCAAATCAGCTATGAGTGACTATACGGCTTATATGATCACTTCTATGCTTGGAACTGTAATGGAAGAAGGGACGGGAAGAGCAGCTAATATTCCAGGTCTGCCGGTTGCCGGGAAAACGGGGACAACCAACCGGAACCTCGAAGACGGAACCTCGATTGTTCCTGATGTATGGTTCAGCGGCTATACTACGAACTATAGTGTATCCATCTGGACGGGTTACAGTGAAAATAATGAGAACCTTTCCGACAGCTCACAGCAAATCCCAAGACAGCTGTTTAAGTATGTTATGCAGGATATATCTGCTGGAAAAGAGACAAGTGACTTCACAAAGCCGGATTCTGTACAATGGGTTGATGTCGAAGAAGGCTCCCGCCCGGCAGAACTGCCTAGTGACTATACTCCAGAAAGTCAAATTGTTACAGAGTTGTTCCACGTAGATAATCAGCCTACAGAAACATCCGAGCAGTTTGATAAATTGGATCCTGTAAGCGGCTTGTCTGCTAATTATAATGAAGAATCACAAGCAATTGATCTTGAGTGGGATCATAGCGAAGACAATGTTACCTTTGAAGTATCCGTAGCTATTGACGGCGGCGATTCCAGAGAGCTGACGACAACCGACAGCCGAAGTATGGAAGTATCGCAAATCCAGCCGGGCTCTACCTATGAGTTTACAGTGGTAGCGATCAGCAAAGATGGAGATGCGGAAAGAAGTGATCCATCTTCCGCTTCTGCCACAGTTCCTGGCGGTGAAGAAGATGCTGAACAGCCAGAAGAGAATAAAGAAGAACAAAACAATTCAGGTGAAGAACAAGGTGATGAAGGATCGAACGAAAACCCTGAAGAAGATCAAAACGAAAACGGAAACGGCGGCAACAGTAACGGAGAAGGCAATGGTAATGAAAACCAAGGAAATGGCAGTGGGAATAACGGCCAAAACGGAAATGGTAATGAAGAAGATGCTGAGGAAACTCCGCCGGCTGAAGAAGGCGAAGAATCAGGAGAAGAACAAAACCAAGAAGGTGAATCCGAACCTGGTACTGAAGAAGAGCCTGCTTCTGACGGTGAAGGAGAACAAGAAGAAGAACAGTAAAAATAAATAATTAAAGCTCCAAGCCTTAAGGCTTGGAGCTTTTTAATTTCTCTTCTTTACGTTTTCGTTTCTGCCCTTCCCGGCAAAGAAATAACAGCGGACATTCAAAACAATTGGGCCGCTTGGCTTTACAATGATATCTTCCAAAGAAGATCATTCGGTGATGAGTGTCGCTCCATTCCTCTCGAGGAATTTTTTTCATTAACGTCTTCTCCACTTCTAACACGGAATCTTTATAGCGGCAGAAGCCTAGACGTTTGGACACTCGATCCACATGCGTATCTACTGCAATCGCCGGCTCGCCAAAAGCTACAGAAGCGACGACATTTGCGGTTTTTCGTCCTACTCCTGCTAGGCTTTCCAGCTGCTTTTGTGTCGGAGGCACTTCTCCATTAAACTTATCGATTATTGTTCGGCACAGCTTTTGAATGTTTTTTGCTTTGCTTCGATACAGACCGATTGATTTAATATCCTGTTCCAATTCTTCTAACGGAACGCTGAGGTAATCTTCAGGGGTCTGATATTTCTTAAAAAGGTTTGGTGTCACTTTGTTGACGAGTGCATCCGTTGCTTGGGCGGATAAAACGACAGCTATTAACAGTTCAAAAGGATTATCGTGAGTTAGTTCGCACTCGGCTTCTGGAAACATTTCCTCAAATGTATCGAGGCAATAGCGAATCTGCTTCTTCGTTAACATCAAGTCCCCCCTATTCCTCTTCCAGCCAGTTATAATACAGAGATACATCACGCTTAGGAGCAGTTTTCTTTGCTGGATGTTCTTTTGCTTGTCCCTGCCTGAATTGTTTACCATGCTGCCTTGCCTGTTCGACAGAGTGTATCCCTTTTTTCTTCCATTCTCTTAAAATACGATCAATGTATTTAAAGTTTAATTTGCCCATTAATACAGCTTCCCGCAGAGCCGCTTTAATAAGAGCAGGTTCCTGCTCTTCCTGGTCAAGCCAGATATTTATATTTTCTATTTCAAAAGGAGATAACGGCCGGCCGAACTCCTGCTCAAATAAAGAAAAAAGATTTTCTGTCGATTGAACAGGTGTCGGGCCATTGGCAGAACAAGTGAATAACTTCTCCCAAAGAGGCTCTAGTGAATAACATTCATTTCCAATGTTTCGTGCCGTCCTGTCCTTTTGTTCGATGGTTATAATCTGCTTTTGAATAAGGATTCGCAGCACCTGGGTGCATTCCTCTGGTGTAAACGATGTTAATTCAGCGATCTCATCAGGGGTAGGAAAAGAGTTTCCTGCTATATGAAATTGATGGATCTGTAAAAGGACTACCAGCTCTTTTTCTCCAATACCCAAACTTCTGTAATCTGTTATTAATGCTTTCGGAATTGAAATCTGGCTGTCCATAATTTCTTGAAATTTTCGGTATTTAGCCATTCCCATCACCTCGTTTCTTGGTGTTCAACACAATGAAAACACCGATTTAGGAGCTTCCTTTATCGGTGTTTACCATTATCTCTTAATTTTTTATGGATACAAGCGGTTAAGCAAGCGTGGAAATGGAATAGTTTCTCTGACGTGTTCTACTCCAGAAAGCCAGGCGACTGTTCGCTCAAGACCCAGTCCAAAGCCGGAATGGGGGACACTGCCGTATTGACGGAGATGTAAATACCACTGGTAGGCATCTCCTGTCAATTCGTGTTCTTCATAACGCTTTTTCATGAGTTCTAAATCATCGATACGCTGGGATCCGCCAATAATCTCTCCGTACCCTTCTGGAGCGATTAAATCGGCACAGAGCACAACTTCCGGACGATTAGGGTCAGGTTTCATATAGAAAGCTTTAATGTCAGCCGGATAATTCGTAATAAATACCGGTTTCTCAAAGCTTTCAGCAATAGCCGTTTCATGCGGTGCCCCGAAGTCTTCTCCCCACTCAATATCTTTAAAGCCTTTTTCTTTTAACAGATCGATCGCTTCATCGTAACTAATGCGCGGGAAAGGCGCCATAATCTTCTCTAATACAGAAGTATCTCTCTCTAAGGCTTCTAGATCCAACTTACAGTTTTTAAGGACGGACTGAACCACATGCGAGACATACTGCTCCTGAACTTGTAAGCTGTCTTCATGGTCCATAAAGGCCATTTCCGGCTCGATCATCCAAAATTCGATCAAGTGGCGGCGTGTCTTTGACTTCTCCGCACGGAACGTTGGGCCGAAGCTGAAGACCTTTCCGAAAGCCATGGCTGCTGCTTCCATGTACAACTGTCCGCTTTGAGAAAGAAAAGCATCTTCATCAAAGTACTTCGTATGGAAAAGTTCCGTCGTTCCTTCTGCAGAAGAGCCCGTTAAGATAGGGGGATCTATTTTTACATAGCCGTTCTCGTTAAAAAATTCATATGTGGCGCGGATGATTTCATTACGAACTTTCATTACAGCATGCTGCTTTCTTGAGCGAAGCCATAAGTGACGGTGGTCCATTAAAAATTCTGTACCGTGTTCTTTTGGCGTTATCGGATAATCCTCTGCTGCATGAATGACTTCAAAATCACTTACCTGCATCTCATAGCCAAAAGAAGAGCGAGAATCTTCAACGATAGTACCAGTAACATATAGAGATGTTTCCTGTGTCAATGCTTTAGCTTCCTGAAATTTCTCTTCTCCTAATTCAGCCTTTACAATAACTCCCTGCATGAACCCAGTTCCATCACGCATCTGTAAAAATGCGATTTTTCCGCTTGAACGTTTATTGCGGAGCCATGCTCCGATCGTAACTTCCTGTCCCACATATTTTGAGACTTCTGTTATTGTTGTCTTCACACTAAATACCTCCAAGCTAACCTTTAAGATTGATGTTTTTCAACAAATTTCTTGATACGTGCAGCCGCTTCTTCCAGCTGTTCTAATGAAGTAGCATAGCTTAATCGGACATTTTCCGGTGAGCCGAACCCTGAACCGGGAACGAGTGCCACTTTCTCTTCATCCAATAAAGCTGTTACCCAGTCATCAACACTGTTAAAACCACAGTTATCGGCTGCTTCTTTTACATTAGGGAATAAGTAAAAGGCTCCTTCAGGCTTTTCACAATGAACACCTGGAATGTCGACGAGCCATTGGTGGAGCTTCTCCAAGCGTTCACTAAACGCATCCTTCATCTCTTCCACCTTTTCATCTGATCCCGTGTAGGCCGCAAGTGCAGCATACTGAGCTACCGATGTCGGGTTAGAAGTAGAATGAGAAGCTAAATTAGACATTGCCTTTATAATCTCAGCATTCCCTAAAGCATATCCGATTCTCCATCCTGTCATAGAGTGGGACTTGGAAACGCCGTTAATAATAACCGTCTGCTTATACAGATCCTCAGAAAGCTGAGCCATTGAAACATGAGGTGTTTTCGTGTAAATCAGTTTCTCGTAAATCTCATCAGAAACGATAAGTATGTTATTTTTCAGACACACTTCTCCCAGTGCCTTTAGTTCTTCTTCAGTGTACATCATGCCTGTTGGATTACTCGGAGAATTAATAATAACGGCTTTCGTTTTTTCCGTAATAGATTCTTCAAGCTGCTCCGGAGTCAGTTTAAACTGCTGCTTTTCTGATGTTTCTATAACTACAGGGACGCCTTCCGCGAGTTTTATTTGTTCAGGATAGCTTACCCAGTAAGGAGCAGGAACAATTACTTCATCACCTTTATTAAGCAGAACTTGAAATAAAGTGAACAAAGCATGTTTGGCCCCTGTCGTTACGATGACTTGAGACTGGGCATACGTCAGGTCCTGATCTTTTTTCATTTTTTGAATAATGGCATCCTTTAACGGAGGAATTCCGCCAGCTGGTGTATATTTTGTATGCCCCTCATCCATTGAACGCTTTGCCGCTTCAAGAATATGGGATGGAGTGTTAAAATCCGGTTCTCCCGCCCCTAAGCCGATAACATCATGACCTTCTGCTTTTAAAGCTTTAGCTTTTGCTGTAATTGCAAGTGTGCTTGATGGTGTAAGTGCTTGTACTCTTTGTGCTAATTCCAAATTCGTTCACTCCTTCATTATGATTAAGGCTGCCTAAAGGCAAACCTTTGGACCTGTTCTCCATTTTCCACGTCAATGTATTCAAATACATAGCGGTTACTATCATCTTTGTAAGTAAGTTCCCAGACAGGCCGGTTTTCTTCAAAGGCCAGCTGTGTATCTACCCATTCACAGCTGCTGCATCCGGCTTCTATTTCGCTTCTTAATGCTTCCCCGCTGATCATTTGTTCAGAGGAAAGAGTAGATAAAACTTCCATTTCCTCAACATTAATGAATGCATACATGTCCTCTCCATCTTTCGTCGTGCCGTTAACTATATGAATGACGGTTTGGCCATTGTAGCGCGTCACATTATCCACCTGATTAAAGCCGGCTTCTTCTTTGGCAAAGGTTTTCGCTTTGTCATAATTCTGTGTTTTACTGTCGTTGATATGAAGATACATCCATGTACACAGGGTAAAAATGATAACAAATAAAATCCCTGTGATGAGAAGAGCCCACTTCACCCAGCTAGGTGCGGTAAATTGTGAAGACGGCTGTGTCCCGATCATCTTCATCAAGCGCCATTCCAAACATAAGGTTTTCTTCTTTTAATGTACGGTTCAGGGTATCAACCAGTTTGTATAAATCATCGGTTTTCTGAATCCTTACAGTAGAAAGTGTTTCTATCTTATTGCTCATCTATGCTTCCCCTGCCTTTTTTTCTCGTTATCGGTAAATACTTTGTTAATTATAACAGGAATTAGTCGAAATGAAATCATCCGCTTAAAATTATAGCCATTCTTCCATATCCTTGATTAATTTAGACGTTGATTCATAGGACATCGGAACCTTCGGAATCGAATTTATAAAATACTTTCCATATCTCGCTTCCATAATACGCTGATCACATACAAAAACAATGCCTCTGTCGGTACTCGTCCGTATTAATCGGCCAAATCCCTGCCTAAATCGAAGAATCGCCTGAGGAAGGGAATATTCCATAAAAGGATTTCTTCCGGCTTCTTTTAATTCCATTTCCCTTCTCTTCTGTACCGGCTGGTCAGGCGGGTGGAACGGAAGCCTTACGATCACCAGGCAGGACAAATCATCGCCAGGAATGTCGACACCTTCCCAGAATGAGCTGGTTCCAAGCAAAATCGACTGGTCAAAAGCCTGAAAGTTTTTCTTCAAACGGTCACGGCTGCCGCTTGAGACCCCCTGCCCGAAAATCATATATTCCTCGGGCAGAATTAACTCTTTCAACAGCTCATATGTTTTGCGCAGCATTTCATAGGAAGTAAATAATACGAGCATTCTTCCTTTCGTTACGTGAGCCATTGAGTAGATTGCTTCTCCAACGGCTAACACATATTCGTCAGGGTCATCCTTTATATTAGGAAAGTCATTTGGGATCATTAGCCGGACATTTTCATCAAATCGGTAGGGAGAAGGAATGCTGGCTTCAATGAGGTTCTCATCATCGTATAGACCGATACTTTTCTTAATATAGGAAAATGACTTGTTAGCTGTAAGTGTCGCACTCGTTAAGACGACACTTTCCTTTTTGCTAAATAGTTCGTCATGAAGCAGTTCCTCTAGATGAACCGGTTCGCTGAATAAGAAGGTCGAATGATTGGGACCTTCTCCATCAATCTCAATCCATTTTGTTTCTTCTTCATTCAAATCCGTAAAGTAACAGCCGAGATGTTCTTTCATCTGCTGACAAATGCCTAGCGAGTGCTTAAGCCGGCTTATGATAATATCCTCAACGGTATCACTCATTAACTGATCGGTAACAACGAGCTGATCAATGACCGACTGAATTCCCCGTCCAGTCTCACTCATGCGCCCTAAAAACCTCTGAACCATTTCATGAGCAGTGATAAGGATAGATGGATCTTTTACTTCGTTAAGCGATAATTGAATTCTCCCAATATCATTTTTGGAAAGATCCGATTTTTTTCTCTTTCTTCTTAAACGGCTGTATAGAAATTTAGAAAGCTGGGCCAATTCTTCTTTTGCTTCATCAATAGCTGATCGGCAAATTTCCACCTTAGGCTTCAATTGAGGAACACCTGCTGTCACCGATTTATCAGTCAGACTGTCATTCATCTGAGAAAGCTGTTTTTGAAGTTCTTTTACATTCAGCTTGATCCCAAAATACCTGCTGGCTACCGTTTCGAGCTGATGGGCTTCATCGATAACCACTTTGTCATAGTAAGGCAGATAAGGTTTGGAACTGATTAAATCAAGGCAGAGGATGGAATGATTCGAAATGACGATGTCTGCTTCTTCTGCTCTCTTTTCCGCCCACATGAAATACGTACCCGCCGCTTCTGCCTTCGTTGTTTTTCCTGCCTGCTCAGCAGAAATTTTATGCCAAAACTGCTCCCCGTTGGAAGGAAGCTGTACTTCATCAATATCTCCAGTCGTTGTTTCTGTCAGCCAGACTAGGATCATGGCTTTCGCAAGAGCTGTATCGTAGTTATCATCTTGAGAGTGATCAAGCTCGTACCGGAAATGCAGAAGGCTGATATAATGGCTTCTTCCCTTATAAAGCACCGTGTTCACAGGACGGTTGGTAAGCTTAGCGAGCTTAGGTATTTCTTCATATAACAATTGATTCTGCAGGGCGGTCGTATGTGTAGAGACGACAATTTTCTGGTTGTATTTTAATGCATAATAAAGAGACGGCAATAAATAGCCGATCGATTTCCCTGTACCTGCCCCTGCTTCAATCATAGCGTGCTGATTATCAACAAATGACTGATACACTTTCTCTGCCATTTCCTGCTGCCCTTTACGGTACTCATATCCTTTAATATGATTTTTCAATCCACTTTCCCCTTGAAAAACCTGATTCGTCCATTCAGAGAATTCCTCTGAAGGAGGCGCTGAGGAGCTTGAAACCTCAGGAATCTTTTTCACAGCGATACCGTGCCATATGTGATGGTCTTCACTATCCTGCACTTGATACCTTTCATACTCGATCGCCGACTCGATGAATGGCCGAAGTTCACTTTTTAAATGGTCAGAAACCTTTAGCAGGTGAGTAAGTGTCCGCTCTGGCAGCTTCTTTAAAACGTCCAGCAGATAAATGAGAAGATCACTCGTGACCTGGGCATCTGAAAGTGCACGGTGCGGCTGGTCATGGCCGAGGCTGAGCTTCTCAGCCAGCCGTCCTAATTTAAAACTTGCGGATGTCGGAAGCAGTATTCTAGCAAGCTCTACTGTATCCAAAATAGGGTTGTTTAAAGAAGGGTAACCGCAAAGATTGAATTCAGCGTTTAAAAAACGCATGTCAAATTCAATGTTGTGAGCTACTATGTAAGCTCCCTGACAGAGCTTATAAACTTCTTCCACAATTTCCGAAAACAGCGGGGCATGGGAGACATCTTCTTCTGAAATGCCTGTTAATGACGTAATAAAAGGAGGGATATTCCGCTCAGGATATACTAAACTTGAGAATTCCTCTATGACTTTCCCGTCTTTTAAAACAACGATTCCTATCTCAATGATCCGGTCTTTTTGAGTGGATGAATTGCCTGTTGTTTCTAAATCTACAATTGCAAAAGCTGCCAACAAAATCCCCTCCTTTTCCTGCCGGCATAAAATAAGGATCTTGCCTGTATAACCCGGCCAAGATCCTTACTTCGTGACTTAATATTTATAAAGTAACTGCGGTAAGCGGCGGTTCTTCTTCTATGACCTCAACCACATCGTTATTCTCGTCCATAAGCGCGATTTTCGGTTTGAATTCTGCAAGCTCTTCTTCACTAAGTATAGCGTAAGACACAATAATAACAACATCCTCAGGCTGTACAAGACGGGCTGCAGCACCGTTTAAGCAGACTACCCCGCTGCCTCTTTCGCCGGGAATGACGTAGGTTTCTAGACGTGCACCATTATTATTATTGACGACTTGAACTTTTTCGTGGGGAAGTATTCCTACCACATCTAATATATCCTGATCTATCGTTATGCTTCCCACGTAATTTAAATTGGCTTCTGTTACGCGGGCACGGTGAATTTTTGCTTTCATCATTGTTCGAAACACGATGTTTCCTCCTTGATCACTTAACCTGCTGTGCCGTCTGCCTCAAAGACGATGTTATCAATCAGCCTCGCCTTGCTGTAATGAACAGCCGCTGCCAAGATAACTTGTCCTTTCACAGTATCAACAGCCTCTAGTGCAGGGTAAGATAATAACTCAATATAGTCTATTCTACCATGAGTTTTATTTTCAAGAAACTGTCTAATTTGCGCTCTGATCTCGACAGGATTTTTTTCCCCATTTTCAACGAGTGATCGTCCGAGCATTAGCGCCTCCAAAATAGCCGGGGCTTCTGCTCTTTCTTCTGCACTTAAGTTTACATTACGGCTGCTTTTCGCCAGCCCGTCCTCTTCTCGTACAGTAGACACAGCGACAAGCTCAACTGGAAAATTGAAATCCTCAATAAGAGCGTCGACGACTGCGACCTGCTGGGCATCTTTCATTCCAAAATATACTCTGTCCGGCTGACAAATATTAAACAGCTTAGTAAGTACCGTTACAACCCCTTCGAAATGGCCCGGCCGGCTGCGTCCGCATAAAACGTCCGTTCGTTTATTAACAGAAATGGCCAGAGACATCGGTCGAGGGTACATGATAGATTCCGTTGGATAAAAGACGACGTCGACCCCATGCTCTTCTGCAGTCTTTAAGTCATGTTCACGGTCTCTTGGATAAGCATCCAGGTCTTCATTTTGCCCAAATTGGAGCGGATTTATAAAAATACTAAGAATCACAATATCATTTTCTTTCTTAGCTCTCTTAATGAGCTCGATATGTCCCTCATGCAAATAGCCCATCGTTGGTACATAGCCGACGCTATTCCCGACTGCTTTAAAAGCTTGGCTGCTTTGCTGAACCGCTTGGATACTTTCTAACACTTGCATACTCTAAAACTCCTATCTTTTCGGCAATAATGAAGGATCCATTGTAAAGGTGTGCTCTTCTGCCGGAAAATCCCCTGCTTTTACATCATGTACATAAGACTGAACGGCGCTTGTCACCGTTTCATTGCTGTCCATGTAGGATTGAACGAACTTAGGAAGACGGTCGACTCCGTATTTTAAAATGTCATGATAAACGAGTACCTGCCCGTCCACTGAAGCTCCAGCTCCGATTCCAATTGTTGGGATCGACAATTCTTTAGAAATCATTTCTGCTAGTTCTTTAGGCACGCATTCAAGTACAAGCATAATAGCACCAGCTTCTTCTACTGCCTTGGCGTCCTGCAGCAGCTGTTCGGCAGCCTCGGCATCCTTCCCTTGTACTTTATATCCTCCTAACACATTAACAGACTGGGGAGTCAACCCTAAGTGGCCGACAACAGGAATTCCTCCCTGAGTTAGGCGTTCAATCGTAGAAAGCACCTCACCGGCTCCCTCTACTTTCAGCGCCTGTGCCCGGGTTTCCTGAAAAAGCTTGGCTGCATTCTTCATTGTTTCTTCCATCGAAATGTGATAGGACATAAACGGCATATCAACTACTACAAAAGTATTAGGCGCACCCCTTCTTACTGCCTTGCCGTGGTGGCACATGTCTTCCACGGTTACAGGAATGGTGGAATCGTATCCTAAGACCACCATCCCTAAACTGTCACCGACCAGAATCATATCCATCCCTGCTTTTTCGGCAATTTTAGCTGACGGATAGTCATAAGCTGTAATCATCGTGATCTTGTCTTCTTCAGCTTTCATTTTTTGAAACTTTGTTTTGTTAAGCATGATAACCTCCCTCTCCCCAATGTATTTCCGCTGAGTAGAGTTTTTCTTCTTTCCCATCTTGATCTTTCGCCCGCAGTGCACCGTCTGGTTCTATGCCGAGAAGTGTGGCTTTCCAACTTTTGCGTAAAGTTGAAATTTCAACTTCTTCGCCTATTTTATAGCCATAATTTTCCCAAGTCTGTTTAATGTGCTGAAAACCTTCTTCAATAAAGCGGTCGTATGTCTTTTCAAATTGAGTAAGAATCGCCTGGATCATTTCCTGGATGCCCCACTCCTCATCTGTTTCCACCAGTAACGAGGTTGCTTTGTGACGCAATGCTTCCGGAATGTCCTCCAGCTTCTGATTCACGTTTAACCCCATTCCAAGCACTACATATTGAATCTGATCCTGTTCCGCCTGCATTTCTGTTAGAATGCCGGCCATTTTTTTATGCTCCAGCAGAATATCATTCGGCCACTTGATTTGCGGCTTTAGTCCTGTCTGCTGTTCGATTACCTCTGCGAGCACTGTAGCTGCAAGAAGTGTCAGCTGAGGCGCCTGAATCGGGAGCAATTTTGGCCGAAGCAGAACGCTCATCCAGATACCTTTTCCTTTTGGAGAATCCCATGGCCGTTCCATTCTTCCCTTGCCTTTTAGCTGCTGATCAGCGATAACGACTG
Source organism: Halobacillus sp. Marseille-Q1614 (assembly GCF_902809865.1). Lineage (NCBI taxonomy): Bacteria > Bacillati > Bacillota > Bacilli > Caryophanales > Bacillaceae > Halobacillus > Halobacillus sp. Marseille-Q1614. The sequence continues at coordinate 1,227,199 of NZ_CADDWH010000001.1, read as the reverse complement.
TACCGTGGGGCTTACCCTGTTTAGCCAGCTGGTGAGCTACATCCTGTGTAGAAGTCACTTCTTCAAAATGATGCATTTGTTTGGCCATCCACTCGGTTTTCAGTCCCCATTGCAGCGTATTTTCGCTGATTTTATCCGGAGATGACACGATACGATACCCTTTTCGCTGAACGGCTTCAATCTGGTAGCCGTCCTTCTCCAATTCTTTCATATGCTTCCAAACAGCTGTTCTTGAAATGCTAAGCTTCTCGGAAAGGTCCTGTCCGGATTGATAGCCTTCATTCTCATTAAGTAAATGTATTAATCGGTTTCGGGTAGATTCCATTCTATAATCCATTCCTTTATAGATTGATAATGGTTAGGCAGCTGATTAGTAACCACCGCGTACTCGATTGATTCGAGAAGCTTCCCTATCCAGGGTCCCTTTGGTTGATCCTTATATACTTGCAGAAGGTCTTCGGCTTGAAAAGCCAAATCCTTCCTGTCTTTAATCGCAAGCTTTCTGTGCTCATCCGTCAGCTCTTCCCCGTTTATTTCGTACCCAAGAGCAAATCCTACCTCTATGAGACGGCTGATTAAAGGATCCGGAAGCTTGTACACAATCCACGCCTGTTTTTCGCCTTTTTTGAATTGCTCAATGGCAGAAGACAATTGAACAGCTTCTCTCTTTACCTGATTGGAGAGCTTCCACTGCTTAACCCAGTCGTTCACACTGAAAATAGAAGAATATTCACAGTAAAAAGTAATAACATCGGCAAAATTTTTCAAGGCTGCTTTTGGGACGTGATGGATCAATTCAGGCTGCTCCTTAAAGACAGGCAGGTAACGGTAGAGACCGACATCTTTGCATATCTCAATGGCTTTCTTATACCCTTTGCCTGCCATAAGCTTCTCATATTCTAGAGCAATTCGTTCGATGGAAATATGCTCGAGTAAATGAGTTAGACGAGTAATCGCCTGAAAGGTAGACTCTTCTAACGTAAATTTAAGCTGGCTGCAGAAACGGAGGGCTCTCATCATCCTAAGCGGGTCTTCTTTGAACCTGACTTCTGCATCACCTACAGCTCTGATCACCCTGTTTTGTAAATCCTGCTTACCGTAAAAAGGATCGATAACTTCTTTTGTATGATCCATCGCCATGGCATTAATAGTAAAGTCTCTGCGCGCTAAATCTTCTTCAATTGATCTTATAAAAGCGACTTTATCAGGATGGCGGTAATCCTCATATCCTTCTTCTTTCCGGTAAGTGGTCACTTCAAAAGACTCCGAACGGTAGCGGACGAGGACAGTCCCATGCTCAATCCCAACAGGAATAACCTTTTCAAACAGATCTATTATCTGCATAGGTTCAAGCGATGTCGCAATATCAACATCCCCGATTTCCCGGTTCAGCAGTGCATCTCTTAACGCACCGCCGACAACATGTGCCGTCCCGCCTGCCGCATTAATCTTTTCAATGATTTCAAACGCCTTTTCCATTTGATTATTCATTATTTAACACCTGGGCATACAACTCTTCATATTGTTGAACGACAAAAGAAGAAGAAAATTTTTCCTTCACTGCTCTTTCCGCACGGTCGGAAAATGCCGCGAGTTTCTCCTCGTCTTTAAGAAGTTCAATCGCATATTGGCTTAGTTGTTTAATGTTACCGAGTTCTCCAATAAAACCGGTCACCTCATGATCAATAACTTCAGGGATACCGCCAATATTTGTCCCAATACAAGGAACCCCGCAGGCCATCGCTTCAAGAAGAACGAGGCCAAAACTCTCTTTTTCAGAAAGCAGCAGCTTTAAATCTGACATAGACAGCAGATCGCTGACGTTATCCTGTTTCCCTAGAAATAATACATGCTCTTCAAGGTTAAGGCTCTTAACGAGCTGATAACATTCTGCATATTCCGGGCCGTCTCCTATGAGCAGAAGCTTAGAAGGTGTTTCTTTAGAGATTTCCTTAAAAACTTTAATAATATCCTGAACTCTTTTCACCTTACGAAAGTTGGAAATATGAATAATAACCTTCTCATCTTCTTCAATATTGAACTGAGCTTTTAAAGTAGATTTTTTTCGGTAATATTCTCTCTCATCAACGAAGTTATAGATGACATCCATCTGTTTGTTCGTCTCGAGCTGCTCGACCGTCTGCCTAACCAGGCTGTTAGACACAGCTGTCACCCTGTCCGATTGTTCGATGCCAAATCTAATCATCCGCTTTAAGCTTGAATCAATCCCAAGCACAGTAATGTCTGTCCCATGGAGAGTTGTTATTATTTTTACATCTCGTTCACACATCTGCTTTGCAAGAATAGCTAATACCGCATGCGGCATGGCATAGTGAACGTGTAAAATATCAAGCTCCTCCCGATCGATTACTTCCGCCATCTTATTCGCGAGCGACAAGTCGTAAGGAGGGTGCTGAAAGACTGGATAATTACTCACTTCTACTTCGTGATAAAAAATATTTGGATAAACCCTGTTCAATCTAAAAGGGACCTGTGATGCTATGAAATGAATCTCATGTCCTTTTTCGGCTAATAATTTTCCTAGTTCTGTTGCAATGACACCTGAACCTCCTACAGTGGGATAACAGGTGATGCCAATTTTCGTCATAACTTACACCTAGTCTTTCTTTTCTTTCACTATATTTCGCCAGTCCATGTCTCCACGGTCCAAGGCACGAATAACAATTTCTGCACCGGCCAGATTTGTTACAACAGGGATCTGATGAACATCGCATAAACGAAGCAGTGCTGTAATATCAGGCTCATGAGGCTGGGCCGTGAGCGGATCTCTCAAAAATATGATGATATCCATTTGCTCTTCAGCAATCTTTGCTCCGATTTGCTGGTCTCCGCCTAACGGTCCAGATTGAAATTTTACGATCGGCAGCTGGGTAGCATCTTCGATTTTCGTTCCGGTTGTTCCCGTAGCAAAAAGCATATGCTTCTTCAAAATATCTTTGTAAGCCACTGTAAATTGAATCATTTCCTGTTTCTTCTCATCATGCGCAATCAGAGCAATATTCATAAGCAGCCTCCTTTAGTCAAGCAAATGTTCTAAACCGTAAACGAGTCCGGTAAAATTCATAACCTGTTCAGCCGAAAGCTTAACACCTGACATAAATGATTCTCTGGTATAAGAATCATGCTTAATGGTTAATGTCTGTCCCAGGCCTCCAAATACGACCTCCTGATGGGCGACAAGACCCGGCAGGCGAAGACTGTGAATGCGCATTCCATCCATTTCCGCACCTCGCGCTCCTGAGATGGTTTCTTTTTCATCAGGGTGTCCCTGCTTATGAGACTCTCTTTCCTCCTGGATCAGCTGAGCTGTTTTAACAGCTGTACCTGAAGGAGCGTCTAACTTTTGGTCGTGGTGCTTTTCAATAATTTCCACATCATCAAAATGCTTCGCCGCCCATTTAGAAAACTGCATCATAAGAACAGCACCCACTGCAAAATTAGGGGCAATGACTGCTCCGAGCTGTTTCTCTTCTGCCAGCTCCTTTAATTCATCAAGCTGGTCTTCTGTAAAACCAGTCGTTCCTACAACCGGACGGACACCATTTTCTAAAGCGAGTTTTGTATGCTTATACCCATACTCGGGCGTCGTTAGGTCGATCAGGACATCTGCCTCTGTCTCTAGTAAACAAGCTTCTGCATCTGTATAAATAACACCATCAAGGTCAGGCAGCCCGGGGATGTTTTTGACAAGCTCTCCTTCATGCTTTCGGTCAATACATGCCGCAAGCTCAAGTGAATCTTCTTTTTCAATTAATCTTAGTGCTTCACTCCCCATTTTTCCTCTCGGGCCTGCCACAATACATTTAATTTTACTCATCGTTTGTCTCTCCTTCTTTTCTTGTCCATCGGTCACGGTCTCTGACTTCAATTTTACTCATGGACCGGTCAAAAGCATCCGATAGATCGATATTTAATGAATTTGCAAAACATGTGAGTACGAAAATCACGTCACCCAGTTCTTCTTCCAATGCTTTTTCTTTTTCGGTCGATTTTTTTGGTTTCTCTCCATACAGATGATTAATTTCTCTAGCCATTTCTCCAACTTCTTCTGTTAAACGGGCCTGCAGGCTTAACGGAGAAAAATAACCTTCCTTAAATTGTGATATGTACCGGTCTACTCTTTCCTGTATTTCCTTCGTGGAATAGTTCATCTAAAAACTCCTTTGCTTAAGCCTTATCTATTGTAATGTTAGCCAAAACGCGGAGTTTTGACAAATTTTTAGAACTAAAGATTGTAGGTTGAAGGGCAATTCACTATAATGGTTAGCGTGAGCGAAAAACGGGGGTGAACATTTAATGAAAATTTTCGGATTAAAAGTTAAAAATATCGTCTTTATTTTATTAGGTGCCGCTATTTTTTCTTTCGGACTTGTACACTTTAACATTCAAAATGAGTTAGGGGAAGGCGGTTTTACAGGAATCACTTTGCTTCTGCTTTATTTATTTAACTGGGACCCGGCATTAATGAATATTCTCCTCAATATTCCAGTTCTTATTATTGGGTGGCGTATTTTAGGGAGAACAACCTTCTTCTATTCTCTTATTGGAATCTTTTCTGTTTCTTTTTTTATCTGGCTTTCCCAAATATTTATGATTGAAATTAATCTGGCCTCTGACCTGACTCTCGCTGCCCTTTTCGCCGGCGTTTGTATTGGTGTCGGCTTAGGTATCATCTTCCGCTATGGCGGAACAACGGGCGGTGTAGACATTATCGCCCGTCTGCTGAATAAATACTTAGGATGGAGCATGGGCCGTGCTATGTTTGTATTTGATGCTGTTGTTATTTTCACTTCCATTGTTACTTACTTAGATCATATTAAAGGTATGTACACACTCGTCGCCGTATTTGTAGGAGCACGTGTGATTGATTTCATTCAGGAGGGAGCTTATTCCGCCCGCGGTACGACCATTATTTCGGACAGAAGCCAGCAGATTTCTGAAAAGATCTTAGAAGAGATGGATCGCGGTGTCACTGTCCTTCAGGGAAGAGGTTCATTTACGGGAGCACGAAGAGATGTCCTCTACTGTGTGATAGGGAAAAATGAAATTGTCCGATTAAAAACCCTTATTGACCGGATCGACCCTCATGCGTTTGTAACGGTCAGCCATGTAAGTGATGTAGCCGGCGAAGGCTTTACACTTGATGAAAATAAAAGGCCAATCAATGATTAGCCTTTGTTTCACTCAACTATTTATTTTAGCGGAAGGACTCAAGCGGTGGTATAAGTTTGCAATTAACTCGAACTGACTAATTTCTTATCTCTTAGAATGCACGCTCGACGCCGGGAGCGAATACCACTTCTTTCCCGACAGCTTTCATGTAATTAGAGAGTACACGTCTACAGCGATAAATCAATATAATTGCTAACAACTATAAAACCCCTTCTCATGGTTGAGAAGGGGTTTTATTTATTCCTGGTTCATGCCTACAAACATGAAAACAAATCGAAGTAATTCAGCTAATGCTACTAAAGCACCTGCTACATAAGTTAACGCTGCAGCATTGAGTACTTTTTTCGTCTGGCGTTCTTCGTCGTTACGGATAACGCCAGTTGAAACCAACTGGCCCATGGCCCGGTTTGATGCATCAAACTCAACCGGCAGAGTGACAAATTGGAACAACACCGCTAAAGCAAAGAACACAATACCGGCTAACAATAATCCTGACCAACTGAGCAGAATACCACCGATGATCAAGAAGATTGAGCTGTTAGACCCAAAGCTCGCTAGCGGCGCAAGTGAACTTCTAAACTTCAGAAAAGCGTATCCCTGGTCATCCTGAATCGCGTGACCAACTTCGTGAGCTGCAACAGCTGAAGCGGCCATCGAGCGGCCGTGATAGATGTCTCTCGATAAACGGATAACTTTATTCCTTGGATCATAATGATCTGAAAGCATACCGCGGGTTTCTTCAATCGTTACATCAAAGATTCCATTATCATTTAAGATTTTACGAGCTACTTCTGCTCCCGTCATAGACGAAGAGGTCGGCACTTTTGAATATTTTTTATACGTGCTTTTCACCCTTGATGATGCCCAAATCGGCACGATCAAGATTATAGCAAAATAAATGAGAAATTCCATTTACATTCCCCCAACTAAGATGTGTACTGCTATATAGGTCAATTTTAGTCAAATAACTAAGAAAAATCAACTATTTAGCTTCTGTTTTGAGCGGGATTTTTTCTGGGATTTTTCTGCCTGGAACTTGCGAAAGCTCACATATCCAAGCGTAAGTAAAATCGTCGTCCCAATAATGATAACTGTCCAGATCACAGCATCATACTGGGTGTCTTTCTCGGCTTCTACTGCAAGAACCTCGAGGCTGTCAATCAGAGGCTGAACAGAGTCCGGTGATCCATTCATTACATAGCCGCTCATTATCTGAGAAACAGCTTCTATTTGATCAGTTGGAAAATATATTCCCATCACAGGCAGCAGCTGTTCCCATTGCTCTGCAGCCGCTTGAGGGCTGATTTCTGCTTCTTTTACTTGAACTTGAAGCGCGGAAGTTTTTAGCGCCAGAAGCTGTTTTGGCTCTGGGTTCGCACTGACTTCCAGAAAAGATAAAAATCGAGCTGCTTTTTCCGGTGCTTCCACGGCTTCTGACTTAAGCTTCTCAAACGTCTGTTCCTGCTGTATAGGCTGTCCTTCATAATAGGTTTCCATTTCTGACAGTCGATTATTCAGCATTTTTTCTGCAAGCTCTGTTTTGCCATCGGCTAGAAGGTAGTGATATTGAGTAACAAATGAGTCCCATTTACCATGATCGGGGCTTGTAGTGGCTGTAGCTTGTACACATAAAAGGATTGATACCAACATCATTAGTAAAACTGCGGCAATAGCTCGTCCCATTCCTGCCTCTCCCCTTTTGAACGATCTTACAACAGTCTATGAGGAGAGAGCAGCAATTAGACCGGTCGAACACGGGATTGAGTCATATAATAACAGATCGCTATGCAGGCTATACTGAGCCAGAATGTAAAGTAGCCAATTTCCTGCAAATGATCCATGATCGAAGAGTAAATAGGCATTTGTTCAAACACATAATCGATGACGTCATTGTGCAGCGTCCAAATAGCCGCCAAAATAATATGCTTAATTCTAATTTTATAATAGGGAGCATATAATAAACCTTGTATGGCCATAGCCCCGTGAGACATAATCAGCATATAGCCTGTCCAGGGAAGCTCTCCATTTTCCATCAGGGTAAGGCCGTTCATAACCACCGCCCAGACTCCATACTTTAAAAGGGTAATCATAGCCAGCGCTTCAATATAAGGAACATTTTTACGGAAGATATAAAAAGTAAGAAATATGGAAAAAAACAAGCTGGCTGTCGGACTATCCGGAACGAAAATATAAAAGATAGGGTCTGTTATAGCAAGCTGATACCCATACCATACATATCCGTAAATCGTTCCTGCTATGTTTATAAGTAACAGTAAAATCAAAAAGGTACGATGATTTAATATGTAGTTCGTAAATTCTCTCACGCTTACTCCTCCGCTCATAAATAAGCCGTGCTCTGAAGGAAGAGCACGGCTTATACCAGATTATGTTATTCTTCGGACCCTTCTTCTCCGCCTTCGCCCTCTCCTTCACCTTCTCCGCCTTCTTCACCGGTCGGATTGGCTACAAAAGCAGCTAGAGCGTTAAGTTCTTCTTCAGACCCTTCAAAAATCCCCTCAGGCATCTCACCGATACCATTTTGAGCGATATCTTTAATGTTTTCTTCAGGAAGTTGTGTATCCAGTAATGCAGGGTAGTTTCCTTGACCTTCTAAGTTACCTCCGTGACAGCTCGCGCAGTTATTTTGATAGATCTCATAACCGGCAGCTTCAGTATCGATTTCAGTTTCTTCAGCTTCAACATCAACCGCATACTGTTCACTGCGCTCTGCGTAATCCACGTGAGAGACAGATTCGTAAGTTAACCAGAAAGTCGCAATAAAGCCGAGCATCATAAGCCCTACAGCAATCGGACGCTTTAATGGACGACGTTCAGGACCTCTGTCCAAGAACGGAGCAAGTAATAATGCTCCAAAAGCCAGACCCGGCATGACAATCGCACCTAAAACAATAAAGTCTCCACCTGCGTACTGATATTTAAGAAACTGGTACAAAAACAGGAAGTACCAGTCTGGCAGTGGAATATAACCTGCATTGGTTGGATCTGCCTGTTGCTCAAGCGGTGACGGGTGAGCAGCCGTTAAAATTAGAAAGCCAATGAGGAAGACTGAACCGGCCAACCATTCTTTTAGAAGGAAGTTCGGCCAAAATGCTTCCGTACGACCAGGGTATTCTGAATAATCTTTAGGTAAATTCGCTCGTTGTTCGGCGGTTACTCGGGAGTCACCGACGAACTTCATCCCTTTTCCCCTATGCACAGCTTTCCCTCCTTTTCGTCATTCGATTTTATAGTGGACCGGAGATTCCTTGTTTACGGATTAATACAAAGTGTGCTCCCATTAATCCAAATAATGCTGCTGGAAGGAAGAACACGTGAATCGCAAAAAATCGAGTAAGTGTCTGCGCTCCTACGATGTTCGGATCCCCGGCTAGCAAAGTAAGAAGCATATCACCGATAAAAGGTGTAGCCGCAGCAATTTCAAGACCAACTACTGTTGCAAAATAAGCTTTGTTATCCCATGGAAGCAGGTAGCCTGTGAACCCAAGACCAAGCATAACAAAGAATAATAATACCCCTACCATCCAGTTAAGCTCACGCGGTTTCTTGTAAGCTCCCTGGAAAAACACCCGTAAAGTATGTAGAAATAACATTACGATAACTAGACTAGCGCCCCAGTGGTGCATACCACGAACGATCTGACCATATGCTACTTCTCTTTGTAGGTAATAAACAGATTGCCAGGCATTTTCGATATCAGGAACATAATACATTGTTAAAAACATTCCTGAAAGAATTTGAATAACAGTGACAAAGAATGTCAAACCACCAAAACAGTAAACAAATGCTGAGAAATGGTGGGCCGGATTGACATGTTCTGGCACTTCGTGGTCGGCGATATCACGCCATAATGGTGTGATGTCAATACGCTCATCGACCCAGTCATAAATTTTTTGCAGCATGAATTTCGCCCCCTATCTTTCTTGTGCTAGACCAAGGTAAAGCATTCCTTCTTCAACTTTGTGTTCGTAGACTGGCAGCGGTGCCGTCGGCGGTGTCCCTGGTACGTTTACACCATCTTTAGTGTAGCGGCCCGCGTGGCATGGACAATAAAACTGATCCGGGTACTCTTCATTCGAACCCCAATCGACTGTACAACCCAAGTGTGTACAAATTGGTGAAAGAGCAACAATCTCGTCATTTTCCGTACGATAAACCCAAGCCGTTTTCTGCACTTCAGATTCATACCATGCATCCACTTGGTCAACCATCCACTCGAATCTTTGCGGTTCGTTTGTAATTTCATCAACTGATGCCACGGATTGAAATTCACCAGCAGCGGATGGCTTTAACACAGGGTCAATGGCAAACCTTACCATTGGCGCAAGCATTCCTGCAGCCATAAAACCACCAACACCAGTTAGCGTGTAGTTTAAAAATTGACGACGGGATACTCTTTGTTTTTCGCTCATTTTTTTCCCCCCTCTATGCTGTAATCCATGCGACATGGATCGGTTACATACAGTTTACTAGGACATTACTATGATAGCGTAATCTTAAAGCCCGGTCAATAAAATATCCGAGCTATATGAAAGTTTTAACAGTTACCAGTAGGCTTGTATTAAATCGCTTACTTGGCCTGCCTGTTCTTTAATAAACGATTTGGTTTCTGTAGACTGAAGATCCCCACTTCCCAGTCCCGGAATCCAGAGAAGCTGTCCTTCCAGCTGACGTTCATATTTTTTCCATTTCGGATCCAGTGTAAACAAAAACACATGCTCAAACGGCTGTTTTTTATAGGAGTCCACCCAGTGATTGAGTCTATCTACTTCCTTTTCCTGCTCTCCTGTCAAATAGTGATAGGAAGGAGACAGGAGAATCCGGCCCTTAAACTCTTTTTCGAGTAAATGAGCGAAAACCTGGTTGATCTCGTTTTGAAAGGCCTCTTTCTCCATATTTTTATCTGAAGCCGGATCAAAAGGAACCAATGGAATAAAGACGGTGTCTACGTATTCCTTTTCAGCGAGATAAATTTTTAAATCATTTTTTGTCCATAGCATTTCATCCTTCTCCCTTCATGCCTTCTTTTATTCTACTAAAAATAAACAAAAAAAAAAGCCAACAGGCAAAATTCCTGCTGACTTTACTTTACAGCATATTTTTTCAAGGATTCTTTTACTTCACTCAAAGATTGAGCGAGCTTCTTAAAAGAGGCCTGGTCTCCCTTCTCAAGAGACTGATCAATTTGCTTTTCGAGCACACTTTTTTTGTATAGAAGCAGGCTTGAAGAGAGCAGCTGTTCTGCTTCCTCCCTGTCATTTTCATTGAGGTAGTGATCTTTAGGCAGGTAAGGGTTATCCTCTAACACTAGAGCATACATAGAGCACTGGTGTGCGTTTTCAAAATTCATCTGGATATATATCGGTTCATCCTGATTCATTCTTAAATCGTGAAACGACTTCTCAGCATCATTGGTCATTACTTGGCCCTTATAGAATCTAAATGGAGGGTCCTTCACTCCCTGTGCTGTTATTTCCATTCCACGAGGACAGAGCTTGACGTCTTCCACAAAACACACATTCGTGAGCAATGATTCATGATTCATTAAGTAGTTTAGAATCCAAACACTTTCACGCTTTTTCAATTGATAATGATTTAAGAACCAACGGACAAATTCTTTCTTCTCATTAACGGATATTGGTGTTTGCATAATGCGCCCCTCCTGCGCTTTATAAAATTAATCACGTAGTCGATGAACAAATTCTATAATTTCTGTATCTGATGGATCAATGGCCAGGTATTCTTCTAATACTTTACGTCCTTCTGTCATCCTTCCTTCTTCAATCAGGAAATATCCATAAGATTTTAAGAAGGCATCGTCTTCTTTCAAGGAAGGATAGGCTGTTTGATAATGAACGAGTGCCTGTTCGTATTCTTCTTCTTCCTCATAAGCTTTAGCAAGTTCAAAATAAAGGTTAGGGTCCTCTTCTCCTAAGGAAAGCAGCTGGTTAATTAATTCTATGATGGCTTCGTAGTCTCCATCACTCTTATAATTTTCAATTAGGAAAAGGACAGCTTTCTTATATCCTGGATCAAGAGCTACAGCTTCCCTCATGTATTTATAACCGGTTTCCTTATCTCCTGCTTTATGTGAAAGAGAGCCTGCCAGATGATACAGTTCTTTGTTATATTCATCTTTCGACAGTCCCTTTTTCGCCATTTCCAGAGCTTCTTTCGGCATGCCCTCAGCGTCATATGCCGCTGATAGAAGGGGATAAACCGACTGATAATAAGGATCCTCATCTATTAGCTTTTCCCAAATTTTAATGGCTATATCATTTCTTTGAGCCTGATAAGCTACAAAACCGTAACGGAACATCACTTCAGGGTTATCTTCCTGTACCTGCTGGAAATATTCGAGAGCCTGTTCGAATTCTCCATTGGCTGCATATGCTTCAGCAAGCCTTGTCGCTACTTCAATATCTGCGATTACCGGCTGATGATGCATAGCGTTCTCATAGAAGGGAATACACTTGTTATATTCCCCGTTAGAAAAGGCAAGTTCACCGAGAGCGAAATCAATAATGGCTTCATTGGGCTCAAGCTGCTTTGCAGTCAGAAGTTTTTGTTCGGCTACTTCAAAAAGGCCTTGAGATTGATAAAGATCCGCCAGCTGGAGCAGGGCCTCTAGATATCCTTCATCTTCTGGAGTAAAGTCATTTAAAATACCAATAGCTTCTTCATCTTCATTTAAATCGATATGAATTTCCGCCATCATGACTTTCAGCTCCGTTTCTTTTGGATATCGCTGCATAAGCTCCTGCAGAATCATCTTGGCTTCTTCCAGCATTCCCCACTGGATATAAAGCTCAGTAATCGTAAAGCGTTCCTCTTCGTCAGCCTGCGGCAGGTAGTTTTGTAAAATATCTATTGCTTCTTCTGTTTTTTGTGCTTCCATTGCCTGGATCGCTTTATGAATTTCCTCCATACTTACTTCCTTTCACGTTTAAACAAAGTGTTGATAGATCGAACTCGTCATGTGTCTGCCTGATGTATTAGTTTCAATTATTTGATCAGTCTGCAATAACTCCCCTCTCATCACAGTCACACTGGGGACAGCCTCATGATATAAGAAATACCCATCTTCATCAACTAACTCCTCTTGATTACGTCTATAAAGATTATAGTCTGCATATGCTTGAGAGGATAGAGCTCCTTTATATGGATAAATCCCACTGTCTTTTAAATTCTTAAGTGTGAGTGCACCATCTTCTATCGTGTCTGTTAACCTAATAATACCATAGTTATCACATAAGTTTACCCATAACCTTTCGCAATTCGTCTCGGTATTTCTACGATTTTTGACATTGAATGTTAAGGGAATTCGTTTGTAGCACTGAGCTTGGGAAATCCAGCCCCAGGCCACATCTTCCAGTGCATCCATATCTTCAGTTTCAACGATAATAAACGGGCATTTCTCGCGGGCAAAATACCTTACCATCCCGGCATGCAGAACCTGTGAATCGACACTGGGAACCACCATAAAATCAACTGGGAGGCCTTTTAGCTTTTCTAGTAGACATTCATATTCCTGACGGTAGTAATTATTGCTGCAGACAGGAGGCTGAACTAACAGAAGCGTACAGCCTCTCCTGATATAATCTGCACATAAATCTTCAGGAGAAGGAGAGCGGCTTACCGGCTCAGCCTTGTCTAACAAAACATAACCTGGCGTAACGACAAATTGATCGACATTCATATTAACCCTTGGCTTTCTGATGATTGACCTGGCACTAAACTTGTCCTTTAACTATCAGCTCTCCATAAGACGGCTCTTCCTCTATCAACAATGTCCCATGAAACCAATAAGCTCTCAAACGAAAAACCTCCACCAGGTTTTATATATCGTATGAGAGCTTACGGTAAACTATGAAGTTTTCTTTTGAAGTTTATTAAAATGTTCAAAAAATTCTGGATATGAAATGTTGATGCATTGTTTATCCAGGACTTCTACGGAAGCCTCAGAGACATATGATGCAATAGCACCCATCATTCCAATTCGGTGATCTCCGAAAGAATTCACGGTTCCGCCGCTCAATTGGACGGGGCCGTGGATCACCATGCCGTCTTCAGTGGATTCGATGTCTGCCCCTAAGTTTCGCAAGTTGGTAACAACCGAATCTATTCGATTTGTTTCTTTCACCTTTAACTCGTGGGCATCTTTGATGACCGTCTGTCCTTTAGCCTGCGTAGCCGCCAATGCAATAATTGGAATCTCATCAATAAGATTAGGAATCAGGTCACCTTTAAGCGTGATGGCTGAGAGGCTGCTGCTTTCCACATGAATATTTCCAACCGGTTCATGTCCTACGCTGTCCGTCTGTTCTACCGTAATATCAGCACCCATTTGCTCAAGAGCCGTAATAATACCGTTTCGGGTAGGATTTAAACCGACCCCCTCAATTGCAATACTGCTGTTAGGCGTAATCGCCGCAGCCACCATGAAAAAGGCAGCAGAGGATATATCTCCCGGGACTCTTAAATCAGAGGCTTGAGGCTGCTGATTTCCTTGGATTGTTAATCTCTGCCCCACTTTCGTAAGATCAATGCCATATTCTGACATAAGCATCTCCGTATGGTTTCGCGTGATCCCTTTCTCAAAAACCGTTGTTTCTCCATCTGCCAGCATTCCTGCGAGTAATAATGCAGATTTAACTTGGGCGCTTTTCACGTTCATTTCTATAGTAGTTCCTGTCAGCTTGCAGCCTTCAAAAGCGAGTGGGAGCAGACGCGCCTGATCGCGACCTGTGATTTGCGCCCCCATTTTTTCTAAAGGAAGGACGACACGGTCCATAGGGCGTTTAGACAGCGACTCATCCCCATAAGCCACGCTGAAATGAGGAAGAGCAGCAAGTACACCGCTTAAGAGACGAGCAGTAGTCCCTGAATTCCCAAAATTAATCGGCTGAGTTGGTGTCTTTAATGCGTTTATTCCCTTGCCGTGGATGGTTACATCTTTGTCCTCGCGCTCAATGGCAACCCCGAATTCTCTAAATGCCTGCACAGTTCGCAGGCAGTCTTCTCCTGTTAAGAAATTCGTTATATGGGACGTCCCTTCAGCCAAAGAAGAAAATATAACGGCACGATGGGAAATGGATTTATCACCAGGAACAGAAAGTCTCCCTGCTAATCCCTGCTTTGCAGGATGTAACTCAATGTTAGACATACACTTCCTCCTTACTGCTCGATCATAACTTCGTATCCGCTGTTTGTTAACAGCTCATAGCTTTTCTGCTGTTCTTTATCGGATGGGAAGCTGATTCGAAGCACCCCTGTAATTCCTTCACGAACTTCCAGGATTTCAATGTTTTTAATGCTGATTTCTTTCCCAGCCAGCAGTTTAATCACTTTATGAATAGCTCCGGGCTGGTCATGAATATCCACATATATATCATAAAAGGATGGGATCGCCCCTTTTTCTTTCATAGGAAGTCCATCCCGATAGTTCTTCGCTTCTACTAAATATTGATAAGTGGACTCTTTTTCGCGCTGTTTTAAAAGCTGTTGGACTTCAGCCATCTCTTCCATCCAGTCATCCAGCATTTGAATAAGCAGCGTCCGATTCTGGAAAAAAATATCCTGCCACAATTCAGGATTGCTTGAGGCAATACGTGTAATGTCACGAAAGCCTCCCGCTGCCAGGTGCTCCAGGTAAGGGTGTTTCTTCTGCCATTCCCGTGCCTGATGAACAAGAGAAGATGCAATCAGGTGGGGGAAATGAGAAATTACAGCAGTCATTTCGTCATGTTCTTCCGTGTTAAATGTTAAAAAACGGGCGCCTGTCTCAGAAAATAGATCTTTAAGGACTTCCGCGTCTTCAGTAGCGCTGCCCGCAGCAGGGGTAAGAACATATATCGCGTTTTCAAACAGGTGCGGCTTTGCCGCTGAATATCCCTGCTTATGAGAACCTGCCATAGGATGGCCTCCTACAAACTTCACACGGGGATTCGTCAGCTGCTCTGCAGCATACAGCACTTGGTTTTTAACAGATGAAACATCTGTTACGAGCAGCGTATGGTCGAGATCCATCTTCTCTAAAGCTGATAAATACTCAACAGTAAGTGAAATAGGTGTAGCAAGAACAAGGATGTCAGACTTCCTGCACCCTTGCTCAAAATCCGTTACTACTTCTTCAATAACACCTTGTATTAATGCCATTTCAATCGTTTTTTCATCCGAATCCATGCCGATGACCCGGTATCCTTCCTTCTTAGCTGTGTTCATAGCTAAAGAGCCGCCAATTAAACCGAGTCCGACAAAAAATACAGTTTTCATCATGAAGTGACACTCTGGAGTTTTTCTTTTATTTCCGCCTGAATTACCTGCATGTCTTCTTCTTTACCGATCGTTAATCGAATAGAATTAGGCAGACCCAGTGCTTCTCCTGACCGTACAATAAATCCTTTGCTCAATAAGTGTTCAAACATTTCGTCTCCGCTGATTGGAAGGTGAACGAGCACAAAATTAGCTTGGGAAGGATAGTATCCGATACCATGATCATCGAGAAACTTAAAGAGCTCCTGTTTCGACTTTCTATTGCTGGCAGTGGATTCTGTAATAAAGGATTGATCGTCAAGGGCAAGAATGGCGGCAGCCTGGGCAATCGTCGATGTATTAAACGGCTCGCGAGCCGGTTCCAGTGTCTGGATAATCTCTTGAGAAGCGACTCCGTAGCCGATCCGTAAGCCGGCTAAACCGTAAGCTTTAGAAAACGTCCGCAGAATAATTAAATTCTCGTACTCGTTTAATACCTCAAGAGACTCAAAACGATCTTCTGCGTCCATGTACTCATAGTAAGCTTCATCAATTACCACAAGTACGTGCGGAGGTACACTTGATAAAACGTGACGGACTTCACTTGCCGTCATATGAACGCCTGTTGGGTTGTTAGGTGTACATAACCAGAGTACACGGGTACGTTCATCAATTTGTTCAAGCATAGCTTCTACATGGTGATGGCCATCCTGTAAGGAAACTTCACGCACTTCTGCCCCTTCGATCAGTGCGTTATGACGATATTGCGGGAAAGTTGGCGTCGCCATAACCGTATTTGCCCCAGCTTCAAGAAACGTGCGGCAGATAATCTGAACGACTTCGTCGGATCCATTACCGAAGATCAGCTGTTCTTCCTTCACGTTTAAGATACCGGCCAGCTTTTTTCTAAGAGCAGCAGAATATCCATCAGGATATTTTTCTAATTGATTGATCAGTGCAGGAAGCTGTTCTTTTACTTGACTGGAAAAACCGAATGGATTTTCATTAGACGCAAGCTTTACGATGCGGTCCAGCCCGTATTCTTCTTTTACTTCTTCAATCTGTTTGCCTGGCTTATATGGTTTCATATTTTTTAGAATTTCTTTAGCTTGCATGACTGATGAACTCCTCTCAACTTTTTAAGTCTGGTCTAAGAGCCTTAGCTTTATGGTGATAAATATGCTCAACTTTATCCTGCTCAAGAGACGTATTTACCGTCATCATGACTCGAATGCACATACCTAAACTATCAGGAACAGGTATTTCTGTCATACACATAACAGGGACGTACGTCCAGCCTTCCAGTTTCCTAAGGGATTTAGCAGGAAAGGCTGCATTTATATCTTCCGTTACAGTAAAAAATACGGAAACGACATCTTCAGGTTTCACATCGTTTTGATGAACCATATCACGTACGAGCTCATAAGACCGAGTAACGATTTGTTCTGCATCATTCACTTCTACCGTAGTCGCCCCTCTAATTCCTCTGTTCAATATGGTTCACCTCTTCTAAAAATTTCTCCAAATATTCCGTTAACTCTTCATCGTTTACTCTCTCCACAACCGGAGAGCCGACTTCTTTTAACAGGACAAAGTGAATTTCTTCTCTTACCGTTTTCTTATCCCATTTCATTCGATGAACGAGCTGTTTTGGATTTGCAGACTTAAGTGTATGGAGCGGGTAATCGTTTAGCTGAAGCCACTCCAAGTAAGAAAGGATCGGCAAATCACTTTTCAGCTTATGCTCAGAGACCCTCATGGCAAAGGCAATGCCTAAAGCTACAGCTTCACCATGGGTAATTGCTCCATATCCGAGCTCTGCTTCAAGAGCATGAGCCAGCGTATGCCCTAAATTCAAGTACTTTCTGACTCCGTGTTCTTTTTCGTCTTCTTCTACGATTCCGGCTTTCACCTTGATCCCGGCCATTAGATGGTCTTCAAGGTCTTCAGTCGTAACATTTTTGAGCAATTGAGTTTTCAACTCATCGTACCAGGAGGCATCACTTAACAGCGCATGCTTAATTACTTCACCATAACCTGAACGAATTTCCGCAGCAGGAAGGCTTTGTAATGTCTCCGTATCGTAGACGACCTGAATCGGGTTGTAGAAGGAGCCGATTAAATTTTTCCCTTGAGGGTGGTTAATCGCCACTTTGCCCCCTACACTGCTGTCATGAGCCAAAATCGATGTCGGCATTTGCAGAAAATCAATCCCGCGCAAGTACGTGGAAGCAACAAACCCTGTTAGGTCGCCAATCATCCCCCCGCCCAAACCGACGATGAGAGACTGACGGTCGAGCTGTTCTTGAATGCACTTATCCAGCAGGCGGCCGTACTGTTCGAGACTCTTAGAGCCTTCACCAGCCGGAACAATCGCATCAGAAACTTTCGCATTTGAAAAAGCAGCTTTCACATCTTCTAAATAAAGATCTGCGACAACCGAATCCGAAACGATCAGCACTTTGGAGTATTCTTTCTTTACCATATCCTTTAGCTGATGACGTAAAGAAGATCCAATTAGAACATCATAATCATGGGTTGAAGAATGAATCGTCAGGTTTCTCATTTAAAATTCCCGCACTTCTTTTCTGTATTTATCAACCGCTTCTTTTAAACGCGGGAAGTAATCCGATGGGAACTCTTCTGTAATAGCTTTAGCCAGTTCAAATGCTACGATATGTTCCATCACGACTGATGCTGCAGGAACGGCGCAGGAGTCGGAGCGTTCAATGCTTGCCTGGAACGGCTCTTTCGTTTCAATGTCGACACTCTGCAGCGGCTTATAAAGGGTAGGAATAGGTTTCATGACCCCTTTTACAACAATAGGCATTCCGGAAGTCATGCCGCCTTCGAATCCGCCGAGATTATTTGTGCGGCGGTAATATCCACGTTCTTCGCTCCATAAAATTTCATCATGAACCTGGCTGCCGTTTCGTCTGGCTGCTTCAAAGCCGATGCCAAACTCAACCCCTTTAAAAGCGTTGATGCTCATCACAGCACCGGCAATCTTCGCATCAAGCTTTCGGTCATACTGGACATAAGATCCAATTCCCGGAGGCATGCCTTCTACGTATACTTCACATACTCCGCCGATGGAATCTCCTTCTTTTTTCGCTGTATCAATGGCTTCCATCATTTTCTTGGCGGCCGTTTCATCAAACGTGCGAACCGGCGACTCTTCAGAAATGCGGGCACGCTCTTCGATGCTCATCGTCTCGTCAACTTCACTCACGATTCCTGCGATTTCCCTCACATAACCGGCGACTTCGATGCCAAGTTCACGGAGAAGTACTTTCGCAACAGCTCCTGCGCCGACGCGGGCTGCTGTTTCACGTGCTGAGGAACGTTCAAGAACGTTTCTCATATCACGATGGCCGTATTTCATGCCACCGTTTAAATCAGCATGTCCAGGACGCGGTCTTGAGATGGTCCGTTTGACTTCCGTTCCTTCCGGCAGCGGATCTTCACCCATGATATTAACCCAGTGTTTGAAATCATCGTTATGAACGACCAGTGAAATCGGAGAACCCAGCGTATAACCGTGGCGCACCCCGCTTGTAATATCTACCAGATCTTTCTCTATTTGCATTCTGCGGCCACGGCCGTAGCCTCCCTGGCGTCGGATGGTTGATTCATTGATTTGCTGAGGAGTAAGAGGTAAATGAGATGGTACCCCTTCAATAATTGTAGTTAATTGTTTACCGTGTGATTCTCCTGCAGTCAGATAGCGCATATAAGACTTCCTCCTCGGTTCTAAATTTTATGTACTACTATATCATAAGGATTGAACATTGTGTTCTTTAAAAATTCAATCTTTTATAAAAAAATAAAAAAACCTATTAAAATTAACGATTTTTTAGAAATACGCTTCTAATACTCCCAGCTTATTAGATCGTAGGGATAAAAATTGCTATGTACTGCCGACAAAGATAATCCCGCTTTTTCTAATTGACAGGAAATGAACTTTCATTCCAATACTTCCCACCGTCTGCGGTTTCGGTAAAAGCCAGAGAAATTAGTCTTCATTCTCTCCATTAGTTCCTTTAATACTTTCCCGTCGTTTTAACGGCCCTAAAATAGACGGAGAAGGTGGTAAATAGTCATTTTCCATTGCTGCAGGGCTCCTTATCAGCATCTCTTTTACAGGTTAAAGCATTAAATCGAAACTGTAAATGGTTTAATAAAAAATAGGCTCTATCGTTTCAGAATCGAAAAATAAAAAAGAGAGCTGTTTTATGAAAAACCAATGGTCGCAAAGGCTTTTCAAACAGCTCTCTTTTAGGAAATCCGGTTATTAATACACCCAGGTTAAACTGTCTTTGTTGTAGTTGATAAGTTCCTGCTCATTAAAGAAAAGACTGATTTCGCGTTTTGCACTTTCTGGTGAGTCAGAGCCATGAATAACATTTTTGCCAACGTTTACTCCATAATCTCCTCGGACAGTGCCAGGTGCAGATTCTTTCGGGTTGGTAGCCCCCATCATCAGACGGGCTGTAGAAATAACGTTTTCCCCTTCCCATACCATCGCGAATACTGGACCGGATGTAATAAAATCGACCAGTTCTTCAAAGAAAGGCTTGCCTTTATGTTCACCGTAGTGCTCTTCAGCCAGAGAACGGTCAATCTGCATTAATTTAGCGCCCGCAAGCTTAAACCCTTTCTTCTCAAACTTCGCGGTAATATCACCAATTAAACTGCGCTGTACTCCATCCGGCTTAATCATTAAAAATGTCTTTTCCATGGATAAACACCTCAACTTATGTAATGTTTGTTTGTGAAAGCGCTTTTAAATAGCACCATAAAAGATTTTACCAAAATACATAGATAGTGGCAAACCTTTTATGCCCTTCTTTTTCCAATATATTTCGCAATCCCTTTTAAAGTCTGTTTTGCGCGGTTCTGCGGCAGGGTTTCAAGCGCCTTGTAAGCCTTATCTAAATAGCGGTCGCTCATCTGCAGAGCTTTCTCGATAGAACCATTTGATTTAATCGTCTCTATTACCCCCGCCATATGATAAGGTTCCAGGTTTTCTTTCATAAACAATTCTGTTAAGTCGTCTTTAAACTCACTGTCTTTATACAGAGTAATAAGGACAGGCAGGGTAATATTCCCCTGAAGCAGGTCACTTCCAGCCGGCTTTCCTAACTGTTCTTCAGACTCAGTAAAGTCCAGCACATCATCAATAATCTGATAAGACATTCCGACGTAATAGCCATAACGGTACAGTGCCATTTCTTCTTCTTCTTTAACTCCTGCGGCAATAGCTCCCAATCGGCAGCTTGAGGCAATAAGTATTGCTGTTTTACGCTTTATTCTCCGCAAATACTGCCGTAAGTTCTGATGGACATCGTATTTATCTTTAATTTGTTCAATCTCGCCAAGACAAAGCTCCACCATCGTCTTAGCAAGAATTTGATGTGCTTTCGGATCGTTAAGTGCCGATAAATTTTCTAAAGAACGAGCAAATATGTAATCACCTGTATACATCGCAATCCGGTTGTCCCATTTGGACTTAATCGTCGGTTCACCGCGTCTTACTTCAGCCTCATCGATAACATCGTCATGAACTAATGAGGCTGTATGAATCAGTTCCAGTGAAACAGCTACGGCTTTCATACGGTCGATCTGATAATCTCCGAATTTCCCTGCCAGAAGGACAAAAACAGGACGAATTCGTTTGCCGCCGGCATTAAGAAGCTGACTGGAAGCTTCACGCAGTACGATATTGTCGGATTGAATGGTTTCATTAACCGCTTCTTCAATTATGGCTAAATCTTGTTTTAAAAAAGAATAAATCATGGCTAGTTTCATTTTATTCATCCTCAATTAATTCGACTGCTTATCTCCCATATGCATGGCAGCTACGCCTCCTGTATAGGCTTTCACTTCAATGTTTGTAAACCCGGCTTCTTCAAACATTTCAGCTAACTCGTCAATTCCCGGAAAGTCTTTTGCCGATTCATGCAGCCAGCTGTACTCGTCATAGCTCTTGGCAAACACTTTTCCAAACAATGGCATAACATTCTGGAAGTAAAAATAATAAAATCGTTTAAATACTGGATTGGTCGGCTGCGAAGTCTCTAAACAAACAACTCGGCCGCCAGGTTTTACGACCCGGTGCATTTCTTTTAGTACCTGGAAGTAATCCGGGACGTTTCTTAAACCAAACCCGATCGTGACGAAATCAAACTGGTTATCCTCAAACGGAAGTTCCATAGCATTTCCATGCTGAAACTCTACATGCCGGATCCCGGCTTTCAATTTTTTCTTAATAGCCACAGAAAGCATATTATTGCTGAAATCTAGACCGATGACTTTACCGGACACCCCAACTCGATCAGCCAGGCTCATCGTCCAGTCTCCCGTTCCGCAGCAGACATCAAGCGTATGGTCCCCTGGTGTGACCTTCATTCGCTTCATCACATCTCTTCTCCACAAGCGGTGCTGCTGAAAAGATATGATCGAGTTCATTTTGTCATATCGGCTGTAAATATTTTCGAAAACGTGATGTACTCTTTCTTCTTTTGACGATTGCGGCATATTTATCCTTCCTCAGCGATACGTGTTTTATAAAATTTGTGATAGATTGCCGAATGAATATACTGCTTTAACCAGTTAAAATGGATCGGCATTTGCGAAACATTAGCTTCTAAATGTGAGATTTGATTGTGAAGCATATTCTCTATATAGAGGCCAAGCTGGCCGCTTGACTCCAGGATTCCCTGCCTTTTGGATAACAGATCCATGATCGGGGAAAATCGTCCTTCCTGATAGCTGTTCTTTTCATCAAGAAGTCTTTTGGCTAAAAGCCAGTCTCCTGCCATATCATTAATGGACGTTTTCTGCACGTAGGTAGCGACTCTCTGTATAAGCAGGGATTCTATTTTTCTTAACGATGATAAGAATTCTTGAAAGGATTCTACATCTTTATAATATAATTCCATTTTTAGTTCATTAATTTCTTTTATCGCCCCTGCCAATGTTTTTATCATCGGGATATCATCAAGCTGGGCCAATACATAATAATAAAGTCCGCTGTAGTAATCGCCGGCTAATACGGTCAGCTGGCGTGTGCGGATCGTTTCCGGTTCATCCGTCTCATCAGATAAAGTCACGTGGTCATGGGTATCAAGCGCAATTTGCACGAGCATTGTAGTGATTATATATTTTTCCTTTTTCAAAGGAGATAAATTGGTGTGATCCATGATAGACGCCAGGATAACGAGTTTATCTTCATCAATGACAGGGTCCGCAATAAACTTAGCTAAAAAAGGGTGACGCACATGAGCAGCTATTTTATCTTTTAACTGTGTTATTTGCATATTTGATGGATTCACTTTTCATCACCTGATCCCTTTCATAGACACATTATGACCCTAAATATTATAGCATAAACGCAGCAGTTAAGCTTTAGTATGTATATTGCAGAGATATTTTA
The DNA here is from genome assembly GCF_902809865.1 of Halobacillus sp. Marseille-Q1614. NCBI lineage: Bacteria > Bacillati > Bacillota > Bacilli > Caryophanales > Bacillaceae > Halobacillus > Halobacillus sp. Marseille-Q1614. The sequence goes on along the minus strand of NZ_CADDWH010000001.1, from coordinate 1,204,296 downwards.
CTCTGCATCGTTTGTCATCTCTCCATGACTAGTCTGTATGACCGCCTTTCCGCGTACTTTTACAGCGGAGGTATGTTCGGTAAATTGGGCAATCATTACTTCGTTTTTATCCAGTTTTTCAGAGTGGTGAAAGCGGGTATCCGTTCCTCTCGTAAGCCCGATGACGTTTACTCCATCTTCCAGTGCTTTAATAACAAAGAAGTCATTATCTGATGCAGCCATCACATTTGGCTCCTTTCTTTTAGTCATACTATCTCTTATTCCCAAGCAGATGTCAAAAAATCTACTTTTATCCATTGAAAAAGGGGTGCATATAAGCACCCCTTAAAGCCCTATGTAGCTATTATTTTACAGCATCTTTTAGGGCTTTACCAGGTTTGAAAGCTGGTACTTTACTTGCAGAGATCTCGATCTCTTCACCAGTTTGTGGGTTACGGCCTTTACGTGCCGCACGCTCACGTACTTCAAAGTTACCAAATCCGATAAGCTGTACTTTCTCACCATCTTTAAGTGAATCCATGATAGATTCAAATACAGAATCAACCGCTTGAGTTGCGTCTTTTTTAGAAAGCTCAGCTTTCTCAGATACTGCATTGATTAGGTCAGTTTTGTTCATGACATTCACCTCCTTCCAAGAAGGTTGGTCTTCCAAGTGAACGAAGGTTCACTCGAAGGGCCTATTTAGTCACCAACATGTGATGACAAGCCTTATATTAAACGAGTTTGTACTGAAATTCAATAGAGAATACATGAGAAATCGCGTGATATAGCTGTTTTTGGTCACTCCTCACCTAACACGCTGCCAAAAATGGATATAAATTCAAATCAGAAAAACCCGCCAAATCCCTTGATATGAAAGGGTTTTGACGGGTTAATCAATGAGCGCATAGATAAGAATCTCAGGCATATTAGGAAAATAATATTTTTTAAAGAAAAAATTAAAAACGGCCCGCTAAGAGCCGTTAAAGTATAATGGCGATCATGCCGCCAGACCCTTCATTTATAATTCGTTCAAGGGTTTCTTTTAATTTATAACGTGCATTTTCCGGCATGAGGGAAAGCTTCGCCTGGATGCCTTCTCTGACGATTGAGCTTAATGATCTGCCAAAAATATCTGAGTTCCAAATGGAAAGCGGATCATCCTCAAAGTCCTGCATTAAATAACGCACGAGTTCTTCGCTCTGTTTCTCTGTTCCAATAATCGGGGAAAATTCAGACTGAACATCGACTTTTACCATATGAATTGATGGAGCCACCGCTTTTAAACGGACTCCAAAACGGGAACCCTGCCTGATGATCTCCGGCTCATCCAAGGCCATATCCTCAAGAGAAGGAGCCGCGATTCCATATCCGGTCTGTTTAACCATTTGCAGAGCATCCGCTACTACATCGTATTCTCTCTTCGCATGGGAAAAGTCCTGCATAATCTCAAGTAAATGATCCTTGCCGCGTATTTCTTCTCCGACTATTTCTTTTAAAATGTTATCATATAAGTGATCTGGAGCCTGAAGATCGATCTCTGCAATTCCTTCTCCTAAGTCCATACCGGATATATGGGCGCCTGTGATATGCTCATATTCTTCAAAATTCCCGATGACATAGTCGACATCGCGTAATCGTTTAATATCCTGAACTGTTTCCTCAATGGCTGTCTGCAAATGCCTTCTCAGCCAGTGTCTGGAGTCTAAGACCATTACCCAGCTCGGCAGGTTAACATTAACTTCCAATACTGGAAATTCAAATAAAGCCTCACGAAGTACGCTTTGAACGTCCTGCTCACGCATGCTTTCAACAGATAAAGCTAAGACAGGAATATCATACTTCTCCTGAAGCTCTTCTTTTAAGCGCAAAGTGCGGTCGTTGTGGGGTTGAGCTGAGTTGATTACCATGATAAACGGCTTTCCTACTTCGCGGAGCTCTTCAACAACTTTTTCCTCTGCCGATACGTAATCTTCGCGGGCAATTTCACCGATTGTACCATCTGTTGTTACGACAATCCCAATCGTAGAATGCTCTTGGATAACCTTTTGAGTTCCGATTTCAGCTGCTTCATGAAACGGAATAGCTTCTTCATACCAAGGCGTATGAATCATTCTCGGCCCGTTTTCATCTTCATAGCCTACGGCCCCTTTCACCGCATAGCCCACACAGTCCACCATTCTTACTCTTACATCTAAATGCTCATCAAAGCGGATCGATGCGGCCTGGTTTGGGACAAATTTAGGCTCTGTCGTCATAATCGTTTTACCGGCGGCGCTTTGCGGCAGCTCATCTAACGCTCTTTCCCGCTCCGCTTCATCCTCCATATTCGGGATGACGACCAGCTCCATGAATTTCTTTATAAACGTTGATTTTCCTGTCCGAACAGCACCAACAACTCCCAGATAAATATCCCCGTTCGTTCGCTTGGAAATATCACTGAAAATATCTACCTTCTCCAAAGGATCCCCTCCCAGATAAAATTCACAAATTACAAGCTTGGACACTCTCATTCTATGAGTTCACCCATAATAATTATGCTTAGTTTTAAAAAAGTAATTAATTTATGGGAGTTTCTTCTTTAAGTTTCCACATAAAAAAACCACTTCTAAAAAGAAGTGGTTAAGATGAGGATAGATCCTCAGCAAATACAGGTTCTTCACCTTCAATTGTATAAGCCGGAGAATATGCAGGGGCAAACGGTGTATGGTCTGTTAACAAGTAACGGATATCATCCCCGGTTTCATAATCATGTTCCTCGTTTCTCATAAGCTCATAAAGCTCTGGACGATAATCCACAAGGAGCTCTCCCCTTTCATTAATATAAATGGGAAGCTTTTTATCGGAATAAGGACTATCAACGGTTGGTTTTTCATCGAGTCCCATCTGTTCGTATTTTAAATCATAAACCCCTCTGGCAATTTTATTGTTAAGCGGCGGATATTTATTTTCATTTACATAATATTCGACCTTCATCTGCAGAGAGCGCAGAGCTTCTGTCACTTTTAAATCGACAACTTTTACAACAGGGTTGTCCTCTGCATGAATAATAATATATTGATAGTGGCCACCGTTCTCAAACGAATTGCCGGGTGCCTCGCCAATCAGGCCGCGTTCTCTCAGTTTACTGAAATCAATGGGATACTTTAAAAAGGGCTGTGTATCTTGCTCCCTTGTTTTAATAGGGAGCAGGTTTGTCTGGGATTGATATTCATAAACTGCATTTTGAATGGACTCCAGCTGCTCCTGATTGGAAAGCTGATTCTTACTCATTTCGGACTGAGGATAAAGACAGCCTGACAATATAAATACCATTAGAGGGAGTATAAGTAGTTTTAGATATTTCATGTTGATTCAGCACCTTCCCCTATGCGGTTGGCCCGCTAAGTACAATAAATGCAATAATAAGACCGCCAATAATCATAAACAAATAAGCAAAAACTGCGACAATCCAGGAAATAGTTCCTGAGAGTTTATAGCGGCTTAAATAGATTAACCCTGTCGCTAAAAACAAGGAGATGATTCCGGCAAATGATATGTACATCTTTAACAAACTTACTGACATAAAGCTTTCCTCCTAATTTCCTTAGGTAACCCGATGGTATTATACCATATGTATCCGCTTGCTCACAGAAAAAAAATACCGGAGCAAACATCGCTCCGGTTTGACTAAATAATTCCAAACTAGCTCCTACGTATTAATTGCTACGGGTTATAGTATGCATAACCATAGGGGACTGTCTCCTAAAAACGCCTACCCATGATTAACCTTTAAAGAATTTACTCAGTGTATTCATATCAAGAGGCATGTTTTGATTGACGATCGCTTCGACAATTTTATCCTCTTTCTTCTTGGAAACAGGCTTATTCGCGATCGTTGCCAGCTGCCTTACTAAGCGGCGAACTACTTTTTCATCGGTAAAGTCAGCATTTTTTACTGAATCCGCTACTTTAAAAACTTCTTCAGGGTTAATATTTGCTTTGTTTTGTAAATGATCAAAAATGTTCTTTTGAAAATTACTCACTGATGATAACCTCCTCGTGCGATTGATTCTTGGTAGTATATGCACGGGGAGGCAGAAGTGTTAGCTATTCATTTGATCATCTAAAATGTTTGTAAGATCTTCCATTTCGTGTCGGCGGATTCTTGTCATCAGCTGTGTGACAACATCATGCGGATCAGCATCGTTGAAAAGGACTTCATAAATGCCTGCTGTAATCGGCATATCTACTTCCTGCTTTTTCGACAGCTGATAAGCGGCCTTGGTTGTACGTACGCCTTCGACCACCATCCCCATATCTTCAAGAACTTCATCGAGCTTGGCACCTTTGCCTAATTTATACCCGGCTCTCCAGTTACGGCTGTGAGAGCTCGTACAAGTAACGATCAAGTCACCAACTCCCGTAAGGCCTGAAAATGTCAGCGGATTGGCTCCCATTGATGTTCCAAGACGAGCGATTTCAGCCAGCCCGCGGGTGATCAATGCAGCCTTCGCATTATCTCCAAATCCAAGTCCGTCAGAAATCCCAGCCCCTAAAGCGATGATATTCTTCAGGGAACCGCCAAGCTCTACTCCTACAAGATCTGGAGAGGTATACACGCGAAATTGTTCATTAATAAATAAATCCTGCACGCTTTTAGCGACGGATAAATCCTCCGCAGAAACCGTTACAGTTGTCGGGTGTCTTAAGCTGACTTCTTCCGCGTGGCTTGGTCCTGAAAGAACTACGATGTCCTTGTATTTATCACGAGAAATTTCTTCAGCAATGACCTCTGAAACCCGTTTATAAGTTTCCGGCTCAATCCCTTTTGAAGCATGTGTAAGAACGACTTTTTGATCCAAGTATCGAACAAGCTCTTTACATACTTCACGAATCGCTTTTGTAGGAACAACTAATACAATATGCTCCGTATCACTCACCACTTCCTTCATATCAGAACTGGCGGTGACGTTAGAAGGAATCGTAATGTCTTTTAAATATTTTTCATTTTGATGCGTCTCGTTTATTTTTTCGGCATGTTCCTTACGGTGAGACCATAAGTGAACATCGTGCCCGTTATCTGCCAGCACAATGGCTAAAGCGGTACCCCAGCTTCCTGCACCTAAAACAGCTACTTTACTCATAAAATGATTCTCCCCTCTCTGTTTAGATCAACTGCGTCTTCTTGCAATAATTTTAATAGGTGTTCCTTCAAATCCAAACGCTTCACGAATTCGGTTTTCCAAGAAGCGCTCATACGTAAAGTGCATCAACTCCGGCTCGTTAACAAATACCACAAATGTCGGCGGCTTCACCGCTACTTGAGTGGCATAAAAAATTTTAAGCTTCTGCCCTTTAATAGAAGGTGTTGGATTCATCGCTAATGCATCCATAATAACTTCATTTAAGATGTTAGTCTGCAGCCTTCTGGCATGGTTTTCACTAGCTTCAATTACTTTAGGAAGCAGTGTGTGCGTCCGTTTTTTCGTTTTGGCGGATAAAAACACGATCGGAGCGTAGTCTAAAAACCGGAAATTCGACCGGATATCATCTTCGAATTCCTTCATCACTTTTGGATCACTTTCGACCGTATCCCACTTGTTGACGACGATGATGACGGCTTTTCCTGCTTCATGGGCATAACCAGCAATTTTCTTATCCTGTTCCTGAATTCCATCCTCTGCATCAATCAGGGTTAGAACTACATCCGAGCGTTCAATTGCTTTTAACGCCCTAATGATACTATACTTCTCCGTCGACTCGTACACCTTTCCGCGCTTACGCATACCAGCCGTATCGATAATAACAAACTCCCGTCCGTCTTTTGTAAACGGGGAATCGATCGCATCTCTCGTTGTACCTGCGATATTACTTACAATGACGCGTTCCTGCCCAAGAATACTGTTTACAAGAGAGGACTTGCCTACGTTCGGGCGCCCAATCAGGCTGAATCGGATAATATCTTCATCTTCTTCCTCAAGTTCCAGCTCAGGAAAATGAGTAACAACCGCGTCCAGCATATCCCCCAGTCCAAGCCCGTGAGTTCCTGAAATAGGATAAGGCTCGCCAAATCCGAGAGAATAAAACTCATAAATAGTTTCTCTCATTTCTGGGTTGTCGACTTTATTGACAGCGAGTACGACAGGCTTATTGGATTTAAACAGCATTTTTGCTACTTCTTCATCCGCACCTGTAATTCCGTCCCGGCCATTTACCATAAATATGATCACATCTGCTTCATCGATAGCCACTTGAGCCTGGGCTCTCATCTGCACGAGAAGCGGTTCGTCTCCTAATTCAATACCACCAGTATCTATAACATTGAAAGTAGTGGTCAGCCACTCAGCCTCTGCATAAATACGATCTCTCGTAACTCCAGGTATATCTTCTACGATAGAGATCCGATCTCCTACTAACCTGTTAAAAATAGTCGACTTCCCTACATTCGGCCGACCGACAATCGCTACTACTGATTTTCTCACGAAAGGATCATCCTTTCCTTTACCAATAAATTATTTTCTTTCATTGAGGCTCTGTTCACCTTGATGGGAAGGGAGCGTATCCCCTCTCTTTTAAGCTGAAAAAGTTAACAGTGCTTTCATTTTAAATGATTTATATACAAAAAAATACTGCTGTTCTATGGATCATAACCTCTTTTTAGAGGATTGACCTCATAAGAATAGCAGACATGCTCTAACTTTATTATAGTAGCAAATTCCCTACTTTTATACAATCACTTATTCATTGGAGCCATCATGCGTTTCTTTAACAGCACTTTCCTTTTGGATATTTTCATCGCATGTTTTACACGTTCCATTAAGTAAAAAACAAATAATAGAAACACCCCTTGGATAATAGTCGTATGGGCAAATGAATAGTTCATCATAAACTCAATAGCCAAGCTTTGGGCAACAAAATAAGCAGCAATCGCCCCGCCAGCGTTCATTAATATCCACAAACCGATCTGGCTGGCAAGCGATGGCACACACAGCTGTATTAAAAAAATGACGGCCACAAGAATAATCCACGCACCGGGAAAAATGATCCATACAGGATTTACTATAATAAATAATTGCAGCAGAGTGGATAGAAATACAACGATGATCAGCCATAAATGGTTGAATACTGGTTTAGGCTCTGCCCAAAAGTATACACCAAAAGTAATATGAAAGCCTAAGGACCACATTAAATACTCAGACGATTCGGCAATAATTGAATAATTGATCATGCTAAGTAATACAAAGGCCATTATCGCTTGTTTTTTCGGAATTTGTGATGGAATAAAAAACGCCAGCAGAATAAAAGCAAACCAGCTAAACCAATAGTATTCGATATTCATAGAATTTCCTCCTATAACCATAAGTATAGGTCATCAGAGATGGTTTTAAACTATTGGCAATAGTATCAGGTAAGGTTGATGAAAAAAAGTTAACTACCCTGCTTGGGATAATCCGAGCACCCATGCAAAGAGACTAGTGAAGAAGTTTGATTAAGGTCAAAACGTCCTCAATAAAGACGATGTCTTTTTCAGTGACCCGCGAAGTGGTTTATAGTGGTCCCCTGATCTTGTGGGCCGCTTTAAAACGAACAGGCTCTGCTTTTTCTTTAAGAAACAATCCAAACATTTATCAGAGTATACTTTACAATAATAAAAACGAAGCCTGTCACAGCTTCGCTCTCTGTTCGATCCATTCTCTTGTTTTTCCGTAAACAACCACACTGGTTTCTCTTAACTCCTCAAGGTTTTTGGAGTTCGTCAGCATCATGGCTATTTTTAACTCATAATGAATATGGTCAATTTCAGCTATTAATTCATCCATGCCGTGATTGACTAATACTTTTAGAAGCCCTCCGGCCATACCGAACGCAGAAGCCCCAAGAGCCATTGCTTTCGCACCGTCAAGTCCGTGACGAATCCCACCAGAGCCAATAATATGAACATCTCTTTCTTTACGAATATCAGCAGCTTCAAGCAGCGAAACAGGTGTAGGGATTCCCCAGTTATTAAAAGAAGAGAATGGTTTTTCCCTTCTCATGTTTTCAATCATGGAAAAATTAGTGCCTCCCCGTCCACCGACGTCTATATAGCTGACGCCAATATCCGCAAGGGTTTGAATCGTTGCCTTAGACATACCATATCCGACTTCTTTCACTATTATAGGAACATGGATCCCCTGTACGATTTGTTCCATGTTCTGAAGCCGGCTGGTAAAATCTCTGTCGCCCTCCGGCATAATAAGCTCCTGAAGCGTGTTCACATGAATCTGCAGAGCGTCTGCTTCGAGCATATCAACGGCGCTTTGAGCCTGGTGCAAACTAGCTTCACTGCCTACATTGGCAAACACAGTACCTCTTGGGTTGCGCTTCCGCACGATTTCGTAGCTTGGACGCTCGGATGGGTCCTTAATAGCGGCCATTTGCGAACCAACTGCCATCCCAATCCCTGTGTGAGCGGCAGCTTCAGCTATGGCTTCATTAATTTTTAACGTTTCTTTCCCGCCTCCGCCCGTCATCGCATTAACAAAAAGGGGAGAACTTATTTGAAGTTCTCCCACAGTTGCTGATACATGAAGCTCATCAAAGTTTAGATGAGCTATACTTTGATGAACGATTTCTACATCATCAAAATGATTGTAATAATCGCGCTCATGCGTCAAAGCGTGACGGATGTGGTCGAGTTTTCTTTCTGCTCTCGACAAAACATTCACCGCCTGTTATTTTTTGTACTTATCGAGCTGGTCGCCAATCATATCGCTAAGTGAGAACCCAGCGTGATCGTCTTCTTTCTCGTATGATTTCATCTCTTCCCGGCTCTGATCAACTTCAAGCTCTTTCATGCTTAAGGAAAGGCGCTTTGCCTGTTCATCTACATCAAGAACTTTCACTTCGACCTGCTGCCCTTCTTCAAGTACTTCACCAGGTGTGCCGATGTGGCGGTTGGAAATTTGGGAAATGTGAACGAGACCTTCCACACCAGGGAATACCTCAACAAAAGCGCCAAAACTTACAAGACGGCGCACCGTTCCTTCAATAACCTGTCCAGACTGTACCCGGCTGGAAATGTCGTGCCATGGGCCAGGCTGAGTAGCCTTCAATGATAAAGAGATTCTTTCATTATCGCGGTCAACGGATAATACTTTTACTTTAATTTTCTGGCCTTCTTCTACAACATCCGAAGCTTTTTCCACATGCTGGTGTGAAAGCTGCGAGATATGTACAAGACCATCAATCCCGCCCAGGTTAACGAAAGCTCCAAAGTCTGTTAATCTTTGGACAGTACCTTCTACTACTTGTCCATCTTCTAATGACTGCAGCACTTCTTGCTTTTTAGAAGATTCTTCATCTTCAACTACGGCCCGGTGAGACAGAATGACGCGGTTCTGCTCGCGGTCGAGCTCAACTACTTTCAACGTAAGTGTTCGACCTTTATAGTCTTCAAAATCCTCTACATAATAAGTCTCTACTAATGAAGCAGGAATGAAACCACGAAGCCCGATGTCTACGACTAAACCGCCCTTAACCACATCTTTCACTTCAGCTTCGAAAATTTCACCGCTTTCAAACTTTTCTTCAAGTTCCTGCCATGCTTTGTCAGCATCGACTGCACGTTTGGATAGAACAATTTCATCATCTTCTACTTTCTTTACCTGTAGAGTAAGCTCATCACCTTCATTTACTACATCGGAAGCTTTTTCTACATGTAAGCTGGATAATTCACTAATAGGAACAATACCTTCAACTTTATATCCAACATCTACGAGAACTTGTTTTTCTTCGATCTTGACAACTTTGCCCGTCACGATGTCCCCTGTAGAAAATTCTTTCATACCTGATACTTCATTATTCATTTCATCCATACAAAGCAACCTCCTTCAATTTCCGACACTACTAAATACAGAAATGCCCTTTTGTCTAACTTCTAATATTTGAGGCGGTTTGTCAAGCGTTTTACCCTCATTCACTATGGAATTTATGCAATTGTCTGATTTCTTCCATAATATGATCAGTTACCTCCTGAGCGGAAGCCTTCTGTTCACGGTAAGTCTCGATGTCCATCGGTTTTCCGTATACCACTTTTAATGGCTTAAACTTTTCATAAGGCCCGATAATCGCACAAGGAACGACGACAGCTTTCGACCTTAACGCAAAAAATCCTATTCCTGCAAGGCCCCTCCCTATTTTACCGCTCTTTTGTCTAGTACCCTCCGGGAACAATCCTAAAGCATGATTTTCTTTAAGAATTTGAAGTCCTTTTCTCAGAGCGTCCCTGTCACGCATGCCTCTCTTTATGGGAAAGGCATGGACATTTTTTAAAATCCATCCGAAAACTTTCTTTCTAAACAGTTCTTCTTTAGCAAGAAAATAAATATTCCGGCTGTTTGTAATTCCGACGACGGGCGGGTCGAAATTGGAGATATGATTGGAACATATAATGACGGGTCCTTTTTTTGGTATGTTTTCTTTCCCAATAACTTTTATACGGTATAACGGATAAAAAATAACGGAGCACACTGCTTTACCTATTTTATATAAATTCATTATGTGACCTTCCTCCTTTACCTTTTTACTGATGCAATGGAAATAATTCGATCAACTACTTCTTCGATAGAAAGAGAAGTCGTATCAAGCTCAATTGCATCATCTGCTTTCACTAAAGGAGCCGCTTCACGTTTTGAGTCAATTTCATCACGTTTCCTGATATCATCCATTAAGTCCTCTAAATTGGAATGGAAACCCTTCTCAAGATTTTCTTTATGGCGGCGTGCTGCTCTTTCCTCAACCGAAGCAATCATAAAGATTTTTACTTCTGCATCAGGAATGACATGGGTTCCGATATCTCTTCCATCCATGACAACGCCCCGCTGTTCCACCAGCTTCTGCTGGCGCCTTACCATTTCTTTTCTCACGTTGGCATGTTTAGCTACATAAGAAACAGACGCCGTCACCTCATTTGAGCGGATGTCATGGGTGACGTCCACTCCATCAAGCCAGACGTGCTGACCATCGGATTCTTGAGTCAGTTCAATCGTTGTATTATTTATCAGATCAGTCAGCTTCTGCTCACTGTCTAAATCAATATTCGATTGAACCGCTTTTAACGTCAGGGCCCGGTACATCGCTCCCGTATCGATATATATATAGGACAGCTGCTGAGCAACCTTTTTTGCTACTGTGCTTTTTCCTGCGGCTGCCGGTCCATCAATTGCAATTGCTAGTTCACGTTTCATCTTACTTTCCTCCATTAATTCAGTGACAAAATTCATACAACTCACTGCTTTGACACCTTACTTTAGCGCGAATATGTACGCAGTTCACTTTTATTCATACTCGTAAAGAATAACATAAAATCTTTCATAAAATCTATACTACGGAATCTGCTTTGTCTTTAGAAGAAGCATTTTCCGTTCAAACAAAATTTAATAATTAAATCCCGCTTCCTTTCTTCTAACTCTATAAATTGGAGAGAAACGACGTTGTTGCCGCTCCCTTTTACACTGTCCAATGGCTGAAGCTTCAATTGAACGAAAGCCGCCTGGTTTTATTGGCAGCGTAAAAGACACTTTCATCGAAGATCCCTGCTTCATATAATTTGAAGCTGGAACTACATCAACAGCTGCCTCCACTCTTACGAATTCACGTCTTTGGATGCGTACAAGCTTGTCTGGACCTGGAAAGGTTAAATAAGAACTGGAACTTTAAGATTCTTGCGCTCTAACTTCAGCAGCAAATGAATAGACAGCATCATCTCCACTGGAAAAACTCGCTTGAAACTTAGCCCCTTCCAAGAAAAAAGCTGTCTTTAAACTAGTAATTTTCACAGGGTAATCAACAACCAGCAGTGTATCTGAATAATCCACAAGCTTACACTTATATCGTTTTCGCAGGAATCTGCCTGTTCTGTAATTCTAAGGTTAAGATTATTCCTACTTTCAGCCTATATACCGCCCCTCATAAGAGACTATAGTTTTGAGTATATTATCCCGGAAAATTACACATAAAGATAGAGCCGAATATACGAAATAGAGCTGCCTTTTTTAAGAGGCAGCTCTTTTTTATGCAGGATCATACTTTTGTTCCGTCGAATTCAGGGTTTCTACTTTTTCTTCTTCTCCATTAGTGGCATTAATAAAGATTCGGTAAGTTTCTCCACCTTTTGTCGTTAAAAATTCATAGCAGAGAACAGGTTCGTTTAAATCGTTTTTAATCACAGCTAAATAATTATCCTGAATCTCTAAATTAGGGTTCAGCATTTCTCTGGCCTCTTCTTCACTGATTTTTGGTTCAGCGTTGATCGGCTCTGAGTTATTGCTGAAAAATTCGCGTGCACTTAATCCCAGCAGCTCTCCATTATCTAAAGCGACTTTTAAGTGAATAGTTCTCGGATAGTACCTCACTCCATCTTTTGAATACACATAACGGAAAACACCTACGTTATCATATTGACTGCTTTCCGCAAGCTCCATATCTTTAAGGTTTAGTTTATCAAGATACTTCTCAGCTTCTATAGAAGCTTCATTTAACCCAATTTTAGGTTCGTTCACCTGCCGGCTTACCATGAGAGTTAACGGGTATCCGCCGTTTTGGGAAATATCCATATAACCGTTTGTCTCACCTTTTTGATAAGAAGCGGTAATCGTAGGGATATCAGCGCCTTTTCCAGATTTCGTAATCGTTATTTTGGAATTCCCTGAATCTCCAAACCAGTCCTTCGCAATATTTCTCGCCTGATCTTCATTTATTTCTTTTCCTTCGATCTTCGGATTGCTCATTTGCTGTGTTTCAATTGCAAACCCATTTTCCCGGTTGGTTTCCTGAAAACCGTCCATTGATTTTTCGACAGTCTTAAATCCGTTTATGATCGTGTTATCTCCATTTTCATCGTTGGTAGCTAAAGCAAGTTCTACATCCATCCATCTTAAATTATCTTCTAGAACCACGCTCTGTACCTGTCTCAGCTCATCCCTGATCTCTCCTGATTGTTTGTAGAGACCTTCTAAACCGGCGATTTCATCATCCGTTAAAGGATCTTTCTCTAGATCCCTTACAGCCGTTTTATAAGCAAAATCACCGATATTGTGTAAAAACTCTTCTGTCTTGTTAAAAGGGAGCAATGTTAAAGGAAGCTGCCCGACATCCGAGCTCGCTTCAGATGTAAGTCTCCAAATTTCTGCAAGCTGCGGTGAAAGCTGTTTATGAGAATTCATAGCCAAAGTTGAACCGATCTTATCATGCAGCATATCCACATCGTAAGTTAACTCATGAAATGCTCTTTGATAATTATTTTCAGCCTGAATCAGGATTGCGTTCTTATCCTGATGCTCTTTATATCCAAACACTCCTAAACCTATAACTGCGATCGTCAGTAAGGTAATGGTTATCCAGCGAAACATAGCTCCACCTCCTATTTACAAAAAATATGTTTGCCGATTTGCTTAATTTGCGGACGTGACCAAATCCAGCCCGAAGTCGCCGTATTGGGATTGAAATAATAACTAGCATTTCCTGAAGGATCCCAGCCATTGATAGCATCGAGAACGGCTTGTTCTGCCGTATCATTTGGGGTAAGCCATATTTGTCCGTCAGCTACAGCCGTAAAGGCGCGCGGCTCAAAAATAACTCCAGACACAGTATTAGGGAATGTCGCGCTTTCTACACGGTTTAAAATAACGGCAGCTACAGCCACCTGGCCGATGTAAGGCTCTCCTCTGGCTTCTCCGTAAACGGCGTTAGCCATCAGCTTAATATCATTTTGCGAATAACCTCCTGGTACATTTACAGCCGTCGGTTCAGACGGTGTTCCCTGGCCGCCGCCACCGCCGCCTCCCTGATTAGCCTGCGGATTATAACCTTTTGTTGCTTTTACTAATTTGTTTTTAACTTCCGGACCGACCAGTCCATCAATTTCCATTCCAAATTCATATTGAAAATTTCTAACAGCCCAATAGGTTCCCCAACCGAAAACACCATCTACCTTGCCGTTATAAAATCCGAGAAATTTCAGTCTTCCCTGCAGTTCTATAACATCCTGGCCGACGGCTCCATGCTGAATCACTTGATTCGTGAACGCGTAAGATTTGTAGCCATCATTTAGCTGCGGAATAGGGAAAATTACAAGAGAAAACAGTAAAGCTACCATCACTATTTTTTTCCAAAACATAAGTCTACACCCCTGGTCTATTCCTGATTTATAGAGGTAGTTTTAGACAAAAGAGCAACAATATACATTTTCATAAAAAAAAGCCTCCACTTCGGAGGCTTTTTCATTTATATAATCGTTCAAAAATCTGTTCGTGGTGCCTGTTAGCCATATTAATCTTCCTCATTCCAACAATCCATAAAACAACCATAAAAGGTATGAGAACGTACAGCCAGATCGCAGTTACTACGAAATAGGCATATAGTCCATGAAGAGAGAATGGAATGACTAAGGCAAGAGCAAGCGAAGTTTTTTTATTCGCAGGCGAAAATTTAGCTTTGCCAAGATAATACCCCATTAAAATCCCGAATAAGGCATGGGAAGATACAGGGAAAAGCGCTCGTATCAATGCTACTTCAATCCCATTTGCAAAAAGATAAATAATATTCTCCACCGTAGCAAACCCTAAACTGATCGAAACACCATATATGATCCCGTCATAGTGATGGTCAAATGCTGCATGGCGGTAGGCTGCAAACATCAGAAAGAACCATTTAATAAACTCTTCTAATAAAGCGATCTGGAAGAATGACTTAACAGCTCTTCCCTGAAAGATATTTTCTATTTCAATGGCATGCTGAATGAACATAATCGGAAATACGAGCAGAGCACCGATTAAAAACATCCGGACGATAAGCGGCAGAGGTTCTAGTTCAATTCTCTTACTTAAATATATAAATGTCATTAACGCTAACGCAGGGGCAATAGCTACAGTTAATACAGCCATTTTCATCAGCTCTCTCTTTCTTTCCCGTTAAAATCATCGTATCATGAAGATTAAGTAAAAGGAATAATGAATAAAAGGATGATCCACTTGAAAAACATATTAGTTATACATACAGGCGGAACAATATCGATGAAAGAAGACAAAGAAACAGGAGAGGTTAATACCCAGGGACGGCATCCGCTCGAGGAAATTTCCACTCTTTTAAAAGGAGTAACAGAAATAGAAGATGAAATTCTTTTTTATCTCCCTTCTCCCCATATCCGGCCGGACCACATGCTTCAGCTGGGCCGGCATATTCACGAAAGGCTCTCTCAGAAAGAATATGATGGCATTGTCATCACCCATGGAACGGACACACTTGAAGAGACAGCCTATTTCCTGGATTTATTTTTACAGACGAAAAAGCCGGTCATTGTTACCGGCGCTATGAGATCGAGTAATGAGATTGGTTCAGACGGGTTATACAACTTACTGACCGCAATAAGAGTGGCGAGCTGCGATGAGGCACAGAGCAAAGGCGTTCTCGTCGTAATGAATGATGAAATCCATGCAGCTAAAAATGTGACGAAGACATCTACGAGTAACGTTGCTACTTTTCAAAGCCCGCAGTATGGGCCTATTGGGATAACGACAAAAAAAGATGTATTCTTTCATCATAAAACCACTCACTACGATTCATATCCAATTCAGCAGTTAAGTAAAAAGGTCAGCTTGATTAAAGCCTACGCGGGAATGGATGGCACAATCATTGACGCTGTCAGAAAGAGCGGTGTAAACGGAATTGTTATTGAAGCCTTAGGACAAGGAAACCTTCCGCCTGAAACGATCCCGGCTATTGAGAAAACGATTAAGCAAGGTGTGCCTATCGTCCTCGTTTCCCGCTGTTACCAGGGCATTGTACAAGATACGTATGGTTATGAAGGCGGCGGTCGTCAGCTGAGCGATTTAGGAGTGATCTTTGCCAATGGTCTAACAGGTCCTAAAGCTAGAATAAAATTGCTGGTTGTGCTTGAAATGACGAGCAACCCTATGGAACTTACACCTATGTTTAGTTATTAATCTTGCAGCTTTATGATTATTTACTGAAAAAATATGCGAATGGCGCTCGTTACTTCAATCAATAGAGTTTCTTTATAAACAAAAAGCAAGCCCTTAGGCTTGCTTTTTGTTTATCGATTCGGCGATTTTGCCACCATGAAAACGTCCATTTTCAATGAAAATTTCGTTATTATTATATCCAGCGGCAATTACTCCCGCAATATAGATTCCTTCAATGTTCGTCTCCATCGTTTCTTCATCAAAAGCCGGTCGTCCTGTCTCCTCATCCATTTCAACTCCCATGCTTGTAAGGAAGGGATGGTTGGGACGGTATCCTGTCATTGCGAAAACGAAATCATTATCAACAATCTTCTCTTTGCCGCGGCATTCATAAATCACGGAAGTTTGTGTAATTTCTTTAATACCCGCTTCAAATTCCATTTCAACGGTGCCTTTATCAACTAGTGCTTCAAACAATGGAAGAATCCATGGCTTGATGCTTCTTGAGTATTCCTTCCCACGGTAAAGTACAGTGACATAAGCACCCGCTTTTACAAGCTCAAGTGCAGCATCTGCTGCCGAATTTTTTCCGCCGATAATGACTACGTTTTTTCTGTAGTAGGGGTGAGCTTCCTTAAAGTAATGCATGACTTTATCCAGCTCTTCGCCCGGCACATTCATATAGTTAGGCTGGTCGTAATATCCGGTAGCGGCCACAACGTAAGAAGCCTCGTATTCCATTTCTTCTCCCGCTTCTTTTTCAGTGTGCACGCGAAATTTACCGGCATGTTTTTCTACTTTCTTTACCTTTTCAAAAGAATGAATCCGAAGGCTTTCTCTTTCAGCCACAGCCCTGTAATAAGCAAGGGCTTCGTTTCTAACCGGTTTTTGCAGCTCCGTAATAAAAGGAATATTTCCGATCTCTAATTTCTCGCTTGAGCTAAAAAAAGTCTGGTGAGTCGGATAATGATAAATTGAATTTACGACATTGCCTTTTTCTATAATTAAAGCGTCAATCCCTTTTCTTTTAAGCTCGATCGCCGCACTCATTCCGCACGGTCCAGCCCCAATGATGATTACCTTTTCTTCCTGCACGATTTCACTCCTCTTTGCCAAAAACCATCTATATACATTTTTCACATAAAAAAATCTCCTATCTAATGATAGGAGATTTATAATATGGAATCAACTTATATCCATCCGCGGAACCTGGAAGCTTCTGCCATCTTCCGGACCCCGACCATATAAGCGGCAAGCCTCATATCTACTCGACGCATCTCGGCCGTACGATAAACATTTTCAAATCCTTTAATAATGACTTTATGAAGCTTTTCTTCTACTTCTTCTTCCGTCCAGTAGTAACCCTGGTTATTCTGCACCCATTCGAAGTATGAAACCGTTACTCCTCCTGCTGAAGCAAGAACATCTGGAACGAGTAAAATACCTCTCTCGGATAAAATCCTCGTCGCTTCCATCGTCGTTGGTCCGTTGGCTGCTTCTACAACGATAGTCGCTTTAACATTGGCAGCATTCTCCTCAGTGATTTGGTTTTCAATCGCTGCGGGCACGAGAATATCGCAGTCTAATTCAAGAAGCTCTTTGTTGGTTATCGTATTTTTAAATAAATTCGTCACTGTTCCAAAGCTATCTCGGCGATCGAGCAGATAATCGATATCTAAGCCGTTTGGATCGTAAAGGCCGCCGTGAGCATCAGAAATACCAACGACTGTTGCCCCTTTATCGTGCATAAATTTAGCCAAAAAGCTTCCTGCGTTTCCGAAGCCTTGAACGACTACTCTGGCACCCTCTATCTGTATTCCTTTTTTCTTCGCTGCTTCTTCAATACAAATCGTAACACCTTTGGCTGTAGCGGATTCCCTTCCATGGGAGCCTCCAAGCACAAGAGGTTTACCTGTGATAAATCCCGGATTGTTAAATTCATCGATCCGGCTGTATTCATCCATCATCCATGCCATAATCTGAGAGTTTGTAAATACGTCCGGAGCCGGGATATCTTTAGTCGGGCCTACAATCTGACTGATTGCACGTACATATCCACGGCTGACGCCCTCTAATTCACGAAACGACATATTGCGAGGGTCGCAGACAATTCCGCCTTTACCACCGCCATATGGAAGATCGACAATCCCTGCTTTTAAACTCATCCAGATCGACAGGGCTTTTACTTCTTTCTCCGAAACATTGGGGTGAAAACGGACGCCCCCTTTTGTCGGTCCCACAGCATCGTTATGCTGTGCGCGATATCCTGTGAATATCTTAATGGAATCATCGTCCATCCTTACTGGAATTCTCACCGTCATCATCCGAACCGGTTCTTTCAATAAGTCATAAACTTCATTTGGATACCCTAATTTATCGAGCGCCTTCTTTACTACTTTCTGAGTAGATAGAAGCACATCTAATTGTTCGCTTTGTTGATTTGCATTGACGTCAGCTTTATCGGCTACCATCGATTTACCTCCTATATGAAACCAATAGCTTTGGGTTCTTTCAGTGAATAGTATACACGTTCCATTCTTTAAAGCAAGCAATTTTTAAGCTTAATTTCCTACTTTAAAAATAAACTCGAAAGCGATTACATTGTCTGTTTTTTCTCCTGAGTGGAAAGAGAAACAAAACGGTCGATTAAGTCATCATAGCTCCAGCCGATTACCTTGGCTGAATCTGGAAACAGACTCGTCGGTGTCATGCCTGGCAGGGTGTTTACTTCTAATATGATAGGTCTATTATTCCCATCTATTATAAAGTCTACCCGTGAATATGTTTTACAGCCTAATAATTGATGGGCTTTTACCGCATCCTCCTGGAGCTGCTTCGTCAATTCATCAGAGATTTTTGCAGGAACGATATGTTCGCTGCCGCCTGGCTTATATTTAGAGTCATAGTCATAGTACTCACTCTTAGGAATGATTTCTATAACAGGAAGAGCTTCTTCCTCGCCCTGCTTTCCGATCACAGGCACCGTGACTTCTCTTCCTTTCACAAAATCTTCGACTAAGATTACAGAATCTGAAGCAGCTGCAAATTTAACCGCCTCATCGATTTGCCCGCTGTCTTTTACGATCGTTAATCCAAGTGTGGAACCCTCCTGGTTTGGCTTCACTACAAAAGGAGCCGTAAACTCAGCTTTTATTCTTTGAATAACTTCATCTATGTTTGTAAACTGCTGTATTGGATAAGCCTGGCTGTCGGCTGTATGAATGCCTTCTTTGGAAAAGATCTGTTTGGATTTTGCTTTATCCATCGCCAGTGCTGAAGCGAGAACTCCAGATCCGACATATGGAATCTCAAGCATATCGAGAAGGCCTTGTATTTTTCCATCTTCGCCGTAACGGCCGTGAAGAGCGATAAATACTAAATCTACGTTTAATTGGAGAAGCTCATTTAAATGAGAAGGATTAAAGTCGATGCTGACCACTTCATGTCCTCTGTTTTCTAACGCCTGTATAACTCCTTTTCCAGTTGAAAGGGATACCTCGCGTTCTCCTGAAACTCCCCCATACAATACTGCAATTTTCATGAATGCACACTCTCCGTTTCTTCAGTCTTTATCATTTACATAACCATCATCATTTTAACACGTTCCCTATTCACCTTCTATTTAAAAAACAAAAAGAACGAAGCTGCTTTAGCATCCGTTCTCGATCCACCCATTTAATAGAAGTATTTACAAATCGTTTCCATTGCATTATCCTTCATAATCGGCTTCCCATATTCTAATAAACGATGAGAAGTCATCGCTGTAGCCGAAGAGAACTCCGATAATAGAGCGATTACTTGTTCAATATCTAAATGGAAGATATCTACATCATCTAACAGCATGTAATAATGATCATTATAGTAGAATACGTCACCTTTAATGACACCTAACTCATAGAGGTGGATTCCAGCCTGAATAATATCTTCAAAATCGTCAAAAGCGAAAATCATTTCTTTACTTTCATCTAAGGTTACTTTCATCTCAATATAATCATCATCTTCATCTATATCTTCTTTAGATTTTGTAACAACTACCAGCATTCCCTGCGCCTGTAATAGATAAACTTGGACAAGCAGCATACCGCTTAACTCCACTCCAAGTTCTACCCCGGCGTCATACATCATATCACTAAAAACTCGATGAACTCTCGGAAGGTCATTCCAAAGTTCCTCTTTAGTTAAACCTCTGTCTAATAAATCATCAAACGTAAGAAAAATTTTAAATTTTTCATTAGACATTCTTTCAACTCGCATGTATACGCCCCCCTTTTACGGATATCTGGTTATCTCTATCTTATGATGACTGCTCTCATTATGGCACTTTTTTTGGAATTATATCCATAAAAATGGACTGGGGGCTATTCTCATTTAACTTCCATGATTTCCTTTGTTCAACCAGTCTTCCCACTCTTCGCGTGTTTTTCCGACCATATAGGAAGACAGTCGTTTTTCTTCTATTTCTGTCAATTGATCATAGGCATAGCCGCCAAGCCCTATTTGTACACTTGGGAACTGCTTATCCAGTTTTTCAACTAAGCGGAGCGTAGCAGGCAGATTATTCTTCATCGTACAGGACAGAAAAAGGTACTTAGGATTTATTTCATCAAGTACGACATCCACATCTCCGCTCGCCACACTTTGTCCTAAATAGATAACTTCATAGCCTTTCCTTTTTAAGAACAGGGCAAATATAAGCAGACCAAGTTCATGCCGTTCATTTGGGCCGCAGACTAAAAGGGCTTTAGGCTGCATACCTTCAAGCGGAATGGATACAAGCATCATCCCAATTCTCGAACGGAGAAAATTACTTGCAAAATGCTCGTGCGCGCTCGTAATTTGATTCTTTTCCCATAAGTCTCCTACTTTTAGAAGAATTGGGCCAATCATATTGATCGCTACTGTCTCAGGAATAAATAAGCTGAAGGCTTCATCCAATTTCAGCTGGGCTCCCCGTTCATCAAAACAGAGCAAATGCTCCATTAATTCATTTCCTAGTACATCCAGCCGGTTGTGCTTATCATGCTGCTGGGAAGAAACAGGTTCTTCGTTATTTTCTATAAGGGCGACTGCTTGTGAAATTGTAAACCCTTTATTCACTTTGTCAATCAACCATCTTAAGGTATGAATATGTTCATCTGTATATAATCGGTGTCCTGCTTCATTACGAATCGGACGGATCATCTGATAGCGTCTTTCCCATGCCCTCAGCGTCCCCGGCTGGATATCCAGCATCTGCGAGACGGCTTTGATGTTATATTTTGCTTTATGATTAGGCATAACCCTTCCTCCACTGCAGCATTTTATTTAATTATAAAACTCCAAGATTTAATGTGTAAAGTTTATATACGTTTAAACGTGCCGTTTTGAAAGCTTACACTTCCATTATAATTTATCCCTCTTCTAAACCATTTCCCTATCCGCCGCTTCATTTTTATATGTATTCGAACACTTCCTTTGTTTTTTGTTCACGGAATAGAACAAGCCCAGAAAACATAATTTGGTGATATGACAGCAGAAAGGTGATGATTATGTACACACCCATTAAATGGTATAAGCCTTTTATAAGCACGAATGATCCGTGCCCTCCGATGCGGTGGAAATATTATCAGACCCCGCCTAATTTATATTTAGGATTCCAGCCGCCGGGACTTCCTCAATTCCCTGTTCAAGAGGCGCTTTTTAGGGGGACGTTATGGCCTGTTTTATTTGATCCATATCCATCTCCGGCTCCGAAAAGAGGTGAGGAAGGTTGAATCCAAGTAAAGAACAGCAGGAATTAATGCTTCAGATTCAGCAGGTCGATTTCGCATTGGTGGAATTAACTCTATACTTAGATACCCACCCTAACGATGCCCAGTCGATTCAGCAGTTTAATGAACTGGCTTCCCAAAGCAAGAAATTAAAGCATCAGTATGAACTGTCTTTCGGACCGCTCCTTCAGTTTGGAGGCAGTTATTCTTCGTACCCGTGGAATTGGAACAAAGCTCCATGGCCATGGCAAATGTAATAATAAAGGAGGCAGACTATGTGGTTATATGAAAAGAAGCTGCAGTATCCGGTTAAAGTCAGTGAGTGCAACCCCCGGCTCGCCCGATTTTTAATTGAACAATACGGAGGGGCCGACGGAGAATTATCCGCAGCTCTGCGCTATTTAAACCAGCGTTATTCGATACCTGATCAGGTTATCGGGCTACTTACAGATATCGGAACTGAGGAGTTCGCTCATTTAGAAATGATTGCCACAATGGTCTATAAATTAACGAAAGATGCAACTCCTGAACAGTTGAAAGAAGCTGGTCTCGGCGCTCATTATGCGAATCATGATAAAGCGTTATTTTATCACGACGCGGCCGGAAACCCTTGGACAGCTACTTACATCCAGGCAAAAGGTGACCCAATTGCTGATTTATATGAAGACATAGCCGCTGAGGAAAAAGCTCGAGCTACTTACCAGTGGATCATTAACATGTCAGATGATCCATTTTTAAATGACAGCCTGAAGTTTTTAAGAGAACGAGAAATCGTCCATTCTCAGCGTTTCAAAGAAGCCGTAGAAATCTTAAAACATGAACGGGATAAGAAAAGAATCTTTTAAACTAAAAGCTTCCCTTGGCCGTGGGGAGCTTTTCTTATTTTATGGTAATTTCTTCGTGATAAGGGCTCGGCTTTTCGATTTGCTCTCTTTGTTTATCCATCCACCCTATCCAGTAAGGCTGGCTTATGACGATGAGGATAATCATAAATAAAAGAACAAGCAGAAAACGAAACCACAAGAGACTGAACCTTTGAATGCTTCTTTTCTTTCTCTCTCGATAAACTTCGCTTCGGGAAGGTAATTGAAAAATATCCTCCCCCTTATGAGACGGAAGATGTTCTTTGGCGGGTTGACTTCTATCTTTCAATGGAAGATTCCTTCTTTCTTGAATAGATCAATACAGCTAATCCAAAATCTATTAGAAAATGAATGGTAATGGTTACCACGAGGTTTTCAGTGACCATAAATATATATCCGATAAAAAAACTAACCAGCAGCACAGATATCAGCAGGACAACCTTTTTTAAATAGCGGAAATGGACGAGCGCAAATAAGATGCTGGCTGTCCAGAAACCAAACTCGCTTTGGATTACTCCTCTAAACAAAACTTCTTCACAAACGGCCACCCAAAGAGTAAGAAGAAAAGTAGCAGAATAGGACTGGCCTTGAAAAACTTTTTGATTTATTCCGCCGTCATCATAAAAACGTTCAGGCAGAAGAGCGATGAGCAGTAAGTCAACCGCAATGATGATGAGGCCGGGAAGGATGCCATATAGCATCCATTCATTCCATTTCACATGAGTAAATAAGACCAGCCAGTCACGGGTGAACGAATCAAACCAGAACCAGCTTAACAGCAGAGCAATACACAGCAATACGGTTTGTGTGACTGCTAAGTGCCCTGTTATCTCTTTTTTTGTCATCTGCTGGATCATTTCTTCCTGCCGGCTAGCCATTTAAAGGCTCCTGCAGAAAAATAGCCTTAAGCCGAGCAGGCCATTGCTCTTCCTGAAGGGCCGGTTCACGGGAAGACGCAGCTGAAAGATCCTCTATAGAGGCGCCGCAGTAATCACAGCATGGAACTTCCGGGGAATTATAACCTTCCTGAAAAGGGGCGTACAATTTTTCCCGGCGGCACCCGTCGTAATGAATCCAATCGAGCATCTCTTTAAACTTGCGGTTTTTATAATACCAGCGCTCTTTCAGCTGCTCAATAATCATAACTTTTGCTTCTGACTGATCATTGTTACTGATACGATGCTGCTCGAGCTGGTATTTCAAAAAATTCCACTGGGACTCCGACAGTTCGAGTTTCTCTACTAAAGTGTTTTCTTTCAGCTCATTTTCACTCTGTAAATACCGAAACAGATTATTAACGTCTGCTTCTTCCGGCAATTCACTTTGGATCAGCCTAAGCGGCAGATGATGATCAGTCGGGGTGTATAAAACAAGGCTGGCACAATGGAGACCATCTCTTCCGGCCCGGCCTATTTCCTGAATATAGGATTCGAGCTGTGTTGGGAAATGATAGTGAATCACCCTGCGAATATTTGGTTTATCTACACCCATTCCAAAAGCATTTGTGCAGCATACGACATCAAGCTGATCATTCATGAACTGCTGCTGTACAAGCAGCCTGTCCATCGGCTCCATTCCTCCATGGTAAAAGGCGATGCGCTGGTCAAGTCTTTGCTTTAGTTGTTCTGTGACCCCCTCTGCCGTCTGCCGGCTTGAGAAATAAATCATTGTAGGAGAAGTCTGCGCCCTTAATACACGCATAATCCGTTCTAATTTTTCTTCGGGGTCCTCACACTTTTCCACACACAGGCTTATGTTCGGCTTGTCCATTTTGTAAATATGCTCTTTCATAAGAGGAAGCCCCAGCTGATGTTTAATATCTTTTTGCACTTCCGGTGTTGCTGTGGCGCTTAATGCTAAGACAGGAGGATGCCCAAGGTTTTCGGCTGCTTCTCCAATTTTTAAATAATCGGTTCTGAACTCGTGTCCCCACTGGGAGATACAGTGCGCTTCATCAATGACCAGAAGATCAACTTTCAACTGTTTCAATCTCTTTTCCATCCATGGGTTCTGGAGCATCTCAGGTGATAAATAAATCAATGAATAACGATGTAAGTGCTGAAGGGATAAACTGCGCTGCTTAATATCCATTAAACTATTAATAGCGACAGCGTCCTTAAAGCCCTTTGCTTTTAACTGTTTGACTTGATCGACCATTAATGAAATCAGCGGAGAAATAACGATCGTCGTTCCGCTTAAGCATTTTGCAGGTAATTGAAAACAAAGCGACTTGCCGACCCCGGTAGGAAGAATGCCTAACACGTCCCTGCCTGCTAACACATCTTTGATGATCTCGCGCTGCCCTTGACGGAATGAAGAAAAGCCAAAATGTTGATACAGCTTTTTTTCAAGTGACTCACACATGGGACTCATTCCTCTCTTTCTTGTGCTGGCTCTTAGCTACAACGAGTCTTAATTGAAAGTAAGTATAAGAGCCTTCAAGCTCTTCAAACAGCTGCTTCAGTTTGTTGGAACCTAATTTTACCATCACCGATAGAATTTCTTCCTGGGCAGAAGGTTTAACAAATGAGTCGATGGAAAAATCTTCAATAGTCAAAGCTGCTTCTACGAGATGATCTTGAATCGTGCTTTCTTTTAACCGGCGTAAGCGCGCGACTTCCTCTAGGGAATAGCCTTTTTCAAGCCATTGATATGTAACTTGAGCCGATTGAGTAATCAGCCGGCTGTCTTCCAGTCCCTTACGGCAGAGATGAAGTACAGGATACGTTTCCATTTCCTGTTTCGACAAGTGAAATAAGTAGAAAAACACGTGCTTGATATATATATCTACGTCTTGTTCTCGAATATGGTACTGATCCGCAAGCTGTGCTCTCGTTTTCCCTATTCTTCTTCCACCGCTTAATCTTCCGGTAAACAGCTCTGCTTCGAGACTTTCGGTCTTTGATAGAAGATCGGATAATTCTTTAAAAAGCTGATCAAGCATACGGCCTGAATTTTTAAGCTGATAAATGTTTTTAACCCATTGCTGGACTGAAACGTCTTCAATAATCGGGATAAAAGAAAAATCGTTTAGTTTACTCTGTGACAGTGTCTGAATAAGTAGACGGATCCTCTGTTCAAACGTAATTATGTGCCGGTGATGACTCAGACCCGAAAAGTACTGGTTCTGGCCTGAAGCAGACATTTTTAATACTCGTTCTCCTTCTGGTAATAGCTCGGCATAGTCACTCAAGGCAATCCAGCGCTGCTGCTCCATATCTTCCATTACCTTCTGAAATGTCGCTCTTTTCAAGTCAGGATAGATGCCGAAATAACGTTCTAATCTATACACTTTAGCATCCTGAAGACTCTGGGCCGATCGTTTGCCCTGGATGAGGTGATAGATGCCCGAGACGGTTCTTTCTTTATTTATGGATTCGATACAATCGAGAAGAATGTATGTAAACAAAATCAGCCCTCTTTTCTAACATCTAGCATACGTATTGAAAACTTTCGTCTCTCACTTTACAATAAATATGTTAGAGGTTCATTTATTTTGAATCACCACGAGCTTCAAACATAATAAGGGAGGTTTTACTTCTTGCCTAAATACACCATGGTTGATAAGGATACATGTATTGCCTGTGGAGCCTGCGGCGCAGCAGCCCCTGATATATATGATTACGATGATGAAGGTTTAGCTCATGTCGTATTGGATGAGAATAAGGGGATCGAAACAGTCCCTGAATTTCTGGAGGAAGATATGGAAGACGCTCTGGAGGGCTGCCCTACAGACTCTATTAAGATTGCAGAGGAGCCTTTTGACGGAGATCCTTTAAAATTTGAATAGAAGGACAAACCCTCTGTCTCTGGAGGGTTTGTTTTTTTGCAGATGTGATGTTAATTCCGGCTCATCCTGTGATTTATTAACGCGATTCATTAAAAGTAATATTTTTTACAGTTTCATAGGGAGAACCTTGAAGCGCTGAACGCAGAGTGCTGCAGTGATCAAATAAACTGCACACCGCGACCGTCGATGTCCAGCTCAAAAGGCTCCTTTCCTTTTCGACCTGGATAAGAGTTTTTTTGGAAATTCCTATAAGATCCGCCATTTGCCCTTGAGTATAATGGGACTCAACTCGGATAAGCTTTAACTTTTCGGAAACCACCTTATTCAAATCCTTACGATCCATAAGAACCTTCTCCTTTTTCCTCTCTCCTTATTTTATCAGAACCTCCTAATGTTTACTATCTCACCCCATAGAAAAACAGCTGCCTAAAGACAGCTGTTTCAAGTCAGTGCGTGACGTTTTTGGTATTTTGCAAACAGTGCTCCTAAAACAGGAGAAAGTAAACCGATAAAGACAGCATTAGCTACTGCGTGGTTGACGTCCATCGGCAGGCCTGCCAGATAATAGACCCAAAATGGCTGACCGACGGTATACATCGTCACAGATATAATCAATCCATAGAAGAGGCCGCTGAAAAACCCGTATACCGCCAGCCCCCAAACAGGAAGTGAAGGGATATATTTCCCTATCATGCCTGCCATCAATCCGATTACACTCCAGGAAATGATCTGCCATACGCTCCACATTCCCATCCCTAAAATCGTATTTGATAAAAAAGTGACAAGCACAGCCAGGAAGACGGCCGAAAGCGGACCGAGCCAGAACCCGGCGATAATAATAATCGCCGTAACCGGCTGGATGTTCGGCAGGTGGGCCATCGCAATTCTCCCCGCTATAGCAAGTGCCGCAAGCATCGATAACAGCGTAATTCTATAAGTATTCATAATTGATTATTCCCACGCTTGAAAATCAAAGTTAATTTCGTCTCCGTCTTCTACTTCATATTCATTTGCTCCGACCGTAGCATCTTCTCCGTTAATCGTATAGAGCCAGGCCTTTTGCTCCCCCTCTTTCGCCTGAATCCCGTCAATACTATTGATAAACCCTCCTTCTTCTTTAATTTCATAATTATTCTCCATAATTTCCATTAACGTTGTGCCTTCCTCGACCATGTACTCTTCCTCAGAAATTGTTTCTTCCCCTTTATCCTTTGACAGTTCAATTTCTATACCGATCTCTTCTTCATTGCTCTCAGCCTGTTGTTCTGCTTGATCGTTTTCTCCACAACCTGCTAATACACCTGCTGATAATAATAAAACAAACAGCCATCTTGAAACAAAGTTCATGTAAATCCCTCCCAATTTTTAAACGTAGAGAAATAAAAGCATTTTATGTACCAAAAAAGCCTGCTCCCAAGGAGCAGGCTTAAGACAACATTACTAAAAAATAATCATTAGAAAATTTTCAGCCGGCTGCCCAAATGCTCAATCCCCGAAGCTTTGAAACGATAGATGCGGCAGGTCTACTGACTTGTGCGTCACTCTACTCAGGACCTTCCCATAGCATTTAAACAGCTACAGTGGTTTATCCTTTTCGTATACACTAACAGTTGCGAGGACAGTTCTGGATTTCCACCAGATTCCCTTTTATACCTGAAGCGGTACCAGCACCTAACTATTCAGTTCATTATTAGATTACATGAACCCTCTCTATTTATCAATTTATTTTTCTAATCTTCTTTATGGATGGGCAGAAAGACTTCAAAGGATGTCCCTTCACCTGTTTTACTTTGAACCGTAATTCTCCCGTTATGAGCGTCAACAATATTTTTTGCGATCGCTAACCCTAACCCTGTTCCTTTCTTCTCCTTGTTCCTCTTCCGGGATTTGTCGGCTTTATAGAACCGTTCAAAAATAAAAGGCAGGTCCTCTTCAGGAATACCCTGTCCAGAGTCAGAAACACGGATAAGCCATTCTTTCTGCTGCTCATCAAGGTGTACCTCTACGTTTACAGTGCCTTCAGGCTCCGTATGGCGAATCGCATTATCGATCAGGTTGGTTAACACCTGTTCCATCCGGTCCGCATCCATATTTAGCGGTGGAAGTTCCTTATTTCCGGACATTTGTAAATCAACACCTTTTTCCTGGCCAATCCCTTTAAACTTACGGACGATTTTTTGAATAAACATGCTGATGTCTACTTTTTCTAAATTCAGGTTCATATGTCCTGCTTCCATTCTCGCTAAATCAAGAAGCTCGTTAACGAGCCGTCCAATTCTAAGAGATTCATCGTGGATGATTTTTGCCAACTCATTTTTATCTTCCTTAGACTCAGCAATATCATCAACAATGGCCTCACTGTAACCTTGAAGCATTGAAATCGGTGTTCTCAATTCATGGGATACATTGGCGATAAAATCTTCACGCAGTTTATCAAGCCGTCTCTCATCTGTCATATCCCGCAGAACCGCTACCGCTCCACGGACTTTTATGCGATCATAGAGCGGTGTCATAATAATGACCCATGTCCGGCCTTGAGCTGTCACTTCGGTCATTTGCTCCTGCTCGCTTTTAATAACTTCATTAAATATTTCCCTCAGCGGATCTGGAAGCTCCCGCTTCCCTTCCTCTTTGACAGGAAGGGGTACATTATTTTCATAGTCCCAGGAGTACAAATACTGGTCGGCCGGAGGGTTGGAAACTAAAACCTGTCCTTGGCGATTCATCGTTAATACGCCGTCCGCCATTGATCGCAATATTCCTGAGAGCTGTTCTTTTTCATGATTCAGTTCATTAATATGATATTTCAGCTGACGTCCCATTCGGTTAAAGGCCATCGCCAGTTCCCCGATCTCATCATGAGTTAAGATAGGAATTTTTGTATGAAATTCACCTTTTGCAAGTTCCATGGCCCCTTCTCTCATTTTGATTAAAGGGGAGGTTATCCGGGTGGATAAAAAGAAGGCAAATATCGTCGTAAGAATTATTGCGATCCCTGCTCCCAGAAATATAATCTTTGTTGTCTGGTCTGAAGTTTCATCTATAGTTCCCAGCGACTCATAAACGAACACCGCTCCGCCTTGATTTTCAAGAGGCGTTCCGACGACCATCAGCCCCATTCCAGATCCGTCATCGCCTGAAACCTTCATGACATCTTCACGTTCGTCGATGACGCGGGCTAATTCACTGTCATTCATAAACCAGTCGAAATCTTTGTTGGGAAGGTTCTCCCCTTTTGAGACGGAAGTCAGGCTTTCGCCATTTTCATCTGTAATCACAACCTGGTTGGATGGATCTTTTATTAAATCTGTCATTGAAAGGATGAGCTCGTCTTCTTCATACTGAGAGACCACCTCAGAAATTTTGGCGGCCGTCTGCAGCAGATCTCTCTCTGCTTCTAACACGTGGTAGTTCTCGAAGAATTCTAACAGAAGCACCGTTAAAATAAACAGGACAAAACAGACTAAAAACAAAATGGTGAACCATAATTTTCCTACAACACTTCTCCAGAACATCAGTCTCCACTAACCTCAAACTTATATCCGACACCCCACACCGTCACAATCATCCCTGCCGCTTTAGAAGATACTTTACTCAGTTTCTCTCTAAGCCTTTTGACGTGGGTATCTACTGTGCGCAGGTCGCCAAAGAACTCGTACTGCCACACTTCTTTTAACAGCTGCTCACGGTCAAATACTTTATCAGGAGATTGAGCCATATAGTTTAAGAGTTCATACTCTTTTGGAGTAAGAGCGACTTCTTCTCCGTCTGCTGTTACTCGGTGTGCATCATTATCAATTGTCATATGCGGGAACATAAGCACATTTCGTGCGGAAGTGTCCGTCTCAAGAAACTTGGTGGAAGAGGCTCTTCGCAAAAGCGCTTTCACGCGAAGAACGACTTCTCGCGGGCTGAAAGGCTTCACGATATAATCGTCAGTTCCTACTTCAAACCCTTGGACACGGTTTGCTTCTTCCCCTTTGGCCGTAAGCATGATAACTGGAGTGGCTTTTTTTACCCGCAGTTCTTTACACACTTCTATGCCGTCTTTTCCAGGCATCATTAAATCAAGAAGAATCACGTCATAGTCTTCCTGCAGCGCTTTATTTAATGCCTCATTTCCATCCTCTGCTTCTTCGATAATATAATTCTCCCGCTCTAAATACATTCTTATTAAACGACGGATACGTTCTTCGTCATCAACCACTAGAATTTTTGCTTCCTGATTCTCGTTCATGAAATAACCCCCTCTTTTCTATCTCATTATAATAAATGGCAGGAGGGATAAACAAATCCTTCCTGCCAGTTCGTGCTTTTAAGCGTAAGAATGTAATCCTGAAATAATCAGGTTTACCGCTAATAGGTTAAACATTATAATCGCAAATCCGCCAACGGCCAGCCACGCAGATTTGGAGCCCTGCCATCCTCGTGACAGACGCAGGTGTAGATAGGCAGCATAGAAGAAAAACGTGATAAGCGCCCAAACTTCTTTAGGATCCCATCCCCAGAAGCGGTCCCATGCCTGCTGAGCCCATATCATTGCAAATATCAATGCACCCAATGTAAAAATCGGAAAACCGATGGCTACCGCACGATATCCGACTTCATCGATAATTTCAGGGTTCGCTTTACGCAGCAGCGGCTGAAGCGATGCGCCAACTCTTTTGCGTAAGATTAACCGTGTTAATCCGTAAATCACCAGACCGCCGAGTAAGGACCAGATCATCGTATTAAACTTAATAGCTGCATCGACTCCACGCATCCATTCAGGTGCCTGGAATAAAGGTGACATTCCTTCAGTAAGCAATGTACCATCAAAAGGTCCGGCTATTGGAGGCATCTCATAGGTAATCTCCGTGACCTGACCGTCAATCGGCGCTTCGAATGCCGCTTGATAATTAAAGGCGCCAAACGTTGAAGAAATGATGATAAATGCCAATGTAGTAGCTACCATAAAGATGACAAATTCAAGCCAGAAGGTTTGTTTTGTCTTTTTACTTTGATCTACCTGTCGGATTAAAAAGATCAAACCTGCCACAAAGCTGATTGACAATATCGCCTGTCCTAACGCAGCAGTCGTCACGTGTATGTAAAGCCAGTGCGACTGAAGCGAAGGCACAAGGGGTGAAATTTCCCTGGGGAACATGCTCGCAAATGCAATGATCAATAATGCAATCGGCAGTGCAACAAGCCCCAGTACATTGATCCGGTAAATAAAGTACATAACGATAAACGCAAGTACAAGCATCATTCCAAAGAATGTGGTGAATTCAAACAAATTACTCACAGGTGCATGACCGGAGGCTCCCCACCTTGTGAAGAAATATCCCAGCTGTGTTAAAAAACCAATAATAGTTAAACCAATCGCAGCACTCGCAACGCCTTTTGACTGTTTGTTTCGTTTATCCCGTATGGTTGCAGCAAAGACAAACGTGGCAATTAAATAGATAAAGAACGCAGCATACAAAAGGTTACTGCTTAAAGCACTTAAATTACTCAATTATTTTCCCTCCTTATGGCCGGAGTCATTCAATTCTTTTATTTCCTGCTGATCCACAGGTGATTGAATTCCCGTTCCTTCAATAACCTTATCAATTTCCCGTCTTAAGGCTACCCAGTTCTTATTCGTATGACCTGCGATCCAGACGCCGTTTTCTTTAGGTTTTATCCAGATCCTTCTGTGATTCCAGTACATTCCTTGAATAACCCCAATCATAAAGATGGCTCCGCCTATTGCAATGAATGGAAGCGTGTAGTCTTTCTTAACGGTCAGTCCCGTGACGTCACGCACATCGAAATTTACCAGGCCTACTTTAAATTCATTCTCACCCGTAGGATCAATATTAGCCCCTATACCGGCAAAACTTACTTCAGGGTCAGAATCTTCTCCCGGAGGATATACATTAAAGACAAAAGCTGGGTTTTTTGGAAATTTAGACTGAGATACCGGCTCTCCATCTTTTAACACGTATTCTGGAAAATAAGAATCGAGGACGATTCGATGACCGCTTTCAAGCTCATACTCTCCCTTTGGATCACTTAAATCAACGGTGAACTCACCGTATGAAGTGTCCTCATTCTCGGAATCATGGAGTTTAAAAGTCATTTTTTCGAATTCGTTCAGCTGATAGCTTGCTTGGTACAGCTTAAAATCATCTATTTCAATCGGATGATTCACGCGGGCTTCTGCTTCTTTGATTTTCTCTAACTCCGGTTCTTTTCCGACGACAATTTCATCTGTTCTTTCATAAAGAACGGCATTCGTCTGATAAGTTTTCGGCACCGGCTGTCCATTTCGTTGAATGGCTTCTTTAAAACGTTCGTCGTTTTCATCGTAAGTTTCTAAAATAAAGTCCTTGTTTTCAATGTAATACTTTCCTTCTGTCCCGTTAATTACCTTCGTTTCACCTTCACGAACCCAGATGAATTCATCGATATAGAAGGCAGGTACAAAACGAAGCAGTGTTCCAAGCAGAAAGATAATTAGACCAATATGGTTAACATAAGGGCCCCAACGGGAAAAACGGTTTTTCTCTGCGAGCAGGCTTCCATCATCCTCGCTTACCTTGAAACGCTGCCTTTTTAAGTTACTTTTCAATCGTTCGATATCTACGGAATCCGCTTCTGTTTTACCGAATATCCGCTGCTTCCTTAGGAACATATCATGCCGCTTAGGCTTTTGAGTCTTAAGTATCTTGTATAAAGGAATAAACCGGTCAAGGCTGGCAATAACGATAGAAATGCCGATCAAAGCCAGCAGGAGCATATACCACCATGAAGTGAACAAATTATGAAAACCGAGCTGGTAATAAATCTGCCCTAATATTCCGTATTGATCCCGGTAGTGTGTCGCCGGGTTGGAGCCGGGAGGAATATACATTTCCTGCGGGAAGATAGTACCCACGGCTGAAGCAATTAAAGTAATGACAATCAGCCAAACTCCGACTTTCACCGATGAAAAGAAATTCCAGATTTTATCGACCATTGTACGGTTATAGGTTTTTGACCGACGGGCACTGCCGTCATACCGCATGTTTAATAACTTTTCATCCTCATTACCGTCCAAATGCTGGTTTCCTTCAATTGGTTTACCGCAGGACTGACACAACACCGCTCCTTCAGGGTTTTCCCGTCCACATTCACAAATTATCTTATCCATAGTAAAACCTCACAATTTCAATTGGACTTACGCCTCTGGTGTTATCTCATTTAAATAGCCTTCGAGCTTTTCGAGTGTAAGCGGTCCCACTACTTGTTCCTCTACTTCACCTTCAGGGTTAATAAACAGGGTGGAAGGGATTTGTCCAACATTGTATTGATCCATCACTTGCCCGTTCTTGTCGTGAAGAATAGGAAAACTTAACCCATACTTATCCAGAAAACGCTGTACGACAAGGTCTGTTGTATCTAAGTTAATGGCAAGAATTTCGACACCTTTTTCCTTATACTTTGGATATACTTCTTCCATATAAGGCATTTCATCTTTACAAGGCTCACAGTATGTAGCCCAAAAATTAATCATGACTCCTTTGCCTTCAAGATCACTGAGTGCCACTGTTTCATCTGAACCAAACTTTTCCAGCTCAAAATCAGGAGCCTTTTCACCTTGAGCGACAACGCTTTTATCGTCATTTAAATTAGAAATTAACGCAAAAGCTATCAAACCGACCATAACTGCCAGCAATACGGATCGAAAAATAAGCCGTTTTTTCTTTTTTTCTAAAGTTTTCTGTTTCACGTACTCTCACTCCCACAACATTATATCATTGTTAGGCCGAACAAATTTTGAAAATTATTTAACATTTTCATCAGCTAACTGGCGCAGCTTCTTCACTTCATGAGGCTTCAGTGGACGAAAGTCGCCGGCGTTCATTCCATCAAGCGTGATAAAGCCATAGCGCTCTCTTTTTAATTTATCGACGGGAATTCCGATCGCATCAAACATTTTACGAACTTGACGGTTCTTACCTTCATGAAGGATAACCTGGACAATCGCCGTATTTTTCTTTTGGTCTGTTGACATTACTTTTGCATGCACTGCTTTTAGACGCTCGCCCTCAACATTTATTCCTTTTTTAAAACTTTTTAATTGGTCGCTGGATGGAATACCTTTCGTTTTTACAACATAGACTTTATCGATTTGATAACTTGGATGCATTAATAAGTTTGCAAAATCTCCATCGTTTGTTAATAATAAAACCCCAGATGTATCATAGTCGAGACGGCCGATGGGAAAGATCCGTTCCTCTACTTCCGGCAGGAAATCAGTTACCACTTTCCTTCCTTTATCATCTTTAACACTGGATATAACTCCTCTTGGTTTATACAGCAAGTAATAGACCGGCTGCTCCTTAACAATAGGCACCCCTTCTACCTCTACTTTGTCGTTAGAAGAAACCTTTGTTCCTAATTCCTTTACTACTTTTCCATTTACTGTTACTTTACCTTGTACAATTAACTCTTCTGCTTTTCTTCGTGATGCGACACCTGCGTGGGCAATCACTTTTTGCAGACGTTCCAAATCGCTCATCGGATCGTCCTCCTACTATAAAATTTTTATTTCCTAGGCTGTGTTCATTACTGCTGATTTTTTTGAGATTAGCTCTGTTTTTTTATGTTGATCTTCATAACAAGGGGACTGCAAAAAACATCAGCGCCTTAAACAGCACCATCACTTGAATAAACAGCATGAAGCCACGCTGGATAGGTCCAGCGCGGCTTATTCTACATAGCCATTTACACTCTCTCTTTAGCTTATCCACTAAAGAGAATGATTACAATAATAATTGATGCTATTATACCAACAAAATCTGCTAGAAGTCCAACCTTTAGGGCGTCTCCCATTTTTCTAATCCCTACGGCTCCAAAATAGACGGTAATAACATAAAGAGTCGTATCAGTACTCCCCTGCATCACCGACGCCATATACCCGATCAGGGAATCTGGCCCGAACGTACGAATCAGCTCCGTCGTCATGCTTAAAGCGGCCGTCCCGGAAATCGGCCTGATTAAGGCCAGAGGCAAAATATGTTCAGGAATACCAAAGGCGTTCATTAACGGCTTAAATATTTGAAGCACGGCTTCCATCGCTCCGGAAGCCTGAAAGATTGCTATCGAAACCATCATCCCTAATAAAAATGGAAGCAGTGAAATCGCAATCTGAATTCCTTCTTTACTTCCTTCCACGAACACTTCATAAGCCGGTACCTTTTTGACCGTAGCTGTTACTAACACGATTAATATAATAAGCGGAATCAGCCATATACTCATAACGCTTGTCCTTTTCTTTGTCTTCTATAACAGAAGATACGGTCAATGATCAGGGCTGCTGCTGTTGACAGGATGGTAGCTAATATTGTCGCCCCTATAATACCGGTAGGATCCACTGAATCATATTTCATTCTTACAGCGATCACCGTTGTTGGGATCAGAGTTAAAGAGGATGTGTTGATCGCTAGAAAAGTAATCATTGACCGGCTTGCTTCATCGGATCCGGAAAGCCGTTTTAATTCCTTCATAGCTTTCAGCCCCATCGGTGTAGCCGCATTGCCGAGCCCAAACATATTAGCTGTCATATTCGAAAGGATATACCCTAAAGCCGGGTCCTTCTCAGGTATATCCGGAAAAATTCTTCTTACAACCGGCTTAAACATTTTTGCCAGGCCAGCCAGCAGGCCCGCTTCCTCCGCAATCTTCATTAACCCGAGCCAGAATACGAGTACGCCGAGCAGGCTCATTGTGATCATTACACTCTCGTCGATCGTCTCAAAAATTGCTTCATTGACTTTGTCTACCGTTCCATTAAAGGCAGCGTAAACGATACCTGATACAGCTAAAAACACCCAAATTAAGTTGACCACAGTTCTACCCCCATCATGCGCTTAAAGAAATCGGCCCCTGATTGAAGAATTGGTACAGCGGGTCTTTCCTTTAACACAGCTGACTGAGTAATTTTCTGGTCTTTGATATGAAAATAGCGGGTTCCTGCCTCATTAGCACTTCCATCCCCCGGCTTAAAAACAGCCTTTAGCTGTTTCAATTCTCCATCTGTCAGCGGATACTCGATATCGCTTGGCAAATAATACACTTCTCCGGCTGCTTTAATATATCCCTCTCTTTGTAAAAAGTAAGTTTCATAATGATCAAATCCCCATTCGTACATCGATTCATGGTCATTCCAGTCGCTCGGAGCGTTCAAGGTGACAGCGATAAGTTCCATGCCATCTTTTTCTGCACTGCTTACGAGCGTACGGCCGGCTTGCTTCGTAAACCCTGTTTTTCCTCCCGTTGTATTTTCATAAAGTTTCGTTAAAAGCTTGTTTTTATTCTGCCAGGAGTACGTTCTGTTGTCTGATTTATAGGACTTGCTTCCTGTGACTTCCCGAAAGGTTTCATCTTTCATTGCATAAGCCATAAGCAGAGCTAAATCATAGGCGCTCGAAACGTGATTTTCTCCATCCAGTCCATGCGGATTTTCAAAGTTGGAAGCGTCCATCCCGAGCCAGTCGGCTTTTTCATTCATTAACATCGTAAATCCTTCCAGACTTCCTCCTACATGTTCTGCAATAGCCACAGCTGAGTCATTCCCGCTTCTTAACATTAATCCGTAGACAAGGTCGATTAATTTAATTTTTTCATCTTTTGTTAAATAAATCGAAGAGCCTTCCGCACGGATCGCCCGCTCACTGACGACTACTTCCTCTTCCAATTTTCCTGACTCAATAGCAAGAATTGCAGTCATAATTTTAGTGGTACTGGCAATTAAAGAAGGGGTGTAAGCATCTTTTTCATATAAAACCCGGCCGGATTTCGCATCTAATAATACAGCATGTTCTGCCGAGACATATAAGTTTGGTTGAGCCTTTGATACATTAGGAAACATAACAGACAAAATAAATATGATTAATATGGGTATAGACAGCACACGTTTCAACAGAGGTCTTCCTCCAATCTTGGTCTTTTATTTAACTCTATGCGTGCGGGTACAAGCTTATGAGAACAGAAAAAAGCCTGCGATATAGAATCGCAGGCTTTTTAAGTATACTTATTCGTAAAAGTCGAGCGAAGAAGTCAGCTCGTAGGTCCCATTCGTTTTCAAATGTTCATACACTTTCTCTATTGCTACAAGATTCATTTCCGCAACTACTTGCTCAGCTTCCTCGCTGGTAATGGTAACCGTCTGTTTGTGTTTTGCTTCTGGATATTTAATAAAATAAGCTAATGCTAAAACTGGTCCCCTCCGTGAAGCCCCTATGCCAGAAAGGGATTCCATCGTTGGTTCATAGTGAACTTCCAATGAACTTTTGCTGCTTTTATCTTCATAAATAATAATCGAACATCCTTCTTGAGGAGGATGTTCCACCTCTAATAGATTCATTGTATTTTCTCCTTTCGAGACACCTTATGAACCTTCAGGATTATCATCTGCTGCTTCAAAGTGTTTAAAGAAGAGATCCGCTTCTTCTTCAACATCTTTTTGCTCTTCCATCGCTTTTAAAGGAGGCAGTTCTTCTATGGAAGATAAGCCAAAATAGGTAAGAAATTCTGTAGTAGTTCCAAATAATACAGGACGTCCGACAGCATCCTTTCTTCCTTTTTCCTCAATCAGCTTTCGATTAACCAGCGTCTGTACCGCCCGGTCACTCTTTACTCCTCTTAAATCATCGATTTCAATTCGTGTAATCGGCTGTCTGTAGGCAATGATAGCTAATGCCTCCAGGGCGGCTTGAGACAGCCTTGTTGCAGACTTGGAGTTTAGGATTTCCTGATAAATAGCAGCATGTTCAGGTTTCGTAGTTAAATGAAGGGTCTCATTCGATTCCATCATTCTAATACCCCTCTGTGGCTTCTCATAATCCTCCTGCAGATCCTGCAGCAGCTCACTCAATTCCTTTTTAGTGCAGTCAAGAGCTTCCATCAGCTTTTTTTTAGTGATTCCTTCTTCCCCAGAAGCAAAAAGAAGGCCTTCAGCCAAGGCTCGTTTCTCTTCTTTATTCATGCTTGTTCCTCCAGTTTATAAACAACTAATTCATCAAAATGATTAGGCTGAACACATGTTATATCTTTATTTTTCATTAATTCCAAAACAGCAATAAATGTAACTACGATATGAGGCTTTGTCTTTTCCTCAAACAGATCATGAAAGCGGGTGCCTGTGGTCTCGATCTTAATTTTATCCAGGATTTCATCCATACGCATCTGAATCGAAATTTCATCTTTCTTGATTTTCGTTTCCTGAACTGTACGGCTTTTCGTCTGTTTTAACAGCCGATTTACAGCGTCGAGCATATCAAGCATTGATACTTCACCTGGTTCTAAAGGTTCGTCATTTTCACCATCGTCTTCGGCGTCCACCTTAGCCCGTGTATAGACCCGGTTGGCTTTCTCTTCTTTTTGTTTTAAACTTTCTGCAGCTCCTTTGAACTTTTTATACTCAATCAGGCGCTGTATCAGTTCTTCCCTAGGATCCTCTTCTTCATCCTCGGCATAGTCATCGTTTAATTGCTGTGCAGGGAGAAGCATCTGGCTTTTCATAGCGAGCAGACTGGCAGCCATGACTAAATACTCGCTTGCAATATTTAATTCCAGCTCCTGCAGGGTATGGATATAGTTCATGTATTGTTCAGTAATCGTGGATACGGGTATATCATAAATATCAATTTCATATCGGTTAATCAGGTGCAGCAATAGATCCAATGGACCTTCAAAACCGTCCAATTTCACTTGATAGCGATCTGTCATTTTTGATTCTTCCTTTTATCATCAAATATCTTTCTGATTGGCTAGAGTGCCGCAGGATTCCCTGCTCATCAACACGATCGTTTTATTGGGCCTACTGATTAATAGTATCAGAAAAAAACTATACCGTTAATACTCTTCGATTAATCCTTATCGCTTTACGAGGGCAGTTTTGGCCGATAAGATGAAATAAGAAAGGTGCGTTGTTATGTTTCCTCAAAGATATATTGAATATATGGCCCATTTTCACGGTACGCGTGATTATTTCGAATGTCATGAAGTGCTCGAGGAGCATTGGAAGGAAACGGAGCCTCAAAACAGAGACTCCGTGTGGGTATTATTGATTCAGTTAGCGGTTGCGCTTTATCATTTCCGGAGAAAGAACCGTAAAGGCGCTGCTATCCTTATTGATAAGACGATTGATAAAATCAGCGGCAACGAAGAAAGATTATTAGAGTTAGGAATAGATCCTGAGGAACTCGATCGCCTTCTCAATCTCACAAAAGAGAGGATCAACAACAATTTAAACTATGTAAGTATTCTTCTACCTCTTACAGAATCAGAGCTTATTAAAGAAACGAAAGATTTGTGCAGAGAATGGAATGTATCTTTTTGGAGTATAAGTAATTTACGAGATTCAAGCCTCGTACACAAACATAAAAATAACCGCTCCTAAAATAATAAGAAGGTGTCCGATATTGGACACCTTCTTTTATACTTTAGAGGAAGGACTTTCCGCGTCACATTTTTCAAAAAACCTTTCCGTAACTCGATCAGCTCGGACATCATAATCTTTTCCAAATTGCTGGCAAATCGACTGGATCATCTGCTTTCCAATGCCCAAATTCCGATGTGATGGATTGACGGATACATGCTGGATATAGGCTGTGTTACCTTCTGTGCGCACACCAATTGTACCGAGGATATCCTCCTCTTTCCACAAGTAGAGGTGCCACGTTTCATTCGTTTCATATTCCAGTATAATATCCTGGAGCTTCTTCACTTCTTTACATTCAGGCATGAAAGAAAGAAGACCCATTGCTATTTTTTCAAAAGATTTTTTAAACCGAATTAACATAATAACCCCTCGTATAACTCTCCATATTTTTCAATCAAAAAATAACGGTTTAGTTAAAGACGATCACAAACCAGTAGTATACGCCCCACGCTAAACCCATTACAAGCAGGACCGTAAATAAAATCCAATTCTTTTTTTTCATTGCCTGCCTCCACTACATTGTCTTCTCGCCTAGGCAATAGCATAATGGATTTCTTAAGAAGATTCAACCCGCTTTAGAACTATAATAATATTCTTCGGGCTTATAACCTATACACGGCTTAAGACTGGAACTGCAAAGAGATGTATAACATATCGGCAATTATTTAAATGAGGGGCTCTTTAAAAGTTCCATCTATGGATATTACTTTTCCTCGACTCGAACTCGCTGCATTACATCTCCCGGGCGTACGCGGTCTACGACATCAACGCCATCTACCACTTTGCCAAATACTGTATGGCGGCCGTCTAGATGCGGCTGAGGAGAATGACAGATAAAGAATTGGCTTCCACCTGTGTCTTTTCCGGCATGCGCCATTGAAAGAGATCCGCGCTGGTGTTTATGAGGATTGCCTTCAGTTTCACATTTTATAGTGTACCCTGGGCCGCCTGTTCCATTTCCGTTTGGATCTCCTCCTTGAATAACGAAGTCAGGGATGACACGGTGAAAAGTTAACCCATCATAAAATTCACTGTTTGCTAATTTTTCGAAGTTATCTACCGTGTTAGGTGCTGCTTCATCGTATAACTCAATTTTCATTTTTTCTCCATTTTCAAATTCAATCGTTGCTTGTTTCATATTCCATTTCCTCCTGCTTGTTATAGGATAAGTCCAGCCGGGTTATGTCTTCAAACTTCTCACGGCGGACAACTAAATGATGCTTTCCATTTTCGACAAAGACAACAGCCGCTTTTCCAAAACGGTTATAATTATTGGCCATCGCATAGCCATACGCACCGGTACTGAAAACGGCCATTAAATCATTCGGCTCTACTTCTGGCAGCTTCACATCCCATAATAGCATATCTCCGGATTCACAGCACTTCCCAGCTATAGCATATTCTTTAAAATCGGGAAGGTTCATTTTATTGGCTAGAACAGCATCATATTTCGCCTGATAAAGCGCCGGACGGATATTATCGGTCATTCCCCCATCGACAGAA
Source organism: Halobacillus sp. Marseille-Q1614 (assembly GCF_902809865.1). Lineage (NCBI taxonomy): Bacteria > Bacillati > Bacillota > Bacilli > Caryophanales > Bacillaceae > Halobacillus > Halobacillus sp. Marseille-Q1614. The sequence goes on along the minus strand of NZ_CADDWH010000001.1, from coordinate 1,163,011 downwards.
GCGTATGTTCTTACCCCAGGAACTTCTTTAATAGATCCCATGCGGTAAAGCGTTACACCCGCGTCTCCTACGATCGCACGCCCCGGTTCGATCCATATTTCCGGCATCGGGTATTTCAGCTCTTTTGACTGTCGTTTCACTTCATCAATTAACGCAATAGCGTACTGGTCTAAGTTGAGGGGGTCATCTTCTTCGGTATACTGAATACCGAAGCCTCCTCCTAAGTTTAATACTTCTGCTTGATACTCATATTCGTCCCGCCAGCTTTTCATCGTTTCAAATAATTTTTGAGTGGCCAGTGTAAAACCGCTCGTTTCAAAAATTTGTGACCCGATGTGACAGTGAAGACCTTTCACACGGATATACTCACTTTCCTGAAGCAGTTCGAACGCCTTTTGTGCCTGTCCGCTCGATAAATCAAAACCAAATTTTGAATCTTCCTGGCCTGTCAAAATGTAGTCATGTGTGTGGGCTTCAATACCCGGTGTCACACGAAGCAATACATCCATGTTTACTTTCTGCTCTTTTAGCAGGTCGGTTAACAAAGCAATTTCATAGAAGTTATCTACAACAATACAGCCGATTTTATTATTAACCGCCATTTTTAATTCTGCTAAGCTTTTATTATTTCCGTGCATATGAATTTTCTCTACAGGAAAATCAGCTTTCAGCGCCGTGTGCAGCTCTCCCTCTGACACGACATCTAAACTTAAGCCCTCTTCTTTCGCTACTTGCAGCATAGCAACTGAAGAAAAAGCTTTGCTCGCATAGGCCACCTGTGCAGGAACCTTATGTTTTTTAAAAGTTTCTACAAAAGCCCTCGCATTCTTTCTTATTCTGTTAACATCATATACATACACGGGGGTTCCATATTTTTCAGCTATCTCTTCTGCTGGAACACCGCCAATTAAAAGCTTGCCTTGGCTGTTTATTTCACGATCCATTTTGATCCGCCTTTCTCCCCTTCTAATAAAAGAAAATGCTCCTTTCTAAAAAGGAACATTTTTTAAAATTATCTTTAATTTATCATACCAGCCGCAAACCGGCAATCATCTTATCTTTGTCTGTGATTATTTTGCGGATGGACGATGCTTGGCCGAATTTTCCCTATAGGAATCGACATTCTTAATAGAATCTGCAGGAAGGCTTTACCGTTAAACGGAAGGAATGGCCATAGATAAGGTGTATTAAATGACTTCGTCCGTGCCAGGAACAAAATGTAAAGGGTAGCAGCAATCACAAAGCCCTTAATGCCAAACAGCGCACTTAGAATTAAAATAGCCAGACGGCTCATTTTATTAGCGATGGCAAGCTCATAACTTGGTGTTGCATATGATCCGATCGCACTGACCGCTACATATAAAATAACTTCCGGTACAAACAGTCCAACGTTGATCGCAATTTCGCCAATCAAGACCGCTGCAATAAGGCCCATCGCTGTCGACAACGGGGTTGGTGTGTGAATGGCGGCGATTCTAAGCATTTCAATACCTAAATCGGCAATTAATAATTGAGCGATGATCGGTAAAGTGCTTTCCTCGTTCGGACCGATAAATTCAAGTGACTGAGGCAGAAGGTCAGGCTGAAGGACAAACAACATCCAGAACGGAAGAAGAAAAACAGACGAGAATAGTCCAAAAAACCTTACCCAGCGCACAAACGATCCTACAGCTGGAGACTGTCGAAACTCTTCAGCATGCTGAACGTGGTGAAAATAAGTGGTCGGTGCAATGATCATACTCGGAGACGTATCAACCATGACGAGAACGTGTCCTTCTAATAAATGAGCAGAAGCTACATCTGGACGCTCTGTATACCTTACTAGCGGAAAAGGATTGGCGCCTTGCTGCACGATAAACTCTTCGACGGTTTTATCCGCCATAGACAGACCATCTATATTGATTTTATTTAATTCTGCCTTAAGGCGCTTAACCATGCCGGGATCTGCCACATCTTCAATGTAAGAAATACAGATATCTGTTTTGGAACGCTTTCCCACCTGAATCAGTTCATTTCTTAACCTTTCGTCCCGAATTCTCCTTCGGGTTAACGCCGTATTTTCTATGATGTTTTCAGTATAACCATCACGCGATCCGCGGACCACTTTTTCCGTATCAGGTTCTTCCGGCGTTCTCCCCGGATAAGAACGGACGTCAACGATGATAGCTTCGGTAGCACCATCAACAAAAATGGCGATTAATCCGGACAGGACCTGCGTTACACACTTCTCCACCGTTTCTACAAGTTCAACCTGCTGATGCGCCAGACTGTTATGAATGAGCTGAAAGGGAGACTTCTTATCTTTGACACCTTCATTCAGTTCAAAAAGCCTTCTCATTAAATCGACAATTACCGGGGTTTCACATAATCCATTGACATAGTAGATGTTTACTTCTTTATCTAAAATTCTAAGGGTACGGACTCCCACATCGAAAGACTTTCCAATTCCCAGCCGCTTTTTCATTTCATGTTTGTTCTGCTCCATTTTCATGACGACCGGAGTTTTCTTTTCCTCTGCCACAGCTCTTCCTCCTTTCCCTTCGCCGTCACTATCCTTTTGGCTTAAAGATCACTGCTACGATAAAACCAAATAAAATTGCAGATGCGATTCCGGCAGAAGTTAATTCAAACATCCCGACTGCTACCCCGATGATGCCATGCTCTTCAGCTTGTTTCATAGATCCGTGCAGCAGGCTGTGTCCAAAACTCGTAATCGGTACGGTTGCTCCTCCACCTGCAAATTCAATTAAGTTATCGTATAGGTCAAAAGCATCTAATACGGCTCCTGCCACTACAAAGGATGTCATAACATGAGCTGGCGTCAGCTTGGCTACATCAAGCAATAATTGACCGATTACACAAATGCCGCCTCCTACTAAAAAAGCCCATAAAAACGTCATAGAATGACCTCCTCCCTTGCAAAAACAACACCATGTGCGATTCCAGGAATCGATTCTTTCTGCTGCAGCATCATGGGACTCATTAAAGCACCGGTTGCGACAACTAATATTTTCTTGTAAATCCCCTGTTTCAAGTCTTCGAGCAGTTTTCCATAAGTAACAACTGCCGAGCAGGCGCATCCGCTTCCACCGCTGAATACGGGCTGATCGCTATGGTATACGAGCAGTCCGCAGTCTTCATGAACCTCAGATACATTAAAACCGTCACCTTTGAGCATATCTCTGACAATTGGCGTACCGACTCCTGACAGGTCTCCCGTGGCAATGACATCATAGTCAGACGGCATTCTTCCCATATCCTGAAGATGGGTTTTTATCGTATCCCAGGCTGCGGGAGCCATCGCTGAGCCCATGTCAAAAGGATCTGTAATTCCATAATCCATGACCTTTCCTATTGTGGCCGCTTCAATTCTAATAGGCGACGGAGTCGACGATACTAGCGCTGCTCCGCTGCCAGTAACCGTATAAGTAGCTGTTTTAGGCTTCTGGCCTCCGTATTCTGTCGGGTAGCGGAATTGGCGCTCCGCTGTAGCATTGTGGGAGCTGACCGCGGCAATCGCCTGTTTAGAATAGCCGCCTTCAACCAGAGCTGCAGCCGTGGCTAACGTTTCCATAGACGTAGAACAGGCACCAAACATGCCGAGCAGCGGGATTCCTAACTGCCGGGCCACGTAGTTGCCCGTTACGTTTTGATTAAGAAGATCGCCTGCGAGAAACAAATCAATGTTACTTTTGTCCACACCTGCTTTCTGTAGACACGTATGAACTGCATCGGTCATGAGCCTTCTCTCCGCCAGCTCCCAGTTATCTTCATCACAATGTAAATTATCGTACACTTTATCGAACGAATCTTTCAAAGGGCCTTCTCCTTCTAACGGACCTACTGCGGTTCCTGTTGATTGAATATAAACAGGCTTTGTAAAAGTCCACGTTTGTTTACCGCTTTTTCCCATAGTCTTCACTTCCTCTAGAATAATGCTTTTATTGTAAAACGGATAATGCCGAGAATATAGGCCGCTACAACTCCAAATACAATGACCGATCCTGCGACTTTAAACAAGTTTGTAGCCACACCGAGTACAAGGCCTTCACTTTTATGCTCAAGAGCAGCGGAAGTGATGGAATTAGCAAAGCCGGTTACCGGAACGGCCGAACCAGCACCTGCAAACTGCCCAAGCTTGTCATAAAATCCAAACCCCGTAGCTAAAGCAGCAAGCAGGATTAATGTTGCTACAGTCGGATTGCCGGCGTTTTCTTCACTGAACCCAAACCAGTGAATGTACATTTGTGTCAGTAATTCGCCAAATGTACAAATGAGACCTCCGATGACGAATGCCTTTACACAGTTCACCACATAAGGGGGCTTCGGCTGATAGGTCTGACTTTGCTTTTTATAGTCTTTTGAATTAAATTCTTTCATTAATAGAACCTCCATTACTTAACAAAAATTACCCACTGGAAAAGAGAACCTGCAATTTTCCCAAGAGATAAAGCCATTAATAAAGTGAATAAATATCCTTCAATGCCTATTCTTTTAAAGAGAAGGGGAAATACATTTAACACTTCGGTTAAGGCAGCAGCAAGCATCCCTACAAAAGCTCCGTGAAACAGGCCCCATAATACTAAACCCGGCACGGCCATATGAATCGGAGAGTCGCCAAAGGACAAATATATTCCGGCAAATACACCAAAGATGATCGCCACTTCATACCAGATGATTTTCGATGCCGTTTGACTTAGCTGCATGAGACGGGGCACGATCCCTAAAACGGTTATAAAAGCTACAAAACCTGTTCCGACTGCAATACCAGATGCTAAACCGATAACAGCTTCAATGATCCTCATCCATTTTTTCCACCTTATTGTCATGAATCGCAGCATAATGGTCCAAATCTTCCTGGTATTTAAAGACCTCTATTTCCATAGGGTTAGGTTCTTCATTAAATTTCTTATGGAACCAATGATTAAAGAATAAAATCATGCCCAGCCCAAGCCCAATGGAATAAGGAATCTGGATCCATAAGGGATGCTCCACTTCCTCACCTGTTAACATGAAGTGCAGCTTCTGCTGAACCATTTCCATGCTGACATCATAATGAAAATTCATTATAGCCATAGCTGCACCGATAAATAGTAAAAGCCAAATTCCTGCAACAATAAGGAGAGTGGGTTTCTTTTTATTCCTTTCAATATGAACCACACAGTAATTCGGACCGAGGATCTCAACTTGGTAATCAGGGAAGCGGGAAATGATTTGATTGATAATCGTAAAGCTATCAATAACAATTACATTCCTATCCTCCTGCTTTATTCGATGTACAATCATGTTCTCTATTAAAGGCTTTTCTCTCTTCAGCCCGGTGATTCTGGCTATGTCTTTTAAGCGAATCATATCTTGAGCAGGAATGCGGATCGACTGCTTCAAGCGAATATAAATTGGGGTCATAATTAGAAACGCCTCCTGCCAAAGAATCTCTTTGATAGTATGTGATACATTTACAAAATCATACAAAAAGAAAAAGCTACGCAGTCTGCGCAGCTTTTGTTAACTCGTATCACTCATAAGATGTTTCATTTGCTCTAAAATTTTCTTTTCCAGCCTGGAAACCTGCACCTGGGAGATGCCGATCCGTTCAGCAACTTCCGACTGGGTCTGGTCTTTAAAATACCTTAAGTAGATAATTAATTTTTCACGTTTTTCAAGCGTATCTATCACATCATGCAAAGAAAGATGTTCAAACCACCGTGAATCCTCTTCCGCAATCTGGTCGACTAATGTAATCGGATCTCCCTCGCTCTCATAGACCGTTTCATAAATCGATTGAGGGGAACGCCCGGCTTCTTCCGCCTGAATTATTTCTTCATTCGTTAATTCAAGCGCTGCAGCCAGCTCATTGATCGTCGGTGACCGTCCATACTCTTTTAACAGCTCTTCTTTTTTCACTCGGATCTTATGGTAGGTTTCCTTAAGGCTTCGGCTCACTTTTACACTGCCGTCATCTCTAATAAAACGCTGAATTTCACCGATAATCATAGGAACAGCATAGGTGGAAAATTTGACGTCAAAACTGAGGTCAAATTTATCAACTGACTTCAACAAGCCGATACAGCCTATCTGATACAAATCATCCGGATCGTAACCGCGCCTTAAATAACGCTGCACTACGGACCAGACAAGCCTCGTATTTTTTTCGACCAGAAAGTGCCTGGCCTCTTGGTCACCTGACTGGCTTCTTTGAATAAGCTCCCTAACTTCCTTGTCTGATAAGCGCTGCTCTTTCGTATGCGTCTTCATGTGCGCCTTCCTAATTACAAACTTTCGTTGAGGTTAACTGCTTGGCTAGTGTAATCGTCGTGCCCTCGTTTTTAATGGATTTGACATCCACCTGATCCATAAAGTTTTCCATGATCGTAAAACCCATGCCGGAACGCTCCCACTCCGGTTTGGAGGTGAAAAGCGGCTCTCTAGCTTCTTCAATATCCTCAATACCTATTCCGTGGTCCTGGATTATAATTTGGATTTGATCTTCATCAATTGAGCATTCGAGGATTACATTTTCTTCTGGATTTTCTTCATACCCATGAATAATCGCGTTCGTAACAGCTTCGGATACTACGGTCTTAATATCAGTCAGCTCATCCATCGATGGATTCAAAGGACTGATAAAGGAAGCGACGGCTAACCTGGCTAAGGATTCATTCTGGCTGATGCTTGAAAATTCGATTCTCATATGGTTTTTCATGACGCCACCCCCAGCATTTGCAGAGCAAAATCTTCATTGTCGACTAATCGTACGATTTTAAACATCCCTGAAAGGTCAAATAACCTTTTGACTTCAGGCGAAACCGAACAAATGACCATTTCCCGGCCAGCCGCCTGGATTTCTTTATATCGGCCCAGCATTACTCCTAAACCTGAACTGTCCATAAAAGTTAACTTCTCTAAGTTTACAATGACATGTCCTACTTGATTTTGAGCAAGCTGAGCCTGCCATTCTTCACGAAGGTTTGTTGCTTCATGGTGATCAAGCTCACCTTCTAAACGTACGAGTAAAATCGATTCTTTAGTTGTGAATTCTACGGAAAGACTCAAGTGCAGTTCCTCCTTATCAATTAGAGTCACTTAGTCTTTTCGCCTTTTATCCCTATGTTTCCTGCTGAAAAACAATACTAGTGATGATTCGCTAAAACTTCTCAATACCTGTCAAATTTCTAAAGGTGCGTTCCCACAGCTCTATAAATTTAGCCTGTTTAACAGGCTCCTGCGCCTCAAGACGGACACGGGTAACCTCTTCATTTCCTTTGCTGACAGTCAGCCATCCAAGGTGGTCGCCTTTTTCAATCGGAAGATCTGCCTCTTTCGTTATCGTAAGCTTTGTATCATATTTTGTTTTTTCTTCATTCTTTTTCTTTAGGACAACTACATCCTTCTCAGGCACGAGCTTCAGATTCAAAGGTGTACCTCTAATATCTTTTCTTTCCTGCAGAACATCATCTTTGCTATGAAGTTTTACTCCTTCATATTGACTGAAGCCATAATCAAGCAGGCTGGCTATCGCTTCATTCCGCTCTTTTGGCTTTTCAGCTCCCATCACAACTGCTATCATGTGCAAATCGTCCTTTTTAGCACTGGCAGTCAAGCAGTATTTTGCTTTTTGGGTAAACCCTGTTTTTAAGCCATCCATTCCCGGATAAGTTTTAATTAACTTATTCGTATTTACTAACCAAAACTCATCCTCTGTTCCTTTACGTAAATAGTCTTCATAAATGCTCGTATATTTAGTAATGGAATCATGCAATAATAATTCACGGGCCATAACAGCCATATCGTGAGCCGTACTGTAGTGCCCGTCTGCAGGAAGTCCTGTAGGATTTTCAAAGTGAGTATTTTTTAAACCTAAATCCTTCACTTTTTTATTCATACGGTCTACAAATTCTTCTTCACTTCCGGCAATGCGTTCTGCCATTGCGACACTTGCGTCATTTCCAGATGCAACAGCTATTCCTTTTAATAAATCTTCTACTGACATTTCTTCTCCAGCTTCAAGGAAGATTTGGGAACCGCCCATGGAAGCCGCATGTTCACTGACACGGACCATTTCATCAAGCTTAAGTCTTCCTTTTTCCAGCTCTTCCATAATGATCAGCATAGTCATGATCTTAGTCATACTTGCCGGAGGAAGTTCTTTATTTGCGTTTTTATCAAATAAAGTCATTCCGCTGTTTTTCTCCATAAGTATGGCCGATGAAGCAGCTGAAGCAAGGGAACGTTCTTTATCTTGAGCATGAACAAAAGATGATGGAATCAAAGTAAATATAATACTCATTGTTAATAGTAGACTGAATAGTCGATGCATAATGTAACCTCCTGCTTTGTAAGTGTCCCTATTTTTCCCTGTTCATTCACTTCTATGCAGAGGGTAAACAAAAAAACTGCACCTCCAGACGCTGTTGCTTGCGTTTGGGGTGCAGTGAGTTGTTCAATCTATTTAATAATCTTATGAATCAATGTAGGGGCATCCACTCTCTCAGAGGAAATAGTATATGCTTCACGGACTTTCTTTACTGATTCAGCTGCTTCCCTGTTATCACTGTGCAGGATAACGAGCGGCTCTCCCACTTTGACGGAATCTCCGATCTTTTTGTTTAACGTAATTCCTACTCCATGATTGATCTGATCTTCTTTAGTAGCTCGTCCCGCTCCTAAGTACATCGCAGCAATTCCAATTGATTCAGCATCGATTGCTGAAACATATCCATCTTTCTCTGCGATAACTTCAATCGCATGTATTGCAGAAGGAAGCTTGCTCAGATCATCGATAACACTTGTATCGCCATGCTGGGCTTCGATAAATGTTCGGAAGGCAGCAAAGGCTTTCCCGTTTTCCAAGTTTTCTTCAAGTGTCTGATACGCCTCTTCATAACTTGAAAATGCTTCAGCAAGTACCGTCATATGGGAAGCAATCTCTAACGACAGCTGTCTTAAATCTTCCACCTTCTTGCCTTGAAGAATTTCAGCCGCTTCTTTAATTTCGTTAGCGTTTCCAACTTCAAAGCCAAGCGGCTGGTTCATATCACTAATAACTGCCACTGTGTTTCTTCCTAGATTGTTTCCGATATTGACCATTTCACGGGCGAGGGCTTCTGAATCTTTCAGCGTTTTCATAAACGCGCCGCTTCCTGTTTTCACATCAAGAACAATGCTGTCAGCACCTGAAGCCAGCTTTTTACTCATAATTGAACCAGCAATTAATGGAAGGGAGTTCACAGTTCCCGTTACGTCGCGTAAGGCATACAGTTTCTTGTCAGCGGGCGCCAGATTGCCAGTCTGACCGGCTACGGCAAGCTTATGCTGATTTACGTTGTTAATAAACTCTTCTTTGGACATTTCAATTTGAAGCCCCGGGATAGCTTCAAGTTTATCCAGAGTTCCACCCGTATGACCTAGACCGCGGCCCGACATTTTCGCAACAGGAACACCTGCTGAAGCGACCAGCGGGCCGACGATAAATGTAACTTTATCGCCGACTCCTCCAGTTGAATGCTTATCTACGATGTGACCTTCAATTCCGGATAGATCAATTGTTTCGCCAGAATCGACCATTGCCTGTGTTAAGATCGCTGTCTCATTTTCTGTCATTCCCTGAAAATATACAGCCATCGTGAAAGCGGAGGCCTGGTAATCAGGTATTTCTCCTTTTGTATAGCCATCTACGAAAAACTCGATTTCTTCCTTACTCAGTTCTTGACCATCTCTCTTTTTAACGATTACATCATACATTCTCATTTGGTTTCACCTCGTATTTAATTAAGCTGGCAGAGTCTTTAGCATATCTTTTACAAAGCTTAAAAAGTCTTCCCGTACTTGAGCCGTTGTCTCAATGACTTCATCGTGAGTAAGCGGCTGGTCAAGAATTCCTGCAGCCATATTGGAGATACAGGAAATTCCAAGCACGCGGATGCCCGCGTGGTTGGCTACGGTTACTTCCGGCACAGTAGACATTCCTACAGCATCTCCGCCCCACGTTCTAAGCATTCTTACTTCTGCGCCCGTTTCATATGCAGGTCCTTTATTTCCTATATAAACTCCTTTTTGTACGTTCAGGCTCAGACGATCAGCACTCTTCATCGCGTGTTCAATCAGACTGCGGTCGTAGGCCTCAGACATATCAGGAAAACGCGGCCCCAGCTCATCATCATTTGAGCCGACAAGCGGGTTATCTCCCAAGTTGTTAATATGATCGGTGATGACCATTAAATCTCCGGCATTAAAGCCTTCATTAATTCCTCCGGCAGCATTCGTCACAAACAAGGTCTCAACCCCAAGTTCCTTCATAACCCGGACAGGGAACGTCACCTGCTTCATATCATAGCCTTCATAGTAATGAAAACGGCCCTGCATTGCGATCACCTGGCGCCCTTCTAATTTACCAATGACCAATTGGCCTTTATGTCCTGAAACTGTGGACTCAGGGAAGTGAGGAATATCTTTATAGCTGATGACGACAGGGTTTTGAATCTCATCTGCCAGCACTCCAAGCCCTGAACCTAAAATTAATCCTACGGTCGGTTCCACATTTACTTTTTCTTTTATAAAAGCTGCTGCTTCTTTTCTGATCATTTCCATGATTATCGTCCTCCTACTTGATATCCTTTAAAAAACTCGTTCCATGTTCAGGCATTTTCGCTGAGAAGTTGTCGGCAATCGTTGCACCTACATCTGCAAATGTCTGGCACTGAGGAAGCTCTTTCCCTGCAGTAATACCTTTATGATAGACGATTAAAGGAACAAGCTCTCTCGTATGGTCTGTTCCGTGGTGAATCGGGTCATTGCCATGATCAGCTGTTATGATTAGTAAATCTTCAGCTGTCATTTTTTCCAGCACTTCCGGCAGACGTTCGTCATAGGCTTCAAGCGCCTCGCCATAGCCCTGTGGATCACGGCGGTGACCGAATTTAGCATCAAAATCAACGAGGTTTAAAAAGCTTAATCCTTTAAAATCTTTACCCATTGATGCGACAAGCTGATCCATTCCATCCATATTGTCTGTCGTCCTAATCGCTTCTGTTACACCTTCACCATCATAGATATCGGAAATTTTGCCTAGGGCGATGACATCTAATCCTGCATCTTCTAAATGGTTCATCACCGTTTGTCCAAAAGGCTTTAGTGCATAATCGTGACGGTTGGATGTTCTTTCAAAAGCTCCCGGAGCACCTACGAACGGACGGGCAATCACACGGCCGACCATATACTTTTCATCTCTCGTAAGTTCACGGGCATACTCACAAATCTCATAGAGTTCCTCTAATGGAACGACTTCCTCATGGGCAGCAATCTGCAGAACAGAGTCAGCAGACGTGTAAACAATTAAGTCCCCTGTCTTCATATGGTGTTCTCCTAGCTCTACTAATATCTCTGTACCAGAAGCAGGTTTATTTCCTACAATTCCCCGGCCTGTCTTTTCTTTTAATTGATTTAACAGTTCATCAGGAAAGCCGTCAGGAAACGTTCGAAATGGCTGTTGAATGTTAAGTCCCATGATCTCCCAATGCCCGGTCATTGTATCCTTACCATTAGAAGCTTCCATCATTGTAGTGTAATGAGCTTTAGGCTGTTCCGCCTTTTCAATTCCTTTAATAGGGCGGATATTGCTTAAACCGAGTGAACCCATATGAGGCATTTTCAGTCCTCCCATATGTTCCGCAATATGGCCAAGGGTATGAGCCCCTTTATCGTTAAATTTTTCAGCATCCGGTGCTTCCCCGATGCCTACAGAGTCCATGACAACCAGAAATACTCGTTTAAATGAATTCATATTAAAAACCTCCTAATTATTACTTTCCCTCACTGCATTAAACCTACGCTAAGATTTTAGTTGTAGGATGTCAGACAACTAAAAAGAAAAAAGAAATTACGCTCTTGGATGATAAGAGCGATAAACATCTTTTAAGCGAGATTTAGTCACATGTGTATATATTTGTGTTGTGGAAATATCGGCATGACCCAGCATTTCCTGAACCGCACGCAGGTCAGCTCCATTCTCAAGCAGATGAGTGGCAAACGAATGCCGCAATGTATGGGGCGTAATCTCTTTGGTAACCCCCGCCTCTAAGGCAACCGCTTTCAATACCTTCCAAAACCCCTGCCTTGATATAGGAGATCCGTGGTGATTAACAAACAGTTCTTCCGTCCGCTTTTTATTAACCAGCTTTCCCCTGGGCCCTTCTAAATAATTCTCAAGTGCCTCTTTCGCCATTTCCCCAAGCGGGATGATCCGCTCTTTAGATCCTTTGCCCATACATCTGACAAACCCCATCGTTAAATGCAGATCACTAACCTTTAAAGAAATCAGTTCAGTCACCCGAAGCCCCGTCGCATAGAGCATTTCCAGCATGGCTTTATTCCTTATGGAAAGCGGGTCGTTCGCCTGAAGGCTTAATAACTTTTCTACATCATCGGATGAAAGCACCTTCGGCAGTTTGCGGTCCTTCTTTGGGGTTTCTATATGTAAGCTTGGATCTTGATTGGTTATTTTCTCACGGATTAAAAACTGGTGAAACAGGCGAATCGACGACAGCAGCCTTGCTACCGTTGCAGCAGAACGGCCTTTATCGTTCAGCGCATATAAATATTTCATAATATGAGCGCGTGATATTTGGTCCCAGTCCTCTACATTCTCAGACTCAACTAGAAATAACTGATACTGGGTCAGGTCTCTCTTATATGATTGAATAGTGTTTGCCGAGAGACCCCGCTCTACTGTAAGATAATGAAAAAAATCTTCTAAAGCAAACTTCATTCTTTCTACTCTCCTAGTTGAAAGAAAATGGATAACCTGTCCGACCAGTCGGGCTCTACAGGGTTCACGACTTTTACAGCGGCCCCGCCTGGCGGATCGTATCTATGGCTTCTTTCGTGTTGGTCGTGGATAACTCGCAAAGCTACATAGAACAAGCTCGTACATACCGTAAATATAATAAGCACTTTTATTAACTCTTGTAACTGCGGATTCCTTTTACTCATAGGCCCTCCATAAAAATTTATTTTATAAAGGATATGCCTATTTTATGATTAAATATACATTAATTTGCTCACATACGTTTAAACTACACGATTTTTATATTTTTGTAAATAGAAATGATAAAGGCCGATGCGAACTATAGATTCACAGCGGCCTTTCAAGCATTACGATGATGAATTGGATACGGCTGATTTCTGGCAGACACGGCAAATTCCGTGAAAGGTTAACCGGTGATCTTTTACTTCAAAACCCCATTGGCCTTCAATCAGTTTTTCTACGTCTCCCAGCAGGTCTTCCTCAATTTCTTCTACTGAACCACACTCTATACAGACTAGATGATGGTGAAAATGTTCCGCCCCTTCTTTGCGAAGGTCATATCTAGAGACTCCATCACCAAAGTTAATTTTGTCGACAACTTTTAATTCTGAGAGCAGTTCCAGTGTACGATAAACGGTCGCTAAACCAATTTCCGGTGCTTTCTCTTTTACGAGGAGGTAAACATCTTCCGCACTTAAATGGTCTGCTTCGTTTTCCAAAAGCACGCGAACCGTCGCTTCCCTTTGCGGGGTTAACTTATAACTCTGTGAATGTAACTGCTTTTTAATACGCTCAATGCGATGTTCCATCTGGATCGCCCCTCCCTCGTAATACCAATTTAATTATAAGCAGTGACAGAAGGAGTGTCAAATTATAATTATTATAAAATGTTAATGATAATCATTATTATTAAATCTTTTATTTAAACAGCCAATTCACGGCTGCCTCAAGAAGCGGCTGGGCAATAAACACTTCAACAACCGATGCCAGCATTAAGCATATGGTCAAAAGGCCGAAAAGTGCACTGTATTTAGCAAACGCCTGCAGGATCGGCTGATGGACGCGTTTTATAAATAACTGCTTGCACAAAGTTAAAGAAAACAACAGTGCCAGCGCACCAGCAAACAGATATATAGGTATGATTAAAATGTTTTGCGGTGCAATCGAAGCAGAAGAAAGCAGCAGTCCATACCAGCCCATCTGATTCACCAGGAAGCCGACAGAGAATCCGACCACAAGGCCCTTAATGAATAAAAGAACAGTGATAATCGGCATTCCTACAACCGATATTCCAAGCAGGAATAAAAGAAGCATATATTTTATATGGTAGAAAATACTTTCCTTTAATAGGCTGGAGCGTGCCGTTTCTTCGGAGTAGACCATCTGTTCAAAAAACTGTTTTAAGTAGAAGAATAAGTCTTCTTTCTGTACAAAATTCATACTATTAACGATGATAGCGCCGAAGATCATGCCCATGATAAATAACACAAATATGAAAACAAAGATGCTCATATGATTATGAATGTCTTTTTTAACTAACCTAACATTTCGCTGCATGAAAGCTTCATCCTTTCTTCTCTACTACGACTACTCTATGAGGAAAGGATGAAAAATAGACCAAATTTAAGAGAGGTTTTTTGAGACTTTCCCGTAAACTCCTCCTCCTCCAGCTTCAATGGTTAATTGACCGCTGCGCATCGCAATAATCGATTGAGCAACTTGCTGCGGTACAACATCAGAAAGCTCATGAAGAGAAGTATCATGCAGCACAGCCATCTCTGTTTGAAAGGCATCCAGCAGCTTTTCATACGTTTTCTTTCCTACTCCCGGAAGGTAATCAAGCGGAACCTGATAGATGTAGGGCGGGCGTTTCGGCTGGGATGAATGGCTGCTTAATTCTTTTATCCGATCAGAAACCCCTTTTACTATCTTTTTCGAACCACAGTTCTTACAAGCAGAATTCGTGCTTTCTACACGCCAGAAGCAGGCGGAACAGACGGTTTGATGGTACTTCCCAAGCTTCGGGTCCATCCCGTAATTGCCTAATATTCTCCTGCCTTCTTCACCTTTTAATGCCTTTTTTAATTCTTCAAATGAGAGAGTATTTAATTGCAATTCTTGATATTCTCTGGCTATTTTCCCTGCTGAATGAGCGTCGGAATTCGTAAGAAATGGAAACGAATGGAGTTCAGAAATTCCATCTGCCATTTCCGTATCAGAACTCAGTCCCAATTCTACCGCATCTATCAAATTGACATCCAGCACTTCGGATATACTTTTATGAACCCCTTTTCCGTAAAGACTTTTAAAAGGAGTAAAAATGTGGGCAGGAATAAATAATCCGCCGAGATCCTGAATCTTCTCCTGAAGTTCACGTCCGCTTCCATAAAACCTTTGAGAGCTTAAATGAATATTGGTCATTCGCTCAGCCAGCCAGTCACTAAACTCTCTCATTTTCTTTAAAGTCGGAAGGTAACAAAGTACATGAATAGGCCCATTGCAGCTTTTGTCAAGGATTTCTATTTCACTTCCCAGAATGAGAAGCGTACTTTCAAACTGTACTCCGCCATCTTGCACTTCGATCGCATATCCCCGGTCAATTAGATCGATAAGTTCTTCCTGTACGCGAGGTGCATGAGCATCAATGACCCCTACGAGATCAATACCCTTTCTGCGGCTGGCTGTTTTCAAGATCTCTGTAAGTGTTAAATTTTTCGAACCTGTTATTTTCACAGGTTTTCCCTTCCAGTCTCTTCCAACATGGATGTGGAGGTCCGAAAAGTAGGATGAACTCACTTCTGCTCCCTCAGTTTTAAGTAAAGCAGAGCATAGGAAGTCTTAGCATCATGAATTCTCTGCTCTTCTTCCAGCTGTTCAGCTTCTTCAAGCGTCAGTTCCATCAGCTCGACGAACTCATCCTCATCTCCATCTACTTTTTCATCAAGCTTCTTTAAATCATTCGTGAAATATACGTGAACAAGTTCATCTGCGAAACCAGGTGAAGTATAAAAGGTACGGATCAGCTCCAGATGATTTGTTGTATACCCGGTTTCCTCTTCCAATTCACGCTTGGCTGTAACGAGAGGGTCCTCTCCTTCTTCCAGCTTTCCGGCTGGTATCTCTACTATGCTCTTTTCCATTGCTTTACGGTACTGCTCTACAAATATGATTTTGCCATCTTCTTTCTGGGCAATCACCGCTACCGCTCCCGGATGCTTTATGATCTCTCGTTTAGATGTATTTCCATCGGGTAATGTAACACTATCTACCTTTAAATGAATAATTTTCCCTTTAAAAATTTCTTCAGAATCCGTAGTTACTTCTTCAAATTTACGCACAAGCTTCATCCTCTCTTAAAATCTATAAATAGTTTATCATAGGGATAGAAAAGACTTGAACTATTACATTGTAATTAATGACCTGTAATTTAATGGAGGAAAGGAAGATTTCATGAAAAAAAGACAAATCGGAAATTCAGATCTGCACGTATCAGAGATCAGTCTGGGATGTATGTCACTCGGCAAGAATTACAATAACGCTAAAGAAATCATCGACCGCGCCTTAGATGCCGGCATTAACTATTTAGATACAGCGGATTTATACGACTTTGGAGATAATGAAAGAATTGTCGGTGAAGCGATTAAAGGCCGGAGAGAAGACATTATTCTTGGCACAAAAGTCGGTAATAACTTTACTCCAGGGAAAGAAGGCTGGACGTGGGACCCTTCAAAGAAACATATTAAGAACGGGGTTAAGGACAGCCTTCAGCGATTAGGTACAGATTATATTGATTTATATCAGCTGCATGGTGGTACGATTGATGATCCGATTGACGAAACGATTGAAGCATTTGAGGAATTAAAGCAGGAAGGTCTTATTCGGGAATATGGGATTTCATCTATTCGGCCGAATGTCATTCGGGAATATGTTAATAAATCTTCCATCGCAAGCGTCATGATGCAGTACAGTCTGTTAGACAGAAGACCCGAGGAAGAGATTCTCGATCTGCTCAGCGACAATAACATCAGTGTACTTGCCCGCGGTCCGATGGCTAAAGGGATGCTTTCCTCCAATGCCGAAGAAAAGGTAAGAGAAAAAGGAACCGAAGGATTTTTAGGTTACAGCTACGAAGAACTGCTGGCTATAGAAAAAAAATGGCGGGATTACCAGAGTGATGACCGGACAGCAGAAGCGCTGGCGCTTCAATATATCCTCTACCATTCTGAAGTTGCTACTGCCGTCTTTGGAGCTAGTTCAGTTGATCAGCTTGACAAGAACTTGACATATCTGTCCGCGACTCCGATTACCGGCCAGATATTTGGAGAAGTCCAAACGATGACTAAGTCAATCAGATATGATAAACACCGCTAATTCACCTGCCTTGAAGGAACCCCATCCTTCAAGGCGTTTTCTTTTACAAATGGCATCCACCATTCAGATCCCTCTTTCTTAAAATATTTCGAGTATCGAAATTCCTACTTTGGATTTATTTACAAGATCTTCAATATCCCCTCCCCTCTCCCTATCTTTTCTGGAATAACCACTTTTCTTTTTCATTTACCCGCTCTGGTATTTCACAACCTACTTTAGTCACAAATCGATAAAAAAACAATTAATTTTCTAAAAATACAAACAGTTCAAAATACTCTATTGGTATTTTCTGTTATTTTCTATAATTGGTTTATTAATCCAAGGAGGAGTTTTATGAAAAAGAAACATGTTCTACCGGTCGCCGTCCTATCTTCCGCCCTTTTAATGGGATCTATTGCTCCGCTGCCATCTGAAGCTGTCAGCCCTCAGACTCAAAGTTCTGTGGTGAATACAAACCATGGCAAAGCTGACGAAAACAAACCTTTCTTTGTGAAAGAGAAACAAGCTGAAAAACAAAGTGAAGCTAATGCAAAAAATGCCATAGCCTTTTTAAAGAAAAATGAACAAGCATATAAAATTGATGTTTCCGAAAAGAGTTTGAAAGCTAAAGAAACAAAAACTGATGATTTAGGAATGAAGCATGTTAAATTGCAGCAGACGAAAAACGGCGTTCATGTTGAAGGACATGAAGTATCCGTTACGTATGATCAGGAGAATCGTATCCAATCTGTTAACGGACATTTCAGCAATTCAGTAGAGAAAGAAGAAATCTCTACAGAGGCCTCCCTCTCTAAAAGTGACAGCATTTCCATTGCTAAACAGTCTGTAAAAGCACCAGAGGAGTTAGTAGAATCTCCAGCTTCAGAACTGGTGATCTATCCATTTAATGAAAAAAACCATCTCGCGTATAAAGTTAATGTGAACTTTATGGGAGAAGAACCAGGCAACTGGTACGTATACGTGGATGCTGAATCAGGTGAAGTTGTAGATAAATATAATGCTCTTATGCATGCTGATGACTATCAAGCATCAAAAGGCGCTGGGTTAGGTGTATTGGGTGACGAGCGCAGCCTACATATTACCCATAAAAATGACAGCGACTCAAAAGAAGGAACTCAGTTCTATCTATATGATAATTCACATGAAGATTTAGAAGGAATTTATACGTACGACATTAAGAATCAGTTTGGCGGACAGGCGGAGCTGTATAAGAATTCGAGCGCCTCTTTTAAAGATGATTACGACAGGCCTGCTGTAGATGCTCACTATAATTCAGAAAAGGTTTACGATTACTTTTTAGAAGAGCATGACCGTAATTCCATCGATGGAGAAGGGATGGCGATTATGTCCGTCGTTCACTTTGGCGAAGATTACAACAATGCATTCTGGAATGGCAGTTATATGACTTATGGAGACGGTGATGGAAAATTCATGAACCCATTATCTGCAGGTCTTGACGTTGCTGCTCACGAAATGACTCATGGGGTGACAACTCATACAGCCGGGTTAAAATATCGTAACCAGTCAGGTGCGCTTAATGAAGCTTTCTCAGATATTTTTGGTGCCTTAATCGATGAAGAAGATTGGGAGCTAGGAGAAGACATTATGGCTGAGGAAGCTAAAGCTTCAGGCAGAACTTCTCTTCGCAGCTTAAGTGATCCTAGTAAATATCCGGTAGGTGCAGCTTATGTTCCGTATGGTGATGGAAACGGCATGTATCCTTCACATATGGATGAATATTATAATCTCCCTATGGATCTTGATAATGGCGGAGTTCATATTAACTCTTCTATTATTAACCATGCAGCTTACATTACCGGGGAACAGATTGGAAAAGAAAAACTTGGCCAGATCTATTATCGTGCATTAAGTGAATATTTATTGCCGGAATCTGATTTCAGCCATGCAAGAGAAGTACTGATTCAATCAGCGGTTGATATTTATGGAGAGAGCAGTGAGGAAGCGGCTGCAACAGAAGCTGGGTTGAATCAAGTTGGCATTACAGAATAAAAACAATGAAAGAGAGCGGAATAATACCCGCTCTTTTTCATTGCTTTTTAAAAGATTTCCAGTCCAGCTCACTTTCATTTAACAGTTCTTCAAAGCTTTTGTCGGCTTCGCGTTTCTTTCTCTGCTGAATCCTCTTTTTCTTCTCTTCCTCTGCCCGTTCATCTTCCTGCTGTTTTAACTGCTTTTTCTTACTTTGAAGCTTCGCCAGTACATCCTCATTAATATACTGTCTTAAAGTTTCCTCTTCTCTGCGTTTCTTTTTGCTCATAATGCAACCTCTTTAGTCACACTGCTTACTGGAATGATGGGAGTCAGAACACCTTCAGGACTCGAGAGACGAAAAGTTCCTTTAATTAAGTCCAGTTTCATTTCCCTGCGGAAAAAAGTGGCCTGCTGTTTATCGACCACTACCTTAAATTGGTCATTTTCGACATGTTTATCCTTCTGTTCTCTTACTTTATCTGTAAACCGAATGGTCGGCTGGCCATTAACGCCGCAGCCCATTCCATCAGTGTCGTAATAGAGACGTAACGCTTCATGCTCATCGGTTTTCACCTGGTTAAGCTGTTCTAATGCTTCATCCGTTATCGTTAGCTTCATTTATCATCATCCCTCCTTCTTTTATAATAAAAAATATGCCGAATGCTTGCAAAATCTCAGCCTTTATTTTTTGGCAAACTGTTTCTCAAACAGCTTTTCTATAACGGAAGGTGCCAATTGATAGACTTTACTTCCGGCTTCCATCCATAACGGCAGATTGATCTCCCGTCTGTTCGTAAATAGATTTTTGGTAATAATTCTGGCTACTCTGTTAGGGTCAAGCATTAAGGAAGATACTGCCTTCTCATAGTTCCCTGTCGGATCAGCCTGCCTAAAGAAGTTCGTTTTAACAGGTCCTAGATTAACGACTGTCACAAAAACCCCGTCTTTCTCTACTTCCATCCGCAGAGCGTTGGAAAAACCGAGCACGGCATGTTTAGTAGCTGAATATACAGCGGATTTAGGTGTGGCCATTTTGGCAGCCTGTGAGCTTATGTTTACTATATGCCCGCTTTTCTTATTCACAAAGTGTGGGAGCCAGTAATGAGTAGAGCGCACTAGAGAGGTTAAATTGACTTGGAGCATCTGCTCAATGCCCTCCCACTCTGCTTCCTCCACGTTTTCAAATACAGCCATACCTGCATTATTAATAACCGCATCCATCACTCCATGATCAGTGTGGATCTGATCCAGCACCTGCTTCCAGTCTTCATCACGGGATAAATCTGCCGTATAGCCTTCTGCAGTTACTCCGTATGATTCTTTTAATGTTTTACAAATGTGCTCCAGTCTTTTAGTGGACCTTGCGGCTAAGTATAAATCCGCTCCTTCTATGGCCAAATGAATGGCTAAATAGAGACCTATACCACTGGTTGCACCAGTCACCATAATCTTTTTACCGTTTAATTTTTGACTCATTCTATCACCTGTTTACATAATATATTTTTCGTTTACCTATATGCTTTGTATCCACCTGCCCAGTGAACTCTAAGTAATCAAGCTGCCCCATCGTTTCAGAAATTGTTAAGCCGAACTGGCTTTCAATCTGTTTAGGAAACAGCTTTTGACACACCTCAAAAGCGGTCAATGGCTTTTGTTTAAGCATCTCTTTAACCTGGTCTGCTCTTTCTTCCTGCCGAGTGATCCTCCGTTTAATTAATTGATGTGCTTCTGTAAATCGTCTGCCATGACCGGGATACACGTCTCCTAATTGATAATTCAGCAGTTTTTCAAGTGAATCTCTGTACTGAACCTGCGGACGCGGACGCGCCTCATTTGCACTAAAAGGAGGTTCCAGCAAAGGGTTAGATGAAATATGAAACAACAAATGGTCGCCGCCAATCAGAGCTCCATCCGCTTCCCTGTATAGTGAAATATGACATTGAGCATGGCCGGGAGTTTCAATAATTGTCCATTCTTCGTGGGATGGCACCCGGTCACCTTCTGTTAATTCAACTTGCAGTCTTCCCTGTCCGATATATCTTAAAGTCTTTTTGGCACTATTTAATGTATTTAAATATTCGCTGGGTACCCCAGCCTCTTCATACATTTCCTTAAAAAAGGTTTCATGCCTTCTGATAAACTCTTCATCTTTCTCAAGCCATGGTCTGAGCTTCGGGTGGCCCATAATTATGGCATCTGGGAAGTATTCGACTAATCCAGTATGGTCTGGATGATGGTGAGTAAGAACGATCTGGTCTATATCTTCCGGTTTTATACCTAACTTTGCAAGCTGGTCCTTCATGGCCTCCCATGCTTCTGTTGTTTTTACCCCCGCATCTATAAGTGTTACTTTATCGCTTTTAAATAAATAGGCATGCACATCACCAACCGCATAAGGGGTTGGCAAAGTTATTGGATGAATCCTATCTTTTATCGTTTTCACTGAGAAATCCTCCATTAATGAATAACCATTCATTTTTTATCTTATTATTGTATCACGACTTCCTGTATTATCCTATCGTTAAGAGCAAACACAGGCTGAGCTTTTTTAAAAACAATCCTTCAGCCTGGCTCATCCAAATACTGGATGGTTGTTAACACTCTTAACGAAGATTAACTATTTAAAACGAGATAAAAAAGGACTGTCAAGGAAGTCTCGACAGCCTGTAAGCTTCATTTTTGATGGTTTATGAGTTGAATAATTGATGAAAACATTCGTTCAGTAAGACCGGGAGCTTTTCAAAACTATAGGTAAGCTCCAGACGTTCTGTCCACTGATGAGGGTCTTTTCCTAATGGCCCAATGTTAATAATAGGCATCGTCACCGATTCCATCAGGTTAGAAGGTAAGCTAAATCCTTTATCCTGTATTGGCATCTGCTCAACGAGCTGCTTAATAGAAGAAGATGTGGTAACCGGTCCAATAAAGCTTAAATCAGATAACCCCGGAAAATATTCCTGGGTCACGACATCAACACCAAATTCTTTTTTGGCATACTCTCTTGCGAAACCGGCTATTTTCTTAATCATCGGATCATGATGAGAAGAAACCGATGGATAAAACGGCGGACTGTAAAAGAGAACCATCATCGGTGAAATATCCTTGCATAACGAAGCCAGCGTCCTGACTAAGGTTGTTGAGAAGTCACGGTCCCCTTGATTGCGTTGTTTAATAAGTAAGTTAATCCTTCTTTTTACTTCCCCTTCACCATACCGTTTCACTGCTTCCTCATAAAGCTGCTGATAAGTAAGAACCTGGATTTTAGGTTCAAAAGAGGATTTTTGATCATTTTTCAAGTAATAGGCCGACTGCTTATAGTAATGTTCAATAATATTTTTCTTTGCACGCTCTGCTGCATTCAACAGTTTTTCATTAATTTCATTGATTGACTGTTTCATAAACAGGACATTGTACATTGTAACGGCCGCTTGCGGCGTCTGAACCGAGTACTCTTCTTTTAAGTCTTTTTGCATTAGACTGATCGGCGGCGGAGTCCTGTCTTCATCTACTTCTTCAATAAAAGCTTCATTTAATTCTAGTTCCTTTGCCAGGTAGCTGATCATTAAGTTCGCATTTAAACCGCCGAAAGGTTCGCCGGCATGGGTTTCTTTTCCGTAACAAAGAAATCCGGGAAGCGCCTTACCGATAGAACCAGTATACATATAATAAGCAGGGTCTCCCGGATATTTACTAAACATCGGTTCCGTATTCACGGCTGCTTTATAGGTTAAATTGTGTTCTTCTTTCAGCTGGTCAAGCACAGGAAGAGATGCCAGCATACCTTCTGAGTTAGCTTCTTCATCCGGAACGGCTATTAATAGAAGGTTCCCGTCAAATTCCCCGTTCATTGCTTTTTCTAAAAGAGATAAATGAACGGTTAAGCCTGCTTTCATATCCATCGTTCCCCGGCCGAAGATCCAGTTGCCTGACTGAAGGTCTTTAACAGCATCTTCAGGAAGTTCATCTATATGTTTATGTAACTCCTGGGTCAGTTCTTTAGGATAAAATGCAAGGTTGGTTAAGGATCCATAGTCCTGCACAGAAACAACATCGGCGTGAGCGATCAGAACAAGCGTCTCTTTAGCTTGTCCATTTTTAACTAAGGCGGACAGAAACTGGCGTCCATCATCTAAAGGGTGTAATTTTAAATGACTGGGATGCTTTTGATAATATTCCCTGTCCTCTAAAATATAATATAAGTATTCAAAGATGGCGATTTCCGCGTTTGTCCCCGTAACACTAGGGTATTCCACTAAAGAACACAGCAGGTCCGTCAACTGTTGTTTACTTTGCCATTTTTTCACTGCACATTAACTCCCTTACATTGACTTTTTAAAAAGGATCCTTCACAATCAGGATTTATTAAACTCTCTCGAGGTGAAGCCGTATGCGTAAAACATTAATTTATGCTCATAGAGGCGCAAGCAGACTGGCCCCGGAAAATACGATGGCCGCCTATCAGCTGGCAAGTGAATCAGGTGCCGATGGACTGGAGATCGATGTCCAGCTTACTAAAGACAACGTTCCTGTTCTGATACATGACGAAAATGTGCGCCGGACGACGAATGGCACAGGTTTCGTTCAGGATTATACTTGTGAGCAAATTAAAAAGTTAGACGCCGGCAGCTGGTTTTCCACAAAATTTTCTGACTGTTCTATTGTAACATTGGAAGAATTTCTTTGCTGGTTTAAAACCCTTAATATGGTATTAAATGTCGAATTAAAAACTAATGTGATTGAATATAAAGGTATTGAAAAGATGGTGCTGGCCGCACTCGAGAAACACGAGGTTCTTGACCGTACTGTGATTTCAAGCTTTAACCTCAGCAGCATCACAAAGGTCCACGAACTTAATGAAAATGTGAGAACCGCTTTCTTAACCTCTACCAGCCGGCAGAACCTTCCGAAATTCGCACAGAAACACGGCTCTACAGACCTTCACGTAAAGTATCGCCTGCTGGATCGAAAACTGGTGAAAAAATGCCATAAGGAAAAAATGCCGCTTCGCATTTATACAATTAATCGGCCGAATTATATGGCTAAATGCTTTAGACTTGGATGTGACGGTATTTTTACAGATGTCCCCCATGAAGCTTTATCCTATCGTGAAAAAATACAAAACGTGAAACCTGATAACCTTTAAAGCTGACGAGTGGTCTCGTCAGCTTTTTTTGGGGAAATAACAAGTATCTCGGTTAACAGAGCCAAACTATTAAGGATTTCTGAGGTGCTGCAATTCGCTTGGGTTTTAGAGACCAAAAGAGGAGCTTTTAATCAAGACTCTGCTAATCGTTTGTGTTGAACAAAAAAGAGAGGATTCCCCACTTTTAAGAGTACAAATCAACAGTTAAAGTGAACAGACTTTTAATATGAGTATTTTAAGTGTACCCTCTGCTCTCAGGTGGTATTATAGTTAGGAAGGAGGATACATATATGGAATTATTTTTTCTCGGTACAGGTTCAGGTGTACCTTCTAAAGAACGCAATGTCTCGTCCCTCGTTCTTCACTTATTAGAAGAACGCGGCACGACCTGGGTGTTCGACTGCGGTGAAGCCACTCAGCATCAAATCCTCAGAACGAATATTCGCCCGCGGCGAATAGAAAAGATATTTATCACCCACTTACACGGTGATCACTTATATGGCCTTCCCGGTCTGCTGAGCAGCCGTTCGTTTCAGGGCGGGGAAACTCCCGTCACGGTTTATGGACCTAAAGGATTAAAAGAATATATCGATGTCAGTCTTAGAATTAGCGGAACTAGATTAAAATATCCTCTCCACACAGTAGAAGTTGAAGAAGGAATCCTGTTTGAGGACGAAGATTTTCAAGTGGAAGCTATTCAGCTCCTTCATGGGTTGGACAGCTTCGGGTATATCATTAAAGAAAAGGACAAATTAGGCGAACTTCTCCCCGACAGGCTGCAGGAGATGGGCATCTCCCCCGGTCCTCTCTATCAAAAAATTAAGCAGCAGGAAAAAACAGTCTTAGAGAACGGAACAGTTGTTTATCGAGAGGAAGTAACCGGCCCGCCAAAAAGAGGCCGGAAGCTTGCTGTTTTAGGAGATACCCGATATTTATCTAAGCTTAAAGAACCTTTAGCAGGACTTGACCTGCTCGTCCATGAAGCTACGTTTGCCAGTGAAGAGGAATCGATGGCTCATGATTATTTCCATTCGACAATCAAGCAGGCGGCTACTTTGGCGAAAGAAGCCAAAGTAGGCCAGCTGCTGCTAACTCATATTTCTTCCCGTTATCATGGACAGGCGGTCAAGCAGCTTGAAGAAGAAGCCCGCTCGATCTTCCCTAATACGATCATCGCTTATGACTTTTACCAGCATCCCGTTATTAAAAGTAAGGAGGAGTTAAAATGAAATCATTAGTAAAGCTGCAAAAAGACTGGTTTAAAGAAGGCCATACGAAGAGCTACGAGTTTAGAAAAGAGCAGTTAATCAAGCTTCGAAAAATGCTCGACACTTTTGAAGAGCCTATTTTAAAAGCTTTAAAGTTCGACCTTAATAAATCAGAGTATGAAGCCTACACCGCAGAGATCGCATTTTTAAAAATGGAAATCAAAGATCATTTGAAGAACTTAAAGTCGTGGATGGCTCCAAGAGATGTGAAGACACCATTAACGCATACTGGTTCAAAAAATTATATCGTGAAAGAACCTTATGGAACGGTATTAGTGATTGCTCCGTGGAATTACCCGGTACAGCTGGCCCTTGCGCCGGTTATTGGAGCCATTGCGAGTGGAAACACTGTTATCATTAAACCTTCCGAACTGACACCGACCGTTTCTTGGGTAATTAAGAGAATGGTAGAACAATACTTCCCGAGCCACTTAATAGCAGTTGCAGAAGGCGGAAAAGAAGTGACTCAGGAACTGTTAGAGCAGCCTCTGGATTATGTCTTCTTCACAGGAAGTGTCCCTGTCGGCCGAGAGGTAATGAAGAAAGCGGGCGAACAGCTTATCCCTGTTACTCTTGAACTTGGCGGGAAGAGTCCAGCGATTGTCCATAAAGATGCATCGATTGATCTGGCTGCGAAACGGATTGTCTGGGGCAAGTTTTTAAATGCCGGACAGACGTGCATCGCTCCTGATTATTTGTATGTTCATCATGAAATAAAAGCAGATTTAGTAAAAGCGATCCAAAAATACATTTATGAATTCTACGGAGAACATTCCCTTCTTAACGAAGACTATGTAAAAATCGTTAACCGTAAGCATTTTGACAGAATTTCAAGTTTTCTTGACGAAGGACAAATCTTAATCGGCGGCCGGGTAGATTCGAAAAAACTGAGAATAGAGCCTACCTTAATCGATCAAGTCACATGGACCGACAAAGTAATGTCTGAAGAGATATTTGGACCTGTTCTTCCTGTCTTAACCTATGACCAGCTAGATGAAGTCATTGAACAGGTTGGCAGTCAGCCGAAACCTCTCGCCCTCTATTATTTTGGGGAAAATGAAGAGGATCAGCAAAAAGTGACCGAGTCTCTTTCCTTTGGAGGCGGCTGTATTAATGATACCCTTTACCATATTTTAAACCCTCACCTTCCATTTGGCGGGGTCGGCAGCAGCGGAATCGGCAGTTACCATGGTAAAGCAAGTTTTGCCACCTTCACACATGAAAAAGGGATAACCAAACAGACGACAAAGTTTGACCAGAATTTCCGTTATCCAGGATCTCAGCTGGGCTTAAAAGTGATTAAAAAAGTGTTAGGTTAACTCTATAAAGCCGCCCTAAGCAGGCGGCTTTTCTCTTAAACTCTTCCCCCATTTCATAAAGGAGAGCTGACAGATGAACCGTAAAGAAATAGATGAACGAGTCATTCAGCAATACATTAAGGACGAAGAAACAATGATTTTCATTTTTGCCCAATGGTGTATCAACAACGATCTTGATCCTGAATTACTCTATGAAAAAGCTTATCCTCACCAAGGGCGCAATCCAAAGCTTAAGAAAGCTTTAGAGCAGACGATATCAAAAAAAGAATCCGAATCTATTTCAGATGCTGCTCTAATCGAAGTATTATCAGTGTTTGGAAATGACGATCTAGCCTTTACTGTTGCCGAATATTTGAATGGATAACCACTTATAAAAGCGCTTACGCCAAGGGTTGGACAGTCAATTCATTTGACTATCCAAAAAATTCTGATAACATTATGTAAATATGAGCGATGGTTTAACACAGCCACGCTAATAATAAGACAATACAGGATGGTGAAATCGTGACATTACAACAGCAAAAAAATGATCATACGACTCCATTAAGGCGTGATGTCAATTTACTTGGCAACATGTTAGGAGATATTCTCGTCCATCACGGCGGAGAAAAATTACTTAATAAAGTCGAAAGTATCCGAAATCTAACAAAAGAACTTCGAAGAAGCCAGGACGTTGACACTTATGCTCAACTAAAAGAGGAGATTAAAGAGCTGGAACCTCCTCTTCGTTCTCAAGTCATCAGGGCCTTCTCCATTTATTTTCACCTCGTAAACATAGCTGAACAAAATCACCGGATCCGCCGACGCAGAGAGTATCAGCTGCGTGAGGATCACGGCGCACAGCCTTACTCACTAGAAAGTGCGGTATTAAATCTGAAGGAAAACAACATCGATAAAGATGTAATCCAGAATGTCCTGAACGATCTGTCACTGGAATTAATAATTACTGCCCACCCTACGGAAGCTACGAAGCGCACGGTGCTTGAAATCCAAAAACGCATCGCCGGACTTTTATTTAAACTGGACAACCCGCAGTTAACAAAAAATGAAAGAGAAAACCTTCAGGAAAGCTTATTTAACGAAGTAACCGTTCTTTGGCAGACGGACGAGCTGCGCCAGCGCAAGCCAACCGTAATGGATGAAGTACGTAATGGCCTGTACTATTTTGATCAGACGCTTTTCGATGTACTGCCTGACATTCACCAGGAATTAGA
The DNA here is from genome assembly GCF_902809865.1 of Halobacillus sp. Marseille-Q1614. Taxonomy (NCBI): domain Bacteria; kingdom Bacillati; phylum Bacillota; class Bacilli; order Caryophanales; family Bacillaceae; genus Halobacillus; species Halobacillus sp. Marseille-Q1614. The sequence goes on along the minus strand of NZ_CADDWH010000001.1, from coordinate 1,134,902 downwards.
AAACCGCTTGGAGGAAGTTTTTCCTGATGAGGAATGGACTGTTCCTAACATCCTTCATTTCGGCTCCTGGATTGGCGGAGACCGTGACGGAAACCCGAACGTAACGCCTGACATAACGTGGGAAACATTAAAGAAACAGCGGAAGTTAATACTGAAAAAATATGATGTGGTTCTTATCGAATTAATGAAGAGGTTCAGCCACTCGACGACCCGCATAAATATAAGCGAAGATTTCATTCAGTCTGTGGCCGAAGGTGAAAGTATGCTTCCTAAAGATAAAGTTTGGAGAGCCGAAGGTGAAATCTATCGGAGGAAGTTTGCAGTTATCCTTGAGAGGCTGCGTCAGGTAGGCAAGTCAGACATTGGGTATGGAGCAGCAGAAGAGCTGCTGGAAGACTTATATGAGATTCAAAAATCTGTGAAGCAGCATCACCCGACGAAGCATGAACTCAAAATGCTTCAGAAGCTGATTCGCCAAGTTAAACTGTTTGGATTCCACCTGGCAACATTAGATATTAGAAACCATAGCGGAGAACACGAATCGGCAGTTGCAGAGCTTCTGCAAAATGTAGGAATCACAGAGAACTATACCGACCTTCCGGAAAATGAAAAAGTGAAACTTCTCGAAAGTGTCCTTAACGACCCGCGCCCAATTTCTTTATTAAATGAAGATTATTCTGAAGATACACAGGAAATGCTGAAAGTTTTCCACTTGATCCGCGATGCACACCGCGAATTTGGAAAGCGATCGATTCAGGTCTATCTCATCAGCATGACCGAATCTGCAAGTGACTTGCTGGAGGTCCTTGTACTGGCTAAGGAAGCCGGTATTTACCGTCTTCATACAAACGGTGAAGTGGAAAGTAATTTAAACGTGGCTCCCCTTCTCGAAACTGTCGATGATTTAAAAGCAGGACCTGAAATTCTAAAGACTCTTTTTGAAATGGATGTGTATCGTAAACATTTGCAGAACCTCGGCAGCCACCAGGAAATCATGCTCGGTTATTCTGATGGAAGTAAAGACGGCGGTACACTCACTGCGAACTGGAGACTTTATAAAGCACAGCAGGAGATTCACGACATGGCTAAAGAATATAACGTGGGGCTTAAGTTCTTCCACGGCCGCGGCGGATCTCTCGGAAGAGGCGGCGGACCACTCAACCGCAGCATTGCTTCTCAGCCGCTTGAAACTTTAGGCGATGGAGTGAAAATTACCGAACAAGGCGAGGTTTTATCCTCCCGCTATCTGCTAAAAGACATCGCTTACCGAAGCCTGGAACAGGGCATTTCCACACTGCTCGAAGGTGCGGCGCATATTTCTGAAGAAACAGAACAGGCCAACAGCTGGGAAGATCTCTGGGAAAATATTATGGAATCCTCAGCAAATGTTTCTTTAGAAAAATATCAGTCTCTCGTCTTTAAAGATGAAGACTTCCTCACCTACTTTAATGAAGTGACGCCTCTTCAGGAGATCAGTGAGTTAAACATTGGCTCCCGTCCTATGAAGAGAAAAGACAGCACGAAGTTTGAAAACTTACGAGCGATTCCGTGGGTGTTTGCCTGGACGCAAAACCGTCAGCTTATCCCTGCGTGGTATGCGGCAGGTACAGGGCTGAGTGAATTTTCAAACCAAAACGAAGAAAACTTAAGCCACCTCCAGAACATGTATAAGAATTGGCCGTTCTTCCGCTCTACTATCGATAATCTACAAATGGCCTTAACGAAAGCTGATATTTCCACTGCCAAAGAGTATACAGAGCTGGCCGGTGATAAGAGCATGGGCGAGCGAATTTTTAATAATATTGTAGAAGAATATGAAAAGACTAAGGAAATACTATTAAAAATTACAGGAGATAATGAATTACTGGATCACCAGCCGACAATTCAAGAATCAGTTAAGCTGCGGAACCCTTATGTAGATCCATTAAACTTCCTGCAAGTAGAGCTTATTAAGAGCTTAAGAAACCATGAAAACGGTCATGATGAATTGCTGACAGAAGTACTGCTCACCATCAGCGGAATTGCTGCCGGCCTTCGAAATACTGGCTGATGCAGAAAAAGCCCGGGGATCCCCCGGGCTTTTTTTATGTCTTTTTGATCTGGGTTTATGGGGGCGAAAAACACTCATCGCCTCCCTTAATTAACTTTCAATGCTTCAATATAACGCTGATAATAAGAATTTACGTTGTTTAACAGCAGCAGTTCAGTGTACAAATAACTCTTCATGTTAAAATCATTAAAATCAATATTTGTTAATTCCTGAATTTGTTTAATCCGGTAATTTAGCGTGTTGGGATGTATGAAAAGAGCGTTGGCCGTCAGTTTCCCCTTTCCATTATTGGCCAGATAAACTTCAAGCGTCTGCAGCAGATTTGTCTGTTTCTTAATATCATTGGCGATTAGACGCATTAAATCTTCACTATAATAGTCTTCTGAACTATTTTTTTCATAAAGGGCGGCTACATAACGATATATGCCCAGTTTAGCAAATTCTCTCGGCATCGTTTCAGGACGCGGTGTAATAAAGTTAGCGGTTTCAATTACTTCCAATGCTTCGAGAAAGCTTTTTCTTAAGTAATACAACGAAGTATACTCTTTCCCTATACCAATAAAGAAGGAATAGAACTTCTCCTCCCCAAATTTCTCCTTAACTTCCTGGATAAAATCTCTCGACAAGTCTCTTGATGAGAATTCCTCTTTTGCTTTTCCATGCAGCAGTAAAATCAGCTGAAATTCCGTTTTTAAGTAGTTCATCGGAAGAGAATTTGAAAAGGAGCTGATCGATTCTTCGAGGTAATCGAGTAAGTATTTATTAGATGGATCGGTAACAGAAAATACGGCTACTGAAAAACGGTCGGGAAGGGGGAGTTTTGCTAAAGAAGCTTCATGGCGGATTTGACTTTCACTCCCGTACTCATGATGAAGCAGCTTCCACAGTATTTCTTCCTTCTGTCCATCCTGGGCACTCGTCCGGGCATATACGTCATAAATCAGCTTCCCTAAATGGGGAGTGATCTCTTCTAAAAAAGTTAACTCCTCTTTTTCGAGGAGCTGGTCCGATTCCTGAACCCATATATAGCCCATTGTATGGCCGAGATGCTTCGCGGCTATTACAATCCGCTGATGGAAGCCTATCTCTTCTATCGGGTGTACTCTTATTGGGTCTGTATATTTTTCCAGTTTCTGTACGATCCCCTCTTTTTTCAGGCGGTCGATAATAAAAATCGGGCACTTTTTGGACAGAATGGTTTTTTGCTGTGTCTGATCGAACTCCTCAAAGGATGAACTATAGGATATCAGTTCAAAGTTTTTATTTTCAATGATGACAGGCTTTCCTAAATTCGAGCTGATCAGCTCTGTTGCTTTATGAATATCCTCTGCTTGCAGAATTAAATCCTTTATTTCCATAAACAAACCCCATACCTTTCGAGCTGTATATGATACGCTCACCTTATCATCCACTATTATATAGGGTTCTAAAGGAAAGAAAAAGAAAAAGCCACTAAAAAGAGCTTCCCCGCGAAGGGAAGCTCTTCTCATATTAATACATTTCTGATATAGTTTTCGCCTGCATATGAAGAGCCAGATAGTCTGGTCCTCCTGCTTTGGAATCGGTACCTGACATCTTAAAGCCGCCAAACGGCTGGTAACCAACGATTGCACCTGTGCAATTACGGTTGAAGTAAAGGTTACCTACATGAAAGTCTCTCTTCGCTTTCTCTAAGTGGTCACGGTTATCGGAAATCACCGCACCCGTCAGACCGTATTCCGTGTTATTTGCAATATCGATCGCTTCATCGAAGTTTTTCGCTTTTGTGAAGCAGACAACTGGTCCAAAGATTTCTTCCAGCTGCATGCGGGAATCCGATGCCAAGTCAGCAAAGATGGTCGGCTCGATGAAGTATCCTTTAGAGTCGTCGCCTTTCCCGCCAGTGACAAGACGACCCTCTTCTTTTCCTATCTCGATATAGCTCATCACTTTATCATAAGCACCCTGGTCGACAACTGGTCCCATGTACACATTCTCTTCAGAAGCATTGCCTAATGTCAGCTTTTCAGTCTTCTCTTTTACTTTGTCAAGCAGTTCATCATATACATCTTCATGTACAACCGCACGGGAACCTGAAGAACACTTCTGTCCGGAGAAACCAAACGCGGAAACGATAATAGCTTCTGCTGCGGTTTCCAAATTGGACTGATTATCCACTACTACTGTATCTTTACCGCCCATTTCGGCAATAACTTGCTTGATGTGCTGCTGACCGTCCTGAATTTTTGCCGCACGCTCAAGGATGCGTGTGCCCACTTCACGGGAACCTGTAAAAGAAATGAGTGAAGTTTTCGGGTGGTCAACAAGATAGTCGCCAACTTCTCCTCCGCTTCCCGGTACGAAGTTCAGAACTCCTTTTGGAAGACCTGCTTCTTCTAACACTTCTACGAATTTTGCTGCGACGACTGGACTGTTACTCGCCGGCTTCATAACTACCGTGCTTCCTGTAACGATCGGAGCTATCGTTGTACCTGCCATAATTGCGAACGCTAAGTTCCAGGGTGGGATAACAACCGCTACTCCCGTTGGTGTGTAAATATAACGGTTTTGTTCACCTGGGCGGCTCTCGATCGGCTTGCCGTCTTTTAACTCTATCATTTGTCTGCCGTAATACTCTAAGAAGTCGATGGCTTCGGCTGTATCAGCGTCTGCTTCCTTCCAAGGCTTGCCTACTTCATAGACGAGGTAAGCAGAAAATTCGTGCTTTCTTCTGCGAATGATGCTGGCCGCACGGAAAAGAATTTCAGCTCTTGCCCGCTCATCCCATTTTCTCCAATCTTCAAAAGCTTCAGCTGCCGATTGGATCGCTTTTTCAGCAATTTCCCGGTTCGCTTTTGATACAGTTCCTACCACCTGGCTTGTATCTGCCGGGTTTGTTGATACAATTGTTTCGTCGGTACGGATTCTTTCACCATTTACAAGCAGATCATGTGTCTGACCGAGTTCTTCTTTCACTTTTTTTAGAGCTTCTTCAAACGCTTTCTTATTTTCCTCTACTGTAAAATCTGTAAACGGCTCGTGCTTATAAGGTGTTACCATATTTAATCTCCCCTTTTCTTTATTTACTGAATATACCCTTTATAGCAAAGGCCACATTGGCCGGCCTCTCGGCTAAACGTCTCATAAAGTACCCATACCAGTCTTCCCCATATGGAAGATAGACACGGACTTTATATCCTTCTTTTACAAGTTCTTTCTGGGTTTCATTTCTCATCCCATACAGCATTTGGAATTCAAATTGCTCTTTAGGAATACCATGTTCTCTGGCCACTTCTTTTGTATAGGCAATCATCGCATCATCATGACTCCCGATTGCCGTATAATGCCCATTTACTAGATTGGTTTTGATCAGTCTTTTAAGATTTTTATCGACGTGTTCTTTATCAATAAAAGCTACCTTTCCTGACTCCTTGTAAGCGCCTTTAACGAGCCTTAAATAAGGCTGGCACTCATTTAGTGCCTGAAGGTCTTCTTCCGAGCGGTATAAATAAGACTGAATCACTGTACCTAAGTTTTTATACTTCTCTTTTAATTCCCTGTAGATTTCAAGAGTATCTCCACACCGAGTTGAATCTTCCATATCAATCGTAACGGTAATGTCATATTTTTTTGCTTCTTCTAAAATCAGCTTCATATTTTCCATGACTAAGTCACGATTAATATCTAAACCCAGGGACGTTAACTTAAGTGATACCTCTGAGTTTAATTCATGATGGGCAATCGAGTGAATGGACTCGATGCATTCATGAGTCCGCTCTCTGGCCTCCACCTCAGAATTCACAAATTCACCAAGGTGATCCACCGTTACATGCAGTCCGTCACGGTTGAGTTTTTGAATCAATGGAATTGCCTGGGAGAATGTTTCTCCTCCTACAATCTTGTCAGCCCCAAATCTTGCTCCAAAACGCTTTGCGAATCGATCTAATAATTTATTGTTAGAAAGAAACAAGAAGAAATTTTTACTTATGGCTTCCAAGATCATCACACCCTTTCCTGTCATTTAGCTGTGAGGACTGTCGGAGATGCGGTTATTTAATCTTAAGAATATTGTAACGATTAATGTCGATTTTCGGCAACGTGTAGAAAAACCAATCTTTACGGCAGAATTTTGTGTGGGAAGCACAACAAAATCAGGTTTAACGAAACCTTTGATCGTGTAAGGGGATACATCACAAAAAAAGAAAGCACAATCCATAAAGAGAATTGCGCTTTCTTCTAGAATTTCTTCATATTAAACTGAGCATTTAACTGACCGCGGATCATATGGTCCCTTACACCTCTCTTCTTACTGTCACTGAGAAGCTCCTGTTTAATTTCGTACGTCTGGATTCCTTCCTCCCGCTTATCCGCAATCTCCATTAATAGTTCTACATCTGTGAACGAATACTTCCTTGTCCCTCGTGCAGTTCGTTCCGGAAAAATCAGCCCTCTAGACTCATAGTAACGAATCATCCGGGCAGATAAACCCGTTAATTCATTTACAATTCCGATCGTAATGACTTTCTTATCTTTGTAAGAAGACATATTTTACTCCTTTTATCTATGGGATTTATAGACCTGACCGGCGGCTCACTTTTTCAGCCATATATTGAAGCTGACTCACTGTAAAAGAGGTGTAGTGACTCTCTGAAGGCTGCAGAATACCGGCATCAATCAATGTGGTAATATAAAAGTGTTTCATTTCATAGACCGCTTTTCGAAGATTATTTGGTTCTTTAATATCCATTAACCAGCTGCTTTCTTCTTCCCAATCGTTAACTCTTTTGTCGTTCAATACGTAAACCTCCCTTAAAAATTCTTCACTAACGACAGGATTTACGGAATATGGATTGCCAGCGTATTCTCTGGATGAACAAGTATCTAAGTTGGATTATGTCTATCATAAAGTATTTTTTTTACAATGTCAGTCTTTATGTAAGAAAACCTGACACAACTTATTAAAGATTACTTCTAAAGTGTTATAAATCCTTACATAAAAAAGCACTCCTTACAAGAAGGAGTGCTTTTTTCCTATTTCATCAGTGGTAGCCATTAACTACCTCATCCAGTTTTCCAGTCTCTGGATCTATAACTAATTCTTGAACCGGTGTGCTTCCTATAAATATAAAAATCTCTATCTAATACTATTACCTTTCTGATCCGAATTTGAAAAGGGGAGCTGTTCCCCTGTCAGATGACTGAATAACTCATCCTTTTAGACCATGTGTTCGCCATTATTTTAGCCTATAATAAAGATAATACATGTTTTATCCCATTTCATCCATTTATGTCCAGTGTCGATAATTTAAAAGGAGGCAGATTAATGAGTAAAATTAGACTAATTCCTTATGAGATTGACGAAATCTATGAGTCTACCACAGAGGTACCAGAAGGTGTACACCTCATTCAAGCTCCTGATGCATGGGAAGAAGCCGAACAAGGAAAAGGAAACGTCATCGCGATTATTGATACAGGCTGTCAGACTGATCACCCTGATCTCAAAGACCGAATTGTTGGCGGGCGTAATTTTACCGACGATTACAACGGGGATGAAAACAATTATGAAGATAATAACGGACATGGCACCCATGTCGCGGGAACAGTTGCCGCTTCTCCCGTGCAGGATAACGGTGTTTACGGTGTAGCTCCATCGGCAGACTTGCTAATTATTAAAGTACTGAGCGAGGATGGAAGCGGTGAATATCAGTGGATAATCGACGGTATCCATTATGCCATTGACTGGGAAGGCAAAAACGGTGAAAAAGTACGCGCCATCTCCATGTCACTTGGTGGCCCGACAGATATTCCTGAACTATATGAAGCTGTAAAAAGAGCCGTTGATGAAAAGATTTCTGTTGTCTGTGCAGCAGGAAATGAAGGCGATGACCGTCACGATACGAATGAACATGGGTATCCTGGTGCCTACAATGAAGTCATTCAGGTCGGCGCGATTAACTTTAAAAAGGAAATTGCTCCTTTTAGCAACTCTAATGATGAAATTGACGTCGTTGCTCCCGGTGTCAACATTTTATCTACGTACTTAGAGGGCAAATATGCCAAGTTATCCGGTACTTCGATGGCGACCCCTCATGTATCAGGCGCTCTGGCCCTGGTCGCAAATATTTCAGAAAAACAGTTTAACCGAAGACTTACGGAAGCAGAATTATATGCCCAGCTGGTACGCCGCACTGTGCCGCTTGGCTATCCTAAATCTGCAGAAGGGAACGGTTTATTAGCTTTAGACATATTAAACCAGTTTGAAAGACTTTTTCAATCCTTCACTCAAACGTATAAGTCCGTTTCATCAGATAAAATCCGCCCGGCCATCAAACGCAGCTAATACAAAAACCGCCTGTTCCTTTCATTCGAACGGGCGGTTTAATTATTTCCTGTAATCATCGAGAAAATCTTTTTGAAAGCTTGTCGTCACATGGTTGTCTGACCTATTTTCGAGCTTTTTAAACGTTTGGGGTCCGAACTTTTCAGAAAGGGTATCGACAGCTTTATATAATTTTTCTTTTTTGGCTTGTTCTTCATAATTAAAGAGATTCAGCTGCTGACTGACTTCAGCCTCCTCAGCTAGATCCTGTGCGGTTATCCCTAGAAGCCGGACCGGTGATTGATTCCAATGCTCATCAAATAACTGCATGGCCATTTGAAAAAGGTCTTCTTTACGGCTGATATAATCGGAAAGCTGCCGGCTTCTCGTCACCGTTTTTCTGTCGTGATAACGAATCATGATCTGAATGTTTCGTGCAAACACTTTTTTATTCTTCATCCGGGCTTCTACTTTTGATGAGAGCCGGTGAAAGACCTGGCGGACCTCGTAGTCGTCTGTTGTATCCTGCGCTAACGTTGTGGAAGTCCCGATACTTTTAAATTCGTGGACGGCTTCCGGGTCTACCGGACGGTCATCTGCTCCATTGGCCCGGTTTTGAAGGCGTTCTCCATTAATGCCGAGAATCTGTTTTAATTCAAAAACTGGATGATGTGCTAAATCCCCGATCGTATTTATCTTGAGTCTCCTTAGCTTTTCGGCTGTTTTTTCGCCGACTCCATACATCTCTTCAATCGGCAGCACCCATAATTTTGTTGGCAGGTCTCTTTTTCTTAAGATCGTAATTCCCATCGGTTTTTTCATATCCGAAGCCATTTTAGCCAGGAATTTGTTAGGAGCAATTCCGATGCTGCAAGGGAGATCAAGTTCATCTTTAATTTTCTGTTGAATATATCGAGCGAGTTCCGGAGGTGTCCCTTTTTCATGGCAGTCTGTGATATCCATGTACCCTTCATCGATGGATACCGGCTGAATGACCTCTGTAACCTCAGATAATATTTTAAACATTTCCTTCGAGGCCGCCCTGTACCTTTCAAACTTCGGCTTTCTCACAATTAAATCCGTGCACAGCCTTCTGGCTTCACCGACAGGCATGGTTGTTTTCACTCCAAACTTTCTCGCCTCGTAGCTGCTTGTTACAACGATTCCCCGCCGTTCCTCAGGATTCCCCGCGATCGCTAACGGCTTCCCTTTTAATGAAGGATCATACGCCATCTCTACGGAGGCATAAAAACTATTCATATCGACGTGAAAGATGACACGGCCATTCTTTGGGTACCATTTAGACATGGAAATCCTTCCTTTTTTTCGAACGTTCGTTCTTATATTATATCATAAAATCAAATAGCTGAAAGCTCATAAAAAAGCAGGGAGGCTTTTACACCCCTGACTCAACTAGTGTAAAAGCATCATTACATACAGTATTTCTTCCATTCGCAAGAGCGAACACCGTTTTACTTTCCTGCGGCCCTGCATGATGTGGGGCGCTCAGTGTTGCACATGACGTGCCGAACTTAATCGAACATCCTCTTTCCTAATTGAGCTACCCGCGCTGCTCCGGGGTCTTTGCAGGCCGCTTTAAGCAGGAGTTCCGCCGATTTCCATGGCTGCTTCCATGTTACTAACCGCAGCAACTATCTTTATGAAGAGCCGAAAAGGAAAAATCCCTCGGAAATTATTATTTCTTCGAGGGATTTCATATTATAAAGGTGCTTTTTAGGACACCCTTTTTATTACTGTCTGGCTGTCTCTTGGATAATGGAGGTGACAAGCTCTGCCGCTTTCTCCAATTCTTCAATCGGCATTCGTTCTTTTGTCGTATGGATTTCTTCATAACCCACAGCAAGATTTACCGTCGGGATTCCAAAGCCTGCAATAATATTCGCATCGCTTCCTCCCCCGCTCGTTAATAATTCGCTTTCTCGTCCGATGTTTTTTGCAGCTGCTCTCGCTATTTCTACTACCTGATCACCGGCTTGATGCTTAAAACCAGGGTACATTACTTGAATATCCAGTTCCACTTCTCCGCCCATTTCCTCTGCGGTTTCAGTAAATGCCTTCTTCATTTTTTCCACCTGGGCTTCCATTTTTTCCGTAACTAAAGAACGAGCTTCAGCAATAATCTCGACGTAGTCGCAGACAATATTCGTCTGTTGCCCGCCTTCGAAACGACCGATATTTGCCGTGGTCTCATCATCAATGCGGCCTAAAGGCATCTTTGCGATCGCTTTAGAAGCCAGAGTGATAGCTGAAATTCCTTTTTCAGGCGCTACCCCGGCATGTGCTGTTTTGCCTTTAACAACCGCTTTTATTTTCGCCTGCGTTGGTGCAGCAACAATGATATTTCCGACTTGTCCATCACTGTCAATCGCATAGCCGAATTTAGCTTTTAAGTGCTCCTGATCGAGAGCTTTCGCACCGACAAGTCCGCTCTCTTCGCCCACTGTAATAACAAATTGCAGATCACCGTGTTCGATGTTTTGCTCTTTAAGCGTTCGGATCGCTTCAAAAATAGCTGCAATCCCCGCCTTATCATCAGCACCTAAGATTGTCGTTCCATCTGTTACAACATAGCCATCTTTTACTGACGGCTTAATTCCCTTCCCTGGAACTACTGTGTCCATGTGGGAAGTAAAATAAATCGTGTCGATTCCTTCTTTATTTCCTTTAAGGCTGCAGATCAGGTTTCCTGCTCCGTGTTCTGTTTTTGATTTAGCATCATCTTCGATAACCTCTAAACCAAGGTCTTCAAATTTCTTCGTTAATACTTTTGCTATGTTACCTTCATCTTTCGTTTCAGAATCAATCTGAACGAGTTCTAAAAATTCTTCTAATAAGCGTTCGTTATTAATTTCCACCTTGTATCGGTGCCCCTTTCTTTGTCTATGCACTCCACTAAGTACGTTAGCTTAAGCTTGTGTAAGCTGTCAATTATAGTGGAATGTTTCCATGTTTTTTATAGGGACGTTCCTCGTGTTTGTTCTTCAGCATATCAAGAGCCTGGATCAGTTTAACTCTCGTCTCACGCGGATCAATAACGTCATCTATCATTCCAAGGCCTGCGGCCACATAAGGATTTGCAAATCTTTCCCTGTATTCATTAATCTTGGCTTGTCTTGTCTCTTCAGGATGATCGCTTTCTGAAATTTCTTTTGCAAAGATAATATTAGCAGCTCCTTCTGGGCCCATAACAGCAATTTCAGCATTCGGCCACGCATATACAAGGTCTGCCCCGATCGATTTACTGTTAAGAGCCACATATGCACCGCCATATGCTTTACGTGTAATTACAGTCAGCTTTGGAACCGTTGCTTCAGAATACGCGTATAAAATTTTCGCCCCATGACGAATGATGCCTCCATGCTCCTGTTTAATCCCCGGGAAAAACCCTGTCACGTCTTCAAAGGTAATGATCGGGAGGTTAAAAGAGTCACAAAAGCGGATAAAACGTGCAGCTTTATCACTTGAATTAATATCGAGGCCGCCTGCCATATATTTCGGCTGATTGGCTACAAGACCAATCGTCTGTCCTTTTAACCGGGCAAAACCGACGACAATATTTTTAGCGAAGTCTTTGTGAATCTCAAAGAAAGATTCTTCATCGGCCACTTCATTGATTACTTCCCTGACATCATAAGGGCGGACCGGGTCAAATGGAATTTTGTCGGCTAAATTCGGAAGATAATCATCATCCTCATTAGTTTCTGCAAGCGGCGGCTTCTCCTTACTGTTTGCCGGGAGATACTCAATCAGATTCCGGACAGCATCAAGAGCACCTGCTTCATCTTCTGCTTTAATGTGGGCATTGCCGCTCAGGGTATTGTGTATATGAGCTCCTCCTAGATCCTCTGAGCTTATTTTCTCACCAGTCACGGTTTCAATAACCTTTGGACCTGTAATAAACATTTGAGAAGTTTTCTCCACCATAATAACGAAGTCAGTAATTGCTGGAGAATAAACAGCACCGCCGGCACATGGGCCCATAATGACACTAATCTGCGGAATGACGCCGGAATAAATGGAATTACGGTAAAAAACCTGTCCATAGCCGTCTAACGAGGACACACCTTCTTGAATTCTGGCGCCGCCTGAATCGTTTAAGCCGATAAAGGGAGTGCCGTTTTTCACTGCTAAGTCCATAACGGCTGCAATTTTTTTCGCATGCATTTCTCCAAGCGCTCCGCCAAACACTGTAAAGTCCTGAGCAAATAAGTAAACAGACCGTCCGTTCACCTTGCCGTAGCCAGTGACGACTCCTTCACCCGGAGCCTTTTTGCCATTCATGCCAAAATCGTCATGGCGATGCTCAATAAAAGGATTTAATTCAACAAATGACCCTTCATCCACTAAGTAATCAATTCGCTCTCTGGCAGTCCATTTGCCTTTCTCATGCTGCTTGTCAATCCGCTCGTCACCACCACCGAGCTGAACTTGTCTTCTTTTATCATATAATTCGTTTATCTTATCGTACATATCCATTCAACTAATCCTCCTGATTTGGTTGACATAGCTCAAACATGACGCCTCCGGCTGCCTTTGGATGCAGGAAAGCTACCTGGCTGTCATGTGCTCCTTTTTTCGGTTCGTTATGAATCAGGGACACCCCTTCTTCTTCATATTGTTTGAGTCTTGAAGCAATATCATCCACCTCTAAAGCGATATGGTGAATACCTTCTCCTCTTTTAGTGATAAATTTTCGAACGGGAGATTCATCGCTGGTCGGTTCTAAGAGCTCAAACCTGCTCTCTCCGATCCGTAAAAAAGCTACTCTTACCTGCTCGGATTCCACCTCTTCCACAGACTCTAATTGCAAGCCGAGCGTGTTCTGGTAAAAAGGCAAAGCGCTTTCAATACTTTCTACAGCAATTCCGATATGGGACACTTTCTTAGGTGCCTCCCGTGCTTCATGATTCATTAACTGTTTAATATAGACCGCAATTGCATCGGTCGGTGAACCGCTTGTGAAAATCTTCTGCACACCGCTCTCTTCAAGAAAAGGGATATCTTCCGCCGGAATCACCCCTCCCCCAATCACAGGAATATCAGAAGCATTCTCCACAGCGAGAGCTTCGACCACTTTAGGAAATAGTGATTTATGTGCACCGGAAAGCGACGAAAGACCGACGACGTCGACATCCTCCTGAACAGCTGCCCTCGCAATTTGAACAGGGGACTGCCTGAGCCCCGTATAAATCACTTCCATACCATGATCCCGTAACGCTTGAGCGATAATAAGAGCACCCCGGTCGTGCCCGTCTAGACCTGGTTTTGCTATCAATACCCGTATTGGTTGTTTCATTCCCCATCCACCTTCCTACATTCCCGTATATTCGCCAAATTCTTTCCTAAAAACATTGGCAATCTCGCCAACGGTGGCGTAGGCTTTTACAGCTTCCACGATATATGGCATGACATTTTCACTACCTGCTGAAGCCTGTTTTAAAGCCTGCAAGCATTCATTTACTTTTTCCTGCTGGCGGTTGTCCCTAATTTGTTTCGTCTGCTCGACCTGCTCAAACTCGAGCTGTTCATCCACTTTTAATAAGTCTGGGTTTATTTCTTCATCTAACTTGTAGTCATTTAAGCCCACCACGATATCCTCTTTCGCCTCGATCCGTTTCTGGGCATCATAGGCTGACTGGTGAATTTCGCGCTGCATATATCCTTCTTCAACAGCTTGAACAGCGCCTCCCATTTCTTGAATGCGTTCTAAGTATTGTCCGGCTTCCTTCTCAATTTGATCCGTAAGTGCTTCCACATAATAAGAGCCTCCGAGCGGGTCAACGGTATCTGCCACTCCGCTTTCCTGTGCAATAATCTGCTGGGTTCTTAAAGCGATTCGCGCTGAATCTTCTGTCGGAAGCGCTAAAGCTTCGTCTTTAGAATTCGTATGAAGACTCTGTGTCCCTCCCATAACGGCCGCTAATGCCTGCATCGTTACTCTGACAATATTGTTATCAGGCTGCTGGGCGGTCAGTGTACTGCCTCCAGTCTGGGTATGGAACCGCATTTTCCAACTCTTTGGATTAGATGCTTTGTAATGATCTTTCATTATTTTTGCCCAAATCCTGCGAGCCGCTCTAAACTTAGCCGCTTCCTCAAAAAATTGATTGTGCGCATTGAAGAAGAAGGCAAGACGTGGTGCAAACTGGTCTACCTCTAAACCTGCCTCTATGGCAGCATCTACATAAGCCATTCCGTTGGCAATCGTAAAAGCAACTTCTTGGACGGCTGTTGAGCCTGCTTCACGGATATGGTATCCGGAAATACTAATTGTATTAAATTTAGGGAGGTTTTGCTGACAGTAGGCAAAAATGTCAGTAATTAATCGCATCGAGGGTTTTGGCGGATAAATATATGTACCTCTTGCGATATATTCTTTTAAGATATCGTTTTGGATCGTGCCCGTTAACTGTTCCGGCTTTACTCCTTGTTTTTCACCAACAGCAATATACATAGCAAGCAGAATGGAAGCTGGGGCATTGATTGTCATCGATGTACTTACTTGATCGAGTGGAATCCGGTTAAAAAGCGTTTCCATATCTTCTAATGAATCAATGGCCACTCCGACTTTACCGACTTCCCCCTCTGCCATAGGATCATCGGAATCATATCCAATCTGAGTCGGTAAATCAAAAGCTACAGATAATCCCGTTTGTCCCTGCTCCAATAAGTAGCGAAAGCGTTTGTTCGTTTCTTTTGCTGAGCCGAACCCTGCGTACTGCCGCATTGTCCAATAGCGGCTGCGGTACATCGTCGGCTGGATTCCCCGCGTATATGGATACTGCCCCGGAAAGCCAAGCTTCTCTTCATACACTTGCGTCGGCTCCTCGGGACTGTATAAACTTTCAATTAATATTTCAGAACTCGTTTGAAACTTCTCTTTTCTTTCAGGAAATCGTTCTGTAATTTTTAATACATCTTGTTTCCACTTTTCTTTACCTGTTTTTCGTGGCGTCTCACTCATTTAATATACCCCCTCATTTAAAGGTCTATTTCTAGCATAACAGAAATAAAGCGCTTACGTTTTTAAATATTATTTTAATTCACAATCTTATTTTAATCTATTTCTGCCCCTTGTCCAAATGTTAGAATTCCTTTAAAATAACGGTAGTAGGTAACGAAGGAGGTTACAATACCTTGGCTAAGAAAAAATCGAAACGCGAAAAACGAATGAAAATTATCATTTATTTAATGATTCTTTCCATGTTTTTATCGAGCCTTCTGGCAGGAGCGAGCTTCTTCTTGTAAGTTAGCGCCTATATAAAGCAAAAACCGAGAGCCTCTATGGACTCTCGGTTTTTTTATAGATATCTGAATGTGGCACCTATTATAAAATAGTTTTCCACTGTTCTGTTTCCCAGTTATTATAAATCTCTTCATAATTGGAATTATCGTCAACGATCATAATTTTTGACCCCTCTTCAACCATCGTATACAGTTTTTCTACTTCATCATTTTTCATGCGAATACAGCCTGCTGAAACCGATCCTCCGATCGATGAAGGGTTATTTGTGCCATGGACTCCGTATATACGTCCATCGGTTCCTTCCGCGTCAAATCCTATCCACCGGCTTCCTAATGGATTTTTAGGATCCCCTCCAGGGATATCTTTTTTACGGTAATAGGGGTCTACAGCTTTTACTTTTACTGTGTATTCTCCCTCGGGTGTCAATTCCTTCGTTTTTCCTGTTGCTACTTTTGATTTATACATTTGTTCCCCATATTGATAAACCACCAGTTCATGGGTGGATTTATTAACGATTATAAGCGTCTCTCCCGTGACTGCAGGGGGGACAAATAAGGAGAAAAACAGCAGCATCGTATTGAGCAGAAGCATGATAAGTTCATCCTTTTTTCAAAGTATCCCTCGAATACTCAGCTCCTATACATCGCTCTTCTTAAAGGAACGTTTAATAATCAAATACTCCTCAATTTCGTTGAGTAAATGAAATAAACTGGCTCGGATTTCAAATTCTTCCCTTGTAGCAGGGAGTTCTTTCTGCTTGAACTCTTCTCTTAAGATTTTCAGCTTCTTCAAGTAGATAACGGCTGTATTCCCGGGATTCACCCCTTCAGAGAGCTCCTCAAAAAACTCAGCGATCTTTAAGGAATTTTCATGAGTGCCGGAAATACGAGTCACTAATGGCAGCATCCTCTCAAGCAATTCGAACTGTTTCGTTCTCATATGGAAATAATGATAATAAGGATTGTGGCTTCTCAGTAAATGGTTTTCCACATCGCGAAAAGAAAGCGCCTTAGCTTTTTCTATAAGTGCTGCTGTTTCAGTAATTTCTTTCCCGGTCCAGCCTTCATTGCCTTCGCGAAGAAAGCTCGCGATTTCTTTAAGAATAGCAGCGAAATTATTTTCGATTTCACTCTGATAATTCTCAAGCTTTCCTTCGAGGCTTGGCATATAAAGATTGAGTAATAGAGCTGTTCCAATCCCCACTACAATTAACAGCAGTTCGTTCCATATGATGGCAAGCCCGATTGACTGAGCAGTATATAAATGAAGGATAATAACCGAGCTCGTTACAATACCCGGTGTCACTTTCAGCCAGACGGTCGTCGGAATAAATAGAAACAGCATAAGCCCGATTGATAAAGGGTGATAACCTAGCAGTTCAAAAAATAAAAATGAGTAAATAATAGCTACCATACAGGCAGCAAACCGGTGCCAGGCTGAAAGAAATGAGCGTTTCCTCGTAATTTGAATGCACAGTATCGTTAAAATACCGGCTGAAGCAAAGTTCTCTAGTTCTAGCAAGGTAGCTATCCATATGGCTAGAGGAGTGCCAATAGCCGTCTTAATTGTTCTATAACCTATTTTCAATGAATCGTGTCACCTCATCTGCGAAATAAAAGAGGACCTTTGTGTAAAACAAAGATCCCCATCTTTTAAATATTTCTTACACTTCTTCACAGTATTCTTCGAAGCTGCGCTGCAGCTTTCCAATAACTTCCATCGGTTCGAAACCTTCAATATCATGTCTTTCGACCATTGTTTGAATCTTTCCGTCTTTTAATAGTGCAAATGACGGCGAGGATGGCGGATAGCCTTCAAAGTATTCGCGCGCCTTTTCAGTGGCCTCTCTGTCCTGGCCTGCAAAAACTGTAACAAGCTGGTCCGGGCGCTTATCATAATGGATCGCATGAGCTGCTGCAGGACGTGCAATTCCTCCGGCACAGCCGCATACAGAATTAATCATTACAAGAGTTGTCCCTTTTTTATTTAAAGCTTCATCTACTTGTTCAGGTGTTGTTAATTCCTGATAACCCGCCTGTGTAATTTCTTCTCTAGCTTTACTGACAACATCATTCATATAAATATTGAAATCCATGTAAATGGCCCCTTTTCTTAAGTACTATCCACAGTTTACCAAGATTTTTAAAGGCTTTCAATTTAAGTCGCCAGAGATTTTAAATAAGTTGTAAGATTAAAGACACTCTTAAATTCTTCTACGAACTAGTAGCGACAATTTACTTAACACTAAATAATCAAATAAAAGGATAGAAAAAGGGCTGCTCCCATTAGCCCTCTTTAGACTTTTGGAACAGCTCCCTGTCTCTTAATATACAGATGTATTGTCTTTATTCATATTCTCTAAAATCTCTTTAACACGCGCCAGGAAGTTCCCAGCGACTAATCCATCAAGCACACGGTGATCTAAAGACAGGCATAGATTTACCATATCTCGTGCACCAAACATGCCGTCCTGGTATACCGGCTTCTTCACGATGGACTCCACCTGCAGAATGGCTGCCTGAGGATGGTTGATGACTCCCATTGACTGGATGGAACCAAAGGAGCCTGTGTTGTTTACTGTAAAAGTTCCGCCTTCCATATCTTTTGAAGTCAGCTTTCCTTGGCGGGCCTTACCTGCTAAATCGGTAATATCTTTAGCAATCCCTTTAATGCTCTTTTCATCTGCATCTTTGATGACAGGAACAAATAATTCATCATCCTTGGCAACAGCGATATTTAAGTTTATAGCTTTACGCTGGATGATCTTATCTCCCGCCCACGTACTATTGAGCTGCGGGTACTCTTTTAATGCCTGAGATACAGCTTTTACGAAGAAGGCAAAAAATGTTAAACTGAATCCTTCTTTTTGTTTAAATCCACTTTTCACCGAGTTACGAAGCTCAACAAGACCTGTAACGTCCACTTCTACCATCATCCAAGCATGCGGAATTTCGGTCGTAGACCTCACCATGTTTTGAGCGATCGCTTTACGTACACCCGTCACCGGTATTTCGATATCTCCTTCTGCTGTCTGAACGGCAGGAGACGGAGCTTGAGATTTAGCAGCAGCTTTGCTTTTTTCCTGCTTCGGTTCAGCAGGCTGAGAGGCCGAAGCTGGAATCTCACCGCTTGCAATAATCTTCTCGATATCTTTTCTCGTAATTCTTCCGCCGCGTCCTGAACCTTCCACATGATTTAGGTCGATATCATGTTCCTGGGCCAGCGTCATAACAGCAGGAGAATATCTCTTCTTATTCCCTTTATCTGCTGCAGGTTTTTCAGGCTGGATTTGTTTCTGCTCTTCCTTCGGCGGGGAAACAGGATCTTCGGTCACTGGTTCTGCTTTGGATTCTGCTTCATCTGCCTGATCAGCCGTTTTAGCACCTTCTACTTCGATATAGCACATCAATTCGCCAACAGCGATCGTTTCATCTTCTTTTGCGACAATTTCCTTAATCGTACCGGTAAATGAAGAAGGGACCTCTGCGTTTACTTTATCCGTCATAACCTCAGCAATCGGATCGTATTTCTTCACTTGATCGCCTGGCTCAACGAGCCAGGAACTGATCGTTCCTTCCGTTACGCTTTCACCAAGCTGAGGCATGTTAATCTTTTCTAATCCCACGGGCAGCTCCTCCTTTATTAAAATTCCGCTAGTTCCCGCATAGCTTTTTCTACTTTATCAGGATTCATCATGAAATATTTTTCCATTGTCGGAGCATAAGGCATGGCAGGTATGTCCGGCCCTGCAAGACGCTTAACTGGAGCGTCAAGATCGAACAGGCAGTTTTCGCTGATGATAGCAGACACTTCAGAAATAATGCCGCCCTCTTTATTATCCTCTGTTACCAGCAGAACTTTTCCTGTTTTTTTAGCCGCCTCGATGATGGCTTCCTGATCAAGAGGGTATACCGTTCTCAAGTCTAAGATATGAGCATCTATGCCTTCCTCCGCAAGCTTTTCGGCAGCCTGAAGGGCAAAGTGGACACAAAGCCCGTAAGTAATTACCGTAATATCCGATCCTTCCCGTTTAACGTCCGCTTTTCCTAAAGGCAGAGTGTAATCCTCATCAGGAACTTCGGCTTTAATGAGACGATAAGCACGCTTATGTTCAAAGAATAAAACAGGGTCATTGTCTCGAATGGATGCTTTAAGCAATCCTTTTACATCATAAGGAGTAGACGGCATCACAATTTTCAAACCAGGCTGATTGGCGAACACTGCTTCGACAGACTGAGAATGATAAAGGGCGCCGTGAACGCCTCCTCCATATGGGGCGCGAATCGTCATTGGCACAGACCAGTCATTGTTCGAACGATATCTTGTCTTTGCAGCTTCAGAAATGATCTGGTTAACCGCAGGCATAATAAAGTCGGCAAACTGCATTTCAGCAACCGGACGCATTCCATACATAGCGGCTCCGATTCCTACACCGGCGATTGCTGATTCAGCCAGAGGCGTATCTAATACGCGGTCCTCGCCAAACTGATCATAAAGACCATCCGTCGCACGGAAAACGCCGCCTCTTTTTCCAACGTCTTCTCCTAGAACGAAAACTTTTTCATCCCGCTCCATTTCTTCTTTTAACGCTTGAGTTACAGCTTGAATATAAGAGATTACTGCCATGTTGATTCCCCTCCTTACTCTTCATAGACAAAGTTCAATGCAGATTCAGCTTCAGCGTATGCTGCGTTTTCCGCATATTCTGTCGCCTCATTGACTAAGTCGTCCAATTCTTTATTGAGTTCTGTTTCTTTCTCTTCTGTTAAAATATTTTGCTCTCTTAAATAGTTGGCAAAGGTTACAATTGAATCTTTTTTCTTAGCTTCCGCAACTTCATCACGTTCACGATATGTGCGATCATCATCATCACTGGAGTGCGGTGTAAGACGATAAGAAACGGCTTCAATTAAAGTTGGCCCTTCGCCTCGGCGGCCGCGGTCAGCCGCATCTTTTACGACTTCGTACACAGCTAATGGATCATTTCCATCCACCGTGTGTCCAGGCATACCATAACCAATAGCGCGGTCGGACACTTTTTCACAAGCCAGTTGTTTGGATACCGGAACCGAGATGGCGTACTTGTTATTCTCTACCATAAAAATGACCGGCAGCTTATGAACGCCTGCAAAATTTGCACCTTCGTGAAAATCTCCCTGGTTGGAAGAACCTTCACCAAAGGTTACAAAAGATACAAAGTCTTTCTTTTCCATCTTACCTGCCAGCGCAATTCCTACAGCATGAGGAACTTGGGTGGTTACAGGTGAGGATCCGGTAACAATGCGGTTCTTTTTCTGGCCAAAGTGACCAGGCATCTGCCGTCCGCCTGAGTTAGGATCTTCTGCTTTCGCAAACCCTGAGAGCATCAAGTCTTTGGCTGTCATGCCAAACGCAAGGACTACTCCCATATCACGATAGTACGGAAGCGCATAGTCTTTCTCACGGTCTAATGCAAAGGCAGCTCCAACTTGTGCTGCTTCCTGGCCCTGACAGGAGATAACAAACGGAATTTTCCCCGCACGGTTTAACAGCCACATGCGTTCATCTATCTTTCTTGCAAGCAGCATTGTACGAAACATCTCTAAAACTTTCTCATCACTTAACCCTAATGATTCATGGCGATTTTCAGCCACAGGAATCCCTCCTTTATTAATTAACCATGTATTTGATTGCCGTCTACAGCCATAGCTGCTTCACCAATAGCTTCTGCCAGAGTAGGGTGCGGATGAATACTTTCCGCGATCTCCCAAGGAGTCGCGTCTAATACTTTAGCCAGTCCTGCTTCTGAAATCATGTCTGTTACATGAGGACCTACCATATGGACGCCTAAAAGATCGTCGCTGTTCTTATCAGCCACTATCTTCACAAAGCCGTCCGTTTCCCCATAAACTAACGCTTTACCAATCGCTTTAAATGGGAACTTGCCCACTTTGATCTCGAAGCCCTGCTCTTTTGCCTGTTTTTCTGTTAAACCGACACTAGCAACTTCAGGGCTTGAATAGATACACGTTGGTACCTGGTCATAATTAAGAGGATGAGGTTTTTTATCAGCTATATGTTCTACCGCTGTAATCCCTTCATGTGAAGCGACGTGAGCCAGTTGCATGCCTCCGATGACGTCTCCAATCGCGTAAATATGAGATTCTTTGGTCTGGTAATATTGGTTGGTCTTAATAACTCCATTTTCTACTTCTATTTCAGTGTTTTCAAGACCTATATTTGTAACATTTGCTGAACGCCCTACAGAGACCAGCATACGTTCAGCCTGGTAAGTAACAGTTTCTCCGTTTACTTCAGCATCGATGGACACCTGGCCATCTTTTTGAAGGGTATCTGCGAGAACTTTCGCATCGGTAACGATGTTGACACCTTTTTTATTCATTTGTTTCTGCATTTCCTTGGCAACCTCATCGTCTTCTGTCGGCAGGATACCCGGCAGATACTCAAGTACTGTGACTTCCACACCAAAATCAGATAACATGGATGCCCACTCAATCCCAATGACGCCGCCGCCGACAATGAGGATCGATTTTGGAAGCTCCTGCATTTGCAGGGCTTCATCAGACGTCATGACATACTCGCCGTCAACCTCAAGACCCGGAAGCGACTTAGGGCTCGATCCTGTTGCGATTAAAACGTTTTTAGGAACGATCATTTCATTTTCTTCCCCATTGTTTAATTCAACAGAAATCGTACCAGCCGTCGGGGAAAAAATCGAAGGGCCTAATATCCGTCCAAAGCCCTCAAATACATCAATCTTCCCTTTTTTCATCAACCCTTGCACACCTTTATGTAACGTGTCCACGATCGATTGCTTCCGCTCCTGCACTTTGGCAAAGTCCAGCACAGGCTCCTGTGCAGTTACACCAAAAGCCTCTGCTTCTTTCGTCTGACGAAACACTTCCGCACTCCTTAACAGTGCTTTAGAAGGAATGCATCCTCTATGGAGGCACGTTCCTCCCATTTCTCTTTTTTCAACAATAGCCACTTTCAACCCCAGCTTTGACGCGCGGATGGCTGCTACATATCCGCCAGTTCCTCCGCCCAGTACGACTAAATCATATTCCTCAGCCATCGTTTTCGACTCCTTTATTCTGCAAAATTAGGATATTGCTTCGGCAGTTCCTCTTTATTTAAGACTCTCAATGTTCCTTCATTCAGAGCTTCGAGCTCATTTTCACCTGGGTAAACTAGCACATCGGCAATCCAGCTGACCCGTCTTTTGATATGTTCAACAAAATCTTTACCATAAGCTAATCCTCCGGTTAAGGAGACCGCATCAATCCGCCCCTCCAGCACCGCACTCATGCTGCCGATCTCTTTAGCAATCTGATAGGCCATCGCCTCATAAACAATTTTTGCTTTTTGATCACCGTGCTCAATCATTTTCTCAACTTCTACCGCATCATTCGTATCAAGGTAAGCCATGAGTCCGCCCTGTCCTACGAGCTTTTTCATCATTTCCCCACGGTAGTATTGACCGGAATAACACATAGAAATCAAGTCTCCTGCAGGCACAGTACCGGCTCTTTCAGGAGAAAATGGACCGTCTCCGTGGAGACCATTGTTTACATCAATTACGCGGCCGTCTCTATGAGCGCCGACAGTAATTCCTCCGCCCATATGAACAACAATCAAACGAGCCTCTTTATAGGAAACTCCTAAATCTGAAGCCGTTCTCCGAGCCACCGCTTTTTGGTTTAAGGCATGAAATATACTCTTTCTCGGTATCTCCGGAACTCCTGATATTCTCGCTAAATCCTGAAGTTCATCTACGACAACTGGGTCAACGATAAAGGCTCCAATGTTCAGTCCCTTGGCAATCTCATGGGCAATGATTCCGCCAAGATTAGAAGCATGCTCGCCATTGTATCCATTTTTCAAATCTTCAAGCATTGCCTCATTGACTTCGTAAGTGCCCCCTTCAATCGGACGCAGCAGACCACCGCGCCCGCAGACAGCACTTAATTTGCTGATGTTAATTCCTTCTTTGTCGAGCTCAGATAAAATAACATTTTTCCTAAATTCATACTGATCGATAATGTGATTAAATTGATTTATCTCATCTGCCGTATGACGAATCGTTCTTTCAAATACTTCCTGGTCGTTTTCAAAGACTCCAATCTTCGTCGATGTCGAGCCAGGGTTTATAACAAGAATTCGGTGTAATTGCACTATAACTATCCTCCGCTTATCTTCTGCTTAAAATATGATGGCTGTTCTGCAGGAATTGGCTGCGGGAATGACGCATTTGTTCAATTCGCTCTTCAGCCATTCGGTCAGCAGCTTTATATGTTGGAATATTGTCGCGCCGTGAAATTTCAAACACACGGGTTACATTATCATAAATAGTTTCTACCCGTTTCATTGCTCTTTCTTTATTGTAGCCGTTAAGCTCATCGGCAACATTGATTACCCCGCCTGCATTAATGACATAATCAGGCGTATAAACGATGCCTCTTTCATGAAGAATGTCTCCATGTTTAGTTTCTTTCAGCTGGTTGTTCGCTGCCCCGGCAATTACTTTCGCCTTCAGCTGCTGGAGCGTTTCATCGTTAATCGTAGCTCCAAGCGCACACGGCGCATATATATCACAGTCCACTCCGTAGATTTCATCAGGCTCTACAGCTGTAGCTCCGAACTCTTCTACTGCGCGGTTAACCGCTTCTTTGTTGATGTCTGTTACGATCAGGCGGGCACCTTCTTCATGTAAATGACGGCATAGACTAAACGCTACATTTCCTACACCCTGGACAGCAACGGTCTTACCTTCTAATGAATCAGTGCCGAAGCCTTCTTTAGCCGCAGCTTTCATTCCTCGGTATACTCCATAGGCTGTAACCGGGGATGGGTTTCCTGAAGACCCAAAAGCAGGTGAGATCCCTGTTACATAATCCGTTTCTTCATGAATGAGATCCATATCCTGTTCTGTAGTTCCTACATCTTCCGCTGTAATATAGCGGCCGTTTAACCCTTGAATGTACCGGCCGAAAGCTCTGAACATTGCTTCATTTTTATCTTCTTTAGGGTTTCCGATAATAACGGTTTTTCCTCCGCCTAAGTTTAAGCCGGCTGCCGCGTTTTTATAGGTCATCCCTTTAGCAAGCCGTAAAGCATCCTCAATCGCTGCTTCCTCTGAAGCGTATGTCCACATTCTTGTTCCGCCAAGGGCCGGTCCAAGCGTTGTATCATGAATCGCAATAATCGCTTTTAAACCAGAGGCTTTATCGTGACACATTACTAGCTGCTCATAATCGTATTTGCTCATGTACTCAAAAATTTCCATCAGTAGTTCCTCCTATTTTGTACTGTAATTTAAGGCTAATGCTAAAGAATATAATTTACTTTCGGCCGAATCTGATCTTGAAGTCAGCACAATCGGGGCCTCCGCTCCGCTAATTACGGCAGCCACTTTTGCCTGGGCAAAGTAAATAAAAGATTTATATAAGGCGTTGGCTGCTTCAATCGAATGAACCATAAGTATGTCAGCAGCCCCTGCTGCTTCTGAAGAAATGCTTTTTTGGCTGGCAGCTTCTTTACTGACGGCGTTATCAAAAGCTAGAGGACCGTCAATTATACAGTTCGTAATTTGTCCCCTTCTGTTCATCTGCGTCAGTGCCGCCGCATCTAACGTCGCCGGCATTGCGGGATTAATTACTTCCACTGCAGCAAGCGGCGCAACTTTCGGCATTTTCCAGCCGCATTCTACGGCTACTCCCACTGCGTTTTTTACAATCTGCACCTTTTCCTCAAGAGTGGGAGCAATGTTCATCGCTGAATCAGTTAAGAAAATCAACCGCTCCTGGTGAGGGATTTCAAATAATGCCACATGTGACAGTACCCCTCTGCCTCTTAACCCATTCTCTTTATTCAGTACAGCTTTCAGCAATGATTTCGTATCCACTTTGCCCTTCATGACGACTTGTGCATCTCCGGACTTAACGGCTTTTACGGCTTTTGATGAAGCTTCAGCAGCCTCGCAGCCTTCAATAGTAATTGCGGGCTGGGTAAGGTCCAACTCCGCTTTATGTGCCGCTTGTTTAATGCTTTCCACATCTCCGGTAAGTAAGAATGTCGCCATTCCTATATCGGAAGCTTTTTTAACTGCTTTAAGGACTTCTTCGTCTGCAGCTTGAGCAATCGCCACCCGCTTTGGCGGCTGTCCTTGTAATCGATCAATTAATTCTTGTAATTTTTTCATACCTTCAACTCCTGAACCCTATGAATATCCTTGCAAGTTTTCTTTATTCAAATTATATTTATCAAGCTTATAATACAGATTCCGTATCGAGATCCCGAGTGCTTTAGCCGTCTGTGTTTTATTAAAATCGTGGGTTTTAAAAGCATCTGCAAGCAGCCCTTTTTCATATTCATCTACTGCTTCCTGGAGAGAGCCGCCTAACCATATGGCCTCTTCTTTCTGTTGATCATAAAGGGTGGTTAAGGCAGGAAGGTGAGATTTTTTAATAACCTCTTCCTGATGCTCCATAAATATCATTGCCCTGCCGATCACATTTTCGAGCTCCCGTACATTTCCCGGCCAGTCATAATCCTGAAGCTTTAAGAAGGCTTCCTCATCAATAGATCTTACGTTTCGGCCGTAATCCTCGTTTAATTTTTGAATTAAATGGTTCGTTAACGGCACAAGATCCCCTTTTCTCTCTCTTAATGGCGGGATGTAGATGGGAAGGCGATTCAGTCGATAGTACAAGTCTTCTCTAAATGTCTTCTGCATTATAGCCTTTTCTAAATTAACATTGGTTGCTGCGATTACCCTTACATCAACGATAACCGGCTTCGTGCCGCCAATTCTTACAATTTCTTTCTCCTGAAGAACTCTTAGCAGTTTGGCCTGCATAGGCAGTGTCAAGTCGCCGATTTCATCTAAAAAGATACTGCCGTTATGAGCTTCTTCAAAGTATCCTTTTTTCCCGCCTTGCTTCGCACCAACGAAAGCCCCGTCCTCGTACCCAAACAGCTCACTCTCAAGCTGCGATTCTGCAATGGCCGCACAATTTACCCGTATAAACTTATTATGCCTCCGATTGCTCTCATTATGGATAGCATGGGCAAATAATTCTTTTCCCGTGCCTGATTCCCCTCTTAAAAGTACGGTGGCCGGCGTCTTAGCTCCAACTCTTGCCTGCTCTAAAGCAAGTGTCAGCTCCTGAGAATCGCCGGTAATATCGGCAAATGTGTACTTTGCTTCAAGGTTCCTGATAATCTGGCGTGCCCTCTTAAGCTCAGTGGTCAATAACTGGATTTCACTGACATCGTGCAGTACGCCGACACTCCCTTTCAGCTTTCCATCAACGATTACAGGAGCAACATTAACGAGAACCTCTTTCTTTAACGGTCCGACTTTCATTCTTACACCGCGGACCGCCCGCCTCGTCTGTAACACTTTAAGGTGCATACTCTCCCCTTCAGAAATATCCACTGTCGCCGGTTTTCCTACGATATCGCTTTCCTTTAAGCCCGTAATTCGTGTGTATGCAGGGTTTATCATTAAACCGTTTCCATTTTCATCTACAACAGAGATAGCTTCATCCGATGAGTGGATGATCGCTTCAAGCATTGTTTTCACTTCTTTAAGGTCGGTGATTTCTTCAGCCAGACCTACGATTTCCGTAATATCTTTAAAAACTGCATAGGCACCGATAAGGGTATTGTCTGATCCAATGAGCGGAATCCGCGTTGTAATAACTTTCCTTCCATTTTCAAGAACAAGCTTTTTATTGACTTCCTTCGTCTTTGTAGTTAAAAGCAGCGGAAGTCCTGAAGCCGGAATAACAGAATGAACATGTTTTCCAACCACATCTTTCCGCTTTTTCGCAAGAATCTTTTCTCCGCTCTGATTAAGAAAGGTGATATTAGCGTTTCTGTCAATAACCACCATGCCGTCATGAATACTGTTTAAAATAAGGTTTTGATTGTTCGTCTGATCTTTAAGCTTACTTAATAAATTTTCTTTTTCCTCGAGCAGTTCTGAAGTGATATAGGCAACAGATCCAGGGATAACGACGGTTTCTGCCGGCCGAGCCTCTCTTATCTGCTCGAACACGAGTTCAGAACCTGTCGCTTCAATGACGATGTCTATTTGTTTATGTATATAGTCCAGCCATTCGCTGCCTGTCTCAATCCCTAATCGTTCAGCGATCTGTAAACCTTCTGCCCCGGGGTTGTGATCAATTACCGCTGCGACGGTAAGCTGATCACTATCGTGCAAGATTTTCAATAAAGCTGACCCGCCTTTGCCAGCTCCAACAATTAACACCCGCTTCATAATGATCACACCCTGCAATATTTTGCGTAATTTCATCGTACATTATTCTGCATGAATTGGCAATAGTCTGCTTTGTTTTCAGCTGATGCCTGTTTTGGTATACTAGGGAAGGATTTAGAATAAAGGAGAACGACTTATGCGATTAATTGCATTACTAATGCTTGTAACCCCGGGTATTATTGCTGTTATTGGGATAAAATTAATACGTGACGCACTGTTTAACGTCTTTCACCCAGTCTTTTTTCACGTGGCCATTCAAGGGATCGTCGGGCTGCTGTTTGTTGTGGGAGGCGTTGCCTTTATCGGAGGCTTTATCCTTCACCGTGACCGAAAGCGAAATCTAACAAAAGGCCGTTTCAAGAAAAAGTAGAGTATTCCCGCTCTGCTTTTTTCAGCGATAAGCGTATTTAAAGGAGTTTTGAAAAATGACAAGCCCAGACCTTACCCACTTTTATAAAAATCAATACCCTTTTGATCTGCTGACTGAAGATCAATTCAGTCAAATTTTCAGTTTTGCAGAAGAAAAAGAATACAGTGAGAATGAATTTATTATTCACGAAGATCAGAATGATGATTCCATCGATATACATTTTCTCGTTACCGGGTTAGCGAAAAATATTATGCACCGTTCCAACGGCCGCCAGCTTTCTGTAAGATTTTATTACCCTGGTGATTTAATCGGAGTTATGATCCTGCTGACGAGCGGAGAAATGAGATTTTCTGTACAAGCTCTAGAACCGTTGAAAACTTTGAAATTTGACAGGGAAACTTTCCTTAAAGTGATGTCAGAGAATACCCAGTTTTCAAAAGTCGTTATGGACAGCATCAGCCATTTAATGAAAAGTCTATATGACGAAGTGAAATATAAGAGTTCTACCACGGATGAAGCAGATGACCGCGAGCTGTACAAAAAGCGCGCAGGCGCTTACATGGAAACCCCGACATTCATTCATCCGCAGGATTCGATTGAAAAAGCAGCGCGACTGCTGCAGCAGGAAAAAGTCGAAGCCTTGCTTGTGAGCGAAGATCGACAGACCCTTTTAGGCATGATCGGGTACGGAGAACTTCTAAAGGCATACTTTGAAAATAATCATACCGACCCTGTCTATCTTCATATGACCGAAGAACCCTATTTTATCAGCGACCAGGAATTCATCTATGATGCACTCAGCTACTTAAAACACCATCCGACTGAAATCATCCCTGTCCATCATAAAGATAAAATAGTCGGGATCCTAAGGCAGTCCTCCTTTTTTACGATCAAAAACTCGATTTATTTTGACCTTACTTACAGGATTTCAAATGCGTTGACGGCGGAAGAGATAAAGCCGCTGTCACCCGTCTATAATTCGCGTTTTCAAAGCTTCGTCAAAAGTTTAATGGATGACCATATGCTTGCTTATGATATTGCAGAATTAATGACTAATTACAATGACCGGATTCATAAGCAAATTATTCAAATAGCTGAAGATGAAATGATCGCAGAAGGATACGGTGCTCCACCGATAAATTACTGTTTTATTGTCATGGGAAGTGAAGGACGTAAAGAACAGGCCTTCTCCACGGATCAGGATAATGGTATGATCCTGGCCGATTTTGAACATTCCTTACACAAAGAACAGATCGATCATTATTTTAAAATTTTCGCAGAAAAGATTAATGACATGCTTAATGCCTGCGGCTTTCCTTATTGTTCCGGAAATATTATGGCACGTGAGGAAAAGTGGAGGCAGACGAAGACCCATTGGTATGCGAGCATTGATCGCTGGATTAAAAAGATGGATGCCGAAGAAATCAGGGATTTCACGATATTTATGGACTTCCGCCCGATATTCGGTGATTTCTCACTGGCATATGATTTAAAGAAATATGTAACCCGCCGCATACAGAATTCGCTGGGCCTTCACCAGCTGCTGATGAAAGACACTTTACGATTCCGGGTCCCTGTTCAGCCCTTTGGACGCATTACAGGAGTCGGCAAAAGAAAGACCTTGAACTTAAAAAAATCAGCGATTATGCAAATTGTAAATACGATACGCATTTACAGCATGAAATATGGAATAGAAAACATAAATACGATCAGTCGTTTAGATATAATGGCAGAGCAAGAACGTTTCCACCCGCGAGACGCTGAAAATACTAAATTGGCTCTTCATAAACTCATGGCTTTTCGATTAAAAGAGAACCTGCGACAGCTGGAGAATGACGAACCTCTTACTAATGAGCTCCGGTTAACCCAGTTAAATAAGGAAGAAAGACGCTCCCTTAGAGAAGCTTTAAATATAGCTAAACGCCTGCAGCAAGTGCTGGAATTAAGCTATAACCGAAATCGGGTGGTGTAGCAGTGCTGCCAATCGATTTACAAATATTAAAGTATTTCTTTTTTGAAAAGCCCATTTATGCTTATAAAATCCGCCCTTATTTAACAACGGGCAATTATTTAGACCTAAGGGAAAAGCTTTCCCAGGAGGTACACGGAACGCCGGGGAATCAGCCTTTAACTAATATTACTTATACAGTATTTGACCTCGAAACGACAGGATTTCTTCCTGAAATTGGTCATGAAATTATATCAATTGGAGCTGTACGTATGGAGGGACTCGATACGTACCATCATGAAACCTTCCATCAAGTGGTTAAACCGATTCGTCCAGTAAGAAATCATACTCTTAAATTGACTGGTTTAAGCAGGGAGCAGATCGATAAGGCACCGTCCTTCTTAGAAGCCTTTGACAGGTTTCTTGAGTTCAGCCGAGGTTCCGTACTCGTTGCCTATCCCGCAAAGTTTGACATGAGGTTTATGAAGGCGATGCTCAAACGCTGGAAACTACCTGATTACTCTCCTCCTGTTATTGATTCGCAGTTAATGGCTAAATGGCTCTTCCCTGAAAGAAAGCATTATCAGCTTGATCCGTTGCTTAGAAAGTTTTCTATTCCGAAGCTAGAGCGTCATCACGCCCTAAACGACTCCATTATGACAGCCGAGCTGTTCAGAGAACTGCTGACGACAATAATGAAAAAGAATATCCTTACATTTAATGAGTTAAATGACACGTTATCCAATATAGAACAAAAAAAGTGAGAAGCCTTAATTGGCTTCTCACTTTCCTTTTAATATTATTTTTCTCCCTGAGAGCGGATACGCCAGGACGAACGCCATAGCCATTTATCCACACTGCGGGGTTCTCGATCGCTCGTTTTCCGACTGGAGTCTCGCAGCATTCGCTACCTAAAAAATTAAAGAGGAAATTTATTTATCTCAGCTATAGGAGGAATTTTTTTAAAAGAATGCTCGGTATAACGAGCGGACCGCTTCTTCTAAGTCTGCAGAATTGATTCCAAACATCATCGAAACTTCAGAAGATCCCTGGTTAATCATGTCAATATTAATATTAGCGTCTCTAAAGGCTGTCGCTGCTTTACTGGCAATACCGACTGCTTCGTTCATTCCCTCTCCGACAATCATGATCATCGCCATATCTCTTTCGATTGTGATGGTATCTACATTTAACTCGTTTATAATTCTTTCCTTAACAATTTCCTCTTTCTCTAGCGGCAATTGATGTTCTCTGATAATAACGGACATATCGTCGATCCCTGAAGGTGCATGTTCAAACGAAATGCCTTCTTCTTCAAGAATTTGCAGAAGCCTGCGGCCAAATCCAATTTCACGGTTCATTAAATACTTACTTACGTATAAATTGATAAAACCGGAGTCACTCGCAATTCCTGCCACGTATCCTTCTCTTTCTGGAAGATCAGAGACGATCATTGTCCCTTCGCCTCCAGGATTATTTGTGTTTTTAATACATACAGGAATTTTCTCTTTAAAGGCTGGGATCAGCGCTTCATCATGGAATACGGAAAAGCCTGCATAGGAAAGCTCACGCATTTCTCTATAGGTTAATGCCTTCAATTCTTTTGGCTGGTCAACAATCATTGGGTTGACACAATAGACTGAATCCACATCCGTGAAGTTCTCGTATAGAGATGCCTTCATCCCTGCGGCAACGATTGAGCCTGTTATATCAGAGCCCCCTCGTGAAAAAGTTACCAGCTCATCCTGCAGCGTGTATCCAAAAAAACCTGGAATGACGAGTACACCCTGCCTTTCTCTTAAGGTGTACAGCCGCTCGAAGCTTTCATCTAATACGAGAGCACCGCCTGGTTCATCACTGACTAAAATTCCTGCTTCTTTCGGGTTTACATAATAAGATTCTAGTTCCCTTTTGTTTAAATAGGCACTTAAAATTCGTGCTGTTCCATCTTCCCCGCATGATTTTATTGCATCCATACCTCTTTTGCTGTCAGTTTTTAACAGGTCGCAGGCTTGATCGATGTTCTGTTTAATTTTTTCAAGAACAGACTCGCTCACTTCTAGTTCTCTAATGATGGAAGCAAACCTTTCGACCACCTGATTATAAAGGTCTTCGTTTTGTCCGCTGACCTGCACTGACTCCCCAAGAGCAATAAGTAAATCAGTTGTTTTCGTATCATCACTGTGCCGCTTACCAGGTGCGGACACGACAATTGCTTTTCTTTCCTCGTCAGATTTAATAATTTCTGTTACTTTTCTTAATTGACTGGCATCGGCAACTGAGCTGCCGCCAAACTTAACGACTTTCATATGTACAACTCCCTATTTTGCTAAAGTGTTTAATAATTAAGAATTGTATCATAATCCGACAAGAAGATGAAATAAAAATCCCCCTCAGTGTATGAGGGGGAGAATTTTAAGATGCTTTATGCTCAAGCCGTAAACGGTCTGCTACCATCGCGATAAATTCGCTGTTTGTCGGTTTCGCTTTTGTAGAAGAAATCGTATAGCCGAATAAAGATGAAATGGCATCAATGTTTCCTCTGTTCCACGCTACTTCAATTGCATGTCGAATAGCTCTTTCTACACGGGAAGCAGTCGTATTATATTTGGAAGCAATATCAGGATAAAGGACTTTGGTAATCGAACCGAGCAAATCGATATCAGTGTAAACCATTGTAATAGCTTCTCTCAAATAAAGGTAGCCTTTAATATGGGCAGGAACACCGACTTCATGAATGATATGAGTAATACTCGTATCTAAATCAGGCTTTTTCGACTTCGTATAACTGCTGCCCATTGCACGATTAATCGGATCTCCGACATGTTTGATTTGTCTAACCTGCTCACATAAATGATCTAAATCAAATGGTTTCATCATGAAGTAGGCTGCGCCTAGTTCTACTGCCTTTTTCGTTACTTCTTCCTGTCCAAAAGCTGTCAGCATGATGACCTCTGGGGAACCTTTTTTGCCATTAAGCTCCTGCAGCACAGCAAGTCCATCTACATGAGGCATAATGATATCAAGGATGAGCACATCCGGGTCCTTCGAATTCAACATTTCCAAGCAGTCTCTTCCGTTATATGCTGTTCCAATGACTTCAATTCCCTGCGCATCGGTAAAGTACTCCTCTAACAGCCGCACCAGTTCACGATTATCATCCGCTAAACAAACCTTTATTTTATCCATTTATTTCCTTCCTCCTTACAGAATTATCCTGTCCTGTAGTTAACTAATTCGACATTTACAATTGTAACCCTTTTTATTATAGCAAATATTTTTACAAAAAATAAGATTATCTTTTAAATGCTTCTAAATACTCTTATTTTCTTTGTTATTCGATAAAATTCAACAACCAGACTGTTTAGTTTGTCGAAATTGGTCGAACACAAAAAAAGAGAGCCTCTAGGAAGCTCTCTCATTTAACTTACTTTCTTTTCTTCCTCATATACATTGATTCCTGCTTCTTCAAGCATCCATTCAATGTGCACGCCATATCCCGAAGTAGGGTCGTTTACAAACACGTGCGTTACAGCTCCAATTATCTTACCGTCCTGAACAATCGGACTTCCGCTCATTCCTTGAACAATGCCTCCCGTTTTCTTGAGGAGCTCTGGATCGGTGATTTTCACAATCATACCTTTGGTCACCGGAGAATCTTTCGGCATATTGCGGACAATTTCCACGTCAAAGGACTGCAGTTTACTGCCTTCAAGCACGGTTAAAATTTCTGCAGGTCCTTCTTTAATTTCTTCTGCATACCCGATAGGAAGGCCTTTTTTATATTTCTCATTTAAAATCGGGGTTTCCAATGAGCCAAATACTCCAAATGAGCTGTTTTTCGTAATTGTACCCATACGGTCATCGGTAAGGGAAAACTCGGCTTTCTTTTCTCCCGGTACTCCCTGTCCGCCTTTTTCAATCGAGGTGACCCTGGAATTGACGATCGTTCCTTCATGAATTTCGATTGGTCTTTTTGTATCCATATCTGCAATTACATGGCCTAAAGCGCCATATTTCTTTGTTACAGGATCATAAAACGTCATCGTGCCGATACCTGCTGCCGAATCTCTTACGTACAAACCGATCTGATATTCATTGTCCTGCTTATTAATAGTAGGGGTGATAGAGGTTTCGAACGTCTCCTCTCCTCTTTTTACTTGAAAGGTTATTTCTTCATTATTTTTACCTGACTGATCAACTAGGGATGATAAATCCTCCATATGATTCAATTCTTTGCCATTCCCTTTTAAAAGAATGTCTCCGATTTGAATATCTGCATTCTCTCCCGGTGATGTTTGTCTTTCATTGTTTTCACTAACAAGGTGGTGTCCAACGACGAGAACTCCTTTAGTCTGCAGTTCTACTCCTACCGAATGTCCGCCAGGGACGAGGCGTAAGTCTTTTACTGGCTTCATCTGTGTCTTTTTAACAGGAAGACCTGCATACTCGTGGAATACGGAATCCGCAGCCGTGTCCATTTCTTTGGAAGAAAATGCCGGTATCGGATCTGAACTGCTTTCTATACCTGCCTGAGAAGTGGTTACTCTCACTTCTGTTGGAATGGAAATATACTCTTGAAGTGGGGTCAAGAATGGAATGACAAGCATCATCAACAGGAGCAGGGAGCCACAAAAATACTTTAGATGTTCTTTTTGAAACAAAATTAAACACTCCTTTTTTACTCCTGAACCAAACAATTGGCTTACTTATAATGTTGGCTTGATGACTGCTTTTTAAACGAGCATAATCACAGAAATTATAGGATGCTTTCCCTCACCTTGAAACATTCACCAAAAGAAAAAACGCATGAAAGTTTCATGCGTTTCTAAGACGGTGACTTCGATTTATGTTTTTCGGCTAGTGATAAAAGCTCTCTGGCATGCTCTAACGTCGTATCCGTTAATTCAGCACCCGTGATCATTCTTGATATTTCATCTGCTTTTTCATCTTTCGTCAGTTCATAAACTTTTGTTGATGTACGGTTATTTTTCACTTGTTTTTCAATTCTTATGTGCGTATCCGCCATCGCTGCAACTTGAGGCAGATGGGAAATACACAGGACTTGGGATCCTTCCGAAATCCCGTGTATTTTTTCAGCAATCGCCTGAGCCACACGTCCGCTTACACCCGTGTCGACCTCATCAAAAATCACACTGGTCACTCCCTGATGGCGGGAAAAAATGTGTTTTAAAGCGAGCATGATCCTCGAAAGCTCTCCGCCTGAAGCGGTTTTATGAATTTCTTTTAAGGGTTCACCGGGATTGGTAGTAATTAAGAAAGTGATATAGTCGATTCCGTTTTTATTTAACTGGATTTTTTGGCCGTCCAGTTCAGGGTCCTGCCCTTTTCCTTCTTTATAGGAAAAATCAACCTCAAAGGCGGCTTTTTCTAAAAAGAGATCTTTTAACTCACTGAATATTGACTTTGCAAGCTTCTTCGCCGATTTCGTGCGCGTCTCATGGAGCTGCTTTGCTTCTAGGACCGCGTCTTTTCCGGCCTCTTCTATATCTGCTTCCAATCGATTAAGGTGAAGATCTTTATTCGTAATCTCATCGATTTCTTCTTCAATTTTAGAAGCATATTCCATCATTTCTTCTACAGTGGCTCCGTATTTCTTCTTCAATCGATTAAGTTCATCGAGCCGCGATTCAATCTGATTCAGCCGCTCTGGATCGAATTCTAATTCCGACATCTGTGTGCTCAATTGAAAAGAGATCTCTTCAATTATGTAGTAGGCATTCGTAAGCTCTTCGGACAGCTTAGCAGTCTGCTCATCATAATTAGCCGCACTCTCTAAAGCCGACATCGAGTGGCTCAGCCAGTCCAGTCCTCTTTGCTCTCCATACAGGGAATAATAGGAATCATGTATGCCTTGATACACCTTCTCATAGTTCATCAGCTTCTTACGTTCGTCTTCGAGCTCCTCATCTTCTAACGGCGTTAACTCCGCCTGCTGCAGCTCTTTCAGCTGAAATTCCAATAAATCGAGGCGCTGAGCGATTTCCTGTTCATTTTCTCCTAGTTCCTTAAATCGCTTACGTAAAGAAAGGAACTCCTGGTATGCTTTATTATACTCTTCTTTCGTACGTTTTAATTCAGAGCTTGCATATAAGTCCAGAAGCTCAATATGACGGTCCGGGTCCATTAATGACTGAGTTTCATGCTGAGAGTGAATATCGATCAGAGAACGTCCAAATTCTTTAAGGATTGCGAGCGTTACCAGCTTGCCGTTAATTCGGCAGATGCTTTTCCCCTGACTGGTAATGGTTCTCTGAAGAACAACCATTCCATCTTCTTCGATCTCTATGCCAAACTCTTCACCCTTTTGATATACAGGATGGTTAGGCTCTATAGAGAATAACCCTTCAATGGAGGCTTTATTTGTACCGTGGCGAACAAATTCAACAGAGCCTCTAGATCCTGACAGCAACTGAATAGCGTCAATAATAATGGATTTCCCAGCACCTGTTTCTCCCGTCAGCACGGTTAGTCCTTCATTAAATGTTATAGACACTTCATCAATAATCGCAAAGTCTTTAATCGATAATTCTGTTAGCATGAAGCGAGTCACCTCGATTTATAACATATTTAATAATTGATCACTAATGCTTTTTGTCTGTTCCTGGCTGCGGCAGATAATTAAGCAGGTGTCGTCACCGCAAATGGTTCCCATAATCTCTTCCCATTCCAGGTTATCAATTAAAGCTCCTACAGCATTTGCGTTTCCTGGAAGCGTTTTTAAGATAATAAAATGTCCGGCGCGGTCAATGCTGACAAATGCATCCATCATCAGGCGCTTTAATTTTTCAAGAGGATTAAACCGCTGGTCTGCCGGCAGGCTGTATTTATAACGGCCGTCCATCATAGGTACCTTAACTAAGTGAAGCTCTTTGATATCCCGTGATACCGTGGCCTGTGTCACGTTATACCCCATTCCTTTTAAACGGTCGACGAGCTCATCCTGCGTTTCTATATCATCGTTTGTTATTAATTCACGTATTTTTATATGTCGCTGACCTTTGTTCATGGTCACCCTCCTCACTAAACAATAGAGAGACTAAAAGCTAGTCTCCCTATTCATAAGTTTGTTCATTTTTTAAGTGATGCATGTGCTTCCTCAATCACTCTTCGAATGTCAATATGAGGCAGCATTTCCCCTTCATCTTCCCCCGAATAACGTAAATGAGCTAAAAATTCAATATTTCCATCGCCTCCAGTGATCGGTGAGTAGGTTAAGCCGTGCACTGAATAGCCTTTCTCCATGGAAAAGTTAAGCAGGTCTTCTACGACTTGCCGGTGAATTTTAGCATCTCTTACAATTCCTTTTTTTCCAACCTGTTCTCTGCCGGCTTCAAACTGCGGTTTAATCAGTGCGACCACGTCACTGCCTTCAGATAACAAATCGGAAAGTACAGGCAGGATGAGCTTTAAAGAAATAAAGGATACATCAATGGAAGCAAATTCAGGCTTCCCATGAACTAAGTTGTCGGCGGTTACGTAACGAAAATTCGTGCGCTCCATAACAATTACTTGATCATGATTTCTTAATTTCCAATCGAGCTGGTTATACCCTACATCGATGGCATAACTTAAACTTACTCCGTTCTGCAGTCCACAATCCGTAAATCCGCCTGTCGAAGCTCCGATATCCACCATAATTTTCCCTGTAAGATCGAGTGAAAATTCCTGGAGGGCTTTTTCAAGCTTCAGGCCTCCCCGGCTTACATAAGGAATCGGCCGGCCTTTGATTTTCACTTCTATATCTTCATCAACTTTAAGTCCAGGCTTATCAAGGCGTGTCTGCTCCTCAAAGACAAGCCCGGCCATAATCGTACGTTTAGCTTTTTCTCTTGTTTCAATTAGTCCTCTTTCAACAAGCAGGACATCTAGTCTAATTTTCTTTCCCATAACTTCTTAAGCCCTCTGTTGTTTAGTCATTGTCATATGTTTAATTTCATTTATTACATTTTCTTCCGTTAAGCCGACTTCTTCTAATAGCTTGTCCACGCTTCCGTGTTCAATGAACCGATCAGGAATGCCCAGGCGTTTTACCGCTGACGTGTAGCTGTAATCAGATTTAAATTCGAGCACACTTGAGCCGAATCCTCCCTGCAGAACAGCCTCTTCAATAGTAAGAATCGGCAAATTCTCTTTCATGATGTCATGCAGCATCGCTTCATCCATCGGTTTAATATACCGGGCATTGACTACTCGGACTGAATAACCTTCTTTGCCTAATCGCTCACTCGCTTTTAAAGCTAATGAAATCGTGGTGCCAAAGGTTAGAATTACAGCATCTAAACCTTCTTTTAGAACTTCCCAGCTTCCAATTGAAATTGGAGAAAGCTGCTCATCCATTTTAATGCCTATCCCATTTCCGCGAGGATAACGCAAAGCGATAGGGCCGTCATTATAGTGGACTGCCGTATGAACCATATGCTGGCCTTCGTTTTCATCTTTTGGCATCATGAGCACCATGTTCGGAATAGAGCGAAGGAACGCGACATCAAACACTCCCTGGTGAGTCTCCCCGTCAGCTCCTACCAATCCCGCACGATCAATTCCAAACATCACGTTCAGGTTTTGCCTCGCTACATCATGAATCACCTGGTCATATCCTCTTTGAAGGAACGTTGAGTAAATCGCTAAAAAAGGCTTCATGCCTTGAGTGGCAAGCCCTGCAGAAAGTGTAGTCGCATGCTGCTCGGCAATCCCCACATCAAACAGCCGTGATGGGAATTCATTTTGAAATTTTTCAAGTTTTGAGCCAAGCACCATCGCCGGCGTAATGGCAACGATTCTTTTATCTTTACGGGCTTCTTTTCTAAGCGTTTCACTAATGACCTCGCTCCACGCTGGAGGAGCATCAGCAGCTTTAATTTTTTCACCCGATTCAATTTTATAAGGTCCAACACCATGCCATTTGTCTTTTTGATCCGATTCAGCCGGGTGATACCCTTTTCCTTTTTGAGTAATCACGTGAACTATTACAGGGCCCTCTGTCTTCTTGGCATAGTTCAAGTTTTCTAAAAGATCGTTGTAATCGTGGCCGTCTACCGGACCGTAATAAGTAAAGCCCAGTTCTTCAAAAAACATGCCGGGTACGATGAAATACTTCATGCTGTCCTTTAACCGTTCCGCCGCCTGTGCCAGTTTTCCTCCGACAGCTGGAATTCGTTTCAGCAACCATTCTAAATCATCTTTTGCCCGGTTGTACTTACCTGCACTTCTCATACGTCCGAGAGCTCCATGAAGAGCTCCTACATTTCGGGCAATTGACATTTCATTATCATTTAAAATAACGGTTACATTCTTTTTCTCGTCCCCAATATGGTTCAAAGCTTCTAATGCCATCCCGCCCGTAAGAGCTCCATCTCCGATTATCGGTACAATAGAATGTTTTTCTCCGTTTAAGTCCCTTGCGATTGCCATTCCCATGGCTGCTGAAAGAGATGTGGAACTGTGACCCGTTTCCCAGACATCGTGCTCGCTTTCATTGCGTTTAGGAAAGCCGCAAAGCCCCTGATACTTTCTGAGCGTATCGAACTTTCCTGCCCGGCCTGTCAATATCTTATGGATGTAAGACTGGTGTCCCACATCGAATAGAAACCGATCTTTCGGGCTTTCATAAACTTTGTGCAGGGCCAGCGTCAGCTCAACTACTCCAAGGTTTGCTCCAAGGTGTCCTCCGGTCGATGAAAGATTTTCAATTAAAAACTTTCGTACTTCGCTTGATAATTCTTTAAGTTGATCAATTGACATCCCCTTTATAAAAGAAGGATCTTTAATTTTATACAGATCCATAAATGGACCTCCTTATATTTATCGTGTTTTTCGTGTGGATTTGGTTGAGACCGATATAATATTTATCTTTAAATTCGATTCAATCCACGCAATCACACGTGCTGCCCACAAAATAATTTTTGTTGAAGAATGAATCGCAAGAAACTTTCCTACGGCCTTTCCGCCCACGGTGATTGCAGCCACAATACTTGTCAGCAGCACTGACAAAGTTAATTGAAGGCCGGAACCCTCAGATGAACCTAGAACGTTCGTAAGCTGAATAACAACCACAGCAGAGGCCGTTCCACTTACTATACCAGATATATCCCCTATCACATCGTTACAGAAACTTGCAAACCTGTCTGCGTTTCGGACGATGATTATCGCCTCTTTAGCTCCGGAAATTTTTTCTGCAGCCATTGAATGAAACGGCGGCTCGTCTGCAGCTGTTGCAGCTATTCCTAGCATATCAAAAACAACGCCTGTCAATACAATAAGAAGAACGATGATTAACCCTATACCCCAGGCCACGCCGCTCATCACGGAGTTAGATACAATTGAAAAAATAGCCGCTAACACAAAAGTGATAACGGCAATACTCACACTGAATTTAATTGATCTTTTTAAGTTTTTATTCATTCTTAACCCCAATTGTTAAGTATTTAGTATGTAGAAAAGGAATGGTCATAAATAAAGTAAAAATTACGGCTTAGGTCTAGTAGGTTTTCCCATTTGGATACCGAGCGTCACCACTCTGGCGGTTCCCCTTTAAATCCAAATCAGCTCCGTCTCCGTAAGCTGGACTAGATTGCCACTTAGTCCGCACTATAATTCCTTATTTATGTCCACTGAACAGTCTAGGGGATTTCCCCGACAGTCTTTAGCCGTTCCTTAGCCTCTTTTGCAGTACTGATTTCATATAGTATACAACTCCATCGTTCAGTGGCCATCTGAATAATGGAATGTTCATGACTATAATCCCCTCAGCAACCACTCAAGGCAGGCTACGCTACTTTTATAGAATGATATCCATAAAATGTAGGTTCATACCCCATTTCATAAGAGTCTCTGGCAAGATTCCCTCACAAAGATGGGCCTCCGCGGAAGCCGGGTCAACGCCCACATGCCTTTGTGGATCGCCCTGCAACCTTAACTCCCAGCACCGACCCAAGGCTGGGCGCCTCAAGCCGGCACAAGGAACTTCATCGATGTGCCCTTCGGCGGATTTTTAGGCCCGCCTTCAGGAACGGAGGACCGACTAGAATACTGCACCATTCCTTTTGTAAATACAATATACCATAAATCACTTCTGTTGCTCAATTATTAAAGTTTTCACATAAATCAGTGGTTTCGCTGGCTTAAGTAGTCAATTAATTCAGACAGCATCGTATTTGCCACGTCCGCCCTTCTTAAAGACTGCTGGGCGATTTGAACATAACGTTCCTTCTGCTCGACAGCCCCTTCTAGGCCAAGCAGCTGTGGATAGGTGCTTTTTTGATTTGAAACGTCACTGCCCGTCGGCTTGCCGATTGCTTCAGCGTCACCGATCACGTCTAAAATATCGTCCTGAATTTGGAAAATCATGCCGAGAGCTTCTGCCATTTTCAGCATTTCAGCCAGCTTTATTTCATCTGCGCCGCTTAAATAGCTGCCCGCAAGAATTGAAAACCTGAGCAGCTGACCGGTTTTATTTTTATGAATGTATTCAAGTGCTTCGAGGCTGATCGACTCATCTTCACTCTGCATATCCAGCATCTGACCATTCACCATACCAATAGGCCCGCTGGCTCTCGATAGTTCGTTAATTAGAAAAACCTTCTCGCTGTCAGAAAGCTGAACGTCTTCTGAAATGACTTGAAAGCTTAAAGTAAGCAGCGCGTCACCCGCTAAAATGGCTGTTGCCTCATCAAATTTCATATGATTAGTCGGCTGGCCTCTTCTCGTATCGTCGTTATCCATAGCGGGCAAATCATCGTGGATTAACGAGTACGTGTGAACCATTTCTAAAGCGCAGGCGGTGCTGATTCCTCTCGATACTGGTGAACCGAATGCTTCTAATGCAGCCAGCACTAAAACCGGTCTCAGCCGCTTTCCACCCGCTCGGATGGAATAAAGCATTGCATCTCTTAAACGTCCTTCTCTCGTGTACTCTTGCACATACATTTCAAGCTGTTCGTTAATATAACCTTTATTCTTTTCCACATATGCCTGTAACGACGCCACTATTCGTCCTCCTGAACGTCAAAAGCTTCAAATTCACCATGTTCATTTAAAATCTGCTGCATTTGTTTTTCTACACTTCCTAGCTTTTCATTACACAATTTGGAGAGCTGCATCCCTTCCTGATAATACTGAATAGCTTTTTCTAAAGGTACTTCTCCAGTTTCCAGCTTCTGTACAATCTCTTCCAGCTGCTTCATCGCTTCTTCAAAGCTGATATCGTTTTTTTCCTCACTCATCAGTTCTCCTCCTCTATTCCTTCTACGTCACAGTAAATGGTTCCATTTCGTACCGTCACTTTTAAAGGATCTCCAGGCTGTACTTTATGAACATCATTAACAACTTGATCATCATTCGTATACGGTATGGCATATCCACGTTTGATTGTATCCAGCGGATTTAACAATGAGAGCTTCTCCAACTGCTTATAAAACTGGTCTTTCTTAGCGGAGAATTTAGATTCAAATTGAGATTGAAGCTGCTTTGTTCTATCATCTACGGATTTTCGATTTGTTTCGATTTCTGACGCAGGGTGTCTTTGCTGCAAACGGTTATGCAGGTAATTTAGTTTCTCTGTATAAGATTCATGAACCTGTTCGACCCGATTATTTAACTGCTCCATCATCCGGTCGAGATCCTGTTCTTTCTGCTTCATCAGCTGTTCAGGATATTTAAAGGCATAAGATCTTTTTAAACGGTTCAGCCGATTTCTCCCATCGGTCTGCAAAACGTTCATACTGCGGTCCAGTCTTATCGTAAAGTTCCTGATCTGTTCCTTCACTTCTACGAGGGATGGGACAGCAAGCTCAGCGGCACCTGTAGGCGTAGCCGCCCGAACATCTGCTGCAAAATCACTGATCGTAGTATCCGTTTCGTGCCCGACGGCTGAAATAACTGGGATGTTCGAATGTTCTATGGCTCTTGCCACAGCCTCTTCATTAAATCCCCATAAATCCTCAATGGATCCGCCGCCTCTTCCAACAATAAGTACATCACAGTCCATGTGGCGGTTCACATAGTCAATCGCTTTTGAAACAGAAGATGCCGCCCTTTTACCTTGGACGACAACCGGGAAAATAGACACTTTGACGATCGGGTATCTTCGCTTAATCGTCGTTAAGATATCACGAATGGCAGCCCCAGTCGGAGAAGTGATTACACCGATATGTTTAGGAAAAGAAGGAATCGGCTTTTTTCTTTCTGCAGAAAACAATCCTTCTTTCTCTAATTTTTCTTTCAGCTGTTCAAATGCTAAATAAAGAGCGCCGATACCATCAGGCTGCATATCCTGTATGTAGAGCTGATAGTTCCCCATCGGCTCATAAACATTGATTTCCCCGCGGATAAGAACGTTCATGCCATTTTCCGGCCTGAACTTCAGGAAGCGGTTGTTTCCTGCAAACATAACCGCTTGAATTCTCGCTTGATCATCTTTTAATGTTAAATACATATGACCGCGGCTGTGGCGCTTAAAGTTAGAAATTTCTCCTCTCAGCCAGACTTCTTTTAAGTGAGGATCGTGAGAGAGCTTTCTTTTTATATATTTTGTTAACGCGGTCACCGTTAAATATCGATCGTTCACGTGAATTTCCCCTTATTTTTTATGAATCCACTTCGCAGCTTTGATCGTATTGTGAAGAAGCATCGTGATTGTCATAGGTCCTACTCCTTTTGGTACAGGTGTAATGTGGGAAGCTTTCTGTGCGGCTGATTCAAAGTCGACGTCTCCGGTAAGCTTTCCGTCCACTCTATTAACCCCAACATCAATGACGACTGTTCCTTCCGAAATGTCTTCCCCAGTAATAAGCTGTGCCTTTCCTGCTGCTACAATCAAAATGTCTGCCTGCTTCGTATGTTCTCTTAGATTTTTCGTTCTAGAGTGACAGTAAGTAACTGTTGCATTCTCGTTTAACAGCAGCTGACCAACCGGTTTACCAACAAGATTACTGCGGCCGATGATCACTACGTGTTTGCCTTCAATAGAAATATTGGCTCTCTGAAGCATAACGAGGATGCCA
Source organism: Halobacillus sp. Marseille-Q1614 (assembly GCF_902809865.1). Taxonomy (NCBI): domain Bacteria; kingdom Bacillati; phylum Bacillota; class Bacilli; order Caryophanales; family Bacillaceae; genus Halobacillus; species Halobacillus sp. Marseille-Q1614. The sequence goes on along the minus strand of NZ_CADDWH010000001.1, from coordinate 1,090,659 downwards.
AACGGAGTACATGGATAAAAAGTATCCTGGCCCGTCATTAATTTCCCTACATTGATTGGATGAAATCCATCTACATCTTTGGCTGGATCTATCGCTTCAATTACCTTTTGTTCATCTATCTGCTTAGGAAGCGGAAGCTGAACGAGTATACCATGTACGGAAGAATCCTCATTCAAATCGTTTATAATGTTCAGAAGCTTCTCTTCGGTAGTATCTTCTGGTAGCTCGAGTAAATCAGAATTCATTCCTACATTTTCAGAAGCCCTCTGCTTTCCTTTAACATAAGACTTAGAGGCAGGATCTTCTCCGACAATTACCACAACCAGCTTTGGATGGATTCCCTGCTCTTCTAATTGAGCGACTTCTTCTTTCATTTCCTGACGCAGCTGTTGTGCCAAATCCTTACCATAAATTACTTCTGCACTCATAAATCATCTTCCCCTCTTTTTAAAATTTACTTGACCATTTTAGACAGTACACCGTTAATGAATTTGCCGGACTGTTCCTCTCCGAAAACTTTTGCCAGCTCAACTGCTTCATTAATGGCTACCTGCGGCGGCACTTCGTCCTGATGCAGCAGTTCGTAGGCTGCAATACGGAGAAGCGTCTTTTCTACTCTTGCTAAGCGGGAGAAAGACCACCGCTCCAGGTTCTTTTCTATGGCAGCATCGATTTCTTCCTTATGTTCGATCACTCCGTATACAAGTTCCGTTAGAAATTTATCTTCCTGTTCTTCTTCAATAACGTGTTCAATCGCTTCCTGTTCGGTAATTTCATGTGAATCCATTTGAAACAGGGCCTGAAAAGCTTTTTCTCTTGCTAAACGTCGTTTCATCTATCTTGCTCCTTTAAGGTCATATCCGTTAGAATCATAACATTTTCACTTATAAAATGCTATAAACCGACAAAAGACCAGCTTAGGGTTTCCCCTGCTGGCCTTTATCTCTTTATTCTTCTTCCGTATCACTGTCTTCTTTCGTCTCCATCTGGACACCGACTACGTGAACGTTTATTTCTTTAATTTCTAAAGCCGTCATGTTTTTTAGAGCCTGTCTCGTATTATCCTGGATTTTCTTAGCAGTGTCAGGTATAGAGATACCGTAATCAAGTACGACATAAGCGTCAATAGCGATTCCCTCTGCTTCCAGCTCAACTTTTACACCTTTGCCGTGGCTTTTCTTTCCTAAGCGTTCCACTACACCTGTAGCGAAATTTCCGCGCATGGAGGCAACACCCGTCACTTCAGAAACCGCAATCCCTGCGATCACTTCAATAACTTCTGGTGCAATTTCTACATTACCTAAAGTAGAACCTTCTGTAACGTTCAACAATTGTTTTTCATCCATTTTATAGACTACTCCTCTCCTGTTTCGTCACTCATTACGCTGTAATTCTCAAGGAATTTAGTATTAAAGTCTCCACCCACAAAAACCTCATGCTCCATCATGCGCTGATGGAACGGAATGGTGGTATGAACGCCTTCAATAACAAATTCATCTAAAGCACGCTTCATCCTTTGAATGGCCTCTTCACGATCCCGCCCATAAGTAATTAATTTGGCAACCATTGAATCATAATATGGCGGAATCATATAGCCCGGGTAAGCCGCGGAATCAATGCGGATTCCAAAGCCGCCCGGCGGAAGGTACATATCGATTTTTCCTGCGGAAGGCATGAAATTTTTAAAAGGGTCTTCGGCATTGATACGGCATTCAATGGCCCAGCCTTCAAACTCGATTTCCTCCTGTGTAAAGGAAAGCTTTTCATTATTAGCAACTTTCAGCTGCTCTTTAATTAAATCGACGCCTGTAACCATCTCTGTTACAGGATGCTCTACCTGAATACGAGTATTCATTTCCATAAAATAAAACTTCTGTTCATTCTGATCAAAAATAAATTCCACGGTACCTGCACCGGAATAATCTACGGCTAAAGCAGCCTTAACTGCCGCATCACCCATTTTCTCCCTGATTTCCGGTGTAACGGCAGGAGAAGGTGTTTCTTCAATCAGCTTCTGAAGACGGCGCTGAATGGAGCAGTCACGCTCGCCTAAATGAACGGCATTGCCATGATTATCCGCAAGCACCTGGATTTCGACGTGGCGGAAATCTTCAATATATTTTTCAATATAGACGCCTGGATTACCAAAGGCCGTTTCAGCTTCCTGCTGTGTCATATTAATACCTTTTACAAGTTCTTCCTCTGTTCTCGCCACGCGGATTCCTTTACCTCCACCGCCTGCCGTCGCTTTAATGATTACAGGGTAGCCGATTTCTTCAGCCACTTTCTTTCCTGCTTCTATGTTTTCAATGATCCCGGTTGAACCTGGTACGACAGGAACCCCCGCTTCTCTCATCGTTTCTCTGGCCACATCTTTCGTACCCATTTTTTGAATTGCGTAAGAAGAAGGACCGACAAAGATAATATTGCACTCTTCACACATTTCGGCGAATTCTGCATTCTCCGCTAAAAACCCGTATCCCGGGTGAATCGCATCAGTTTCCGTTAAAGTCGCCAAACTCATAATATTCGTATAGTTTAAGTAACTGTCTTTGCTTAAAGTAGGGCCGACACAGTATGCTTCATCAGCGATTTGCACGTGAAGCGCCTCACGGTCCGCTTCTGAATAAATCGCTACTGTCTCGATCCCCATTTCTTTGCAGGCACGGATAATACGAACTGCGATTTCGCCCCGGTTTGCAATTAAAACTTTCTTAATCATTTTTTCACTCCCCAATTAAGCCGATTTCACTCTGAATAAAGGCTGTCCGTATTCTACAAGCTCTCCATCATTAACTAAAATCTCAACGATTTCTCCAGAGACTTCTGCTTCGATTTCGTTAAATAGTTTCATCGCTTCTACTATACAAACAACGGAATCCTGTTTGACTTGATCGCCTACTTTAACATAAGCATCTTGATTAGGGGATGGAGACTGATAGAAGGTTCCAACCATTGGGGAAGTAATTTCTTTATCATAATTTGTGGATGCTGGCTTTTGCTCAGCTTCACTTTCTTCTTTTGGAGCTGGTTTCTCTGCTGATTCAGGTGCCGTCTGCTGAACAGGCTCAGGTTTAGGCTGGCTTGATTCCTGCTGCAAAGGGGCTTCTGTTACTACTGCTCCATTGCTCTTCTTCATGCAAACTTTCGTTCCATTTGATTCATATGAGAACTCATCAATTTGCGATTTGTCGATTAACTTAATTAATTCACGAATTTCCTGGACTTTTAACATCCTTGTCCACTCCTTTATGTAAATATACTTAGCAGGTAGTAAAATCTCCTTTTAATATTTTACGATACATTTCCACATTACTCAACTATCCTGAGAATTTGGCCCATAACCAAAACCCTTAATCTTTCTTATGGGGTCTGACTGTCGAGAAAGTCTCAACCGTTTTTTCCCATAGAATTTCCTGATAAAGCTAACGTGGTTGGCAGGATCCCATTGGCCATAAAAGAAGACTAATGGCGCGGGAACCACCTCGATTTCCTACGAGAAGACGGCAAGCCTCCTCGGGCTTTTTGCCCTGTGACTTCTTGCCAGCCTTGCGTGTCCCTTAAGGAGTCTCGCTGCACTCCCCTTCGAAAGAAAAGTCGGTCGTCAGAAAGCATGAGTTTTTTCTACAAACTAAAAACCCTTAACGGTTGTGTTAAGGGTCTTAAGCTTTAGTTCTCAGGCTGAAATTTCACTTCGACTCGTTTTTGACCAAATTCATCAGAAACCATCTGCATGATCTCTCTCGTTTCAGCTTTGGTGAGCTCGTTTGCTTTGATTGTTACTTGAATGACATCTGCTTCTGCTCTTACTAAAACGTCCTCATAAGGAACACTCGCACGAATCGTATTTTCTAAAACGGACTCTTTGGAAGCTGTTGCTTGAATAGATTCCATTTCTTCCATGGCTTCATTTTTCTCTTCCGCAGAAAAATCGCTGGATGCTACGATCTCGGATAATTGCTCGGTTTTTTGGTCACGCTCATTCTGCTTTTCAAGACGGATAGAAGCAAATAATTCTTCGGTAGATACATCTGAAGTGACTGCGTTTTCTGATGTGGCTTCGCTGTCTCCTGTTCCTTCCTCAAGCCACTGATCATCCTGAATAAATGCCATTTCTCCATTATCCGGTGACGTCATGTAATACACGCTTAACACAATTAGTAAGCTTAACATCGTTAACAACCAAACCGTTTGTTTTTTAACCAAGAGAATCCCTCCCTATGTTTTAGGCAACACTGAAACCCTATGACTAGGTACATCTAATACTCGCGACACGGCTTCCACAACCCATTCCTTTACCTTCATGTTCTCTACACCTTTAGCAGTGACAAACACTCCACTGACAGGCGGTTTATTAGTTTTTGTCAGTAATGGAACTTCGCGGTCCCCCTGCCGGATAAGTACTAGCTGCTGTTCCTTTGAATAATCCTCAATTTCTCTTTCCCCTCCGTTCTTATCTGTTTCATTCGTTGTCTGCTTTCCAATGATCAAGTTTTTGTCATATACTTTTTCTTCTGTTGCTGCTAAATTCACCATCAAATCCACTTCACTTACTCCCTGGATGTTTTCAAGCAGTGGCGTTAGCTGAGCTTCATACTCTTTTTCCAAATCAGCTACCGCCATGACGGGTGCCTCAGGCCCGCTTCCAGATGTCTGCTTATCGGCAGGCGGCTGAGGCTGTACCGTAGTATCAGGTGTCTGGAACAAGTTGCTGAGTAAAATAAAAAATACGCCAACCAAACCTATGATGATGAAATATTTTCTTTTATTTATTTTTTGTCCTTCCCCAGAAGATAAAGGGCTCAAGAGTTTATTCCACCATTTACTCATGATCTTCCTCCCACCGAATTTCAATTTGCTGCACATTTAACCCAAGTTTTCCGGCAACTAAATTCTTTATGTCTGCTTCATTCGGATGATTCGTTCCGGATGCGGTCTGGTCATTTGCAGAAATGACCACTTCTTCCACCACACTTTCTTCTTCTTGAGACGATAAAGTGAGAATCAGCTTGTCCAGTGATTCAACGCTGTAAGGTTCAGTAGAGAACTCAAAATCCGCCGTTTCTATTGATACCTTCTCTTCTTCAAGAGGGCCTTTCAGCTGGCCGGAAACTGCCTCCTCCACCTGTTGTAATGTATATGCATCTTGTCCACGCATTATTTCATTTTTCTTTTCTTCTATTTCAGCCTTTAGTTGTTCGGTTTCAAACCCTGCATTCATCTGCTGGTGAACCGATTGAACAATCTGATGGGGATTCACTTTCAATAACTGGAGGAGAGGGTCTATGATAATCAATAAAAGCAAAATGGCTAAGACCAGCCGGGCATATTTCTTCATCAATCCAGAAGGCAGAAGAGCATCAGCCAGTATCGCGAGTACTAAATAGAGTACAATTTCAGTTATCCATTGCGTAAAAACCTGCATCTTATCACCCTTATCGAACCATCATCGTAATATTGCTCGCTGCCACCATAATGACAATAACTAAGAAGAACATCATCGATACCATTAACAGCGCAGCAAATATATACATCATATGGCGGCTGACGATTACCATCGCCGTAACTACCGGTCCATCTCCAATCGGCTGGAGGATGGCGGCTGCAAACTTATAAACTAAAGCCAGGGCAAAAATTTTGAGTGCCGGAAATAGCGCGATCCCAAGTAAAATGACGACACCGGCAAGGCCTACCGTATTCTTCAACAAAAGAGAAGCTCCCAAAATAGTATCAGTGGCATCGGTGAATAGCCGGCCAACCACGGGAACAAAGTTACCGGTTACAAATCTAGCTGTCTTCATAGTGACTCCATCCTGAACAGCTGTTACGGTGCCCTGTACAGAGATCACTCCAAGAAACAGCGTTAGATAAGCTCCCATTATTGCCACCCCCACTTTTCTCAACAGTTCAGCTAACTGGTCCACCTTAAACCCACTGTTTAGAGAACCGATGACCATAAGTAAAGCAGAAGAAGTAAATAATGGAATGAGCAAATATTTTACGAGCAAACCGCTCGACTGGACAAGTGCGATGATAATCGGATGGAAAAATGAGATCGACATCAAATGGCTAAAGGAAGCCATTATTCCTAAGAGCAGAGGAAGCAGGCCGATCATAAAGCTGCTCATCTGCTCAATCGTAGCCGTCGTATATTGTATGACTTGTCCAAAGCTTTCAAGGGCCAGGCCGATCAGAACTAGATAGATCACCATGTAGGCGATTTTACTGACGACTGTGTTTTCAAACGATGACTGAATTGCCTGCAGTAAAGCACTAAACATTGTAAGAAAGAGCAGCGAACCCAACAGTTTTCCATTTGCAAGAAGCTCATGAAAGAGGAAATTAATAATTCCGGAAATCCACCCTGAAGATGGATTTCCTTGCTCGCTCCACTCAGAAATATCGTCGAATGATATGGAAGGCATGTATTCTCCGTATTGTTCGTGGAGTTTATCGTAATTCTTTTCGAGCTCTTCAGTGGAAATGTAATCAGTTAGTGTACGTACATTCTCTTCCGATGTGGAAGCATGGCTCATCATGGGATTAGTGAAAACGGCAATGATCAGGAAGCTTAGACATAATAAATATTTCATCTCGTACCTCACTATTCTCAACCTGCTGCCACAGGTATAAAGTCCAAGATTGTTTCAATAAGGGCAGTTATTATCGGTATGGCCAGCATCAGGATGAACAGTTTCCCGGCCAGCTCCACCTTGGATGCTAAAGCCCCCAGCCCGGCATCTCTGATTAATTGAGCTCCAAATTCGGTAATATAAGCGATCCCGATAATTTTTAAGATGGTTTTTAAATAAACAGCTTCTACCTGCGCCTGTTCGGCGATGTAGTGAAGAAGGGTAAAGATATATTTCACATGATCTAATACCGAGATAAAAATGAGCAGCGCTGTAAAAATAAGCAGTAAAAAAGCGATCGATGATTTTTGTTCTTTAAGCAAAACAATCAGTACAGTAGCTACCAGTCCTAAAGAGACAATCTGAACAATATCCATAGACCGCTACCCTTGATAGAGAAAAACCGACTTAATTTGCTGAAATAAATCCGCTAAACGGTGCAGCACGATAAAAAGAACGATAATAAAGCCTGTTAATGTAACGATCTGGGCAATTTCTTCTTTACCCATTTGCTTTAAAATGCTGTGAATCATGGCTACTATAATACCTATGCCGGCAATTTGAAACAGGATGGATGCGTCTTGCAGCACAACGTCCCCTCCCCCTTATCATATGAGTAGTAAAACAACTAAAAGTCCGCTTAACACACCAACCCCTCTCGCCAGTCTCTGATGCTTGCTTGATACTTCAATGGCTTCGTTTAACTGTAAATCGAGGTGATGAGATGTCAGTTTAATCTGTTTTTGCTGCTGGACTAAATCATGCTGGCCCAGCGTACTGCCAAATTGGACTAAAATGTCTAAATCACTTTTCGTCATAGAATTCCAGAACCACTGTTTCCGCAGCTCGGAAGCCCATAACGCACTAAAATCGGTACAAGTCCCTTTTTCACTTAATAGACCGGTAAAGAAATAGCATATTGGAGAAGGCAGTACTTTAGACAGCTTTTCACAGACTTCCCATAAAGAAGACTGGCTGTAAACCATTTCAGCTTCTATCATTTGCAAAGCACTTTTCCACTGCCTGATCTGCCCAGGTCTCCTTCTGAATTTAGCAGCAGTATCAAACCCGATCCACGTGGTAGCGACTAAAACGATTACGGCCCCGATCCATTCCATATCCTCTCTCCCCTTTTAATAGAGCCAGTTCCCTGCCAGATTCATTTAAAATTTGAACCCTGTTTTCTCCATCGATATTGAGACGTTCTAAAATAACATAGCGGTCAAAAATTTTTTCTTTCATCATGTGATGAATAGATGGACGTTTAGCCACAGATTCAAAACTCGAACCGTGGACACTGCAAATCACTTGCACACCTGAATAAACAGCTTCCTGTACGGCTGCAGCATCCGCTAATCCGCCCATTTCATCCACAATAATGACTTCAGGAGACATGGAACGGATCATCATCATCAGCCCCGATGCTTTCGGACACCCATCCATTACATCCGTCCTTTCCCCGACATCTAACTGCGGAACACCATCCTGACAGGCAGCAATTTCTGAGCGCTCGTCCACTATGGCGACTTTCTTAGAGCCCGGTTGATCGGCCCTTGCACCAGCCAGCTTTGCTAAGTTACGCAGTATCGTTGTTTTTCCTGAATGCGGCGGACCGACGATTAACGTGTTTAACCACTGGCCGTCTTCACATAAATAAGGCACGAGATTCTTTCCTGCTTGAAGAGAGGACCGGGCAATACGAATGTTCATAAAAGTAATATCCTTTAACGTGGCTACCTTCCCATTATCCAGGTTGGCTTTGCCAGCCAGTCCCACTCTGTGCCCGCCTTGAATCGTGATAAACCCTTCCTTCACTTCTTCTTTAAACTTATAAAGCGAAAAGTGACTGACCTGATTTAAAACGTATGACAAGTCGATCATCGTTATTTTAGAGGAGGGAATTGCGGTAACCCTGTCGGCGCTGACCACCTCAATCGGCTTTAACACCCTCAGTCTTATCTCCTGAACAGTCTTCCAATTTACGTACTGAGATAGAGTAGAATGATAGGTTTTTGGAAATAAGCGAATGACTTCCTCCATAATCAAAAGCTCCTTTTGTCAATGCTTTATCCTATATGTATGTCCAAAACTATTAAATTATGACCTCAACAAAAAGACGAAAAAAAGAGCAATCCCGATCGATGGGATTGCTCTTTCAGTTAATTATATTACCTTAGGCTCTTGAAACGTATTTGCCGTCCGTCGTACTTATTAACAGGACTTCTCCTTCATTAATAAAGAAAGGAACCTGAACCGTTAAACCTGTTTCAAGAGTAGCTGGTTTTGTTCCGCCGCTCGCCGTATCTCCTTTGATACCAGGCTCTGTCTCTGCTACTTTTAACTCAACATTTTTAGGAAGTTCGACACCGAGAGTCTCTCCCTGGAACGTCATGATCTGTACTTCCATGTTTTCTTTCAAATAGTTCAGCTGGTCGGAAATCTGAGCTCCTGGAATTTCAACCTGCTCATAAGTATCCGTATCCATAAAGGCGTGCATATCTCCTGCTGCATAAAGATACTGCATCTTTCTATTTTCTATATGAGCTTTCTCTACCTTCTCCCCGCCACGGAAGGTTTTCTCCTGAATGTTACCGTTACGTAAATTACGCAGCTTAGAACGAACAAACGCTGCTCCTTTGCCAGGCTTTACGTGCTGAAATTCCATAACCTGCCAAATCCCTCCGTCTACCTCGATCGTCAATCCTGTTTTAAAATCGTTTACTGAAATCATATACCCTGCCTCCTGTTATAAAGTAATAAGTTCTTTCGGTGCGAAACTTAATTTTTCATTGCCATTTTCCGTGATTACGGCGTCATCTTCAATTCTGCAGCCGCCAACATTAGGTACATAAACGCCTGGTTCTACTGTTACGACCATTCCCGGCTCGAGCGTAACATCCGACCGGAACGACAATCCCGGGCCTTCATGAACATCAAGACCAATGCCGTGCCCTGTAGAATGACCAAAGTAGTTCCCATAGCCTTTTTCCTTAATGTAATCTCTTGTAAGTGCATCTGCTTCTTTCCCTGTGATGCCTGCTTTTAAACCTTCCATCCCTTTTAATTGAGCTTGAAGCACCGTGTCATAAATATCTTTAAGCTCATCGCTTATCTCACCGACGGCTACCGTACGAGTGATATCTGAACAATACCCGTTGTAAAGGGCTCCAAAATCTAGAGTGACCAGCTCGCCATTTTGAATTTCCTTTTCAGATGCGACTCCATGAGGGAGTGCCGAACGAAAGCCGGAAGCCACGATAATATCAAAGCTTGAAGATGTCGCTCCTTGCTTTCTCATAAAAAACTCTAATTCATTTGAAACATCAATTTCTTTTATACCCGGCTTTATGTAATTTAAGATATGTTCAAAAGCGTCGTCTGCAATCTTGACTGCATCCTTTAATATACTAAGCTCATCTTCCGACTTTATCAAGCGTAAATTCTCTATTAACCCAGCGGTAGGTACTAATTTTTCTGTCAGTCCGCTTTGCAGACTTTCATACTGGCTGTACGTTAAGTGATCTTTCTCAAAACCTACTCTTTTTAGCCCCTGCTCCTTGATAAGCTTCGTAATTTCTTCTTGAAGTGGCACTTTATGTTCGATGACTTCAAACCCTTCCGCCTGTTCAGCTGCCTGTTCCATGTAACGGAAGTCTGTTATAAACAGTGCTTTTTCCCGGCTGATTAACAAAGCACCTGCCGTACCGGTAAAATTAGCAAGATACCTTCTATTTTTTGCACTCATCACCAGCAGCCCGTCCAGATTATTTTCTATTAATGACTGGCGCAGCTTGTTCAGGTTGGACATCATAAATTTCTCCCTTCACTTTCTATCTTTTGAATAAGACCCATGGCGGCCAGCCAATATCCATCGACACCGAAACCGACAATCTGGCTCAGGCAGACGGCGGCCAGCATGGAATGTTGGCGAAATTCTTCCCGCTTATGAACATTAGAAATATGAACCTCCACAACCGGCGGCTCTATAGCAGCTATCGCATCGCGAAGAGCAATACTTGTATGCGTATAAGCGGCCGGATTAAAGATGATGCCTGCCGCTTCCTTATTTGCTCTCTGCAGACGGTCCACCAGGTCGCCTTCATGGTTGGACTGAAAGGATTCCAGTTCGTACCCATGCTGGTCACATACTTCTTTGACCATTTCCACTACATCTTTCAAAGTAGTACTGCCATAAGTCTCAGGTTCTCTTTGTCCTAACATGTTTAAGTTAGGACCATTTAACAAAAGTAAGCGCTTCCCCATTCATTAACCATCCTTACTCTGTTTTGATATGAATAATCCCTATTATTTTACCATACTATGTTCATATCATCACTGAGGCTGATGGTTGTATTCCTGATACTCATAAGAAATTGAATAACCTGTAAACACACCATATAAAATAAACACGCAAATGTTTGTTACATAAGAATCACTCGACATCTCCGACCAGCTTGGAACTGCTGAGAACACAGGGTTTACAGCTACAAAAATAATAGCATAAAGCAAAAGACCATAAATCAGTCCCGGCCAGATCCCTTTTCTCGATTTAAATACTAAGTAGTATACCAGCGCGACTACTATTGATAACAGCCCCACGATAATAACCGCTAAGATTTCCGCAAGCAGAGATCCAGTCCAATCAGTCTGCCAAAAAGAACGGAAAATAAAAGTCGCGGCCGATACTTGAGTAAAGTTAAAGTAGTAAAAGACACTCCCAAGTGTACTCCAGATCAAACCGGCCATAAATCCGATCGTCAGCGTCTTAGCAAGTACACTTTGCGGCGGCTCTTTTTGCTGCTGCTGTCTTGGTTTATCTGACATGTTCATCACCTCATTCTTATATTTTCCAAAAACATAAAATTCATGCTCTCCTTAGACGTTTTAAGGCTAGTGAATGACGGAAATTTGCGGTAAAATATTAAGTATAGATAAAGTAATTAAAAAAATATTCTGCAGTGACAGAAAGTCCGATATTTTTTAAAGAATATTATTTAAAATATAGGTAAAAATGAAAAGAGCTCTTTATGATAGTCTTCTTTTTTCGCATATTCAATAGACTTTCTATAAATAAGTCGGTTAAACTTTCAAAAATATGCAATTTGATGATAGAAGACGTCCTTATAGTGGTATAGGTACTATTAATGGGGTATTTCTAAACAGGATTTTAATGAAGGAGGTTCTATATATGTCAAGAAACTGGATGACATCACTGATTTATTCTCTTATCGCCCTGGCCATTTTTTACGTAGGGATTCAATTATTCACGAACACATCATCGTTTCTCTCTTCTATAATAATGATGATCGGTATTGCAGTCCTGATTTACGGCGCGCTTTATTTTTTCATACTTCGCCATCGTACAGGCGGAGGTGGAGGCGGCAGCCGCAATGAAATGAAAAAATATAAACAAGCTGTTAAGCAGTCCAAGCAAAAATACAAATCTCCAACTGTGAAACCTAAGAAAACACAGCCGTCACCAGTAAAGCCGTCTCTAATGCAGAAGAAGAAACAGCGCCGCAGAAGCGCTGCCCATCTCCGCGTGATTGAAGGACAGAAAAATAATAAAAGAAAAGATCGAGCCTCATTTTAAAATGAATGGCTCGATCTTTTTTATCTTGACCAGCGCTTTAAAAAAAGCGAAGCTTGATTTTTTCCGATCTCAAGAAGCTCTTGTTTCTGAGATTCGCTCAGGCAAAAATCTGTCGTCTGCACTCCTGTTACAGGGATAAAAATCACATCCCGGCTTTTTGTTACAGATATATAGCGGCCGTCATGTGCCTGCTTCATCGTCCGAAACAGAGCGTGAAACATCTGGATTGCATTTTTAATCTTTTGCTCGGGCAGCTGATCAGGAGGATCGCTCAACTGCATCCCAATAATCGGCCTTTTTCTTCTTCCGTGTTCATTTTCAAGCAGCCAGATTGGAAAGTTACTAAGCACGCCTCCATCGACTAAGAGCGAGCGTCCTTTCTTGCCGTGAAGTTTTACCGGCATAAAAAAATATGGAAGGCTTGAACTGATCCTTACAGCTTTGGCTACAGAAAAGGTGTGCGGATCTATGCCATAAACTTCCTGTAGATCATCTGGAATCACGACCATCCGTCCTAAGGTAAGATCGGAACATATGACTTTCAAACTGTTTTCAGGCAAGTGGGCAAAGGTCCGAATGCCTTTTTTAGAAAGCCACTTATCAATCAGCTGTTCGAGACGATTTCCTTTATAGAGCCCCATCCGGTAATAGAGAAACATCCATTTGGAAAATGGCATAATTCGATCAGTGAGCGGCTGATCAATAACTTTTTCCAAAGAGAGTTCTTCCAATATAATTTTTAAGTCTTTCGCTTTGTAACCGGCAGCGAGCAGGCTGGCCACAATGGCTCCTGCTGAGGTTCCCGCTAGACGCTGAAACTTATAATGGTTTTCTTCCAATACTTCAAGGGCTCCAATAAACGCTAAGGCTTTTACACCGCCACCTGAGAATACGCCATCTACATTCACGCCCATCCCCCCACGTTTTATATATAGAAGGGAAGGCGAATGTCTAGAACTTCACGATAAAAAAAGACGCCACTATTTCTGCAAAGCTTTGTGCTGACGTACGAGCAAATCACTTCGCTTTGGAGCGGACGAACGCCAAAGCCTCCATGCGAAAACCCTCACTCCGGAGTCTCGGATCACCCGTTATTCTGCAGGAGACTCGCGGTATTCACCAAGCAGATGTTTCTGCACCTAAAAAAGCTATCGAGACTTTCTCGACAGCCTAAAGACGACTTTTAGTCCGTCTTTTAATCTTCATTATTCTGTTCTTCGTTCTTGCGCTGAACTTCTCTTAATTCTTTAAGCCGTTCATTATTTTCGTCGAAATATTGGACTAAGTCTCCGATGCGATCAATTGAATTCCAGCTTAAGTGATGCTCAATGCCTTCTACATCTTCATAAATCTTATCTGCATCAACGCCGATAATCTCTAGAAACTGCTCGAGTAATTCATGGCGGTATACGAGGCGTTTGCCGATCTTCTTCCCTTTAGCTGTGAGAATCAGCCCGCGGTATTTTTCATAGTTCAAGTACTTGTCCCGGTCTAATTTCTGAACCATTTTCGTTACCGATGACGGGTGAACTTGCAGATTCTCTGCTATGTCAGAGACGCGGGCGTACCCTTTATCTTCAATTAATATGTAAATTTGTTCGATATAATCTTCCATACTTGGCGTCGGCATGGTAAACCCCCAATACAGCTTTCGGTATCTTTTCATGAAAATGATACACTAGATTCCCTTTAAAAACAAGGAAGCGGCCGTTCGAATAAAAGGGCTGGCCTATCCTATCTTATACTGGCACCGGGAACACAGATCGCTCGCTATTTGCAGATGCACGCCCGAGCCTCCACGAGTAACCCTCGGTGCGGCGGCTCGGATCGTCCATTTTTCATCATGTGTCTCTCATCTTTGCTCCCTTCTCCTTGTGAACCGAATATTTCCCTTAGTTACGCAATATTCCTTTCAACCAACAAAGCCTATCCTATTTATTTTCCAAACCTGACATTCATTTTCAGAAATTCAAAAAAACAGCTGCCGAGAATTTCTCGACAGCTTGTTTTATTTGCTTTTAATATTTGTTTATAGTCCACATTTCAGCTGGGCATTACAATTGGTGCATGTATTACAGCCGCCAATATCTTCAACCGTACCTTTGCGGCAGACCGGGCAGGTATCTCCCACCTCTGATCCAATGGTTACATTTGTTTTCTCAAGTTCATGGACAGTATCCATTAATACAACACGAGGCTTCTTATCCTCTTCAAATTCAAATTCGGTCTGCTCTCCATCAAAGGCGTTTTCTTCTGCCTTTAAAGTAAGAACCTGGCTGTCACGGCTTCCGTCTACATAGACTGTACCGCCTTTTGCACCTCCGTGATACAGGCGCTGATAAACTTTTTCTACCTGTTCCACTGAATAGCCTTTTGGTGCGTTTACCGTTTTAGAAATTGAGCTGTCGACCCAGCGCTGAATAATGCACTGTGTATCCGCGTGAGCTTCCGGTGTCATCGTCATGGCTGTTATAAACCAATCTGGAAGGTTTTCTGGATCCTGATCAGGATTTCTATCCAAATATTCCTTCACAATATCGGCTTTTACTTCAATAAATTTACCTAAACGGCCGCTTCTATAGTAAGAGAAGGAGAAGTAAGGCTCGAGCCCTGTACTTACTCCGACCATTGTTCCGGTACTTCCGGTAGGAGCAACAGTCAGAAGGTGAGAGTTACGGATTCCATATCTCAAAACACCCTCTTTAATATCCTCCGGCATATCTTTCATATAGCCGGTTTGGATGAAGTTTTCTCTTAATTGCCTCGTTTCTTCATCAGTTTTTCCAACTAAGAACGGGAAGCTTCCTTTTTCTGCAGCAAGTTCAATGGATGCGCGATAAGCGGTTGTTGCAATAACTTCAAAGATTTCATCAACCAGCTTATTACCTTTTTCAGAACCATATTCTGTTTCGCAGTAAATTAAAAGGTCATGAAGACCCATTACCCCAAGTCCGACACGCCGCTCTCCAAGTGCCTGCTTTTTATTTTCTTCTAGGAAGTAAGGAGTAGCATCGATAACGTTATCCTGCATTCTTACGCCTGTTGCCACTGTTCTCTTAAGCTTATCAAAGTCCACCTTCTTCGCTTCTTTATCTGCAACGGATGCAAGGTTAACAGCTGCTAGGTTACAAACAGAATATGGAGCAAGAGGCTGTTCTCCACATGGGTTAGTCGCTACCACTTTCTGGCCATATGCATTTGCATTTGTTTTTTCATTTGCATTATCAATAAAGAAAATGCCCGGCTCTGCTGAATATGTCGCACAAATGTTGATCAGGTTCCATAATTCAGCTGCTTGAACAGTACGATAGGTTTTAACTCCCATTCCTCGCGCTTCCCATTCCCGTACATCGCCGCTTTCCTGCCATTCTTCATTATAAACGGCCATTTCTTCCGGTGTGTACGATTCTACATCCGGAAATCTTAATCGATATTCGGTTTCATTTTCTACAGCTTCCATAAATTCCTTTGTAATACATACGGAAATATTGGCTCCTGTCAGAAAATCAGGGTTATTCACTGTATAAGTTCCGCCAGTACTCAGCTTTTCTTCTGCTTCACGAATGGCAGCTTCGGTAAAACCGCCAAGACCAGGCATTGATTTATAGTTCACAACGCTTTGATACAGGTCTCTTTCGGTTTCAGTTAAAGGAGTAAACTTCAGCTTGTCCTTCGCCAGGCTTTTAATCTGTTCATCTTCGGTATTCTCGATCAAATACCTCAGAATTCTTGGGTTCTGCATTTTTGAAATGATGAATTCAATAATATCAGGGTGCCAGTCCGACAGCATAATCATTTGTGCACCGCGTCTTGAACCTCCCTGCTCTACTAAGTGAGTCAGCTTGGCGATATCATCAAGCCAGGATACAGACCCGGAAGACTTTCCATTTACCCCTCGGGCAAGTGTGTTACGCGGTCTAAGAGTAGAACCATTTGTTCCAACACCGCCGCCTCGGGACATAATCTCCATAACCTGTTTGCGGTGATCAGAGATTCCTTCCCGTGAATCCTGAATGTAAGGCATAACATAACAATTAAAGTACGTAACGTCTGTATTTGACCCGGCTCCGTAAAGCACTCGTCCGGCAGGAATAAAGTTTAAGCTTGATAGTTCTTCATAAAACTTTTCAAAGCTTTCCTGTCTTTTCTGTTCATCCACTTCTACTGCAGAAAGACCGGTGGCATTCCGCAGTGCGATCTGCTCGTAATATACTTCCAGAGGTTTATCGATCGTGTCGAGATTTCGAGTGATTAATCCGGTTTCCCGCTCCTCTTCCCCTTCGAGCACATTCACGAATTCTGGTTCAACTTTTACCACTGCTTTGTGTGTCTGCCAGTCAATGTTCTGGATGAACCCAAATCCACGTGCTGGGAACTTTGGATCGTCTTTAACCGTCAGGACAACGAAATCCCCTTCAGATAAAGAGATCTTTTCCGTATCTTTAAAAGCATAGCGGTCGAGCATAACTAAGCGAGATACCCCGCTATGGGTCAGCTTCATATCTGGTGTAATTTCATGTACTTGTTCAAACTGTCTTATGTCTGCATTTAAGCGGTCAATATCAATTTTGGAGTTAGCGTCACTGCTAGTGGGCGTTATCTGCATCCAAACCTCTCCCTTCTTCCATGCTGCCGTAGAGGAAGCACGTAGAAACAAATATTTATAAGTCTATTAGTAACATACCACATTTACAAAATCTTAATCAATATATTGTACTGAAATATATTTCGACCTCCATATATTGTGTTATTGAACAACATTGTAGAACTTTGTCAATTTAAAAAACTTCCAATAAATCAAGTGAAACAGAGATAATGAAAGAAAAATACCTTCAATTTCTCTGCCACTAGATTTTTTCTCACTTGCATGATTGTAAATGATGGAGCGGGTTTCGTCCAAGAAAAATAATTATCATTCTCCTGAGCTTTTCAAATAAAAACTTTGAAATCAACCGCTATCCCTCATATAATAGATAGGGGAAGAGGGGGTAGAGAGAATGGAACTTTGGATTTTAATCGGAGCCATCGTCTTTTTAATCGGCTTTGGAATTTTCCGATATTTAAAAACTAGAAAAGTATTGAAAACCTTAACAGAAGATGAGTTTCGACAAGGATATAGAAAAGCGCAGCTGATCGATGTTCGTGAGCCTAAGGAATTTGAAGGGGGACATATTTTAGGAGCTAGAAATATTCCGTTGTCCCAGATGAGAAACCGGCTCGTTGAAATTCGCAAGGACAAGCCTGTCTATCTTTATTGTCAAAGCGGTGCCCGTTCCACACGTGCTGCACTCATGCTTGATAAAAAAGGGTATAAAGATTTAAACCAGCTGCAAGGCGGCTTTAAAAAATGGCACGGCAAAATTAAATCAAAAAATTAAAAGACGCTGCAGCTACGCAGCGTCTTTTTTTAGTTTTTCATATAACGCAAGACAGGTTTTCTGGCGGCTTTCGTTTCGTCCATACGACTGACAATCGTCGTATGGGGCGCCTCCTGTACGATTTCCGGGTTTTCTTTAGCTTCTTCTGCGATTTGAAGCATAGCATCGATAAATGCATCGAGCGTTTCTTTGGATTCTGTTTCTGTCGGCTCTGCCATAATCGCTTCCTCTACATTAATAGGGAAGTAGATCGTAGGAGGATGATAGCCAAAATCAAGCAGCCGTTTGGCGATATCAAGTGTACGGACTCCAAGTTTCTTCTGGTGCTTTCCAGATAAAATGAACTCATGCTTACAGTGCTGATCGAAAGGAAGTTCGTATTCCTTCTGCAGCCTGCGCATCATGTAGTTCGCGTTTAATACCGCATACTCACTTACTTTCTTTAATCCTTCTGCACCCATTGTACGGATATACGTATAGGCACGCACATTGATGCCGAAGTTGCCGTAATACGGCTTCACCCGGCCGATTGATTTAGGACGGTCATATTCGAACCCGAACTGATCATCTTTCTTAATCAGCACCGGCTTCGGCAAGTAAGGTTCAAACTCAGCAGTAACACCTACCGGCCCTGATCCTGGTCCACCGCCGCCGTGAGGGCCTGTGAACGTTTTATGAAGGTTTAAGTGCACGACATCAAATCCCATATCTCCCGGGCGCGCATAACCGAGGATAGCATTTAAGTTAGCTCCATCATAATAAAGCTTACCTCCTGCTTCATGGATGATAGAAGCCATTTCTTCAATATTCTCTTCGAAAAGTCCAAGCGTGTTAGGGTTTGTCAGCATTAAAGCAGCCGTCTGATCATCAACAACCCGTTTTAAATCCTCTAAATCGACAAGGCCGCGCTCATCAGATTTTACTGTTACAGCTTCAAAGCCGGCAACTGTTGCCGAAGCCGGGTTTGTTCCGTGAGCGGAATCAGGCACGATGACCTTCGTACGGTTATAATCCCCATTCGCCTCATGATAGGCACGGATCATCATTAAGCCGGTCCATTCTCCATGTGCTCCTGCAGCAGGCTGCAGGGTCACCGTATCCATCCCTGTAATTTCTGTCAAAGACTCCTGCAGATCGTACATCAGCCCTAAAGCTCCCTGAACCGTTGCCTCCGGCTGCAGCGGATGAATATGACTAAATCCTTCTATACGGGCAATATCTTCATTGACTTTCGGATTGTATTTCATTGTACATGATCCCAGCGGGTAAAAGCCTGAATCCACTCCATGATTTCTAGTGGACAGCCCTGTATAATGCCTCATAATTTGAAGTTCACTTACTTCAGGAAGGTCAGGCGCTTCTTTTCTAACAAACGTTTCTCCCAGCATCTCGTCTATATCTGTTTCCGGCACATCGAATTCCGGCAGGCTGAAGCCTGTACGGCTTTCCTGGCTCAGTTCAAAAATTAATGGAAAGTCCTGATTAGCCACAAATATCCCCCATTTCTTTTACGAAATGATCAATCTCTTTTTTTGTACGTACTTCCGTGACCGCAACGAGCATATGTCCCTGTAATTCTGTGAAGTCTCGGTTTAAGTCATAACCGCCGATGACTCCTTTTTCAAGAAGCTTCTCATTCACCTGGCTGACGTCATGCTTAACGTTGACAACGAGTTCATTAAAGAACGCCCCTTTAAAAGCTGTTGCAAAACCGGCTGATTCAAGCTGTTTTTTCATATAGGCAGCTTTCTGAATATTCATCCAGGACATTCGTTTTAAACCCTGCTTCCCTAGAGAAGATAGTGCAACTGAAGAGGCTAGAGCGTTTAACGCCTGGTTTGAACAAATATTAGACGTCGCTTTATCCCGGCGGATATGCTGCTCTCGCGCCTGAAGTGTCAATACAAAACCGCGGCGGCCTTCTTCATCATTTGTCTGTCCGACTAAACGGCCGGGTACTTTTCTCATCAGTTTCTTCGTTGTCGCGAAATAGCCGCAGTGAGGTCCTCCGTATTGGGCAGGAATTCCAAACACCTGTGTGTCACCAACGACGATATCCGCGCCAAATTCGCCTGGAGGTGTTAAATAACCAAGAGCTAATGGGTTGCTTGAAGCAATCAGCATCGCTTTTTTCTGGCTGTCCACGAGCTTTTTCACTTGATCAAGCGGCTCCACCTGACCGAAGAAATTAGGATATTGCACAACTACGCTCGCCGTTTCTTCATCGAGCTCTCTTTCCAGATGATCTAAATCTGTCATACCATCTTTGTGATCGATTTCAACAACTTCAAGATTAGGCCCCTTCACGTAAGAGTGAATGACAGCCAGGGACTCAGGGTGAATCGCTTTTGAAACGAGCACTTTTTTCTTCTTCGTCTGTCCTGCTGAAAGGTTTACAGCTTCGGCAAGAGCAGTTCCTCCGTCATACATTGACGAGTTAGCGACATCCATACCTGTTAATTCGCAAATCATTGTTTGGAATTCAAAGATCGCCTGCAGCTCTCCTTGAGAGATTTCCGGCTGATACGGAGTGTAAGCCGTATAAAATTCCGACCTCGAAATGACATGGTCTACAATAGAAGGAATATAGTGATCATAAACCCCGGCCCCTAGAAAGCTGGTATGGCTTTTTGTGTTGACATTTTGACCGGCCAGCTCGGTTAACTCTTTCGTCAGGGCGTATTCATTTTTAGGCGGCTTAATGTTCAGTTCACCCTGATAACGAATGTTTTCCGGGATATCTGCAAATAATTCATCTGTGGAAGATACGTTGATTGTTTCCAGCATTTCTTTTTTATCTTTTTCAGTCATCGGTAAATAGCGAAATTCCATGTTCAAACCCTCCCTCTTTCTCTACCTTTTGTAAAATGGAGTCGGCACTACTTTTGCACGTAATTTGCGCTTTCGAACTTGTACTTCAACCTCTGTGCCGGCTTCTGTATATTTTGTATTAAGCAGGGCTAATCCGACATTTTTACCAAGTGTCGGCGATTGAGTCCCTGTAGTCACAAAACCAACCTCTTTATCCCCGTCAAAAACCTGGTAGCCTGTGCGCGGAATTCCTTTATCTATCATTTCAATACCGACAAGCTTACGCGATAACCCTTCTTCTTTCTGCTTTTTCAAAGCTTCCTTGCCAATAAAATCTTCTTCTTTCTTAAGCTTAACAGCAAATCCAAGACCCGCTTCGAGCGGCGAAATTTCCGCGCTGAGCTCCTGGCCATAGAGAGCCAGATTGGCTTCAAACCTTAGTGTGTCCCTTGCTCCAAGTCCGACGGGCTGGACTCCATATTCAGCTCCTGCCTCAAGAATGGCTTGCCATAGATCCGGTCCTGAAGCACTCGGAAGGTAAATTTCAAAGCCGTCCTCACCCGTATAGCCGGTGCGGGAAACAATCGCTTTGTCTTTGACTCCTTTAAACGAAACATCCTGCAGAAAGCGAAAGAATTTAATAGAAGAAAGATCTTCATTGGTCAGCTGCTGAAGAGTTTTTTCTGCATGCGGACCTTGAAGAGCCAATTGGACATAGTCATCCGATACATCTGTAATCGTTACTTTTTCCTCTTGATGAGACTTAAGCCAATCCACATCTTTCTCACGGTTGGCTGCGTTCACTACTAGTAAATAATTGTTTTCATCAAGCATGTAAACAATTAAATCATCAACTGTGCCGCCGTCCTCATAGCACATAATTGTGTACTGGGCTTTTCCTTTTTCTAGTTTTGAAATATCATTCGTTAACATCTTTTGAAGGAAAGCAAGACTTCCTTCTCCTTCTACCAGTACTTCACCCATATGAGATACATCAAAGAGGCCCGCCTTTTTCCGTGTAGCTTCATGTTCTTTCTTTATACTTGAGAATTGAACAGGCAGGTCCCATCCGCCAAAATCAATGGTTTTGGCCCCTTGTTTTTGATATTCATCAAAGAGAGGGGTACGTTTTAAGTCAGCCATTCTCTCACTCCTCGCCCAATTTTTTCCATAATAAAAGAGACTCCACCGCTTATACAGGAGTCTCTGTCCGTTCACCAGAAAGTTTCACGTTGTCCATACGTTCCATTACGCACCTAACGCTTGCTTCTTGGGTGGTTTATTCCTTTGATAAACACTCTCCAGAGCTGCGTCCTACAGAGGTCTGCTTTGCCTGAGAGATTCACAATTTCTTGCTTGCTCCTTCGGCGCTACGTTTATGTAGACTCTCCCCCTGCAGTCATTCGCTTTAGTATTTAGTTAGATTGATCTGGGTATACTAACCTTTAAAGCTTACGACAAAACTCTCTTAATTTCAGCTTCATTATACCATAGCGTTCTTTGTCGTACAGGTCAGATTTTAAAATTTCAAAAAAATCTTACGACGATTGCGTTTTAGGAGGTATACAGATGATTGATATACATTATGATGAGCCATTTATTAAAGAATTAAACACACGTTTGGATCAATCAGATTCCTTATGTTCCTGGGAAGAATTTAAGCTGGCTTATAAAAGCTTGAAGCTGCAGGCCATTCCTTCATTTGACGGGCTGCTTTCTATTGAACAGCTTCCCCATATAAATTTTCTTGAGCATCAGGTGAAAGCTTGTGAAACGGTCGTTCATGAAATGAATGGACGGGCAATCCTGGCTGATGAAGTAGGACTGGGAAAAACGCTTGAAGCCGGGTTAATTTTAAAAGAATATATGATCCGCGGCATGGCGAAAAAAGTTCTAATCTTAACACCCGCTTCTCTCGTCAATCAGTGGATCCAGGAATTAAGCGAAAAGTTCTATATACAAGCTGCTGCTCCAAGAAAAAAACATGCCGATTGGAAAAACTGGGACGTGACGGTCACCTCCATTGATATGGCAAAAAGAGAAAACCACCGTGAAGAAATTTTAGAAATTGATTATGACCTGATTATTATCGATGAAGCTCATAAGCTGAAAAACCATCAAACGAAAAATTACCAGTTTGTTAAGCAGCTGAAAAAGACATACTGCCTTCTCTTAACAGCTACGCCGATCCAAAACCATCTGAGCGATCTGTTTAACTTAGTGTCGATTTTAAAACCGGGGTATCTAGGAGATTTAACTTCCTTTAAGAAGAAATATAAAAATGTACAGCTGGACGAACAAGACACACAGCAGCACATTCATTCCTTGCTAAGCAAGCTGATGATCCGAAATTTAAGAAAAGATACCGGCCTTGACTCCTCTAAAAGGAAAGTTAAAAACATCAGCCTGGCTTTCAATGAAGAGGAACAGCAGTTTTATAATGATTTAGAAGAAATTCGGACCTCTTATCCATCTTTCACCTGGCTGACGCTCGCTAAAGAGCTTTGTTCTTCCAGAGAGGCCTGCTACATGTCGCTAAAATCCATGAATGATAAGCAGCCTTCAGAATTACTTACTCAGTTAATGGAAAGACTGGGGACTCTGCCTCATCCTACTAAAGCAGAGAAAATGGCCGATCTAATCGAACAATCCGGGGAAAAGTTCATCGTTTTTACAGAGTACCGGGCCAGCCAGTTTTACCTGCAGTGGTTTCTGCAGCAGCGCGGCATCTCTTCAGTTCCATTCAGCGGAAAGTTCAACAAAAGTAAGCGTGACTGGATGAAACAGCTGTTTAAAACAAGAGCTCAGGTCATGGTAGCTACTGAAGCGGGAGCTGAAGGAATTAACCTGCAGTTTTGTCACAACATGATTAATTATGACCTGCCTTGGAACCCTATGAGATTAGAACAGCGAATCGGGCGGATTCACCGATTCGGTCAGGAATCTGATGTTAACATTTATAATTTTTCGATTAAAAACACGCTCGAAGACCACATTATGACACTGCTCTATGAAAAGATTCAGCTGTTCCAAAATGCGGTCGGCGACCTTGATGCCATTTTGGAAAAAATACCTGGCGGAAGCTTTGAACGTCACGTGCAGACGATTCTTCAGGAATCCGAATCCCAGGGAGAAATCGATATTAAGATGAAAAACTTAGTAAGCTATGTTGAATACTCCGCAAACGAAAGGAAGGAATCAAGTTGACGTCTAACCCGCATTATGAATTTACGAAAGAATTCTTTTCGATAAATGGCTGTACGTTGGAAGAGAGAAACGGCAAGTTTTTAAAAGTCCAGCTTACCCAGGAGATGGATGAAGCTCTAATGAACCGTCCCTTTTACTGGCATTATATTAAGAAGATGAACAGGGCGGGTGATCCGATGAGCTTGTCATTTAAAGATATCAGCTTAGGCGATGAGGAAGATGGTGTGTTCCTCCATGCCGGGACACCGAAACTTCACCAGATATACGATTTTGCCCTTAGTAAAGGAAAGTTCACCCGGCTGTATGAATCGATCGCTCACCAGTCGACCCACCTTCCGCTGCAGCCCTGGATGTTTGTCAATTTACAGCTTACCTTTAGAGGGAAACAGACGCGGAATGAAATCCTGTCTCTAGGACTCAATTTAATAAACGGGATGGTATTATCAAACGCCATGGAAAAAATAAAAGACCTCCCGCTAACACCGAAGGTCTCTGACTTCACGTTTCCTATGACGCCTCTGATTCGTTTAGAAAGCGGCTATAACCGGCTTATCCAGTATGCGGAAGACTATATTACTCAAATGAGCAGCACTTGGGCGGTAGAATCAGAAGAACAGCTGAACACAGAAAAGGGACTGCTGGATGACTTTTATACAAGAGATGATATGGAAGAGGAAACCTATATGAAAGAAGCTGAACAGCTTGAGGTCCGCTATAAGCCGAGAATCACTCTTACAACAGCTAATGGCGGCTTGTTCTATCTTTCTCTTTATACAGGACAAAAAGTAGCCCAATAAGGCTACTTTTTGTTTTTTCGTCTTATCATTTTTAAGGCAAAAGGCAAAAGTCCGAACCAGTAAGATGTACTTCGTTTTGAAGGCTTAGCTTGCTTTTTCTCCATTTTCTCTTCCTTGGTCATGTGCATATGCCTGATCATTTCTTCAGTGAGAAACTGTGCATACTCGCTTTTCTTCATTATTCCATCCCGCCTTTTTAACATCATCTGTCTTTATTATGTCCCGGTGGCTAGATGTTTAGACAGGAGAGTATTTCTTCAGCAATTTCTTCTGGTTCTTTTTTATCCACCTTTATAGTGTGCGTAGCCGCCGACTGATAGAGTGGAAGGCGATCCTGATAGCGCTGCTTATTTTCCTCTTTCTGCCCGGACCAAAGCGGACGAGTGGTATCCTCTTTAAGCCGCTCATCAATCGTATCAAAAGAAGCATCAAGGAAAATGACCGTTTGATCTATCAGCCAATCACGATTCTCTTTCGAAAGAATCACCCCGCCTCCAGTTGAAACAATCACTTTGCCTCTTATCGACTTAAGCAAATCCGTCTCGGCATTTCGAAAGTAGTCCTCCCCGTAATTTTTAAAAATTTGTGGAATCTCCATACCTTCCTTCCGCTCAATTTCCTGATCCATCTCTATGTATTCATAATTTAATTTCTTACTCAGCAGAGAGGCAACGGTAGACTTCCCGCTTCCCATATAACCGATAAGATAAATCATTTTTCATTCCTCCTTTAATCTTTATCGTTTAAGGCAGGATTTTACTATTTCATGTCGAATAATACAACTATGAAAAAATAAAATGAGGTGATATATGCCAGTGAGTACAGTAGCTCTTAATGCCAAGGAAATTATTACTTCAGCCATAAAGCAATCCGCGTCAGATATTCACTTTTCCCCCTATAAAGAGAAGACTAGCATTTATTTCCGAGTTCATGGAGAACGGCTCTTCTACTCTTCCATGCCAAGTCTGACGTACCAGAAACTGCTTGCCTACTTTAAGTTTACCTCAGGTATGGATATCGGGGAAGTGACAAAACCACAAAACGGTGCATTAGAACACCGTACGAAAAATTCCCTTTACAGCCTCCGCCTTTCCACATTACCCACCACAGCCTTTGAAAGCCTGGCCATTCGCATTCTCTCTCCTCACGAACACCTTCAGATCCAGCGGCTA
Source organism: Halobacillus sp. Marseille-Q1614 (assembly GCF_902809865.1). Classification (NCBI taxonomy): domain Bacteria; kingdom Bacillati; phylum Bacillota; class Bacilli; order Caryophanales; family Bacillaceae; genus Halobacillus; species Halobacillus sp. Marseille-Q1614. Next base: position 1,065,069 of record NZ_CADDWH010000001.1, on the reverse strand, counting down.
TTCCTTTTTCCCTCTCAATTACAGGTGATTAAACGATGGCTTTCCCACAAAAGCGGAATGATCCTCTTTACAGGGGCCACAGGAAGTGGAAAAACGACTACTCTATACGCCCTGCTTCAGTCCCTCATGAAAAACCAATCTTTCCAGACGATCACACTCGAAGACCCGATTGAGAAAAATTTAAATGAAATTATTCAAGTCCAGGTAAATGAACGAGCCGGTGTCACTTACGATACGGGTTTAAAAGCAGCATTAAGACATGACCCTGACCTGCTTATGGTCGGAGAGATCAGAGACCAGGAAACCGCACACTTCGCTTTCAGGGCAGCGCTAAGCGGCCATCTTGTTATCAGTACCATCCATGCAAAAGATGCCTATGGTACCATCCAGCGCTTGAAAGAAATGAAGATCCAGCCTGCAGATTTAGAACAGACGCTGATTGCGATTGCCGCCCAGCAGCTGGTCCCGTTAAGAAGTATGGGAAATACTCCGTCTCGCGCGGCTATCATCGAGCTATTGGAAAAAGAAACTCTGCAAAAGGCGATTCATAATAAACCGCCTGCAGAGGATCCTTCCTATCAGACCTTTTCTTCATTAAGGAGGAAAGCCTATGCCCTCGGCTTTACATCCATTTAGACGCTTGCGAGAGGGTAAATCATTATCCATAAAAAAACAGATTACTTACTTAAACCGGCTGAGCAAACTGCTGAATAAAGGCTATCCAATTTTAGGTTCCTTAAAAATGGCAAGCTGGGACCCTGCTTTTCATAAAATATCCAGCCAATTGATGGATGAACTAAACAGCGGCAGTCCGATTGATACTGCCTTTAAAAAAGCAAATTTTTCACCTCGTGTTGTAGCTTTCCTGTACTTCGCAAGAATCCATAAAGATTTACCCCTGATCATTCAGCAGTGCGCAGATCTGTTGGAACTCCAATATAATTATTCCAAAAAGCTCAGTGATTCCCTGAGATACCCCCTGCTTCTATTCATCTTTTTAATTCTTTCTTTTACAGTCATTAAACATACGATACTGCCCAGTTTTCAGACGCTGTTTAATGACAGCAGCGCACAGCCGTGGAGCCTGATGATATTAGATACAGTCGATATTTTAATAACCTCCATTTTTTTCACCTTTGTGGCCTTAATATGCTTCTGTGCAGGCTTTTATGCTTTAAAGCATCGACTTTCAACCAGCCAGCTCCTTAATATTTACGAAAAGATTCCAATAGCAAAAAATTACCTTATGTTTACGGTCACCTTTTCATTTGCTACGCACTTAAGCTCTTTATTAAAAGCCGGCCTCTCTTTGAAACCTGCGCTTGAACTCATCAAAGATCAGAACCGAAGCCCCTACATTTCTTATTATGCTGATCACATTCTTAAGCAGTTAAACGAAGGACAGCTGCTCGGAGCTTCTGTGCAGTCATGTTCATTCCTTCGCGAAGAGATGACATCTATTTTTCACCACACAACAGATTTACAAAATTTAAGCCGCGAACTGCAGGTATTATCTGAGCTGCTAATTGATCAGTTAAAAGAAAAATTGACGAAAATTATTCTAATCCTGCAGCCGGTTTTCTTTTTAGGAGTCGCTTGTATCGTTGTTTTAATCTACGCTTCAATTATGCTCCCCCTCTATCAATGGCTAAATGAAATATAAAAGGAGAGAGACTCATGTTTAATCAAAAAGGATTCACTCTTATTGAAATGCTGATCGTACTGCTTATTATTTCGGTACTTCTTATGATTGCCATTCCGAACCTGACGAATAACACGGATAGTGTCCGTGAAAAAGGGTGCGAAGCTCTAGTGCTGACAGCTGAAGCGCAGATAGAAGCTTATTATATTGATCATGATAATTATCCAGAATCCATTACTGCTCTAGTAACTGAAGGATATTTAAACTCAGCGGAATGTCCTAATGGCGATCCCTTAGAAGAAAAAGTACAGCTGCCAAACGGATGAATGACCGTGGTTACACACTAAGCGAAGTCGTGCTTGTGCTTACCATGATTACGACCCTTCTTCTTCTTGCGGCTCCAACACCTGTTAAGATCTATAAAAATACGCAAACGTCTCTTCATCTAAATCAGCTGAAGAGTGATTTGCTGCTGGCCCAGCAGCTGACGATGCAGGACCACCCCAATTACTGGATTATGATCCGTCCTGCTTCACAAGATTACTATCTATACGACTATAAAAAGAAGGAAGCGCTGTTTACCCGCTCTTTCCCTTCAGACTGGACGATCGAACTGCAAAGCTTAAGTATGCCTCTTCGCTTTAATTCCTCAGGTACTCTCGAACGGCCGGGTACGATGAAAATTGTCACTTCTTCCACAAGCTATAAAATTACTTTTCCTTTTGGAAAAAGCCGGGTGAGGATTGATGAACAATAAAGGATTCACGTTAATTGAAGTCATTAGTGCTTTCGGTCTTCTGATGATTATCATTCTATTTACACTGCCTTCTTTAAGTCAGCTGAGAATGGAGCAAAAATACCTTTCGATCGAGCGAAGCACAATATTAAAACTGGAGAAGAAGATTTCCGAGTTAAATTCCGACGCTTCTTATCCTTTCTCAGTTAAGGATGAACGGGTGGAATATGAATTCTTCCTGTCTTCCGATTATATAGAAGGATGTGCCGTATGGGAGGGATACCGTGATCAGAAAAAAGAAATATGTATGTACTCCCCTCTTCAGTAGTCATGGCTTTACTTTATTAGAAACCATTATGACGTTAACTGTCCTATCCATCCTTCTCAGCTTTTGTCTGCCGATTTTGAAATTATATGACAGCCCCGCTTACACTGAAGAAATGAGTGCCTTTCAGTACTTTACTTTTATCCAAGACGAGTTAAATACGAGTAAGGCTTGGACGGTTAAGAATGAAGAATTATTAATTACTGATCCGGAGAACCGATTGATTAAAATCTCCAAATACAATCAGGACATCCGCCGTCAGGTTAATGGAACCGGACACGAGCTTTTACTACAGCAGATTATCTCCCATTCATTTATAAAAGAAGAAAACCAGTTAATTATCCGTCTTAGTTTTGAAGAAGGGAGGGTTTATGAAAAAGTTGTATACTTTCCCAAGGAATGAGAAGGGATTTATTTTTCCGTGGTTCTTAATCGCATCATTTATTATGATTATGATTACGGTATTTACAGCTCACCAATATAAAAATCAAATTTTATCAACAGAGTCTCTTACAAACTATTCCCAGCTGCAAAATTTATTTACCTACGCACAAAGCCGGTTTCTTCAGTCTGAGGAATGGGCAGAATTCCCGGTCACAGCTTCCTATCAATTGCCGAACGGCTTTGCCATGGTAGGCTGTGAGACGCTTTCAAATGAAACCGTTGAGTGTGCATATGATCTAGAGCTCGACAATGGAAAATCAAAGAAAATTACAAAAATATACCCCACACCTAATTAGTGTGGGGAAAAAACGTATGATATCATTTTAAGATATTTGCTCGCTGAGCTCCCTGCGCTTATTCGTAATTCCGCGAAGACCTTCGACATTGTAGCCGACAACCAGTTTCTCACCGTCAGTAAGAATCGGGCGTCGCAGCAGCTTAGGCTTCTCGATAACAAGCTCCAGGAACTCATTAATGGATAGTTCGTCTACATTTATACTAAGTTTTTTAAATTCCTTGCTTCTCTTCGCTAAAATTTCATCAATTCCATTTGTTGTTAAGGAAAGAATCCGTTTAAGCTCGTCGGCGTTTGGGGTATCTCTAAACAAATGCTGTTCTTTGAACGGGATATCCTGGCTCTTTAGCCAAGCTTTCGTACGGCGACAAGATGTGCAACTAGGGTAGCTGTAAAACGTTAATCCTTCCATCATGATCGCTCCTTTAAGTAATGTCGAGATCGCTCTCTGTATAGTCATTGTATAACCTTTGTACAATTATTTAAACCTCTTTTTTCGACGTTTTTCGATTTTTTTATAAAATGTATGGTTCTTTGGAACGAAGTTGTTGATAATCCCGATAAAAAAGCAAGGAGGACAGCCAGATTCCTTCAGTAAAATAGGCATTTAAGCCCGAAGAAACAAGTAAGCTCTAATAAAAAAGAGGTAACGAACGTTTAAAAAAATCATATTGAGGAAACATATTAAAAGTTCGTTCACCCGTTTTATTTACAATCTGTGAGCAGTCGTTTATAATATGAATGATAGTTTTACGATGTTAGATGAAAAAGGAGGGGGAAAAGCATGGATCGCACGTTTCGAATGCTGGCTTTTTGGACGGGTATCTTTGCTGTCATGTTCTACACGGGAGACATGATGGAAGCAGCATTTTTATCTCTTGCTCAAACGGCCTTTTTCCTTACAATTGGCTTTCTAAAGCTGTCTGAACGTATGTATGTATACATATTCTTCTCATACCTGACAGTGTTTATGATTGGTTTTACGTACTACTCATCTTTTATTCTCGTACCTTCATTTGGCGGGCACTAAAAAAACCTGTTATCCTCCTTCGGATAACAGGCTTTTTTTATTACCGCAGAAAAGGATTATTTTCTTTTTCTGCCTCTATTGTTGTCGGGCTTCCGTGTCCGGGATAAATTCTCATATCATTTCTTAAACTGAGGAGCTGACTGTTAATACTGTCTATCAGCTGTTTATGACTTCCGCCCGGCAGGTCTGTACGGCCAATGCCGCCCTGAAAAAGGGTATCTCCTCCGATTGTAAACCTTTGGTTCCTAAAAACTAAAGAAACACTTCCAGGTGAATGTCCCGGCGTATGACGGACTTCAAATGTAAATGGTCCTAACTCCATTGGACCTGGCTGTAAGTCATAATCAGCGGGGCCAGCTGTAATTTCTCCCATTTGGAAAAACGCGGAACCATTTAAGGAACTGTCCGTCAGCCATTCATGCTCCGCCTTGTGCAGATAAACAGGTGAATTATAGGCTTTCCGCACTTCCTCAACTGCACCAATATGGTCAAAGTGGGCATGAGTTAGTAGGACCGCCAGCACCTCCACCTCTTTTTCCTCAATCCATTGCTTCAGCTTTTTGAAATCTCCGCCAGGATCAACGATAATGGCTTTGCCTTGTTCTGATAAAATATAAGCATTCGTTCCTAATGGCCCTAAAGGAAGCCTGGAAATTTTCAACATATACCGACACCTCTTTTTTAACATAATAAATTCACAGTAGAAGACTCGACAAATCAGCGCTTTTCATATAAAATAAGTGGAGATAAAAGCGCTACATAGAGTAAGTATAACATCCATAACTCTGCGGTGATAATAAAGAAAAGCGTATGGGAGGTCATAAGCATGTTTACAGCCATTCTTCTACTACTTGTTACGATTCTGTGCGTGTTTGCAGTATTTCGTGAAATTAAAACTAAAAATTTCTTTGCTGTAGGTTTTGCGGCATTGTCAGCTCTTATTTTCGGATGGTTCTCCGTAATGACAATTTATGCGAACTTATTCGGCTAAGCCGTTAAAAAACCAGCTGCCCTCTTCAAGGCAGCTGGTTTTTTTAATGTGATTGTGCCTGAATTTCTTCTTCTGTTTGAAGCAGCTGTTCATTTTCGTTAAAGAAATATCTATACATAGCAAGGGTAATAAACATTGCGCTGATTGAAACAGATGAAAAAATACTCAATGATATGACAAGCTGATATTTAATTGCCATCACGGGTTCTACTCCACCCAAAATTAAGCCGGTCATCATACCCGGCAGCTGAACAAGCCCAATAGTTTTTAACTGATCGACATTTGGAATCAGTGCGGCATTTAAAGTCTTTTGGACGATCAGCTTGGAAGCATTCTTCGGTTTGGCTCCTAAGGAAAGAGCAGCTAATAAGCGACCATTATTTTCTTTGAACTCATTTTTCATCCGCTCCAGAGCAAGCCCCATTGCAACCATACTGTTTCCAATAACCATACCGCTCATTGGGATCACTTCAGACGGAACAAACTGGACCATATCAAATAAAAGCCACATGCTGAGTACCCCAGCTTCAATTACAATCAGGCCGAATAATAAATACCATATGACATTCGGCAGTTCTTTCCCCTTTTTTCGCGCGTGAAAAGCAGCCACGATAATCATAATACTAATCATAATCGGAATGCCCACTAGTGCGGGCAGATCGAATAAATAAGTGAGTAAGTATCCAATGGCAAAAAGCTGAATCGTCCCCCTGATGGAAGACCAAACGATATCCTTGCTCATCCCAAGCTGATACAAATATGACAGCGATAAAGGAATTAATACAAAAACAATAAGAAATAATAATGACTGGTTTGAAATTTCCGGTTCCATAAACGTCTACCTCCCTCTACTCCTTAAGAAAAGCCTCGAGTTCCTGAGACTTCGGATGGGTGAGCATGTCTGGAATTTTACCATCTTCCATTATGGCTCCATCCGTTAAAAAAATTCCACGATTACCTAGTCTTTTCGCCTGCTTTAAATTGTGAGTGACCATAATCATCGTTAAATTGTTCCGCTCAATCAGCTGATCCAATACTTCTTCAATTTCCTCAGCTGTCCGGTAATCAAGCGCACTAGTGGGTTCATCTAATAAAAGCACTTCAGGCTGATTGGCCAGGGTTCTCGCCAGCGACACACGCTGCTTTTCACCGCCGGAAAGCTGTTCTACGTCCCTATCTAAGTAAGCTGATGGAAGTTGAACATATTCCATCAGCTTTTCTGCCTGCTTTACTTCCCATTCACCAAATAAGCTTGGTCCGTATTTTATATTTTCTAAAACGGTCCCCGGAAAAAGATTGGGTTCCTGAAGAACCAGTCCCACTTTTTTTCTTAATTCAGACACAGGATGCTTATCTATATTTTCGTCCTCATAGTAAATTGTTCCCGATTCAGGACTGTGCAGCCGATTAAATAAAAACAGCAGTGTACTCTTTCCGGCACCGGATGGGCCAAATAATATCACTCGTTCCTTTTTTGCAATATTGAATGTCAGATCCTTTAAAGGACCATGCGAAACACTTTCAAATTTAAACATATAGCTCGTCTCCCGCCCTTTCGTCTATGTAAATCTTTTACTAAATGACACGTTCTTATACCTACCCTAATTGAAGAGGCATTAAGCAAAAAACCGCTATGGGCAGGACCCATAACGGCTGTAATACCTTATTTGAAATCATAGAACCTGAATAAGTCTCCGTAAATGATGTCATTCGAATACTGCAGTTCTTTATCCACTTTTTCCTGGATAGGCTGGCAGGCTTCTTCCGCCGGAGGTATTTCTATTCCGGACTCGCGTTCGTAGCAGATACTATCTGTGTAAATATATTCATCGCTTACGAAGCTTCCGTCACGCATGGCTATGAAGTTCTTGCGATCTTCTGAAAACATATCTGATCCGAAAGTTAAATCCTTTTTATCCTGAATGCCCAGCAGGTTGAGCAGCGTCGGCTTTACATCAATTTGCCCGACGACTTCTTCACGGACTTCCCCTTTTTCATACCCTGGGATATGAATCATAAAGGGCACTCTCTGAAGCTGGATATGCTCATAAGGCGTGATCTCTTTTCCTAGGAAGTCACTCATGGCATTGTTGTGGAACTCACTTATGCCGTAGTGATCGCCCATTAGAACAATTATTGAATCTTCATAAATTCCCGCTTCTTTCAGATCAGCAAAGAACTCCTCGATCGCTTCATCCGTATATCTGGCTGTCTGAAAATATTGGTTTAACGTTTGAGATCCGGAATCATACATATCGATATTGGCTCTGTCTTCTGGTAATTCAAACGGAAAGTGGTGGGTTAACGTAATAAATTTACTGTAAAATGGCTGCTCCTGATCTTTTAAATAAGGAATCGATTGTTCAAAAAACTCCTTATCCTCCAATCCCCAGCCAAATGTATTTTCTGGTGTCTCTTCAAATGAGTCTTCCCCATAAAAGTGATCATACCCAATGTTTTCATACATTACATCACGGTTCCAAAAGCTCTTATTATTCGCATGAAACACAGATGAATAGTAACCGTTATTTCCTAAAATCTCCGGCAGGGCATTATATTCATTTTGGGCATGCGTAAAATAAACGGCCCCGCGGTCTAAAGGATACATTGAATTTTCTACAATAAATTCAGAATCCGAAGTTTTACCTTGAGCCGTCTGGTGGTAAAAGTTTTTAAACCAGATCGTGTCGCTGCTTTCCTTAAGATCATTTAAGAAAGGAGTGGTTTCTGTTCCGTTGATTTCCGTATCGAAGAGGAAATTTTGAAAGGATTCCACACTCACAAAGATCACATTTTTGCCCTCGGCTACTCCAAACATTTCTGAAGGTTCTTTCGATCCTGTTTCCTCTTTCATATAGGAACCGATTCTATTGACTTCACTGCCATCGGCGAAAACCCGCTGAGCTTTTGTTTTCGTATGCATCGTCGCGTCATACACATGATAATTGAATACCCCGATATTTTTCACTAGATATTCCCTGTCAAAAGCACGAACGAATAACATCGGACGTTCGATTTCCGCTACTACAACATTTCCGGCCAGCAGCAAAAACGTAATCGCCGTCGCCGCAACTTTCGCATGACGGTTGAATATAACAGCCGGTTCGTCAAGCTTTTTACTTAATACCCAGACAATGATAATATCGACGATCAGCAATAGATCCTCAAAGTGGATGAGAGTTAAAATGCTGGAAGTCAAATCTGCTGCGTTATTTCCTTGAAATAATACAGGGATGGTTATGAAATCTGTAAAATTCCGATAGAACACAAGGTTTAAATATAAGATAATCGTCCCGATGATCATCACCCATCGTAAGTATCTTAACTGGTTTTTAGGTTTTAACCAGACACTGATAGCAAAGACGAGATAAGCACTTGCTAATGGGTTTAAAAACAATATAAATTCCTGCAGAGCATTTTCAATGGACAGGTCAAACATAAACCTATAGACAAAATAGGTCTTCAGTCCAAATAAAAAAGATGCAATTACAAATAAGGGTATTCGCAATCTATTAAATTGCATGGTGTTGTCCTCCTTCACCCCGCAACGCCAAAACAAATTTGCAGTCACTAAGATGTTTCTTTATATTAAATTCCACGATTGATATTTTTCAAACCGTATCCTTTATTATGACGAATATCGTACCACAAAAGTTTCATTAAATGTAGTTTCGCTGCTTTTTAAACGTTGCAGACGATACATAGACGTCTCACGTAAGGACCACCCCTACACTTTCTTACTTATGATACTGTTTCACTAGGAAAGCTCCTCCAATAACCCCGGCATCATTTCCGAGCTCTGCCAATTCAAAGGTGCAGGCTTCGCCGGCACGAGGAAGAACATAGGATTCATAGGCTTTTTTTAATGGAGTTATCAGCTGGTCACCTGCTGCAGACACACCTCCACCAAGAACAATCTTATTTGGATTTGTCACTACTGTTAAGTTAGCAAGTGCCAGGCCTAACGTGTCAGTAACGTTTTTTAACACCTCTTCAGCAGCTAGATCTCCTTGCGCAGCCGCTTGAAAAACGTCTTTAGCCGTAATGTTATTTATCTTAGACAGTTTCGAGTCCGGATATTCTTCCAATTTTTCTCCGGCTTTTCTCACGATGGCCGTGGCTGAAGTTTCTGTCTCCAGGCAGCCGCTTCGGCCACAGTTACACGGAGCCCCTCCTGAGGTTTTGACGAGCATATGGCCAATTTCTGCCGCTGTCCCATTAGCTCCGTTAATTACTTCTCCATTAGCGATAATCCCGCCGCCGACGCCTGTTCCAAGAGTCACAGCGATTAAGTTGTCTACTCCACGTCCGGCACCGAGCCAGTTTTCTCCAAGGGCGGCTAAGTTTGCATCGTTATCTACCCAGACAGGCAGTCCGGTCAGATCTTGGAGTTCGTTTCCGAAATCGAAATTTTTCCACCCAATATTTATGGCTTCATTTATGTAGCCTGTGCTCGAATCCACAAACCCAGGCGCTCCTGCTCCAATTCCTAATATAGAAGATTTATGTATATCGAGTTCTTTTAATGCCTGCTCAATAGCATCTTTAATATCGGAAGTTATATTTTTTCCTTTATCCGATGTATCGGTTGGTATTTCCCATTTTTTTATAATTTTCCCCTCTACTGAAATAACCGCCAGTTTAACGGTCGTTCCTCCGATGTCGGCTCCAATACTGTATAATTCTTTCATCCTCATCACTCTCCCGTTTCTTTATCTTTTTGTACAGCTATCTCTGACCTCAGCAGTAATATAGCCATTTCGAATTGTTCTTTAGAAAGACATTGCGATTGGTAAAGCTCCATAACCTCCTGCTCCATCAGCTCCAGCTCAGCGAGGCGGTCACCTATATAAATAAATGTCCCGAACTTTTTTAATAGTTGTTGCACATCATAGATTGTTTTCATTTTAATCACCTTTTTTATTATACCAATCGAACACTCTAATGAAAACGTAAAAATCCCCGGCCGATAAATTATCGGTCGGGGTCTTTTGGATGCAGAAACACCGGCCTTCGATTTTTCAAAGGAATCGGAGAGCGAATCAGTATATCCCGAAAGGCTCTTAAAGAAAAAGGCATAAACGGCCAGAAATAAGGTGTCTTAAATGTCTGCATCTGTGTAAGGTAAAGAAGCCAAAAAGTCATTCCAATCACATAGCCCTTAACCCCGAAGAAGCCGGTAATTAACAGCAGAGCGATCCGAGTGATGCGGTCAGCCAGGCCGACTTCATAGCTCGGTGTTGCAAAAGTACCTATGGCAGCAATCGATAAATACAAAACTACTTCTATAGAAAATATACCCACATCTACCGCTACCTGCCCGATCATGATAGCAGCTACCAGCCCTAAAGCAGTAGCTAAGGAAGACGGTGTATGAATCGCAGCCATCCTCAGCATATCAATACCTATTTCAGCAATGAGGAATTGTAACATCAACGGGATCTTCCCTACTTCTTCCGGACCTAAAAACGATAAGTTAACCGGCAATAGGTCAGGCTGTATGGAAAACAGATAATATAACGGTAATAAAAACAGGGAAACAAACAAAGCGAAAAACCTCACCCAGCGTAAGTATGCTCCCACAAGAGGCTTTTGGCGATATTCCTCTGAATGCTGCATGTGGTGCCAGAAGGTAGCCGGAGTAATCATTACACTTGGTGACCCGTCAATAATAATAAGAATATGGCCTTCATAAAGGTGTGCGGCAGCTGTATCCGGCCGCTCGGTATATCGAATCACGGGGTAAGGATTCCAGTGGCGCCCGCTTATAAATTCTTCAATCGTTTTTTCCGCCATCGGGAGAGCATCTGTATCAATTTCATGAAGCACACGCCGCAGATGTTCGACTCTGTCATCATCAGCAATTTCCTTTATATAACAAAGGCACACATCGGTTTGTGAGCGTCTCCCGATTTGAATATATTCCATACGCAGCGAGCGGTCTCTTACTCTTCTGCGGGTAAGCGCCGTGTTAAATACGATTGTTTCGACATATCCGTCACGTGAACCTCTAACCACTCTTTCCAAGTCAGGTTCTGCAGGTCCTCTAACAGGATAAGTTCTGGCATCGATCATTATTATTTCATCGATGCCCTCCACGACTAATGCAGTCGGTCCAGCAAGGACTAAGTCACCTGCCTGATTAAGATCCTTTACTCTATCTAATTCAACGTATGACAGATGGGTTTTAAATAATTTTTCCAGAGGGTCCGGCTCTATTTCATCTGGTTCAAGCCGTGAAAGAAGTCTCATTAAATAGTGTAGAATTTCATCTTTAACAAATCCATCCACCATAAAAAGAGACATTCTTCGGTTCGCATATACCAAATCGAGATGAATAACATCAAAGCTTTCATTTACACCCAAGTAGTCAGTTAAATAGTCTATATTCTCATCATAATGATTGAATAATGGCTGTTTCTTTTTGTTCATTGTATCCGCCCCTAATCGTCCCTTATCAAAATTAGGTTGTACTATTAGAAAGAAAAAATACGCTTCTTCCATAGATGATGAATTTTTTTAGCATGTCCTCTCTTTCTTTTTCATAAGGTTACATAGAGCTATTAAGGGAGTGGATGTAATGAAATACATCTGGTTATATATCGGACTTTTTCTCGTTGGAGTGGTCATCACATACTTTCATTTCTCCCATAAGGAGTTGTCTGTCATCAAATACTTTCCTATTGATGAAGAAAGAAAATTTGAGACAGCTTCCACTACTCTCGCTTTTAAAGAAAGCGAAGGAGACGATGAATATGAAATCGAATGGGAAATCTTTTCTAAAAGTGATGAGCCAGCCTATTTGAGACAGGATGTATCTCTTTTATTCGTAAACGGAAGGTTAAAAGGTGTCGTGAATAAGTGGAAGCAGGACGTTGAGGAAATCCATAAAGTGTCTTTTCTGCATGGGGAAGATACAAAAAGATATGAAGCTCTCTCCGTTCACCATGGCGAATACCATGAAGATGATACGATTAAAAGCATCCAGGCTGTATCAAATGACCGTCTCTATATCATAGATTCTCCCCATACCAAACGTTTTGCTTTTCATAAACCTAAATCACAAGAGGAAGAAGAATGGCAGAAAAAATTAGACCATTCCATTAACCAGCAGCTTGAAGCCCAGTGGGCAGAGCTGATGGAATATTATCAGCTTTCCACCGATCAATATATTACAGCACCTCTTACTGAACTGGCCAACTACACACAAAAAAACCCTTTCCCTTATACGGATCCTGAACAGTTTGACAGAATTTCTGGTCAGCTGTGGGAAGGACTTTATAAAAATTATGTGCTCGGTATAAAAGATTCGGAGTCCAGCCACCCGATTCAAAGCTACGAGCCTTTACTGCTGTTCGATAAAAAAGGCACCCATTTAATGGTACTGTTTGAAGATGACCAGGGGAAGAATCATCAGCTTATTCAATACTATTAAGTTCTTCTTTTAATTCAATGAACTGCTCATGATCCGGATTTAATCGTGCAGCTTCACGCGAATGCTTTTGAGCCAGCTCAATCTTCTTGTTCTGCTGATAGATAAGAGCAAGGTTATAGTGAGCTTCAGCCATGTCGGGCTGAAGCTCTATAACTTTTTCTAAATCAGACTGGGCAAGGTCCAGTTCGTCAGTCTGTGTATAAGCAAAGGACCGGTTGAATAACAATTCTGCTTCATACTCCCCCGGTTTTAACAGGGCATTGGTCGTACGGCTGATCGCTTCTTCATAATTCTCCTGGTCAATCAGCTCCTGTGAGAACTGAAGCTCCGTCAACCCGTATTCTCCTTGAACTCCTGATAGGCCTCTGAAAATAAGTATAAGAACAGCAGCCGTATAAACCACAGCTCCGAGAACCTGCTTCATTCCCTCTTTTCTTTTCGGCAGACTAACCGAAGCCGAAGCTAGAAATCCGCCCAGCAATCCTCCGAGGTGAGCGCCGTTATCTATTTGAGGAACAACAAATCCAAATACAACGTTAATCGTAATTATAAAAATCAAGTTATATCCCATCGTCTGAAAAAAGAGCCGTTTATTTTTTAAACCAAAGTAAAGCAGTGCACCAAATAGTCCGAAAATCGCCCCGGAAGCTCCGGCTGCCACGTTAGGATTAAAAGCAAAACTTGCCAGCCCGCCGAAAATACCGGCAAGAAAATAGATAACTAAAAATCTTAGGGAGCCGTAAATCCTTTCTACTGCTGATCCTAAATAATAAAGCGCCAGCATGTTCATTAATAAATGAAAGATCCCTATGTGAAGGAACATTGAACTGATAATCCTCCACCATTCTCCTTCTAATATAGCCGGGTTATACTTGGCACCTAACTCGATAAGCGTAACGACAGATGTACTCCCTCCGGACATCTCAAGCCACGCAAACATCATAAGGTTAATTGCAAGCAGAATATAAGTAATTTTAGGCGTCCCAAAAGAGAAAACCTGCTGCGCTTCTTTGATCTTTCTCTGCTGAATGGTATATAGCTGCTGCTTTAAATAACCAGCCTGCCTTTCCAGTTCCATTTCATCCAATTGATCAGGAATGACAGGCGGCGACGATAAGACAGGGGAAAAAGCTTCGTGTTCTCTTTGTTTTTCTTCATCATCAAGGTAATGGATGTGAAGTTTTTTTATATAACCGGCAGGATCTGCGTTTACATTTTCCCACTCATCAACAGGAGGGTATTCAGAAATATAGAGGCAGTGGACGTGAACATTTCTCCCGCCCAGAAGCCTGCTATTCTGCTTAATTTGCTGCAGTACATAATCAATATCCCGCTTCATCTCGTTTCTCCAGTTAAACACACCATGAAGCAGCCGATAGATATGACGCTCTCCTTTATGCTCTTTTTCCAGCCATACCTCACTTTTCTCCGATTCCACATGGAGGATCTCAAACCCATCATGACCGACCAGCTCATGGGCAAGCTTCCATAAATAATACTCTTGTTTAATGTACACCCATCACCCCTCCTTTCTTCGATCTTATCATGCTTATTTACTAAATGTGCCCAAAAAAGCTCACAAAAAAACTGCCTGATGAGCAAGCAGTCTTTAACAAAGTTTATGAACGAAATAATTGTCCCATGAATTTCTTCCTTATAAATGGGATCCGCATCGTTGTGCGAACCGCAAATTTACGAAGTACAGGAACAGCAGCAACAAAAGAAACAATTCGATTACGAAACGTATAACCGGCTACACCTACAGGAAACAAAATGAGCAGTAGAACTTTAAAGGCATTCATGCGGTTCCTCCTAAAACAGTCTGTTTAAAGGTAGGATGAGCATGGATACCTGGAATTATTCTTCCCTTTCGCAGGATAATAAGCCTTCTTCCGTAATCAGCTGATTTACTTTTACATCAAATGGCTCCACAGGGACTTTGTCAATAAGCTGTCGGGTTGATAATAATGAAACTGTCTCCCCTTCATAATCGATTAAATAGCGGTCAAAAAATCCGCCGCCGTATCCAATCCGGTACCCTTCTTTATCAAACAGAAGGCCGGGCACAATTATTAAACCAATTTCGTCCTTTACTATCGGAGTGGAGACTTCCGGTGAAGGTTCTTTCAGACCGTAATAGACGGTTTCTAACTGCTCAAAACTATGTAAGAGATAAAACGTCATTTCTTTAGTTTTAGGATCACACTTTGGCACGGCCACTTGTTTATTATCCTTCCAGGCTTTCTCTATGATGGAGTAAGTGTCCCATTCGTGCTTAAAGGAAACCGTGACGGCGACTGACTTAGCTTTCTTCCAACTCTCAGAATAAAACAGCCTGCTGTGGATCTTTTGCTGGAAATTTTGCTTTTCTTCTGGGGAAAAAGACTTCAAAATCAGCTTTCCATGCTCTCTTAATGCTTTTTTATTCATAATACCCCTCCATTAAATAAGAAAAGAGACACCCGTTCGCTATTAAGCAGACGAACGACCGAGCCTTCTCGTAAAAACGAGCGCTGCTGGGTCTCGCACCGCTCGTTTTTCCGCAGGAGCCTCGCAGAACTACCTACTTTTCTATCCAATATCAACAATGTCGATTAACAACGTCAAATATAAAAAAAACAGCAGGAGTGAATCCCCTGCTGCTTATTTAGTCTCACGGTGAAGCGTATGCTTTCCTAGACGCGGACTGTACTTTTTAAGTTCAATACGCTCTGGGTTCGTACGCTTATTTTTTGTAGTAATATAATTACGGTCACCAGTTTCAGTGCAAGCAAGTGTAACATTTACACGCATCATTATCCCTCCAAATCAAAAATCTATTCACTGTCTTTCATCACATAATCAGACTAACTTATCGTACCAAAACTTTGCTCAGCTTTCAAGTATGTATTCGATCAGGTGAAAAAAATCAATAGATATCCTCTTCAGGATGTGGTATAACTGTACGTGGTATGAGAGGAGTGAAAGAAATGACGACCGTATTAATTACTCTAGCTTCAGTGGCCGTTATTCTGTTAATCGCATCGTTTTTCATGAACGATCGCCTTAAAGATGTTGAAGATCAAGTAGAACAGCTGTCCATTCAAGCCATGCAAGATACATATCAAGTAAAGAAAAAATTGAATGTGTTAGAGGAAGAACTGCTGTCGGGAGATGAAAGCGGCCTGCCCGCGAAAAAACAGTACTTTTCAAAGCCTCGTTTAGAGCAGACTATTCAAAGTATGTATCGAGGCGGCTATTCTAAAGAACGCATCGCCCAAGAAACACAGTTAAATGTAGAAGATGTGCATTCGATTGTCAGTCAGCTGGAAGTTAAGGGTGTGAGAAAATGAAGAAGCCCCTGCAATTTTTCTCCATCGGTCTCTTAACCGCTACGGCTTTAATAAGCGTCTTCTTCATCACTTCACCTGATAGTTCTTCTAAAACTGTAACGGCCCTCTCCGATGAAAAAATGATCGATCAATTACAATCAAAGAATTATCACGTACTAACCGAGGAACAGGCTGCCGAACTGGAATCGATGGCGGCGAAAGCTGAAGAAATTGTAAAAGAAGAAAAAGCACAAGATCATGTAAAAGAAGAAGAAAAAGAGGATAAAGAACAGGTTGATGAAAAACCATCTACCTATACTCTAGTGGTTAACGCAGGTACAAGTTCAACAGAAATCAGCCAAATCCTTGAAGATAAGGGTTTTATCGATAGCGCTGAATCTTTTAATATCTACTTAGATGACCGCAATTTAACAGAATACGTACAAATCGGCGAATTCGAAATTGTTGAAGAAATGAACAGAGACGAAATTGCCGATAAAATTACGAGACAATAAAAAACAGGGAAGCTTAAGCTTCCCTGTTTTTTCTAATCATTTAAATCATACGAAACACCTTTTATTAAATAAAGAATGCTTTCCCCAATGTTTGTAATATGATCGGCAAATCGCTCAATATATCTTGAAGTATAAGCTGTCTGCATAATATATTGAATTTGATCTGGATTGCTTGCCGTCATTTCTAATAAATCTTTTGTGATACGTCCATATAGCTCATCCACCTTATCATCTTTCTCAGATAATAACATAGCAAAAGAAACATCCTCCAAATGATATGCATTAATTGCCGTATCTACCATCTCCAGGGATAGATTCATCATCTCCCTAATCGAAGAGTGAATGGAAATAGGCGGATTCTCCCCTAAAAATAAAGTAGCTTTTGCAATATTTTTTCCATGGTCTGCCATTCGCTCTAAGTCTGTCGAGATCTTAATAGCTACGATTAACCTTCTTAAGTCAGAAGCTACCGGCTGCTGCTTGGCAATCATAATTAAAGCCGATTCATTAATGTGCTGCTCTTTCTTGTTGTACACATGGTCATTGTCTATAATACTTTGAGCTACTTTTAAATCACTATTGTAAAGAGCATCTACAGAATTTCTCAGGACTTGCTTCGTATCCTCCGCTAATTCTTCCACTTCTACTTTCAGCTTCTCTAATTCTTCCACAAAAAAACGTCGTGTCTGCATATCCAGGTTCCTCCTCTGTTATTATCCAAACCTTCCGCTAATATAATCTTCGGTGCGTCTATCTTGAGGATTTGAAAATATCTGGTTTGTATTGTCATATTCCACAAGCTCTCCGTTCAAGAAAAAAGCGGTCTTGTCCGATACTCTAGAAGCTTGCTGCATGTTATGAGTAACAATTACAATCGTGTATTGTTCTTTTAACTGCTGAATTAACTCTTCTACTCTTAGAGTTGAGATCGGGTCAAGGGCAGAAGTCGGCTCATCCATTAAGATAACATCTGGTTGGTTGGCAATCGCTCGAGCAATACAAATTCTCTGCTGCTGACCACCCGAAAGCCCCATCGCATTCGTGTGGAGGCGGTCTTTAACTTCATCCCAAATAGCCGCCTGCTTTAAACTTCTTTCCACCATTTCATCCAGCTTTGCTTTTTTTCTAATACCCTGGATTCTAGCTCCAAACACAACATTTTCATAAATAGATTTAGGAAATGGGTTAGGGTGCTGGAAAACCATCCCTACTTTCGTTCTTAACTCTTCCGGGTGATAACTCGAATCAAAAATATTATCTCCATAATAATTTATCTTTCCAGAAACCCTTACTTCAGGGACCATTTCAACCATACGGTTTAAAGCTTTTAAAAAAGTTGACTTCCCACAGCCTGATGGACCGATGATGGCTGTTACTTTATTTGTAGGAATATCCATCTTAACTTCATATAGGGCTTGTTTACTTCCATACCATAGATTGAGATTTTCTACTTTATAAGAATGCTTTTCCATTTAACTCATCCTTTTTAATGTCATCACTTCAATATCAGCTGAACTTACCAGAAATATAGTCTTCTGTTCGTTTTTCCTTGGGATTAGTGAATAAATTTGACGTATTGCCAAATTCAACTAAATCTCCGTTGTACATAAAAGCTGTATTGTCTGATATCCTTGCGGCCTGTTCCATATTATGAGTAACTACAGCTATCGTGTAGTGTTTTTTCAATTCCATAATTAGATCTTCTACTTTAGCACTTGATATTGGGTCTAAGGCTGAAGTAGGTTCATCAAGTAAAAGCACTTTTGGCTCTAATGCCAAAGCGCGAGCAATACATAACCGCTGCTGTTGTCCGCCTGAAAGAGACAATGCGGAATCATCCAGCCTGTCTTTTATTTCATCCCATAAGGCTGCTTGTTTCAAAGAATCCTCTACCATTTCAACCATATCTGCCTTGGACATTTTCATGAACTTAAGCGCATGAGTTATATTTTTCCGAATCGGTTTAGGAAATGGATTCGGCTCTTGGAAAACCATCCCAATTTCTTTTCTTAAAGCAACAACATCGATATCATCTCTTAAAATATTTAATTCTTCATAGTTAATCTGACCTTCATAGCGGGCAATACGAATTTGGTCATTCATTCGGTTAATTGTTCTTAAAAGTGTTGATTTCCCACATCCTGAGGGCCCAATAAAAGCTGTTACTTTATTTTTTTCAATAGGCATCGAAACATTTTTAACTGCCTGGTTATCTCCATAAAACACACTAAGATCTTTTAAATCAAGCAGGGTTTCAGAATTTTCTTCCTGGTGCCTATTTTTCTCCAGGCTGAATTTGTTATGACTTAACCTTTGTTGCTCTTGTTTATTACCTTTGGATTTAACATTAACTTTTGCCATTAGTCATTTATCCCCTTCCTACTTAGAACCAGTGATCTTTTTGAAAATGATATTGCCGATAACACGTGCTGTTACATTAAAGATGAGGACAAAGATAATAAGCACTGCAGCAGAACCTGACGCTATCGCATCAACGTCTGGCATAATCCCTTGTGAATTAACCTTCCAAATGTGAACAGAAAGTGTTTCAGCTGATCTAAAAGGGTTTAAAGGTGAATTATTGTCAAAAGGGTTCCATGTGTTAAATTGTAAATTATTAGTCGACAAACCAGCGGTAAATAACAGGGCCGCTGCTTCACCAAAGATTCGGCCGGCGGATAAGAGGATTCCTGTTAATATTCCGGGAAATGCAGCTGGAATTAATACAGTCTTTACAGTGTGCCAGTGAGTTATACCTAATGCCAAGCTGGCATTTTTTTGTTTGCCAGGTACCGAACGGATCGAATCTTCTGTCACTCTTACAATAATTGGAAGGTTGAAAACCGTTAGTGCCAGCGATCCTGCAATGATGGAATAACCTAACCCCATATATTGTACAAATACTAATAAACCAAACATCCCCACTACTATAGATGGCAGAGACGATAGAACTTCTACACTAGTTCGAATGACATTCGTTAATTTCCCAGCCCGAGCATACTCAGCAAGGTAAATTCCGCCTAATATACCAAGGGGCACTGAAAGAATAAGCGTTACAATTAGGATATAGAAGGAATTCCATAGCTGGTTCTTAATCCCTCCACCTTCCATAAATGAACTGGAATCAGAAGTTAAAAAGGACATATCCACGTAGGATAACCCACTCGTTAAAATATAACCTAAAAGGTACACTAATGTGGCCGTCATAAGGACCGCACATAGAATAAACACTGAAGTTGCTAAATTATTGACTAATCGTCTATTCATTAAACTTTCCTCCTTGAGGACACCACGCGAATAATAATGATAAACACATAGGACATCACTAATAAAATTAGTCCAAGAGACCATAGTAAACTGTTGTGCACACTTCCATAAGTAGTATGCGGCATGTCCAGAGTAATGATAGATGTCAGCGTAGCAGCTGAATCAGTGATCGATGAAGGAAGACCTCTCACGTTTCCAATAACCATTTGTACAGCTAAAGCTTCACCAAATGCACGCGCCATTCCCAATACAATAGCAGTCATGAGGGAAGGAAGCGCTGCTGGAATAATAACTTTATAGATCGTCTGCCATCTTGTTGCTCCCAGGCCATACGATGCATTTTTAATATCATCAGGAATGGCTTTAATGGCATCCGCCGAAATACTAGTAATGGTTGGTAGTGTCATAACCCCTACAACGATCATCCCTGCAAGCAGACTAAAGCCTAAGCCTCCAAAATTATTCCGGATGAGGGGAACAATGACAGTAACCCCGATTAAACCATAGACTACAGATGGAATTCCTACTAAAATTTCAATCACTGGCTGAAGTACTTTTTGTCCCCACTTTTTCGCAATCTCTGTCATAAAGATCGCACTTCCAATTCCTAAAGGAGCTGCAAATAAAGCAGCTAAAAAAGTGACAGCAAAAGAACCAAATATAAAAGAAAAGGCACCACTATTTTCAGTTCCATCCCATCCCGTGGTTGTTAGAAAGTTCCATAAGCTTACATCAAAGGCAAAAAACGTCCTGATTCCTTTATAACCTAGAAATAAAGTAATGGCGATGGTTGCTACGATAACCAAAGCCGCACTTGAAAATACAAGAATTTTACCTCGTGTTTCATTTTGTTTGCTTGAAGAACGATTCGTTTTCAACAATCTATGATTATTTCTCTCAGAATTCTGGGCGTTCGCCATAACATACTCCTCCTAATGCATGGGAAATGGGCTGAACGGAAAGCCTACTTTTTACATGAGAAACTGTTTCTCAATGTGAAGAAGTAGACGAACCGGCCAACCCGTGTTGATTCCCTATTTACATCCTAAATTACTATTTTATTCAATTTCAGATTCGTTACCTTCAGCGTCACGTTCTACTTCCATTTTAGTTGATGGAATGTATCCTTGTTCTGGAAGAAGAGACGTTTGAACCTCTTCGCTCATCATATAATCAAGAAATTCTTTTTCAAGACCTTCCGGCTCACCTTTAGTGTAGCTGTGCTGATAAGCCCAGATTGGAAATTCTCCTGATTGGACATTTTCATCCGTAGGTTCTACTCCATCAATACCCATTGGAATAATGTCTTTATTCAGTTCAAAATAAGCAAAAGACAAGTAACCTACAGCTCCAGGAGTATCATTAATAATTTGCATTACACGGTTTGAAGAGTCCTCCGTAATTCCTTCAGCAGGTTCTTCACCATCAAGACCGAATTCATTAAACGTTGCACGGGTTCCAGATCCATCAGGACGGTTAACTATGGTAATTTCCTGATCTGCTCCACCAACTTCAGACCAGTTCGTAATTTCGCCTGTGAAGATTGCTTTTAAGTCTTCTTTTGAAAGGTTGTCTACACCAACTTCAGGGTGAGCTGCTGCGGTCATGCCTACAACTGCAACTTTGTGGTCAACCAGTTCATCTGCTGGAATATCTTCTTTTGTTTCAGCAAAATAATCAGAATTACCAATGTCAAAGTTGCCTGCTGCAACTTCACTTAGTCCAGTTCCGCTTCCTCCGCCTTGTACATTAATTTGAGCGTCAGGATTTTCTGACATGAATTGTTCAGCAGCTGCTGCCACTAATGGCTGCATAGCACTTGATCCGCCCACTGTGATTGAACCGGATTCTCCTTCGCCGCCGCTTCCTTCACCTGAGCCAGATTCTTCAGATGAACCGCATGCAGCAAGTACTCCAGCTGCTAGTATAAAAGCAAATAACAATGCAAACTTTTTAATTCTTTTCATTTCTAAATCCCCCACATCTCTATTTTAGTTAACTCGCTTACAGTCCCTATATTAAGAGAGGAGTTTTAACCCTATATATACTCAACGTTAAGGTTTTGTAAATTCAATCTTTCCTCCTGGTTATTTAGTATAAACAAAAAAAAGAGTGATGCGCTTAAGGCATCACTCATCTGCTTCTGTTAGATCTTTTTTTATTCCTTCTTCCGCCCGATCTTCTTTCAGCTCAAAGTAAGCATCTAGTATACGGCGGGAGATATATCCATTAATACTCGTGCTCGAGTCTTCCCCGGTAAATGGAACGATAACCGAGAAAGCGACCTCAGGATCATTATAAGGGGCATACCCGACCATCGTCAGGTTTAAGGTATCATACCCTACTGAATCTCCATCATCCTGCGTGTAATATTTCCTCTGCTGGGCTGTCCCTGTTTTCCCGGCTGCCTGGTAATCAGCATCATTAAAATAGCTGTAAGCTGTTCCTCCCGATTGAAATACTGCCCGGAAACCTTCCTGAACCCGCTCGATGTCACTCTGGTCCATGGTGACGCGGTTCATAACTTCCGTATCGTATTTCTTGTAAAGCGGACCGAGTCCATCTCCATCCTGACTAGGGTTATGAACTTCCTTGACCAGCTTAGGCCGGACACGATTACCTCCATTTGCAATGGTCGATACGTACTGGTTAAGCTGCATTGCTGTATACGTGCTGTACTGGCCAATCGCAAAGTCAAGCACTACCCCTGGATTCGGGAACTCCATTTCTTCAAATCCGCGAGCTTCGTATGGGAAATCGATTCCTGTCTCTACTCCAAGTCCAAATTGGTTAAAGTGATAGACGAATCGCTGCAGCGTATCACTTTTTAAGTTTAAATTCCCATTTTCCACGTATTCGTGACCGCCCATCCACATCGCAATGAAATACATATAAACGTTGGAAGACTGCTGCAGGGCGGAATAATAATTAACATTTCCGATGCCCGAACGATAAGAGCTCTTATTCGGCGAGCCTGCAAAGCGAAGAGTTCTATCATTTACATATGTTCCTGGACTAATGACTCCTTCCTCCAGCCCAGTCAGCACTGTGGCTCCTTTTACAGTCGAACCAGGCATATAGGAATTATAAAGCGCATGGTGGCCGACGTTCGTTACTTTGTCTTCTCCCGGCTCACGGTTACGGTTATATTCTTTGCCTGAAATAGCAAAAATCTCTCCATTGTTAGGGTCTGCCATGACAACAATCGCATTTTCCATGTGACGGTTTGCTGCCGGTTCCTGTTCAATGGCTTTAACCAGCTCTTCTTCAACGATCTTGTCTACTTCCTGCTGAAGCTCCATATCGAGGGACAATACGAGGTCTTTCCCCCTCGAACCTTCGCGGACGACTTCTGTGTTTACAACATTGTTATCACTATCTGTCGTATACTGAACTTTTTCTTTCGTGCCGCGTAACACTTCTTCATACTGTTCTTCAAGTCCGCTTATTCCAACGCGGTCATTACGGCTGTAGTCCAGCGACATATAATAATCTTCCTGCTCCCCCGGTATTCCCTGCTCACTAGTTGTAATGCTTCCTATATAACTTCTAAACATATCATCAAATGGATACTCACGATCCCAGTCAGACGTCACATTAATACCAGGCAGTTCTGATAAATGTTCAGCTACCGTAGAATATTCTTGCTCAGATATTCCTTTGTTTTTAACGACATGAGGCGCAAGTGCGTAAGCCTGATCCAGTTCTTTCTTAATAGCTATAACTTCCTTAGTCTCACCATCAAAGCTGCTAATTTCCTCTTCTGTAATGGTATCAAGCTGCGCCTTATACACTTCGCCATTATCCAGGCCTTCTAATTCTTCTTCTGATACCCGCTGGGTGATCACTTCTTCATTCTTTAAAAAGTAATAATCCTTTAAGTCTCGTTTCGTTAATTTGTCTTCATATTCCATATCAATGTACTGTGCAAGTTTTTCAGCCAGCTCTAAACGATCCCTTGGCTGTACCCCTTTTGGCGGTGTATATGTAATGGAATAAAGAGGCTTATTGTTTACAACTAAACGACCAAACCTGTCGTACATCTCCCCTCGAGGAACAGGAATAGTCGTCGTTGTATTCTCCGTCCGGTCAATTTGTTCCTGTGCTGCCTCACCAGTTAAAATCTGTACAACGCCTAATTGTAAAATTAAAATGGCAAACAACAGAAACACTACAAAAAATACGATATTTAAACGGAAAGGCAAATGTGACTTATTCCTGCCAGCTTTCTTCTTCCCCATCGGTTCCTCTCCCTTACCTCAAAAAAATTATCTAAACTTCAGTATAGCATTTTTTGATAGTAAAGAACTAGTGGGAGATTCAGCTATTTTGCACACTTTCTTTAGGCGTGAAATGTATATCTTTAATGAAAAAGTAGATAAAGAAATGACCTCCTCCTACTAAAAGCAAGATATATGGAATTCCTGTTTCCGGTGGAATAAAAACGATGGCTAATAAAAAAATGAAGATCGAAAGGATTCGCCCTGTATTGAGAAAAATTTCCCGCACTACAATATATTCAATCCTCATTTCCCCCGCATTCCATGACTTCCCAATCACATCATAAGTTAAGGACTGATACGGAACAAAAAGCACAGGGAAAAATACACCGGCAATCGCCCCATAAAATAAAATCAGAGACAGGCTGTCACTGAAAATTAGCAGCAGAACGGACAAATAGAGGGACAGTCCCGCAAGAAAGATGGCTTTCTTCCTCTTTCCAGGCTTTATCCAGCGGGTAACTAAAAAATAAAAAAGCAGTGAAAACCCAGAATACACAAGGTTAAAGATCCCAAGTGAAAATTCATCACGGGTTACAAGATAAATCCAAATGGTTACCGCAAATAAAAAAGTCCCTTCCCGAAACCCTTGAGAAATATGAGCTTTTAAAATTTTGTTCCAATTGCTGTTATACTTCCGTTCTAAAATAATCCGTTTAAACGAAAAATTACCTTTTGCTTTTCTCCTCGACAAGAAGAAACTCATCACGACCGCTACAATAAAAAAACTAAAGGAAATCGCAAAAATCACCGTGTAGCCTGTGAATTGGTTCATGCGCGAAATGACATAACCGGCAAACAGCGGTCCTGTCATGCCTCCGAAGGACTGAAGAATTCCCAGAAAGCCATTAAAAAAATCCCGGGTATCTGGTTCTGTGATTTCAAAAGTTAACACGTTGTAAGCCAGCCAGTAAAATCCGTATCCCACCCCTAGTAAAGCACCGAGAACCAAATTATACTGTGCAGCATTGTCTCCTATAAAAAGCACAGTTAAAAAAAACAAGGAAAGTACCGTCACGCCTGCCCGCAGTACAATGACCCGGTCGATCTTTTTTGCGCACTTCCCTGCAACAATAAAAGTAATCGGCTGCATAATATAAATGCATAAATTATATAATGCGATATCTGTATAGCTGTTAGATTGTTTCCATAGATAAACATTCACAAAGGTACTGGATAGAAAAATACCAAGCGAGTATAACCCGCCGATCACCAGCAGTAAAATTAAATCTTTAGAGACATTTTCTTGCGACAACCATGTTTTCAGCTTTTGTATCATAATTGAATATCTCCTTTGATTTATCTTTCCTTAGTGTGATCAAAGGAGATGGAGATATACAAAAAATAAAGGTACAGGCTATGCGCCTGTACCTTTAAATGTTTATTTAGCTTCGTCGTAACGTCTTGCAACTTCTTCCCAGTTTACAACGTTCCAGAATGCTTTAGCATACTCTGGACGGCGGTTCTGGTAGTTCAAGTAGTACGCGTGCTCCCATACATCTAATCCAAGGATAGGAGTTTTGCCTTCCATGATTGGAGAGTCCTGGTTAAGAGTGTCAATAACTTCAAGGTTCCCGTTATTCACAACAAGCCAAGCCCATCCGGAACCGAAACGTCCTGCAGCTGTAGCTTCAAATTTTTCTTTAAACTGATCGAAACCTCCGAAAGTCTCTTCAATTTGAGAAGCTAAGTCACCAGACGGCTGGCCTCCTCCATTTGGAGAGAGAATCGTCCAGAATAAGCTGTGGTTAGCATGACCGCCACCGTTGTTACGAACTGCAGTTTTAATATCTTCCGGTACAGCAGATAAGTTATTCGCTAAAAGTTCCTCAATAGACTTTTGCTGAAGGTCATCATGTCCTTCAAGAGCGCTGTTTAACTTAGTAACGTAAGTGTTGTGGTGCTTCGTATGGTGGATGTTCATCGTTTCCTTATCAATAGTAGGTTCTAATGCATCATAAGCATAAGGTAGTTCTGGTAGTTCAAATTTAGCCATGTTAACTCCTCCTTTAAATTGTTATGTAAATAATGGGTATACGTTTTCTCCCACAATTGTACATTACCAAACCCGTATATATCTTGCAAATATTATGCATAGCTACGGGCTCCGTAATTAAAATACCCGATACTGGTTTAAATAAACATAATATGAAGGGGTTTTTCTAAAAATAACAATACCCCAGAGCCCTTTCTAATACAATTTTAATAGAGAGGGGCTATGGTTTTCATCTCAACAACAGAAAAAAAACAAGCGCTGGGGGCGTTTGTTTAAAGAGGGGGCTCGGGACGAAATCAAACCGCCGACACACGGATTTTCAGTCCGTTGCTCTACCGACTGAGCTACCGAGCCGTTAAATATGTAAATGGCGGAGGAGGAGGGATTCGAACCCCCGCGGGCCGTGAAGCCCCTGGCGGTTTTCAAGACCGCTCCCTTCAGCCAGACTTGGGTACTCCTCCGCGAAGAAATGGTGGACCCTGCAGGACTCGAACCTGCGACCGATCGGTTATGAGCCGATAGCTCTAACCAGCTGAGCTAAGGGTCCAACATGGGGCGGCTGATGGGAATCGAACCCACGAATGCCGGAACCACAATCCGGTGCGTTAACCACTTCGCCACAACCGCCATAGTTGAATAAGTATAAGTTTTTTAAAATATGTATAGAAGATAGCTTCAGGGGCAAGCCCCTTGAAGCACTTGGTATCATCCGGCTTCATGGCTTAGATGCTCGCGTCATAAGTCAATCATCTGATTGTTCCAAGTGCAGGAACATTACAACTGCTTGTCTTATGCCTGCCGCTCTGATCAAAGCCCTTGAAGCACTTGTTAGTAGCGGCGGAGGGGATCGAACCCCCGACCTCACGGGTATGAACCGTACGCTCTAGCCAGCTGAGCTACACCGCCATATAAGTTCGCTTGATTGAAGCGACGCAAATAAATATACCATGATTTGCGAGAGCTGTCAACCTGTCCTTTTTATGTTTTTTGACTGCTTTTGTTACTGCTTTTTTGACAGCAAAATTAATATAGCATGAGCTTTTTTCCATTTCAATAGTTTTCTAGGATTTTTTTAAAGAGATGCTGTT
Organism: Halobacillus sp. Marseille-Q1614; assembly: GCF_902809865.1. Lineage (NCBI taxonomy): Bacteria > Bacillati > Bacillota > Bacilli > Caryophanales > Bacillaceae > Halobacillus > Halobacillus sp. Marseille-Q1614. Next base: position 1,037,714 of record NZ_CADDWH010000001.1, on the reverse strand, counting down.
AAATAACTTTTTAAAAGATCCAAGGATCGGGGTCAAGCCTCAAGAGAGGTCAAAATCGAGCAGGCTTTTTCCGTGAAAAAAATTCAACAAAACCATTCACAGATCCATATAAAAAAGCCGCTGCTCATACGCAGCGGCTCTGTAATTATAAGCTTTCTTTCTCTCCAAGGACTTCCTCTGCAATGTTAACGGCGTGGTCTCCAATACGCTCAAGGTTGCTGAGCATATCAACGAACACGATGCCCGCCTGTCCAGAGCATAATCCTTCATTCATACGGATAATATGCTTCTTACGGAATGATCTTTCCATGCGGTCAAGCTCATTCTCTTTCTGAACAACAGCTAATGCTTCTTCGCGGTCCATATTTTCTAAGGACTTCATCGCTTGTTTTACAGTCATTAGAGCAAGATCAAACATTTCGTTAAGATCATCTATCGCTTGATCTGTCAGTATAACTTTGTTGGAATTTTTATAATCAATCAGCTCAATAATGTTTTCAAAGTGATCTCCAATTCTTTCAATATCTCTTACAGAGTCCATTAATGCTGAGTGCTTATGGCTGTCCTCATCAGAAAGCTGAGCTTGAGATAAATCCACTAAATAATCCGTAATTTTACGGTCCAAATTATTTAATGCTTCCTCGATCTGCAATGCTAATTCTGAATGTTTTTGCTGTTTTTTATTCAAATAAAGACTTGTTTCTTCAAGTCCTTTATAAGCATATTCACCCATACGGATAACTTCTTCTTTTGCTTGATCCAATGCTAAGGATGGAGATTGTTCAATAAAGATTGGATCAAGGTGCTGCGGCTTGTACTCAATCAGAGAATCCTCGCCCGGTACAACTTTCATAACGACCCATGCAATCCCGGCAATAAACGGGAATTGAACAATTGTATTAGCAATATTAAACGAGCCGTGAGCAAACGCAATCGTCATTTCTGGATTTAAATCCAGGGTTGTTCTTAACCAATCAACATAAGCAGTAAACGGTACTAATAATATTAGGAATATTCCTGCCCCTATCAAGTTAAACATAACGTGTGCCGCTGCTGCACGTCTCGCCCCGACACTTGCACCTAGAGCAGCTAATACGGCTGTAATAGTTGTACCAATGTTATCACCAAACAATACAGGAAGTGCTGCCTGCAGATCAACTAAACCTTCGCCGAATAATTGCTGTAGAATTCCAATTGTAGCACTGGAGCTTTGAACGATTACTGTAAACAGAGTTCCAATAACAACACCAAGTATAGGGTTGTCACTCATGCTTACCGTTAAATCCTGAAACGCCTGTAGGCTTCGTAAAGGCTTCATTCCGCCGCTCATTACATCCAGCCCGTAGAATAAGGCACCAAGGCCGAAGAACAGCTGCCCGAAATTTCCGACCTTCTTATTCTTAAAGAAGAACAGCATAAATGAACCGACAGCAAGGATCGGAAGACCGTAGGCACCGATATCAATACCGATAATAAATGCAGTCATGGTTGTCCCTATGTTGGCACCCATGATAACCCCAATAGCTTGTCTAAACGTCATAAATCCGGCGTTAACTAAACCAACTGTCAAAACGGTCGTCGTGGAACTACTTTGAACCAACACGGTAACTACCGTACCAGCTATAACACCCATAAACGGGTTACTTGTAAACTTATCTAGTATTTCACGAAGGCGGTCACCAGCTGTACGCTGCAATCCATCCGCCAAAAATTTCAAACCGAAAAGGAATATACCTAGTCCACCAAGAAACTGAAACAGCATCTCTTGAACATTAATCTCCAAAATCCTCCACCCTTTCTTCATCCAAGTTTGTTTTTATTTTTTCTTTTTAACACCTTCCCCATTATTGACGAACATAAAAGGCTTTGTAAAGGAGATTTAGAAATCTTAACATTAAATTTACAATCGAGTTATTTAGACGTCATATTCTATTTATTTCCTTGATTCGCTATAGTATGTCGATTACTATAGAAAAGACATTAAGAAGGAGTCCAAAATATGAGCAAAACTCAGCAAATGATCAAAAGTTTTTACCACTTTAAGATGCTTTCCGCCTTTCGGATACTTCCGATGGGTAAAGCGATCAGCTACCTGTTTTATTTAAGCTTGGTTGTCTTACTTCCTGTTTTAGCGAGTGCGTTCTTTACTTATTGGCTTTCAAATGAAACGCCTTCTGCCTTAAACAACGTGTCAAGTGGAGTATTTGTGGTTATATTTCTTCCCTTTATTTATTTTTTAATTGCGGCTGTTTTATTCATCGTTGTCTCTCTCTTTGCTTTCATCGCGATGGGAGCCGTAAAATGGCGGAAGAAGCGGGCTGATTACAAACAGCTATGGAATATCGCGGCTTTTTCGATTACAGCGCCTACGATTGTCTTTGTACTTATTGAATCATTTTTATGGTCTCATTCGATCCTGCTTTACCTTTTTGTAATTAGTTCTATTATCTATACAGCTTTGGCCCTCCGCTACCTGCCTAAAAAAAATTAACACCCTTCCCGTAAAAATCGGGAGGGTGCTTTTTTTTGATATCTTCTATGTTGATTTTGAAAAATGGCTTTTTACACGATATTAAGTTTAACAGCCATTGTACTAATTCTCATTTATATTTACTTCTTTTTTTACTAAAATCCGTGTGCCGTCTACGGATGTAACCTTCACTGGATCTCCTTTATAAATCCATCGGCCATTAGAAATCGCACTATACTCTTCCCCATTAACCTCTATCGTCCCTACAGGCCTCATATCTGTTTTGGCTAAACCTTTCTGTCCAACTAAAGAAATGTATGTTTCCTTCATCGAATTGTACCCCATCTCTGAAGACAGCTGATCGGATAATGCGATTTTCGTCCACATTTCTCGTCTCTTAAACACTTTTAAAAACATAAACGAAGCAGCTCCGCCAATAATAACACCAATCACACTATATAATCCTGCCGTCCAATTAGGAGCACTAAATCCTACTGCAATAATCATGGCAGCTGCTCCTATAGTGGCCAGCGTTCCATCGTTAACTATTTTTCCGTCAATAATGATAAGAGCCAGGCCTAAAATATAAACTAACATCATAATAACGAACATATCTGGAGCAAGAAAGGAGTAAAAGTATACGGTAATAAAGCCAAATCCGATAATGCCAAATAATCCTCTCATATTAACGAGAAGCTCTCCAATTAAAAACATCGTACCAAATAAAGTTATAAACATGACCATCCAGTCGTAAGCTAATAAATCCATAACTCTTCCCCCTCTTTAGGTCCCATAATTAAAATACGAATGAAACCGTGAAAATGTTTCAAAAGATATGTAAAGTTTTTCTTCCAATTAGACTCGTGATATAATCTCTCTAGCTGGCCGTCTGCTCTTTCATCTTAAAGCAGGAATCGGTCCATGTTAAGCTGCACTACTTCTCATTTACACTATTACCCCTTATAATAGGTATTGGCAAATTTATAAGAGGAACAGCTTTTTTCAGATATAAAGGAGCGATTATTAATGGCATTAACTCACAGAAAAGACACTCGGCCTGTTAAAGTCGGTAATCTTACAATAGGCGGAGAAGATCAAGTTGTGATTCAGTCCATGACAACGACAAAAACACACGATGTCGAAGCTACTGTTGCTGAGATTCACCGTTTAGAAGAAGCGGGATGTCAAATCGTACGTGTAGCCTGCCCGGACGACCGAGCAGCAGATGCGATCCCGGAAATTAAAAAGCGCATCAACATCCCTCTCGTAGTGGATATTCATTTTGATTATAAAAAAGCATTAAAAGCAATTGAAGGCGGAGCCGATAAGATTCGAATCAACCCTGGGAACATTGGGAAGCGTGAAAAAGTTGAAGCTGTTGTAGAAGCAGCTAAAGCTAAGGGCATCCCTATTCGAATCGGAGTTAACGCTGGATCTCTCGAACGCCATATCCTGGAAAAATATGGCTATCCCACAGCAGAGGGTATGGTGGAAAGTGCCTTACACCACATTAAAATTTTAGAGGACCTTGACTTTCACGATATTATCGTATCGTTAAAAGCGTCAGACGTTAAGCTGGCGATCGAGGCTTACGAAAAGGCAGCAGAAGCTATCGACTATCCTTTACACTTAGGAATTACCGAATCCGGAACATTGTTTGCCGGGACTGTAAAAAGTGCGGCAGGCCTTGGGGCTATCCTTAGCAAAGGCATCGGAAGTACTTTACGTATCAGCTTAAGTGCCGATCCTGTAGAAGAAGTTAAAGTAGCTAAGGAATTATTAAAATCATTTGGTTTAGCATCCAATGCTGCAACACTTATCTCATGCCCTACATGCGGCCGGATCGAAATTGATTTAATTTCAATTGCTAACGAAGTCGAAGAATACATTCAAACAATAAAAGCACCGATTAAAGTAGCCGTTTTAGGCTGTGCCGTAAACGGACCAGGTGAAGCCAGAGAAGCAGACATCGGCATTGCCGGAGCAAGAGGAGAAGGCCTTTTGTTTAGACACGGTGAGATCATACGTAAAGTACCTGAAGAAATCATGGTTGAAGAACTTAAGAAAGAAGTCGACAAGCTGGCAGAAGAACATTACGAAAAAGAACGAAAAGAAAAAGAAGAGCAAAACGCTTAAAAAGTGGACCCGCACAGGGTCCACTTTTTTTATAACATTTGAGTTATTGGTGCCATAAATAATGAGAACAGGATCGAGATGACACTTATAATGATCGCCATGTTCCCGAGCGTATCAGCGCCGCGTCGTTTTCCAAATACTCCAAGCACAATACCGACTATCCCCAATATAAAGGGAGCAAAGAAGAAGGAAAGAATAGCTGCGGTTAAGGCAATCCACCCTAACCCGGGCTTGACGTCATCCTCCATCGTCGTTTCCCTTTCTTCTGAACGCATTGGTTCATCTAAAGGTACAGCTGCTTCCTGAGCATATTCTTCGTTATAGCTTTCACCGTAAACGGGCTTGCTGGCAACTCGTTCTACTTCACTTTGCTGCCTATACTTTTCATGCTCAGTCACTGGTTCTTCACGCTCAATCTCTGGCTCTTCATGTTCAATCTCTAGCTCTTCATTCTGATTCCCTACAGACTCTTTTGATTCATCCATAAGAATTACCTCACTTTCTGTTTTGAGAATCAAGCTTAGTATGTGATTCTTTTTTACATTTAAGTGAGGGAGTTAATGGGAAAATAAATTTAATTAGCAGAGGCAAGTGTCTCGTGCGCAGCAGCGTTTGACTGGATTTCTTCTGCATACCAGCTGTCTGCATCACCATTTTCTTCTTTATATTGTTTTAATCCGCCCATGCCGCGGTGATAGGCGGTAAGTGCCTCGTTCCAATTGTTATATTTATTGTGAAGATAATCTAAGTAAACAATAGAAAGGTGCATCGCATAATAGGGGTCGAACAAATAGTCTTTTTTATAAGGCAAATCAGCCATGTCAGCTATCCAAGGGGCAGTATTAGTCATAAATTGAGCCATCCCATACGCTTTCCCATACTTTGTTTTAGGGCCAACGAGAGAAGGATCAAACGTTCTTCCTGTTTCCACTTTCAGCAGTTCATACACAATCACAGGATCGACTTTATACTCATTTGCTTTCTTCACTAAATAAATCGCCCAGGATCTTTTGAAAGCTCCTCCGCTGTCTTCATGCAGATTCTCGGCCTGCACTTCCATTTCTGACCAGTATTTAAAGCTGATGTCTTCTTCTACGTTTTGCTGAGATATGTATTCATATTCTGATTTAAGTTTTTCATGCTTTTCTTCCAGCTGCTTCTTTTGTAAAGCTAGCTCCCGGTTATCCTGTTCTTTCATATGATTAACGATAAGTATAGAGCCAGTTACTAAAATAACGGTGACTCCGATATTAATATACCAGATAATTCCTTTCATCTAAATCCACTCCTTCAACAGCAAACCCCTATTCCTGAGCCTTAGACCGACGAATTCCTATTCCTTTTTTTTTCGAGAACAGATTAAGCCCTCTTAACATAAGGTGTACTGAATAAGCAGAGAGGGAGACGGTAGAATGTTCAACGTAGCTCAACAGTACATTACCCATAAATTGAAGCAGTTAACCATTGAAGATTTAATGTATTACAGTCAGACGTATAACATACCTATTTCGTATGAAGAAGCAGGAAAGATTACGAAAGCCTTAAAACATAGTAAAGAAAACCCATTTGACCCGGACGGAAGAAAAAGAATGCTGCGGCAGCTGGCCTCCATTACCTCTAAGGAAACCGCTCATTCGGTCAATATATTATTACATCGGTTAGCCAAACAGTATGGAGTCGAAGACTGGCTTTATTAAAAGGCTTATTTTTTGTAAATAGTGAAGCCAGCTCGCTTTCCAGACGAGGGGCGTTCGATGTTGGCACACTGCATGCCGGTCTTAATCGAACTTCCTTTTTTTGTCCCAGCCATAGCTCCTATTAAAAAAGAGAGTGCTGATGCTCAGCACTCTTCTTATTGTTCCATAATTTTTTCTTTCAAATCTTCCTCGTACTCTCCCGCTTTAAGCATATCAATTTCAAACTTATAGGGCGGCTTTTTATTTTTCTTATCTTCGCCGACGTATGGTGTTTCTAGAATTTTCGGAATACCCTTAAACACCTCATGATGCACGATCTGATGAAGGGCTTCAAAGCCGATATGGCCGAATCCAATATTTTCGTGACGGTCTTTTCGTGCTCCTGTAATGTTCTTGCTGTCATTGACGTGGACAACTTTGATTCGGTCAAGCCCTATAATGCGGTCGAACTCTTCTAATACACCGTCAAAATCATTTACAATATCGTATCCCGCATCATGAACGTGACACGTATCAAAACAAACGGAAAGCTTTTCATTCATCGTTACACCGTTGATTATCTGTGCTATTTCTTCAAACGAGCGTCCACATTCCGACCCTTTTCCTGCCATCGTTTCTAATGCGATTTGGACATTCTGATCTTTATGGAGAACTTCGTTGAGTCCTTCAATGATTTTAGGGATTCCCTTTTCAGCCCCCTGTCCAACGTGAGAGCCCGGATGCAGTACGATTTGTTTTGATCCCAGCGCCTCGGTTCTTTCAATTTCACTTCTTAGAAAATCAACACCCAACTGAAAGGTCTCCGGCTTTGTCGTGTTTCCGATATTAATAATATAAGGAGCATGCACGACAATATCCTCGATCCCGTGAGCCTTCATGTGGGCCTTCCCTGCTTCAATATTTAAATCATCAATCGCTTTTCTTCTCGTGTTCTGCGGAGCTCCTGTATAGATCATGAATGTTGTGGATCCGTATGATACAGCTTCTTCACTTGCTCCTAACAGCATTTTTTTCCCCTTCATAGATACGTGTGACCCAATCTTAACCATTCACAATTCTCCTCTCTATTTATTGCGAAAGCTGTCTCGCTTTAATTTTTTAAAATTCTTATCAGCCTGCTGTTTCATTTTCTTTTTATAGCCGGGCTTGACCTTTTTAGGCTTTCGGACCATCGCTTTTGCTTTCTTCTCCATATCAGAAGTCGTGCGTGTCCGTTTCTGCCTGTCTTTATAGGACTTAGCTTCCTTCCATTCTCCATCTTTCACTTCATAAAACGTAAAGGTAAGGCCGCGTTTTTCCAGCTTCTCGATTAAAGGAAGATCTTCCTCTGTGTACAGGTTGATCGCTGTACCTTCTAACCCTGCCCGAGCTGTCCGGCCTACACGGTGAATGTAAAACTCTTCTTCCTTCGGCATCTGTGCATTAATAACGTGGCTGACACCCTGAATATCGATTCCTCTGGAAGCAAGGTCTGTAGCTACGATATATTGATATTTTAGATTTTGCAATTCTTTCAGCATCCGTTTTCTTTCGCGGGGACTTAAGCCTCCGTGGATAACACCGGCTTCTAGTCCTCTTTCCAGTAAATCTCCCGCCAGCTGATCAGCCTGTTCTTTTCCATTTGTAAAAATAATCGCTAAATACGGCTGTATCGCTTTAGAAATCTCAAAGACCACATCTGCAGGATCTTTATGCCTTAGTGCAATAAGCCTGTGTTCCATAAGCTCAGGGGCAGGCTTGCTGTCCTGGATTTGAATATGTGTTGGATTGGTAAGATATTTCTTTAAAAAGGGCTGTAATCTTTCCGGTATCGTTGCAGAAAAGACGAGAAGCTGGACTTCTTCATTGGTACGGACCAAGATTTGATCCACATCTTCAATAAAGCCTAAGTCGACCATAAGATCCGTCTCATCTAAGACGAATGAAGCGGTTTTTGATAGATCTAATGCTTCTTCTTTAGCCATATCCAAAATTCTTCCCGGCGTTCCTACGACAATTTGCGGAGGATTGTTTTTTAGCTTTTCCATCATTTTTTGCTTGTCTGTTCCGCCGATTACAAGGCTTGCTCTCCACTCGCCCTTTTTGCCGGCGTACTCAATGGACTGCTTTACTTCTTCATGAATTTGAATAGCAAGCTCCCTCGTTGGTGCTGCTACAACAAACTGAACATGCGCGGCTTCCTTTTCCATTTCATTAAAAAGCGGAAGCAGGTAAGCGTGAGTTTTTCCAGACCCTGTATGAGACTGGCCGATAATACTTTCACCGCGAAGTGCGGCTGGTATAACTTTTTGCTGGATAGGTGTAGGCTCTTTAAAACCATAACCTTCTATAATATGTCCGACCGTTTCCCGGATATCGAATTGATAAAACGAATGATTGCTCATAGACGTACTCCTTTAATGTATAATGTCCCCATCTTATTATAAGCCACTGCCTTAAGAATTGCACGGACTGAGAAGATTCTTTGTTTTCTGAGGCTATAGGCTTTATAATAAAGGTTGGAAGTTAGTATAGATGTGTACACAAAGAGGAGGATTTATGCAATGGAAGTCATAAAAATCGCCCCTCGCGGTTATTGTTACGGAGTGGTTGATGCGATGGTCATTGCCCAAAACGCAGCAAAAGACCCTAACCTGCCACGACCTATATATATTTTAGGAATGATTGTGCATAACTCGCACGTTACGAAGGCATTCGAAAGTGAAGGAATTATAACTGTAGATGGCAAAAACCGCTTAGATTTACTTGAAGGCATCAATGAAGGGACTGTTATTTTCACAGCCCACGGAGTTTCACCTGAAGTAAAAGAGCGTGCGAAAAAGAAAGGGTTAACCGCACTGGATGCGACCTGTCCTGATGTAACCAATACTCATAATTTGATTCGTGACCGCGTAGCTGAAGGCTATGAAATTATTTATGTCGGGAAAAAAGGACATCCGGAACCTGAAGGAGCGATGGGTGTTGCTCCTGATAAAGTTCATTTAGTAGAAACTGAAGACGATGTGGATGATCTGGACGTAAATCATGATAAGCTGATGATCACCAATCAGACTACGATGAGCCAATGGGACGTATATGATGTAATGGAAAAGGTAAAAGAAAAATACCCGCACGTCGAAAAACACCAGGAAATCTGCATGGCTACACAAGTACGCCAGGAAGCTGTTTCCGAACAAGCTAAAGATGCTGATTTAACTTTGGTGGTCGGCGACCCGAAAAGTAATAATTCAAACCGTTTAGCTCAAGTATCGATGGAAATTGCCGGAACACAGGCTTACCGGATTGCAGACGTTACGGAAATCGATCTTAAATGGCTCGAAGGAGTTTCCAAAGTAGCGGTAACAGCAGGAGCTTCTACCCCTACTCCAATTACAAAAGAAGTCATCAAATTTATTGAACAATACGATCCAGATGATGAAGACACGTGGGTTCTTGAATCCAAAGTTGAACAGAAGAAGATTCTTCCTCGTGTGAAAGTGAAGAAAAAATAATGAAAAAACCGGCATCCCTTAAGGGGGACGCCGGTTTTTTACATAAAGCGAAAAGGTTCTGTATCTGTATTCGAAATAAGGACTGTGCCCACTTGAGGCACATTTTTTTCTATACAATCTTTTATAAAAGGATGGACGACTTTTTCCACATGGTGTCCCGGATCAATCAATGCCAGTCCCGCTTCAACAGCATCCTGCGCTGTATGGAATGTCATATCACCCGTAATGTAAACGTCGGCTCCTTTACTTAAAGCATTCTTGTAATAACTTTCTCCGCTTCCGCCAAGAAGGGCAACTTTCTTAACTTTTTGATTAGCGTCTCCTGAGTATCGCAGCTGAGGCACCTGATATTTTTCTTTAATCATCGAGCAGAGATCATACAAAGACATCTCGTTTTCCAGCTCCCCGATTCTGCCGACACCAAGACTTGCTCCTTCATTTAACAAAGGAAAGAGGTCATAGGCGGCTTCTTCATAAGGGTGAGCCTCTATCATTGCCTTCAGAACTTTTTGCGTGAGAGAGGACGGCATGATGGTTTCAATGCGATTCTCTTCTACCCTTTCAAGTGAACCTTGAGAGCCGATATAAGGATCACTTCCGTCTAAAGGTTTAAAAGTGCCTTCTCCTTTTACCTGATACGTACAGTGGCTGTAATCCCCGATATGACCCGCTCCTGCTTCACTTATTGCATCCCTCACTTGATCTGCATGACTTACGGGTACATACACAGCCAGCTTCACTAAAGACTTGCTTGTAGTCTCAATGAGCGGCTGAACGTCCTGCAATTGAAGCAGTTCGGCCATCGCGTCGTTTACACCGCCCTGAGCGATATCAAGGTTCGTATGAGCTGCATAAACGGTGATGTCATGCTGAATCAGCTTTCGTATGACCCGTCCTTTTGGCGAGCTAAAATCAATTTGATGAAGCTTTTTGAATAGCAAAGGATGATGAGCTACGATTAGATTAACATTCTTTTCTACAGCTTCCTCTACAACGTCTTCTAATACGTCGAGAGTAACCATCACGTTTTCGACCTTTTGATCAAGAGAACCGAGCTGCAGGCCTACATTGTCCCATTCAAAGGCAAGATTCTTAGGAGCAAGCTTATCGAGTTGTTGAACGACTTCTCTTACGGTAACCGTCATTGGCTTAATTCCTCCTCTATCCATTTGATTTGCTGTTCAAAAAACCTCGCTTTTTCTTGATCTGCATTTTTCGCTCGTTTCATCTGCTCTATAACTCTTATCTTTTTGCTTCTTTCTTCTTCCCATTTCTCAAGAAAAGCTGAGTTTTTCTCTCTCATTAAATAAGGACCAAGCCACAGTTCTTTTTCAAAGTTATCTTTGCCATAAGGGGATTTACTGTCTTCTTTATTAGCAACAAGTATTTCATAGATGTGGCCGTTCTCTTCTAGTATTTCCTCTGCAGCCAGCTGATAGCCGTTTTGATAAAACCACTTTCGAACAGATCGTGCATCAATATTAGGCTGGGCAATAATGCGGGTGACATTCTCGAGTTTATGACGTCCCTCCTCTAAAATGTCTCGGATCAGCGGCCCTCCCATCCCGGCTATAACCACCTGATTAACTCTTTCATCGATCACTTCGAGTCCGTTTCCTTTTTTTACTTCGATCGCGTTCTCGAGCTGATTTTCTTTTACTTCTTCTTGAGCACTTAAGAAGGGGCCCTCATTCAATTCTCCAGCTATGGCTTTGGCAGATGAATTGCTTAAGCAGACATAGCACGGAAGGTAAGCATGATCTGAACCGATATCCGCAAAAAATATGGGGTCCTTCAGGAAATCTGCTACCTTTTTTAAACGCTGAGATAACTGTTTACCGTTCATATTTAATCCCTCTCATAAAAAGAAAAGCTTTCTGAAAGGACAGAAAGCTTTTCTTTCAATTTATTGATGTTCTTCTGCCAGCCACTGAGCTAATTTTGCAGCATCATCACCTGTGTAAAGTCCAGCAGGCATTGCACCGCCGCCTTTACCATTTATGATAATTTCCTGAATTTCTTCAGCCTCGTACTTAGATCCTACCTCTTGAAGGTTTGGACCGTTTGCCCCTTCAAGATCGCCGCCATGACAGCTGGAACAGGACTGCTGATACATTTCTTCAGGAGCGGCTGCAGTCTCTTCTGTTTCCTCTCCATTTTCTTCATTTTGAATGGCTTCTCTTTCGTTAATTCCCACTGATGATACGATAACCATCGCAAGAATCCCCAGCACTGCAATTAGTGCAAAAGGAATCACAGGGTTTCTTTTCATCGGTTGCATCCTCCTTATGTATCCCTTGAAAGTTGACTTATGTCTTACAGACTATATTTATTTTACTTTAAATTCCCCTATCAGGAAAGGGGGAAAGCCTCAAAAACTCATAAAAGTAACCGAATACCGTCAAGTATAATGCCTAATAAAGCGGCAATATTAATAATTTCACACGCATTTCATCCCCTGAAATTACCCAGGAAATAAATTGAATATCTATAATATAGAAAACGGCCGCCTGTTGTGCAAAGTTCCCAACCGTATTAACCGTTCATATTAAAAACAATAACATTAAATTCAAGAGGGCAACAGCTCTCATCCAATTTTCCTGCACGTTTCCTTTTCGATAGATGATAAATCCGCCCCTAACAAATGTCGACAAAAGACTTGTTTGCATTATAATTCCCATTTCAGTAAAATAAATGACAAGAAATGAAAGCGGAACCAAAATAAGAGAAAGAGTTAACCAGCCGTAATAAGCTGGTCAACTGTTCTACTTATCGCCGTTTTAAAAGCTGCAGATCTCTCTTCGTTATAAAGGGCTTAACAGGAAATCACCTCGAAGCAAATAGTTAAGGGGCATCTGCTTGAAATGCCCCTAAAGAGATTAGATTTATTCCATGAAATCTTTCAATCGTTTGCTTCGACTAGGATGTCTTAATTTACGAAGAGCTTTGGCTTCAATCTGACGAATACGTTCACGAGTTACGCCAAAGACTTTACCTACTTCTTCCAATGTACGGGTACGTCCATCATCAAGACCGAAACGCAGACGAAGAACATTTTCTTCTCTGTCCGTTAAGGTATCCAGCACATCTTCCAGCTGTTCTTTAAGCAATTCGTAAGCAGCATGATCGGAAGGTGAAGTAGCTTCCTGGTCTTCTATAAAATCACCAAGATGTGAATCATCCTCTTCACCAATTGGTGTTTCCAATGATACAGGCTCCTGGGCAATCTTAAGGATTTCCCTGACTTTGTCCGGTGTAAGTTCCATATCCTGGGCAATTTCTTCAGGTGTAGGTTCACGGCCGAGGTCCTGAAGAAGCTGTCTTTGTACACGGATTAATTTATTAATCGTTTCCACCATGTGAACTGGAATACGGATCGTTCTTGCCTGGTCAGCAATAGCACGAGTAATGGCTTGTCTGATCCACCATGTAGCATACGTACTAAACTTATAACCCTTACGGTAATCGAACTTCTCTACCGCTTTGATCAATCCCATGTTGCCTTCTTGAATCAGGTCTAAGAAGAGCATTCCTCTTCCTACATATCTCTTGGCAATACTAACGACTAAACGCAGGTTGGCTTCAGCTAAATCACGCTTAGCCTCTTCATCGCCTTCTTCAATACGCTGAGCAAGGCTTATTTCGTCGTTAGCTGAAAGAAGATTTACCCGGCCGATTTCTTTTAGGTACATACGGACAGGGTCATTAATTTTGACACCCGGTGGTACGCTTAAATCATTTAGGTTGAATTCTTCTTCTTTATTTAACTGCTGCATGCTTGGATCCTGATCAGAATCGCCGATTACTTCTACACCTTGCTCATTTAAAAACTCATAGTATTCATCCATTTGATCGGAATCCAGTTCGAAACTCGAGAGTTTCTCAGCCACTTCTTCGTAGGCCAGAACCCCTCGTTTTTTACCCATTTCAAGCAATTGTTCTTTTGCTTGCTCTAAGGTTAGCTCGCTTTCATTTTCTTTAGAACGTGATGGCTGTTGTTGCTTATCTGCCATGAGTCCCCCTCCTTCCAACTATCCATACCAAGTTAATAAGTGTTTTTCATCTCTTTTTTTCTTTTCAATATTTCCATAGCAATCTGTGCTGCTTTAACAGGATCGTTCTGTTGTTCTGCTAATTTCTGCTCCTCCAAAAGTCCTTTAATATCCGTCCGGTCTGTTCGTTCCGCCTTGATTCGATTCATGTAATCGTCGAGTTCCTGGTCCGTCACCTCTTCCCCGCTGGGTGACATGGCCAGCTGAACCGCTAGTTCCTTAATGGATGGATCGTCGAGGCGTTCAACAAACTGGCTTATATCAGATTCATGACCGTCTTCATAATATGCATACAAATGGGTAACAATAACCTGATGCTCAGAAATATTAAATGCTCCGCCTAGTTCTTCTTGAACTTTTTCAGCAATAACAGGGTTGTTCAGCATAATGGAAATCAGCTTTCTTTCTGCATTATGAAAGGCTGGCAGCAGTTTACTCTGTACAGAAGTGCGTGGTTTAGTATGCCTTTGTGGTTTTCCAGCTTGTGGTGGTCCGGCTGAAGAAGTTTTTCTTCGAACCTCCTCCACTTCTTCTTTCAACGTTTCCAAGGCCATTTCAAATTCATTGGCAATCTCTTTTAAATAGTGTTCTCTTTCAATCGCCCGGTCAAGACGGGCAACCTCCTGTACTACCTTTTCGATATAAGCGATGCGATCTCCTTCTAATTGAAGGTTATAATTTCTTTTCCAATAATTTATAATAAACGACGTATAAGGATCACTAGTTTCTAAAACTTCTTTTTTAAAGCGATCTCCGCCAAATTTCTTTATATAATCATCTGGATCCATTCCTTCAGGCAATCGGGCTATTTTCACAGGACAGCCTGTCTGCTTGAGAAGTTTTCCTGCCTTCACTGCAGCCTGCTGTCCGGCTTTGTCTCCGTCATAACAGACGATAACCTCATCTGCATAACGCTTCAAAAGCTGGGCCTGAGTTTGTGATACCGCTGTTCCCATCGTACCTACACTATTATGAATGCCTGCCTGGTCGGCTGATATCACATCAGCAAACCCTTCAAAAAGCACAACGGTCTTTGTCTTTCTGATTTCTGAACGGGCATAATCAAAATTGTAGAGTAGCCGGTTTTTCTGAAACAGATTTGTTTCCGGGCTGTTTAAATATTTTGGAGTTTGATCCCCCATTGCTCTACCGGCGAAGGCCACCGTCTTTCCCAGGTGGTTTCGCAAAGGAAACATAATCCTTGATCGAAAGCGGTCAAAATATTCCCCCTGATCATTAACGACCAGCAGTCCCGCTTTCACCATCGTCTGGGGGTGGAAGCCTTTCTTTTCTAAAAAGGTAACGACAAAATCCTGCGACGGCGGAGAAAATCCTAAAGAATGTTTCTCAATCATCTCGTCTGTAAACCCTCGATCATGAAGGTATTGAAGAGCATCCCTGCCTTCTTTCGAGTGCCGCAAAAGGTGATGATATAATTTTGTAAGCCACATGTGCGCGTCTAAAACGTTCTGAGCTTCCGGATCATGAGGCTTAGAAGGTTCCTCATCCACATCTTCCGGTAAAGAAATACCTGTTTTATCAGCGACTTTTTTTACGGCTTGAACGAAGGAGAATCCTTCAAGCTCCATAAGAAAGGAATAGACATTCCCTCCTTTTCCACAACCAAAACAATGGAAGATTTGTTTATCAGCGGATACGGAAAAGGACGGCGTGTTTTCGCCGTGAAAAGGGCAAAGGCCGAAATAATTTCTTCCCTGCCTTTTGAGTTGCACATATTCCCCGATCACATCGGCTATATCCACGGATTTTCTAATTTCATCAACAGTTTCTTCTGGGATACGTCCAGCCATAAACATCACCATACCAGTACTTAAATACTTACATCCCGTCCCTCTCGAGATGACTTTCTAAAATATCGGTTAAAGTTTGGGAAAATTGTTCTCGATCTTGTTTTGTAAAAGCTTTAGGCCCCTTCCATTTTTTCTTACGCTTTAAAGTTCGCTGCCGGAGGTGCTTCTGATTCATTATCTGAACCGCATCCCCTTCGTTAACTAGTTTACCTCGTGGGGTAAGGACATAAACCCTTTGAGGGGTAAGAAGAACACCGAGTGATAGATCTTGTGTAATCACTACATCATTTGGTTTTACGTGATTTAGAATATATAGATCGACACTTTGAGACCCATGGTCAAGGTAGATCCACTCTTCCCCTGATGGGTCTGCTTTATAGTGATTGATCGTAGCGATAAATTGAGGTGTGATTTGAAAGTTTTTGCATACATTAGTGATTTCTTTCTGAACCGGACAGCTGTCAGCATCTACCCATACATTAATCATAGTTTTCGGCATAATTCAGTAATTCTACAATAATCTTTAGATTCCTGCCCTTTTCTTAATGTTTAATTTTTCTGAAAAGTATCTCTGTCAACATATAATAAGATTATTTTTACACAAATAATCATTATAATACATAGATTTGCGAAAATCTATAGATAAATTGAACTTTTCCCCAATAAAAGTCGCGCTTTACATAATAAGCGCGACTTTTTATAGGGATTTATCTCGAATCTTGTCTCATAATGTTAACGATAATATTCGCTGTTTCTTCTACTGCTTTGTGAGAAACATCGATAACTTCACAGCCTATTCTATCGACAACGGAGTTGAAATGTCTAATTTCCTGCCTGATCCGGTCCATGTTTGCATAACTGGCTTCAGATCCTAACCCTAAAGATTTCAGCCTCTCTTTACGGATGTCATTCAGTTTCTGAGGACTGATTTTTAACCCAATACATTTCTTTGGATCAACGTTATACAATTCTTCCGGCGGTTCTACCTCCGGAACGATTGGTACATTCGCAACTTTTAGCCGTTTGTGGGCCAAATATTGAGATAATGGGGTCTTAGAGGTTCTTGAAACACCGATCAGAACAATATCAGCTTTTGGAATTCCTCTAGCATCTCTTCCATCATCATATTTCACAGCAAATTCAATTGCTTCTACCCGTTTGAAATAATCTTCATCCAGCTTATGAACAAGACCAGGCTCAAGCCGCGGCTCTGTTTTGAAGAAACGCTGCATCGCATCCATCATCGGCCCCATAATATCTACACATTCTAAGTTGTGTTCTTTGGACTTTGTCAGCAAGTGCTCGCGAAATTCCGGGTCTACCAGGGTAAACCCTATTAAAGCATTATGTTCTTTAGCCTGAGCGATTGCTTCGTTAATCGTTCCCTTATCTTCCACATATGGAATCCGCTGAACATCAAAAGGTCCGTCATCGAATTGGCTCAGCGCTGCCTTAACAACCAGCTCGGCTGTTTCCCCTACTGAATCTGATAATATATAGATGATTGGTTTTCCCACTAGTTCCCCTCTCCTTTGAAAGGATTCTTTTATAAGTGCTGGTCTGTTGCAAGTTCTACCAGCGCTTTTGTAATACTTGTTTTTGTTAAGCGTCCAACTACTTCATATCCGTTCTCAACCGGCTTTACAACAGGAAGGCCGTCGATTTGCTTTTCTATCAGCTTTTGAGCTGCATCAAGCAGCAAATCTTCTTTTTGACAAATAGAAATGTTAGGCATGCGTGTCATAATGATATGAACCGGAATGGACGATAAGTCCTGATTTCCTATACTTGCCCTCAATAAGTCTTTTCTCGATAAAACACCGACGAGCAGAGACTGCGTATTGATGACAAAAAGTGTACCAACATCTTCTAAAAACATTGTACAAATAGCATCGTAGGCCGAAACATCTTCTTCTACTACGACAGGAAGCGCCTGGTACTCGTGTACTTTAAATTTCTTCAGCTTCTCTGTTAAAAGCTCTGATCCAGTTTTTCCAGTAAAAAAGTAGCCGACCCGGGGACGGGCGTCTAAGAACCCAGCCATCGTAAGAATAGCAAGATCCGGTCTTAAGGTAGCCCGTGTCAAATTAAGCTGATCAGCTATACTTTCCCCTGTGATCGGACCATTATCTTTAACAATTTGAATTATTTGTTCTTGCCTGCTGGATAGTTCCATTCTTTCACCACCCTACTCATCAACTGTGACATACTATTCCTTTAATTATTATAGCCTATTTAAGTGAGATGGTAAAAGAACGAATATTAAAACTGCTGTTTCCATTGAATGCTTGTTAAGTCGGCAAATTCCAAGATTTCATTAGATAGCGTATTTAAAAGTGCCAGCCTGTTTAGTTTAACTTTTTCATTTTCGGCCATTACCATCGTTTGATCAAAGAAGGAGTGAATCGGCTGAGCCAGTTTGGCCAGTTCTTCCAGGGCCTGCGCAGGCTCCTCCTGCGCCAGTAATTGATTGTAAACTGGCTGAACCTCCTGGAAAGTGTCATACAATTTTTGCTCTGTTGTGTTTTCAAACAAATCTTTATCTACATGTGTGCTGTCCGCTTTTTTCGCTAGATTCAGAACTCTTCCCAGCGCTTCATGGACAGGCTTAAAAGATTCCTCGTTACGTTTATCCATTAACAGTTCCGCTTTCTCAAGCGTTACTCTATAGACGTGAATTCCTTTTGCCAGCACAGCTTCGACGATATCTGGCGCGATATTCTCATCTTTAAGTAAATAAGCAGCTCTTATGCGGAAGAAATCGTGAACTGATTCTGTCAGCTCTTGTTTTTCTGCTGTAGGAAGCTCCCATTCATAATAACGGTCAATCACAGCGTTTAACAGCTCTTCTACAGAAATAGACCATTCGAATTGTTTAAGGATCTGCAGAATGCCTAAAGACTGTCTTCTTAAACCGTATGGGTCCTGAGACCCTGTCGGAAGATTTCCAATCGCGATCGATCCAATAATAGTATCTAGTTTGTCCGCTACACTTACTACAGCTCCAATTGGAGTTTGAGGAAGCTGGCCATTGGCATGACGGGGCATATAGTGCTCACTTACGGCAACTGCCACTTCTTCATCTTCACCAAACAATCTAGCATACTTCTCTCCCATAATTCCCTGCAAGTCAGAGAATTCGTCTACCATGTGGGTAACAAGATCAAATTTGCAGATTTCAGCTGCTCGCACCGCCTGCTTTTGCTGTTTCTCACTTAATGAAAGCTGCTCACTAATATACTGAGTGATTGTTTTAACTCGTTCCACTTTATCTGCAAGTGTGCCCAGCTCAACCTGGTAAACCATTCGCTTTAACTTGGCAAGCTTCTCTTCAAGCGATCCTTTCTGGTCTTCCTGATAGAAGAATTGAGCATCGGAGAGTCTTGCCTTAAGCACTTTTTCGTTCCCTTTAGCAACTACATCAAGGTGACGATCGTCACCATTACGGACAGCGACAAAGTTAGGAAGCAGGTTTCCGTTTACAGACTGGACAGGGAAATAGCGCTGATGCTCTTTCATAGACATAACGAGCGCTTCTTCAGGAACGTTCAGAAATTCTTCACTGTAAGCTCCGCTGAAAACAGTTGGATATTCTACTAAGTGTGTGACTTCATTTAATAATTCAGGATCCTGTATAATGTTCCAGTCTTTTTCCTTCTCAAGTTCATTGATCTGGGCTGCGATGGCTGCTTTTCTTTTTTGAACGTCAGCTATCACGTATTGGCGGTTCAGCGTTTCTTCATATTGACTCGCATGCTCTATGGTTGTCTTTTCTCCTAAAAACCGGTGTCCGTAAGTAGTATTGTCTGTTTTTACTCCCTCTATTTCAAATGGAATGACTTCACTCTCAAACAGAGCAGCCATCCAGCGGATTGGACGGACGTAGCGCAGGTTCAAATCTGCCCAGCGCATATTTTTAGGGAAGTTAAGTCCAAGTAAGACCTCTTTAAAATCTTTTAAAAGCTCCTTCGTTGGCTGGCCTTCAACGAATTTTTTAATATGAGCGTATTCGACTCCTTTGATGTCTTTAAAAAAGATGTCCTCCACGTTTTGGCCCTGGCCTTTAGAGAAACCGATCGCTGCTTTGGACCAGTTGCCGTTATCATCGACAGCAATCTTTTTGGCCGGTCCTTTCGCTTCTTCTTCAATATCTGGCTGCTTATCTTCCACGCCTGTAATTTCTACTGCGAGGCGTCTCGGTGTAGCAAGTCCTTTAACCGATTGATACGGAATCCGCTGCACATCCAGCCATTTTTTTGTATTTTCCTCGAGCTGTTTTAAAGATTCATCAATAAATCTTGCCGGCATTTCCTCTAGACCCAGCTCAAATAGTACGTTATTACTCATGAGTGAACTCCCCCTTCTCAAGCATTGGAAATCCTAATCTTTCTCTCTCTTCTACGTAGGTTTTCGCGATAGATCGTGCCAGATTTCTCACTCTTGATATATAGCCTGTTCGTTCGGTTACAGAGATTACTCCCTTCGCATCTAACAGGTTAAAAGTGTGCGAGCATTTAAGCACATAATCATACGCAGGAAAGACGAGCCCTTTTTCCATGATGCGCTTAGCTTCTTTTTCATACGTAGAAAACAAATCAAACAGCATATCGTCATCAGATTCTTCAAATGTGTAAACAGAGTGCTCGTATTCCGGCTGTGTGAAAATGTCTCCAACCGTTACGCCGTTCGTCCACTCCAATTCAAAAACATTTTCTTTATCCTGAATATAGGATGCGAGACGCTCAATACCATACGTAATTTCAGCAGATACCGGGCGGGCTTCCAAGCCTCCGATTTGCTGGAAATAAGTAAACTGAGTAATCTCCATTCCATCGAGCCACACTTCCCATCCTAATCCGGCCGCTCCTAACGTAGGGTTTTCCCAGTTATCCTCTACAAAACGAATATCATGCTTTTCAGGGTCGATTCCGAGCGCCTTTAAAGAATCAAGATACAGCTCCTGTATATTGTCAGGAGATGGTTTCATAATGACCTGGAACTGGTGGTGCTGGTATAAACGGTTCGGGTTCTGCCCGTAACGCCCGTCGGCCGGACGTCTGGAAGGCTCCACGTATGCCACGTTCCACGGTTCTGGACCTAAACTTCTCAGCAGCGTCATAGGAGACATCGTGCCTGCTCCCTTTTCAACATCATAAGCCTGCATTAAGAGACAGCCTTGATTGGACCAGTGCTTTTGTAAAGTAAGTATCATATCTTGAATATTCATCTCTAAACCTCCTAATAGTGTAAGTAAACATAAAGAACCCCGTCTCTATGTCTCCTCGACATAGGGACGGGGTTACCGCGGTTCCACCCTATTTGCTTCCGCCAAAAAAACCGGAAGCCGCTTTACACGTACTTTGCTCCAGAACGCCTTCATCGATTGCGTGCTGCCCGAATCCCACCATCCCGGGCTCTCTAAAAACACACAGTGATCGATTACTACTTTCCTTCTTTGCAAACAAATATTTAGTAAATAGAATCATACTCCAGCGATACATCATTTGTCAATCGTTATCCTTAAACAGATCGATTTGTTTTAAGAATTTTTTAGATTTCAAATGATATCCGCCATACCGGTCATAATATTCATCTAAAATCTGTCGAAGTTTCTTTTTATTTTCCGCTTTCATCGATACCTGGCCCAGCCGCTTAACATCCATATGTAAAAATAGCCTCAGCAGTCTTGAAAGCGGGTCTGTTAAACCATAAGCCTGCGGGTCTCTCTGTTTACAGCGAAAACATAATAGTCCGCCCTCGACCACGGAAAAAGAAAATGGCCCCTCTTCCCGCCCACAATTTAAACAGGCATCAACTTTCGGAGCAAATCCGGCTTTGCGGTAAATTTTTAGTTCATACATCATCGCTAATATTTCGCTGTCTTTATCCTCCGCTATCCATTGAAGAGTCTTTAGAAATTGTTCAAATAAAAAAGGATCCGGCTGCTTCTCATCCACCAGTTTGTCGGTGAGTTCTGCCAAATAAGAAGCATAGGCTGCCTTCACGATATCTTCTCGAATAACCCGAAGGGAAGACAGCATTTCCCCTTGGCTTAATAAGCCTAAGCCGGAACCTATCTGAATTAGATATTGACCGTGAATAAAAGGCTGGGTGATAGAGGACATTCGGCTCTTCGGTTTTTTTGCCCCTCTGGCCATAACCCCTATTTTCCCTTTTTCTCTTGTAAATAAAGTGACAATTTTATGGGTTTCCCCGTAGTCCCTCGTTCTTAGGACAATGCCTTCTATTTTTTCTAACAAGGCGTTCACCTGCTTCTTAATTAACTCATCGTATCCGTTTCTTCTGTCGCAGATGTCGCAGGTTCCTCTAATTCGCTGCTTCCTTCCAATTCCTTCATTAGTAAATAGGTTTCAATGTTTCCTGTCTGTCTAAAAACGTTCCAAGTGACGTCTAGCACAAGAAACTCCCCTTTCTATGAACATAAAAGAATTTTAATTACGTTATTAGGTTGCTTCATCTACGACAAACGATGAGGCTTAATTTTTTCCAATATTAATATTCGTCTTCTCTGTAGCCGAAATCACTCAGCTGAATCTGTCGGTTCCGCCAGTCTTTCTGCACTTTCACCCAAAGTTCTAGATAGACTTTGCTGCCTAGCAATGTTTCAATATCTTTTCTCGCTCTCTGGCCTACTTCTTTAAGCATGCTGCCCTGCTTGCCGATGATAATTCCTTTTTGCGATTTTCTCTCTACAATGATTACCGCTTGTATAAACACGGCATTTGAATTCTCCCTCGGCTTCATCGTTTCAATGACAACGGCAATCGAATGAGGAATTTCTTCTCTAGTTAGATGAAGTACTTTTTCACGAATGAGTTCACTGACGATAAACCTCTCAGGGTGATCGGTAATCTGGTCCTCCGGATAAAATTGGGGACCTTCGGGAAGATGCCCCTTTAGTACGTTAAGCAAATGGTCAACATTGTTGCCCACAAGAGCGGAAATTGGGATAATTTCTTCAAAATCCAATTTCTCACGATACTGATCGATCAAAGGCAGCAGTTGATCCGGGTGTACTTTATCAATTTTATTAACGATTAAAAACACCGGCTGATCGACTTTCTGCAGCCGGTCAATGATAAACTGATCACCTCGCCCGTAACCTTCCTCGGCGTTAATCATAAACATAATTGCATCTACTTCATTCAATGTGTTTTCTGCAACGTTCACCATATAATCGCCTAATTTGTGCTTCGGCTTATGAATGCCCGGGGTATCAATAAATATGAGCTGAGCATCCTTATCGGTTAATACACCCTGAATCTTATTTCGCGTAGTCTGAGGCTTATCGCTCATGATTGCAATTTTTTCTCCGATCACCCGGTTCATAAATGTAGATTTCCCTACGTTGGGTCTCCCGATGATTGCTACGAATCCTGATTTAAAATTTTCCTCCATGTATTACTTCCTCCGTTATATCACTATAATAATTCCATTAATTTCGGTATGAAAATAAGGCACCCGATGATAACCGAGCCGAGCGCTGCGATCAATACAGCTCCAGCAGCTATATCCTTAATCTCTCCCACCAGCGGATGACGTTCAGGTGCCAGATAGTCCATTATCCGTTCAATGCTTGTATTAACCATCTCTAAAGCAAACACCAAGACGATAATTACTGTCAGCACTGTCCATTCGATGAGTGAAACCTTAAGAACAACCCCAAGCAAAACTGCCAGAACGGCTGCAAGAATATGGATTTTAAAGTTTCCTTCTTTTCTGTACACCTCTTTTAATCCGTTAAACGCATGGTTAAAACCTATCTTATACTTTCGTTTACGAGCGTTCAAGTCCGTACTCATTTAAGATTTCCTCTTGCTTAGCAAACATCTTATTTTCATCTTCTTTTTCGATATGATCATAACCAAGCAGGTGAAGAAATCCGTGCAGCGCTAGAAACGCATGCTCTCTTTCGAGGGAATGGCCATATTCCTCAGCCTGCTCTTTAGCCATATCAACTGAAATAACGATATCGCCAAGAAGTACGGGCAGGTTCTCATTCTGAGCCTGTACTTCAACTTCACCTTCGCCAAGCTCCTGCATCGCAAATGAGATTACGTCAGTTGGCTGATCCTTCTGGCGATAATTGCGGTTAATTTCCTGGATTTCTTTATTGTCTACAAACGTTACCGAGAGTTCCGCTTCGCCCGGGACTTCTTCTTTCTTAGCGGCATACTGGATAACACGTTCAATTAAATCTACATAAGCTTCATCTACTGAATTTGTTTCGTCGTGAAAATCGATGTGGATCATTTTAATTGGCCTCCTTCACGGTTGTTTTTTGGTCTGGATATTGGATTCTTGAATGAAAGATCCCTTGTAGTGTTTCACAAATTGCATTTTCTACTTTTTTTAATTCGTTAAATGTGATCCGGCAGTCATCAAACTGTCCGTCGAGCATGCGGCTTTCTATGATCAAATGAACGATCCCTCTTATCTTATCCTGAGTCGGCTCACTCAGCGACCGGACGGCAGCTTCCACTGAATCACATACGCATACAATTGCCGCTTCTTTCGTCTGTGGTTTAGGCCCTGGATATCTAAACACTTCTTCACTGACGTTTCTGTCGATTTCTTTCGCCTTTACATAAAAGTATTTCAATAAAGTAGTCCCGTGATGCTGCATCGCAATATCGATTATTTCATCCGGGAACTTTTCTTCTTTAAGCATACGCGCCCCGTCATAAGGGTGACTAATAATGATGGACGCACTCTGCTTCGGATCGATAAAGTCGTGCGGATTCTTAAGGCCCATTTGATTTTCGATAAAATAGTTGGGCCGCAGTGTTTTTCCGAGATCATGGTAATAAGCAGCGACTCTTGCCAGCAGTCCTCTTGCTCCTATCGACTCACATGCTGCTTCACTCAAGTTAGCGACCATCACACTATGATGGTAAGTGCCGGGTGCCTCAGTGAGAATTTTGCGCAGCAGAGGGTGATTGGGATTAGAAAGATTGAGCAGCTTATTATCTGATAGTATACCAAACGATGACTCCGATAACCGGCAGCAGCCCAAACGTTAAAATAATGGACAGCAGGGCACTTATTACACTATACCCGGCAAAGACAGCTAAATCCAGCCAGCCGTATTTCTCAAAGGACAGGAATAAAATGAAGCTCAGTGTCATAAGATTCACTAAACCGATGCCTGTCCCTACTTTAACAATAAACAGCCGGTCGCTCGTATTTTTCAAAAAGAATATACCCGCTAATTGAGAAAATAATAAATATATGCCTGCATGGGCATTTAAATCTCCAGGCACTTGCCCGTTAAAGAGCATCATCGCAACCAGCGAGAGGACAATGCTTAACAGAATAGCGAACCTTTCAGTGCTTAAAATTTTTATCAGCATCGCCCCTAAGGCCGCTGGCAGCACATAAAACATAGGATCGTGGGCGGAGGAAAACAAGCTGATCACTTTCATGAGCACCATCATAATGATTGATACGACTACGGCTAGCGAAAGGTGTCTATAGCAGATCAGCTCCTCTTTAATCATATGGTAAAAATGATACATCAATAACAGAGCAACGATTAAAGAAAAGATCGCCAAACCGATAGATGGCATATAATTGGCGTCTTCATTTAATATACCAGCGATTTCTAATTCCTCATAAATTTCGCTTGTGATCGTTTCTCCTTCTGAAACGATCACTTCTCCGGCCTGAATCATTTCCGGCTGAATAAGAGAAGCCGCCTCTTTACGTACTTCACTTGTAGCTTCAGCATCAAACATCGTATTTTCCACAAGGGCGAATTCAGCTAATTCAAAAACTTCCTCTTTCAAACGATCTGGAACGTCTGAATATTGGATTTCCAGCTGCAGTGTTCCCTCAACATCTTCAATTTCAGTCTTTCTTACACCTTTTTCAAAATGAGAGTTTAATGAAGTGAGTAATAGCTGTTCGATCGATTCTAATTCGGATTGGGACGCTGAAAAAAGTGGCCGAAAAATCTCAGTGGGGAGCTCTGTAGTAATGGGTTCAGATAAAAGTGATGTCAATTGGTTTAATTTTTTTTCCGTTGATGTCTCTTCTGAAGCGGATTGCTTCACTTCATGCACAGCTGCAAAAATTTCTTCCATATACCCGATTCTCTCTTCTGCAACCGGCAGGGAAATTTGATAGCGGTCCTCAACAGATTGTGCAGCTTCCCGTATTCGCTGCTCTGTCTTCAGTTTGTTCTCAATCGTTATAGGGGAGCGGATAGTTTCCTCAGCTTCACTGAACTTTTCAAGACTGTAAGTTTTAATATGTACGTTAGAAATGCTGAGTAAAAAAAAGACGAGTGCTATGAGCAGTGCTGGAATACTGATTTTCCAAATACTCTTCTGGTGCTTAGAAGACCGCCGTATCCAGTGCCAAAATCTTTTTCCCACACCCTTCACCCTCCTCCCCATAGAGATCTTAAAATATTAAGAAAGGCCCTTTATACGGGCCTTAAGATGGATCCTTCTCATAAGCATCAATCACTCGCTGAACCAGTGGGTGACGTACGACGTCTGTCTGATCTAGATGAATAAAGGAAGCTCCTTTAACATTACCCAGTTTCTGCTCGGCTACTTTCAAGCCTGAAGTCATTCCTTTTGGCAAATCGACCTGGGTGATATCCCCGGTTATAATCATTTTCGAGCCGAATCCGAGACGAGTCAAGAACATTTTCATTTGTTCAGGTGTCGTGTTCTGGGCTTCGTCTAATATAGCAAATGCATCATCCAATGTTCTTCCCCGCATATAAGCAAGCGGTGCGATTTCAATGGTTCCTCTGTCGATAAGGCGGGCCGTATGTTCAGCTCCGAAAACATCGTGCAGCGAGTCGTACAGCGGACGAAGATAAGGGTCTACCTTTTCTTTAAGATCACCTGGTAAAAACCCTAGACTTTCTCCAGCCTCAACAGCAGGGCGGGTTAGAATAATTCTTTTGACTTCACCATTTTTCAGGGCGTTCACCGCCATAACTACAGCGAGGTAAGTTTTGCCTGTTCCGGCTGGACCGATTCCAAAAACAAGATCGTGGTTTTTAATAGCAGATACATAACTTCTCTGCCCTAATGTCTTTACACGTACCGATTTCCCCTTGGCGTTGCGGGTAATCTCATCTTCAAACAAAGCTTCAAATTGATTAATTTTCCCTTTTTTCGCAAGTTCAACGGCATATACTATATCGCGTTCTGTGATCGTTAAGCCTTTTCTGATAATGGCCAGCACAGCTAATAAAACCTCTTCGACGAGCTTCACGTGTTCGGCTTCTCCCGAGACGCTGACACGCTCCCCGCGGGATATGATAGTTACCTTCAGCTGCTCTTCCAATTGTTTTAAATGGCGGTCTTCTGTGCCAAATAAAGAAAGGGCTTCGGATGGATTATTTAGTTGGATATCAATGGTTTTAAGTTCTCCTTGCATACTCAGTCTCCTTGGGAAACATACTTTGTTTCAGCTATATTTTCATTTACTTTAAATAATAGGATTAATTTTACTTTACCACGGTCCTTACGCTGGTGCAAAATTTTTCCCTCTGTTATTTCTGCCTCCTCCCCAAGCTGATTGAGGAGTGATTTTTCAGCACTTTTCTGAGCTTTTGTAACGGCTTGATTCTTGCTTAAGTTCTGGGTCATATGCTCGTTTGTATAAATAGTAGTCTCTTGAAGTTGAAAAGGGAGTCTCCAGCTTAATATGTGGAAATTTCGATCAAACGATTCTTGTCTCTCTTCTCCGCTTTCTTTTCTCCAGAAGCCCCATACAGGAATCGTCACCTTACCGATCTTTAAAGAATAGGAGTTAACGGAATCACCATCGGTTAAATAAATATTCTGCTTCTCGGGAATTTCAACTTCTGCTCTGTACCATGTTTCAGCCATTACCTTTCCTTCTGACTGAATGAATTCTCCGCTTTCCTCTTTAAGTTCCCCGGTAGCGAGAAGAGTTCCTTTTTTCACAACATCATTAACTTCTGCTAACGGGCGTCCTTTGGAAATAAACATACTGGTAATCATCCCTTTTTTGGATGCGACAATATTAGATGGCTTAGGCTGTTCAGTCTCATCATAATTTGTCTCCATAACCCCATACAGCTGATAGCTTGTTCCTTGTTTTTTCACACCGATCCACAGCAAATCACTGACATCTTCCAGCAATAGCCGCTGTACTTCCCGGGGCTTTTTCATGGAAAAAGTGAACTTTCCCGGCTTAATCCCGTATGATTTCAGCTGGGTCTGGACCTCGGCTTCCACCTCGGGGGTTACTCCGTCTATTTTAATCGACCAGAGGGTATTTGCCATTAAGATAACGACAAGAAAGCTGCACAGAACAGCCGCCCACAAAGCGGTATGCCTTTTCATGCGCTGAAGAAAGAAAGGCAGTCCTGACGTGGATTTGACTTTAATCCTGCATCTGAACCTTTTTCTCAGCCGGCGGAAGGTTGTCCAATCTTCAAGCCGGATGGTCATTTGCACCTCATTCTCGTTCAAGTATTTAACATTTGATATTTGACTGCCTTTTTGGACACAGGTTCTTATAAAGGGTTCAATATATTCTCCCGACACTTCTATCGTTATTAGACCATGCAGAAACTGAAGCTGATTTTTAGCCATCGTTGCCCCCCCTAGCCCTTATCTTTTAAAAACTGGATTTCCTGCAGTTCTCCTTCTAAAAGCAGCTCTTCTTTAAGCATCATTTTGATGCGCAGTTCTTTGCCTTTTATGGAAATGACACCCCTGCTGTATTTCAAACGGATTTCTGTATCAGAAAAGTGCAGCAACCCTGTACAGTTCTCTATGTAAGCATGAATCGACCCGATGGTTGTAATCCTGGGAAGATCCAGCATGACATCAGCTGGCAGGTCAAAATATTGACTCACCCAGTTCTTAAATTGACTTTGCCATTTTGACATCCGGCTCCCCCCTTATTCTATACATACGAAAAACGCCCGAATTGTATCACTACAATCCGGGCGTTTTATTATCTTTTTCTAGGATGGGAGCTGTGGGGCTTATAAGCACGAGGCTGGCCGAGTATTTCAGCCATAATAATCCCGTTGGCTAGTTTACTGCGGTCCCACTTTTTCGAATAATTAATTTGAACTTTATCTTTTTTAGAATCTTCCTGAACTAAAACTTCTAGCGTATTACCCTGGTTCATTCGGTCACTGTACCGGGAAGTCCCGTAATTGTTCTTTTCAACATTGGTTTCTGCATGAGAGTCTGAGTCTAATTTCTTTCGCTGCTCATAATATTCCTGCACCCTGTCTTTTGTTTCTTCCATTTCTGCAGAAGCTTGCTTCATAGTAGGTCTTCCCACTGGCTTGCTGCCTGCTGGACGTGATCTCTGAGGTCTGTTCTGTTTTCGTTCTTCCTCCTTGGCTGAATTGGAGAACCAGCTGATCAGTCCGCCAATGACCGCGGCCACAATTAGAAAATTACTAAAGATTAACTCGAGCAGATCATTCATAGAAATTCTCCTTTATCTCTTCAGGAAAATTATTGATCATCCTGGTCTTTATCCGACATGTCGCCAAGTGTATTTCTCATATCGGTGTCAGCATTAATGTTCTGATAGTTCATATAGTCCATTACACCCATTTTCCCTGAACGAAGTGCTGCAGCAAGAGCTTGTGGTACTTCAGCTTCTGCTTCCACTACTTTAGCCTGCATCTCTTGTACACGGGCGCGCATTTCTTGTTCCTGGGCGATCGCCATTGCGCGGCGTTCTTCTGCTTTCGCCTGAGCGATATTCTTATCGGCTTCTGCCTGGTCAGTCTGAAGAATCGCTCCGATGTTTTTGCCGATGTCGATATCCGCAATATCAATGGACAGGATTTCAAAAGCTGTTCCGGCATCCAGCCCTTTTTCCAGTACGTTTTGAGAAATCCTATCAGGATTCTCTAACACTTTATTGTGATTAGTACTTGAACCAATCGTAGAAACGATTCCTTCACCAACACGGGCAATAACTGTTTCTTCTCCCGCACCCCCGACCAGTCGGTCAATATTGGCACGTACGGTAATTCTGGCTTTGGCTTTTACTTCAATACCATCAATCGCGACACCGGCTATGAATGGTGTTTCAATCACTTTAGGGTTGACGCTCATCTGTACCGCTTCTAACACGTCTCTTCCCGCCAGATCAATCGCGGCACAACGTTCAAAGCTTAATTCAATATTGGCACGCTGGGCAGCAATAAGTGCGTTAACCACTCTGTCTACATTACCACCTGCAAGGTAGTGGCTTTCCAGCTGGTTCGTATCTACATTCACACCGGCTTTGTGTGCTTTAATTAAAGGGTTGATCACACGGGAAGGAATTACCCTTCTTAATCTCATCCCAATTAGAGTAAGTATGCTTATTTTTACCCCGGCTGCTAATGCGCTGATCCATAACATTACCGGAATAAAGGTAAATAATACAGCTACCGCGATGATAATTATCCCAATTATAATAATGGGCATAAGTTCTTGAATCGTCATGCTTTCTCCTCCTCATTCTTAATAGCGCGTACCACAATTCGAGAACCTTCCGTCCTCACAATTTTGACCCGCTGATTTGCTTTTACAAAGTTTCCCTCCGTAACGACATCCAGCCGTTCATCATCAAACAGAGCGGTACCGGACGGACGCAATGGAGTAAGGGCTGTCCCTTCTAATCCAATGAGCTCCAGGCGAGTAACAGAACTTACATACCCACGCTCTGTCGATGTTGTATCATTTAAAATGATACGTTTAAATAATCCCCGGTTCCCAAACCCAATATACCGAAACAGGATAATAGAGACGGCAATCGTTGCTATCATGGCAATCCCTAAACTCAACGCCATCTGTCCCATATCTGCTGATGAAAGCATTAAGGAAGCAACTACGGCCACAATTCCAATAATACCGAGGATCCCACTGGCCACAAAGAATTCGGTGACAATAAGCCCAATTCCTATTATGAGCAATATAATGGATTCATAACCGGCAAGGCCAGCTACGATATGCCCATAGAAAAACAGGACCAGCGCCAGTACGCCCATAATCCCCGGAATACCAAAACCTGGGGAATATAATTCAACGACCAGGCCAATGCTGGCAACAGATAAAAGAATGGGAATCACTACAGGGTCTGTAAGAAATCGGGCAAAGTTCTCGGCAGGCGTAGGACTGGTTTCAACGATAGTAGCCTCAGAGAGACCAAGCTCGCTTAACAATTCAACTCTATACCGGACAATTCCTTCCGCATATCCCACTTCCACAGCATCTGTAGGACCTAAAGTCAAAAATTCGCCTTCTGGCGCCCCATACTCCGGCAGATCGACCGAGCTGTCAGCCATAGCCCTGGCGTACAAAGGATCCCTGTTGTTAGATTCAGCAGCAGCTACCATTGAAGAAATCCAGGCAGACTGGGCTTTTTTATCTGCGGCTGTACCATCAGAGTTGATCACCCCTGAGGCTCCCATTGTTGCTTGCTGCTTCATATAAATCTGATCCGCATTCAGCGCAATATAAGAACCGGCTGAGTAAGCCTGGCTTGTGACGAAAGCAGTATTAGGAATTTCTAAATCCTGAAACAGTTCTCCAATGGCGCCGGCTGCATCGACCCGGCCGCCGGGCGTGTCGATTTCAAAGATTATATGGTCGGCTCCTGCATCGACCGCTTCGCTCGTCGTCCTTTCTAAAAAGGCCGTCATGCCTCGCTCTACTGTATTCTCAACAGGAATAACGTAGACCTGCTTACCTTCTCCATCAGCGCTAACAGTGCCGATCATATGGTACAGGGACAGCCCTGATGCAATGACCACCAGCAAAGTGCATATTGCGAGGCGTATCTTCTTCACTTTCTCCCCTCCCATCTGTGACTTTCGCTGAACATCTTATATACGGTTTTATTATGTACTAAGTTTCATAAATCTAAAAAAAGTCTCTCTTTTAAAAAGAGAGACTTTTTCTCACTTATGATAACTTCTTAAGTACGAGCTGATTCACCTTAGATCCTTCTGTTTTACCTTTTACTTTCGGCATAACAGCACTCATGACTTTACCCATGTCGGCTTTAGATGAAGCTCCTACCTCTTGAATGGTTTCCTGAACAATCTGCTCAAGTTCTGAGTCGGACAGCTGTTTCGGCATATATACTTGTAAAATCTTAATTTCTTCATCAAGTTCTTCTACAAGATCTCCGCGTCCAGCTTCTTTAAACTCGTGGAGGGAATCTTTTCTCTGTTTTACTTCGCGAGATAAAACAGTAAGTTCTTCTTCTTCAGATAGTTCATTTTTACCTAGTTTGATCGCTTCATTTTGAAGTGAAGCTTTGACCATGCGAATTGTGGAAAGAGTTTTTTTGTCTCTAGCCTTCATCGCTGTTTTCATATCTTGATTAAGGCGTTCTGTAATCGTCATTGAATGACACCTCTTTTATCACTACTTGCGCTTTCTAGCGGCCTCAGATTTTTTCTTACGGCGAACGCTAGGCTTATCGTAATATTCACGCTTACGATATTCAGCTAATGCACCGCTTTTCGATACATCGCGCTTGAAGCGACGAAGAGCATCTTCAAGTGACTCGTTTTTACGCACGCGAGTTGTTTTTGACATGCTATTTCCCTCCCTCCGAAGCAAAAAAAAACTGTTTCTAAAAGTATGGAGATCTCCCATACCTTCGACAATTATATTATATCAATAGAGCACGGTCAACTTTTTTCGAAGGAGATGGGCTCGCAAATTAGAATTTGTATGAAAAAAATGAAAAAAAAGCCCATTTGCCTTATGACAAATGGACCAGTTGAAATTAATAATCAGAGGAGCCTTGCTCTCCGCTGATAATAGCGATTCCGGCACTCGCGCCAATTCTTGTCGCTCCTGCTTCAATAACGGCCTTAGCACCTTCGAGGTCTCTTACTCCACCGGAAGCTTTGACGCCTAAGTCAGGGCCTACTGTCTTACGCATAAGGCTTATATCTTCGACTGTCGCTCCGCCGCCGGAGAAGCCTGTAGATGTTTTTACAAAATCAGCGCCGCCTTCTTTAGTCAGCTGGGATGCTGTGATTTTTTCGTCTTCTGTTAACAGAGAGGTTTCGATGATTACTTTGACTAACGCTTTTCCTGCTGCCGCCTGAACGACTGCTTCAATATCTTTTAAGACAAAGTCTTTATTGCCGGATTTCAGTTCTCCAACATTAATGACCATATCTACTTCTGTGGCTCCGTTTTCAATCGCCTGCTTTGTTTCAAAAACTTTTGTTTCTGTTGTGGTCGCTCCAAGAGGGAAACCGATAACTGTACATACTTTTACATCTGTACCTTTCAGCAGCTCTTTGCAATAGCTGACCCAATGCGGGTTTACACATACCGACATAAACTGATGTTCTTTGGCTTCTGCACAGATCTGTTCAATTTTGTCTTTTGTAGTATCAGGTTTTAACTGTGTATGATCAATCATTTTCGCTAAATTTTGTTCCATTTGAATACTTCCCTTCATCAGTTGTTCGTACATCTATTGTATCATAGCACGGAACTGTGCAAAAAGCGAGCATGTAAGGGCTGTCATTGGTATGATGAAGAACTCTATGACATTTAATAGAAGGCGTTGTTAAACGACATGGATGATATTGGATAAAAAAGCAAGGAGTTCTGTGAGAGCCCTGGGGAAAAACGGACAATACGAGAATCCGAAGTCTGGTTTTCTCGGGAGGCTCGGATTAGCCCTGGAAAGCGAGCGAGTCTCCTTTTCAAAAGGTCAAAAGAAAAAAAACCACTTCAGACTTGGCGCCTGAGTGGTTACCTTCGTTCTTCCATTTCATAGGAAACGGCAGACAGGAAATAAAGGGGGGCCGTTTCCATCCGCAGAATTCTTCGTCCTAACCGGACAGGGTTAAACCCCTCAGATTTAAGGGTTTCCGCTTCCTTTTCAGAGAATCCGCCTTCTGGCCCAAAAGCAATAATGACAGAGCTGCCTTCTGATATCCCTTCCAGCTGGCCCTTAAGCGTATGATGAGTACCTTTTCGGGCTTCCTCCTCAAAGGCAAACAGCTTCGTATTAAACGAAGAGGCATATTCCAAAACGTCCGACAGTGCCATAAGGGGGTGGACTTCCGGAATTTTCGTGCGTTCAGACTGTTCACTGGCTTCTTTTGCTATTTTAGCTAACCGTCGAATTTTCTTCATGGCTTTCTTGCCATCCCATTTAGCTACTGAGCGGTCAGCCTGGAAAGGAACGAAGGAATCGGCCCCAAGCTCTGTTCCTTTTTGAACCACCTGCTCAAGCTTGTCCCCTTTACCAAGGCTTTGGACAATCGAAACGGCCACCGGCAGCTCAATGTCTTCCTTTAACCATTCGAGAACAGAACATACGACCTTTTCTTTATCTAGGACCTCTTCAATCTTACATTTCGCTGCCCCTTTTTCAGGATGAATACAAATTAAGAAGTCGTCTACCTTCATTCTCATTACGTTCGTTATATGATGAAAATCTTCCCCTTCGATATAAACCAAGGATTCATCCCAATGATCTTCTTTTACGAAATATCTCTGCATAGTCCGTCACCTTTACTTCTTCGCGATAATAGAAATCCAGTCTTCCATTTTATTGGTTTCTACGATTTCAAAACCTGCTTCAGCCAGGCGCCCTGTAACGAGATCCTTTTTACCGGAAATAATGCCTGAAGTAATAAAATAACCATCTTTTTTAAGCAGGCGGTACGCATCATCTACAAACTGAACGATGATTTCAGCAAGAATATTGGAAACAATTAAATCAGGCTTTATTTCTACATCATTCAATAAATTATTTTTCTGTGATGTAATCTGGTGCTGCACCTGGTTGAGTTCTGCATTATTTTTTGTGCTGTTCACAGCCACTTCATCCAAGTCATAGGCATGGACGTGCTGCGCACCGAGTAATACAGAAGCAACACTTAAAATCCCGGACCCTGCTCCGACATCTAATACCACATCATCTTTATTTAAATATTGCTCAAGCGCCTGAATACTTAATACAGTTGTAGGGTGGGTTCCCGTTCCAAACGCCATCCCGGGATCCATTTCAATGATGATTTCATCACTTGAAACAGGGGTGTAGTCTTCCCATGTAGGGATAATAGTGATCTGTTCAGAAATTTTGACGGGCTTATAGTACTTTTTCCACGCAGTGGCCCAGTCTTCTTCATGAATCTCACTAAGAGTTACATTATTTTTTCCAATATCTATGTTATAAAGTTTCAAGTTCGTAACTGACTGCTTGATAGAATCGACAGTTTCCCCAAGGAAACTGTTCATCTGTAAGTATGCTTTGACATATACGCCTTCCTTCGGATAATCCTCCGGATTTAGCTCATATATTTCTCCAAGTCCCGTTTCTTCTTTAATCATATCCCGCGGATCTTCAATTACTACACCGCTGGCTCCGGCCTCATGGAGAATATTAGATACCGGCTCGATGGCTTCATTAGTCGTATGGATACAAATTTCAGACCATTTCATATCGTTCACTCATTCCTTTATAAGGATTTGCCTTTAAAAAAGAAGTGTCTAGACTTTCCAAGACCTCATCTAGACACTTCCATCATTAGTCACCTTTAAATGCACGTTTCATTCTTTCAAAAAAATTACCATGCTGTTCATCTGTCGCTTCATTGCCGCTGATTTCATTAAACTCTCTAAGAAGCTCTTTCTGGCGATCTGTCAGCTTCTCAGGAGTGATCACTCTGATTTTTACGTGCTGATCACCTTGTCCACGGCCGTGAACATTCGGAACCCCTTTATCTTTAAGACGGAAGGTTTTGCCCGTTTGTGTCCCAGCAGGAACTTTTAATTTTACTTTGCCATGCACAGTCGGCACTTCGATTTCATCACCTAGGGCTGCCTGTGCAAATGTAAGTGGCATTTCACAGAAAATGTGATCGCCGTCACGCTGATAGAACTCATGCGGCTGTACTCTGATAATGACAAACAGGTCTCCGGCAGGGCCGCCGTTTACTCCGGCTTCCCCTTTGCCAGGGACTCGAATCTGCTGTCCTTCATCAATACCGGCTGGAATATCAAGCTGGATTTTATTGCGCTTGGTGACGCGGCCGTCACCGCCGCAAGTATTACATTTGTCTTTAATAA
Organism: Halobacillus sp. Marseille-Q1614; assembly: GCF_902809865.1. Lineage (NCBI taxonomy): Bacteria > Bacillati > Bacillota > Bacilli > Caryophanales > Bacillaceae > Halobacillus > Halobacillus sp. Marseille-Q1614. The sequence goes on along the minus strand of NZ_CADDWH010000001.1, from coordinate 1,001,961 downwards.
TATTACCGCTTCCTTGACAGTAATGACATACACGGCGATTTACAACGCGGCCGAAAGGTGTATTCTGTTCCTGATTGATTTGACCGCTTCCTTGACAATGGGAGCATGTCTCAGGCTTGGAACCAGCCTTCGCACCTGATCCATCACATGTTCCGCAAGTTTCTTCTGTAGGGATCTCCACCTCTGTGTTCTTTCCGAAGATCGCTTCTTCAAACGTCAAGGTCATTGAATACTGGAGGTCAGCACCTTTTCGTGGAGCATTCGGATCTCTGCGACGGCCACCGCCGCCAAAGAACATATCGAAAATATCTCCAAAGCCGCCGAAATCTTCTGCTCCGCCGCCGAATCCGCCAAATCCTTGGCCTTGAGGGCCGGCATGACCAAATTGATCATACTGAGCTCGTTTCTGCTGATCACTTAATGTTTCATAAGCTTCTTTTGCTTCCTTAAACTTCTCAGAAGCGTTTTCTTCTTCACTTACGTCTGGGTGATATTTACGTGCCATCTTACGGTATGCTTTCTTAATTTCCTCTTTCGAAGCATCCTTAGAGACACCCAAAACGTCGTAATAATCACGTTTACTCACTTCTTGATCACTCTCCCGGGCTCTGTTACATAAGGTTTATATTAACATTCACAAACCTGTTCAAGCAACTTATTATCTAGAGGCTTACGTGAAAAAAGTCAAAGCCAAGTATGACCTGACTTTGACTTTCACTTTTTACCTCTTACTTCTTGTCGTCTTCATTTACTTCTTCGTAATCAGCGTCGACTACATCGTCTTCTGCACTGCCTTGCTCTCCCTGAGCGGCCTGTGCCTGCTGCTGAGCCTGCTCGTAAAGCTTAACAGAAAGGTTTTGAACTAGCTCTTGAAGAGCTTCTTTTTTCTCTTTAATCGCTTCAATATCATCGCCTTCTAGAGCAGATTTAAGTTCTTCCTTCGCTGATTCAGCTTTTTCTTTTTCTTCCTCAGATACTTGATCGCCTAGATCTTTGATCGTCTTATCTGTAGTGAAGACAAGCTGGTCTGCTTCGTTGCGAAGCTCAATTTCTTCACGTTTCTTCTTATCGGCTTCAGCATTTTCTTCAGCCTGGCGTACCATTTCTTCTACTTCGTCATCAGAAAGGCCGGAAGAAGATTTGATCGTGATGGACTGTTCTTTATTCGTACCCATGTCTTTCGCACGTACGTTAACAATACCGTTAGCATCAATATCGAAGCTCACTTCGATTTGAGGTACTCCGCGCGGTGCCGGCGGGATATCCGTCAGCTGGAAGCGGCCCAGAGTTTTGTTATCCTGCGCCATTTCACGCTCCCCTTGAAGGACGTGAATATCTACGGCTGTCTGGTTGTCAGCAGCTGTAGAGAATACCTGTGAATGGCTTGTAGGAATTGTTGTGTTACGCTCGATAAGTTTTGTGGTAACTCCTCCCATTGTTTCAATACCAAGGGACAGTGGTGTAACGTCAAGAAGCACAACATCTTTAACGTCTCCTTGAAGTACTCCACCTTGGATAGAAGCACCAAGTGCTACTACTTCATCAGGGTTAACGCCTTTAGACGGCTCTTTTCCTACTTCTTTCTTGATTGCTTCCTGTACGGCAGGAATACGAGTAGAACCACCGACAAGGATGACTTTGTGGATTTCGCTTGCGCTTAGTTCCGCATCTTTAATTGCCTGACGAGTCGGTTTCATTGAACGCTCGATAAGATCAGAAGCTAATTCTTCAAACTTAGCACGAGTTAATGTCATTTCTAAGTGAAGAGGACCTGCTTCTCCAGCGGTGATAAATGGAAGCGAGATTTGAGTCTGCGCTACACCGGAAAGGTCTTTTTTAGCTTTCTCAGCTGCATCTTTCAAACGCTGCTTCGCCATTTTATCCTGGGAAAGGTCGATGCCGTTTTCTTTTTTGAATTCAGCTACCATATGATCGATGATCACTTCGTCAAAGTCGTCACCGCCAAGACGGTTGTCACCGGCAGTCGCAACTACTTCGAAGGTACCTTCACCGATATCAAGAATGGATACATCAAATGTACCTCCGCCAAGATCATAAACTAGAATTGTCTGATCCTGGTCTTCTTTGTCAATACCGTAAGCCAATGCAGCAGCTGTAGGCTCGTTAATAATACGTTCAACTTCCAATCCTGCAATTTTACCAGCATCTTTAGTTGCCTGGCGTTCAGCATCGTTAAAGTATGCAGGAACGGTAATCACTGCTTTCTCTACTGTTTCGCCAAGATAGTCTTCTGCATAACCTTTAATGTACTGCAGGATAATCGCAGAAACTTCCTGAGGCGTATATTCTTTTCCTTCTACTTCCACTTTGTAGTCAGTACCCATGTGGCGTTTAACAGAAAGAATTGTATTAGGGTTAGTAATAGCCTGACGTTTAGCTACCTCACCAACCTGACGTTCTCCGTTTTTAAATGCCACAGCAGAAGGAGTTGTACGGTTACCTTCCGGGTTAGGGATAACCTTCGCTTCTCCACCTTCCATAACTGCTACACAAGAATTTGTTGTACCTAAGTCAATTCCAATGATCTTACTCATAAATCATATCCTCCTCTACAAAATTCAAATTATTGATTCACTTTAACCATAGCCGGGCGGATAACCCGATCTTTTAATCGATAGCCTTTTTGCAGCTGCTCGACTACTACGTTGGATTCAAAGTTATCATCTTCCACCTGCATCACAGCCTGATGTAAGTGAGGGTCAAACTCTTCCCCTTCAGCCGGGATCTCTTCGACCCCTTCCTTTTCAAGAGCGGCCTGGAACTGGCTGTAAACCATCTTCATGCCGCTTGCAAGGTTCTGAGCTGCATCCCCCTCAATTTCAACCTGCAAGGCTCTCTCAAAGTTATCAAGTACGGGGATTAGTTCTTCCACTAAGGATTGAGATCTATATTTTCTATCAGCCTCTTTTTCTTTTTGAGTGCGGCGACGGAAATTATCATAATCAGCTTGAAGTCGAAGGAGACGATTTTGCAATTCATCTTTTTCTTCCTGAAGCTGGTTTAATTCAGTCTGTTCTTCACCCTCTGCTTCCACCGTTTGTTCATTGGCAGATTCAGTTTCTTTCTCATTTAATTCTTCATTTTCTTTTGGATCGATTACTTCCTGTTCATTTTCTTGTTTGTTTTCCTGCATCCGTTACACCTCCTTGATACCATTACACCGTTATTGAATATAACATGATTATATATCCTAAAAAAAGCAAAAGACAAAAAGAAGCGATGGAGATCACCCTCCATCTAAAGTTGATTTCTATAAAATCAGTACCATTCCTTGAATGTATTTGTCATTTGCCTGGATAAAACGTTCAGTAAGGAAATGCCTCGATTATATTCCATTCTCGTAGGCCCAAGCAGGGCAATCGTCCCTACTTGTTCATTCCCCAGTGTATAGCTGGCAGTAATCAGGCTGCAGTTCTGCATCTCATCCACCTGATTTTCATGCCCAATTCGAATGTGAAGGCCCTGCTCATTTGAACGAAGCAGGCTGGCCATTTCATTTTCTCTTTCAATGATGGCGTAAAGGGAACGCACCTTCTCTAAATCTTTAAATTCCGGCTGCATCAATATGTTGGTTTTGCCGCCGATATACAGTTTCGTCTGATGGTCATCCAACAGGGCTGCCTGAAGATAAGAAAAGGCCTGTTCATGCTCATCTGTGTGCTCTCTTATTAGATCATATATCTCAGTCTGCAGCTTCTCATAGAGCTTCACGAGAGGAACACCTTTAAGACGGTCATTTAATATGTTCACCATCTTTTCCAGCTGCGAAGGCTTAATTTCAACAGGAATTGTAAAAGTCCTGTGCTCCACATGACCTGTATCCGTGACGAGAATGGCAATAGCAGACTGTTCATTTAAAGGAACGATCTGCAGCTGTTTAAGCTTAGTTTCAAACACTTCAGGTCCAAGAATGATAGAGGTATAGTTCGTCAATTCCGAAAGAATCCCAGCAGACTTTTGGACAACTCTCTCAAATTCCATCATTCTATCCTGAAACGCCCGCTCGATTGTATGCATTTCCCGTTTGGATAATTGAAGAGGCGATAATAAATGATCGACATAGAAACGATACCCTTTTTCAGATGGGACTCGGCCGGATGATGAATGGGTTTTTTCAAGGAAGCCCAATTCTTCAAGATCCGCCATTTCATTCCTTACTGTAGCCGGGCTGTGATTAATTTCTTCTTTTTTAGCAATGGATCTAGATCCTACTGGCTGAGCCGTCAAGATAAAATCATCAATTATGACTTGCAAAATTAACAATTGTCTATCCGTTAGCATCATAATCACCTCTGTTAGCACTCGGATAAGCTGAGTGCTAAATCTAATAATAAATTATCAAAAGGCATCATTGATGTCAATGGATATCCTCTATTATGAATCGATTAAAAATTCCTGAAAAACTTCGTTACCGAGAATCTTCCCTTTATCGGTTAAAAAAACCCTCTGATTGGATTGACTGATCAGTCCTCTTTGTTCAAGGAGCAGAATAGCAGAGCCGAAAACTTCCTTCATCGGTCGGTCAAATTTTTTCTCAAACCTATCCATTGATACACCTTCTGCCTTGCGAAGTCCAAGAAACATCTCTTCTTCCATCCGTTCTTTTTCTCCCACCGGCTCTTCGTGTAAAATTGGACGGCCATCAGCCAGCGCTTTTTTCACATAGGCAGGGAGAGGCCGAATGTTGATCGTCCGAACTCCTGGAAGGTAGCCATGGGAACCGGCGCCAATTCCATAATAATATTCATTATTCCAGTATGTCAGATTATGCTGGCTTTCATAGCCCGGTTTGGCAAAATTACTGATTTCGTATTGACTTACTCCTGCAGCTGACAGCTTTCTTTGCAAAAGTTCGTACATTTCAGCTTCGTCATCCTCCGGCGGTTTCACAAGCTTCCCTTTTTTATAGCGATTGTAAAACACGGTTTTCGGTTCAATTTGCAGCGAGTATGAAGAGTAGTGCGGAAGGTTGAACTGCAATGCTTCTTCAATCGTTTTTTCAAAGTCGGACACCGTCTGTCCGGGCAGGGCATACATCAGATCAATGCTTATATTCGTCAGACCTTCATTAAGAAGCCTGTCCACGTTCGTATAGACATCTTTCACACGGTGTACGCGGCCGATCTTCTCTAACATTTTGTCATCAAAAACCTGTACCCCTAAAGAAATCCGGTTAACCCCATAATCTTTTAACAGTTTCACCTTTTCTTTATCAAGGTCGCCTGGATTCGCTTCAAACGTATATTCCCTGCATTTATCAATCGCAAAGTGCTGATCGATCATTTCAAGCAGCCGCTTTAATTGAGGGGCGGTCAGTGCGGTAGGTGTCCCTCCGCCGACGAAAATCGTCTCCAGCACTTCCTTATCACCCGGAACGTAAGTGTGTATTTCTTTCTCGAGCGCCTTTAAATATTCATCAGCTAATTGTTCATTATAAAAAAACTTCGTGAAATCGCAATAATGACAGATCTGCTGGCAAAAAGGAATATGAATATAGGCGGATGAAATATTCATCGTTAACAACCTTTCATAAGGAAAACCGCAAGAGAGTTACTCCTTGCGGCTCCATCCTATTAGTTCTATTAATCTTCGTCAATTTCCAATACGGACATAAACGCTTCCTGCGGCACTTCAACAGAGCCCACCATCTTCATGCGCTTTTTCCCTTCTTTTTGCTTTTCAAGAAGTTTACGCTTACGGGAAATATCTCCCCCGTAACACTTAGATAGTACGTTCTTTCTCATCGCTTTAATCGTCGTACGGGCTACGATCTTGTTCCCAATAGCAGCCTGTACAGGAACTTCAAACTGCTGGCGTGGTATTAACTTTTTCAGTTTTTCAGCAATCAACTTGCCTCGCTCATAGGCGAAATCCCTATGAACAATAAAGGACAGAGCATCAATCGTGTCCCCGTTTAAGAGGATATCCATTTTTACAAGGTTGGACGCACGGTAGCCGACTAATTCATAGTCGAAAGATGCATAACCTTTTGTCTGAGATTTCAAGGAATCGAAAAAGTCATAAACAATTTCTGAAAGCGGGATCTCATAAACGATATTTACACGATTATCGTCAAGATACTGCATATCTACAAAATTACCGCGTTTTCTCTGGCAGATTTCCATAACTGGACCGACGTAATCATTTGGAACCATAATTGTTGCTTTTACATAAGGTTCTTTTACTTCAGCCACTTTTTGGTTATCAGGCATTTGAGAAGGGTTATCGACATCGATTTCTTCTCCATCCGTTAAACTGACCTTATAAATTACACTCGGTGCAGTCGTAATAAGATCAATCTTATATTCACGCTCGATCCGCTCCTGGATAATCTCCATGTGAAGCATCCCTAGAAATCCGCAGCGAAAGCCAAATCCAAGCGCCTGCGAAGTCTCCGGCTCAAATTGGAGAGATGAATCGTTTAGTTCAAGTCTCTCAAGCGCGTCTCTTAAATCATTATAGTTCGCGGCATCTACAGGGTAAAGACCGCAGAACACCATAGGATTAAGTCTTTTATATCCCGGGAGCGGCTCGGCGGCCGGGCGGTTTGCTAACGTTATGGTGTCCCCGACTTCTGTATCTCCGATATTCTTAATCGAAGCGGAAAGATATCCTACATCCCCGACATTCAGCTCTTTTAACGGAGTCGGCGTCGGCTTGAACACTCCTACTTCGTTAACTTCGAACTCTTTGCCTGTTGCCATCATCTTGATTTTATCACCGATTTTCACAGAACCTTCACGCACACAAGTATACGCAACTACCCCGCGGTAAGAATCGTATAAAGAGTCAAAGATCAAAGCTTTAAGAGGATCATCGGGATTACCGCCTGGTGCCGGAATATCCGTTACGACCCGCTCTAAAATCTCATCAATTCCTACTCCTTCTTTAGCAGAAGCAAGAATAGCCTGTGAAGCATCAATGCCGATCACATCTTCAATTTCTTGTTTGATACGTTCAGGATCGGCTCCCGGCAAATCAATTTTATTGATAACAGGAATAATCTCCAGGTCGTTCTCCATAGCAAGATAAACATTAGCTAACGTCTGTGCTTCAATCCCTTGAGCGGCATCAACTACGAGAATAGCCCCTTCACACGCAGCAAGACTCCGGGACACTTCGTATGTAAAATCGACATGTCCAGGTGTATCAATTAAATGGAACGTATATTCCTTATTATCTTTTGCTTGATAATTTAATTGAACAGCATTCAATTTGATGGTAATTCCACGTTCTCTTTCTAAATCCATCGCATCTAAGAACTGTTCTTTCATTTCGCGTTGGGTTAACGCGTTTGTTTTCTCAAGGATTCGGTCAGCAAGCGTCGATTTTCCGTGATCAATATGGGCGATAATCGAAAAGTTGCGCACCCTCTCCTGGTTTGGCTGGGTTTTCATCCTTCATCACTCCTACTTTCTACGACACAAATGTCTAGGTTGATTATAGCAATAGGAGAGCAGGGATTCAATCTAAAGCAAAATAAAGCGCTGGCTGATTTCAGCCAGCACCTTACACTTCACCCTTTAGCAAATCCATAGAGGAGCATTAGGAATACGTCAAAGCTTCTGCTTACTCCTTCTCCTACTCCAACAGCCACTTCTGCGATAAAGGGGTCGTCTGACTTCACAGGGTCTGAGCAGCTGCCGGCTTCCTTTTCCTCCACAACTTCTATAACAGGTCCGCTCTCCACCGGGTGGCTCTGTTTGATTCCAAATAAGGCTCCTCCGGCAAACAGCAGCAGGCAGATCATGATCAATATAATACCTCTCATTTCTGCTCCTCCTTATTCCCCGCCGGATACTTTTTCAGCTTCAAAATAGTACTCACTGAATACTTCGGCAATGACACCGGTTGTTAAGTAGGTTTCTTCAAGGCTGTTATAAACACCGCCGAATTCAATCAGTACCGCATTTCCGGATAAATCCTGATTATACTTTCCGTCTACTCCGCTTCCTTTCTTTGTCAATACGCCGCGGCTCAGACCTGGATATTTTTCTTCCAGCATTTTATGCAGGTCTGTAGCGATCTTTAAGTTCTTTTCATACTCTGGGTGCTTCGCTCCGACAACAAATATTGTTCTTGCATAAGACTTTCCATCAATTTCTTTCGTAGTAACTTCCCTAGGTACATTATCTCTATGAAGATCAAAGATATATTTGATTTGGTTACCATCCGTTGACATAACTTCCTGGACTATTTCTCTTGAAGCTTCATAAGCACCTATACCTTTCTGCTGAGCGGCTGTTGTAATGTCAGACGTATCTACTTCTGCACCAATTCCACGATTTTCTAATTCTTTTCCTAGACGAGCTCCCACTTTCGTGATATTTACCTCATCGTGATAAGCATGCTGCGTTCCCTCAGGCAGCTGCGGGAAGAAGGACTCACGGTTATGGGTATGGTAGATAAATACACTGTCTTCCTTAATATCCTGGTCTTCCTGCGGCGGTGTTTCTTCTTCCTGCTCCTCATGATCCACTGCTTCTCTGTCTTCTAACACAATATCCAGCGGCGGCTGAGACTCATAAGGTAAATTCGTATAATCTGTACCTTCACCTGCGATTATGATTTCACTATTGTAAGAAGACAGCCCTGGGATCTCCCGTCCCAGCAAGCTGCGTAAATCGTTTGGTTTAATGCTGGTTAAGAGCTGGAAAGATAGAGAGGATAAACCCGGCAGCTTTTTCTCTTGCGGGTGTGCCTTAGCGAAAACCTTGTTTTCTGCTTCAAAGAAATAAATAAACGAGCTTCCGTCCAATTGTGTCGTAAAGTTCTGGATCGTGGATGAGTAGAGTTTATATGTAGATTTTGCCCCGGTTAGTATACCGATCCCGATAAATAAAAGGAGAAGGATAGACATAGCTGAAGCTCCCCAAAATGTCCACCTTCTAATTATAAGATTTTGCTTATTCTCCCACTTTCGTATAGGCCCCATCGATTATTCCTCCTATTATGGACTCTACTAATCCATATGAGAGGAAAAATAATAATAGAACGTGTAAGCTCTTAAAATATATTAAAATCTCGTATAAGAGGAAGCTTCGCCTTCGTCAATTTCTTTATGGAGAGCGCTGTTAATTCCCGACGCAATTACGTATGCCATATCCTGAACGAAAGAATCCACCTCTTTAGGAGTTACCATTAAATTGTGGCCAAGAGGGGTTAGAACTTCTTTAATAAGCTGTTTCTTTTCTTCCGTCCCGAGCTGTCCTATCATTCCTAGTACGGCTTTTCTCTTTTCTTCTCCAGGCATATCTTCCTCAGTCAGTGTCTTTCTCTCAAACGGATTAATAGCCGGAGAAAGTACATTAGAAGGACTGTTCTTCTCCTTCCACTCCCTTCCGAAGTGCTTAAGCATATAGTCAATACTGTCATTAGTAATTGTTACAGCATCTACGACAGTCGGCACACCGATGGAGATAACTGGAATTCCATATGTCTCTTTACTGATTTCCTTCCGCTTATTTCCTACACCTGAACCAGGGTGTATCCCTGTATCAGAAAGCTGAATCGTAGCGTTAATCCGATTGATGGAGCGAGAGGCGAGAGCGTCCACAGCAATGACAAAGTCAGGATTGATCTCATGAATGATGCCATGAATCATATCGCTTGTTTCAATACCTGTAACTCCCATAACTCCCGGTGCTACAGCTGAAACCGGCCGGTAGCCTTCTGCTACAGTATCCGGCTGCAGCTTAAACAAATGGCTGGTTACGAGCACTTCATTCATAACAAGAGGTCCAATTGCATCTGGAGTGACCTGCTGGTTTCCAAGCCCTACAATTAAACAGCTGTCTGTTTCTTTAATTCCGCAAAGCTCCATGACCTTAACGAGCTGTCGTGACAAACACGCAGCCAATTCGACCTGCAGCTCAGTGTCCTGCTTTCGGATGGCAAGGGATTCCAACGTAATATAATTTCCCGCTTTTTTCCCAATCCGCTCCGCTCCTGCTTCATCGACTTTTACATAAGTTAATGTAATATTACCTACACTTTCTTCATCAACGGTCACGCCATCGCCCGGCTGACTCTTGTCCTGCTCAGGGTGAACCCTCATTTCCTGAGCTTCTAAAGCTAAATCTGTCCGAACCGAATATTCCTCATTATTTGGCATTTTTTCTACCTCCTTAACGATAATTTTTCCTACCGAAACGGAAACTATACGAAGGAAGAAGCAGAAAGCTATTGAAAACAAGCGTCCGCTTTGGTAAAATGTCTCTTGTTCGACATGAACGAGTTTGATTGTTTTTACCTAGGAGGTGAAACCATGCCTAACATTAAATCAGCAAAAAAACGTGTACGTGTAAATAATGATGCTCGCGCTCTTAACGCAGCTTTCAAATCTGATATGCGTACTGCCGTTAAACGTGTAGAAAAGTTAACTGCAAGCAAAGAAGCGGATCAAGCGAAAGAAGCTTTAACTGTTGCTGTTAAGAAAATTGATAAAGCGGTAAAACGCGGTGCTCTTCATAAAAATAACGGGAACCGCACGAAATCCCGCCTATCTAAAAAAGTTAATGCGCTTTAATGCTTAAAGTTTTTTATGACCAACACGCGATCCTTTTTCAAGGGTCGTTTTTATTTTTCGTCTTTTTGAGAAACCCTCAGGAGACTCACAGCTCTCTTTATTTTCTATACATGTTAACATGTCATCTAACATAGCTTTAAAAAAGCCTTCCGAGTTAATAATTCGGAAGGCTTTTTTCTATACCTTTTGAGGTTTTTTAATATGGATCAGACGGTATAATAGCATTTCAAAGGTCAGCACTTTATCCATATGACCCTGCTTCATCATCAGATCGGCATCTGCAAGCTCCTGAATGATCTGATTGAGTTCTTCGTTTGTAAATCCTCTTTCTCTTTTCAGTGCCATCTTAATGACATAAGGATGGGACCTTATATAATCCCTCATTTTATTCTGAGCATATCCTTTTTGCTTTAATGTTTTCACCTGGCTGATAATTCTGAACTGTGAAGCTAATAAGGCGATCAGGGCAATAGGTTCTTCATTGGCCTTCAACAGATCTTTAAATAGTTTAACGGCCCGTCCTAAGTCCCTTTCCATAACAGCATCCACCATTTTTAAGCCGGAAGCTTCTGCACTATGGGATAGAAGATCCTCTGCAAGTTCACGCGTAACCACACCGCCTTCCCCTACATTTAGGGCCAGCTTCTCAATTTCCTTGCGAAGGGCTAACAGGTTGGTCCCAATTTCCTGTGCGAACAGTTCATGAATAGACTCTGGAATTGTTATATGTAAGTCATTGGCGATGGACTGAATCCATTTATCCATATCCCATTCCTTCACCGGCTGACACGGTATGATTTCTGCATGCTTCTTTAAGAGCTTAAAGACTTTTTTACGCTCGTCCACTTTTTCATAAGGGGCCACAATAATTAAAGTTGTATAATCAGCTGGGTGATTAACATAATCAACCAGAGCATCTGTATTGTGTTCAAATGGCAAGGCATCCGGCTTCGCTTTTAGAAAGACAGGATTATAAGCAATGACCATCTTTTTATCCCCCAGAAAGGGAAAAGTTTCCGCATCCGTTACTGCTTCTTCAACAGGAGTCTCTTCTAGATCATACTGCGAAATATTAAATTCCCGGTCTTCGGGAGGCAGAACAGATTCAATGATTTTATTTTTCTCTTCCTGAATCAGGTAATCCTCAGGTCCATATAATAAAAAAATACGTTTGGCCACAAAATGACTCCCTTCTTAAACAAAAATGCGGTGGTGTCCCATAAGAGGGGCATTTTGATTCTATTTTATGGTTGAACCAAGGTTCTGTCAAAATTACACCACCGCAAAAATCTATATAAACGCCACTTCTTCAGCCCCGGACGCTAAAAAAGCAAACGATATTTGTCTCCCTCATGAATATAGTGTGACCGCTTGAGTTAGAATTATCTGTGACAAGTCTTGCTAACTGAGGCAATGAATAAATTATTGAGGAAGAACAATTCTCTATAAAGAAAGTAGATTTTTAATGGGTTATCACTTATAATGTAAGTTGATATAGGAGGGGTAACAATGAATGAATTTAGAAAAGATATTCAATCTAAAACGAATGACGTCATTGATTCTGGAATCGGCTTTGTCGCTTCATTCGTATTCTTCTTCGTTATTTTCACGATCGGGGTAGTGTTTTCTGTTATCGGGCAATAATACTTAATCAATGAAGAGAAAAGGCTGCAGCTGCAGTCTTTTTTTAATGTCTTCTTTCCGCATTATACGGTAAGAAAGTTGAAAACGTTCCTCTTTCTTTTGTGAACTGAAACCTTACAGCGCCGTGCCAATCCGTCCTTAAAACAAGAATGTCCTGCATTTCGAGCAGCTCGACTATTTCCTCATGAGGGTGACCATAACGGTTATTGACTCCTGCTGATATTAAGGCTGCAGAAGGCTGAAGTTTCTTAAGCCATTCTTCCGACGTAGAAGTCCGACTCCCGTGGTGGGCAAGTTTTAGTACATCAGCCGTTAGCTGTGGATAGCTTTTTAATAATTTACTTTCTACCTCCTGTGAAATATCTCCGGTAAACAGCCATTTCTTCCCACCCAGTTCCACGTAAAGCACTAAGGAATTATCATTTTCCTCTAAATAATCCTCATCCGGATGAAGAACGTGGAAATTAACACCCGAAATGTCAATAATCTGGCCAGCCTCTAGAAATTCCTCGGTACCCGTTAAGGACTGATTAAATGGATGAGTAAATACGCTGCTGATTTCATAGTTGTTCAATAATTGGCCGGTACTTCCATTATGGTCCTGGTCTCCGTGAGAAATGAATAAAGCACCTATTGAGCGGATCCCTCTGGACTTAAGGTAAGGATGAATGATGTGATCAAAAGTGGCATCTTGATCATTTAAAAAAAGAGAAGGTCCCGCAGCATCGATCATAATAACGTTCCTCCTGTAGGGAAGCTCAATTATAAAAGTATCCCCCTGGCCGACATCAAGCATAGTAACTGTTCCTTTAGGCGTCACATAAGGAAGCAGCATATAGGAAACAATCACAGCTACTGAAAGTATAGAGAGTAAAAAAGCCTGACTTCTCTTCTTTTGACACCAGAAATACATCATGCCAAAAAAGCCCACCCAGTACATAAGCATCCATTCAATAGGAAGCTCACCGACGACCCATTGGAGATTAAAAATTTCCCAATGCTTCATCATGAAAAAAACAACCGCCTCATGAAACTGGTAAAATAGCCCAGATAGAAAAACCGTAGTGGATGGACCGATTATAAAGCTTATAATCACAAAGAGAAATAAAACCGGAATAACAAGCAGTGAGAAGTAAGGAACAAGAAGCAGATTCGCAAATAACGAAAAGGGGTTATACTGATAGAAGTAATGAAGCTGCAGCGGAAGGATCATCAGCTGGCTGATCAAGCTTATGGAAGCAGGCAATTTCCATGATTGTTGTTGTTTTAGTAGAGGAGCTGCCAGCACTAAGGCAAAAGTTACTAAAAAAGAAAACTGATAGCCGAGGTTGTGAAGGTAATAAGGATTCCATAGCAGAAGAAGACCCGCTGCCAAAGATAACACATCTGTAATTGGAAAGCGGAGTTTTCGCTGGATCAATAAAAAAAAAATCCCTGCCATAAAAGAAGCACGTAATACAGATGGTGCGCCGCCCGCTAAAAAACTATAGCAAGGCAAAATGATAACCAGCAGCCATCTTGTCTGCTCAAGTGCCACCCTTCCAGTTCGGTAAAACAAAAGATACAGTCCGCTGATGAAAAGTCCGATATGGAGTCCAGAAATTGCCAAGATATGAGATAAGCTGAACTCACGGAACCACTCAATGATTTCTTCATCAAGTAATGAAGTATCCCCAAAGATCAGGGCTGACGTCCAGGCAAACAATTCTTTGTCCATCGAATCGCTGACTTTGACGATGAGGGCCTCACGAGAAGCAAACAATTTTTGCAGCGCCCCTTTTCCTTCGCATTGGATCTCTTCCAAAGAAGTGATTAAACTCTGATACTGTATTCCTTGATTTTTCAAATACATACGATAATCAAACTGCCCGTAATTCCTCGCTTGCTCAGGAGATTTTACTTCTCCGCTAAAAAGGCATACTGCTCCATATTTCAATTGTTTTTTTACAGTCTGTACCTCTGAGTCAGACAGATCGCTGATAAGAAAAAGCAGCTGGATTTTATTGTGTGAAGGTGAATGATACAGGGTGGTCTGGATGGTGGAGGAGGATTCTTTTAAAGGGGAAATGATTTTTATATTCATAGGGGAAGATGACGGTTCAATCGGCAACAAAGAAGGTTTGGAAACGGAAAGAAGGGCTCCGGCCAAAAAGAAGATAAAGAGGCTTCCTTTCCATTTCCATGAAGAAATCCATAAACTAAGCCACGCTATTACAAAAGACAAAAGAATCAGCCTGTAAAACCCTTCCATTTCAAAAGCAGCCGCACCTGCTACAAAAGCAATAGCGGCCAGATGGTGGCGCCCTCTCATTTGATCGGTTGCTGATTGTTGTGGAAGAGCTGTTCGGCCTGTGCTTTCAGCTCGTCGATCTCGTCTGGTGCCGTGTTATTTTTTTCTAGTTTTTGTAGCAGTTCTTCTACAAAGGACTCGGTCTCATTTAACTTTTCCTGGTCAGAGGGCTGATGTTCCACTTTTACTTTTCTTACGCCTGCCTCATCTAACATCGCGACAGCATAAGGGTCGTTTCTGTAATCTTCACTATAATAGACAGCTTTTATTCCTGCCTGAATAATGGCCTTTGTACAGTGCAGACACGGAAAATGGGTAACGTAGATTTCCGCTCCTTCTGTGGCAACACCGAACTTTGCACATTGAATGATTGCGTTCATTTCCGCATGTATGGTTCGCACACAATGGCCATCAACGACGTAACAGCCTTCATCTATACAATGAATGCCCCCACTGACGCTTCCGTTATATCCGCCGGCAATCATCCGCTTATCCCTGACGATTACCGCACCAACAGCGAGGCGCTCGCACGTACTTCTTGATTTCAATAAATGACTTTGGGCCATAAAATAATGATTCCACGAGATCCGTTTCATAAACAGTTCTCCTTTTTTATGTATTTTAATGATTGTTTTTAGTGTACCCTGCTCTAATATTAACCGTCAATTTATCTTAAGGAATTTGGATCATTTCTTTCATCTGCTCCAAAGTCTTCTCTCCAATCCCCGGGACTTCCAACAGATCTTCAATCGATTGAAATCCTCCGGTGTCATCCCTGTATTGAACGATCGCTTCTGCTTTTGACGGACCAATTCCAGGAAGCTTCTGAATTTCCTCAGGAGTCGCCCGATTCACTGCCACTTTATCACTAGAAGCTTCCGCTCCACCACTACTCTGCTGATCGATGGATAAAACTAAAATGACCATTTCATCCTGAAGCTTTTGGGCAAGGTTGACGCTGTTTCTATCAGCTGTATCAGTAAAACCTCCCGCTTTGTTTACAGCATCATTCACTCTTGTGCCCTGCTCCATCTCATATATTCCCGGGCGGCTGACTTCTCCCTTTACATCTACCATCCACTGTTCCCCTTTATCATGAGGCATCTCTTCAAACGAGGCTTCCTTCGTCTCTTCAGCCACTTTATGTTCTCCAAGTGCTGCTTCATTGTTTTCTGACGGAAAATAGTAAATGAATGCGGCAATAGCCGGAATCAGCAGGAGCCAGCCGTACTTTCTCAGCAAAGACATAAATATAATTCTCCTTTCATATTTTGAACATTATTGAATAAAGTGATTAGGTAAACATTTAGGAGGGATTCTTATGCGCTATGGAATCATAGGCACAGGAAATATGGGGAGCCTGCTCACTCAGTCGTTAATCTCAAGCGGAGCACTCAACACAGAGCGGGTCACTGTTTATAATCGGACTCTGGAAAAAGCAGAGCGTTTACAATCTTTCATAAATGGTTTGAAAATTTCGCCATCAATTGAAAAATTGCAGGACGAAAGCGATATTATTTTTATTTGTGTAAAGCCCCATGACTATCACCACATTTTAAGCCAGCTGAAACCTTCTGCTTCTCAATGTGTGGTTTCTATCACAAGTCCGGTTTCTGTCACTGATCTTGAAGATCGTCTGCCTTGTCAGGTCGCACGTATCGTTCCGTCCATTACAAATCAGGCCCATGCCGGTGTCAGTTTGTTTACTTTCGGCCAGTCCGTAACCGAAGAATACAAAGAAGAGCTGATAAAAGTATTCTCCTCTATTTCACGGCCTGTAGAAATAGAAGAACCTTATATCCGGGTCGCTTCCGATATCGTATCGTGCGGGCCAGCTTTCGTCGGATTTCTGCTGGAGAACATGATAAAAGCCGCTCATGAAGTAGGAGATATTCCAATGGATAAGGCTACAGAATTAATGCAGGAGATGGTTGTAGGGTTAGGGGGATTGTTAGAGAAAAAAATCTTTACTTTTCCGGAGCTCATCAAAAAGGTTACTGTAAAAGGCGGGGTTACAGGTGAAGGAATTACCGCGCTTGAGGAAAATATCAATGATACCTTTGTGGAGATGTTTAAGGCGACCCATTATAAACACTATTTAGATAAGCAATCCTTACATTTATAAGTTTATTATTCGACAGGTTTTAAGAAAATCCTGCAAAAATAAAAAGGGATGCCTTTTTTGCATCCCTTCCCCTACTGTTTCTGACAGACAAAAAACAGGCGGTCACCTTTTCTTACTGGAGTCTCCGAAAAATCCGCGGTGACTAACTTTATCGAAAATCCTGTCTTTTCAAGTAAATTTAATAAAGTTTCCAACGTATATCCTTTTTGCTCATGTGTTTCGTCAAACCGTTCAAACCCCTGGCCTGTATGAACGAAAAAAGTCAGGTCATGAACCATGGAATATTCCGTATCTCCGGGATCACAAAACCAAATATAAGACATATCATCATACACTTCAGCAAAAGTCTGTCCATATAAATCCTGCAAAATGTGTTCAATCGAGTGCACATCAAATAAAAAGAGCCCATTTTGATTTAAAGCTTTATAGGCATTGGAAAAGACGGACTGAAGTCTGCTCTCATCTGGAATGTAGTTAATAACGTCACAGAAACTCACGGCGCAGTCAAACTGAGTGAGCCCTTCCAATTCAGATATGTCCTGCTGACTCCAATGCACTTTTCTTCCTTTGTCTTTTTGCGAAGCGATCGCCAGCATGTCAGCAGAGAGATCCACTCCTGTTAAATCATATCCTTTTTTTGCAAGGCGGATCGTTATTTCGCCGGTTCCGCAGCCTAAATCGAGTATGCGCTCTGTATGCCCTGAATAGGAGGCGAGCATCTTCCTCGTCCAATCGACCCATTCCTCGTAAGGGGCGTCCTGCATAAGCCGATCGTAAACCTGAGCCATTTGACGATAGCTCAACCGTGAATCTCCTCTAATGAAACAGTGGCAGCGTCTCCCCACAATCTCTCTAAATTATAGTAATGGCGTTCATCTTTGTGGAAGATGTGGCAGACCACTCCATTTAAGTCGACAAGGATCCAGCGCGCTTTGTCAAACCCTTCGATTCTTTTTACTTCAATTCCATTTTCCTCTGCTTTTTCTTTCACTTCACGTGCAATAGCTTGTACTTGACGCTCATTTGACCCTTCACAGATTAAAAAGAAATCTGAAATTAACGAAACCTCTGCCATATCTAAAACAACAATATCGTGTGCTCTTTTCTCGTCACATGCTTTTGCTGCGATAGTTACTAACTCTTTACTTTCCATATAATTCCTCCTGTTTAATAATAGCCTTCCTTAATTATTTACCCGTTTACTAATTGATTATATGCATGAAGCGTGTCCGGATAAACTGTCCGATGATGAGAAATCAAAAATTGTATTGTATTGATAACCGCTTGAAAGCAGGCAGTATCCAGATTCTCTTCCGCCAGTTCCCTTACATACTCTACTCCTTCAAAATTACGTCCCGGCTCAATATAATCGGCTAAAAAGATCACTTTATCCAATAAGGACATATTCTTTTTTCCGCTTGTATGACAGGAAATAGCAGATTGAACAGCCCGATCTGTTAAGCCGATTTCTGATTCGAGCATCAGCGCCCCCACAGGACCATGCCAAAGCTCATGATGATAATGAAGCAGGTCTTTGGATAAGCGGCGATCAGTTTCAATCCACTTTTTCATTAATTCCTTAGGCTTATGTTTAGCAAAATCGTGTAAAATAGCAGCGATTTCTGCTTTTTTCATGTCGGCTCCATACCTCTTTGCTAAAACGACAGCCGTGTCTGTTACTCGAACGGTATGTTCATACCTGGACTGCTTCAAATGGGGTTTCACAAAGTGAAGAAGCTCTTCACGACTGCACTTCATATAAAGCATTCTCCTTTATATATGTGTATACATTTTCGGTCACAGTGTACCGAATCGATTGTCCATTCGCGGCTCTGGATCTGATCATGGAAGAAGAAATATCAATTCTTGGCAATTCTGCCATTTTCACATTGTGCTCAGAATCTCCCGGCTCAAACCCTTCGCGGCTGACACCTATAAACTGGACAAGCTGAGTGAGTTCATCGATCCTGTGCCATTTGTTTAAATACTGAATCATGTCCCCGCCAATGATAAAGGAAAAGGAGTACTCAGGATACAACCTTTTCAGCTCTTTCATCGTATCAAGTGTGTATGACTTACCCGTACGGTCCATTTCGATCGAGTTCACTTTAAAATGAGGATTTCCCTTGATCGCTTCTTTTACCATCTGCAGGCGGTCTTCTGCTGAAACCGCCGCCTCTTGTTTATGCGGAGGAAGGTGAGATGGAATAAACCATATCTCATCGAGCTCCACTTGTTCATAAACATATTCAGCCATAAGTAAATGACCGATATGAGGCGGGTCAAACGTGCCGCCCAATATACCAATCCGTTTCATCCGAGCTCTCCTTTATGGTAAGCGAATCTGTTTATTTTCTTCTGACTCTTTATAGAGAATGATCGTGCTGCCAATAACCTGTACGATATGGGAATTTGTTTCTTCAGCGATTTGATGAGCAACTTCGCGGTTATCTTCAAAATTGTTTTGTAAAATACTTACTTTGATTAGTTCTCTCTTCTCGAGGGCTTCCGAGATTTGAGTCGTCATATTTTCATTAACTCCGGCTTTTCCTACTTGGAAAATCGGCTGAATATCGTGTGACAGTTTACGTAAATGTTTTTTTGCTTTACTTGTTAACATTAGAATCTCCTCTTAGCTTGTTTTCAAACTTTATCATAATTTCCTGCGTATCTGGAACTGCATCCGTCCATATTTCAAAAGCACCTGCTGCTTGATACAGAAGCATCTCATGGCCATAATGCAGATTGGCACCTAGAGCTTCTGCCTGCTTTAAGAAAGTAGTTTTCATCGGTCGATAAACGATATCACTGAATAAGGACCCATTTTTAATATCAGTGATTTTGACTATCGACTGGTCATCATTCGGGGACATCCCAACTGAGGATGTTTGAATTACTGCATCATAATGATGGATCTTTTTTTCAGCATCCGAGATGGAAAGAGCCTTTGAAAAACGAGTCCCGTCTAAATCTTCGATGATTTTTCGGGCCTTTTCTTCTGTCCGATTCGCAATATCAATGGTACTGACGTTTTGCTTAAGAAGGGCGTAATAGATTCCTCTTGCAGCCCCTCCACTCCCTAGAAGCAGGACTTTCTTATTTGAGGAGAGCGCTTCTGGATACCGTTTGGCTACTGAGTTGTAAAACCCAATACCGTCCGTATTGTACCCAATCCATTTACCATTCTCAACTTTTACGGTATTAACAGCCCCAAGGAATCTTGCTGCATCATCTATTTCATCAAGATAAGCGATAATCTTCTCTTTATACGGGACGGTTATATTGAATCCATCCAAGGATGAATGTTTGATTTTCTGGATTTTACTTTCAAATTCCCCAGGAGGAATCTCATAAAGGCTGTACTTTCCTTCTATATTTTGGTCACTCATAAATTGATGGTGAATCCAGGGCGACAGCGAATGTGCGGCTGGATAGCCTATTAAACCAAGTTGAAGCATAATTCTCTCCTCCTAAATCAGCGATTGTCTCAGGGAGACTTTGACTCCTTCGGGCACGTGGGCTGTTACCGTCACACCGCCGTTTGGAATAGTAACCCATCCAAGTCCTGAAAATACAATGTCTGTTTTATCATCTGTAATTTTGAAATGATGAGCTTTAAGCGGCGGCATGTTCTTAAGCGTTTCTGCATCTGGAGGGGAAAGCAGTTCACCTGCGTGATTCTTAAAGAGCTCATCGGCTTTCTCAAGCTTTGTCCGGTGAATCATGAGTTCATTTGCAAAATAGCAGATAAACGAAGACCTCCCGCCACTCACAAAATCCAAGCGGGCCAAGCCTCCAAAATACAAAGTCTGTTCAGCATTCAGCTGATAAACTTTAGGCTTTACTTCTTTTCTCGGTGTAATTAATTTCAAATCTTGATCTGAAACATAATGAGCCATCTGGTGGCGGTGAATGACCCCAGGTGTATCAAACAATGAACTATTATCATCTAAAGGAATATCAATAAAGCCTAATGTCGTACCAGGAAAATATGACGTAGTGATTATATCCTTAACCCCTGAAGTCATATTAATTAAGCGGTTAATAAACGTCGACTTGCCAACATTAGTCGTACCAACTACATAGACGTCTTTGCCTTCTCTATAGCGGTCTATAGAGTGGGACAGTTCTTCAATTCCTTCCCCTGTCTGAGCAGAGATAAGGAATACATCTTCCACTTTCAAACCCTGCTCTTTGGCAGCTGTTCTCAGCCACTGCTTCACTTTATTCGGGTTAACCGAGTTCGGCAGTACATCCATTTTATTGCCGACCAGCACGACTGGATTCTGGCCCGTCAATCTCTTAAGGCCGGGAATAAAAGTTCCATTAAAATCAAAGATATCAACTAGCTGTACGACCAGAGCACTGCTGTCACTGATTTGATGAAGCATTGTAAGAAAGTCATCATCCGTGTACGGTACATCCTGAACTTCATTGTAATGCTTTAACCGAAAACACCGTTTACAGATAACTTCTTCCCTTTCCAACGCTGCTTTTGGCGCGTATCCTGGTTCAGAAGGTTCGGTTGTCTGGATAGGGGCTCCACAGCCTTGACATACTATTTCTTCCATTGCTCATTTTCCCCCTGCCAGGTAATTTTTCCGTTACGTTTCATCCAATTTAATATTCTTCGTTCAATTTTTCGATTGATCTTCGTTAGAAACCCGTCCGTTTCTACAATAGGTACAACGAGTATTGTATGCAGCCCTGCCAAGTTGCCGCCTAATACATCAGTCATCAGCTGGTCGCCTACAACGACGAGCTCGTCTTTATCTACTTTCATCTCTTTTTGGGCTTTTTTAAAAGCCCGCGCCAATGGTTTTCTGGCACTATGGATAAAAGTAGTGTCCAGAGGTTCCGAGAATAGGCTCACTCTATTTTCATTATTATTAGAGGCAATTATTACGCGAATACCCTGATCGTCCATTTTTTGAAACCATTCGATAATTTCTTCGGTAGCATCAGGCCGATCCCAGGCTACCAGCGTATTATCAAGGTCAGTAATAACCCCTTTTATCCCCTTATTCTTCAGCTCCAAAGGGTCTATATCATGAACACTTTCTACGTGTTCGTTCGGTAAAAATAACTTTAGCATGATTTCACTCCATCCCTTAACGACAAAATCTCCCTATTTATCATATACAAAAATAGACGCTGTTTCAAAACAATCCTAATATTTCTTTAACAATGACATAAATCGTTCGACAATTCGCGACATAACCGTCCTGTGGATAAGTTTATACACATATTCCACAATCTTAAATGATGATTAGAACAGGCAGAGAAGAAGTTATGAAATAAAGTTATCTACAATTAACTGTAGATAAGCGGGATATTGTAGGGTTCAGCCTCCCGTGATATGGTGAGATAGTAATAAAACATTATCGTTTTTATTAAACAGGAGGTGGCTGCCGAGAACAGGCAGAATAAAGATGAAACAGTTATCTGATACCCTGTTACTTCAATCTTACCACAAAGCATTGCAGCTCAATCTATCTAGAGAATTCATTAAACAAATAGAAAATGAAATCATCGAAAGGAAGCTTTATCATCTGGTGGATCGAAAAACAAGGTCTACTTATCAAGTAGGATAATTTATTCAAAAAAAGGAAATTATTAGTCCTTCAGGGGAACGCCATTAAGGGGAATGGCGTTTTTTTTATTAAATTTTTTTAACCTATTTTTAACGAGTTTCTTCTTATTTATAAAAAACTGAAAAAACTCTCTGCTCAATACTCCTTAAAAATAGTAGATAGTTGAATAATTTATGTTTTTTTGATTACAATTGAGTGAAACAACAACACTTCTATGAACTTAGGCCGAGGGAGGAACAACCAGATGCTACTGGCTGTATTATTGCCTTTTATTATCGCAATCTTCATTCCATTGTTAAGCAAATGGAAAAACGAGTTTCACACGGGTTTTGTAGCAACGGCTGTACCTGTAGTGATCTTTATTTATTTTGTACAATTTTTAGGAGCAGGTTTTGAACCTGTAACCCAAGAATATTCCTGGGTGCCATCTTTGGACATGAATCTTGTCTTTCATCTGGATGGATTGAGCTTACTATTTGTATTATTGATTAGTGGTATTGGCTCCCTAGTTGCTTTCTACTCGATTTATTATTTACATAAATCAGAGCAGCTGGGTCATTTTTATGTATATTTCCTGCTATTCATGGGATCTATGCTCGGAGTAGTTCTCTCAGATAATGTATTTGTACTTTATACGTTCTGGGAGTTTACATCACTATCTTCATTCTTGCTGATAGGTTTTTGGAACTATAGGGAAGCTTCCCGATACGGAGCTTTAAAATCTATGCTGATTACCGTTTTCGGCGGATTAAGCCTGCTAGGCGGTCTGGTGTTCTTGAGCGTAATTACGAACACTACGAGCATTCAGGAAATGCTCAGCCAGCAGGAGCTGATATTAAACCATGAGTTTTTCCCGCTGATCTTAGGATTTATTCTATTAGGCGCATTTACAAAATCTGCACAGTTTCCTTTCCACATCTGGCTCCCAGATGCGATGGAAGCTCCGACCCCAGTAAGTGCCTACTTACACTCGGCAACTATGGTTAAAGCAGGAATTTTTTTAGTTGCCCGCTTTTCTCCTATGCTTTCTTCTTCCGAGTGGTTTTTCATTATCGTATCAACTGTTGGTATTGCCACATTGTGCTGGGGTTCATATATGGCAGTAAGGCAGACGGATTTAAAAGCGATTTTAGCTTTTTCCACCATCAGTCAGCTAGGTATGATTATGGCTATGCTTGGTTTTGGTACAGAGATTGCAATATTTGCTGCAGTCTTCCACATCCTTAACCACGCCACTTTTAAAGGAAGTTTATTTATGGTTGCCGGAATAGTAGACCATGAAACGGGTACCCGTGACATCCGTAAGCTGGGCGGGTTGATGACATTCCTGCCTATAACCGCAACACTTGCTATTTTTGGGACGTTCTCCATGGCTGGAGTTCCCCTTCCGTTCTTAAATGGATTCTACAGTAAAGAATTCTTCTTTGATGCTTCCTTACACTTGGAATCTGCAACGAGCGGGTTGGCCGGCGTATTGCAGACATTAATTCCGTATTTAGCGGTATTTGGAAGTATCTTCACATTTGTTTACTCTATGTATTTCTTTTTCGGGACTTTCAGGGGACAGGCTGACATCAAAAAGCTGCCTAAAAAGCCTCATGAAGCCCCGGTCGGCATGCTGATTTCACCGATCGTGCTCGTAGCCGGAGTGATCATTATTGGTTTATTCCCAAGCTTAATCAATAAGCCGTTCATCGAACATGCCGCTTCTGCAGTAGGAGGCACAACAATTACAGAAGACATCTATTTCTGGCACGGAATTATTCCTCCTTTCATAATGTCGATCGCAGTACTCGTATTCGGTACTATTCTGTATCTAACAAGAACTAAGTGGCAGGCTGTATATAGAGCTGTTCCCGGCAAGTTAAGCTTAAATAAGTTCTATGACGGTCTTGTCGATCGAACTGAAAATTATTCAGTTATTGTTACAAACGGCTATATGAACGGCTCACTAGGCCGTTACGTCCGTTTAATTCTATCTGCCATACTAATAGTTACATTTAGTGTGATGGCCTTCACAGGCGGTTTCTCGATGGAATTTAACAACTTATCAGAAGTTACCATTCCTGAATCTATTATCGCCGCTCTAATGATAGTTGCAGCTGTAGGGGCAAGTATCGCCAATAAAAGGATTGCTGCAATTCTTATCCTTGGGGTTGTTGGATATGGATTAGCGATGCTGTTTGTGCTCTATCGCGCACCTGACCTGGCACTGACTCAATTTATTATTGAGACGGTAACGGTAGCTCTATTTCTGCTCGTGTTCAGACACTTGCCGGATCTGGAAGTGCGTAAGGATTCAGTATTAACTAATTCATTAAACCTGGTATTATCCATTGGATTTGGTTTGTTACTGACAATGATTGCTATCTCTGCTCACAGCAACAAATTGTTTAATTCCATTTCAAGCTACTTTGTTGATAATTCCTATAAACTCGGAGGCGGTGACAACATCGTTAACGTCATCCTGGTTGATTTCAGGGGCCTTGATACGCTGTTTGAAATTGCAGTGCTCGGTATAGCAGCGATGGCGATCTATAGTTTAATTCGCTTAGGCAGAAAAAAGGAGGAATAACCTATGGAAATAACTATGGCCATTCTAGCCGGCATCCTATTTGCTGCCGGCGTTTATAACCTCCTGCAAAAACAATTGCTTCGTATTATTATTGGGACTGTTTTAATCTCCCATGGAGCCCACCTTTTCATCCTGACAATGGGAGAATTAAAGCGCGGGGCTCCTCCAATTTTAACGGAGGGGATAGAACAGTATACAGATCCTCTGCCCCAAGCGCTAATACTGACGTCCATCGTTATCAGCTTCGGCGTTACCAGTTTATTGCTTGTATTAGCTTATCGGGCTTCTAAATTAAACGGGACAGACAATATGGAACAATTGAGGGGAAACGACTATGAGTAACTTACTAGCATTAACAATAGCCTGGCCGCTCATAGCTGGAGTGCTGGCGGCCTTTTTAAACAAAAATAAACCTGTCGTGCGAAAAGCTTCCCAATTTTTTATGGTGTTCAATTTAATTTTAGTTTCTTTTGTTTTTGTTCACGTACTCAATAACGGAACTATTGTATTAGAAACAGGGGGATGGGAAGCACCCTATGGTATCATAATAGTAGGAGACTTATTAGCTCTTGTCTTAGTGTTAACGACTAATATCATTGCAACGGCCTGCATTTTCTACGCGCCAAAATCATTAACAAAGCAACAGGAGTCTTTCTACTTTTACAGTTTCTTCTTCATGCTGATCAGTGGAGTAAGCGGAGCTTTTCTAACCGGTGATTTATTTAACCTCTTCGTGTTTTTTGAAGTTCTGCTAATGGCGTCATACGGATTGGTCGTTTTAGGCAATGGAAAAGTTCAGCTGCGTGAGTCACTTAAATACGTGCTGATTAACTTATTTTCCTCTATCCTGTTCGTAACAACCATATCATTCCTTTATTCAGTAGTAGGAACAGTAAATATGGCGCAAATTGCACAGCGTGTTCAGGAAGTTGATCAGCCTGGGGTTTTAACGACGATCGGTATTCTTTTCTTCTTCGTTTTTGCAACGAAAGCGGCCGTTTTCCCGCTTTATTACTGGCTGCCAAACCCTTACATCGTACCTAATCCCGTTGTATCTGCCCTATTTGGGGCATTATTGACAAAGGTGGGTATTTATTCGCTCCTGCGTGTATTTACACTCATCTTTGTAGGGGAAACGGGCCTTACCCATAGTATCTTTATTTATCTTGCAGCATTAACTATGATATTTGGGGTTATTGGTGCTTTATCAACAAACAACGTTAAATTAATCGTTGCTTATAACATTATCCCAGCCGTCGGTTTTATGCTGATGGGGATTGGGATTTTCACAGAAACTTCCATCAGTGGAACCATTTATTATTTGATCAATGATATGGTTATAAAAGGTGCCTTGTTTCTGCTCATTGGTACCGTAGTTTATGTAGCCGGAACTTCGGATTTAAGAAAAATGAGCGGTTTAATCCATCACTATCCAGTGCTTGGGTGGTTTATGTTTATAGGGACTCTCGTCTTAGCAGGAATCCCTCCATTTAGCGGATTTATAGGAAAGCTTCTTCTCATCCAGGGAGGGCTGGCAGAAGAAGAAATTATGATTGTCATCGTTTCTCTCGTCTCAAGCCTGCTTATTTTATTTTCAATGATCAGGGTTTTCATCCGCGGCTTCTGGGGAGAGCGTAAGGAATCGCCCCCTCACCCAGAAAGAAGCCGGACAGCCAATCAAATGAGCTGGCCGATAGGAGTATTACTCTCATTTACTATCCTTTTAGGGGTAGGTGCAGAATGGTTTTATCCTTCCATTGAGTGGATGGGAGAATATTTAATGGATCCACAAATCTATATTGATTCTGTACTAAAGGAGTAATTAACTTATGACTTTTCAAATTGTGCTAAACATTATAGTAGCGTTTATGTGGATGTTCCTAAGTGAGACCTATACTTTCACTACTTTCTTAGTAGGTTATATTATAGGGATTGCCCTGCTTTATGTAATGAAACGGTTCATTCCCGGCTCTTTTTACATGAAGAGAGTGATCAGTATTATTAAGCTGCTGCTTCTGTTTATTAGAGAGCTGATATTATCGAACATTGATATTATAAAAATGGTTTACAAGCCAAAAATCGACGTTCAGCCGGGGATATTCCGCCTGCCTATTGAGCTAAACAATAATTGGGAAATTACTCTGCTTGCCAACCTGATTTCTTTGACTCCCGGCACGCTGACTCTTGAAGTCAGCGAAGATTTATCAACTTTGTATATTCACGCCATGGATATACCAGACATAGAGGCTTCTGTTAAAGAAATTAAGGAAACCTTTGAAAAAGCAATTTTGGAGGTGACTCGCTAATGGAACAGACACTTGAAGTTACCCGTGCTTTCGTAAATATAGCAGCAGTTATATCCATCATAGGTGTCTCCATATCCGTTCTTCTCCTGCTGTACCGTGTGCTGTTTGGACCCTCAAATCCTGACCGCATTTTAGCTGTAGACGGTTTAGGGGTAAATGTTATGGGTCTGGCAGGAATTCTTGCGATTTTATTAGTCACTAATCAATTAAATGATGTTATTTTGTTAATCGGGATCCTCTTATTTATTGGAACGATCGCATTAGCTAAATTTATAGAAAAGGGTGTTATAATTGACCGGGACATGGATTGACATCATTTTATATATCTTCATTGGGATCTCCCTGCTGCTCGGTACCTTTATTTTAATCTCTGCGTCCATAGGGGTTATTCGGTTTCCAGATGTATATACTCGTTTACACGCGGCCTCTAAGGCGGCTACTTTAGGGGTATCGGGAATACTAATTGCAGCCTTTATCTTCATGTATGTTGAGCAAGAAGTGGTCAGCGGCAAATTACTGTTAGGGATCGTCTTTATTATGCTGACTGCGCCTGTCGCAGGTCATATGATTGGAAAGGCAGCTTATAAAAGTGGTGTTCCCCTTTCAGAGAAGAGCGGCTACGATGAATGGAAAGAACATATGGAGACAAAGCAGCAGGGAGATAATCGTTAAGCAGTCAGCACACGTTGACTGCTTTTTAATTTCCCGCGTACAGGCACGGGATAACTTATCAGCACATACACTTGTGGTAGGCAGATGCCCAATCTATAAGGAGGTGTATGTGTTTGAGCAGTTTGATCGCTTCCATTCTGTACTTTTTTAAAGAATCACTGTTTTTTCTGTCTTATGTTAAAAACCAAGCGTTTCCTAATCCCCTATCCAAAGAGGAAGAGGCTAAACAGCTTCAGCTGATGAAAGAAGGGAACAAAGAAGCCAGAGATAAGCTGATCGAACATAACCTGCGTCTCGTCGCTCACATTGTAAAAAAGTTTGAAAACACGAAGGAGGATTTTGAAGACCTAATTTCAATCGGGACTATCGGCCTTATTAAAGGGATAGAGAGCTACTCAACAGGCAAAGGAACCAAGTTAGCCACTTATGCCGCCCGTTGTATTGAAAACGAAATCCTGATGCATTTACGTTCGACTAAAAAGATGAGCAAGGACATCTCTTTGCAAGATCCAATCGGTCACGATAAAGAAGGCAATGAACTAAATCTGCTCGATATTTTGCAGGCAGATGTCGTTGATGTGGTTGAAGAAATTCAGCTTCATATGGAGATTGAACAAATAAAACAGTATATAGGTGTTTTAGACGATAGAGAAAAAGAAGTCATCGTCTTTCGCTACGGATTAAATGATGAGGATGAGCGGACCCAAAGAGAGATAGCTAAAGAGCTGGGCATCTCACGGAGCTACGTTTCACGCATTGAAAAAAGAGCTCTAATGAAAATTTTCCATGAGTTTTATAAACAAAGCAAATACGGACAGTCCAATTAGACCGCCTGGACGTACGGGAAGCGAGTCGTTTCTCGATCTTTCGCAAACGGAACTATACAACAATACAAAAAAGAGCCGCTGCTTTAAGCAGCGGCTCCTATTTATGATTCTGATAAATCTTTTTGTATATGCTGAAGTTTTCTTACAAATATAAAAGCTGCTATTAACAAGACGGCTATTAGACCAAATAGATAATAGTATGCGGTAGAATGATACTCAAACATACTAATCAATACACCAATATATAAATATCCACTTAATATCAGCAAGGTCATAGTAAACCTTTTATAATCAGCTGCTTTACCTTCCAAGGCTTTGTCAGAGTCCATTCTTCCCACCTCCTAGGCTTCTATGATTGTAACACAGAATTCCCTCCTAAGAAGTGGTAATTTCTCCTAATCTCTTAACTCTAGCATCGTTATAATGATAGTTGCGGCATTTTCAGCAGCCTTTGGCAAAAATTGTTCAAAGGATATCGACGATTCCTTACCGGCAATGTCGGAAAGGGCACGTATAATGACAAAAGGAGTTTCATATTTGTGGCAGACTTGAGCTATCGCTGCTGCTTCCATTTCTGCCGCAATCATTTCTGGAAATTTCCTCCTTACCTCGTGCACGTGGGCTTCCTGCTGCATGAAAGAATCACCTGTGGCGATGATCCCTTTCATCGCTTTTGCAGTGGTTTTCTCTACCGCTTTTACTGCTTTGGTAATAAGCGCCTCATCAGCCGTAAACATCGCGGGCAGGCCAGGTACCTGTCCATATTCATAGTTAAAGGCGGTAACATCGACATCATGATGGGTAACTGACGATGATATCACGACGTCTCCGACTTCTAAATCTGTTGCAAATCCTCCGGCAGACCCCGTATTGATCACTTCGTCGACATCAAACCTTTCATGAAGAATAGTCGCTGCAATCGCCGCATTGACTTTCCCGATGCCTGATTTCAACAAGACAACTGATTCGCCTTTTAGTTCTCCTTCGATAAAAATGCTTCCAGCCACGTGGTGCACTTCCCGAACTTTCATTTGATCTTTCAGCAGCTGTATTTCTTCATCCATTGCTCCAATAATTCCAGTAGCCATTTTCGTTCATATCCCCCTGTTTATCTGTATTGTGATGGCACTTCATTCAGCTTCTCCACTTGCACTGCACGGTAACCTTCTTTATTATTAGCCCATTCGATAAGGACACGATATACATTCTTCTGAGACTTATCGGAGAGCGTGGCACTTACATTTCCGCCGCCCGCATTCTCTACTCTCCATTGAATCATGTCATTCTGATTAAGGCCGGTCGCTGCACTGGCAGCCTGAATGATTTCGTTCCAGTCCTGTGAGCCCTGCTGGAAGGATGGACGGTGTTTTCCAGAAACATTCTGCTCAGTTCCTACCGGTTCCCAGTCTTGTGTGATTACTTTATCGACATTTTCCTCAGTTCCTTCTTCCACTTTACGGTCCTTATCTTTTTCTTCTTTCTCTTCTTTTTCCTTATCTTTTTCTTCTTTCTCTTCTTTTTCCTTATCTTCTTTTTCCTTATCTTCTTTTTCTTTAGCTTCTTTTCCCTTGTCTTCATCTTCAGAACTGGAGTCCTCTTCACTGTCTTTTGTTTTGACTTTCAGCTCCTGCTCTTCATTTCCGTTATTCTCACCGCTGTCTGACGACTGCTCAGACTCCTGGCTGTTTTCTGTGCTCGTCTTATTGCTAGACTCAGATGAATCCTGGCCGCCTGTAGCAAATTGGAATATGAACACTATAATTAA
Organism: Halobacillus sp. Marseille-Q1614; assembly: GCF_902809865.1. Classification (NCBI taxonomy): domain Bacteria; kingdom Bacillati; phylum Bacillota; class Bacilli; order Caryophanales; family Bacillaceae; genus Halobacillus; species Halobacillus sp. Marseille-Q1614. The sequence continues at coordinate 971,614 of NZ_CADDWH010000001.1, read as the reverse complement.
TATAGCAGCGGCTCCTGCCAGCCAAACCATAAGTTTCTTACCTCTTATTTTTTTGTCTTCTAAACGCTCGGCTCTTGAAGTTTTATTTTTAGCCATAGTCGCTTCCTCCTTATGAATCCATTCCACCATAACTCATTCGTAATGAACCGAAAACCTGCGACCGTTTAAAAATGAAAAGGCAGGGAATCCCCCTGCCTCGCTTTCTTTATTAAGCTGTCACCGTTACAATTTTGACAAGGATTTCTCCGCCCGGGGTAGCAACGGAAACTTCATCCCCTACTTCATGTCCAATTAAGCTTTGAGCCATTGGAGAGTCGTTAGAAATTTTTCCTTCAAAAGGATCCGCTTCCGCACTTCCCACGATCGTATACGTTTCTTCCTCGCCATCCGGAAGTTCCTGAAAAGTGACTGATTTACCCATGGACACACGGTCCGGATTATCCTGATCACTTTCAATAATAACCGCGTTGCGAATCATATTTTCTACGGTTTGAATTCTTGATTCAACAAAAGCCTGTTCATCTTTTGCTGCATCATATTCAGAGTTCTCGGAGAGATCTCCAAAGCCGCGCGCGATTTTTATTCTTTCAACAACTTCTTTACGGCGTTCATTTTTTAAATAATCCAGTTCTTCTTCTAATTTTCTTTTACCTTCTTCTGTCATATAAAAGCTTTTTTCTTGCGCCATTTTCCATTACACTCCTTCTATCCGACAATATAGACAACCTGTCCCCTATATAGTTATAAGAGTATACAGGAGTAAGGTTATCTAGAACTTCTATCCCAAACTATGCCAGATTTTTTTAAAGTTTTCAACTATTTTATTTATTCATGATCTGACCTTTTTCACGCAGCACAGTTTGGATTTTTGTAGCCATTAAATCAATTGCTACATGGTTCTGCCCGCCTTCTGGAATAATGATGTCTGCGTAACGCTTAGTAGGTTCTACAAACTGAAGATGCATCGGGCGTACTACGTTAATATACTGATCGATAACGGAATCCAGTGTTCGGCCGCGTTCGTTGATATCCCTCATCATTCTGCGAATAATTCTTACGTCTGCATCAGTATCCACAAAAACTTTAATATCCATAAGATCACGCAGACGTTCATCCTCAAGAACGAGGATCCCTTCTAAGATAATTACTTCTTTAGGCTCTACATGAATCGTTTCATCAGAGCGTGTATGAACCTTATAATCATAGACCGGCTTTTCTATCGGCTTCTGGTCAATTAATTGATTGATGTGTTCAATTAGTAAATCATTATCAAAAGCAAGCGGGTGGTCATAATTTGTTTTAAGTCTCTCTTCCATCGGAAGGTGGCTCTGGTCCTTATAATAATAATCCTGCTCAATCATTAATAAGGTTTTATCGGTAAATCTTTGAATAATAGAGCGGGTTACGCTTGTTTTTCCAGAGCCTGTTCCTCCAGCAACTCCAATAACAACAGGTTTATCACTCATCTTCCGGGTTCTCCTTTCCTGTAAATTACAGTTCTTAATGATTTTTCACTGTAATTGCTACACCATCACCAATCGGTACAATGGTCGTATGGTAATCGTTACGGGAATTTAAAGTTTCATTAAAGTTCCTTATCTTCTTCGCCATTTGACTCAGCCGGCTGTTCGTCTGTGATGGGTCAGCTACATAACCTTTAAATAAAACATTGTCAGAAACGATGATCCCTTTATCCGCAATGAGCGGGGCATATAAATTAAAAAACTCCTCATATTTGCCCTTAGCAGCATCGATAAATAACAAGTCATAAGGGGTAAACCGGGCCGCTTCTTCTTTTAAATTAAGGGCGTCGCCGCTTAAAATAATCACACGGTCTTCCGCATTAAATGCGCGGATATTCTTTCTCGCCTCAGTAATTCTCTGTTCATCTCTTTCCATTGTTATAATTTGACTCTTTGGAGAAGCTTCAAGCATTCTTAAGGCGGAATAACCGATCGCTGTTCCAATTTCCAGAATGCGTTTAGGCTGATGAATGCGGATCAACTGCATTAAAAAATCTATACCTAACGGCTCCATAATCGGAACGTTATGTTCTTTTGCATAGCTCTCTAAATTCTTCACTTTTTCTGAAGGCTCGGGCAGCAATGATTGCAAATACTCGATTGTATGCATGGGAAAGATACCCCTTCCTAAAATAAAACTCCGTTTTACAACCCTATTATTTTAACATATAAAAAAGAAGGAATGCGAGTATTAATCGCATTCCTTCACTTTTTTATTCATCGTCCTTGTTTATGTGTTCTTTTTTAAGCTTATTATGCTCTTTAAGCGTTTCGGAATAATATATTTCCCCTTCCTGATCCGCTAAGAAATAAAGATACTCGGATTCAACCGGATTTAAGGCGGCTTCTAATGAATTACGGTTAAAGCTCGATATTGGCCCAACTGGAAGCCCTTTGTTTTGATAAGTGTTATAGGGTGAATCTACCTCAAGATCTTCATAAAGCACACGATCTTTATGTTCTCCGAGTGCATATAGAACGGTAGGGTCCGTCTGCAGCATCATATCTTCTTCAATCCTGTTGTAAAATACTCCTGCAATTCTTTTTCTGCTCTCGGCTGTTCTCGCTTCATTTTCCAGAAGAGATGCCATCGTCAGAGCTTCATGTACGGTAAGGTCCCTTTCCTCTATTTGTTCTTTATGCTGTACGATAACCTCCTGAGTCGCCTGAAGCATATCTTCAATCACCTCTTCCAGCTCAGGGTTCTCCACCTCATACTGGTAAGTGGTCGAGAAGAGGTACCCTTCCAGTGCATATCTCAGGTCTTCATTTAAAATATCCTCACTCAGCAGTTCTGGATATTTTTCAATCAGTTCGTTTAAGTAATCTTCGTTATTTACTTTTTCTAAAAATTCTTCTTTTGTAAAGTCAAATTCCTTCGCATAGAGTTCAGCAATCTGCTCCATATTTCTGCCTTCCGGAATCGTTATAGTGACAGCCGGTTCTTTAATGAGTTTTCCTTCTTTTAAGGAATCGATAATTTCATCATGGGTCATCGATGCTGTAAATTGATAGTTACCTGCCTGAAAACCCGTCTCATTATTAAACTTTGTATATAACCTGAAAATGAGCTCGTTTTTAATAACACCATTATCTTCCAGGATTGTCGCAATTTGCGATGTTGATGACCCTATAGGGATTTCAACTTTTATTTGACTGTTATCTTGCGGGTCAACCGGCTGTAAAGAAGATCTAATATATAGAAAACCCACGATCACACTGATAATTAGTAGTGCGGCCAGAGAGATTAATACAATGGCAACAATCTTGCGTACTGTGCTTCTTTCTTCATTTCTTTCCTTCATTCGGTCCATGTACTTCTGTTTATCTTTCGAATCAGACACCAAAGCTCCTCCTTCCATCCGCTACATTATACTACAAATTACGAGCTTTTTTCTAACCTTATTCGATTAAGAAATAGTGAACAATATTTTATGTTTGCCCAAAATCCCCTTATTCTTTGATGTTGATTTTTTTTAAAAGGGGCCTGCTCGTTTATTAAAAGGTTCCACTTAACGTGGGGTCGTTCAATGTTGGCACACACACGTGCTAAACTTCTTTTTTAAACCCTCCAAGCAAGAACCCCTTGCTTTTCTCAATAATATCAAATATCGTCTAATGCAAATAAAAAAGGCTGCCGATAAAGTCGACAGCCTTAGCTTTAGGCTTAGTGCCTTAAGCTATTATCTTATGTTAAATCTTCTTCCGTGAGGGTCGTTAACATTTCTTCGACCATTTCCCACTCTTCGTCCGATTCAATTTGATAAAGAGCCAGATCGTCTTCCTCGTTGCCTTTCTCTTCATATCTGAACGCGTAAACCTCTACTTCGTCGCCTTCTTTCTGTTCAGCAGGTACAACGGCGATGTAGGATTGTTCCGTCTGATCAACATCAAATGTGAACAGTACTTCAAATAAATGTTCTTCTCCGTTCTCATCAGGAATAATAATTCTTTCTTCTTTTTCTAAAGCCATGGAAAGGCCTCCTTTATTGATTAGAATCTAAATAACTTTGTAAAATGATGACAGCTGCCATTTTATCAATTACTTTTTTACGCTTTTTACGACTTACATCCGCATCGATCAACACCCGTTCAGCAGCCATCGTTGTCAATCGTTCATCCCAGAGATGAACCTTAATCTCGAATTCCCTCTCGAGCCATCTTCCAAACCTTTGGCTCTCTTGCCCCCTTGGGCCGATAGATCCATTCATATTTTTAGGAAGACCTACTACAGCTTCAGTAACTTCGTTTTCTTCGATAACTTTTCTCAGCGGTTCTTTCACTGTTGAATAGTTATTTTCATCCCATTGGAGAGTCGTAATCCCTTGAGCTGTCCAGCCCATGGCATCGGACAGGGCAACTCCTATCGTCTTCTCTCCAACATCTAACCCTATTTTTTTCATTAAGCTTCCTCTTTATTCTTTTCTAGATAAAATTTCACTAACTCTTCGATCAATTCATCCCGTTCCATTTTTCGGATGAGATTTCTCGCATCCTGGTGGCGAGGAATATAAGCTGGGTCTCCAGATAACAGGTAGCCAACGATTTGATTGATGGGGTTATAGCCTTTTTCCTCTAAAGAATTATGAACGGAAAGCAGCAGGGCTCGTACATCTTTATCAAACGGCTCTTCTGAAAAATTAAATCGCATTGTTTTATCCATCGAACTCATTAAAGATCACCTCGCACATATTAGTGTTTCTTCCATTATATACTTATTTCCTTTATTTTAAAAATTAGCTCTGTTAAATGAGGGTGTTTCTTTAATTTACGAAATGTGCTTCTATAAGCGGACGAACCGTCAAGCCTTCTCGCTGCGTGATCTTGACGGCCCATTTTTTTCCGCTTCGCTATTTCACATTCCCCTTATTTTTCACTGAAAAAATAACAGAGACTATAAAGTTAGGAATTGCTTTGAACATATTCTTGAGCATATGCCAAGGCTTCCGAAATCTTGGAAGGGTCTTTACCGCCCGCCTGTGCCATATCAGGACGGCCGCCGCCGCCGCCTCCACATATCGTAGCAGCCTGTTTAATCAGGTTGCCCGCATGGAAGCCTTTGTCAATCAAGTCTTTTGAAACACCTGCAATGAGCTGGACTTTTTCCCCGCTTGTTGTCGCCAGAAGGAAAACTCCGGACTCTGTTTTCTGTTTGAGGTCATCCATCATATTTCGTAAGGCGTTCATGTCTTTAACATCTACTTGTTTAGCCAGCAGGTTGACTCCGTTTACAGTTTCGATTTCTTCAAAAATAGACGCAGCTTCCAGATTAGACATCTTAGAAGCTAGTGATTCATTTTCACGCTGTAATGCCTTCATTTCATCCTGAAGGTGCTGGATGCGCTCAATTAGCTGGTTCGGTTTTGCTTTAACCAGTTCTCCTGCTTCTTCTAATAGGGCTTCCTTACCGCTTAAGTACTCATAAGCCCCTTTAGCTGTTACAGCCTCAATTCGTCTTGTACCAGCTCCTATACCCGTTTCGCTTACGATCTTAAACAGTCCGATTTCAGCCGTATTTACCACATGGCAGCCGCCGCAAAGTTCCATGCTGTAATCCCCTACTTGTACTACGCGGACTTCAGAGCCGTATTTTTCGCCGAATAGGGCCATCGCGCCTTGTTCCTTCGCCTCTTCAAGGGATTTGAACTCCACGCCTACAGGAAGAGACTTCCAAATTTTTTCATTAACAATTTTTTCAATCTTCTCAATTTCAGATTCCGTGACGGACCCAAAATGAGAGAAGTCAAAGCGCAGTCGTTCAGGAGCTACAAGAGACCCGGCCTGATTAACATGATCACCCAGCACATCTTTTAGCGCCTGGTGAAGCAAGTGTGTCGCCGTATGGTTTTTCACGATGTATGACCGAGTTTCTTTATTTACTTCTGCAATTAAGCTGACACCTTTTTGAATGGTTCCTTTTTCAACAACCGCTTCATGCATATGCTGGCCGTTTGGTGCTTTTTGCACATTCGTAATTTCTACCTCAACCTCATCGTTTTTCAAGATCCCTTTATCAGCGATTTGTCCGCCGCTTTCCGCATAGAAAGGCGTCTGATCCAAGAAGAGATAAACCGTGTCCCCTTCAGACGCTGCTTCTGCGAAGGCATTGTCCTTAATGAGTTCAACGACAGCAGCTTCCGTGCTTAAACGATCATAGCCGATGAACTCACTCTTGACGTTCACATCGCCGAGAACTCCATCCTGAATCTGCATGCTGTCAGATTTCTGCCGGGCGCTTCTTGCACGTTCACGCTGCCTCTTCATTTCATTCTGGAAGCCTTCTTCATCAATCGTAAAACCGGCTTCTGCCACATATTCCTCAGTTAGTTCCTTAGGAAAACCAAAGGTATCATAGAGACGGAATACTTCGCTTCCAGGAAAGACATTGCTTCCTTTCGCTGTTTCCTCTTTCATAATCGAGGAAAGAATCGTAAGTCCTTCATTTAGCGTTTCGTGGAAACGCTCTTCTTCGGTTTTTATGACGCTTTGGATAAATTCTTGTTTTTTGCGAATATCCGGGTAAAAGTCATTCATAATGTCGGCTACTTCGGGAACCAGCCTGTACATGAACGGCTCATTAATATTAATCTGTTTCGCAAATCGTACAGCACGGCGCAATAGTCGTCTGAGCACATATCCCCTTCCTTCATTGGAAGGCAGCGCACCATCACTTACGGCGAAACTTACCGTACGCATATGGTCGGCAATCACTTTAAAAGCTGAGTCCTGCTCTTCTGTTTCTCCGTAAGATACACCGGAGATTTTTTCAGTAGCTTGAATAATTGGCAGAAACAAATCTGTTTCAAAGTTCGTCTGGGTATCTTGAATGACACATACCATACGCTCAAGCCCCATGCCTGTATCAATATTTTTCTTCGGAAGCGGAGTATACGTATCGTCAGGGTTATGGTTGAACTGGGAAAATACTAAGTTCCAGATTTCAAGATACCTTTCATTTTCTCCTCCTGGATACAGCTCAGGGTCGGATGGGTCATTTCCGTATTTCTCACCGCGATCATAGAAAATTTCGGTGTTTGGACCGCTTGGACCTTCCCCAATGTCCCAGAAATTTTCTTCTAAGCGGATGATTTTTTTCTCATCAATTCCGATTTTGTCTCTCCAGATCGCGTAAGCTTCATCATCCTCAGGGTGAACGGTGACCGACAGTTTTTCAGGCTCAAACCCGATCCAGTCAGGGCTCGTTAAAAATTCCCATCCCCATTCAATTGCTTCTTCTTTAAAGTAATCGCCGATGGAAAAGTTACCGAGCATTTCAAAGAAAGTATGGTGGCGGGCCGTAAATCCAACATTTTCGATATCGTTTGTACGAATCGATTTTTGCGCATTTACAATACGTGGATTTTCCGGAATTACCCGGCCGTCAAAGTATTTCTTTAATGTAGCTACACCACTGTTGATCCACAGCAGGGAAGGATCCTCATGGGGCACAAGAGAAGCGCTGGGCTCAACACTGTGACCTTTTTCTTTAAAGAAGTTGAGGAACATTTGTCGTACGTCTGCTGAAGTTAAATTTTTCATATGATAAACCTCCTTAAAAATTCATCCTTCTCTATATAAACGAAAAAATCCCGTCCCTGCCATCTGGCAGGGACGGGATTTTAATCCGCGGTACCACCCTGGTTATAGACAATAAGTCGTCTATCACTCTCTTCGCGGGTAACGGTGCGAATGGCCGGCGGGTATTAACCGCACTCCGGAATAGCTTTCAACAGGGCAATTTCTGTTCTTCTTTCAGCCTATGGAAGAACATCTCTTATGAATTGCTGGCTGCTTACTTTTTTCCTTCTCCGTATTTATCGTTCATATAGTGTAGATATGCGTAATTATAGAAAAGTTATGCTTATCTGTCAACGCTTCGGGCCATCCGGGCTTGATAAACTTCTTCCACCACAACTTTTAAACACGTTAACACCGGCACGGCCAGCACCATTCCAGCCACTCCCGCCAGTTCTCCGCCTGCCAGAAGGGCAAATATAATCAGGAGCGGGTGGGTATGAATGCTCCTGCCCATAATATATGGAGATAAAAGATTTCCTTCGATTACCTGAATAATAACGATAACGATGAGGGTTAAAAATAACACTTTCATAGATATCGTCGCCGCTACTATTAATGCCGGTACCGCTCCTATTAATGGACCGAAGTATGGAATAATGTTGGTAATTCCAGCCACAACTCCAAGAACAAGCGGATAAGGGAGGCCCGCCAGGTAGAATCCTAGTGAGGCAAGCCCGCCTACAAATAAGCTGATAATTATCTGCCCCCTGATATAACCGCCGAGGGAACGGTTCAGTTTTTTGGTTAACCGAACGGCTTCCCTGTGCCATTTCTTCGGAGAAAGCTTTAAAAGCGAGTTCATAATATAATGGTGGTCTTTTAAAAAGTAAAACGTCATAACAGGAATCACCGCAATGAGAATGATGAGATTAAATACACCACTCATCCCGGCCATTATCTTCATGAGCTTCGAATTCAGCCAGGTTTCCAGCCGCAGATAGCTATCTTCCACTCGCTCGTGAATGCCATCAGGAAGACGTTCGGTTTGTTTATAGAATTCCTTAGTCCAATTCTGATAGGCTTCCATTACAGCCGGCAGCTGTTCGTTTAATAGTTTAATTTGCTGCACAAGATGGGGATAGCCCCGGTATAGTCCATATCCGGAAAGCGTAAAGAAGACGATAAAGATAAGGAAAATGGCAAGTACACGGTTAAGCCCTAAGTGATGCAAATATTCCACTACGGGATGCAAAAGCATGGCAATAACAATAGCAATTAAAAAAGGGGTAATGATCCTGCAAATCAAAAGTACGACATGATCGTAATAAGGAAATAACCAGGCAAGGAAGAGCAGCATAAGCAGGATTACGAAAAATATGGATATTCGCATCCCCCACTTGACTAGTGTTTTATTCATTTATGACCCTGACTGGTAAAATAAATCATTTAAAGAGCTCAAGCTGCCGTCTTCCTCAATTTGATGCACATCAATCTTCCCTTTATTGACTGAAAGCTCTATGCAGCAAGTCCAGCAGTAATACTGATCATTTCCGATGCGGCCCAAGTTTTTCCCTTGGCAATTTGGACATTTCATAAGGGCAGACTCCTTTTTGTCTGCTAGTCTAACCCTATGATTTCCAAATTATACATTACATAAAGTCATAAGGTGATAGATCTTCCTCTTCCTCAACTGTCGGCATCTCTTCTTTTTGAAGTTTCTCCGCAAGCTGGGTATACCTGAGATTAGTATCTGTTGTCCTGACCCCTTCTAAAAACGCCTGCTGGTCTCCGCAGATAATAAGGGAATGCTTGGATCTTGTAATCGCGGTATAAAGGAGATTCTTACGAAGCATCCTCCGGTAGCCTCTAACCACCGGGAGAATAACGATCGAAAACTCACTGCCCTGCGATTTATGAATAGACGTACAGTAAGCATGCATTATATTATTTAAATCTTTCTTCGGATAGACAACTTCTTTATTGTCATATTCTACAACGACCTGTTCAACCTGATCGACGTTTTCTTCCGCCCTGAAGATCGCAGCAATTTCTCCAATATCCCCGTTATAAACACCATCTTCCGGCTGGTTGACTAACTGTATGACCTTATCGCCTTTCCGGTAAGTCACTTCTTTAAAAGTGATGTTGCGCTTCTGCTTGCTTTTAGGGTTTACAGCCTTCTGTATTTCCTCATTCAATTGATGGATACCGACATCCGTTCGATACATCGGCGCCAAAACCTGTACCTCTCGAAGATCAATCCCTTTGTCCAGCGCTTTTTTCACAATGTTGGTGACCAGCTCTTTAATCTGATGTTCGCCGGCTGGAATAAAATTAAAATCATGATCTTTTGTTAATGAGTCGATCGTGCATTCATCATTTTTGATTTCATGGGCGAGCTGAATAATTTTAGATCCTTCTTTTTGCCGGTAAACTTCTGTTAGGTTAATCAAAGGAATATACTGCGACTTCAATAGATCAGAAAGTACCTGGCCCGGTCCAACAGAAGGCAGCTGATCTTCATCCCCAACGATCAGCACCTGCATATTGGAAGGGATCGCCCTAAACAGCTGATTAGCGAGCCACATATCCACCATAGAGAACTCATCGATTATCAAAATCTCGCCCTCTAACTGGTTATTCTGGTTCTTATCAAACGTTTCATGTCCATCCCAGCCTAACAGCCGATGAATCGTGCTGGCAGGAAGACCCGTTGATTCGGTCATCCGCTTGGCCGCCCTGCCTGTAGGAGCCACGAGAATAAAAGGAAAAGGGTCGCCCTGCTCAAAATCCTTAGGATCGATCGAAACGTCATTAAGCTCGGCATAAGCTTGAATAATCCCTTTAATAACCGTTGTTTTTCCTGTGCCCGGTCCTCCGGTTAGAATCATAGCTTTTGAATGTAAAGCTTTTTCAATCGCATTAAACTGATCCTCTCCGTAGCTGATCGATTCTTTTTCTTCGATATCTCCAATGATTTTCATTAAATCGGCCTGTGTAAATTCGACTTCAAGCTCCTCGGAAGTAATTCTCTCGAGCTGATGGCAAAAACCATTTTCCGCGTGGTATAAGGACGGCAGATAAATGCGGTCGTCTTCAATAAAAACATAGCGGTTTTCAGCTAATTGAATAACCTGCTGAGACAGCTGTTCAAATGTAACTTCAGCGGAAGCGCCGCCGCGATTTAATAAAGATTCCGCTTGTGTAAGACATACCTCTGTCGGCAGATACACATGTCCTGCCGATAAGCTCTGCTGCAAGATATATAGACTGGCGGCCCGCAGCCTTGTCGGGTGATCTTCAGGAAGTTTCTGAACCTTGGCCATTTCATCAGCACGGTGAAAACCAAAACCTTCTACTTCAAATACGAGCTGGTAAGGATCTTCTTCAATTATGCTTAACGTCTGATCTTTAAAAGCCTGATAGATTTTTTGCGACAGCTTCAGTCCAAACCCGTATTTATTAAGGTGAATCATGACATGCTCAAAGCCCTGGTGTTCAAGAAGTGCATCGCGCAGTTGCTTTTTCTTTTCTTTAGCCAGCTTAGGAACACGATCCAAAACATCCGGGTCTTTTAAAATCATGGATATCGCCTGTTCACCTAATACGTCGACAATCCGCTCAGCTGTTTTCTTTCCGATGCCATGGAATAAATCACTGGAAAGATAGGCCGTAATGCCATCTTTAGTTTCAGGCATAATGCGCTGATAGAAGTTCACTTGATACTGCCGGCCGAATTTTTTGTGGTTCTGGAAATCCCCATAAAAAACATACGTTTCCCCTTCCTCAAGTGGAGGAAAATGTCCTTTAATAACAATACTTTTCTCCTCAACCTCTTCACTGGATTCCGTAATTTGAATTAAAGCGATGGAGAAAAGCTCCGACTCCTTATGAAAAATCATGCGATTTAATTGTCCTTTAATAAAAGGCTTTTCTTCTTCGCCGGACGTTGAAAAAAGCGTATGTTCTTCCATGACTTCATGTTCCCCTTTAAATTATTCTTCGCCTAAGGCATGCTCTACTTGTGCTTTAGCGTGAGCTGCCAGCATATGCTCTGAGTTATTTTCTAAGGCTTTGTTAAAGTATTCAAGAGCAGCTGCTGCATCCTCGCGGTGGAGGGCTGCAACCCCTAAATTATAATAAGCGTCACTGTGAGTTTCTTCTAATTGTAGCACAGTCTTCATTGCCTCTTCAGCTGCTTCTATCTGGCCATTTTGCGCTAGGCACAGCCCGTATTGAAACTGAATATCCACGTCATCTGAGTTAAGTTCAGCTGCACGGAGTAAATAAGGAAGAGCGAGCTTCATATAGTCCTGATGGACAAATGTCATGCCGATCATGAAGTGCACATCTGCTTCATCAAGTCCTTTTTCAATAGCCTGCAGAAACTGGGTTTGAGCTTTCGTATATTTTTCTTGCTCATAGTACACGTTCCCAAGTCCATAGTATGCAGTCGCTGCTTTATCATCGAGCTCGATTGCTCTGTTAAAAAAGCGTTCAGCCCTTTCAAATTCGCTAACGTGAATAAGCAGATTACCAAAGTTAATATAACCGACAGGATCTTTCGGATTTTCCTCAATGGCTTCTGTAAATAATTGAGTTGCTTTTTCGAAGTTTTGCTGCTGCATGTAATCAATGGCTTGATCTAATTTATTCATTCAAATTCCTCCTAAAAAAGCCATGTCCACTACCATATGGACATGGCCATTTTCTCCCTATTCTTTAAGCCTATCCTACATAAGTAAGCGGCTTGTTTTCTTTGATGACTTGATCGATTGTGGCCCCGCCCAAGCAGACGTCTCCCTCATAGAAAACAACGGCCTGTCCTGGAGTAACCGCTCGTTCTGGTTCTTTAAAAGTCACTTTAACAGAACCATCTTCATTTAGATGTACGGTCACAGGACTGTCCTCCTGACGATAGCGGAACTTCGCCGTGCAGTCAAAAGATAATTTTGGAGCTGTGCCGCTCGTCCAGTTTGCATCAACGGCCAGTAATCCGTCTGAGTACAGGGCATCGTGATGGTAGCCTTGTCCTACATATAAAACGTTTTCCTCAAGGTTTTTACCGACGACAAACCAAGGGTCCCCTGCCCCGCCAATACCTAAGCCTTGACGCTGGCCGAGGGTGTAGTACATCAGACCGTCATGGCTGCCTTTGACTTCTCCTTCTAATGTCTGCATTTCTCCTGGCTGTGCCGGGATATATTCACTGAGGAATTCTTTGAAATTACGCTCCCCAATAAAGCAGATGCCTGTGGAGTCTTTTTTCTTGGCAGTAGCGAGATCATGTTCTTCTGCAATTTTACGAACTTCTTTCTTCTCTAAATGCCCAAGTGGGAACATGACTTTGGCTAGTACATCCTGGGACAGCTGATTTAAGAAATACGTTTGATCTTTATTGCGGTCAACACCTCGAAGCATCTGGTACGTTCCCTCTATTTCTTTAACTTGGGCGTAGTGACCTGTTGCTAAATAGTCCGCTCCTAAGGACATCGCATGGTCCAAAAAGGCTTTAAACTTAATTTCTTTGTTACACATTACATCAGGATTAGGCGTTCTCCCCGCTTTATACTCGTCTAAAAAGTAAGTGAACACTTTATCCCAGTATTGTTTTTCAAAATTAACAGCATAATATGGAATGTCTAATTGGTTGCATACACGAATCACGTCTTCATAATCTTCTGTTGCCGTACACACTCCATTCTCATCAGTATCATCCCAGTTTTTCATAAAGATACCGATGACATCATACCCCTGCTGTTTTAAAAGCAGTGCGGATACAGAGGAATCAACGCCTCCGCTCATCCCTACTACTACTCTTGTATCTTTAGGATCTTTCATCTCTCTCACCTTCCTAGCTCAGTCTTTTAACGATTTGACTGACCCGCTTGGCAGCTTCTGCTACATTCTCTTCCGTATTCGCTGAACCAAAGCTGAAACGAATCGAATTTGTCGTTCGCTCGTCCTCTGATCCATACATCGCCGATAATACATGGGAAGGCTCTACAGAACCTGCCGTACAGGCGCTGCCGCTTGAAGCTGCAATTCCGGATAAATCGAAATTCGTTAATAAGGTTTCTACATTCATTCCTGGAAAACTGACATTTACAATTGTCGGCACCGTAACTTCTTCATCGCCATTGACTGTAAAGTCCACCTCTTCTTCTAGCGTTTCCAAAAATGTTTGTTTCAATTTTTTATAGTGATTAATGTTGTCTGTCCGCGTTTCCATAAGAAGCTTGACCGCACGTTCAAATCCTGCAGCAGCCGGAATATTTTCTGTTCCTGCCCGTCGTTTACGCTCCTGTTCTCCCCCATGCTGAAGAGACTGAAGCAAAGTTCCTTCTCTTACATACAAAAATCCGATGCCTTTAGGACCATTGATCTTATGGCTGGAAACCGCCAGTAAGTCGATCGGAAGCTTCTCCACATCTATAGAAAACAGTCCATAAGCCTGGACAATATCCGAATGCAAATACGCCTGATGATCAGCCGTAAGTGCCGCGATTTCCTCAATCGGCTGAATGACTCCTGTTTCATTATTAACCATCATAATACTTACTAATATTGTATCGTCCCGAAGCAAGGATTGAAAATCTTTTACCCTTATCTGCCCTGCTTCATTGACTGGCAGGTAATCAACCTCAAAGCCTTCTTTTTCTAAATATTCGACGGCATGCAAAACAGCGTGGTGCTCTACGGCAGTTGTAATGATGTGCTTTCCTTTATGCTGATTAGCCATCGCCGTTCCGATAATCGCTAAATTATCTGCTTCCGTTCCGCCGCTTGTAAAAATGATCTCTCTTTCCTTAGCACGTAGGCTCTTAGCTATTGTAAGGCGGGCGTCATCAAGAAGCTTTCTGGCTTTTCTACCAAACTGGTGAACGCTTGATGGGTTGCCAAACGTCTCTTGATAAACAGGCACCATAGCTTCAAGCACGTTCGGGTCTATTGGTGTAGTTGCTGCATGATCCAGATAGATTGGTTCCATTTTTTACACCCCTTTAAATATAGAACATATAAGCATCCTGGGTCTGATCATCGACATGATCTTTTAAATCCTCAAGAGTGGTCGTATCCAGTACGTCTTTTACAGCATCTCTGACTCTTTTCCAAAGGGCCTGTTTCGCCGGTTCCTCATCTTCAATACCTTCTACAGGTGTAATCGGACCTTCAAGTATTCTGATCACATCACCTGCTGTTATTTCATAAGGCGCTTTTGTGAGCATATACCCGCCATATGCTCCTCTGACGCTCTTAACAAGACTCGCGTTTCGCAATGGAGCGATCAGCTGCTCAAGGTAATGCTCGGATAAGTCATTATCTCTGGCGATTTGTTTTAGAGAAATCGGACCATCTCCATACTTTCTTGCGAGCTCAATCATAATGGTTAGTCCGTAACGTCCTTTTGTTGAGATTTTCATAACCTTCACCCTTCTTTATTAAGTAGTCCAATATTTTTTTGGAAAGCGGCAGAGTTTTACCAACAAGTGTGCCGAGAAATAAAGCGATGAATACAGTACCGATCCCTACTGGACCTCCTAAGAGCCATCCTATAACAGCCACCGTAATTTCTATCGCATTCCTGACGGTTGAAACTTTCCATTGTAACGCATCTGTTAATACCAGCATTAAACTGTCGCGGGGACCTGCGCCAATATTAGGAGCTACGTACACTCCTATTCCCGCAGCTGTAACCAGCGTACCTAATATAAATACTAAAATCTTACCTGCCATCCATTCAGGCTCTGTTAATAAAAAATTAAATAAATCTATAAACAGGCCGATTAACACCATATTTAATATCGTGCCGATTTGCGGCAGACTTTTTAATACAATAGATGAAATGATAACGATTGTTAAACCTGCGATGATCGACCATGTGCCTACTGTCAATCCAAATTGAACGAACAATCCATAGTGCAGTACATCCCACGGTCCTATGCCAAAATCCTTCACTTGCATAGTCATTGATATTCCGAGGCCTAACAGAATCAGGCCCACAATAAAAAAAGACCAGCGCAGCCAAGCCTTTGGCTTTATTAGAGTCCATTGCATAGCTGATCTCTCTCCTTCTTCAATTATACCAAACGTTATTATAGCATGAATGGCAACCCTCTTGCATTTTAATAGAATTGAATCTACTCTTAGAAATAATGAAGACAAATAAAGGAGTTCAAACCTTATGAGTATACAACCACTGGCTTTTCGTATGAGGCCTTCAAGCATCCAGGATATTATCGGACAGAAACACCTTGTCTCTGAAGGGAAAACACTGGATAGAATGGTCAAAGCCCAGCGCCTGGCTTCCATGATTTTATTTGGTCCGCCCGGTACCGGGAAAACTTCTATGGCCACCGCTCTCGCAAAGAGCCTGCGCCTGCCTTATAAAACGTTAAATGCAGTTACAGATAAAAAGAAAGATATGGAAATTGTTGTAGAAGAGGCTAAGATGCACGGCCAAATGGTGTTAATCCTTGATGAGGTGCACCGGCTGGACAAAGGAAAACAGGATTTTCTTCTGCCGCATCTTGAGAGCAACCGGCTTACTTTAATCGGATGTACCACGAGCAACCCTTATCATTCTATAAATCCCGCGATTCGCAGCCGCTGTCATCTTTTTGAACTGTATAGACTTGAGCCTGACGATATTAAAGAAGCGATAGAACGGGCGTTAACGAATGGAAAGGATGGGCTCGGAGATTTAAAGATCCAGCTTACAGATGAAGCCCTTAACCATTTTGCCGAAAGTGCAGGCGGAGATATGAGGTCTGCGTTAAATGGACTCGAGCTCGCCGCCTTCTCGACACCTGAGGATAAAGACGGTGGAATTTTTATAGATCTGGCGATTGCAGAGGAATGCATGCAGAAGAAAAGCTTTTCTCATGATAAAAATGGCGATGCCCATTATGATGTGCTCTCTGCTTTCCAAAAATCAATTCGAGGAAGTGATGTCAATGCCTCGCTTCATTATCTGGCAAGATTGATAGAAGCCGGAGATTTAGACAGTATCGCCCGACGCCTCGTTGTCATTGCCTATGAAGATATTGGACTCGCTAATCCACAGGCAGGACCAAGAGCACTGGCTGCCGTAGAAGCAGCTGAAAGGCTTGGATTTCCTGAAGCAAGGATTCCGCTTGCTTCCGCAGTGACGGAGCTTGCGCTTTCCCCAAAATCAAACAGCTCATATAAAGCTTTAGACGCAGCCCTGGCTGATATCCGCAAAGGAAACAGCGGTGACGTTCCTGCCCATTTGAAAGACTCCCATTATAAAGGGGCGGCCAAACTAGGCAGAGGGCTTGAATATAAATACCCTCATAATTTTCCGAACGCCTGGGTGGACCAACAGTACCTGCCGGATCCTATAAAGAGTAAAAAGTACTATGAACCTAAATCCACGGGCAAATTTGAGCAGGCTTTGAAACAAGTGTATGAAAATATTAATAAACAAAAATCATAAAGAAGTATAAATTATTCTCCCTTGGGTCAAACTAGTAGCAAAATCTGAGAAACTATTGTTCTCATAGTTTAACTGGAGGGTTATTATGCCAAAAGTAAGACAAGATGCTTGGTCTCATGAAGATGATTTATTATTAGCAGAAACTGTACTCAGACATATTCGAGAAGGAAGCACCCAGCTGAAAGCCTTCGATGAAGTCGGAGATGTACTCAATCGCACATCAGCCGCCTGCGGCTTTAGGTGGAATGCAGAAATCAGGCAGAAATACGAGCAGGCTGTGGATTTAGCGAAAAAGCAGCGGAAGGAGAAAAAAAGAAAAGAAGCCGCCTTTCAGCAGCCGGCCGTCATTTCCTCATCCGCTCCTAAAGAAGAAGCTGCTCCTGTTTATAAAAAGAAAAACGAACGTGTAGAAGAAAAACCTTCTGCGCCGATCGACTTACCTCAAGTAATTACTTTTTTAGAAAACTTACAGGCTGCTTCCAGCAGCCAGCCGAATTTAGATGAAAGAGTACAAGAATTAGAAGAAGAAAACCATGAACTCAAGGCTGTTAATCAAAAACTGCAGTCTCAGCTCCAGTCCTTAAAAGAAGATTATCAAGCTTTTATCTCTCTTATGGATCGAGCACGTAAAATGACAATGTTTGATGACCAGGAATTTAAAAGCCATCCGCTGTTCGGCATGGAGCCAAATCACTTGGAGCATTTAGCCAAATAAAGAAAAAAGCGCCCGTTCATAAGGAACGGGCGCTTTTTTTAGACATACAAAAACCAATCCCAATTGTGCCGTCGCATCATGAGTTTTGAACCCGCTCCAGGCAGGTGGGTGCCCTGCTTCACACTTCTTGCGTCCTCTAAATGAAATAAAGAGGCATGCATTCCATGTGAAGACGTCAGGCTCCCGTTTCAAAAATGTTCGGTCAAAACGTACATTCGAACAACGTACACATCAGGATTGGTTATTTATTGTATTCAAATCATAGCACAAAAAATTATTGTAATCAAGGAAAGAACTACGCTTTATGAGTGAGTCTTCAGTCCTGTTTTTTAGCTGCCACTCTTAGGTGAAGCTCCTCTAATTGAGCGTCACTGACAGGGCCAGGAGCTTCTGTTAAAGGATCTTGAGCGGATGCTGTTTTCGGGAAGAGAATCGTATCTCTTAAATTATTTCTTCCGGCCAGCAGCATGATAAAACGGTCAAACCCTAAAGCAATTCCCCCGTGTGGAGGTGTTCCGTATTCCAGGGCTTCAAGAAGAAAACCAAATTGTTCTTCGGCTTCTTCTTGTGTAAAACCTAATGCTTCAAACATGCGCTCCTGAGTTTCTTTTTGATGGATACGCAGCGAGCCTCCGCCAAGTTCATATCCATTTAACACAATGTCATAAGCCTCAGCTTTTGCATGAGCCGGATCCTCAACAATTCGGCTGACGTCCCCATTTTCAGGCATTGTAAACGGATGGTGTGCAGCAAAGTAGCGGTTAAGCTCTTCATCATACTCAAACAGCGGCCAGTCTACAACCCATAAGAAGTTATATTTAGTTTCGTCAATCAGTCCAAGGGATTTTCCAAGCTTCAGGCGTAAAGCACCTAAACTGTCATATACGACAGATGGTTTATCAGCTACAAACAGTAATAAGTCTCCGTCTTTTGCGTTCATGGCTTTAAGAAGTTCGGCTGCTTCCTCTTCTTCAAAGAATTTCGAGATCGGACCGTTCAGCTTTCCTTCTTTCACTTTCATCCACGCTAGGCCCTTCGCTCCATAGACTTTGACGTCGTCGGTAAGTTTATCAATATCCTTACGGGAGAAGTCATCCGCTTTGCCTTTGACATTAATGGCGCTGACTTTTCCGCCAGAAGCAACAGCACTGCTGAAGACTTTAAACCCGCTGTCTATCATCATTTCAGACAAGTTTACCAGTTCAAGTCCAAAGCGGGTGTCAGGCTTATCGGAACCATAGCGTTCCATCGCTTCGTCATAGCTCATTCGTTCAAATGGAGTTTGAACTTCTACTCCCTTTACTTCCTTCATAACTTGAGCCATCATGCGTTCTGTCATCGCCATGATGTCCTCTTTCGACATAAAGGAAGTCTCGATGTCCACCTGGGTAAATTCAGGCTGGCGGTCGGCCCTTAGGTCTTCGTCACGAAAACATCTGGCAATTTGATAATACTTTTCAAACCCTGACATCATCAGCATCTGTTTAAATAACTGAGGAGACTGAGGCAGAGCGTAAAACTCTCCTTCATGTACCCGGCTCGGCACTAAATAGTCACGGGCACCTTCAGGAGTACTCTTCGTCAGCATAGGCGTCTCCATTTCCAGATAGCCTTCATCATTTAGAAACTGGCGGA
This sequence comes from Halobacillus sp. Marseille-Q1614, assembly GCF_902809865.1. Taxonomy (NCBI): domain Bacteria; kingdom Bacillati; phylum Bacillota; class Bacilli; order Caryophanales; family Bacillaceae; genus Halobacillus; species Halobacillus sp. Marseille-Q1614. Next base: position 952,263 of record NZ_CADDWH010000001.1, on the reverse strand, counting down.
TCGCCTGAGTCGTCTGGTGGCGCAGCATAAATGTTTCCTGCATTTCCTTGCGCCGTAAATCAAGGTAACGATATTTTAAACGAGTATCTTCAGCAACTTCTGATTCATCTTCAATCATAAACGGAGGTGTCTTCGCCTTATTTAATACAGAGACTTCTGAAGCGAGTACTTCGATCTCTCCCGTTTTTATACTTGGATTGACGGTGTTCTCATCACGTAATACGACTTTTCCTGTAACTGCAATGACATATTCGCTGCGAATATTTTCAGCCGTCTCTAAAGCTTCTTTAGATGTTTCAGGATTAAAAACAACCTGTACAAGCCCGGAGCGGTCCCTTAAATCTATGAAAATCAACCCTCCGAGGTCTCGGCGTTTCTGGACCCAGCCTTTTAATGTAACCGTGCTTTCTTTATTTTCCGTTCGTAATGTACCACAATGTGTGCGTTCCATTTATGATTTCCCTCCTGCCAGTTGCTCTCTTAAATAGTTGGTGATTTCTTCTAGTTTGATTTCTTTCTGTTCACCGCTGTCCATATCTTTAACATTTGCTGCATTGTTTTCCAGTTCGTTTTCCCCGATCACAATGACATACTTTGCATTTAAGCGATCTGCTGATTTAAACTGCCCTTTCATTTTGCGCTGCTGATAATCTTTTTCCACCTGCACACCAGATTGTCTAAGCTGATAAGTTAAACGCACAGCTTCGTGCTCTGCTTTATCTCCCATAGCAACAACATAACAGTCAAGACTTTCTTCGATAGGAAGCTCAACTTTCTCTGCTTCTAGAGCCATAAGCAGACGTTCAATACTCATGGCAAATCCGATGCCGTTCGTCTGCGGCCCTCCAATCTCTTCAACAAGACCGTTGTATCGTCCGCCTCCACTTAGAGTAGTAATGGCGCCGAAACCTTCAGCATTACTCATAATTTCAAAGGCCGTATGGTTATAATAATCAAGCCCGCGGACGAGATTAGGATCTACAATATAGTCAACTTCCATCAGATCAAGAAAGGATTTCACTTTTTCAAAGTACACTAATGACTCTTCATTTAAATACTCCAGGATAGACGGAGCATTTCCCATAGCCGGGTGATCTTTATCTTTCTTACAATCCAGTACACGAAGAGGGTTCTGATCCAAACGAACCTGACAGTCCGAGCACAGCTCTTCCCTGTGAGAGGCAAAGTGGGAGATAAGCGCCTCCTTATGTTTCTCACGGCTTTCTTTATCACCGAGACTGTTAATCACTAAAGTTAAAGAAGTTAAGCCTAGTTCTCTATAGGCATCCATAGCTAATGCCATTACTTCAGCGTCTATCGCCGGATCATCACTGCCTAAAGCCTCGATTCCAAATTGTACAAATTGTCTAAGCCTTCCTTGCTGCGGCCGCTCGTAGCGAAACATAGGGCCAATATAAAAAAGCTTTGTCGGCTGGTTCGGCAGGCCGAATAATTTATTTTGTACAAAAGCACGGACGGTTGATGCTGTCCCTTCTGGCCTTAGGGTAATGCTTCTACCCCCGCGGTCTTCAAATGTATACATCTCTTTCTGCACAATATCCGTGCTGTCTCCTACCCCGCGCTGAAACAATTCTGTATGTTCAAAAATAGGTGTACGAATTTCTCTATAGTTAAAACGACGGCAAAGGTCGATAAGTTTATGCTCTACATACTGCCACTTTTCAGAATTTCCTGGTAAGATATCCTGAGTTCCTCGAGGTGCTCTCATTTAAAATTCCTCCTTAATTCACCATTGTTTACCATTAGAAAAAGCCCCGTCCCTCTCTAAATAGAAAGGGACGGGACTTTTCCCGCGTTGCCACCCTAGTTGAGACTTATAGGCCTCCACTCGATACAGTTAACGCCTGCTTACGTTCACACTTACTTCCCGCAGGGTTTCAATGTGACACCTAAGAAATGTCTTTCACCCGGGTATCACAAAGAATGCTTCCAGCCTGATGGCATTCTCTCTCTGTTATGATAGGAACCGGATTACTTTTTTCCTCAATGGTTTTATTCGTTTCAAATTCGATATGGATACTATAATACTGTTTTTAATAGATCACTGTCAAGTTTATTTAAACGAGTAAAGCAATAAAGTTTTATCGAGAAAAATGAAGGAATTTATATAATTTTGTCGAATTAGTCTAAGCATTACTAAATAATGGAGGTGTATACATTTATATGAAAGGCTGGCTGATATTAATATTTCTTCTAACCGGCTTTATCTGCTTCTTTCCAGAGGCCGTCAAAGCCGACTCAGCCACCGTACAAGTGAATAACTTACACGTCAGGTCAGGTCCTGGTCTGTCCGATTCTATCTTGGGTAAAGTCCAAAAGAATGAAACGTATACGGTGGAAGGTCAAAAAGGCGATTGGGTGAAAATTAACTGGAAGAACCGGACAGGCTGGGTAGCCAACTGGCTCGTTGCCCTTAAGAGAAGTGAAACCGTCGTTTCCAAGGTTGACTACTTAAGGGTTCGTTCAAAAGGCAGTGTCTCAGGTAAAGTCCAAGGCTACCTCATGGAAAATGAGGCCGTAACAAAACTTGACCAGAAAGGCGACTGGGTCAAAATCGATCGTGCTAAACTGTCTGGATGGGTCCACAGTGATTATTTGACTACATATTCTTCGGGTTCAGCAGTACAAGAAAAAAAATCTCTCGGAAAAGTTAAGGTAGCAACTACTGTTTTAAATGTGAGAGCTAAAGGAACGACAAACAGCTCGATTTTAAGACAACTCAGACAGGGCGAAAGCTACGATTATTTACAAGAGAAATCGGGCTGGTACGAAATCAAGCTTAACGGCAGCAAAACAGGCTGGGTAGCCGGATGGCTCGTAACCACGGGTGAATCAACGCCGGCAAGTCCAACCGGTAATTCTAAAGTTACCCTGGAATATAACGCAACGAATATAAGGAGCGGCCCCTTCACGAGTTATAAAATTTTAGGACGCGGGCATAAGGGCCAGCAGTATAATGTCATCAGCAAGGAAGGCCAATGGTATAAAATCTCCTATAAAAACAAAGCAGCCTATATTGCAGGATGGATTGTCAAAGAAGGCGGTTCAGCAGCTGTGGCCCCTGTTTCTTCTTCCGGAAGTTTAAAAGGGAGAACGATTATAGTGGATGCCGGTCATGGAGGTTTTGATCCTGGTGCGATTGGCAGAAGCGGCAGTTATGAAAAAACATTAACACTGCAAACAGCTCAGAGGCTAAAAGCAAATTTAGAGAATAATGGTGCCAAAGTTGTTATGACGAGGTCTAATGATTCTTATGTATCCCTGGGGGCACGAACATCTATTTCTAACTACAGCAAGGGGGATGCATTTATCAGTCTGCATTACAACAGTATTTCTCCTTCGATTAAGGCAAATGGTATTTCCACTTACTTTTACAGCTCCAATACGCGCGCACTAGCTTCTCAAGTCCAATCCTCAGCCGCAAGAGCTACTGGACAAAGAGACCGCGGAATCAAAAGGGAAAGCTTCCACGTGCTGCGTTATAGTAATAAACCTGCTCTTTTAATAGAATTAGGTTTTATCTCAGACGTAAATGAGGAAAAAGTGGTTAAGACATCAAGCTATCAGAATAAAGTAAGCCAAGGAATAACGGAAGGTCTTATTCAATATTTTAATTAAATGATGTGCAGGGAATTTAGCTCCCTTTCCATCAACTATCTAAAAAAGCAAGGGATTGAGGTCCCTTGCTTTTTTAGTCTTTATCTTTACTGTCTATAATCAATGTAACCGGCCCATTATTGGACAGCTGAATATCCATCATTTCGCCGAATGCTCCGGTTTCGACACGAATTCCTTCGTCAGCTGCCAGTTGATTGAACGTCTTGTACAGCTCAAGCGCCTGCTCCGGCTTAGCCGCGTTCATAAAATTAGGCCTTCTCCCTTTCCGACAGTCTCCATAAAGCGTAAACTGCGAAACGGATAATAGGCTTCCGCCTACTGAGGTTAAAGATAAATTCATTTTATTATCCTCATCTTCAAATATGCGAAGGTGAGGAATCTTCTTAGCCAAATATTTCGCATCTTCCTCTGTATCATCATGGGTTACACCAAGTAATACTACAAGACCATGATCGATTTGGCCGACTACATCATTATTTACGGTGACCGAAGCTTTTCCGCTTCGCTGCACGACTGCTCTCATACAAAATCCTCCAATTACTGCATAACTCTTCTTACGGTATATACATCCTGAATTTGCTTTATGCGATCCACAATTTTCCTTAAATGTTCCGTATTCTGAATTAATATTGTAATATGAATGGTCGCCATTTTGTTACGGTCGGACTTACCTGATACGGCGGTAATATTTGTTTTCGTTTCATTGACCGCCTGTAGAACTTCATTGAGGAGACCTCTTCGGTCATATCCCCAAATCTCCAGATCCACGTGATATTGTTTGCTGTCGGTATGGCCTTTTTCCCAATAAACGGTTAAGAGGCGGGACTGTGCTTCTTCTGTTTGTACGTTCGGACAGTCTGCACGGTGAACAGACACACCGCGGCCTTTCGTGATATATCCTACAATATCATCGCCTGGCACCGGGTTGCAGCATTTGGATAAGCGAACGAGTAGATTATCGACTCCTTCGACTCTGACACCTGAATCCTTCTTCCCGCGAGAAGAAGAGGTTTTAATTTCTGTTGTCGTGACGTCTGCTAAGGTCTGCTCAAGGTCCTGCTCTTTTTGAAGCTGCTGTCTTAGTTTTTCTGTTAGTCTTGTAGCGATCTGGGAAGCTGTAATCCCCTGATAGCCTACAGCTGCAAACATATCTTCTTCATTGGAGAAATTAAACTTCTCTGACACTCGATTTAAATTCTCAGCTGTAAATACTTCTTTAGGCTGCAGCCCCATGTTTCTAATTTCACGCTCTACCAGCTCACGGCCTTTTTCAACGTTTTCTTCTTTTTTCTGACGTTTGAAGAACTGTTTTATTTTGTTCTTTGCCTGAGATGTCTGAGCGAGTTTGATCCAGTCTTTAGACGGGCCGTAAGAATGTTTGGATGTCATCATTTCTACAATATCGCCCGTGTTCAGCTGATAATCCAGCGGCTCCATTTTGCCGTTTACTTTGGCGCCAATTGTCTGGTTGCCTACTTCTGTATGAATTCTGTAAGCAAAATCAATGGGCACGGAACCTGAAGGGAGTTCTACGACTTCTCCTTTAGGTGTAAATACATAGACCATATCTGAAAACAGATCGACTTTTAATGACTCCATAAATTCTTCAGCGTCATGGGTTTCACTTTGAGAATCCAAAATCTCACGGAACCATGTCAGCTTCTCTTCAAAAGAATGGTTGGAAGCTGTCTGCTTTCCTTCTTTGTACGCCCAGTGGGCCGCAATACCATATTCCGCAATTTCATGCATTTCATGGGTACGGATTTGAACCTCCAGAGGATCGCCTTTTGGACCAATGACGGTTGTATGAAGCGATTGATAAAGGTTCGGCTTTGGCATAGCAATATAATCTTTAAAACGCCCCGGCATTGGTTTCCAGCATGTATGGATAATACCTAAAACGGCATAGCAGTCCTTTATGCTGTTAACCAGGATTCGTACGGCCAGCAGATCATAGATTTCGTTAAACTGCTTATTTTGCAGCACCATTTTACGGTAAATACTGTATAGGTGTTTAGGCCGCCCATTTAAATCTGCTTCGATATCTACATCGGCCAGCTGGTTTCGAATCTCATTTATGACATCTTCAATATAATATTCCCGCTCATTTCGTTTCTGCTTCATTAAATGAACGATCCGATAGTACTGCTGGGGATTGAGATATCGTAAAGCTGTATCTTCTAGCTCCCACTTAATCGTGGAGATCCCGAGCCGGTGAGCAAGCGGTGCAAAGATTTCCAGGGTTTCATTCGAAATCCTGCGCTGTTTTTCTGACGGCAGATGTTTGAGTGTCCGCATATTGTGCAGACGATCGGCAAGCTTGATTAGAATAACGCGCATATCTTTTGCCATCGCCACAAACATTTTCCGATGGTTTTCCGCCTGCTGGGCTTCTTTTGATTTATATTTAATCTTCCCTAGTTTAGTGACTCCGTCGACGAGCATGGAGACCTCTTCCCCAAACTCTCTCTCTATATCTTCCAAGCCATAATCAGTGTCCTCCACTACATCGTGAAGAAACCCACCAGCTATCGTTTCAGGATCCATCTCTAAATTAACGAGAATTCCCGCTACTTGGATAGGGTGAATTATATAAGGTTCTCCTGATTTTCGATATTGTTCACTGTGAGCTTGATTGGCAAATTCAAAAGCCTTGCGGATAAACTCAAGGTCTTTCTCGTTCATATAATGGCTTGCCTGCTCAATCACTTCTTCGGCTGTTAAGATTTTGTCTTTGGCCATTCAATCACCCTGATTCCTCTTTGCTTTCTCAAAATTAGTGGTTTCCTCTCATTATCAAAAAAAGCGCTGCAATTGTAAAGGAAAATGGTACTTTTTTATCCATTTGACTCTGTTACAGGAGAATTAGCGATTTTTCTGTTTAAAAAAAGAGACAGTTTTCCCTCTCTTTTAAGCAGAAAAACCAACGATAAAACAGTGCCATCCTTTTAAAACAAAGAGCGCCCTAAATAGGAGGGCACTCTTCGTTCCAGATTCATGAATTTAATACTGCATAAGAGTTAATACGTCATATCCATCAAGTTTGCTTCTGCCTTCAAGATAAGTCAATTCTACAAGGAAAGCACAGCCAGCCACTACTCCGCCAAGCTGCTCAACCAGGTTAATAGTAGCTTCAATTGTTCCGCCGGTAGCGAGTAGATCATCTACGATTAATACACGCTGCCCTGGCTTAATTGCATCTTTATGAATGGTGAGCACATCTTTGCCGTACTCAAGACCGTAATCCACCTTAATTGTTTCACGAGGCAGCTTCCCTTCTTTTCTTACAGGGGCAAAGCCGATTTCAAGCGCGTAAGACACTGGACAGCCTACGATAAATCCGCGCGCTTCGGGTCCAACGACAAGATCGATTTCCTTATCCTTTGAGTATTCTACGATTTCATCTACCGCTGACTTAAATGCTTTTCCATTGTCCATTAATGGTGTGATATCTTTAAAGCGAATGCCTTTCTTCGGCCAATCTTCTACTATAGCAATATGTTTTTTATAATCCATTTAATACTTCCTCTCTGACGGTCTTTCTCTGTAGGTTCAACCAGTCTTTTAATTCTTTATACGTCGAGTAATAGAGAGTCTGCTCTATGTGTAATTGTTGTATCCTTTGTTGGTAAAGATTCGACTCACTCAAATCTTTTTGCTCAGGATTTGAGCGCAGGCTGATTTTCCCGTCTTCCATTTTAACAAACCCTAGTTCAAAAAACACCTGGGAAATAAAATCAATCATTGAGCGGCTCCAGCCTTTTTTCTTGGCAAGCAGTTCTTTATCTGTGTGTATATTAAAATTTTCCCGCTTCATTAGCATACCATAAAACCATTTAAAATGTTCACGGGTAGGAATCGCCTGAAAGAAAGCGCCATCCTGAACCTGGTAGCATGCATAAATCTTCTGGGGATCCAGCTCCTGGATGACCTCCGATAATTGGGATAACTGATCCGGTAAGTCAAGCAGCACAATCCCATCAATATTTTCTTTATTCAAGGCAGTGAGTTCTGCGGGCCTATAGGTGGAACACGGGATGTCCGGTATATTATTGTCTGTAAACTTTATGCCGACGGTCCGTTCTATGTCTATTTGGCTCAGCTGCTTCTCTAACTGCCTGGAACCTCTATGATCAAACAGCTGCCAATGAGAGACTTGCAGATCCTTAATCATGATCTGCGGGTTTTTCCTGCCATTCCACTCATTAATGCTTAGCTCTCCAACGACTTCTACTTCACTTGAGGAGCCAATCTTATGATACAGCTCTCCCATTCCAAACCCTATGCCGTCGAGCTTTGCCTTTTCCTTCACAAACTGCATTTTTAAGTGGTTCTGCCGGCTGCCGATTAACCGGATCTCCTTAGGCGTTTCTTTCACATGAAAGAGCGGCTTAGGATTGCCCATGCCAAACGGACGTAATTTCGAAATTTCTTCAATTTGCTGAAGAGAAACATCCTCGAGCCTGATGGACATCTCTATATTTAAACTTTGCTGATAATCTTCTTCTGTTAATTTTTTTTTGGCTAATTCACAAAGCAAACTTCTAATCTGATCAATTTTATCACTGTCTACTGTCATGCCGGCTGCCTGAGCATGTCCGCCAAAATGAATAAATTGGTCTCTAATCTCCATACAATTAGAAAATAAATCGAAAGCATCTATACTTCGTGCAGAACCTTTAGCCTGCTGTTTCTCTTCATCTATTCCGAGCACAATCGCCGGACGGTCAAAAGTCCGTACAAGCTTTGAAGCAACAATCCCAAGGACGCCAGGGTTCCAGCCTGCCTTTGCGACGACAATTACTTCGCCTAACGGCTGCTCATTATTTTTGAGCATATTTTCTGCCTCTTTTGCAATATCTGCAACTATTTTCTGACGTTCCTGATTGAGCTCATTTATCATTTCCGCCAGCTCCCGGGCTTCTTCCATATCTTTTGTTAAAAACAGATCAACAGCCGGTGAAGCGTCCTGGAGTCTTCCGACCGCATTCACACGGGGTCCAATTGTAAAACCGATTGATTCTTCATCAATCATTCCATCAATGCCGCAGGTCTCAATAAGAGCGAGAAGCCCTATTCGTTTCGTCTTGTTCATTGCCTTCAACCCAAGATAAACGAGTGCCCTATTCTCATCTTTTAATGGAACCAGATCTGCAACTGTTCCTAAAGCTGTTAAGTCGAGAAGGTGCTTAGGAAACTTAGGAAGCAAAGCCTGTGCAAACTTAAACGCAACACCTACCCCTGCCAATTCCTTAAACGGATAATTCTCTGACGTTTTCGGATGAATAATGGCATAAGCTTCAGGAAGTACTTCCTGAACTTCGTGGTGGTCGGTAATGATCAAATCGATACCTAATTCTTTCGCAACCTTAGCTTCATAGTCCGCAGCAACCCCATTATCCACCGTGATAATAAGATTAAACCCAGCTTCTGCTGCTTCACGAAAGGCTGATTCATTTGGACCATATCCTTCCGTAAATCGATTAGGAATATAAAAGTCACAAAGGGCTCCAGCTTCCTTTAATGCCTCTACCATAACGGTAGTTGAACTGACGCCATCTGCATCGTAGTCACCAAATACTAGGATTCTTTCCTCTTTTTCTATGGCTTCCCTTACACGCTGAACGGCTTTATTCATGCCGCTCAATAAAAAAGGATCATGCAAATCATCAACTGACGGATGCAAAAAACGATCGATGGCATCCGGATCTGTCAAATCCCGCTGCACAAGCAGCCGGCTCGTTAAATCAGTAATCCCTCGGATAGAGGAACTCGTTTCCTCATCCCCTGTATATGTAATATTCCATTTCATTTTACTTCGTAACATAAATTCACCCCTGACCCGTCTATTATACTAGAGGGGGAAAGGGGTATCAATCAAGTTATTAAATATCCGGCTCACGTTTTGTTTCTTGTGATTCTTCTTCTGTCTTTTCGACTTGAGCAGGAGTTAATTCTTTAAGTTTATGGCGCAGCGACCTGTTCTCCCGCTTAAGCTGATAATATCTAACAGCCCCTACAGATGCAGTAGTAATACCTCCCATAAGAACGGAGACAATAATTATTAAAATAAGAGGAGCTTCTCCTGTCCCAAATAAATAATTCACTTCCACTGCCCCTACATTTATAACAGCAAACACGGCAATTAATAAAGCAAAGATAAGTGCAAGAATAATGTAAGACTGCCCTTTCATAGTGAACCTCCTTATTTCATATTCTGTTATTTATACCCTTTTTACAATTCAAGTAATCAAAAAAGCTATCTGATGATGACTCCGCCGAGCTTGAAGAGAAACTTTAAGAGTAATAGCTTGTATGCAGCCTAGGAGCGTATACCCGCCGTCCTCGTTTAGTTCTTACAAAAAAACACAACTAAAAAAGGCTGTCCATTTTAGGACAGCCTTTCTTTTAGACTTGCGGGCCTGATGGTTTCTTTTTCTTCACATACTCGATCGGCTTTTCTTTGATCTTCTTTCCTCGCCATACTAACCAAAGCTGGGAAGCAATGAACAGGGAAGAATACGTACCGGCTATTAACCCTACAACAAGCGCCAGGGAGAAGTAAGTGATCGAAGCAGCCCCAAATATCGCAAGCATAACCGCAGCAAATATTACGGTAATGACCGTATTAAGACTCCGCGTCATCGTTTGCAGCAAGCTGTCATTAACGATAACAGCCAGTTCTTTAAAGGACTTGACTTTCTTACGCATTTTCAGATTTTCCCTGATCCTGTCAAAGGTTACGATGGTGTCATTCACCGAGTAACCGACAATCGTCAATATCGCGGCAATAATGGTAACATCAAACTCCAGCCTGGTCAGACTGAAGAAAGCAATCATGAAGAACGCATCGTGCAGCAGTGCTAGGATAGCAACTACAGCAAAGTATATCTCAAAGCGGATGGTTACATAGATGATAATTCCTATTGAAGCATAGAGAACCGCGAAAGCTGCATTTTTAGCCAGTTCCTGCCCAACAACAGGGGAAACAGTACTTACATTCGGGTTGCTGCCATACTGTTCAGAAACAAAATCCTGCATTTGGGCAACCTGTGTTTGCGATAGCTCTGTGTCTAAACGAACTACAGCAATATCATTATTATCACCTTGTAATACGACTTGCTTCGGTTCAAGGTTTAAATTCTCTTCAAAAGTTTGTTCGAGCTCATCAGTATCGATTGGGCTGTCTGACAATATTTCAACCCTGGAACCGCTTGTGAAATCAATACCTAAATTAAGGCCAAATACACCTAGTGCAGTGGTACCTAAAGCAATTAATAGAAGTGATAATACAAAGAAACGCTTGCGATACTGTACGAAATCAAACTTCTTTTTCATAAAGGTGGCTTCGACTTCTTCTCCATCGGCCAGTGAATGAATCTCATTTTTCTTCACACCAAACCAGCCAGGACGTTTGTTTAGGAAACGGCTCTTCACCCACAATCCCATTAATAAACGGGTTCCATAAACTGCTGTAATAAAACTTACTAAAATACTGACGATCAGCATTGTGGCAAAGCCTTTTACTGAACTTGTCCCAAAGATGAATAAGACTCCAGCGGCAATCAATGTTGTAATGTTGGCATCAAGGATGGTAGCCAGTGACCTGCGGTTCCCGGCCTTAAAGGCAGAGGTGATAGATTTACCAGCTTTTAATTCCTCTTTAATTCTCTCATACGTAATGATATTCGCATCAACGGCCATACCGACACCTAATATTAAGGCGGCTATACCAGGAAGTGTCAGTACACCATTTAACAGTTCAAATACTAATAGAATGAGATAGATGTACGCTGACAAAGTAACCACTGAGATAAGCCCAGGGAAACGATAGAAAATGATCATGAATATAAAGATCAGCGCGACCCCGAGAGCACCAGCAAAAATCGTCTTATCCATTGCCTGTTCACCAAACTGAGCCCCTACTGACGTTGAGTAAGTTTCAGTTAACTCAACAGGCAATGAGCCGGCGTTTAAAACATCAGCTAACTGCTGGGCTGACTCCTGTGTGAAGTCCCCTTCAATCTGAACCGTATTGCTTCGGATCCCTTGATCTACTGCCGGTGCAGAAATGTAGGCAGGATCTTCAGACAAATATTCTTCTTCAAAAGAAACACCTTCATCATAATCGAGCCAGATAACCATCAAATTTGGAGGATAAGGAGCCCCGCTGATCGGTTCCTTATTCGCGACTTCACTCGTTATGTCATAGAATTCAGAAGCGCTTTTCATTTCAAGCGTAACTATTGGTGAATTCGTTTGATCATATGACTGCTGAGCGCTTCCTTCTACAATGTCTGAACCATCCATCAGTTCGTTGCCTTCTACGTCTCTAAAGGATAATTCAGCTGTTGTTGACAAAAGTTCCCTCGCTTGCTGCTGGTTTTCTACTCCTGCAAGCTGAACACGAATTCGGTCTCCGCTTTCTATGGATATATTGGTTTCACTGATTCCAAGAACGTCAACCCGTTCATTTAATGACTGAACGGTAGACTGCAATACCTGCTCGTTAACCTCCTGGTCTTCATCAATGGTATTTACATCGTAAAGGATTTCAAATCCACCCTGCAGATCCAGTCCTAAATTAATATCTTTAGTAATACTCGTTGTTGTAGTTCCTATCGTAGCTGCCAATAGAATAACTATTAGAAAAAAGGCTACAATCCGCCCTCTTTTAACCATAACTCTTCCCCTTTCAAATCGAACACCTCGTCCATATGTACACTGGATACACCGAGTCCTGATTATTTCATTACTTTTCCAATTTTACTACTATCTCTTATATAATCAATGCTAAGTTTTACTCCTTTTCTGCGGAGTGAGTATTTACTGCGTTTATAGAAGCCATTAGATCATCATTTTGATAAGCTTCAACCGTAATATAGCTCACATACTGATTGCTGCTTAAATGAAAAATATCCTGCACAACTTCATACAGACGTTTAGCGGGGTCATTTTTCCATACTTTCTTCATCATGCATTTCCAAATATCTTCACTTGCCGTATTGCTGTAACCCAATTGCCTGAATTCTTCAGCTTTGCTGTCCAAAACCGGCTGTACAGTACCTTTCCATAGGCTGACAGGCATTCTTTCCTCCATGTCTAGCCCTCCTTTTTATATAGTATCTATAAAAGCAGTTATTTTTAGCACATATAACTCATTGTATATGAATTTCCTGCCTTTGAGAAGGAACATTCCAAAACCTGTCCCTTTCCTCAAAAACAAGCCAGCATGACGAAAACCGTCTGCTGGCTTGTTCTTTCTTATTGGTCTGCCTCATCATTGCGATCCATCGAAATTTCCCCATCTGTATTTATGGTGCATAAGGAAACATCGGAAAAGGAATGGAACCCCCGTTTTTTCACTTCGTTCATCAGCCAATCTTTATTTTTTTGTATCGACTTAAGCCCAGTGTACTGTACATCTCCATCGGCAATGAGGACTACGGCATAGTGAGAATGATTGTTTTCATCTTTTTCAAATACCGAAAGCTTTCCCGAGGGCTCCAGAATGGCATAATCTATATCGTCAATATGCTGAAAGCCTTTCTCCCTTAATTGAAGGAGCAAGTCAGAAAAATTATACCTCTGCCTTTTCATTTCCCTCTCATCGATTTTTCCATTTCTGATTAATATAGAAGGTTTCCCGTCAAACCATTCCCTGAACCTCCTGCTTTTTAAAGAAAAATAAGCGCTTCCCCACTGCACCATTAATAGAACAGCCATCGGTACAATTGCTTCCCAAATGGGAGATTCAGGCTGTTCAATTAAGAATACGGCAATCTCTGCTAACATTACAAAAACGACGAGATCCATTACGCTTAATTCACCAATTTCCCTCTTCCCCATAATGCGAAAAATCAGCAGAATCAGCAAGTAGGTTATCACGGTCCGAAGTATTAACTCACCAATAATCATCGGTCATCCTGCCCTTCTTAAGCTCTATTTCTTAAGATGACCTATAATGATTTTTTTATGACATGACTCTGTTAACTTTTAATATAAGGAAACTTACTCGGTTTTAAGCAGAAGTGCAGCAAATACCTTTTCACATCGCTTAACAGACCTTATGTCATAAAAGGGAGTAAATACCTGATCATAATGTAGAAAGTACTGATAATTAAAGATAAGAAGAGAATCGGCACTCCGTAAAGAGCAAATTTAAAGAAAGGAATAGGCTCCCTGTAACTGGCAGCAAGTCCTGCTACCACGACATTGGCTGAGGCACCGATTAAAGTACCGTTCCCTCCTAAACAAGCTCCAAGAGCAAGTGACCACCAGATGGGATCGACATTCATCATGCCATACCCTTGAAGTTCCTGTACGACAGGAATCATCGCAGCTACAAATGGAATATTATCTACCACCCCTGATAATATTCCAGATGTCCAGAGCATGAGCATGGACGTAAACGGGAGGTCTCCATCAGAAATCCAGACAATCCCTCTTGCCAGCTCATCAATTAACCCTACCGTTTCCAATCCGCCGACAAGCATAAATAACCCGATAAAGAAAAATAAAGTCACCCATTCAACTTCGTGAAATACCTGCTCTACATCTATTTCATTATCCGTTAGAAACATTAACAGCAGGGCTCCCGTTACAGCAATCGTAGTCAGGTCCATATGAATAAAAGGGTGCAGCATAAATCCGGAAATGGTCAGAAGAAGTACACCAACAGACCTGTAAAGAAGGGGACTCCTTACTAAATGTTCACTGGCATCCATCTCCATAAATGTTTGGGCTCTTCTCTCATCGTACGTTAGCTGCTTTTTGAAGATAGACATGAGGATCCATAAAGTGAAAATTAAAACAATCAGAGTCACAGGCCCTAGATGATTAATGAAAGAAAGAAAGGTAAAGTGATTCACGGCCTGGCCAATCATAATATTGGGAGGGTCTCCAATAAGCGTAGAGGCTCCTCCGATATTGGATGCGAAAATAGTAGTGAGTAAATAAGGAAATGCCGGGAGCTGAAGCTGCTTAACAAGAGAAAGCAGAACGGGTACGAATAAGAGGACAGTCGTTACGTTATCTAAAAAAGCCGAACCAATTGCTGTGAATAATCCTGAAACAACTAATAAAGGAATCGGTCTGCCCTTTACTAACTGAGCAAGCTTGATAGCGGCAAAGGTAAAGATACCCGTTTTTTTGGTTATTGAGACTAAGACCATCATCGAAAACAACAGAGATATTGTCTTCCAGTCGATAAAGCCAAACGCATCATCCCACTCGTACACATTGCAAATGAGTAACAAAACGCCGCCCGTAAGAGCCACAAGCGCCCGGTTCCATTTTTCCATCATAAGCAGCAAGTAACTAACGATGAAAATTAATATGGTTAGCAGTGTGGTCATATACCTACCCCTTTTTTTAGTCAATTTATTGGCCATAAACTAAAAAACGCTCTTAAATCTGCTTCTAACTCATTTATATGCTTGCATATAGTAATTAAGACAAGCAATTAAGGGGGTAGGAATATGAAGAGATGGCTGCAAGGTGTTCTCGGTTATGGGATAGGCTCGATCCTTATTTTAATGATATTATTTTCCACAGTACTTTCCGGGCTGCTCAGATTTACGACAATGGATACAGACACCTTAAATCAATTGGCCTTATTAGCAGGGTTAAGCACTTTGCTGTTCGGAGGATTAATGGCGGCTTATAAAGGAGAAAAGAAAGGCTGGCTTACCGGATTGACAACAGGGCTTACTTTTGTAGTGTTAATCATGCTATTTCAAGTCATTTTTGAAAACCGCTGGGTTTCTGTTCCGCAATTAAGTTATTTTGGCGGTCTCCTTTTGGCGGCTTCGCTTGGCGGTATGATTGGAATCAACCTGCCGAGAAGAAGTGTAAAGCATTAAAAAAATCCCGAATTAATCGGGATTTTTTTCTTGTTTTTATAAAGAAGGTCCTGTATGTAACAGTACTTTCTTATTAGTCTTGATTTAGTTTTTCACGAACAGAAGAACGATCGAACTTCAGCTGAGTTCCATCTTGCACACTGATCACTAACGTACCTTCATCAATCGCATGAATGGTACCGTGCATTCCTCCAATCGTCACGATTCTATCTCCTTTTTGCAAGTCCGACTGCATTCGCTGTACAGCTTTCTGCTTTTTCTGTTGTGGACGGATTAACAAGAAATAGAAAATAACAAACATTAGAATAATAGGCAGTAATCCTACTAATGTTTCCATTCATATTTCCCCCTTTCTTAAAAGTTCTTCGCATTTGGTTTATTGAAACCATACTTCTCAAAGAATTCTTCTCTAAAGTCACCGAGTCGATCTTCTCTAATGGCTTCACGCACTTGCCTCATTAATTTTAACAGAAAATACAGGTTATGATAAGTAGTAAGTCTCAACCCAAATGTTTCATTTGCCTTCACAAGGTGGCGGATATAGGCACGGCTGTAATTACGGCAAGTATGGCAGTCACATTCTTCATCAATTGGGCGGAAATCCTTCGTGAACTTAGCATTTCGGACGACAAGCCGGCCCTGAGAGGTCATGCATGTCCCATTTCTCGCAATCCTTGTTGGAAGCACACAATCAAACATATCGACACCGCGAATCGATCCGTCGATTAAGGAATCGGGTGATCCTACTCCCATTAAATATCTAGGTTTATGATCAGGCAGAAGAGGTGCTGTAAAGTCCAGTACGCGGTTCATGACATCTTTAGGTTCACCTACCGAAAGACCTCCAATTGCATATCCCGGAAAATCAAGAGAAGTTAAATCGGCTGCGCTTTGACGGCGCAAATCTTCATATTCTCCGCCTTGCACGATTCCAAACAGTCCTTGATCCTCAGGGCGTTTGTGACCTTCTAAGCATCTTTCGGCCCAGCGGCTTGTCCTTTCTACGGACTTCTTCATATAATCGTACTCAGCAGGATAAGGAGGGCATTCATCAAATGCCATCATAATATCTGCTCCTAAAGAGTTTTGGATCTGCATCGCCTTTTCAGGAGAAAGAAACAACTTCTCTCCGCTGATATGATTTCTAAAATGAACGCCCTCTTCTTCGATCTGCCTCAGGTCGCTTAAACTGAAAACCTGAA
This sequence comes from Halobacillus sp. Marseille-Q1614, assembly GCF_902809865.1. Classification (NCBI taxonomy): domain Bacteria; kingdom Bacillati; phylum Bacillota; class Bacilli; order Caryophanales; family Bacillaceae; genus Halobacillus; species Halobacillus sp. Marseille-Q1614. The sequence continues at coordinate 935,558 of NZ_CADDWH010000001.1, read as the reverse complement.
ACCCTCCAGAATCAGTGAGAATTGAACCGTCCCAATTCATAAATTTATGAAGTCCGCCCGCTTCCTCAACGACATCTTCTCCCGGGCGAAGCCAGAGGTGATACGTATTGGATAAGATAATTTTAGCTCCCATTTCCTCAAGCTCTTCAGGACTCATCGTTTTAACGGTAGCCAGCGTGCCTACAGGCATAAACATCGGCGTTTCGAATGAACCGTGCGGCGTATGCACACGGCCCAGACGAGCTCCTGTCTGCTTACACGTCTTAATTAATTCATAAGTAATAGCCATTTTTACTTCCTTTCTTCAATCAGCCTAGCGAATGAACATTGCATCGCCAAAGCTAAAAAACCGATATTGCTTTTCTACAGCCGTACGATAAGCTTCTAGAATAAAATCCCTTGATGCAAAAGCGCTGACCAGCATAATCAGCGTCGACTGCGGCAGATGAAAATTAGTGATCAGCCCATCGATCGCTTTTAATTCATAAGGAGGATAGATAAAGATGTCTGTCCAGCCGCTAGAGGCCTGAAAACGCCCATAATCTCTCATAATCGTTTCAAGCGTGCGAGTTGTAGTGGTTCCAACAGAGATGACCCGCCCGCCATTTTCACGGATCCTTCTCAGCTGGGCCGCTGTCTCTTCACTGAGCTGGTAAAACTCTGCATGCATTTCATGGTCTTCTACATTCTCAACGCTTACCGGCCGGAAAGTCCCAAGGCCAACATGTAAGGTCAAGTAAGCAATCTCTACGCCGGCATCTTCAATCTCTTTTAATAATTCATTGGTAAAGTGGAGTCCTGCTGTCGGAGCAGCCGCAGAACCTTCTTCTTTCGCGTAAACCGTCTGATAACGCTCTCTGTCTGAAAGCTGTTCCTTAATATAAGGAGGAAGAGGCATTTCACCTAGTGTTTCAAGAACTTCAAGAAAAATACCTTCATACGAAAAGCGAACTTTCCGTCCCCCGTGCGCCTGAATCTCTGTACACTCTGCTGTCAGCTGACCGTCCCCGAAAATAATCTTTGTGCCTAGTTTTACTTTCTTCGCAGGTTTCACGAGAACTTCCCATTCGTCGTTCGATCCCTGATGTAAAAGAAGCACTTCCACTTTTCCTCCGGTTTCCGCCTTTGAACCGTAAAGCCTTGCCGGCAATACTCTCGTATCATTTAAAACGAGACAATCTCCTTTTTTAAGATACTCTTTAATATCCTTAAAACTGCGATGATTAATCGTTTCTTTCTTACGATCGAGCACCATTAACTTAGAGGAAGATCGATCTCTTAATGGAACCTGAGCGATCAGCTCTTCCGGTAAATCAAAATCATACTGCTTAATATCCATAAGATACTATACTCCCATTCTAATTACCTGATTCTTCCTATTATATAAAATATTAGTGTTAAAACAATACTTGCAATAATCGAGGTCATAATCGGGAAATAAACAGTCACTGACCCTTTTTTAAAAGTGAAATCTCCAGGCAGGCGACCGAACAAATTCCATATCAGACCTATGACTATAAATACAACCCCTATAACAATAAAGATTTTACCCATGCCCGTCAAGAGCCAGGCACCTCCCGGTTAAAGTGTTCATAAGCTTTCGGGGTAACGACCCGCCCCCTTGGCGTCCGCTGGATGAATCCCCGCTGCAATAAGAAGGGTTCATAAACATCTTCAATTGTCTGCGATTCTTCTCCAACAGTGGCTGCGAGAGTATCAAGTCCCACAGGCCCGCCGCGAAACTGATCGATAATAGCGACGAGCAGTTTGTGGTCAATGTGGTCTAGCCCCTCATCATCAACTTGCAGCATTTTTAACGCCGTTTGCGTTGTTGGAATTGTGATTGTATCCTCACCGCGCACCTGAACGATATCTCTTACCCTCTTTAACAGGCGGTTCGCTATTCTTGGTGTTCCCCTTGAACGCCGGGCTACTTCCACGGCCGCTTCGTGATCAATGCCCACATGAAAAATATCAGCCGTCCGTTCAACAATAGAACGCAGCGCTGCTGTATCATAATAATCCAGGCGGCAATGAACCCCAAAACGGTCGCGTAAAGGCGCGGACAGCAAACCGGCCCTTGTGGTCGCTCCGACTAAAGTAAAGGGAGGAAGGTCGAGCCTTACAGAGCGGGCACTCGGTCCTGACCCAACGACGATATCTAAACAAAAATCCTCCATCGCCGGATATAGGATTTCTTCTACCGAACGGGGCAGGCGGTGAATTTCATCTATAAACAGAACATCCCCCGGTTCTAATGAGGATAAAATCGCCGCTAAATCTCCTGCTCTTTCAATAGCAGGCCCGGAAGTCGTTCTAAACTGCACGCCCATTTCATTCGCAATAATGGAAGCGAGCGTTGTTTTTCCTAAGCCGGGCGGTCCGTAAAGCAGTGAATGATCAAGCGGCTCTTCTCTCATTTTGGCGGCTTGGATGAAGATGCTGAGATTCTCTTTCGCTTTATCCTGTCCAATATATTGATTTAACGTTTCAGGACGAAGACTTAATTCAATCTCTTCTTCTGCGCCCTGCAACTCTCCGGAAATCATTCGTTCTTCCACGTGTGATCTTCTCCTTTCTGCTAGGATTTAAGGAGCAGCTGTAAACCTTGTCTTACATAATCATCTACATTTGCTTCTTTAGCTTTCGCAAGCTCTGGCTGGACTTTATTTAATTCTTTATCTGAATAGCCCAGTGCTTTTAATGCCTCGAGAGCTTCTTTAATGCGTTCGCGTTTTTCACTTGAAGTTAAGTCTTCCTGGTAGAAGATCGTTTGCTCATTCTCTTCATCCGGAAGCCATATCACAAGTTTTCCTTTAAGGTCTAATATCATCTGACGGGCTGTCTTCTTGCCAACCCCTGGAAAGCGGGTAAGATACTTATCATCTTCCTGCTCAATCGCTGATACAAATTCAGGCACACTGACGCTTCCAAGAATCGCTAGTGCACCTTTAGGACCGATGCCTGAAACATTCAGCAGCTTAGCAAAAAGCAGCTTGTCTTCTTTTTTCTTAAACCCGTATAAAGATTGCTGGTCTTCTCTAATATAGTGATAAGTGTGTACTTTAACTTCTTTATGTAATTCGAACTGATAGGGGTTGGGGCAGAGAATTTCATAGCCGATGCCCTGGGTCTCAAGTTCAATCCCATCCTCTTCAACAGCTGAAACTTTCCCTTTGATGTATGCAATCATTTTTCGTATATCCCTCTTATTCTGCGTTATTATAGTAACTTTAATTGTAACACACAAGCACATGTTCGCATAAGTGAAAAAACACCTTAAATTAAATAAGGTGTTTTTCGTTTATTAAGCTATTTCTAACTCTCTTTTAAACGTGATTTGTCCCGTTCTTTGATCTTCGACAACCCATCCGTCATACTGTGCCCAGAAGTCCTCCATCGCCCAGATGGTTTCTACTTTTTCTTTTGTATCCACTAAATTGTCATTTTCATAAGTATTTAAAATGACCTTTAACTCCAGCGGCTCTCTTAAGACAAAAGCCGGAACAGCTTTGTCTTCTTTTGTGACAGCTGAACTGGCCAGGCTGTGGTTTTTCACCTCGCGGACTGGTTCATTGGCGGTAAAGGTGAATGAGCTGATAAATAAGACCGAAATTACTAGCCAACTTTGCATCTTGCATCCCCCTAATATAAAAGCTGTTACTTCTAGTATGTTCAGAAGCAACAGCTTTTATAAGAGAGAATTAGGAGAGCTTTTCTAGTACATCTTCATCTGCATCGAGATTATGATAAACCTCCTGTACATCATCATTGTCTTCCAGCGTATCGATAAGCTTCAGCATTTTTTCAACGCCGGCTTCTGCAAGCGGTGTATAGGTCGCAGGGATCATTGTTACTTCTTCTGTTTGAAATTTATAACCATTTTCTTCGAGTGCTGTCTTAACGTCAACAAAATCTTCGGGTGATGTATAAATTTCAAACTGATCTTCACTCGTTTCGAGTTCTTCACCACCAGCTTCGATAACCTCTAGAAGCAATTCTTCTTCATCTGCATCAGTTTCCTGCCGGTCGATCACCAAATAACCTTTACGATTAAACATGAAAGAAACACAGCCGTTTTCCCCTAAGTTGCCGTCATTTTTATTAAAGGCATGGCGAACTTCAGCCGCCGTCCGGTTCTTATTGTCGGTTAAGACTTTAACCATGACAGCTACACCGCCTGGGCCGTAGCCTTCATACGTGATTTCTTCGTAGTTTACGCCGTCCAAGTCACCGGTCGCCTTTTTAATAGCTCGATCTATATTGTCATTTGGCATATTATCCGCTTTTGCTTTATCTACAGCGAGACGAAGGTTCGAATTCATTTCCGGATCTCCGCCGCCTTCACGGGCTGCCATAAATATGGCACGGGCGTTCTTCATGAATATTTTGCCCTTTTTAGCGTCCTGCGCGCCTTTTCGGCGTTTAATATTATTCCATTTAGAATGGCCTGCCATAGGCAATCTCCTCCCCTGGAGCGAATCATTTTCCTTTACCAATATATCACAAAAGCTATTGTTTGATAACGGGGTTACTTTTTAGTTATTTCCACTGAAAAAGTCAGAAATCCTTTGTTTTATTTTTTCAGGAGCTTCTGTCGCCATTCGCCTGTTATCTTCTTCTTTCTTTTGATTCCAGGCATTGATGTTCGTATATACTACGATAGGCAGATCCGTAACCGTTTCTGCTTTCTTAATAATTTTCTCTTCAATGTCTTTATCCCTTCGGTCTGTCGGATTTACTTTTACAGCTATAAAAGCTTTTTCCCCATTTGTAAAAGTCTGTGTTAAAGTGACTTCCTTCAGTTCATTTACTTTCTCGGTAATTAACATGGCATCCTCATTGTTAAAAGGATTATCATGCGACTTTGTCGTTTCTGAGTACTTATTTTCTTTCATTTCTTCCTGGGCAGAACGTTTAAAATACTGGTCTTCCCCTGTTGGGATTTGAGTACCCTTTTTCTTTCCTTCATCTTCTGAATATTCCATAGGCTGATACAACTCTTCTTGTGCTGTCTCTTCTTTTTCTGGTACGTCTTGATTACAGGCCATTAAAGAAAGGGCCGCTATTGTTAAAAATCCAATAATTTTCCACATAAAAACATTCTCCTTTTCCATTACTATGGAGCAAAGAAGAATGTTTTAGTCTGTTAAAATAAGGAAGCCTTTATTTCAGAGGACCTGGAGCTATTTTTCGTTTATGCTCAGATCTTTTATGCATACGTTCAATAATTTCTTTATCCTTTTGCGGAATGCTTTCTCCTCTTAAGTAGCTGTCGATCATATCATAACTCGTGCCCATTTCATTCTCATCAGTCTGGCCTTCCCATAAGCCCGCGCTCGGCTGCTTGTTGATAACTTCTTCAGGAACACCGAGATATTTAGCCATTTCTCTCACTTCACCTTTTGGAAGATTGACTAAAGGCACTAAATCAACACCGCCATCTCCAAATTTTGTGAAATATCCTGTATACCATTCCGCTGCATTATCTGTACCTACTACAAGGTATTGATGATTCGTTGCGATCGTATAAAGTGTGCTCATTCGCAGACGGGCCCTCAAATTGGCATCTGCAAGCTGTTCCTGTTCTGAATTATAAGTGTCAGCTTGTTTTAACTGCTTGGCAATGGAACCAAACATGACGTTATGTGTTTCTGTCAGGTCCACCGTTAAAGAAGAGATGCCGCAGGAATTGATCACCTTTTCAGCATGCTTCTGATCAGCAGGATTGCTTTTACAAGGCATAATAACGCCTAAAGAATCGTCGGGGCACGCTCTTTTTATAAGATGGGCAACAACGGCTGAATCGATTCCTCCGCTTACACCGACAAGCAGTCCCTTTACATTGGCATCTTCCACTTGTTCACGGAGCCAGCCGACTATTTTTTCAACTTTTTGTTCCACTTGTTTGTTCATCCTTTCACACTTAAGATATTCATTATCTTAGCATGAATTCTGTATAACGGACAAATCGTTTCCGCCTCTCCCAGGCTGTCTCAAGCTTCACCAGGTGAGTGTAAATGTTTTTTTCATCGTAGCGGTCCCTGTTATATACATAAAGCCATTCTCTTAGTAAGTCAGCAGGAATCAACACTCCATGGAGCCATATTTTTTGATAGTTAACATGGCGAAAAGTTAAAAAAAACCGGGACCGATTATCCTCTAAATGAGGCAGAAACCTATGGGCCAGCTGGATATCATCATATAACTCAGGTCCGCGATGCAGAAGGTCAAAATCAATAAGTTTCGCCAGACCGTTTTTATCAATGATAAAGTTGTGATGGGCCACATCCCCGTGCAGCCACTGCCTGCTTTCCCACGCCTTTTCTTCAATTTCCCCCCACGGATATTCCGAGAAGCTTTCAAGATAAGCAGAAGTCAGGGCTGCTAATTCTTCATAAAGCCTCAGCTTTTTTGCCTCTTTAAATATGGGACGTGTTTCCCTGAACTGGGCAAGTCTTCTCTTCCATTTCAAATAGAGCGGATCCCTTGGAATAGACTCTACTTCGATTCCTTTGGACGTGCGGTGGAACTGCCGCAGACATTCGTATGCTTTCACCCGGTCGTTCTGGCTGGTGAAATCCGCATGCTTTCCATTGACCCATTTAAACAGCCCCCATTCGCAGCCATGTTTACTGATTGACCTTTCGCCATTAGGAAAGTGGACGGGAAGGGCTGCCAGACGATACCCTTCTTTCCAACAGCGAAAAAAGTTCAGCTGCTGTTTCAGTACTCTTGACCGGTGGTAGCCTTTTAATAAATAATCCTCATCGCCTGCCCTTACTTTATAAATTTTAGGTTTAATTTCAATATACCTTTTAATACTAAAATCTTTCGAATAGTCCAGCCAATTAAAAAGGCGATCCGTGTAAGAATCGCCTTCTTTCGTTTTATTCTTCATCGTCTTCGTCATCCTGCCAGTCTGGATACTGCGGTGCCTCAAAGGACTGCGGCGGCTGTATGAAGTAGCCTCTCATCTGTCCGTCTCCATTCATCATTGGATGAGGGTACCACCCGGAAATTTGTGGAGCCATCATTTGATTAGGAGGATAATCACCATACTCCATCATCTGATCCCTCTGCATTGGGCCGGGTCCGCAGCCACAATCATTTGAGTTCCCCCCCATGTAATCTTCTGAGACAGAATCGTCTCCTTCAAAAGACATCGGAGCCTGATGATATGGCATAGCCTGAGGCGGATAATTCATGTTTGGCTGTATTCCCATAGGCATATGATATGGCGGACACCAAGACTGATCCCAATAATGGTAAGCCTGAGGAAGAATCGGCGGACAGTAAGGATGGTGGTACATTGGCATATGCATTGGCTGATTCATCATCGGCTGGTTCATTCCCTGCACCGAACTTTCTTCCATCTCCTTAGCCTTCATTTTATACTCCGGCATCTTATGCTGGGGTTTTTGCTGTTCCTGTGCGGGTTTAACCGGCATTTTCTGTTTTGGAGCAGGCATTTGCGGCAGATGGAAGGTGGTGTAAAAATTATTTGTATTTTCATCCATCGGCATTTGTATCGGCATATTCATCTGCATCGGCATCATTGGCTTTTCCATAATTGGCTTAGCTTTAGGCATTTTTTCATCTTCTTTTATCTTAGGCAGCGGTTTTGGCATAGCTTTCGGTGCTTCCTGTTTAGGTACAGGTGCTGCCTTTTTCGGGGCAGTTTTCTTCGGAGCAGGCGCCATCTTCTTAGGTGCAGGTGCTGCTTTTTTAGGTACGGGCGCCGCTTTTTTAGGAGGAGCTTCCTGTTTAGGCATTTCTTCTACAGGCGCTTCTTTTTTCGGCATTTCTTTCTTCGGCATCTCCTTAATTGGCATCTCTTTCTTCGGCATCTCTTTTGGAGCTTCTTTTTTCACTTGTTTTTTCCCCTGGGGTACTTTAATTTTCATTCCAGGCATAATCATATCAGGATTCGATAACTGAGAGTTCACTGCTTTTAATTCTTCGAAATCCACCCCATACTTTTTCGAAATCTTCCAAAGTGTATCACCTTTTTGTACAATGTGAATTCTCACAGTTGCAACTCCTTTCCTGTGAAGTAGAAAAAATTATAAGAGCATAGTCGTTTCCTAACACTCTATGCTCTGGTGAGACAAAGAATGATGAAAATGCCCAATGTTTTATAGAAAGCCGCAGGAAAAGGTTATTAATAAAGCAAAAACTATAAAAAAAGCTGAGTCAAAATAGACTCAGCTTTGGTGACAAATAGGGGTTGGTACATTCATTTGATAACTTGGATAAGTGCCTAAAAGCTTCATTGTACATCCTAAAGCTTCTAATTCAGCTTTAACACCAGGGAATAAAACGTCATCATAAGTCTGATCAACATCAATCAGGAAGAAATAGTTTCCCAAGCCCGTTTTCATAGGCCGTGATTCTATTTTAGATAAGTTCATTTTTCTCCAGGCAAATGCGGCCAGCACCTGATGCAGGGCTCCTACATAATCTTTTGGCAGGGTCACCATCACTGTCGTTTTTTGAGTAGGTGCCGGCAAATCCTTAATGCTAAGCTTTTTAGGTATTTTTTGTACGACGGCGAAGCGTGTATGATTATTATCATAATCATGGATATTAGCCGATAAGATCTTCAGCCCATTTTGCTCTGCTGCCAAATGATTTCCAATTGCGGCCACATGTGGTCCTTTTTCAACGACTACCTCTGCGGCTCTTCCTGTAGATGCTGTATATTCCAGCTCCGCTTTAGGATAATTTTTGTACAAATATTGATGGCATTGAGCAATCGCATGGCTGTGTGAATAAATATGGGTTAACTCTTCTCCCTTATATTCAGGGTGTACGAGCAAATGCTGACGAATGGGAACGGTTAATTCAGCGATTATGGACTGATCGACTTGATGAGTCAGATAATCAATCGTTAAATGAACAGACCCCTCAATCGCATTTTCAAGTGGAACAACACCCGTATCAATATCTCCTCGCTCTACTGCATCGAGGCAGGCAGGGATGCTTTCATAGCTGATAAAAGATCCGTCATCAAAAAAAGCGTCCACTGCCATTTTAGTAAATGTACCTTTAGGTCCTAGAAATCCTATACGCTGCATTATTAAAAACTCCTTGTCTTTAAGCCCCTGAACTAAGAATCTCTACTCGATCGACAAAGTCCAGTTTATGAAGCCTTTGAAGTAATTGTTCTATTGAATATACCATACCTGTCGTGTTTAATGACAGGGTGACATTTGCTTTTCCTTGTAAAGGGATGGTTTGGTGTATCGTTAAAATATTACAACCAGATTCAGCGACAGCAGTAAGCAGGTTAGATAATGTACCTGTCCTGTCTTCCAAGTGGAAAAACAGTGTGATCATTTGTTCTTTCACCATGGCCTGAAAAGGAAAGACAGCATCCCTGTATTTATAGAAGGCGCTTCGCGAAAGTCCGACCTCTTGCACAGCTTCAAAAATAGACTCTGCTTTTCCCCGTTCAATCAACGCCTTTGCATCTATCGTTTTCTTCATTGCTTCTGGCAGAATGTCACTACGGACTAAATAAAACTTCTCATTATAATCCGCCATATCTATGCCACCTCATTAATCAACAAATTCAAATTCGTAATCAAGCAGTCTTACTGTATCTCCGTCTTTAGCCCCTCTTCGGCGAAGCTCTTCATCTACTCCCATGCTTCTCATCTGGCGGGCAAAACGGTTAATCGACTGATCACGCGTAAAATCAGTTTTTCTAAATACTGATTCGATCTTCTCCCCATACAGCACATAAGCGCCGTCGTCGGCTCGTGTAACTTTAAAGGGAGCTTCTTCTTTTTCATACTTATAAACGACACGTTCATCGACTTCTTCAATTTCTTCATTCTGATGTTTCGGTATTTCATCGAGTTTATCAGCTACAGCATACAACAGCTCATCCAGACCTGTTCTCGTTACAGTAGAAATAGGGAAGATCTCGACTTCATCCCCTACTTTTTCTTTAAAACTTTTTAAATTCTCTTCGGCTTCCGGGATATCCATTTTATTAGCTATGATAATTTGCGGACGCTGGCTTAACCGTTCATCATAAGACGATAATTCATTGTTTATCGTGACATAATCATCGTATGGATCCCGTCCTTCTAATCCAGACATGTCAATCACGTGAAGAAGCAGGCGCGTCCTTTCTACGTGGCGCAAAAATTGATGGCCTAAGCCTACTCCTTCATGCGCTCCTTCGATAAGCCCAGGCAAGTCAGCCATTACAAAGCTTCGGTGGTCCTGGCTTTCCACTACGCCGAGATTAGGACTCAGTGTCGTAAAGTGATAATCTGCAATTTTTGGTGTTGCGGCTGTAACGGTAGATAAAAAGGTGGATTTACCAACACTCGGGAATCCGACAAGCCCGACATCGGCCAGCAGCTTCAATTCTACCTGAACGTCTAAAGCCTCACCCGGCTCTCCATTTTCAGCAATTTCAGGCGCCCGGTTTCTGGCCGTTGAAAAACGTGCATTGCCACGTCCGCCTCGTCCGCCTTTAGCGATGACAGCACGCTGCTTATTTTCTGTTAAATCAGCAATCACCCGTCCTGTTTCCGCATCTTTTACAGTCGTTCCAGGCGGGACACTGACCACGAGTGGATCCGCATTTTTTCCGTGCTGCTTCTGGTTCATTCCATTTTCGCCGCGTGTTGCTTTGAAATGGTGCTGGTAGCGGAAATCCATGAGGGTATTAAGTCCTTCATCGACTTCAAAAATAACGTCTCCCCCATTCCCGCCATCTCCGCCAGCAGGTCCCCCCATTGGAACATACTTCTCGCGACGGAAGGCGACAAGTCCATTCCCGCCATCTCCGCCTTTTACAAAAACCTTAACCTGATCTACAAACATTCCATTCACCTCTTATTCAATCATCATCTCAATTGATAGTTCATACCCTGGTTCGTGCGCGGTAAGGAAGCTTTCCTTTTTTAGTTCGGCTATAACATTGTCACTAAAAGCTCCGCTCCAATTCCAACTTAATTTCACCTGTTCAGAAGCATTTCCCTGATGAATCTCAAGGGTTCCTTCATAGAGTTCTTCAGAGTGACTATGTTCATCCAAGATGGCGAGCATTCTCTGGGCACAAGCCAGTAATTTACGGTCATGACGGGATAAATCAACCTCTGTATTCACCCAATACGTGATACGGAAACGTTCATACTCCCAATTAAAAGTAAGTAACCATAAACTAAACTCGTAAGCAGAGGTGTTGAGTAATTTCCGTTCTTCCTCTGCCTCTGTGATCACCTGGTTCACCTGATGCTGTAATCGATCCATTTTCCCCATCGCTACGTAGCCTTGGATCAACTGCATTTGATTCATCCAGTCATGACGCTTATGCCTTAGTAAATGAACGACCTCTTGGTTTTCCATCTTCCCCACACCCTTTACGAAACCATAATAAGAAAAGTATAGCAAAATTCTTCACAAACTAAAAATAAAGAAAGCCGCGCTTATGCCAGGGCACAGCGCGGCTTTACAATGTATTTCATGATTAGTAGTTTACGCTTCTTGAGCTACAGGGTACACGCTCACTTTTTTACGGTTACGTCCGTAGCGCTCAAATTTTACAACACCATCTACTTTAGCAAATAGTGTGTCATCTCCGCCACGGCCTACGTTTTCACCAGGGTAAACCTTAGTACCGCGTTGACGGTAAAGGATAGATCCGCCAGTTACTGCTTGACCGTCGGCACGCTTAGCTCCAAGACGTTTGGACTCAGAGTCACGGCCGTTTTTTGTACTACTTACACCTTTTTTAGAGGCAAAAAATTGCAAATCTAGACGTAGCATGTGTTCCACCTCCTTACATGTCAGTAATTTTTATATAATCTTGATACTCATTTTCGATCGTTTGAAGAGAGACTTGCATACCCTCTAATAAAAGCCGGGCTTTCAATAAAATCTCTTCACTCAACTTATCTGGCAGGACGACCTTTAAGTAGCCGCCTTCCCCGCCCTGGGTAATATCCGGCTCAATATCACAAATGCTGATAATCGCATTAACTGCACCAAATGATACAGCCGATACGGCAGCACATACTAGATCATGTCCGTATGGACCGCTTTCAGCATGTCCAGATATTTCAAAGCCTTTCAACTCACCTTCTGAACGAAACAAGGATACGTTTATCATCCGACACTATGCCTTGATGCTCTCAACAACAAGTTTCGTGTACGGCTGACGGTGACCTTGCTTACGTTTGTAATTCTTTTTAGGCTTGTATTTGAAAACAGTCAGCTTCTTCTGGCGACCTTGTTTTTCAACTTTAGCCGTCACAGTAGCTCCGTCAACAAATGGAGCGCCAACTTTAGTGTCATCTCCGCCTACGAAAAGAACTTTATCAAAAGTAATCGTTTCGCCAGCTTCTACGTTAACTTTCTCTACGTAGATCTCTTGACCTTCTTGAACTTTGAATTGCTTACCACCAGTTTCAATAATTGCGTACATACTTGCACCTCCTCAATAAACTCAGACTCGCCATTCAGGTACCGATAACGGTTTTAAAAACCTGTTCTGTGCGGTTGTAGCATGAAGTGCTACTAGAATAACAAAACAATGTTACCACAGATCAAAACAAGTTGTCAACATATAGTAGACTTTGTCTAACGTCTAATACCCTTCAAGCTCAGACTGTTATTAAAAAACAGTCCGATGAAAATCTTACTAGAAAATCATGCGGTATGCAATGGAAAATAAATAGAACTTTACCACGGTTCCCTGCTTGCAGATGGCGGACTGTTAAAATATGAAGGAGGCGGACTTTCATCTAATTATAATAAGTGAAATGGAGGGGGATCTTTTTCGATAAAGCACTAGTAAATACCGTATGACTCCTGCCTAAAACGGGTGCGAAGAGGTTCTAATTAGAAAGAGGAAGTTCGATGAAGTTCGGCACCTCGTGCGCCAACATCGAACGACCCCACATCGTGTGGGGACACGGAAAGCGAAACGATATTTGCTCGCACGTTAACTAAACCCATTGCTCTTTAAATTGAGAATCAGAGCTCAACTCCCTCTAAATGTATAGTTAAAGAAATAAAATAGAGCTGTCAAGCCTTTCTCGACAGCTCAAAATTACTGTACAACTTCATACAGCCGTGCGTGTGGCTGTTTTTCTCTTAAGAAAATATTCAGGCATTCCTGATCATCCACCACTCTTAGCTCCTGCCTTCCTTTTAATACATAAATATGGTGACGGTTGGTGCGAATCCTCCTGACCACCTCCATGACCGACATGTGGGGGGGAACTGAAAAATATTTAACTTTCATCTTACTGACATCCCTCTCGAGGCAATGGATCACATATCTCATAAAAACATACATCTGCCGCCGCCATTCAAGAACATTCTCAAGGATTAGAAACCCTGTAAGCATAGTACCTGCTAATGTCATCTGCTCGGTGAAAATCATCCATAAAAAGCAGGACGTTAAGGAGAATATAGAAATCAATAAAGCCAGCTTCAAACTGCTTTTAAAGCTCATCACAGGAGTTAAAGTATAAAATAATAGCTTTCCGCCATCGAGCGGCCAAATCGGAAGTAAATTTAAAAGTAATATCAGTCCATTGTAATAAATAGCTGTGGAAATTAAAGGGTGAGGGCCGGCCAAGGTGACGATAAGCTGAAGAAAGACAAAAATCCATACGTTCTGGAATGGACCTGCCAGTGTGACGTGTACCTGCTCCCTCATTGGTTTAGTTGTATGCTCCTCGCTGACAACAGCTCCTCCCAGCAGCCAGAACTCGATATGAGACACCCTCCATTTATAATGCCGGGCCGTAAAATAATGGCCTAATTCATGAATGGCTACGATACTAAATAAAATAATGAATTCATAAATAGCACCCGTTAGAAGGGCTGAGACAGCCAGCAGAAAAAACAATGGATGAATATGAATGGAAGGCTGGATTTTAAGACCCTTCATCAACTTTAATCACTTCTACAGGATCTAAATACTGCTTGTCTTTTTCAATCGCAAAGAACACTTCTTTACTTTCACTCAGGCTCCCTAGCGTTTCGTTCGCATCTACGTGCTCATATAAATGAACATCAATAGAAGATAAATAACCATAAATAGTGTTGGTCCCATCTTCATGCTGAACGATAATTGTTTTTTCGGTTTCATTATCATTTCCGGCAAAAATAACAGTACCCTGTTTGACAGATTTCACTTGGTTTCCCTCGTCGGCACTCATGATAATCCCCCGGCCATGATTCTCAAATGGTTCTGTTACAGTTCCATTTACAGGAAGGGCTAAGGGAACGTTCGCTGGGTCTTTTGAATCCACTAACTGGAGAGGATCCCCAAATTTATTACTATACCAAGCAGTGACACTCGCAAAAGGAAATTCCTCTTGTAATTGAGAACTTACCCAGGCACGCGGCTTCTCGGCAAAAGAAGCCTCTGACCTTTCACTCACAAATACCCCCGCTAATAGAAGGGCAGCGGCGACAGCTTGTACACGCCAGACGGGAGTTTTATTACTCGAAGGACTTCTGTATTCTTTAAACGCCTGCAGCTCGTCCGCCTGTTCTCTTCTTCCATAAGACTGAGGGCTTTTCGTTTTATGGGGAGCTGTGATTTTCCTTCTTTTACGGTCGGCAATATTCTTTCGTACGTGATGAATGTTCTTCTTCAAAGTACCCCTTCTCTCTTCTGCCTTTTTAATAAATCTATGGGGCATGTCCCCTAAATATGATAAAGAGGCAGAAGCATACAAAAAAGACTCTTAGATCAGCACGATTGGCTTCTCCAAGAGTCTTCCCCATTATACACGCATTCCGAAAAAGCGTTTCACTTTTGTTAATAAGCCTGGGTCTTCCTCCAAATTAAGCAGAGGAACAGATTCTCCCAGAATCCTTCGGGCAATGTTACGGTATGCCAGAGACGCTTTAGTATCAGGCTTAAGAGCTACAGGCTCTCCTTTATTAGAGCCTTTAATCACTGCATCATCGTCCGTTACGATGCCGAGCAGATCGATGGATAGAATATTGACAATCTCATCTACATCGAGCATCTCTCCATTTTTCATCATATGAGTTCTAATTCGATTAATAATAAGTTTTGGTGCTTCCATGTCTTCCTGTTCAAGCAGGCCGATAATTCGATCCGCATCTCGGACACTGGATTTCTCAGGGGTAGTAACGACAATCGCTTTATCTGCGCCTGCTACTGCATTTTTGTATCCCTGCTCAATTCCTGCCGGACAGTCAATGACTACATA
Organism: Halobacillus sp. Marseille-Q1614; assembly: GCF_902809865.1. Lineage (NCBI taxonomy): Bacteria > Bacillati > Bacillota > Bacilli > Caryophanales > Bacillaceae > Halobacillus > Halobacillus sp. Marseille-Q1614. Next base: position 920,331 of record NZ_CADDWH010000001.1, on the reverse strand, counting down.
ATCATAGTCCTGCTTCAGCTCTTCAATAATATTCTTTACAGCTTCAGGAGTAACCGAACTTTTATCTGATGTTTGAGCCGCCGGGAGCAGGTGCAGGCAGTCGAATCGTTTATCCGTAATTAAAGCTTGCTTTGTTTTACAGCGTTCCTCCACGACATCGACAATGTCATAAATGATCCGGTTTTCAAGTCCCATGATGACGTCCAGGTTTCTTAAACCGATATCAGTATCCACTAGACAAACCTTTTTATTTTGAAGTGCTAATGCAGTTCCAAGATTTGCGGTCGTTGTCGTTTTACCAACACCGCCCTTGCCCGAGGTAATGACAATCGCCTCACCCATTAAGCATTCTCCTTTCAAAGCTGACCAAGTCAGGCTTTCTTTTCACAACTTCCTGCAATGGGACTACACGAATTTTATTCTCTGTCTCATCTATGCAGCCGCATTCGATATATACACCTTCTTCATTATCTTCCGGTGCGCGTGACAGATGATCGGCTATCCGAAGCTGGTTCGGTTTCATATAAGAAGCCGCGATCACGGCTTCTGTATCTCCATTGATCCCTGCATGAGCGACACCGCGCAAATGTCCAAGTATAAAAATATTGCCTGTCGCTGTAACTTTCCCGCCCGGGTTTACATCGCCGATCAGCAGCAGGTCACCTTTTACTTCTACCACCTGGCCTGAGCGGACCGTTCGAACAAGCGGGGTAACATCTGTATTTTCCTTCCATTCTAACGCGTGGGCTTTTGTTATCACATTTGATTCAATGCGCTCTACCACTAATTTTTGCTTTTCACGGACAATTTCCCTTAGCTGTTCCTGCTGATCAACGGTTAAGAAACGATTTCCAAGTTGAATCGTTACCCGGATCATCGGCTCTTCCGCTTCTTCCCCGCCGCTTACGGATAACTTCTCCTCCAGCTCCTTAAGGATCGCCTGATAGGAGCACTGATCATTTAACCGTAGAGTTAACCCGTCTCTAGTTCCTTTAATTGTCACTATTTGCTGAGTATTAACTGACACAAACTCTCACCTCTAACCTTGCCCATGAATTAGTGTAATGTTAAGCATTCTCTAAAAAGATTCCCCATCGCTCCACTCGATTTTTTAACAATGGATATAAGATAACAAAAAAGATGACATTTGCAAGTATAGTTGGAAGCAGCCGTAATATAACGTAATTGCCTCCACTCATTTCCGTTATTTGAACAAAGGAATAAATGATATACAGGATCGTATCTGCTAACGCTACGCCGGCAATCGCCAACAGCAGCGAAGCGATAAAATTAGCATGAAATAGCTTTTGCAGACCATGGATCACGTAAGCAGTAAATCCGTAAGTCACCATATATACGCCAAGAACTCCCGTATAGACCACATCGATCAGGAGCCCGAACAGGATGCCGTACCATACACAATGATAGGTGTTATCTTTATCAAAAAATATCGCAATCAGCAGTAGCATGCAGAGCATCCAGTGGGGCGTGACGAGCAATTCCGAATAGACGATTTGAGAAGGCAGCAGGCTCATCGCCATGCCTTGAAGAGCTAATAAGATGATTAAACTCATTGAGATTAGAAAACGAATCATTGCTCTTCGCCTTCCTCACTGTCCGTATTCACTGTGTCCATTTCCCGGTCTACAACCATCACATGATTGATATCAAATAAATCGGCAAAAGGTTCTACATAAGCTGTCTTTGTTAAACCAGAACGGTCATTTTCCACTTTATCTACTGTACCAATCCGAAGATCGCTTGGAAACACTCCGCCAAGACCGGCCGAAATAACAACATCGCCTTCTTTAAGTTCTTCATCAAGATTAATTCCTTCAAGAAGCAGACGGCCGCTTTCACTGTCATAACCTTCGATTAAGCCAAATACATTATCCTCCCCTTCTCTTACAATATAGGAAGAGATTTTGTTCGACTCATCAAAACCGCTGAGCAGCTGTACATTTGAGTGAAAGGCGCCGGCTGACTGAACTTTTCCTACCATCCCATCACTCGTGATGACAGCCATATCCTTTTGGACCCCATGCTCTTCACCTCGGTTGATCGTCATCTGCTCAAACCACCGGTCAGAGCTTCGAGCAATGACGGTACCATGTATTGGAGTGTATTCTCTCATCGATTCTGCTTTATCTAACGTGGCTCTCAGCTCCCTATTATCTTTCTCGAGCTGCTGATTTTCCTGAATAAGCCCTTTATACTCGTCTAAACGATTCTTTAAAACTTCATTCTGTTCATATACATTCAGCATATTCTGTATATTTTGGTAAGTATTATCAACTATCTGGACGGGAGCATGGAAAATCGTTTGCACCCACCCTATGGAATCCTGTAAGAACTTTTCTGGAACCGAAAGTGAATCCCGGTCTCTCATAGAAAAACCGATAAGTGCCGCTAATATGATAAAACCGATTAAAACGATCATTAGTCCTCTTCTGCGAAACATTGATGGCATACGAAGACTCCTTAATCCGTATTAGGACGGGCGGCCACATTAGGCTGAGACCGAAAATGCTGAATGTATTCCAAAGATTTACCGGTTCCAATCGCGACACAGTCCAGTGGTTCATCGGCAATAAACACTGGCATGTTAGTTTCTTCACTAATCACTCGATCAATATTTTTCAGCAGGGCTCCGCCGCCGGTTAAAACGATCCCACGCTCCATGATGTCTGCAGCCAGCTCTGGCGGTGTCTTCTCAAGCGTATTTTTCACCGTTTCGATGATAGAATCTACTGTATCTTTTAAAGCCCGCACGATTTCTTCTGAATTAATCGTAATCGTTTTAGGAAGTCCGCTGAGCAGATCACGCCCGCGAATCTCCATTTCTTCTTTATCTTCAATGGCCCCTGCTCCGCCGATTTCCATTTTGATATCTTCTGCGGTACGTTCGCCAATCATGAGATTATACTTCTTGCGCACGTGCTGGATGATCGCATCATCCATTTCGTCACCCGCTACTCTAATAGATTGACTGGTTACGATTCCACCCAGTGAGATAATGGCAACCTCTGTAGTTCCGCCGCCAATGTCTACGACCATGCTTCCTGTAGGCTCCCAGACAGGAAGGCCTGCACCGATTGCCGCTGCAAATGGCTCGGCAATTGGGAAAGCTTCTTTAGCCCCCGCCTGTTTCGTTGCATCAATAACGGCACGTTCCTCTACCATTGTGATACCCGAAGGCACACACACCATCACATTAGGCTTGCTGGCGAAAGAAGATCGGTTTTTTAAAGCCTGCTTAATATAATATTTCATCATCTGAGCCGTCGTATCATAATCAGCGATAACTCCATCTTTCATAGGGCGAATGACAGATATGTAGTTCGGAGTACGTCCGATCATGTTTCTTGCATCGTTACCCACTGCTTCAATTTCACCCGACTGATTATTCTTGGCGACTACGGAAGGCTCTCTTAAAATAACACCTTTATTTCTTAAAAATACTAATGTATTGGCTGTTCCCAAATCTATTCCTAAATCCTGCTGAAAACCAAATAAACCCAATAAAATCTTCCTTTCTGCCAAACACTTCAATGTACGTAACGTTCACTATTTAATATATCACGAGAAGAGCGCCATTTTATAAGAATAAACCTTATAAATGGCGCTTATTTTTATACATCTATTCAATTATACGAAAAATATTTAAAAATAGATAGTCTTACAGATACCCTTTTTCTTTAAGAGAAATAAATTTCCGATCTCCAATAACGAGGTGATCGAGAAGTTCAATTCCGATCATTTTTCCGCATTCATTTAATCTTCTTGTTACTTGTATATCTTCCTGTGAAGGTGTAGGATCCCCTGATGGATGATTATGGGCACAAATAATAGAGGCTGCCGAACGCTTAACGGCTTCTTTAAAGACCTCTCTCGGATGGACGATCGATGCGTTTAAACTTCCGATAAATATCGTCTGCCGCTGAATCACTTGATTTTTTGTATTTAAAAACAGGCAGACGAAGTGCTCCTGTTTCAATTCTCTCATTTCTTCCATAATGTACTCAGCACCATCTTCAGGACTGCGAATTACATAGCGTTCCGACGGCTTCATCTGTTGTATCCTCCGGCCAAATTCGATCGCTGCCAGCAATTGGACCGCTTTAGCTGTTCCGATTCCTTTTATAGCCGTCAGCTCTTCCAATGTTGCCCCTTTTAACAGGTCAATTCCTTCAAAATGGACGAAGATTCTTTTGGCCAGCTCTGTTACTGATTCCTGCCTTGATCCGCTTCCCAGTATGATGGCGAGCAGTTCCTGGTGCGACAGATGTGCTGGACCATATTGCATAAACCTTTCCCTGGGACGGTCTTCTTTCGGTATATCACGAATCATTAAACTGTTTGTCACTTATAACTCATCCTCTCTTTTTCCGTTACCCTTTACAGGGGTATCTTCAGTTTATAAAAAGAGAACAGTTTGTTTTAGTCAGCTTTTTTCTAATATTGCTCTCTGTTAACCTGCTAAGTTTTAATTTTAAAAAAGATAAAGCATTACTTTCAAGCTCTCAGAGTAATAAAATTACTCATTCTTCATTGAATTTAAAGCCTGAGCAAATGCTAACCAGCTTACACCGTTCTCTTCACCGGTATTCCACTCTTTTAACGCTTCTAAAAATTGCGGAGCAGGCCCATCACTCTGCTGATAGGATAGTAACAATTGTTCCCTTTCTTCTGCAGGGACAGTGTGAAGACTCTGAGCTTGTAAATGTTCAATAATTGTCTCAACCACTGCTGACTGCCCATCCATAACAGAAACCTGCCCTCCGCTTACCTCCCATTCCTTCGTATAGGTTGGGATGTTCTTAGCAGAATAGTCTTCGGCTAATCCTTTCATATCTGAAGAAAGATCTTCACTTCCTGATAAAAGAAAATACTGATCATCTTTCTTCCATATAATGGATGATATCGACTGGTCTTGAAGGTTTGACTGCCATTCCTCTGCTTTTTCTGCACTAGAAAAAACACCGCTTTGGATAACTATGGTCTGCAGACCAGGAATTTCCAAAGTTACCTGCCCTGCTTGTCCGGCAGCTGTAGCCGTTCCTTCCGGCGTCAAGGGCTGCGACAATGTGCCGCCGTCTGTTGCTGCTACAAAGATCTTTAACAAAATAAAGCCCAGCACCAAGCTGACAACCAACGCGGTGACAATAGATAGAGTCACATGCTTAATCGAGGAGGGAGCCAAGCTTTTACGAAGGGTGGAAGTTAAAGGTCTCGCCTTTTTTACATGTGTCTTTGTTTTATGGTACTCTTCTATGCTTTTTATCTGTGCAGCCGCTTGTTCTTCCTTTGCCTGAATAATTTGCTGGTTTTTTTCTTTATCTTTGTAAGAAATGATAATTTTGTTTCTTTCACCCACACCATTCACTCCTCTTCTTTTTTCCAAATCTATCACAGCTTTCTTAAAAAAGTCGTTAGTTTTTGTCAATGAGCTTCGACAATCTTTTGCTTAAATATTTTTCACGAGAAGGTTTTCAAGTTCCAACGCTCGTAGAAAGGGAAGGGAATTGCGACATTCCTGCATTAAAAATGGGCTAGAGTCCCGCAAGCCAGGTAACAAGCGAGGAGGATTGACGGTTCGTCCGCTAAGATTCATCTCAGCCTAACCTTTAGTAAATAAAATTAGTGAGGTACTTATAGTGCCCTCACTAAATCTCAATCTCTCTATATTCTTACTCACCTTTCATGCAATATATGAGTATTTATGAGAGAAAGTATAAAAGATACCACCGCGCGATGAGTTCACCATAGAAAAAAGCAGCCATACCCCCAATTGCTATAAAAGGGCCAAACGGAAATCCGCTCTTACGGTTCGCACTTGTAAACGCCATAAGAAAAACACTGAGAAAGGTCCCTAGTAATACAGCTGTCAAAAAAGTTATGAGAAGAAGGTGCGGGCCAAGTATAAAACCGACGAGTCCCAGCAGTTTCATATCACCTCCGCCCATACCTCCTCTGCTGATTATAATAATAACCGCTATGCCTCCCGAACCGAGCAGACCCCCAACCAGGCTCAACCACCAGGGATCTAACGGATAAATCAATCGAAAAAGGAAGAAAACCGTAAAAAAGAATAGAAGTACCTTATTTGGTATCACCATATACTTTAAATCGCTGACAACAATAATATGAAATAGAGCATACAGCAGAAGGACGAGCAGGAGATCTTTATGTAGACCTATAATGGAATAAGAGAAGGTAAATATTAATCCGCTGAGAAGTTCCATGACGGGGTAAAGGATGGAGATTTTTGCAGAACAGTGGCGGCATAACCCTTTTTGATGGATGAAAGACCCAATAGGGATCAGCTCGTACCAGGAAAGGGTCGAATGACATGTAGGACAATGTGACCTGTGCTGGGTAAAAAGGGTTCGCTTTGGCACTCTAAGACCGACTACGTTATAAAAAGAGCCGAGCGTTATACCGATGAGGAAGAAATAGAACATGAACATTATGGCTTCATCACTCCCATTGAATAGACGTTTAGAAAAGGAATAAATAAGGGGCATAAAAAGAGGTAACACAAGCAGCTTATCGCTCTGCTGCTTGTGTCAGTAAATCATAACTGGCGACTTTGTCCCGTCCTTGCTGTTTAGCTCCGACATACATCGCCCGATCAGCATGGCGGGTGAGCTCAAGCAAGTCATCGCAATGCTCGGGATATGAAGCGACACCCATGCTGACTGTTATAGGTATGCATTTAGGCTGAGGGTCATTTAATATATGCTTCCAGGAGGTAAAAGGTGACTGATTTATGGCAGACTTAATTTTTCCGGCCACGTGAAGAGCTTCCACGCTCGCCATCCCAGGCAGCAAAACGGCAAATTCTTCACCCCCGTACCGTGCGGCCACACCACGGTCACCAATGAGAGCTTCAATCCGTGCCCCCAGCTCACAAAGAATCTCATTACCTGTTTTATGGCCATAATAGTCATTCACAGATTTAAAGTAATCGATGTCGAGCAGTATTTGAGAAACGGGCTGTACAGCTTCCTTCTTGTTTTGTGCAAGAGTATGCAGGTAGTTTTCAAAATATCGATAGTTATAAAGGGAAGTTAATGGACAGCGCTCGCTTTCATCTTTCTTTTTTTCATAGTATCTGGCATTCTCTATCGCTACCGCTAAATAACTCCCCAAAATATTGACGATCATGTATTGGTATTTGAAAAAAGCTCTATGCTTAGAGGAATACACAGTAATGACGCCTACAATTTCATTTCTTCTATACACCGGTACAGAAAGTACACTTTCGGCGTCTTCTGGAGTCAAGTCATCAACAAGGGGCTTCCATTTCTTTCGCTGATGAAAATGCTTGCCTGTTCCTTGTCGAAGCGTGTCTTCGCTTAGACTCTCTTTTGAAGCTCCATTTAACTCACGAAGTTTGGAGTCAGAACGACGATCATAAAAGCGAATCAGCTTCAGCACCTGCTTGTCTGTCACGTCAAATACATACATATAATCGATCGGCAAAAGCATTGTCAAACGTTTGGCAAAGACATCCAATACTTCTTTCACGCTCAAACTCCCCGTTAGTTCATGGCCAATATCACCCGTTTTTTTGAGGTAATCATTTAACTGGCTGGTTTTATGATACTGCCGCAGCATGATAGATATCAGCAAGAAAGGAAAGCCAATTAAATAGACAGCAGCTGAACCTGTTTGTGAATAGACGAAATAAAGAATAAGACCGACAGGAGCAATTAATAATGTTGTTACCAGCTCCCATTTAATTCCCTGATCAAAAAGCTTTTGCTTCTTCCCATAAATATATCGGCCGATCATCAGCAGGAAAAAATGATTCGCTATAATTTGAACGAAAAGATATGTAAGAACAGGGAGAATGTCATTCCCCTCGTCTATTGCTTCACTTCCATGATCTCCGCCTAACAGGAAATAGAGAGAGGCTGAAATGATAGATATCGCAAGAAACATCAGCATATTTAAAGGGATCCGAAAGAGTTCCTTTCTGCCGATTCCAATCTTCAGTAATAAACTAAACAGCGAAATTTGAATAACTATTATTTCTACTATTAATCCAAAGTACAAAAAAGCAGCAAAACTGACGCCGTTTGTAAGAAAAACTGGATGATCTCCCATTAGCAGAGGGAAAAAAGCAACGATCGAAGCTAATATGACAAATAAAAGAATATCTGTCTTATATTCGAAAATAGAGTAAGGGGTGTTCATATAAATATAATAGATGGTAAGAGGCCAGATTGCAGCCCACATCCCATAAACGGTCAGCTTCTTCCCAACGGAGATCAATCAGGCTCTCCCCCTTCCTCCATCCCATTAGTTGAAAATTCAAACTATTTATATGATAGCATAGTCCTGCTTTTTATTCAAAATTTTTCCTTATTTCAGAAATAAAATATAAAGAACCAGAAATCACTAGGACATCTTCCTTTGACATCTTTTTTAGAATTCTTTCTACAGCTGCCTGGCAGTTACTTTCAACATACGTCGGCTCAATCGGAGACTGATCCCCCAGCTCTTTTGCAGGAAGGACTCTTGGAAAATCAAACTGAGTAACCCAGGCTTCTTTTACGACAGGCTTAAGCTGGTTAAGCATTTTCCCTGCTGGTTTGTCAGCTAATGCCGCATACAAAAGATAAATAGTTCTGCCGTTATAGTGTTGTTTTAAAGTATTCGCTAAGGCTTCTGTCCCTTCTTCATTATGAGCTCCATCTATAATCACGACCGGTTCTCTCTTTATCGTTTCAAACCTGGCCGGCCAGAACGTGGAGCCAATCCCTTCCGGGTAGAAAGTTCGCTGAATCAAGAACCCTTGATCAATTAAAAGCTCAGCCGCAGCCAGCGCTAAAGATGCATTATTTACTTGATGAAGCCCCTTAAGAGGGGAAGTCATAGAAGGAGAAACATAATCAGCCATTTGAAACTTAAATTCTTCTCCGCGGTGGGTGCTCGCAATATGCTCCGACTTAAAATGCTTCTGATACAGGAATAAAAGAGAATTATTCTGCTCGGCTTCTTTTTTGATCACAGATAAGGCTTCCGCTTGGGTAACAGCAGTTAAAACTGGCACTTCAGGCTTAATAATGCCGGCTTTTTCGAAAGCAATTTTTTCATATGTGTTTCCTAAGATCGACATATGGTCTTTTCCGATATTCGTTATAATGGATAAGATCGGAGTGATGACGTTCGTTGAATCATACCTTCCCCCAAGCCCCGTTTCTACTATTGTAAAATCTACAGCTTTATCAGCAAAATAAAGAAAGGCCATAACGGTAATCGTTTCAAACTCTGTCGGTTCCCCTATCTCAGAGCCTCTCAGCTTCTCGACGAGCGGCTTAACCTTATCTGCCAGCATGGCTAACTCATAATCCGCGATTGCTTCTCCATCAATACTCATTCGTTCATTAAATTTAACGATATAAGGAGATGTAAACGTTCCAATAGAATATCCTTGTTTCTGAAGCAGATTCCTTAGGAAAGAAACAGTGGAGCCTTTACCGTTCGTTCCTGCTACGTGGATGGCTCTCAGCTTCTTTTCTGGATGACCTAACTGTTCAAGCATCCATTGCATACGCTTTAGACCTGGTTTAATTTTGAATTTTTCTCTTGAGTGAATCCAATCTATTGCTTCTGTGTAATTCATTAGGTTCTTCCCTCACTTCATAAAAGAGGAGAGTATTCAGATGAATACCCTCCGTTTTACTTTTAAGCCTTTAATTCTTTAATACGAGCTTCTACTTTACCACGTTTATCTAAATAATCATTTTCTTTTTGGCGTTCCTCTTCTACAACATGTTCAGGCGCTTTCTTAACGAAGCCTTCATTAGAAAGTTTCTTTTGAACGCGGGTAACTTCACTGTCCCACTTCTTCCATTCTTTTTCAAGACGCTGAATTTCATCGTTAATATTGATTAAACCAGCGAGCGGCAGGAACAGCTCAGCACCTGTAACAACAGCTGACATAGCTTTTTCCGGTGCTTTTACCTGTGTGGAAATTTGCAGTTCACTAGGATTACAGAAGCGTTCCAGGTAGCTTCGGTTATTCTCCAGCTCTTTTACAATCATATCATCTTTCGCCTGAATCAGAAGCTGAATTTCTTTGGACATTGGTGTATCCACTTCAGCCCGTATGTTTCTTACTGAGCGAATAATGGAAACAAGTCTCTGCATTTCCGTTACAGCCTTTTCATTATGAAGGTCTTTTCTTACTTGAGGCCAGGAAGCCTGCGTGATTGACTCTCCTTCATGCGGAAGGTGCTGCCAGATCTCTTCAGTAATGAATGGCATGAACGGGTGAAGCATTCTCATAATCTGATCCAGCGTATAAGCCAGAATAGAACGTGTGGTATGAATTCGGCCTTCATCTTCGCCATACAGAGGTAGTTTAGCCATTTCAATATACCAGTCACAGAACTCATCCCAAATGAAGTTGTATAGGTGACGGCCGGCTTCACCGAATTCATATCGATCAATATTTTTCGTTACCTGCTCAATCGTTTCGTTCAGGCGTGTGAGAATCCAGTCATCAGCTACCGACTTTTCACCAGTTAGATCAATATCTTCATATTTTAAATCTCCCATGTTCATTAAGGCAAAGCGGGAGGCATTCCAGATTTTATTTGCGAAATTCCATGTGGATTCTACCTTTTCCCATTGGAAACGAAGGTCCTGCCCTGGTGAAGAGCCTGTAGAAAGGAAGTAGCGTAAAGAGTCGGCACCGTATTTCTCGATGACATCCATCGGGTCAACTCCATTTCCAAGCGACTTACTCATTTTTCTTCCTTCAGCATCTCGTACCAAGCCGTGGATCAGTACGTCTTCAAATGGACGGCGGTCTGTGAACTCGATGGATTGGAAGATCATCCGGCTTACCCAGAAGAAAATAATATCGTATCCGGTTACTAACACGTTTGTAGGGAAATAGCGCTTGAAATCTTCACTGTTTTCATCCGGCCAGCCCATAGTGGAAAACGGCCATAAAGCAGAAGAGAACCATGTATCTAATACATCTTCATCCTGTTCCCAATTTTCCGCGTCTTTAGGAGCTTCTTTTCCAACAAAAATTTCACCGGTTTCTTTATGGTACCAGGCCGGAATACGGTGGCCCCACCAAAGCTGACGGGAAATACACCAGTCGCGGATATTTTCCATCCAGTTTAAATACGTTTTTTCAAAACGATCCGGAACAAAGCTTACTTTATCATCACCGTATTGAAGCTTGATTGCCTCTTTCGCCAACGGCTCCATATTAACAAACCATTGTGTAGACAAGTAAGGCTCTACTACAGCGCCGCTTCTCTCCGAATGTCCGACAGAGTGCATATGGTCTTCGATTTCAAAAAGAACGCCGCTTTCCTGAAGGTCTTTTACGAGCTGCTTCCGGCATTCAAAGCGGTCCATGCCTTGGTACTTGCCGGCATTCTCGTTCATCGTACCGTCTTCGTTCATAACAAGCACGCGCTCTAAGTTATGGCGGTTTCCGATCTCAAAGTCATTAGGATCATGAGCCGGAGTAATCTTAACAGCACCAGATCCAAAGTCCCTATCTACATAGTCGTCTGCTACAATTTCGATTTCACGACCGATAATTGGAAGAATGGCTTTCTTGCCAATCAAATGCTTATAGCGGTCATCTTTAGGATGAACAGCTACAGCTGTATCTCCAAGCATTGTTTCCGGACGCGTTGTGGCGATTTCGATGTGTCCTTCTTCGTCTTTAAGCGGGTAGCGCATATGATAAAAAGCACCCTGGACGTCTTTATATTCTACTTCAATGTCAGACAGTGCGGTCTTCGTTGAAGGATCCCAGTTAATAATATACTCCCCACGGTAGATCAGTTTCTTTTCGTAAAGCTTTATGAAAACTTCCTTAACCGCTTCAGATAAGCCTTCATCTAAGGTGAAGCGTTCGCGTGAGTAGTCTAAGCCAAGTCCAAGCTTTTCCCACTGGGTACGAATGAACTGAGCATATTCCTGTTTCCATTCCCACGATTTCACAAGGAATGCTTCACGCCCTAGGTCATAGCGCGACTGCCCTTGTTCCTTCAGCTTAGCTTCTACTTTTGCCTGTGTGGCAATACCGGCATGGTCCATACCCGGCAGCCATAATACATCATATCCCTGCATCCGCTTTACGCGTGTTAAAATATCCTGAAGCGTCGTGTCCCAGGCGTGCCCAAGGTGAAGCTTCCCTGTTACGTTGGGAGGCGGAATAACTACTGTATAAGGCTCCTTACTTTCATCTCCTGAAGCTTCAAAAAACTTGCCGTCGACCCAATACTGATAACGGTCTTTTTCAATTGACGATGGATCGTATTTAGTCGGCATTGATAAATCTTTATGTTCCATGATTGACTTCCTCCTTCACATACTCTGTGAAAAATAAAAAACCCCTTCATCCTAAAAAGGACGAAAAGGGTTTGCTTTTCCGTGGTACCACCTTTGTTTACAGAAATAAATCTGTACACTCATCGCAAATAACGGCTTTTAACCGGCTTCTTTTACTCATCTTTTCAAAGAAGCTGCATCCCGGGCGACCTTCCACTCACCTGATTCCTAGAAAACTCACAGCATTTGTTTTCCTCTCTGAAGGAACGGAGAATGTACTCTTCCCATTCACGGCATTTCACATATAGTAGTTAGTATTCATATTGTATATAGAATTCGCCGTTTTAGTCAACTCTTTTTGAAAAAATGTAGAAAGTCAGGTGTTGAGAATGAGCCGCTTTTACCGTTACCGGCTTCCACCATGGTGCCGCCAATTTCTGTATGTGATTGAAGTAGCCTGTGTGCCTATTTTGATTTATCAATTGCTGCGCACATTAATCTTCCCTACAACCTTGGACGTTCTTCTGCTTGGAATTTGGCTCGGTTTATGTTTAGCGTTCAAGTATAAGTGGATTTAGTTAGGAATATAAACAACCTGACCTGCCGTTACATCATCTTCTACTTGGTTAACCTTTTCTAATTGCTTAACGGGTACCTCATACCGCTCAGCAATCATTTCAATCGTTTCGTCTTCCTGAACAATATACATTTTCATTTGTGTATAGGTCTCATCACGGTTTGGGAATAGGTGTTGAAAAATCTGTTTAAATCCATTGACGGACGGAGGAGATTCTTCCTGTTCCTCCTGTTGGGTATCATCCCCTTCAGCGCCTTCCCCTTCTGTTTCTTCTTCCACGTACTCCTGCTCAACCTCTGCTTCAGGCTCTTTTGTTTGGAAAAAGTCCGCTAATGTCTGGTGTGTCTCTTTACGGCTGCTCTCCTCAAGCTCTGCGTTGACCGTGCGGATTTCGTCTTCCTTTTCCTCTTTATAAACGACAGGCCCTAACGTTATGATATCTTCCTGCTCTGCCTCTTCCCGGTTTACAGATCGTTCCTGAAGAATGCCGTTCATGACAAGTTCAGCATGTAAGCGAAGCTGATTCGACTCAGGAAGCTCATAGTCAAAGCTTTCAATATTAATAACGACATCTTCCATGTCAGCCACCCGGTCTTTTGAAACCGTAATTTCTACTGGAAACATATGAAAAAACTCAGAAACATCTTCGTCCTCCGCAGACCTTTCCACCTTCTGGATCATCCTTCCTGCCTGGCGCACATCATCATCTCTATACATCTCTTTCTGATCTTTTGCCAAATACTCTCCAGACAGCTGAACAAAACCATGTAAGCGAACGTCTTCGCCTAAATCCGATATGGACACTTGCGGCTCTAATGAGATGCCAAGCAGCTCATTAACTCCCTGTCCTTCCTTAAACCATAACGATTCCTCTAGAAAAAAAGTGAACTCCTGATTATTTTCCATTCCTTACGTCCCCTCCCTATTTCTTGCAATAAAAAAGTCATCTATTACACTCTATGCAATAGATGACTCGTTATACATCGGGAGAGAAAGAAAATAGACATAGCTTCTGCTTGATTTCCTCTCTACAATATTGTTTAACAAAATCTTAATTTATAAAGTCTGGAAAACTTTCTCCACGGCTTTAATTGTCGCTTCAATATCTTCATCTGTATGGGCAGCAGATAAGAAAATACCTTCAAATTGTGAAGGAGGGAGAAAAATACCTTCCTGCGCCATTCCCTGATAATAGGCCGCAAATCTATCTAAATCTGATGCATTAGCTGTTTCGAAGTTGATGACCGGCTCATCGGTAAAGAATAAGCCGACCATGGAACCTGCACGGTTAACAGTTAGAGGAATATTATATTTTTCTGCAGCATTTTCATAGCCTTCAATTAAACGATCGACCTTCTTATTAATTTGGCTGTAGGATTCTTCATCCATGGCATTAAGCGTTTCATAACCTGCAGTCATCGCAAGCGGATTTCCTGACAGCGTACCAGCCTGATAAATATCACCTACAGGGGCTACACGTTCCATAATTTCTTTCTTGCCTCCGTATGCACCAACAGGCAATCCGCCGCCAATCACTTTACCTAAACAAGTCATATCCGGAGTGACACCGAAATGACCTTGAGCACTGTTATAGCCGACACGGAAACCAGTCATTACCTCATCAAAGATAAGAACTGTTCCATTCTCTTCGGTTAATTGACGAATACCCTGTAAAAATTGCTCTTGTGGAGGGACGACACCCATATTCCCGGAAACAGGTTCCATGATTACAGCCGCCAGGTCATCTCCATAGTTTTCAAATACATAACGGACACTTTCAATATCATTATATGGAACCGTGATCGTATTTTTAGCAATTGATTCAGGCACTCCCGGTGAATCAGGCAGCCCAAGAGTTGCCACACCGGAACCTGCTTTAATCAATAGTGAATCCCCATGACCATGATAGTTTCCTTCGAATTTAAGAATTTTATCTCTGCCTGTGTACCCTCTGGCTACTCTCAGTGCACTCATTGTAGCTTCCGTTCCTGAGTTCACCATACGAAGCATTTCTATTGACGGAACACGGTCGATCACTAGCTGGGCAAGTTCGTTTTCAATTTCTGTCGGTGCGCCAAAGCTTGTACCCATTTCTGTCGTTTTCTTTAGTGCTTCTACAACTCGGTCGTCTGCATGACCAAGAATTAACGGACCCCAGCTTAGTACATAATCAATATACTCATTGCCATCGATATCATAGATTTTGGAGCCTTTTCCCCGTTCCATAAAGATCGGATCCATCTTTACGGATTTAAAGGCTCGCACCGGGGAATTTACTCCCCCCGGCATATAATTAACCGCTTTTTTATAAGCTTCGATTGATCGATCAAATTTCTTCATATAATGGATACATCCTTTCATCTACAGCTTTATTGTTGGTCAATGTATCTTGCAGCATCTTTTGCAAAGTAAGTGATGATTAAGTCTGCGCCGGCACGCTTCATGGAGGTGAGTTTTTCCATGACGATCTCTTGTTCGTTCACCCATCCATTAGCTGCTGCTGCTTTAATCATGGAGTATTCGCCGCTTACATTATAGGCGACTAAAGGTAAATGAAAACGATCTTTCACCTCGCGCATTACATCTAAATAAGACAAGGCCGGCTTCACAATTAGGAAGTCAGCTCCCTCTTCTACATCAGACTGTGCCTCACGAATAGCTTCCCTACGGTTGGCCGGATCCATTTGGTACGCACGGCGGTCTCCGAACTGCGGAGAGCTGTGGGCCGCATCGCGAAATGGGCCATAAAACGCAGAAGCATATTTAACGGCATAGGACATGATCGGGATATCGCTGTAGCCTGCGTCATCCAGACCTTGGCGGATCGCTGCAACGAAACCGTCCATCATATTGGATGGAGCAATAACATCAGCTCCTGCTTCCGCCTGGCTCACTGCTGTTTTCGTAATGAGTTCAAGAGATTCATCGTTGATAATCTCCCCATTTCTTACAACACCGCAATGACCATGATCTGTATACTGGCATAAGCAAGTATCCGCTACGACTGTTAAACTCGGGTGAGCTTCCTTAATGTGGCGAATGGATCTCTGAACAATCCCTTCTTGCTGATAGGCCTGGGTGCCGACTTCGTCTTTCTCACTCGGCACACCAAATACAATAACCGAACGCACCCCTAAGTCTTCCAGTTCATTCATTTCCTCAGACAAGTTGTCTAAGGACACTTGGTGGACGCCAGGCATTGAAGCTACAGGGTTTTTAATTCCCTCTCCTTCTAACACAAAAATTGGGTAAATTAAATCCTCTTTTCTTAAATGAGTTTCTTTCACAAGTGCACGCATCGAGTCTGTTCTTCTTAATCTCCGGTGTCTTTTAAATTCAAGGTCTTTCATGTTATTATCCTTCTTTCTGAAAGTACTCGAGTATTTTTTCTATTATTCCTTCAACTGTATACTCTTGTGGAACATATATGAAGTGAAAACCTTTAGCTTCTGCGGCTTCTGCAGTAGAAGGCCCAATGCAGAAACATGGAATTTTCAT
Source organism: Halobacillus sp. Marseille-Q1614 (assembly GCF_902809865.1). Lineage (NCBI taxonomy): Bacteria > Bacillati > Bacillota > Bacilli > Caryophanales > Bacillaceae > Halobacillus > Halobacillus sp. Marseille-Q1614. The sequence continues at coordinate 903,935 of NZ_CADDWH010000001.1, read as the reverse complement.
TGCTGTATTTTCATAAGAAGTGACCACTTTTACAAAAGCCTCGATAGTTGAGGGGCTCGTAAATGTCAGTGCATCTAAGTATGGCAGCTGCTCGGTAATTTCCTTTGATTCTTTTACTAGTAGGGTATCATATACGGTTAAAGAATCAAAAAGAATACGTTGTTGAACAAACGCTTCGGGCAGTACGTCTTTCGATAAATTCCCCCGGATGTAAAGGATTTTCCCCGGTTCCTTATACGTGGAGAAGAATTCAGATTGCATCGCCTCTGCGTGATAGCTCGACGGAACAAAATCTGCCTGTATTTTATACTCAAGGAGAGCCTGCTCTGTTTTTGAACCGACGACTGCCCACTTCAAATCAGGAGGGATCTGGACATTGAGCTGTTTGATCCAATCGAAAAAAAACTTCACGCCATTAAAGCTCGTTATAAAAACCCAGCTGTAGTCGTGAAGGTCTGTGAGAATTTTTTCAGTTTTTTCAGATCTGTGCCGCTGAAATTTAATAAGAGGTATATGGAGAGGCTCTGCCGCACAGCTTTTAAGCTTATGGACAAAAGCCTCTGCTTGGGGCAGCGCACGTGTGACGAGGATTTTTTTACCCTCTAACGGTCTGCTCATTACTCGCCATACTCCTCTTTAGCTTTCTCAACAATGTCTACAGCGCCTTGTGCTTTTAGACGGTCGGCTGCTTCTTTTCCTACTGCAATCGGATCTTCCCCGGTAACCGTCTCATGTAAAATCGTCTCACCGTCAGGCTTGCCAACAAGAGCTGTCAGGGTCAATTGATTCCCTTTCATATATGCATAGCCGCCGATCGGCACCTGGCAGCCTCCATTTAGATCATGCAGGAACTTGCGCTCAGCTGTTACCGTTTTTTCTGTATATTCGTCGTTAATTTTCTTTAATAAATCCACAAGCTCCTGGTCGCCTTCCCGGCATTCAAGAGCCAATGCGCCTTGCCCTACGGCAGGAACACATACGTCAGGCTCGAGGTATTCCGTTACGACATCATCATCCCAGCCCATTCTTTTTAAGCCGGCGGCGGCTAAAATTATCGCGTCGAATTCTTCTTCTCTAAGCTTTCGAAGACGCGTATCGATATTTCCGCGGATCCAGCGTATTTCAAGATCCGGACGGAACGCTTTAATCTGCGACCCGCGACGCAGACTGCTCGTGCCGACAACAGCCCCTTCTTTTAGATCCTTCAGCAGCACATTGCCGTTTGATACGAAAGCATCCCGGTGATCTTCGCGCTCTGGGATAGAAGCAATCGTTAAACCTTCGGCTACTACGGCTGGCACGTCTTTCATGCTGTGGACTGCCATATCAATTTCTTTATCGTACATGGCCTGCTCGATTTCTTTAATAAACAAGCCTTTTCCTCCGACTTTAGAAAGGGTGACGTCTAACACTCTGTCTCCCTTGGTTGATATCCTTTTAATTTCGAAATCATAGGAAGGAGCTATTTCTTTTAACCGATCGATCACCCATTCCGTTTGTGTAATAGCTAAATTACTTTTTCGTGATCCTATGACAATTTTTCGCATCTTACATCCTCCTCAAGCTAAAAATGAAAGTTCGATAATGATCCAAATAGTAGAAAATTTATGAGAAGAAACAAGAAAGCTGCACTATTAAATATGGAAATAGACCTTCCTTGGTATCCTTTGACTACCCTTAAAAATAAATAAATTCCGTAAACGAGCAGCACCAAAATGGAGCCCAGTGTTTTCGAATCATACCAGTAAAATGCATCACCGGACGTATAGCCCCAAGTGACACCGAGTATTAAAGCAATAAGCAGCAAAGGCACGCCTAAAATGACAGCAATGTATGAGAAATGATCAAGCTTTGTTAAATCACCCAATCTCAGCAGCTTCGCGCTCCATTTTTTCTGCTTGAGCAGTCGATACTGAAGCAGATACATAATAGAGAAAATAAAAGAAAACGTAAAGAAACCATATGAGATAAGAGCCAGCGTAATATGAACAACCAGCATCTCATGAACGAGAGCCACTCCCTGGTCCTTTAACGTGTCCTGTGCCCTGGTCGAAATATAAAGCAGCATCACCAGGAATCCCAGCAGGTTTGTAAAAAAAACGAAGAAATCGACTCGAAACAGCCGGTTGATAATAAGTGAAAAGGTAACTAATATCCACGCATAAAAATATAAGCTGTCGTACACATTAACAATTGGAAAATTTTCTTCAATAAAAACTTGAGCCAATAAAAAAAAGGTTTGTAAACCCCAAACCATACTAAGTAACCAGAAGGCCAGACGGTTAGCCTTCCGGTTATTTTGAATAAAATCAATAAAATATCCTATTAAACTTACACAATAAAGCAAAAGGATTAGTTCATAAATCCATTTAAGCTCAAACATTCGCTGCTTCCACCCTTATGAATTCACAATCTTGTGAAGTGCTGGGAGGGAAAAGCTTTCACTTGATTCAGGAGCTTGTGATTTTATGTTTTTTTTCTCTTGCTCATCAAGTTCCTTTTCCACTTCTTCTTCGATGCCAAAAATTTGAGTGAAGAGACGCAATGATTCTTCGGCATCCGGCTTGGCACTTAATTCCTTGGCTTGAAGAATTGGTTCTTTCAGCATTTGGTTAATAATGCTCTTTGTGTGTTTACGAAGCACTTTCTTTTCACGCTCCGTTAAGTTAGGCATTTTCCGCTCGATGCTCTGCATCGTTTCCGCCTGAATCCCCAAAGCCTTTGCTCTTAGTGCAGAAATAACCGGAACGACACCAATCGTCTGAAGCCATTCTTTAAACTCCACGATTTCAGCTTCAATCATAATCTCAATTTCTTCTGCAGCCTGCTTACGCACAGCTAAATTAGCATCGACAATTCCCTGCAAGTCATCAATATCGTACAAAAATACACTTTCTAAATCTTCCATTCCCGGGTCTAAATCTCTAGGAACGGCAATATCTACGAAGAAGAGGGGTTTCCCTTTTCGTTTTTTATGCACAGGCTCCATTTGGCTTCTTGAGATCACGTAATCAGAAGAACCAGTTGAGCTTATGACGATGTCAGCTTCTGTCAGGACATCTTCAAGGTCGTCCATCGTGCGGGCCTGTCCCTGAAACTGGTCTGCGACGACTTTCGCTTTTTCATGTGTCCGGTTAATGACAGTAACTTGCTTGACACCTGACCCGTGTAAATTCTTGGCTGCTAATTCTCCCATTTTGCCCGCACCGATAATGACGACATGTTTATGAACTAAGTCACCGAATATTTTTCTGGCAAGTTCCACAGCTGCATAGCTTACAGAAACCGCATTTTCCCCGATTCCTGTATCTTTATGAGCTTTCTTAGCTAAAGTAACTGCCTGTTTAAACAGCTGGTTAAATATGGTGCCTGTCGTCGAGGCTTGTTGAGCGGTTTGAAAAGCCTGTTTTATCTGCCCAAGAATTTGTGTCTCTCCAAGAACCATGGAGTCAAGCCCTGAAGTTACTCTAAACAAGTGCTCCATCGCTCCATCTCCCTCTGAAATAGAGAGAAAAGGAGAAAACTCTTCTTTGCTGATTTGAAACCACTCTGCCAGAAACTGTTTAATATAGTAACGGCCGGTGTGAAGCTGATCGACCACTGCATAAATTTCCGTACGGTTACACGTAGAGATGATGACGTTTTCGAGAACACTTTTTTGGTTATTAAGGTTCTGCATCGCCTCTACCAATCGATCTTCAGAGAATGTAAGCTTTTCCCGAATTTCCACAGGGGCTGTCTTATAGTTTAATCCGATTGCTAATACATGCATTATCTATACCCCCATTTAAAACGTCCTTTACAATCACATATGGCTCATTATAACATAAAAATTGCTGTAGTTTTATTAGATAATATGAACAGATTTTGAAATCCTTATGATAGGATATACATATATAAATTAATCCTGCTAACAAATTAGAACAATTCTAATTTGTAACCCGTCATTAATATATCAAATCACGACGTTATTCGCAAGACACACCTGTTATGTAGCTGTGGAGGAATGAAATTGAAGAAACAAAATTCTTTTGCCGGATTTCTGCTTATAGGGTTAGGAGCATATTTTCTCCTGCGTCAGTTCAATATTCCCTATTTGAGTGCATTATACTCATGGCCTACTATTTTAATTATTATTGGGGCCGCTCTATTATTACATAATTATTTTTCAAAAGATCCATCGACATTGCTTCCTGGAGTAATATTATTAGGCTTTGGCATACATTTTCACGGACTTGAGCAATATCCTAACTGGATTGACCATTGGGCAGTCTACACATTAATCATCGGCGCGGGGTTTTTGATCAAATATTTAAAAGCCAAATCTGGATTGGTCCCGGCGCTTGTCCTGCTTGGCCTTTCAATATTCGCCCTGTTTTCCACCTCAAATCCAGGGTGGTTCAGTTACATCTCCCGGCTGTTTACATTGATTGAACGTTTCTGGCCTATCGTCTTGTTAGTAGCCGGTTTTTACTTATTAAAGAAAAAATAATTATTCAACAAGCCGCGGCAGGTGACCGCGGCTTGTTGAATATTCATCTTATAACCGATGCTGGGCGCAGAAACTCAAACAAGTTATTTCTAGTGTGCGAACATCGAACTCCCCACATCATACGGGGGCGTGGAAAACGAGGATGATCGTTAATTAAAGAATAGAGCTTAAGAATGCACGGGTTCTTTCTTCGTGAGGGTGGTCAAATAAATCACTTGGACGTCCTTCCTCCACTATCTTTCCATCATGCATATAAATGACCCGATCAGCAACTTCACGCGCAAATCCCATTTCGTGTGTAACCACAACCATCGTCATTCCTTCTTTAGCCAGCTGCTTTATAACTTGAAGCACTTCCCCAACGAGCTCAGGATCTAAAGCGGAAGTAGGTTCATCAAACAGCATGATTTCCGGCTGCATGGCTAATGCTCTGGCAATGGCTACCCGCTGCTGCTGCCCACCTGAGAGCTTTGATGGAAAAGCATTTATTTTATCACTAAGACCTACTTTTTTGAGCATTTCCTTCGCTTCTTTCAGAGCTTGACCCCTGCTCACTTTCCGAACAAGCACCGGGGCTTCGATTACGTTTTCAAGCACTGTTTTATGCGGAAATAAATTGAACTGCTGAAATACCATCCCCACCTTCTGTCGTATGTCGTTTAAGTTATCTTTTTTGGGATGAATGGTATGGTTACGTATGGTAACTTCTCCGCTGTCAGGCATCTCTAAAAAGTTCAGGCATCTTAGAAGAGTACTCTTCCCAGAGCCGCTTGAACCAATTAGACAAACAACTTCATTTTCCTTAACGTTTAAATTGATATTTTCAAGAACTTTTGTCGTTCCAAAGGATTTATGGAGACTTCTCACTTGCAGAATGTCTTCAGACATATTTAACCTTCCTTTCCCGCGAAAAACACCACTCCTCTAAAGGAATGGTGTTTCTTTAAATTTCTAAATATTGACGCATGATATTCCAGGCTTTCTCTTTTCCTTCTCCCGTTTCCGAGGAAAAAGGAATTAAAAGGTCTTCTTCTTCCATTTCTAATGTAGAAGTTACAAGCTTAAGCTGCTTATTAATCTGACCTTTTTTAATTTTGTCGAGTTTAGTGGCAATCACCATTACCGGGAGATCGAAGTACTTCAAATAATCATACATCATGCAGTCTTCATCTGAGGGCTCATGGCGTATATCAACAACGAGGGCTGTAGCTCTCAGCTGCTCCCGCTCCGCGAAATACTCTTCCATCATCTTTCCCCATTTGGCCCGTTCCTTCTTAGATACTTTAGCGTAGCCATACCCAGGAACGTCCACAAAATGAAACGCATCATTTATTTTATAAAAATTCAGCGTCTGGGTTTTCCCCGGCTTTGATGAAGTCCTAGCCAGGTTTTTCCTGGCAATCATCGTATTAATAAATGAAGACTTTCCCACATTCGAACGTCCAGCTAATGCTATTTCCGGAATGGGATCACTTGGGTACTGCTTCTTACTTGCTGCACTTATTACGATATCTGCATGATTAACTTTCATGTTTTTCTGCCACCAATGCTTTCTCTAATACTTCATCCAAATGCTTAACCGGTATAAAGGTTAAACCTTCACGAACGCTTTCAGGGATATCCTCGAGGTCTTTCTCATTATCAGAAGGGATAATAATTGTAGTAAGCCCTGCTCTGTGAGCACTTAAAGACTTCTCTTTCAACCCCCCGATAGGAAGCACTCTTCCTCTTAAGGTGATTTCTCCTGTCATTCCTACTTCTTTTCTGACAGGACGGCCTGTCAAAGCAGATACAAGGGCTGTCGCCATCGTTATCCCAGCAGAAGGTCCATCCTTAGGAGTGGCTCCTTCAGGTACGTGAATATGAATATCATTTTTCTCAGCAAACTCCGGGTCTACTTTAAGCTCTTCAGCTTTGGAGCGAATATAACTGAATGCAGCCTGTGCCGACTCTTTCATTACATCGCCGAGTTTTCCTGTTAACGTTAAATGCCCTTTGCCTGGATAGATCGATACTTCAATAGACAGAGTGTCTCCGCCGGCCGTCGTATAAGCAAGACCAGTGGCTGCCCCTACCTGATCTTCCAGCTCGGCCTGGCCATATCGGAATTTAGGGCGTCCCAGCATGACCTCTAACTGCTTCTCACTGACTACTACACGTTTCTTCTCACCAGACACAATAACTTTCGCCGCTTTTCGGCAGACGCCTGCTAACTCGCGCTCAAGATTACGCACACCAGCTTCCCGTGTATACATACGAATTAATTTAAGCAGAGCTTCATCTTTCACCTGGATCTTGCTTTTCGTTAAACCATTCTCTTTAATCTGCTTAGGGAGCAGGTGTTCTTTAGCGATATGAAGTTTTTCAACTTCGGTATACCCTGCAATCGTAATAACTTCCATCCGGTCGAGAAGCGGCCCTGGAATCGAAGCCATCGTGTTAGCTGTAGCCACAAACATCACGTTTGATAGATCATAATGTTCCTCAATGAAATGATCACTAAACGTACTGTTTTGTTCAGGATCCAGCACTTCAAGCATCGCTGAAGAAGGATCTCCTCTAAAATCACTTGCCATTTTGTCAATTTCATCTAATAAAAACACAGGGTTAATCGTTTCTGCACGTTTCATCCCTTGAATGATTCGTCCTGGCATAGCGCCGATATAAGTGCGTCGATGACCGCGGATTTCCGCTTCATCACGTACACCGCCTAAGGAAATGCGGACAAATTTACGGTTAATTGCACGGGCAATCGATTTAGCCAGAGAAGTTTTACCGACACCCGGCGGGCCGACCAGACAAAGAATAGGGCCTTTAATCGATTGGGTAAGCTGCTGTACGGCTAAGTATTCCAGCACTCGTTCTTTCACTTTCTCAAGGCCGTAATGATCTTCATCTAATATTTTTTCAGCATGGTTTACATCAAGATTATCTTCCGTTTCTTCTGACCACGGAAGTGACACAAGCCATTCCAGATAATTTCGAATAACGGAACTCTCGGCCGAACTTTGAGGTACCTTCTCATAGCGCCCCAGCTCTTTTAAAGCTACCTTTTCTACACGCTCAGGCATATTGGCGTCTTCGATCTTCTCTTTAAGCTGAGAAACCTCACCGTTCTTGCCGTCCTTATCACCGAGTTCACTTTGGATGGCTTTCATTTGTTCTCGTAAATAATATTCCTTTTGGGTTTTCTCCATCGATTTCTTAACGCGCTGGCCGATTTTCTTCTCGATTTGCAGCACTTCACGCTCATTGCCGATCAGTTCAATTAAATGTTTTAAGCGTGCTTTAACACTGCTGGTTTCTAATACTTTCTGTTTATCCTTAATTTTTATAGGCAAATGCGACGTTATAATATCAGCAAGGTTTCCAGGTTCTTCAATATCGGCTACTGTGTTATATGTCTCTTTGCTGACCTTTTTTGAAACCTTTACATATTGTTCGAATTGTTCAAGAAGTGTCCGCATTAAGGCTTCTTCTTCTTTTTTGTCCTCATGTATATCTTCAAGCTTGGTGATTTCCGCTTCGTAGTAATCTTCACCTTCGCTTATGTGCTCTACAGTCGCACGAAAAAGCCCTTCTACTAATACTCTATTAGTTCCGTTAGGCAGCTTTACCATTTGTTTCACACGAGCCACCGTGCCACTTTCATACATATCTTCAATGGATGGATCATCAATATTTATTTCTTTTTGAGATACTAGGAAAATCTGATTATCATCCATCATGGCCTGTTCTAATGCGTTCACTGATTTATCTCTGCCTACATCAAGGTGGAGTACCATCGAAGGATACACCAACAGTCCTCTGAGAGGAAGGAGGGGGAGTTGTATTTTAAGGTTTTCAGACAATGTTTGCACCTCCGAATAATCCTAATCGTAAGTTAATCATATAGAAATCTTCAAACAAAGTAAAACGTAAGGAATAGTTCAAAATCCCTTTAAATTTCTATGGCATCCTGCTAGTACTTTTATTATGAACACCTTAGAAGGAATCATGCTCTTTCTTTGTCACATGTTATGCATAAGAGAAGCCGCGCTACACAAAAATGTAGCGCGGCTTCTTCATTGCATGCAGCCATCAGCTTAATTAATTCCCAGGAGCACCCAGGCTCCCCTGCAATTCAACCAATGACGTGCGCCATGACATGGTTTTAAGCACTTTCTGGTGTTTCTTTATTCTCGTCTTCTACCGTTCCGTCCGTCAGAATCAGTTTAGGATAGCTGTTTTCCTGAAGAACTGTATCCTTAGTAATGATACATTTCTCAATATCATCACGAGACGGCAGTTCATACATAACATCCAGCATAATTCCTTCAATGATTGAACGCAGACCACGGGCACCTGTTTTACGCTCAATAGCCAATTTAGCAATTTCACGAAGGGCCTCTTCTTCAAATTCAAGTTCAACGTGATCAATTTGAAGGAGTTTCTGATACTGTTTAACGAGAGCATTCTTAGGAGCCGTTAGGATTTCAACTAACGCATCTTCATCTAGCTGCTCCAGGCTTCCGATAACTGGAAGGCGGCCGATGAATTCAGGAATCAGACCGTAGCTGAGAAGGTCTTCTGGAAGTACTTTTGTAAGAAGCTCGCTCTTCTCTGCATCCACGTCTGTCTGGCCAGCGCCAAAACCGATGACTTTTTTACCAAGACGGCGTTTAATAATCTGCTCAATGCCGTCAAACGCTCCGCCTACAATAAAGAGTACATTTGTTGTATCGATTTGAATGAATTCTTGATGAGGGTGCTTTCTGCCCCCTTGTGGAGGAACACTAGCCTGCGTACCTTCAAGAATTTTCAGCAATGCCTGCTGAACACCTTCACCAGACACATCGCGTGTAATAGATGGGTTTTCTGACTTACGAGCTACTTTATCAATTTCATCGATATAAATAATCCCTTTTTCTGCTTTTTCTACATCATAGTCAGCAGCCTGGATCAGTTTAAGAAGGATGTTCTCCACATCTTCCCCTACATAACCAGCCTCTGTAAGTGAAGTAGCATCCGCAATTGCGAAAGGAACATTCAGAATACGAGCTAACGTCTGAGCAAGAAGGGTTTTACCGCTTCCTGTTGGTCCAAGCATAAGAATGTTACTCTTGGAAAGTTCAACTTCGTCATTTTTCACTCCAGCATTAATACGCTTGTAATGATTATAAACAGCTACAGACAAATTTTTCTTTGCCTGTTCCTGTCCGATGACATAATCATTTAAGATGCTGCGGATTTCCTGAGGCTTAGGAACCTCTTTGAATTCCACTTCTTCATCGTTACCGAGCTCTTCTTCTACAATTTCAGTACAAAGTTCAATACACTCATCACATATATAAACTCCAGGACCAGCTACTAATTTCCGTACTTGTTCCTGACTTTTACCACAAAAAGAACATTTCAGCTGTCCTTTTTCTTCATTAAATTTAAACATTCTTTTCACCCCTTCTTAAAATGACGCAATAGTTTGCAACTACATAACTATCCGTGGCACTTAACCTGTGCACCCACTTCTTTTGCTCATCATACCAAAATAACTACAAACAAAAAAGCAATATCTTTAGAGAGGTGTGCTTTTTACTATTACATCATCCTCATTATGTAGACATATCGCTTAGAAGTCAAACAATAGATACATCTATAGTATATGTAAAAATAGGAGTCCTTCATTCATAAAGTCTTCAATAATTTACTTGTATTGTTAAAAAATACAGGAGAAGACAAGGCCGACTCTAGCACCTTGTCTTCTCATTATATTATTCTGCTTTACTATTATCTACTAGGACATCAATTGCTTTACGGACTTTAAGATCTTCTTTCACCATATCTGTGTTTCCGCCAAGCATTTGAGTAAGCTGAGCTACATCTGTCTGGTACATAGATGCCATATTTTCTAGTTCAGCATTTACATCCTCTTCTGTAGCTTCCACATTTTCGGCCTGCGCAATTGCTTCAAGTGTTAGGTTTGTCTTCACTCGCTTGCCTGCATCTTCATTCATTTGCTCACGAAGTGCATCTTCGTCCTGGCCAGTGAACTGGAAGTACATGTCTTTTGTCATGCCTTGCATTTGCAGGCGCTGTTCAAATTCACTAACCATGCGGTCAAGCTCAGTATCAATCATAGCCTGTGGGATCTCAACCTCTGCATTTTCGCTGGCTTTTTGAACTAGAGTGTCACGTTTCTGGTTTTCAGCGTCTGTTTTCTTCTGCTCTTCCAGGCGCTCGCGAGTTTTCTTCTTAAGCTCGTCTAAAGATTCGACTTCTTCATCTACATCTTTAGCAAACTCATCATCTAGCTCTGGAAGTTCTTTTGCTTTAATTTCGTGAATTTTCACTTTAAATGTAGCTGCTTTACCCGCAAGATCTTCTGCATGGTATTCTTCAGGGAAAGTAACTTCAACCTCAGCTTCTTCACCTGACTGCTTACCTACTAACTGTTCTTCGAAGCCAGGAATAAATGAACCAGATCCGATTTCAAGAGAGTAGTTTTCTGCTTGTCCACCTTCAAATGCTTCGCCATCAACGAAACCTTCGAAGTCCATAACAACTGTGTCTCCTTCTTCAACGGCGCCTTCTTCTTTCACAACAAGTTCAGCCTGGCGCTCCTGCTGCTGTGTAAGTTCATTTTCAACATCTTCATCTGTTACTTCAGTGCTTTGCTCTTCATAAGTTAAACCTTTGTAGTCGCCAAGCTTCACTTCAGGTTTAACCGTTACTTCTGCAGTGAATACAAGCGGCTGGCCTTTTTCGATTTGCTGAACGTCAACTTCTGGACGATCAACCGGCTCGATTCCAGTTTCTTCAACAGCATCTGAGTATGCTTTAGGAAGCACGATATCAATCGCATCCTGATAAAGAGACTCTACTCCAAAACGCTGTTCAAACAATTTGCGTGGTACTTTACCTTTACGGAATCCAGGTACTTGCACCTGCTTTGAAACTTTCTTGAATGCCTCATCTAAGGCTTTGTTGAAATCTTCTACAGGCACTTCAACTGTTAATGTACCCTGATTTCCTTCTTGCTTTTCCCATTTTGCTGACATAAAAAATTCCCTCCAACATCTATTTTCCTCTTCGCCATGATGACGATCATCATCTGATTCTATGATACTATTGATACACGAATCTTTTTTGCAACCACTATATTATAACATAAAGTTTTGTGCTTTCAACAATTGTACTAGACTCAGAACTCTGAGGTTATGATTTATTCACCGACCAGTATCATATAGTGCTGCTCGCACAGTTCGATTTCTTCTTTATATTTTTGAACACGTTCATCTTCTGTTTTCTTCTGATAAGGAAGCTGTAAGTACTCATGCCCAAGCTGTTTGAGAGCTTCCACAATCGCCTCCACCTCAAGCTCCGTAGGATATAACGGATAACGCACAAAACAATAATGTTCCAACAGGCGCTGAACCATTTCATACATCGTGGGATTGTCTTGTTCAATAGCCCCAAGCCTCATTTGAATCTGCTGAATAATGTAATCCGATTGAAAAGAATTCAGCTGCTTTGGCACAATCTCAAGCTCCCTGCCAAATTTACGAACTATGATTGTATCCGAAAGCTCCCTATCTCTAAACCACATCATAATCCCCGTTTTAATCATAGGGTGAACCTTTTCTTCGGCTAACAGTTCTTTATAGAAAGTAAGATTCGATGGCAAAGGCTGCTTTTTCAACTGAGTAATAGCCGCCCATTGCTTATGTAGTTCATTTTTTCTTATGGCTTCTTCAAAATCTGCGGACAGCTGGTCGCTTTCTTCCTTATAAACATCCATTAAAAGCTTTTTACTGACTTCATACATCTGCCAAAGCTGTGTACGGTTCTGATGAGGCATATCTTCTGTTTCAAATACTTCATCTAATAAGTCAATTAACTCCTGATACCGATTATCCTGAAAAAGAATCGTTATATATATATGTAAATACTCATAGTAATGCTCTTCTTCATTCTTCATTTGAGTTTGACATAGATCTTCGGCTTTTTCATACTGACCCAGCTCTATTAAACTCATTAATAATGCGGTGATTACCTCATGAGAAGCAACCTTGTGATTCAATAATGTCGTAAAACTTTCCACAGCGTCTGTATAACGTTTTTCTTTAACAGCGTTAAACCCAACGTTTTCAAGGGTTGTTTTCCATTTAGGAAATAATACAACCTCTCCATTTTGTTTATCCATAAGACACCCTTCCTGCATATAAAAGTCCATCCAATCATTATTAACCAAAACCAATACTTTTAAAACAGGTACGTTTTGGAAAAAACAATTCTAAAATCCCCTAACCGTTGGCGGGCAGCGAATAATATAAGCATTCCTCCCCTTATGAAAAAATAATATTGAAGAGGCGTCTTTTATATGACGCCTCAGCTTGTAGAGAAACCTCGTGCTTTATAAACGACCGACTTCCTTTCGAAGGATAAGATGCAGCGAAGGGCTCCGGGAAACGGATCGCTTTCCATGGGCGTACGGTGAGCTTCCTTAAGGCTTCGCCTTTTAGGGGTCTCACCCTGTACGTTCCTCCCATAGGAGTCTCACCGTTTCCCTTCACCCCTATCCTCATAAGTTTTTCTCTCCCGTTCTATTAGCTCTCTTCCCGGTGTCTACACTCTTAAGGATGCAGGGTACCGGGTGAAAGGTCAGCTGATTCCTCTTCTCGCATGAGGAGGATTCCATTCACCTTTTTCTTGTAATGGGAAGGGAACAAGCGAGACTACTTTAGGGATGTGCAAGGCTTGCCGTCTTCCTCGTGGAAAGCGAGATGGTTCCCAGCCCATTCGTCCCCTTTTATGGCCAATGGAATCCTGCCTGCCACGCTAGGCTTTAACAGGAAACTCTATTAGAAAAAACTGTTGAGACCTTCTCGACAGCCTGAGGCGTCTTTTAAATGGCGCCTCTCTTTTATTTATGCTTATTACTATGTACTTCATTTTTATTATGCCTTATATTATAACACAGGGATCTCCGTGACCTCTCACGCGTTAAATAGGTAAATTGCTCTATCCACTTAAAGGAAATCCGGGCGTATATTATAAGAATAAAAATTTTTTTTTATGAATATATCATAGGACAGCCTGATTTTATCTGCAAAAGAAGGGGCATTATTCATGGAGATCGTACATTTAATTAAAGTCATTATCCTCGGAATGGTCGAAGGATTAACGGAATTTGCTCCGATATCTTCTACCGGCCATATGATCATTGTAGATGATTTGTGGCTTCATTCCAGCAGTTTTTTAACCGAGCATGTAGCGAACACATTTAAAGTGGTGATTCAGCTTGGTTCCATCTGTGCCGTCGTATTTGTTTTTAAGGACCGTTTCCGGAATTTGATTAATTCTTTTGCAAGCTATGAACCTCGTCCTGTGAAACAGTTAAAGATCATTCATATTGTCGTGGGACTGCTTCCGGCAGTTGTTCTCGGCTTTACGTTTGAAGATTTCATAGACGAGCATTTATTTTCAGCGGAAACCGTAATGATCGGTCTTGTTCTAGGTTCATTTTTGATGATTGCAGCAGATAGATTAAGGTGGAAGACACCTGCTTCTCCTACTGTTGACGATATCACATATAAGCAGGCGTTTATGGTCGGCCTCATTCAGTGTTTCGCCCTATGGCCCGGGTTCTCTCGATCAGGGGCGACTATTTCGGGCGGAGTGCTGCTCGGTATGAACTACCGGGCAGCTGCAGACTTTACCTTTATAATGGCCGTTCCGATCATGTTCGGTGCCAGCGTTCTTTCATTGATCAAAAACTGGTCATACTTTAGTTTTGAAGCTTTCCCTTATTTTGCAGCAGGGTTTATAACAGCCTTCCTGTTTGCGTTACTTTCCATTCGTTTCTTTTTAAAAATTATAGAAAAAGTAAAGCTTTTTCCTTTTGCGATTTACCGTTTACTGTTGGCCGCAGCTGTTTATATTGTCTATATAAATTGAAAAAACACGCTGAGGGCGTGTTTTTTAAAGTTCTTTTTTTATCAGTTCCGGCGGAGCCAGCACATATCCTTGGGCCATGGGTACACCTAAGTATTTGGCAATAGCCAGTTCATTCGGTTTTTCAACACCTTTAACAATTAATTGGGCCCCGAATTCATTACAATAGTTATTGATGCCTTCAACAATAAACTGCTTCTCTTTCGAAAGGTCCAATCCGCTTGTCAAGAACTTATCCAGCTTAAGGAAGTCAGGATTTAGCTCTACCAGCCGCTCCATTGCAGAATAACGCTTTCCAAAACAATCAATGGCAACCCTAATGCCCAGCGCTCTAATCGGTTCAAGCTTTTTATTGAAATCTGTGTAATCATTAATAAGTTCTGATTCACTTAATTCTAATATCAATTGATACGATGGATAATCTTTCGTCAGTTTTTTTATAAAGGGATAAAAGGAGTTGTTGATTATGGTGGAAGGGTAAATATTAAAAAATAACAGCCCATCTGTAGAGGTATAACCCTCATAACTGTAATATTTCACTGCTTTCATTATCGATAGAGTATCTAGTTCATAAAGTCTTCCTTCTAATCTGGCCTCTTGGAAAACTTCTTCGGGACTAGAAGGATCCTCGGTTCTTAACAACACTTCATACCCTGCTTTCTTCCAAGTAAACAAATTAAAAATCGGCTGAAAATGGTGAGAGAACGACCTGTCGGATAATAGTTTGTCTATGGAAGCCATTAATACACCCTCTAATAATAATTTTTCATCGGCTGAGATGTTTGAATAATAAAACTTACTATTATATTCAAAATACACGAACCTCTAAAAAAATTCCATATAATATAGTTAATTTTCATTACCTTACTATTTCCCGAGCAATAATTTAAACCTCTCTCCTTCCAATCTTATAACTGTGCTCACTGATTAAGGCGAAAAAGTCGCACTAAACAGCTATGAAGATTACTGGGGTGACAACCTTGACTCTGTAACATTCAAGGTTGTTTTCCGTACATATTGAAAAGATTAAAGCTGTAGAACTGCAGCCTATCTGAAATATTGGTCTACCTTCCTATTATAGTAAGGGTATACCTTTTTGCTTTAAAACGAACCTTTTATCCCATCTCCGTCCCCTTACTCTCTTCCCCCTGTCTGCTGCTTAAAGAGCATCAGACAATAATCACTACATTTTCGACATATCTCTTCATGTATTTACAATTCAATATAGGTAAAAAGCACCCGCCCCCTCTCTTACTTTATCACGTTCCTGAAATCTTAATTTTCCATAATATAGTATAATATGGAAGCAACTTCAAAACATTAAGGAGGAATATGGATGTCTAAGAAAGCGATTACAATGATGTTGGCAGCAGGATTAGCTTTGAGCTCCGCACCATCCGCCGTCCTGGCTGATCCACCTGCACCCAGCCAAAATGCGGACCATGCTTTTGACAACAAAGTCATTAAGAAAATCAGCCCCGAGCGTTTATATGACCGTGTGGCACTGCTTTCTCAAACACCTCGTGAAGCAGGAACACAGGGAGAGTATAATGCTGTACAGTACATTAAAGGTGAATTTGAAAGCTACGGCTATGATACGGAACTCCAGCCTTTCACCTTTCAAGCTTGGGATGGCGGTACGGCTTCCATAGCTATCAACAGTTCTAACTTTTCCGGTGATGTGCGAACTTTTAACGGTTCAGTGAATGGAACTGTTGAAGCACCGCTGGAATATGTCGGTTTGGCCACACCTGAAGAAGTTCCAGATTCCATGAATGGAAAAATTGCTTTAATTGAAAGAGGTTCTATCCCTTTTTATGACAAGTTAGAAAATGTATTAGATAAAGGTGCCGTTGGAGTGATTATGTTTAACGGAGAAGGACAACAAGGTAATGGATTTGGCTATACATATGAAGGACAGGATATACCTGCTGTGGCTATCGACCGTGAATCCGGCCTGTCAATCGTGGAAAAGCTTAAGTCTGAAGACATTATTGCAAACCTTACAGTGAAAGGGGCAGGTACAATTGATAAAACATCCTATAATGTCATTGCCACTAAGAAACCTCACAAGAATAAAGATACCGGACAAATTATCACTATAGGGGCCCACCATGACTCCGTTGCCGGAGGTCCTGGAGCTAATGATGATGCATCGGGCGTCTCCGGGGTTTTAGAGCTGGCTGAAATTATGGCTAAAACTCCTTCAGATACGGAATTACGATTTATGACATTTGGAGCTGAAGAAAAAGGTCTTGTTGGATCATATCACTATGCAAGTACATTAAGTGAAAGCGAAGTCGACCGGATGGCCGCCCACTTTCAAATGGATATGATCGGCAGCCGCGATGCCGGTGATCTTATCATGTTCACACCAGATGGAAATAAAAATCTCGTAACAGACCTTGGCGCCTCAGCAGGAGCAAGGGTAGCTGAAGTCGTAGAGTATGGCCAGCTCGGACGCAGTGACCACGTTCCATTCTTTGAGCGCGGAATCCCTGCTGCTTTGTTTATTCATGCTCCACTCGAGCCATGGTATCATTCTCCGGAGGATACCATCGATAAAATTAGCAAAGAAAAACTGACAGAGGTTACGGAAATCGTCGGCTCTGCTGTCTATCAAGTGGCAAGACCTGATACACCGGCTTTAGAAAATGCGGCTGTTGCTCCAGGTCCCGTTCACTATGAATTTGATGATCGTCCACTATAATAGTAAGAGCCAGCCTTCCTTTATAGGAAAGCTGGCCTTTTTGTTATCCTCTCTTTCCTGCCTTTGTAATATTACGCCCCTTCCAGGTCGACTGTTTGAACAAAAACGTCCTAAGAATCGAGTAGGCAAACAAAAAAACAAAAAATGCAAAATGCAGCGGTAAAAGGAAAGCGTCATACCATTTAAAATTTCCAATATCTTT
The DNA here is from genome assembly GCF_902809865.1 of Halobacillus sp. Marseille-Q1614. Taxonomy (NCBI): domain Bacteria; kingdom Bacillati; phylum Bacillota; class Bacilli; order Caryophanales; family Bacillaceae; genus Halobacillus; species Halobacillus sp. Marseille-Q1614. Next base: position 886,598 of record NZ_CADDWH010000001.1, on the reverse strand, counting down.
TAGAATTCGATACAGCCACAAGACAATTGCAAGATAGCCCGCCAAGCTCCACCAGCCCGCCTTTGAAATATTAGTAAGGAAAGAAACAATGGTCGTAATCCATACGATATTGGCAGCCGTCATCAGCGGGGATGCCGATTTCGCGCCAGAAGCGAAGCTTTTCGACCAGCCATTGATAACGGCTTTAAGGCTGGCTGGATACATCCGCATATTCACTACATTTTTACCGCTGAAGGCATAGGTTTTTATGCCTTTAGATTGAGCCCGTCTTGCCATAGAGAGGTGCTCCACAATTTCACGGCGAATGGCTTTATGCCCGCCGAGCTTCCAATAGGTATCGGCATCAATGACTAAACATGGGCCAAATCCGCCGCGAGCCCCCATTTTCCCTTTAAATATCGTTGTAATTCCGGAGGAGGCAAAAACAACTAAATGAAAAACGGAAGAGAGCTTCTCCCAAAAGGAATACATGTAATGGTAAGGATGGACCGTAATTAAAGCATCTCTTCCTTTCGTTTCTAAGTATTGAATAAGCTTGGTTGGGCCGCTTGGAGAGAACCATGTATCAGCATCGAGGAACATTAGAACCTCCCCAGACGCTTCTTTAGCTCCGGTATAGCAAGCCCAGGATTTCCCCATCCATCCTTCAGGTAACGGTGGATTATTTATGACTCTTACTCCATGCTGGGCCGCTGTTGCATATGTCTGGTCATCTGAATCATCATCAACCACGATAATCTCTCTCTGTTTATCATCATTCGGCGTCAGAGACGACAGAAGCTTCTTTAAATTCTCTTCTTCATTTCGAGCCGGGATAATAATTGTATAAGTACGCGTACTCGTATGTTTTACATTAGGAAAAGATACCCGGTGCCAGAAAAGAAAAAGGGTTACGGCGACAGCTGTTAACATAAACCACATTGGTTTCACCTCGTTTTAAGGTCTCTACCCTTTTTTACGGGTACATAGTCTTGAGTGATGGATGGATTACCTTGCTTTTAATAAGGGTACCCTGTAATTAAAAAAGGGGCATCACCATGTTCACTCATTTAATTGCAAAAATTCTTCGTCTATTGCCAAACAAAGCTGTAATAAAGCCGATGTTGCATCCAGAGGAAGTAAAGGAAGTAAAAGAAATCCTGATTGAAACAAGCGTGAAGGATACATATATCTCATGTTATTATCCGCTTGAAGCAGGAGATAAGAAACTCCCTGTGTACATTAACTTACACGGAGGCGCCTTCATTATGCACAGTAAGGAAATGGATGATCCCTACTGCCGCCGGCTTGCGAATCATACAGGATGTGCGGTTATTAATGTTGATTATGCGAAAGCACCGGAATATCCTTTCCCCCAGCCGATTGAACAGTGCTATGAGATTTATCAGTGGATAAGAGTTCATGGGGATCTCTTGAATATAGATTCAGAAAAAATCATGATTGGCGGGCAGAGTTCCGGTGCTAACATTGCAGCTGCCGTCTGTTTAATGTTAAAAGAGCGCAATGAACCGCTGCCGCTGCTTCAAGTTTTATCCTGTCCGATGCTCGACTTTGTTACGCCTCATACGGAGAAGCCGGAGGCCGATCCAATGCGCAGGAAATATCCTCAGGCTGCTCATTTTATTCACAAATGTTACGTCCCTGAACCCGGACAGGCTGAACACCCGTTTGTATCCCCGGTTTTAGCTGAGGATGTAGAAGGTATTCCAAGAACCGTCGTCCTTTTTGCGGAACATGATGCCTTTTCACTAGAAGCTGAGAAGTATATTGAGAACTTAAAGCAAGCAGGTGTGTCTGTCCGCAGAGAAAAATTTAACGACTGTTATCACGCCTTTACTCATTTAGGTCCTAAGGAAAAAGCTGAGAAAGCCTGGAAAGTAAAAGAGGATGAAATAACAAAAGCTGTGAGATAGAAAAATCGGAATCTCTCTTGGTGGAGATTCCGATTTTCTTAATCGTGTTTTCAATTGCATTTGCTCCAGGCGTCCAAAATCTCCATCCGTTTTTGGCAGCTTTTTCAGTTAAAATTTCTATTATATTTGAATAGTTCAGTACTTTTTATTTGTATTTGCTTTAATCTACTCGTTATAGTTTTATCACAAGAAATATCCAATATGAGGCCAAGCGAGGTGATTAACATAAGTGACCAAATGAGCGTAAAAAAAACGATTGTACGATATAATGAAGGTCTTTTCCAAACGGTGGAAGATGACATCGTTACCGAATTCCCACTAACCATTTACATAAACAATGAGGAATTCGCCACAATGGTCTGTACCCCTGCTCACTTTGAGGAAATGGTGATCGGCTTTTTAGCATCCGAAGGTGTCATACGCTTCAGGAGGGAAATTAAGAGCTTAAAGATTGATGAAGAAGCTGGGTTTGCCTATATTAAAATCGATGGAACCATCAACACTCAACGAAATTTTTCCAAACGCTTTATTGGATCCTGCTGCGGGAAAAGCAGGCAGTTTTACTTCCAAAATGATGTCCAAACAGCTAAAACTTCTACTTCTACTGTGAAACTCACAGCGCAACAGTGTATCAAGCTGATGGAGAAGATGCAGGAAGTCAGCCAAGTATTCAAAGGTACGGGCGGGGTTCATAATGCAGCCCTCTGCACGAACGATGAAATGATTGTCGGACGGGCGGATATAGGCAGGCATAATGCACTGGATAAGCTCTATGGGCATTGCTTATTAAATAAAATCGCAGTACGTGATAAAGTCCTGGTTTTCAGCGGTAGAATTTCTTCTGAAGTCCTAACGAAAGCAGCAAAAATCGGTGTAGGAATTGTGTTATCTAAATCAGCTCCTACCGAATTAGCCATTGAGCTCGCCGAGGATTTGAACATAACTGCAGTCGGCTTCATACGAGGCAAATCTTTCAATGTGTATACTCATCCTGAGCGAATTATCCAGGAGCCAGAAGAGTGAAATTTTTTCGGGTTACAAAAAAAGCTCTTGATTATCAAGAGCTTTTTTATTTAGCGTCCCGGGAGAAATTTAAACTCCCATCCCCCAGCTTAGAAGGCTTGGGGAGTAATATTTAATACCGGGGCAATATCTTTTCCATTCATACCTTTTCTTTCATCAACTTATGATGATTTTAAAAAAGATAGTTCTTCTCCTAGCGGAAATTGCAGGTCCGATCTAGTCTAAAAGTTCAATAGGGAATGGGTTACTTCTGCCGAGGACAACTATAAAACCTGTCTCAAAAACTAAGAATAAGTGGTGATCACCTTTATGCTTTACCAGCAGTTTTAATAAGATGATTGACTATTTGAGTTGCAATTGGATGGTTATTGTAGTGATTTAAGACTTGCCAGGTAGTAAGAGTCAGCCTTCCTTTTCCTGCTTGTTTTTTTATCATGGAGGCTCCTCCTTGGCCAATCCAACCCTCAAAATACCCAGATAAAATGTCAGCTGATTTAGGTAATCCGCTGTTCCCAAACATATATACGGTTCTACCTGTCGTTCCTCCCTCTTTATGGTAGGCACTCAATGGAATAATATACCGAGGGATGATACCTTCCACTTCCCAGCCCATTTCCTTTCGAAGAGGTATGTCTGGGAATTCATTTTGATTTACAAAATTAAAAGAGGCCGTACGCTGCCAGCTTTCTCCTTCTGGAAGATGTCGGAAAGTAAACGAGCCTTTAGCGGCCAGCTGATCTCCTTCTTCAGCTAAAAAGATGACTTCGCCGCCATGATGTGCAAACTCCTCTACGTTTTTGTCAAAATTGCTTGTAATCACAATCCCAGCATCATGAAATTCATTTTTAATTTGAAAGCCATTTTCTTCTAAAGACCGGACAAATCTTTCATCCATTGAATAAGGATAAACCGAGATGTTATCAGCCTTTTCTTTAACTGAAATTGTTAGTTCCTCGTAATTTTCAGCCACCGTTTCACCGTCAATTAGCAGCTCTAGTTTTATTTTATAAAAGTCTGATTTCTTTATTTCTGGAACGTTAAATGTAATCGCCTGCTCTAAGCGAATGTAATCATCCCCTTGTAAGCTTACTGGTATTTCACCAGAAAGCTCTGTACCTGAAAGCTCCCAGGTAACGACTCCCCTCCTGTTACATAAACGGTGATTAGATATCACAACATCCCAGGATGCTTGTTCATTGCACCAAAGATTATGGTTTACATTGTCTAGCATGACCACTAGATCTCCATTGAAATCTATTAATCTTTCAAAGCCTTCCTTTGGATTTCGTAAATAGTCTAACCAGCCATTGGTTTCCCATTCGATATCCGTAAATTCGGTGACAATATAACCTTTGATTGCCGGACGCTTTCTCATTTCTTCAATAATGGATTTAATCCCGCGAAACATTCTTTTCTGTGAGGATACTGCCAACTCTTCAAAGGAGTTAAATGTTTTGTTAAGCCCATAATTTTGGAAGTTCTTCTCAGCCGTAAGGGGACTCTTATAATCTGCCTTATGGGTATTATCACCCTGATTAATAAACCACCAGGGCTGTCCCTGATAATATTCTTCAAGCTTCTTAACACCAGGCAGTCCCCAAATACCGAACTCTGACACAATGATTGGTTCACGGTTTGATTCTCGGCCATCCACAAAGTTTTTGCCAGGGTCCCCCACGATAAATTCATCTAAATCCTGCTGCCATGCATCTATTTGATCTGGAGCCACAAAATATCTATGATAATCATTGATATCGGTCTTTACATGTCTCCAACCGGAATTATCACAAATCAGCCGTGATGAATCTAATGTTTTTATTTCATCATATAGTTTTTCGACATGAGACTGCTTTTCCTTATCATTTGCTAAATCCCATTCAAGTCCCCATTCCTCATTATACAGAGACCAGATCAGAATAGATGGATGGTTATAATCCCTTTTAACCATCGAAACAAGATCATTTGTAAAACGATCACGTCCTTGTTTAGTCCACTTCACATAATTTGGAGGCTCTTCCCAAATGAATAACCCCATACGATCGGCCCAATAAAGATATCTTGGAATTTCAATTTTGATATGTTTTCGCAGCATATTAAAGCCCATCTCTTTTGCTAGGCGAATTTCTTTTTGGATAAACTCATCGGAAGGGGCCGTATATATGGTATCCGGATAAAAAGCCTGATCCAAAGCCCCTCGTAAGAAGAGTTCTTTTCTATTAAAAAGGATTTTCCCCTCTTGATAGGCCACCTCACGCATACCAAACGTTTCCGTTTTTCTATCTTCTTCACCTTTGTCACTTGTGAGCCTTATCGATAGATCGTAAAGGTGGGGATTTTCAGGTTCCCATAGAATTGGATCCTTTATAGGGAGGTTAAATGATAAAGTCTTATCGTTTACCTTTTCTATTCCTTCGTGGACCACCGTCTCTGTATCGAGATGATTCGTCACTGTAAAGGTGAAGCTGGCCGGCTGATCTGGTTTCTTGTTTAATTTAACAAAAACGTCGGCTTCCTCACGATCGAGGTTCGGGGTGATAAAAACACTTTCTATAAAGGTCCTGCTTCGTTCTTCCAAATAAACTCTTTGCCATATGCCACTGACTCTCGTGTACCAGCTTCCTTGTTTACCAATAGGAATTTCTGCGTTATCTTCAGGATCATAAACCCTTACAGTCACGAGGTTTTCCCCATCTATTAAATGGTCAGTTACATTGAATTCAAACGGGGTAAAGCCCCCTTCATGTTCTCCCGCAAACTTTCCGTTCACCCAGACACGAGCATGAAAGTCCACAGCTTCAAAACATAGATATAAATCTTTTGTCTGATGAAGTTCCTCAACGAAGAATTTCCGTTGATACCATGCCGTTCCGCAATAATTCACGAGTCCCTCTTCCCCACTCTGCCAAATATGCGGAACTATTACTTCCTTCGCTTCTTTTAACCGCTCACGATACCAGTCTTCCGTTTCTCCTTTATCCAGGGGATCGATTTGAAAATCCCAGGCTCCATTTAAATGCTTTTTTTCTCTCATGCTTTCTCCCCCTATTACTTAATGCCCGTCATTGTAATTCCTTGAATAATGTGTTTTTGGAAAATCAGGAAGATAATTAATGCGGGTACACTTCCTATTACGTTGGCTGCCATTGGAACAGAAAGGTTTGTTGCAAAGGCGCTTTGGAATGTCGGAATTCCGACCGGCAGTGTCATCATCGAGGAGTCAGTCGCCACAAGGAGCGGCCATAAAAAGTTGTTCCACGACTGGACAAAAACAAAAATCGCCAATGCTGCCATAGACGTTCGGGATAGTGGTAAAAAGATCTTATACCAGATCGTAAAGAGGCTCGCTCCATCCATTTTGGCTGCTTCCACGAGCTCTGTTGGAATGCCATCGAAGAACTGCTTCAAAATTAATACTCCTAAAGGCAGCGCAATTCCAGGCAGAATAAGTGCCTTAAATGAATTCACCCATCCGAGATCGGCAATCATGGAAAACAACGGGACGATCGTGGCTTCCACAGGAACCATCAATCCTGCCAAAATAATTAAAAAGATCACATTCTTTCCTTTAAAAGGAATTCGTGAAATAGCAAAAGCAGCTAAGGAGGAAACTAAAAGCGTGCCGGCTGTTTGAACGATGCCTACAAAGACACTGTTTAGCGTCCACCTCCAGATCTCAGAGGTTTCATTTACTTTAAGATAGCTTTCTAATGTAAATGGGGGTTTGAGCAGCTCACTAATGACCGTAACTACTGCACCTTCTGGCTTGAAGGATGTTACCAACATCCAGATCAAAGGCACAAGCATGATAAAAGCAATGATATAACTGATCATATAGACGCTAAATCTGCTGTAATTCACTGGTTTTCTATGTTTTTTCATATTTATCACCTCTCTTAAGTGCTTATTTTTCCTTCTTCACTAACAGCTTGTATTGAAGGGCAGCAAAAATGGCCATAACCCCAAATAACACATAGGACACAGCAGAGGCATATCCTGGATCCCACTGAATAAATCCTAGTTCATAAATGTACTGTACAAGTGGTCGTGTCGCATCTCCAGGTCCTCCTCCGGTCATTAACCACGGCTGACCGAAGAGCTTGAAGGAAGCCACAGACTGCAGAATGACTACAAGCGTAATAACCCCTTTTAAAGAAGGAAGGGTGATATGGAAGAACTTGGCCCAGGAACTGGCTCCATCGATATCCGCCGCTTCATACATCTCTTCGGATATATCCTGCAGCCCTGCCAGAAACAGCACCATATTGAATCCTAACGTCCACCATAACGTCGCAACTAAGATAGAAATCCAGGCCAGATGTTCATTTCCAAGCCAGAAGATTTCCTGGGATACACCCAATTGTTGTAAAATCGCGTTCAAAAAACCTGTATAAGGCTGTAAAATAAACACCCAAATACTTGCCATAACGGAGATGGACAGCATGTAAGGCATGAAGAAAGCTGATCTCAAAAATGTGGTGCCCTTAAGTTTCGCATTAACTATAAGTGCTAGAATCAATCCAAAAATAACAATCGTCGGTGTTGAAATAAGAACAAAATAGATGGTGTTCCAGAGCGACTGCCAAAAATCATTATCACGCAGTAACCGCATGTAATTATCTACACCTGAAAACACTCTTGGTGCTCCGAAGCTTCCCGATGTCAAGCTAATGAAGAACCCTTGAATGATCGGATATAACATGAACCATGCATACAAAAGCATAAAGGGAAATAAAAACAACCATGCAGTTAGATTGCTTTTTATCGTTTCTTTCCTCTTCACCCTGTTCGGTTTTTTAGGGCATCGAACAACTTTATGTTTAGCATTGGGATCTTTTTGATCTTTCGGTTCCCGATTTAATGCATTCATTTTTTCACCCGCCTTTTAAAAAAGAGCGGAATGCTTGTTGAACATTCCGCTGTTAACTTTTCACATTTAATTAGCTAATAAATTGTTTACTTCTTTCTCCGCCTGGTCAAGGGCTTCTTTTACAGACATTGAACCATTCATCATAGAATTAAAATTCTTTTGCATAATGTCATTAGAAGGCCATAGCTGCGGAGTTCTTGGCATGTAGTTAATATCCTCGGCTACATCCGCATAGCTTGGACGATACTCAAGCTCCTTGAATTCATCCGATTGTACGACTTCTGTATTAGCCGGTACGTGACCCGCACCTGCCCACATGACACTGTTATCCGATAACCACTTCACAAATTCCATCGCTGCTTCCTGCTTTGCTTGATCATCCTGCGTGGGAAGAACTAATGTGTGGGAATCTCCCCATGTTTGGGATTGATCGAAAAACTCAGGAAGTGAGGAAGCTCCAAAGTTTAAATCTTCATTTTGTTCATAGTTTCCTGTGGCCCATACACCTGTGAAGTTAATGGCTGCTTTTCCTGTTTTAAATAAATCGTACCCATTGGTGACATTCTTCGGCCATAATCCCTTTTCCGTTAAATCAGCCAGCACTTGCAAAGCTTCTTCTCCGGCCGCATTGTTAAAGGAGGCTTGATCATCTGTAATATATTCGCCGCCATCTTCCATTTGGCTGTAAAGCGCATACCAGATCCAGAATGGGTGGACATCATCCGTCTGAGAGGCAAACGGGAACACACCATCAGGAAGACTGGCTTGCAGTTCTTCCAGCATAGAGACAAATCCATCTACTCCTGGTTCCATTTTGATATTCTCATTTTCATCAAGCAGACCAGCCTCTGCTAAGTAATCTTTGTTGTAATACATAATCAATGCATGGGAATCCAGTGGAACTGCGAAATTTTGATCATCAAAAACGGTAGCCTCCAGCTGGTTTTCCGAAATATTCGACCAGTCAAAATCTACGGCTTCCGCTACTTCACTTAAATCTGTAAGCGATCCTGTCGGTACTAACTCTGCTAACTTAGAAGCATGGGCAATCGAAACGTCAGGTGCTGTATTGGAAGCAAGCGAGGTACGAAGCTTTGTATAGTATTCTCCCCACTCAATATTCAGCATGTTTACTTTAATACCATCCTGAGAGGAATTAAATTCATCGACCATCTCTGCCATGTATTCTCCATCACCACCACTAAATGGCACCCAATAATCCAATTCGACCGTACCCGAAGCACCGGCATCAGAACCTTCTGAATCACCCGAACTACTACATCCCGCTAAAAATGTAACCGCTAACAATAATGCCGTTAAAAAAAAGCTAATGTTCCTTTTCATTTGAAATCCCCCTTTTTAAGTTTTTAGAATTATTTGAATTCAAATCTATTATAATACTATTATATGTTTTATTTCAACTTTTTTTGTTATAAAAATTAAAAAGTAAATTTTTCCTCTTTTTCTATTTTCACTCTTGTTAAAAAAATAGAAGTTTTAGTGGATAAAGACTAGGTACCTTATCCACTAAAACTTCTCTATTTCCAATGCCTTGTTTCTTCTTTTAGTATCTCCATTTTTTGCTGAAACTTTCGTTCTTTCTTAAGTGAAGATTCCTTATCTTAAGATAGAGCTTATTTAAAAGCTCTCCCATTTATTTACGATAGTGGACTTCCTGATCCTTAGCTTATCGCTTCGATCACACCAAAAAAGGAAGAAAACTATGATTCAGTTTTCTTCCTTTTCATCCTTATTCTTATATTTTATATTCAACTTGAGACCTTGCTCGTGATTACCAAAGCGGGGACCAAATAAATTCATCCCGCCTGCGTGTACTGCATCTTTTTTCACTCCTAATCGGAATGAAATAAATAGTTGATCGTCTATCGTTAAATCATGTATAGTCAGCTCCTCATTTACTTTTACATCATCTATAAAGCACCCCTGTTCATTCACTTTCCATTTTTTTAATATTCCATATTGAGTATAATTTTTCAGCCACCAATTGGGAGTTAGAATTCCCCGTTCACCACCAAAATCACTGGGCGATGTCCATGTGCCCACTTCCCTATCATTGATCCAGAGCGTAATATCTGATGGCCAGTCCAACTTATGATTAGGAGCTTCGGAACAGATTTCTGCACTTAAACAAATTTCTGAAGCAATGGAATCATCAGGAATTCGATTCGGAATACGATATTCTACATAACCAGCACGGAAAAACAATAACTGTGCTCTCATTCGCTCAGGCTCATAAAAAGAACGAGGGTCATCCTGCATTCCAATATAATCATTTTCATCAACTAGTCCACAGCCAGGTTCAATATGGAAATCCACATAATCACCAATAGATTTCTCATATTCAATCGAATGATCGTTCATATTTTTTTCTGATGGAGACAGATTGATAACGATACGATCAAAGTTATTTGTATTCACTTTTTGAGTGCCACGACCTGGAACAAGTTCTGTAGAGATCAGATTTACCTTTTCTAATTTTTTTACATTGACAGCTGTTGTAGAAAAAGGGATACCCAGCTTTTCTGCCAGTTCATTTACATTATGAGGCCTTTCACTTAAAATACGGAGGATTTTCATTCTATGTTTATTTGAGATCGCCTTGCTTACTTCCAATGCTTCCTCAAGTGTGAATTCTATGGTTTTCATTTCTTTAAGTCCTCCTGTTTTTTATTACAATATATATTGCAATAATATAATAATACATGTAAAAGAGAAAGTCCCTATTTCATCTCATTCATAGAATGACGCAGTTTAGAAAGGTAAAGGTAATCAAAAGACAAATAAAATAAATTCTTTTTTTGAACAGGATTTGTAACTTACCAATATACTGGAAGGCAGCTACGACAATGACCGCGAGTAATATCGTTTCTACTTCACCCGCCTATAAATAAGTCAGTTCTCCAGTCAAAAATTAATGAGGAAGCTATTGACTAATCCATAGTTAAAATCATAGATCAGGACTCACAAAATTCAAAGAACAGCCGTTGATAGCAAGACCGGCTTACAATAGATCTTCTTCAAAAAGTGCACCCACCGTTAAATACAGAGAATTTTTAATGAATTCCTAATAACAGGGTCATTGAACAAAGGGATGTAATTTTGATCCCAATGAGATCATTTGGCAAAAATAAAAGGGCATTATCACTAGCACTCCTTAAAAGAAAATGCTTTGACAATGCCGTCATTATAGGGGTTCCTACTCCATACAAAAGAAGAAAACTTTAGTTTTAAAGATCCTACTCACACTATCTATTATGAGCTCTTTAATCTATCCTATTTCCACCTTACTCACAACTTTATTAATCGATTTTTCTACTAGTACTTCGTTCATACTTCCTGTTCTATAACCTTCAAGGTCAATAGATACGTATTGGAACCCAAGGGATTGGAGTTTAGAGCGGATCTGCTCACGATAGGCAATCAATTCTCCAACCTTATCCGGAGTTACTTCTATTCTTGCCACATTCCCATGATGACGGACACGAACGGGATCAAAACCAAGCTGTGTGACAAACTTTTCAGCCTGATCGACCTGCTCAATTTTTTCCTTATCTAGTTCCGTTCCATAGGGGATCCGAGAAGCCAGACTGCAGGAAGCAGATTTACTCCAAACGGGCAAACCAAGATGTTTGGATAGTTCGCGAACTTCATGCTTATACATGTTTGATTCCTGAAGTACACTTCGGATGCCTAATTCATTTCTCGCTTTTAAACCTGGGCGGAAATCTTCTTCATCATCCATAATCATTCCGTCCAGAACATAATCATAACCCCATTCATCAGCTAATTGATTCAAATGCGTGTAGAGGAGTTTCTTGCTATAATACCAGCTGTCAGAATTATTGGCGACAATTGCTTCGTCATCGAGTTCACTTATTTCCGTTTCGTGAACCCTAACCCCCATATCCTTGGCCAATTGCACTGCACCTTCAAATTCCTCTTTTCGGAATAATTCAGAGGCGACGACCACCGCCAGCACATTGGAAGATCCCAGCTCCTGCTGAGCGCGCTTTAACACTAATGTACTATCCACTCCACCTGAGAAGGCCACAAGAACTCGATTCATCTTAGAAAAAACTTCGCTTAAATAGTGATTCTTCTCTTCAAGAGCAGTATTCATAGATCTTACCACCTTTTCTTTATTTATTCTTCTACAAAGGGGATCGTCAGCGGACCTAATGGAAGCACGGCTATACTCATATCTTCCCCATACGTTTCCTTCAGATCTTGTATCGTCTGTTCAATTGAATCTATTGGATGCAGCATCGCCCCTCTGACTTGTTCATCCGTAAGAGTTGAATAAATGTATACGTCCGCCCATACCTGAACAACGGCTTGCTTCTGCACCTGCCATTGATCAAACATTTTGAACTCAGGGTCATTAATCATGTCCAGCAATTCTTGAGGAGTTTCCGCCATATCAAAAATCTTCGAGTAGTTACCATGATCAGGGAGTCCATCGGAACACTCGGCAGCTACAATGATGGCTCCCCCTTCTTTAACTATTTTGTGGGCGGCACTCATGCCTTTTACTGCCTGATATAAGTTCTGATCCAGCGGATAGCCGGAGTTGGATACAAGGGCAACATCGAACCGGTCTTCACACTTATACATCGAATGTTCTTTAGCAAACGCACAGCCTCTATCATGAGCTTCATATAATTCACCAGCGAAAACTTGCGTAATGTCTTTCTCGCGGTTCAACGTGACGTTAAGCATGAAATCAGGTTTACAATAGCTGTTGATTTCACGGGTCATATCCTGAACTGGATTATTCACCATGTTGCCCCAAGTCGATAAGGGATCCCCAATCATCCGGGCATTATGGAAGGTCATAATAGTTTCAATTCCTGCAATTCCCGGCATAACTCCTTTTGGACCTCCTGAAAATCCTGCAAAAAAATGCGGCTCAATAAAACCGGTTACAATTCGAAAGTCAGATTCTACATAATCTTTGTTTAAATAGATATCACATCCAAACTTACTCTTTCCAAGATTGACGAGCTGCTCCTTATCATGACATTTATTGTTCACAATTCGGATATTATCGACGACCCACTCGCCCAACATCTGAACAAATTCATCTCTTGTTTGGTCACGATGAGTCCCCGTTCCGTTAATAATGACGAAATTCTCTAAGGGGACGTGATCCATTTCTTCAATCAATAATGGGACAAGGATATGGTTCGGGGTGGGACGTGTAATATCACTAATCACAATCGATACAATGTCCGTAGATGCAACCAGATCTTTTAAAGGAGCTGTCCCAATTGGCTCCCTCAAAGCCTTTCTCACAGCTTCCTTTTCATCTTCCATTTTCGGTAAATTTTTTGGCTCTATAATTAATGAATCGTCTGGTAAATTAACTCGCAAACCGTCTTTTCCATACAGAATCTCTGTTTTCATAGCTTCCCTCCTTACATTTACTTAGTGTAACATAATACAGCGTTTACATTTCTGAAAAGAGCAAAAAGTCAGATAACCAAATCGGATCACTGTACTTGATTGCCAGTTCGACTATGAAGGTGAAATATTCGGGTATGTGGTAGAAAAAGCCTTACATATGGGAGCGCTTAATAAAAGATTTGTTATCAATGAATTCGCTTCCTAAACGACAAAACGCTGAATCCATTGATACACAAGGGTTTCAGCGTTTTGTTAGTTAGCGTCCCAGGAGAGATTCGAACTACCGACCCACAGCTTAGAAGGCTGTTGGGGGGACCCTAATTAAAAAGCACTGAATAGCTTAAAACCCTGTTAATTCAATCATCTCTGGTATCTAACCCAATTTAAAATAAAGAATTTGGGGCACAAATAATAAAATTCTGCCCCAAATCTGCCCCAAGAGTTAGTTTCGTTATTATTCTGTTAAAACCCCCTCGTATAATACTAATAAGAGCTCTTCCTAGAGGAATTTCCAGTTTGATCCGGAGTCCCAGAAAGACACTTTGTATGTTTGATCCAAGCATGTAGATCATGACCCTGAGTTGGCACTTGCTTCCTCATTCACACCCGATTTAATTTTGGCTGTTGGCCCTCGTGAAGGAGGAAGCGAAGCCTCTCTACTTTTATAAATTTTAATTCTTCTCTTGAATTAAGTGTATTTACATACACCAACTCGAAAAAAGCCTTGGGAACACTACCCTTGGCTTCTTTTTGGTAATTTATTCTATTCCGAAGAAATATCAACATTTCCCATTACTTTTCCATATTGATGTTCCTTCATTTTTTCCCAAAATTTTTTCATAGAATTGCAATATTTTTTAAAGGATATTTTATTAACAGCCAATACCCTTTCTAAGTTAGTTGTACGGTACAAATCCATAAGACGAGTTTCATCTACTTTTTCAAAGTATTGGGGATATAAATCATATAAATTTGAAGCAGCACCACCACTGCCATGTTTAAATGTATTTGATAACAGATTACATTCCCGGATAGTTTTCCATATGTCTGTTTCTACAATAAGTTCTTCATCTCCAAACAAATCCGTAAATGTTAACTTTAATTCTCTAAGTAAATTAGTAAGTTTCCTGAAATTACTGTAAAACTCACCATAGACATCTTCACCCTTATTATTTTCAAGGTAAAATTTAACTTGATTTATAGACTGATTTTCATTATGAGTCATTTCTTCAAATAGCCATTGCCTTATTTGTTGTTCAAATACTTGGTATAGATTACTTAAAGACATTAGTTCAAATTGATAGTGCATAAGGAATTGTTCATCAAGTCGTTCAAATACATAATCTTGTACTGCTTCCATATAATCACCATAATCAGTGTACTTCGGAATGCTGGTATTTTGTCCACTTAATGCTTCTTCCTTAAATTCGTCTGCTACCTCATTCGTATGAGTCTCCAACCTTTCGTATACCGCTTTATACATACGGGTATGGTTATCTGCTAAAACATTGAAAATACGTATATAGTCTTCTTTTAAACTAGGGCGTAAATGTAAATGAAAGTGTAATTCTCTTTTTTCAATATTAGCGTTATTTGATTTACCTTTTCGTTTATCCAATATCCACGACAACCTTTCTATCCTAATTCGATGTCCTTTCCGAAAAGCTGTTTTAACCTATGTTGAAGCATTTTATCTTTTTGGGTGATTTCTAAGCTAGAAATATAAGCAGAAAAAACTCCAAAATAACCCGCTTGACCCCAATTTTGTTGAATAGTTGCTATAAGACTAACAATGAGATGACACCATTGCCATTGTTCGTCGGTAATCTTCCCTGAAGGGACCGGAAAAAAGAAATCATTGTCATCTAAACTTTTTAATACGTTATTTTGAATTGAACTTACCTTAGTTGAACTTATCGAATCGGCAAGTTTTCTTAAATAAGAATAATTTTGGTACGACTTTTGATCAAAGGAATCTTTTATTTGGTTTAACAACTGGTCATAATATTCAGCTTTTATTGCTTCGTTTATCAACTTAAAGACAGTTTTTGCTTCTTCACTTTCAACATGAAACTGCCATAAATCAATTTCATTTTCGTAAATAGTTTTTTCTATGTTGATATGATTAGTAATATTCGTTTTTACCCTATTTACGATTTCCTCATTACTAATCCCAAACTTAATAGACAGTATCTCACACCAAGGAAAAGCAGTTTGGAGATTTGAAACAATATCATCTATGGATTGAGTTTCGTCTAGATTTTTAATATACTCTCTTGAATGGTTAATAACTTCTACTATTTCCTCTTCGGATGAATAGAAATTTTTTGGCTTCTCTTCATAACTATTAATTAAATTAATTAACCTTATAATATTTTCTTTTGAAAATGTACCCGAATCATACCAGTCTTTAATAAGGTGTAAAACATTCTTACTCCTAACATTATCTAAAGAATTTCTTAGAATATAATTATCTAAGTATTCTACGACTCCACTTTTGTCCTCTGTATAATAAGCATTCATAATTTTGCTATTATCATTATTACTATTTAGTAATTTCATTTCACCTTTTTGTTCAATTTTAAAAAACACAGTTGCAAAGCACATTCTGTAAACATCATCTTTTGTAAATTTATCAGTAAAATCGTCTTCCCCAATAACTCCAATTACTTCTTTAAGAAATAGGTTTGTTTTTTCAAATGTCCTCAAATTACTAAAATCAAAGTTTTCCGCTAGTTTACCTATCACCTTCCATACTTCTTCACCAAGAATATTAATGGGAGCTTCATCTGCATATTCCTCTATTGTATAAGTCCTATCAATGGCTTTTTCCTTATAATTATTAAAGGTTTCTTCATCTTCTTCAAGCTGGTCAGTAGCTGCAATTAGCACCGTTTTTATATTTTCTATTTTAGCAAGACTATCAATCAATCCCAATATTTCCTTAATATCTAAGTCATGATGTTTTCTTTCTAAATCATCAAATATAATTACATATGTACCTTTCTTGTCTAACTCTTTATACAAGGTTGAATGCAATTTCTCTATAAGAGGAACTGAAATAGTCAAGCCATGAAATGCGATATCGACATTATTAAATTTTTCCCTTACCTTCCTATAGTATTTTTTAAATTTACCGTTTGGAACGCTATCAATAATCTGAAAATATATTTCTTGAATTATACTTTCTATATCTTTTTTTCCAAATAAGGATACATAACATGCATCTGAATGTGCATCCTTAAAATCTAAAACATATTTTGTCTTCCCTATTCCCCAAGTACCATCTATAAATACCCTTTGATAACTTGAATCTTTAAAATTATTTAATACTGAAACTATTTCATTTGCTTTCATAAACAGCCTCCAAATTAAAGTTACTATGGACACTAATAAAACCACTAAATATGGAAAGTAATTCCACTCTTAATGATATCATAATTTTATTTGTACTAATATACCGAACGAATAGTGCATAAAAAAAAGGAGATAACCCGTTAAGGATATCGCCTATATTTAATTTTCGAAAAATCTAACTGGTATCTCAATTTCAAGTCTTACAGGTAACTCCCTCTATAAAGAAAGGAAAATCTTACGATTTCTCCAGTTTTCTCAGAATTTCATAGTCGTTCGTATATAGACTGTATTTAAATGATGGAATTCAGTTGTATTTATGTATAATTATGGATTTTCAGAGCCTGACAGTGTACACCCAATTGCTAGTTTCTTTAAATTTTGGGTTGTGATTAACTTATAATCGCATTTATGGATGTCCACAATTTTCATGGAGGTGAACCCTCCCATGTCTCACAGAGTCAATGCTCTAAAATTCCTTCGTACAACCTTTCCATGAGGTGGATGTCAGTAAATGCTGCCCTGCAGGGTCAATGTCCGTAGGTTAGTTGGTTTGACTGACTAATTCGTGCTTCAAATGTCTATATAGCTAAGATAACTATGACTACAAAAAATTAAGCTGCTGTCTGCAATTCTTTCATATGAGGAATATCTCTTAACATCTTCTCTTCACTAAACTCAAATTGTTTCTTACTGATGGCAAACAATATTCTTATCAGTTTATTACACAAGGCAATCATCGATTGCATCTTTTTCAGAGGATTGTTGGGTCGGCATTTCTCATTCGTTTGAGTTGCACCTTTGATTTATTCAGGTATTCTTCCGTTTTTAAGAGCTGCACAAGCTCACCCATTGCGTTAGTTACAAAATAAAAAGCCCACCATTTAGGTGAGCTTTCTATTAATATTTTCTTTCAGTGGCATATAATCTCTGGGCAAGAAGATTATAAGTATCATATTTTCCTGAATCAATGTCAGGCAATTTGCTAAGTAAGAAGCTTTTTGCGTGGTTATCTAGGTTGGGGATTTGCGATTGAAGGACTTTGCAGAAGGGGTAATTCGGCAAGTACTCCATAAGAATGTAACGATCATTTTCTCCCTTTTTAATCTTCTTAATTGTAAATAAAATATTGATATCTCCGTTAACCGGATAGTCCAAAGGATATCCAAAACCTGAATCCATAGTTACTCTTTCCAATCTCACACCTCCTTTAGAACTATATATTCTACAAAACCTTATGTAATCCTTTTAAATAAGTAAAAAATATAGTCTTTTTTCTTCTATTTCTCTAACAAAGCAAAAAGCCTCACCCAATACGATGAGGCTCTTTCTGTCTACTTACATCATGCCGCCCATTCCCTGAGTGGAATAAATACTTAATGAAGAGAGTAAAAATCGCCTATATAGTAGGTATTATAACCGATCTATCTTAAAATCAGGCAAAATAAGATATCAATATTTATGAACCATATCCAGTCAAAATCCAGTCATAAAAAAATAACCTACCAGATTATCCTATGGAACTCCTCACACTGCGTTATTAGCTTTTGATTTGATAAGCGTTTTTTAAATCATTAAAGGATATGTATATTCCCACTTGTTTCAAACCTTCTATTTTTTCTTCAAACAAATTCTCCAAAGCTGTTTCACGTTCTATATCTAAGGCATGATGCACTAGACGGTGAGCATAGGGGGATAGACAAACAATATTCTCTACTTGATCTAGACTTACCGCAAACTCACTTTGTAGGTGCATAGGGACTAAGTGATGTGCTTCCATAAAAGGATAGCCAGTTTGTTTAGAAGTAAAAGACGGCAAAGAAGGGACAAGCTCACATTGATAAGAAGCTTGACGAATTGCTTCTGCAGCAATAGTTGCATTTCTTGGCCAGCATTCTTTTCCACCTTTTTGCACAACAGGTTCAGGTCTTGGAATAGGTTCTCCTTTGTTAACTAAATCCTTATCTGCGCCTGTGATTAAGTGTTTTTGAACTGTTCTTTGATAGGCTTCCTCTTCCTCTTCATCAAACTGCCCATCATCATTCATAAGTAAATAATCATTGAATTGATCAACGCTCCTCCCCTTAATCAGAACATCTACTTCACGATATACCACTAATAAGTCCTGTAGGTCTCGTATGATTTCCTCTGAACTTGGAAAAGCATCCTTTGAGTAAAAGCGCCCTATGATATGACCTTTCTCATATCCCCTACTTAATGGACCTTCTCCTTTTAAATCGATCATTGATAAGGTCAAGCGATCCGGTACCATATGTAACTTATCTCGAACTGCGTTTGCTACAGTTTTTATTTTTCTTCCACCTTGTTTACTCCCGTATTTCTCTTTAAAGTAAGTCCATCCTTGATTCAAGCTTACATATACACCACTCATTGGAAAAAGGTATACAACATCATATCCTTTTGTCGCCGTGGTTGTAATTTTTTTTAAGAAGATACCTATCCAGGGAACCTCAGCCCATTGCCCTTGTCCTACCGAACCAGTTACTAAATATTCTTGAGTGTTAATATTTGCTTCATCTACCAGTTTGGCTGTCAACCGTTGACGTACATGCGATCCTATTGGATGCTCTTTAAACTGCTCAGTCTTTGCAGGTAAATATTTGTCGAGAACATATACAAATGCCTCATGTAAATTATAGTTTGTGTTCATGTGCTCCCTCCCTTCCCCTTTCTTATTCCAAGTCTTTTCTCTTCAACTCATCAAGGGTTTGTTTGTCTTTATTTTTCCATGCTGTCCACCCATTTGCAGCTCTTCCTAACACCACGGCAGCTGCTTGGCTGGGAGAAGTGAACTGATAATCTTCATTAAACTCATACCATCCTAAATCGTTCTTGAACACTACACCGTCATTTATTAATGCCTCTCTTTTTGTAATTAGGTAATTATGAATGCTTTTTGTTACCTCAGGTTGCATCGTAGAACCCTTAAAAATCACAAATCCTTCATCATTGTACTCTCCTTTTGCTTCGATTCCTTTCCCTTTACAATAAAAGACATTTGCAGCGTCGTTCACGGAAGATTTCCTCATCTCTTCAAAAACAGGATAACCTAAAGTAGATAATAGAATTTTCAGCGTATCAAAGATATCGTATAGATCAACTTGCCGCCATTCAGGAACAAAAGATGCTTGCGGAACGGTTTGGTCAATTTTATATCTCCCAACTCGTTTTACTACCTCATAAGATAAATGTTCTAAAAACTTTACATCTGTCTTGGTAAATTGGTTTTGCTGATTATTCGTAACAAAAACAACTGCCCCATCCCAAAACTCTTTCTTTTGATGATGCTGCTTTAGCCGTGTTAAGCAATTTTCTGCTTCTCCTACGTAAACTTGAGGTTTGGAATCTTTAGCGTGTTGTCCAAATAAATAATAAACTCCTACACTTTGAACCTCCGGACGCTCTGCAGCTTTATGTAATTCATTTCTTGGAATATAAATTGCTTGAACAGTGCGATTGGTGATCTCCGCAATTTTCACCCCACGGGGGGAACCAAACGGAAGGAAAATTTGTATCGTACGACCTGTGTAACCCATAAGACACCCCTTTTTATCTTTTCTTCTTATTGTAAAGGTTATTGAATTGAAGTCGAACTAAAACCATCTATAATCTCAATTCTATAAAAATTGCAAGGAAATATACGAGAGCATTTTCTAGAGAACTTTATTCTCTTGTATAATTAAAAAGACGTATTTAAAATACAATGAGACACTGACGTAAGGAGAGTGAATATGAAAGACTCATCAATTACTACCAGTAATCGTGAGGCATTAGAGCAATTTCTAATGGACATCGAAATTTTAGATAGAATAGACGCAAAGCTTGCACCCTTTAATGTCTTTGAAACTTTAGGAATAATTAATACTGAAATTCGCCATAGTAACGTCCTCAGTTGGTTACTAGCACCTTACGAAAATCATGGCTTAGGGGACTATGTACTTAAAAAAGTAATTCAGTCTATTGTTTATCAAAACCATAACGATAACTCAACCATTACATATACTCCTCTGGACATCTCCTTGCTAAATTACAATGATTTTGTAGTTCGCAGAGAGTGGAGAGACATGGATGTTGTAGCTTTTTCTAATAAGAGCCAATTTGTCGTAACGGTTGAAAATAAAGTGTGGAGCAAAGAATCAAAGCACCAATTACAAAAATACCGCTACATTATTCAAGAAGAGTTTCCTGATTACCAAAAGATCTTTATTTTTTTGACACCTTATGGGGAGCCTGCTAGCGACAAAGATAATTGGCTTAGCTTTGATTACGATCAATTCATAAATATTGTAGAGCAAGGAATGGAACTAAAAGGAGACATTATAAGTAATCGTGTTAAACATTTTTTAGATCAATATATAACAACTATGAGGAGGTATATTGTGGGGGACGAAGAATTAGAAAGAGTATGCAGAGAAATTTATTATAAGCATAAGAAAGCACTAGATCTTATTTTTGAATACAAACCTGATATATACTCTGATATCGCCAAGGATCTGAAGGAACTTATCAAACAAGAACCAGAATTGATTTTAGATACATCCTCTAAATCTTATACTCGATTCTCTACAAAAGAAATAGATACTTTGATAGAAAAGAAAGGGAACGGTTGGACATCTTCCAAACGCATCTTGTTATTTGAGTTTCAGAACAGAAACAACAAGTTAGTTCTGAAACTAATTATAGGTCCTGGTGACCAAGCTATTAGACAGAAGATTTATGAGGTTATTAAAAACAATAAAAGTTCTTTTCGGGGTAAATTAGGAAAGCACAACAATCAGTATACAACGATCTACACGCGTGAGTTCCTTCCGAAGAGTTTCGAAGAAGAAACCAATTATGAAGATGCTCTGAAAAAAATATCTAGTAAATTTATTGATTTTCTTAATCATGACCTCATTAGTATTCATCAAACTTTCAATGATAACAGAGAACACTTAAACCACTAATGCATAAATGCAATCGGGACAACTAGATAAGCTAAACAAAAAACCTATACATACGAGGCTTTCCTAAATGAAATTGGAAAAGAAAAATTTATAATTGAAGATAAGGAATTAGTTAAGCATTGCCAAATAAGGTCCCCCCTTTATGGAGGGCGGGGGACCTTATATAATTTATATTACTTCTCCGTTAAAACTCTCTATGAATTTGCTTTACCTAAACAAGCATCTGTTTATAACTGTTGAGCGAACTTGCATAATGCCGCCCATGGATTCGTCTAAATAAATAGGAAACAATAGCATACAAATAACCAAGTCGGAGAAGCTTCTGTATCCTCAAATCAAATGTTATATTCAGGGAAACCTAAGCAATTATGAGATGCAGTATGTCAAAAAGTATGTCATACCTTTGCATGGTATAATCGACATTTCCTACGATATATAGTTTCAAAAATTTCATACTATAATCGTCTCATATTAAAAGGATTTAGGTATATCCCATCTGACACTGGACGTTAGCCTTTTTTACCAGAAGGTTATTAATTAGTTGATTTTCCACTACTCTTCTAATCTTAATATACTTTCTTATCGCTAACCATTAAGATCCTATTATTTCCCGGTTGTGTTGGAATTTTCCGCAAAACTAATAACCTCTTTTTGTCCTAATTCAAAAAGACAACGATCTATATCTTCTTCTTTGAAACCTTCAATAACCAAATAATGAGTCAAATCCCTAACATTGTTTACTTTAAAATCTAAATTGTGTTGAATTTTCTTGAGCATTACTTCACTACAATAATGCATTTCATTACTCATTGCCTAAATCTCTCCATTTATATTTTAAATTTCTATTACCCATCAAATCATTGGCGACCAATTAGGAATTTAACAGCTAAATTACGTAACCCTGAAGAACCAGAAAAGTTGAATCCAACTATTCTCACTTGAATTGTAGCCAGCAAAGGTACCTTCTGAATAATGAGGTCAAAAACTGGGATACATTCATTAAACTTAATAAGTTTACCCGTAACTACTCTACAATTCACCATAAATCAATCTTAATTTTACAGTCGGTCATGTGAATAACACTTTCATCTTAGGTACTTGGACGTTTAGCAGATACTAAAGCGTTTAAAGCTTTTTTTATGATTTCGCGTGTTTCCAATTAACCATACCTCTTTCACAGGCACATAGAATCAAAGTTCGACATTCTACCATTCTTCCCCTTTAAAAATATGGTATTATTTTAAGTAATTAGATTTATATATCTGATACATAAGTATTGTGTATATGTATAAGGAGGATTTTAATGAATAAAACTTACTATGAGCTAATGAATCAGATTTCACAGGGTGATTTATACGAAGGTCTGTTAGCTTATGGTTTATTTAATGATAATTTGCCGCCATTCTTAACTTCCAAACCATTTTTTGACTACTGCGAAACTAACACCCCTTCTTTCAATAACACAAAAAAAGAGCGCTCCTATATATATTATGAGAATATGAGAAACATTAATATACCTAGGGCGTTAGGTATCCCTAACCCAATGGCCTACCAAATACTTTGTAAACATTTAAAAGAGAATTGGGATAAAATATTAAATCATTTCAAACAAAATACAGAGGGAGACAGCCATAAAAGAAGCAGAATTCATATTAGAAAACTAAAAGACACAAAAAAATTATTCGAAATGAATTATAAGAAGTATTATATTGACGGAAGCCCAGAACCAGACTTGTTAATCGGAAAGAAATACATAGTAAACGCAGATATATCCACCTGTTTTCCAAGTATATACACGCATTCTCTACCATGGGCTCTAGTAGGAAAGACAACAGCTAAAAATGATCGTGACCCTAACAATTGGTATAACAAACTAGATAAGTATGTTCGTAATACTACTAATGGTGAAACACAAGGATTACTAATAGGACCTACCAGTTCAAACTTGTTATCAGAAATAGTCTTAACTTCAATAGACTTTGAGTTAAGAAAAAATAATTGGAAATATATGAGGAATGTAGATGACTACGCATGCTATGTTTCTAGTTATGAGGAAGGTCAACAGTTTTTGACCGAATTATCTGAGCAACTTCGCACATACAAGTTAATGCTAAATCATAAAAAAACTCAAATTAAACCTTTACCAACTGGATCTACTGAGCAATGGGTAAGAAAATTAAACACTTATCTACAACTTCATGATGAAAAGAAATTAGACTTCAACGATGTGCGAGCTTTGTTGGATTTATCCATCCAATTAATGCCTTCAAATAACTTTAATTCAGCGATTCTCAACTACACTATTAAGGCTTTAAGTTCTAAGGACTTTACAGATAACGCTTCTGAGTATTATATAAAAACCGTATTCCACCTTTCAGTAATTTACCCTTATTTAATACCGTTATTAGAAAAGTATATACTAAAAGTTTTTAATGTAGATACAACCAAAATAAAAGAGTTTTCACAGACTATATATAACGAAGGAGTGAATTTTCACAACTACGAGACAGTTTCTTATGCAATTTATTTTGCTATAAAATTCGATTTTAGTATTCCTCAAATAGATTACAAATTTTTACGAAACAGTAATCATTGTATTCTCTTCATACTTGGTTTTTTGTACGCAAAGCATATTAATTACAACTCTGAAGTTAAGGAATTTAAAAAGTTAGCAAGGAAATTAAACAATAATAAAGAAGATATTGATCAATATTGGCTGTTTATTTACGAAGCATTGCCAAAGTCTCATCTGAAAGGGGATTGGAAAGATTTAAAAGAAAATCAAGTCACTTTTGTCCACTTTTAAGTTATATAAAAATCACCAAATATAATGATTTTTTTCACATTAATGGTATAATATACTAAATGTGATTCCAATGAGTTTATTAATAGCTGGAGATGGTTTTGATGAATAACGAAGAAGTTTTGGCTGAGGAAGATGATGTGAATGAAGAACTTGTTGATGCCGAAGATGGCGATAACATATATCACTCTTCAGAGTTTATATTATCCATCCTTTTAAAAGAATATGAATTTGAATTGCATAGAAAAAACACAATAGAATCCCGTACAGGAATCTTAATCACTTTATCTTCAGGCTTGTTAACCTTTGCTATATCTAAAATCGAATTGAGTAAAATTGATGCTTTAAATATGGAGTTAACATCAAATAAAATCTTCCTAATACTTTATGCACTATTAGCGTTAGGTACCCTTTTCTTCTGGCTCTGTTCAACCGTTTTATCCGTAATTGTATTAGTTGCCTTGAGATATAAGAGGTTTGATGTAGGAGCTCTAAAAGAAGAACATGAAATTAACAAAGTAGATGTCATGGCTTCTTCCTTTCTTGAATTGTATAAAGAAATCCTTTCAAAGAATCAGGCAATCAATAACAAAAAAGCTCTTTTCTTTAATTTAAGCCTAATCGCAGTGGTATTAACAGTCCCAACTACCATCGGTCTGTACTGTTTATCCATAAACCTTTAGCAGGAAGGAGGGGGCTATAGTGGGAGATAATTCTTTTGATGACATTGTTAAACGAAAGAAGAAGGGAAACAAAACTACCAACCCTGGAAAGAAACCGAAGTTAAAGACTAAGTCCGTCAATGAACGCGAAGGAATTAAAACCGAATTCTTCAGTGAGTTGCCAGATTTTTTTAAAGACCGCACCTCAAAAGATCGAACTTCAAAAGAATAGTCATAATTGAAATAGGACCCGCTTTAGAGTACAACCCTAGTGGAGGTCCTTTTTTAGTGCTACCAAGACAAATAAATTACGTACATGGAACCCTATAATCGAATATATCTACGATGAGTAGAAATAGTTCATGAATATTGAAGAGAAATTAAGTACCGAGTACTTTAGAACTCATTAAAATGAGCCTCACCTTTTGGGGGAAAGGTGGGGCTCATCCTTGCTTGAAAAACAGTAAAACTATGTGAAATTTTAATAATTTCACCACATAATACTTGTTCTTTATAAAAATAGGTAGAAATAGGAACTGAAATTCCTTCTATAAACGCTTTTTCATATTAATAAAGGTACTTTTTGAAAAATAGCACATGTACAATTATGAGTATTATCCAGTCAAAATCCAGTCAAAAAAACTTTAGAGAATGGCTAAATGTCCTCTCCACTGCGAGTCACGATTACAACGTTTGATTACTACCGAAGAATTCCCACAAAAGTTGATAAAATAGCAAACCATGGGTTTGCCAAATTTTTCTCCGTGATACGCAAAATGTACAGGATAAGATTTAAACAGGTTGATTTCTGCTGGCGGCGGAGCAGATCTTTCACTTGCAAATACGTATTATTTCCCACTCAACGAATCTCTATGAAAACCACCTTTTGCTTCATAAAGGTATTTATCAGGTACTGCTTCTTCAATCAATGGGAACAATTCTCTTTCTTCCAGCCGTACATGCTCATCCAGTAATTTGCCTAATTCATTAACTTTATCATAGGATGTATTTGAGATTTCTCGAAGATGACTAATCAGACTTCTGATTTGCGCATGTTGATATAGCACCTGTTTGACCAAACCTTCATTAGGTTGTTCAGCATATTCGAGATAAACCGGCAGTAAAATTTCCTCCTCATCCCTAAAATGCGCTTGGCCATCTTCTTTCCAAAACGAAATCATTTCCCTTATTAATTGCTTATAATTCTTTTCGCTTTTTTCTGTGCCTGCTTTTTTCATTTCAAGGGCCAACACTAAAGCGTGATGGTGGTGGTGGGAAAGTGGGATTAAAGCTTCATGTCTTTTCATGTCCAGCCTCCTATCAATAAGCAGAGTTCTTATTCTACACCTTTCATTATATATGTATTAGAAAAAATTAACAGGTGGATTTCTATAAGATGATTAAAGATGGTTAAATTAATCTTTTCGGCTGGTATTTATAAGTTTGTAATGAACGACAAGCCTCACAATTCCTGGCAGTACGTTTCAATATTCCATTCATAAACGCCGCCCCCTCTTACATACGAACGTTTGTTCTGTTAATATATATGATATCTCATTCCATATTAAATCAAACTAGAGAATGGAGGTCATTTATATGAGGTTATTTAGGGATTTGGAGATGGCGATATTTTACAATGATGATGCTACAAAGATAAAGATGAACGAGGAATGGCTGGGAGGACAGATAAAGAACAGACCTATCCTCGATGCACAAGGAGATCCCCTCATGCTGTCGATGAATTTTATGGGTATACCCGTGGAATTCAGTAGAGATGTTGAGGATTTCGAACTTAAATGTGGAGATTAATCGACGTTACATGAAATTTACAAAAAATTTTCGCTAAAAATGACACCAAATGCCTCCTAATTAACGATTATAGATTAAGGAGGCGAAAAACAAATGAACAATACAATGAAAAGGCTGGACAAGTGGCAAGAGGTTTTAGTGGAGCAGGATTTGAACGATGAATTGAAGCAGGTCCTAAAAGAGATGCATATGTATTTTGGTGATCTGGATTATGAGATTAATCGATTGAAAGTTAAAGCTCTAACTTATGAGGGGTATTTAGAAGGTTTGGGCCAAGGAGATTTAATTATGGATGAGCTGTATATGAATGAGGACAAACACTAATTTAATACACCTGGTTTCGTCAAATTCGACGGAGCCAGGGTGTATTTCCAATCAAAGGCAAGGTATATTAGACTTTCCAAACAAATCACTGCTTTTACTTTCAAAATCCATATCGTCAATTGGTTCCAACGAACAATAAACATGAGTAAAGGTATGTGGCCCTTACGTCCATTGCTTTGTAACATGTTTAATGTGAGTTAACATAACTTAATTAATCCGCGTCTTCTAACGTTTTCTTATGATTGATAATGTAACATCTTTAACGATAATTAATGGCTTAACAAAGGGTTATGTTACCCCTTTGTTACTCCACTTTCAATTAAAGGTCATTTAATATAATGACCTTTAATTTGTACCAGTATTATTTTGTTACTTGTTAAAACCTAAACCCGAGAGCTATTATGAGTAAAACACTCCTCATTGAAGAGGCACAGAGCATTACAGAATTAGAGAGAGATCATTTAGAAGTAAATGGATTTGAAAGTGATATAAAAACAAATGGGACGTTTTGAACATACCTTCGAAAGATTATAATACTATAATTTCACTAACATTTTTTCTCTAAGTAAATCAACAAACTCTTTTCTATTGAATAACCCTAATTGATCACTTGTTGCTAATTCAATTAATCTTTGCCTAGCCTGTGAAATGTTTAATAGGTCTATAACTCTCTGTTTATCATTTTATAGGTGAACGTGAGATAAAGGGAAAAGCGTGGTGGGGGATTCCCCCACCACTACATTTAACAATACACCGTAAATGACAACTTACCTTAACTCATCATCTAACGGCACAATTTGTTCATCCAATATTTTTTTCCATTCACGTTTCATCATTTGCGGGTACTTAAACGGTTTCACTTCCGGATTCTGGGCCTTAAATGTGTTATAATCTTTACTCTCAATTATGCTCTTCATATTTGGAAGTGAATCCATCCCTATCATGTACTGAATAGCAGAGGCATGCAGTTCATTACTTGAAACACACCATTGTATGCTGAATCCCTCAACAATTTGTTCCTTCTTCTCGGTAAAGAACCGCCGTTTCACTGCAAAAATATCTTCCTCTTCATCGACTTCCTTTTCATCGATTGCATTCAAGATGTTCCGATAGACTTCTTTTACTGTTTCAGCCTTGTTTAATTTTTGCAGGGCTTTTTCAATCTCTTCACGTACATCAGGATTATTCGCTTCATAGGTTCCCAGTAATTGATCGATATAGCTGGAATCAATGTCGTACAGTTTGGTTGTGGCATCACTGAAAAAGGTTAATTCTGAAAAGTCTGGTTCATCTCCAGATTCATCGTAGTTCTCTTGATTTTTGTCTATCAACGAACCCTTTACAGTATGATAAGTCCCCACTTGCTCTTCCAATGTCTGAACCTGATTTTGAAGAGCTTTTGATGTATCTATATCGTTATTGTAACTATCGTAGGTGACCAGGGCTTCATAGGCATTATTGAACTCTTGAAAGGCTTTGACATAGTCCACACGCGTTTCTATAGGGGAGTTCTCATCGATGTCACCTTCTGCTTCAATAATTTCAGATAAAGCCTTGTGAGCCTTTTTAAAGCGTTTCTTGGCAGAATCATAGCTTGGATAGATTAAGCCGGATTCTTCTTTGACTTCCGAATACAGTTTCGTAGCCTTGGCCACGTTCTCTTCCATCTTAAACGGTTTACGGAACGTGACGATGAGTCCCTTTGTTTTATCGGGATATGTGCGATTTGTTCTGGAGAATGCCTGAATCAATCCAGCGTATTCGAGGTTTCGATCCACGAATAACGTTTGAATCGTCGGGGCATCAAACCCCGTCAATAAGCGATCCACAACGATAACCAGATCCACCTGATGCCCGATCTGTTTAAACTCTGCCCGTTTTCTTGCCAGCCTGTTATTTATATCACCGTTGTAGCGTTCAATGTCATGAAGAGACCAGGCGGTTTGGTAATACTGATTATAGTCATCGATAATGTCCTGCATTTCTTGTTGCTGTTCCATGGCATTTTCCGTATTTTCGTCCAACGAGTACGTGATAGCAATGCGGGGGAAATCCGGGTCATCCATCGTCCGGCCTTCTCGAATCGGTCGATCATGGAAAATCTGTTCCATCCAGTTGTCCTCTTTTGTCATCGCTTTAATAGCCTGATAAAAACGCTTGGCCATGTCAATGGAACTGGTCGTCAGAATCGCTGATTTCGTCGGTTTTCCGTTCTTGAAATCAAACTTCGTATACGCATTATCCGGGCGGAGAATTTTCTTGATGACGTTATCAATATGCTCGTCCTGCTCATACAAAGTCTTGTCGATGTAGGCTTCCTTTTCAATCCCAGTCATCTCATCGATCTCAGTATTGAGGGCTTCATCTGGCACATGGGCATAGTTTTCATTGGTTCGGAGCTTATGAAAGATCATGTTATCCAAAGAGGTAGGTTCAATCGTCGTTTCATGTTCCACTTGGAAACCAAGGACGGAGCCGTCTTCTAAGGCATTCTTGATCGTATACGTGTGGAGAACTTCCCCGTATTGATCAAAGGTCGTTCTCGCCAGTTTCCCCTTCGCCTGTTTCTTGTTTTCTTCAAAAATCGGTGTACCGGTAAACCCAAACCATGTGGAATTCGGGAAGAAGTCTTTGATCTCTTCCATGTTCTCGGCACTCAATGCACGATGGCATTCATCGACGATGAAGACAATATGCTGGCCCATCAGTTTTTCATACCGGTTCGATCCCTTTTGTTCTTCCTGTTTCTTTGCATACTTTAACGCTGCGTCCAGTTTTTGACGCGTTGTAATGATCACAACATTTGAATTGGCATCGGCAAGGAGCGTTTTACTTAACTCCTGAGCACTGCCGGTCCCAACAATTAAGCTGTTGGCAGGCGTATTCCCGGACGAGATGCCCGTATTAAATTCCGAAGCGAACTTCGTAAATTCACTGGTTGTCTGACTGTCCAAGTCTTTTCGGTCCACGAGCATAATCGTACGATCAATCCCTGACTTCTTCGCCAACAGTTTTGTCGAGACAAAGCTCGTGAGCGTCTTCCCTGAGCCTGTGGCGTGCCAGACATAGCCGGACTGATGTTTGTTGGCTGCGGTAAATAATGCTTCAATGGCATGAATTTGATAAGGATGCAGCACCATCAAGGTTTTGTTGTCCTGATCTTCACTGACGATGGTATAGTTGGCGATCAGCCGGTGGGCATCCGGGATATTCAGGGCCTGTTTACAGAACTCATACAGGTTCTCCACCTTCTTATTATCTTTCGTACGCCAACTGAACATGAACTTCCTGTGCAGATTCTTCGGCGTTGCGTTTGCGAAGTATCGTGTCGTTTGTTCATTGGAGACAACGAACAATTGCAGCGTTGAAAAGATATTGCTTCGGAACATGCCTTCTTCGGCATATTTCTTAATTTGATTGAAGGCTTGATAGACGCCGTCTTTCGCCGTTACCTTTTTCAGTTCAATCTGCACAATCGGTAAACCGTTGATGAGCAGCGTCACGTCAAAGCGTCGATCCCGTCCTTCACCTGTGGCATTCTGCTTCGCAATCTGATTGACGACTTCATAGCTGGAGATTCCGCCGCCGATATCCTGATTGGAGTACAGGACAAGGGAAACGAACCCCAGGTTTCTGTCCTCACGTTCTATGGTGATCCGGGCGATGCCGTTTTCTCCTTTTAACCACTTCGCCGCATCAAACGGCGTTTGTGTGCGGAAAAGCAGTTCCGTTTTAATCGCTTCAAACTCTTTATCCGTTAGTGGTGTATCACCGAGTTCAGACAGATTGTTCTGTGTGATCTTTTGTCGGAGGTTACGCCAGAGATCATCTTCCGATTTCAAATCCTCACGAAACGTCCACTGGTTATACCCTTCGCCTAACACTTGAATCAAATGGTTCTCAATTTCAGCCTCCGAACGATGAGACAGACTCTGCACATGGATAACCTCCTAGACAAACATTTTTTGCAGGAATCCTTTTTTGGTTTCTCGTAAAAGTTTGAGTTCTTTCTCGTGAATAACAATTGTATCATCGAGGTTTTTGAAGAATTCGCCTATTTTTTGTTGTTCATGGTATGTAGGATAATAATTTGAAAAGCTTTCAACTTCTTGCCTTGATAAATTAGTTTGTCCTACTCCGCTATCAAATTTCAAAAAATATACATTTCTATTCAATAAAATACTTAAGAAATATGAATCAGTATCTTCTTTAGGCTTAATACCAGCGATTCGTTGATTAAGGCTGAATTTGTCACAAGAATCTATTATATATGTCCTTGCAAGTGCTTTTCCATTCGGAACATCAGAGAGCACAAACGCTATTTCCCCCGAAGTTAAAGGTTCAATTAAATTTTTGGTATATTTTTTTACATTTCCATTCGATGAAACAAATTTTGAATTAACTACGACATATTGTCCATTTTCATCAATATTTTTTTCATGCGCCTTTCCATTACGATATTTTGCAACATCACTTAATTTACGCAGTTTCCACTCCCCACTAAACCCATCAAACCGAACCTCCGGCACACGCTCGCCATCCTTCGGAAACATCTTCTGCAAAAAGCCTTGTTTGCTTTCTTTTAATAATTCGATCTGGCGTTGCTGAAAGGCGATTCGATCATCGAGTTGTTTGAAGTATTGGCCGATTTTTTGTTGTTCTTTATATGGTGGAACCATAATACTGAAATTTGAATAGTCTTTCGCATTTATACCAGGTTGACCAGATCTTTGCGATGAAATTTTAACAAAATTATGATATCGTTTCGTTAATGTATTTTGGAAAATAAACCTAGGATCAAATTCAGATTTTATTCTGGCTCTAATTAAAAATCCAGCATAAAAGACTTTTCCATCTTCCTCTTCATAACAATATGTTTTGCCAGTACTTGCCCCAGTTCTAGCAAATACAATATCCCCAAACCTCAATTGATAATGTTCTAGGTTTTTAACATCTACAGAAGGAGAAGTTAATTTTATTGGTGAAAACTTATTTGAGTTTTCATCAATGTCAGTAATCCTCAAATATTTATTTTCTCCATCAAACACTTTTGAACTAGCATTTAGACCGTACTCCATACTTTCAGAGATATCGCCAAGTCTATATAAATCCCATTTATCATTAAACTCATTAAAACGAATTTCCGGGGTCTTCTTATTTTCCATCTTTAAACACCTCTAACGCCCCTTGAATCCATTCCGCATCTTCCTCACTGTATTGAAGGGATGAAATATCTTCAAACAAACTCTTCTGCAGTGCCTCTTTATTCTGTTGAATCTCCTTCATTTCAGTGCCAACTGCTTTCATATCCACAGGTTCTTCTTCTTCAAACGTATCCACATATCTTGGGATATTTAAGTTATAATCGTTCTCTTTGATCTCTTCAAACGTCGCAAGATGAGCGTACTTATCAACACTTTCACGCTTATTGTACGTATTAACGATCTTCTCTATATTCTCTTTCGATAACTTATTCTGATTCTTACCCTTGATAAATTCCCGGCTCGCATCAATGAACAAAACATCACGTGTGCTTCGATTCTTCTTCAGAATCAGAACGGTAGTTGGAATCGACGTCCCGAAGAATAGGTTTGGAGGCATCCCGATGACTGCATAAATACTGCCGTCTTCAAGGAGCTTTTTGCGGATCACACCTTCCGCAGCGCCCCGGAACAGAATCCCGTGCGGAAGAACAATCGCCATCGTACCGGTTTCTTTCAAGTGATAATAGCCATGAAGTACGAAAGCAAAATCCGCTTTCGATTTCGGAGCCAACTTCCCGTAACGATTAAAACGTGAATCATCCAGGAAAGTATCATCCGCGGACCACTTTGCAGAGTATGGCGGGTTCATCACAACAGAGTCAAAGGTATATGGTTCATCCGTTGGCCAGTCCTTATTCAACGTATCCCCGTTACGCACCCGCATTTCCTCCGGGTCAACACCATGCAGGATCAGGTTCATCTTCGCTAAGTTAAACGTCGTTGTGTTCAATTCCTGACCGTGGTACTTCACTTTATCCGGATGATTGAGATAATTCCGCACATTCAGCATGAGTGAGCCTGATCCCATGGTCGGGTCAAAGACACTAAACCATTTTTTATCTTCCTGACCGATAGCCACAATCTGTGCCATCATGTCGGATACCATATGCGGGGTGTAGAATTCACCGGCTTTCTTACCGGCTTCCGATGCAAACTGGCCGATTAAATACTCATACGCATCACCAATCACGTCACCCTCATAACCAATGAGATCCACATCATTCAGCTTTTTAATCACGTCTGTCACCGTGACGTTTCGTTGCTGATCGTCTGACCCCAACTTCTTGGACTGCAGATCCACATCGTCAAATAACCCACTGAAGGCATCATACTTCGTGGTTAGCTGGATAAACGCTTTGTTCAGGTCATTTAATTGAAACACATTCTTCTTCGCCTGTTCGGCAAGCACACTAAACAGATACGGCGGTTCAATATCATAACCGAGTGTATCGACGACCGTTGCAATCAAATCTTCCTTCGTATCCTCATCTGACAAGAGCTCTTCATAAAGCTCAGTCTGCTTTTCCGGCGTATCGTATGTATCCATTGATTCATCTGCCAGTTCAACCACTTTCAATAACAGCTTATCCGAGAGGTACTTGTAGAAGATCAGCCCCAGTAAATAGTTCTTGTACTCCGAAGCATCCATCTTACTGCGAAGATTATCCGCAGCACTGAATAATTTTGAATTTAATTCTGCGCCCATACTCATACACACTCCTATGTCTATTTCTTTAATCTAGTTTAATTCGTTTAGTGACAGCTACTGTCAGCTTTCACACGTTCCCATTAAAAAGTCTCTAATTTACATAAACTGATTATCAATTATATATACTTCGATTCTATCATAAGCAGTTATCCTCCTTAATAAAGAATTTCATGCAGCAAGACGTTTATACAAACTTTAACCGTAAATACTCCAAAGCACCTGCTCTGTGATTCACCTTCTTTTTCTATACGCATTGGTAATTCTATTATAGTTGACCTTAATTTCTAAATCGTAATTCTCAATATCGTTATCTTCTAATTCATGATCAAGAACTCTACTAACATCACTTCGATCCTTCTCAGTGTTACTATCGGCTTCTCTTTCTAATCGAATTTGAATATCCTTTTTAGACATATTTAATTGGTCTATTGCTATTTTTATATTCCTATACCACTTAGGAAATATAATCCTTCTAGTACTTACCACGAAGAAACTATTTGCTCATTGAATTAATATCCATATTAATTATGGGTTGAAAAGGATTTCTTCTTTTAGATAATTTAGTTTCTTTTTTTAAATCTTCATTCCAATCTTTCTCTTTTGGAAAATAATTTGACGATACATCATTTTTGAATAAATTTTGATACTTTACTGCAAACTCCCTACCAGCCTTATCATTATCCGTACAGAAAGTTATGTGATTCACCTTATGGCCTTCCTTGCCCATCCGTTTGATTTCATCAATCATGGTCTGTCGCTTAAGTCCAGACATGGAAACTAAGCGAGTATCTTGTAACTTCCCTTTCTTAATACTCCAGTACGATAACGCATCGATCGGACTCTCAAACAGATAAATAGAATTTGGCTTTCCTATATCAACCGAAAATCCAGCCGATCCATGACTGTTCCTATCAATCCCTTTAAACATTCGTCCATCTTTCATTGGAGAGGTTCCTTGGCGGTCTGCTCCAACAATCTCTCCCTGCTGCTTCCACTTAAACACCACATTCCCGAGCTTGTCCTGTGCAATTAAGTCCTTTTTATCAAGCCAGTTGATAATCTTAGGATGAATCTTCCGTTCATTCGTAAGATAACCCTTAGCCTTTGTCTTATCGTTCATTTCATATTGGAAAGGATATTGATAAGGTTTCTTAGGCTTTTGCTTTTGGACGTTGTCTTTCACTTTATAACCTTGTTCATTCAGATCGAGGACAGCTTCTGGAAAATTCATTCCATAAAACATTTTGGCAAAGTTAATTACTCCAGCTCCTTTTTCGTCTCTAGAGTTCCAGGCATACATCTGGTCTTTAATCACTAAGCTGTCGTGAACTTGATGTCGGTAATATCTTCCCTCTCTTTTCAATGGCTCCCCTTTACGCTCCAGATAGTCTATAAGATCCACATTACGAGCAACCTCCACTTGGTCCGCGCTTACATGTTTGGCCATGCAGCACTTCCTCCTTTCTAAAATTAGATATAAAAAAAGACAGGGAGAAACTCTCCCTGTCTAGCGTTCAACCTCTACTTTTTCTTTTTGCTTTTCTTTCTGTTGAAAATCCTCCTTACCCCCTTTTCCATTCTTCATTTTCGAAGTGGTGCTTTCTTTCTCTTCATGGAATTCTCCATCTAACTTACTTTCAATTTGGGATAGTCGTTGTTCTCCACGATCCGTTAAAGGCAGCTCTTTTAATTCTTGAAGAGATTCTTTCTTAAGCTGGTAGACCTCTTCTTTACTATGAGTCTCCTGAAAAGTACGCATCTGATTTAAACGTTCTTGGCGGTCACTGTTTTCTTCTTTATCCAATTCTTTTCCGACGGTTGGTTCAATAAAGTTCATGAGCTCTTTTTTATAAGCATCTTTGAAGTCTTGATGAGAATATTCCTCTTCGGCCTTAACAAAAGGCCCGCTACCCTTCTCAGACTTGCTCACCTGGCTTCTGTACATCTCCCGAAGCTTTTCTGAAGGTAATATCTCTCTTTCTTTTTTCTCCTCTTCCATTTCATGTTTTTGTTCTTTAACACTCATATCTTTCTCCCCTTCCTTTTCTTGGCCCATAGATTCTTCAATGGTTGTAATGAATTCTTTAGCGGTTGCCTGAACTTCTTGTAATAAGCTTTCGTGGTCTTTAAATTCATGGTCCTTAGTCCAGTGATGCAGATAATCTAATGAGTAGTCACTGGTGTCAATATTGAAATAAGAAGCAACCGTATAAGCTGTCATTTCAGCCTGAAATTCTTTCTCCGGTTTGGTGTAGTCGCTCATATTTTCCTTCGTATGAAGCTTGGCGTGAGTCAATTCATGTAATAAAGTTTTTGTATCTTGACGCTCAGAGTTACGCGGATTAAGAGCGACTTCTCCTTTCCCTGTATAACTTACGCCTTTAGCTGCTCCTAACTCTTCATAAGGCTCTACAATTTGAATGTTATTGTTATCAGCTATATCCTCCATCCCTTTTCGAAGCTGGCTGTAATTTTGAACCTCCCCATCGATCCATTTGTTAGGAAAGATTTGTGGCAAATCTTTTTGAGTGGCTGTTGTCTGAGAAACATCAAACACACTCCCGGTAGAATAAACAAGACGGCCATCTCGTTTATTGAGTTGACCGTCTTTGACTTGTTGCTTTTCTGTTTTCGTCGCATATTTCAAGGGTTTCCATTCGCCCTCTTCATTTTGAAACTGCTTACCTAGCCGATTGGGCACGAGAACCTTTAGGCTTTTCTCTCCTTTGTTTACGGAAAATCCCTTTTCTTTCCAGAAGGCGTAAGATCCTACAGCTTCAGCCCCTGGGAACTGTGAATCAATGAGTGCTGTATTACGTGGAGAATAACGATGGAACTTACCCATAAAGTCTAGATACTCTTTCATTTGTTCGGGAGAATGAAAGTGGTTCGAAATACTTTTTTCCATCCCCTCTGTCAGTCGATTAACCTCCTCTTTTACCTTTTCCGGTGATTTCTGTTTATAGGATCGTTTAGTCTTCGCCATGATCCTCAACTCCCTCACTAATGTTCATGAGTTCTTCCATTTCTTCCTCATCGTAATTAGATTCTGTATTTAATATTAGTTCCTTTGTTTTCTTATGAAAAGGAATGAGTAAGTTTTCTTGATTCACTAAATGCTGTTCAAGATCATCCATTTCCTCTTCACTTAACGTTAAGGTATATTCCTCCTGTCCCACCTCCATCACGAGCTCATTATTTTCACTTAAACGCTTAAACACACCCACTTCATAATCGCTATTAAACAAAAGCATTCCTTCAACTCCTTTGTTAGATAATTCCTAGTGAGTACCACTATCTGGATGCTGGTTGAGTATCTCCAGCACTTATTCTCTTCTGACGCTGATGACTGATTCTTTCTTCTACCGCTTGCCTCGCATCCTTCATCGCTTGGCTCTCAAAGATCGGTGTAGTAACACAGCTTTCTAAGTTTTGGTCCATCGCAAAACCGTTCATTAATTCCAGAAGGACTTGCGTGTTTTTATCGCTTCGATTGGCTGCTAACCGCAGTCGTTTCATCTCTTCAGAAAACACGTCTTGAAAATGTTGAGCCATCAAACTCATGAGATATTCTTGTGATTGTTCCTTCGCATTCTGTGCTTCCCATTCCTCAATCATACGGTCTAAAGCTTCACCAGGATAACGAATATGATGCTGTTCCTGATACTCTTTAATTAACGCAATTGTCTCTTCATGCAACGTGACATTTTGACGTTTTCTCATTCATGTCCCCTACCTTTCTCTTTCGATTTCTCGTTCCAACTTTTGATGATCCAAGTCATTGATAAACTGGTCATACGTTTGCCCCAACGAACGTTGAATGCTTCTCAAGGAACGTTGCAATTGAATCCCGGAAGGCATGGACTTATAAGGGGCATTTGTATTGGTAGTTTGTCTAGGATACTGCTGACGATCGTACCGTTTCATTTCTTGTAAGAACGCATTGCCCATTCGTTTATAGAGGTCATCCAACTTGTTTTGTTTGTAATGCTGATATCGCTTCTTATCCTTAGGTCCATCCCCATAGGCTTGTTTTAATTCATTGACTTCTTGATCCAATTTTTCATGTAGCTGGTTCATATTTTTGGCGTGATACTTATCTAAATACCTTGTCGTTAGTTTATCAATCTTCGGTCGAATAGGATTCAGTGTTTGATAGCCATAGTGCCACTGTCGCTTATCCTTAGGCAAGTGATTATACACATCGAGGAACAGAGGTTTTATTTCTCTATTGCTCCATTTCATGCTGCTATTTTCTTTCTTTTCATTCACCATATGGTCACGAATCAACGTGTTAATTTGATTTCGTTCTTGCGTTCGATCTAACAATCCATTCACGACTTCGCTTTTCATCGCGTCTAATGTTTTCGGTTTTCGCTTTCCACGGTCACGAGTCGGGTTTGGTTCGACTGTAGCCACATGAATATGAATGTTATCGGTGTTATAGTGAATAGCAGCCGACCATACAGCACTCTTTTGCAATCCTTCTTTTTTCATCATGGCCTGCATAGATTTCCGTGTTACTTGCTTCAAAGCTTCTTCATCTAAAGTGTGTGTCTTTGAATCATAAACACCTTGTTTTTGAAGCCAATCATTATCAAAGGTAATGACGTCCTGCCACATGATACTGTTCTTCTTTTGAGCTTGTTCAAACAAAGATTTAATGCCCTGTTTTCCTTCCACCGATAAACGATCCGATTGCTGGGTAAACAAGGCAGATGTTTTATCCGGATCGTCCATATAGTGATTATATAAACTAAACATGGACCGATGAGCATCCCCCTTTCCTTTGGCCTCTTCACGATCTACGTATTGCACATAATCTTGGAATCCTTTTTTATTTGCAGTCACGAATTTTGTTTTTAAAACCACTCCAGGCGTTACGGTTTCACTCATGCTTCTTCACCTGGTTCTTCAATCTGTAAGAGATCATTCATTTCTCGAATCGCTGTATAACAATGAGCCATCGTTTGAATGTTGCGATCGACTAATTGCTGCAGTCTTTGTTCACGATAGTTCTCTTCTCGAAAGACAGCTAACTGATTCAATTGAGCATGTAAAAACTCTTGCCGACTTAATCCTTTTTCTTCCGCA
Source organism: Halobacillus sp. Marseille-Q1614 (assembly GCF_902809865.1). Taxonomy (NCBI): domain Bacteria; kingdom Bacillati; phylum Bacillota; class Bacilli; order Caryophanales; family Bacillaceae; genus Halobacillus; species Halobacillus sp. Marseille-Q1614. The sequence goes on along the minus strand of NZ_CADDWH010000001.1, from coordinate 847,602 downwards.
AGTTCGTCAATTCGTTGAACAGTTTTCGGATCCATATATCGAATTCTAACTTCCATTACAATCACTCCCTTTGATGAAGTCCCTAAAACTAGTGAATAAAGAGAAGAGCATAAGGGGTTTTTGTTCCCACTTGGCGTGTGAATCCCGGCAGAGCCGGGCAAAACGAGGGAACAAGAAAATCTCCAGATGTGCGGTCGCTGTGCGGCTAAAACAGGAACGTTCATTCGTGTATTCGACGTGATGTGTGGTCCCTGCACAGGAGATGTGCGGCCCCTGTGTTGTCCTTAATAACAACCTTCGTCCTTTTTAGTTCGAAATCATTTCTCTTTTTTCTTCTAACATTTCAATCTTTTCAACGATGGTTTGAATAGTTAGTTCATGTTCAGCTGCCTCTTGATTGATCTGGTCTTTCTCATTTTCTAGGTGATGAATTCTAGCCTCCGTTTGCTTTTTCTCTTCCTCCGTTTCGTAAAGAAGCTCTGATTCTAATTCAACGTTTTTCTGTTCAATTTCTTTGATTCGTTCATCGATCATTTGAATACTTTCCTTCTTCTCTTTTATTGTTTCTTTTGCCTCTTCGATCTGTTCAGATACAGCATCTACTTCATATTTCTGCTCCGTTAAGATGGTTATTTGTTTGTCCATTTCCACTCTACGTTGATCTGTATAAATACGTGCCAACTCTTTCTTTTCCTCACCCTCTTTCAAGGAATTTTGAGTACTCTCTTCCGTTAAAAGCGTATTGGCATTTTCCTTATTTATATCTAAGGCCATTACATCAAAGGAAGGACTTACCTGTTGGATGCTAATGACATATCTGCTTTCATCGTTATACTCAACGTGCGTTGGTAAATCGCGTTTTGGATGCTCTTTTTCCTGAGCCGTGAAGCTTAACTTTCCATCTAATAAAGTGGTTGATTTATTAAGATTTAAGGTGACAACCATCAACTTTTTCGTTGGATTATAAACCCAGTCTTTTATGGTCAGTTCGCCTGATCCTTGTAAGTTTAGAGGTTCATTGACAGGCGTTTGTTGAACTTTACTCTGCTTTTCATCACCAAATATAAAACCAGAAAACAAGAAAAAAAGAAGCGCCATAGCCATGACGCTTAATCCAATAAGATATTTTTTTGAGGTTCCTTCCGTGATGTGTTTCGTTTGTTTCTTCATGAATAGCCCTCCTCTTCTACGTCTTGAAAATCTGTTATTACCCAGTGCCCTTCTTCTCTATGAGCATTTATTCTGAGGAACACAGGAGACACCTGTTTTTGATCGCTCTGTAAAGAATAGAGCGTGTGTTTAAACTTAACTAATACGCTAGCTTTATTGTTTGTGAGATTACCTGTTTTGATGAAAATTTCTACTTCATCCGCCTCCGTTTTCCTGTTTCCTTTATAGGTATCTGTAGGAAAGAAGGTTGCAGCTAAATCTTTACTCATCACCTTGTGTGCTTCTTTTTTCCTTTCTTGGTAGGTCTCTTTATCCTGTGTAAAAGCAACCTCTATAAACACAGAAACCTGCTTCACTAAAGCGTCATATCTCGCTTGAATGTCAGCAGGTTCCTGTTTTTGTAATGTCATCTCTAATTCAGTGTTTTCTTCCATAATCTTTTCGTTTTTCACTTTTAATTGATGCAAGCTTTCCTGTAGATCATCACTCGATTCTGTGCGTGCAGCATATATATTAACCGATGTGAGAACAATTAACAGAACGACAAACAGGACAAAAAGAACACGTCTATTCATCAACGTTCTCCTTTCTTAAAGTCCAAGATAGGGTGCAGGATTCACATCAGAACGATACTGTTTTTTGGTCCGAACTTCGAAATGTAGATGGGGACCTGTAGAGTTTCCTGTCGAACCACACTTGCCTACTTTTGTTCCTTTTTGAATCATCTCCCCGTTTTGTACACTTATCGTATACAAATGAGCATAGTGACTATAAAGTCCCTCTTCATGTTTGACAAGAACGTTATTTCCATATCCAGAGTTTTTTCTTACCACACCAACCACTTGACCGTTATCTACGCTTTGAATAGGCGTTACGGCGTTCGTACAAGCAAAATCAATCCCTCTATGCATGTCCGGTGTTCCATCAAAGGGATCTGAGCGCATGCCGTAATCAGAGGTTTGTGTGAGTGCTCCTTCAACGGGCATAACCCAATCTCCCGTAGGTTGTAAATCTGCTTCAATAACTCCACCTTTAAGGTAACTTAAAACGGCCTCAACATAACCAATATCCCCATAACAAGCTCCTGTTTCTGCCGATTCAGGTCTAATGCAGGAATACATGCCTGTATGCTTCAATTCCTGGTACTTCATTCTTGAAAATTCGATCGCTAACTCTTTGCTGTATTCTCCATTGTTGTGTTCGTTTGCGTAATCAATGAACCCTCCACCGAAGTTATAAGCTTGGAGGGTTAGCTTAATATCTCCCCCTGCTTTCTCCAGCATTTCAGAGAAGTATCGGATCCCGACATTAATGCTTCTTTCAGGATCCTCTATCGTGTTTGGAGGTAGACCGAGAGACTCACTTGCTTGCATCACATCATCAAGACGTCCACCAGATTCCTGCATCGTTTTGGCCAAGAGAAGCTCCACATACTTGGACACCCCATACTTTTCAGCATATTCTTCAAACAGAGGACGGTACTCTTCTAGTGCGGCTGAAACTTGCGCTGTTCCATTTACCACATCAACGGACCTCACGTCCTCACTGGAGGAAGACTTTTGATAACCGATTAACCCTGTAATGACTGAAGCATACAAAAGCATTTGTAGAAGGAAAAGAGCTACCAGAATACCAATCAACCAAAGCCATACTTTCCGAGGGACTAACCCCAGGAGGAGGGACCAAGGCATCCTTATGCACCTCCTCCAAACAAGGCTAATTCTTCGTCCGATACCTCTACCTTGAAACGAATGTTTTCAACCGCACGGATGCTTAACATCGTCTCCCCTGTTTGTAGGTAAGGGATATCTTTTAATTCACTTTGGCTTAACTGCCCCATGAATATTTGCTGCATCATCTCTAAGTTGTTACTATCTTGCTGCATAATAATTTTGTATTGGGTCAGTTCAAAAAGCTTCTTGATTTCCTCTACCATACTCTGATCCGAACCCTCAGGAACAAAATCACGGATGGTGTGACTGGCATAGAGAAGAGCACCAAAATACTTCCTGGCCTCTCGGCTAAACTTTGTAAGAAAATCAAGAGCACTCTCACTTTTCTTCTTTGTATTGTAAGGTAAGAACCCAGCGCCTTTCCGTATTTCTAACGGTAGGTTTCTAAGAACTCCCCTCAGAACCGTACGTACTCCTTTCGGAGTATACGGCTCGCCATCTATCCTAGAGTCATTCTAATCCAATTTTCCGGCGTGGAGTTTGACATGACAACTTCTACAAAGGACAAGAGTTTTTCGATTTCTAGCTATCATAAATTCTTCCCATTTTTTCTTACCTTTGAGGTCTTTTAATTTCCTCACATGATGGACTTCACATTTTCCTTCTCTTCCGCAATGCTCGCATTTGTTGGCTAGTAATCTATTTTCAATAGAAGTGCGTGCTTTATATTTCATTTGATTGGGTTGAGAATCTATGTGGTTTTCCAACAGTCCCATGTTTCTTTGAGAAGGGATTTTGACTGTCTTAAAACCTTCATTATAGAAGGGACGAAATCTTGTTCCTTTTGTTGTTTTGAAAAAAACACCGAAGGTGCCATTTTGGTCAAACTTCCGATAAATTTTGTGGCAAGATGTTTTGTATTTGTTGGCTAGTGTCATGGCGCAGCTTGTCTTAATGATATTGTGGACACCACTTAACTTTCTTACGTCTACTGCCAATTTATAGTATTCATAGAACCCTCTTATTTCTGCGTTATAACTTGATAGAATTTCTATATCGTCGTTATGAATTAAGTTAGCGCGATGACATGCTTTCCACTGTCCGTTTTTCTCTACCATGTAACGATTTCTAAATAAGAAGTCTCGCATCTTTTCATGTGGTAGATGTAACATAGGAATACCTTTTACGCTTCTTCTGGTAATGCCATTAGAGGAGGTTGTTTTCTTGTTTCCTCCAACGCTTACCTCGTATCCTAAAAAGGACATTCGTTTGGAAGCTGCATGCGTTATAAGTGTTTTTTCCATTGAGAGTTCTAACCTCAGACTACTACTTAGAAAATTGGCAATTTCATCTCTAATTTGTCGTGTGAAATCCTTGCTTCCTATGACTGCTACTACAAAGTCGTCTGCATAACGAACGTATTGTAGTCGCTTGAAGTTCTCGTCCATTGGATCTTCCGACGAGAGTTTTTCTCTTTGTCTCGACAGTTCTTTAATCTCGTTTTTAACTTGTTTTGCTTCTTCCTCGCTGAGCTTTTGATCCCTAAGTTTTTTATTACGATTCCATATTTTACTGTTCAGACTGTGATATTCAGGATTATTTCTTCGTCTCTTACCTCCGTTGAAGGTTGCTTTCAACTCCTCCAGGAACTTATCTAATTCGTGAAGGTAGATATTGGCCAGAATAGGACTGATAATTCCGCCTTGCGGAGTTCCACTGTAAGTGTGGTTTAACGTCCAGTCTTCAACGTAGCCCGCCTTTAGGAATTTCCAAATTAAGTTGATAAATTTTTCGTCCTTTATCGTTTTTCTTAATAGCTTGATTAATGTGTGGTGTTCGATGTTGTCGAAAAAGCCTTTAATATCTCCCTCAATCCACCATTTCACACCTGAGCATTTACTTTTCACTTCCATTAGTGCGGTATGGCAACTCTTCTTGGGTCTGAAGCCATGTGATGAATCGAGGAAACGTTCCTCGTAAATGCTTTCTAATATTTGTTTTACAACTTCTTGGACTAATTTATCATTGAAAGATGGTATTCCTAATGGTCTTTTCTTTCCGTTTTTCTTAGGGATGTATATTCTTTTTGCAGGATTGGGTCTGTAGGACTCGTCCTTTAGCGATTCGATTAGCTTTTCTACAAGTTCAAGATTAAAGCCATCTATTGTTTTCCCGTCCGTTCCCTTCGTCATATTACCTTCTTTAGCATATATCTTCCCATATGCTTTTAGGTAGAAGTCAGGATTATAGAGATTTTTGTAGAGCCCTTCAAATACATAATCTTTATTTCCGGCTTTTTCTCTTAGAATGTCTAAAATTAATTCAGGTCTTCGCATGGTCTCCACCATAACCTTCCTTTTGTTTTTTTAGATAGGATAGACTGTTCCCCTTCGCCATATGCCAGGCTTTCCCTAGCTTGGACTACTACGAGAACTCCGTTACCTTATTGATTTTTCATGAGCCACATACCTTGCTTTTTACCACTTGGTATCATCCTCAATAGCCTACTTAATAGGCGTTTCAACTTAGGTAATCCCCGTTTAGCAACTTAGCGATAATTATGATTGAGTTAGGAATCCCTTTTTGTGCTTTCACTCTATACTGAGCGCGGACTGATATTGTGGACGACATGCAGAAGCAATTATTAAATACTTTGCACTTTTTGATTAAACGCCCTGTTAAATGCGTTTATCATATCAGCAATACCTCTTAACCATAGTAGGTAAAGGAACACCATTACTCTCCTTGCACTGGGGTTCAGGCAGTCAAGCTTTATTCCTTCTCAATCGTTTCGTCTCGACACTCAGTCGCAGGATGTATGGCTTACCTGACTTGTGCCTTTACACACCATGCTACACTCCCCCGTGGGTTTCCCCTTAGGATAAGGTGGTTGACGATGAAGAGTCGTCTTCTCCAGCCTTTTTAGGCAATCGCATAAGCCCCTTACGGGCGCACGATAATGTGATGAGCTTCGTCCATTAAAATTAAATAACGAACTGCATCTTCAAACGCGAGTTCTCCTCGATCATATGCATCGAACTGTGGGGCTCCATTGGTCAGCATTGAATCCCAGAGGAGATTCAGTACGTTAAACAGTTGCGCTTGAAAAACCTCAGCTCGCATTTGGGATAGTCCTCGCAACGTAAAGGTGACTACTTGTTGAGCATCAAAGTGTTCGATCGTTGAAGCTCCATTGAACAAGTGAGCGTAAGTTTCCACGATGTTACGAATGTTCAATTCAATACTTTCCAGTCGCCGTTTTCTTTCCTGGCTCACCTTCTCCCACTGCTTTCCTTCCTCGATGTTTTCATAGAGATGGTCTTCAATAAACGCCAGGAAATCTGTAAATATAGGATAATCATTCACCGAGCGTTTCGTAATGTTCGAGTCTTCCTCCTCTCTCCATAGTCCTGTCTTTTCATAAAGCTTCCTTAGTAGATTCTCGTACTCTTTCAGTTCACTATCTGTAGCTTCTGGAGCTAAAAACTTATAAAACGTGGTCAACTTCGATAAATGCTGAGTAAAGGACGTGTACTCGTCTTCAGCAGTTCGATAGACTTGTAAGGGATTAATGACACCATCCGATCCATCTAAGGCAATTTGCTTTCCTCCTAGAGCTTCTGTTAATTCTGCGAATTCCCCAGTTACGTCAAACGTTCGAACCTTATATCCTTTGATCGCATTATCTAGCATAATCTTCTTGAGTGTAGTAGATTTTCCGGCTCCCATCGCTCCGACCATGACCCCGTTATAACTTTTTCGCTGCTTATCCCGATGAAATAAATCAAAAACCACATTCCCTCCGGTTAACGTGGTTCCGTAAAAAGTGCCGTAGGGATCATTAAGACTCGTAAAATGAAAAGGAAAACCACCAGCTAAACCTAATGCTGGAATCGGCTGCCCTTCCCGTTTATTCCGATAAGTGGATTGTTCTGTATAATTCGATAGAAGGGATTGCCATTCATACTCCTGTTCATTTAAGAAGATGGACCCTCGGAAGTTTTCATCTTGTAAGTTGGACACTACAGCTTTCACTTTATCCTCTAATTCAGCTTTTGTAGGGGCGCTGACGTAATGTCGAAGATGGACACGCTTTACGATCTCACCCTCTTCGGATACTTGGTTATAAAGCTCTCGTAAATCATCGTAATTATTTTGTGCCTCGATAATCCCTGCATTATCTTTCTCGTTGATGATACGGGAACTTTGTTCGGCCATCCCTTTATTTAATCCATCGCGTACTTTGTAACGATCGTCTGATACGACATCCATGGTGGTAATCACATTTTCCATATTGAAAATCGGTTCTAACCAGAAATCAGACACGTTCTTAGGAAAGGAATAGACATGGACACAAGCTTCATAGCCATCTCCTTTGCGAATATAAGATTCTTGAAAGTGAATGCCACCCTGGGGTTGTACATGAGCTAATAAGTAGGGATTATATCCCCGATACTCGGTTTCCTCTTCATCGTTTCTCTTTTTAAGGAAAGAAAACAATTCTTCTACCCCCTTTTTTCCAATTTGGTATTAAGATTGTTGAGCTTATAAATTAAATCAAGCTTCTTTTCATCGGTTAATTCAATGATTGGAGTCACTCGTCCAAGGTACCGACGACAGTTATTACGATATTCAGCTAGCTGCTTAAGGCTTGAGGCATAAATATATAAATAAAACTCGCGGTTGGTTCGATGAGTTTCTAAAAACTGCAATTCATCCCTTTTCTTAAGTAAAAATCGTTCATATAAAGGGGCTGTATTTTGAGCAATTTTACGGTGGATCGCGTCTAATTGCTTTTGCATATCCACTGGAAAATTCATAGAAACAACCTTAATGTCGTGAGCATAGGATTGAAAGAATTTAGCCATCATCATAATGTCGTACTCCGTTTCTTGCGTAGAGGGAGAATAAATATCCTTACTCTGCAGCTGCATCACGTCCATGTACCCTTTGTTCCTTTGAAGTTCAAAGGATCCATCAGGTGTCATATCTTGAATCGGGATAACTTCGGCAATGGAAGCTTTGGCTAGTTCTCTTTTTTTCTTCCCAGTCTTAGAGTTTCTGTCTTTAACCTTCCGTTCGGCTCGTTCATCAAAAAGAGCTTGTTGCTCCTCGCTATCTTCGAAAAACAAAACATCTTCTTTTTCTCTCCGAGGCATTTAAGAATCTCCTTTCTTTTCTTCCTCTGTATCTATCGCACAATAGGTTAATCGATCGCGGCTGACAGCTAAAAGCAACACTTTCGCCATCCGAAGCTTTGGATTCGTTTTCGTTCGTATTAACCAAGCAATCATCAACAAAATCCAAAAGATCGCGTAGTACCAAACCAAAGAAGGATGCACCACATATCGAAAAGTAAAGCCGATCCCTCCTAAGATTAAAACCACTAGGAGATCGGTAAGGTAAAACAGCCGGTTGATTTTAAGCTCACTTCCAATTTCAGAAGGAATTTTGTACTGCAAGGTCCTTTCTCCTTTCTCAAAACAAAAACGCGAACAAAGTTAAGATCCTTGTCCGCGTTTCTTGATTTTATTTTTCCAGTTTTCCGTGGAATTTCGTGATAAATCGTACGTTCGTTTTGCCCCCTGTACCTTTCTGTTATTTTGAATGCGTTCCTTAGCTTGATCCCTGACGTATTGACTAATGGTTCTCTGCTCCGTTCTGTGCTGATTAGGCATCGGTATCTCATCTGTAGTTGCTGGAGCTTCTTGAGGTGAAGTTGTGGTTCCTTGAACTTTCTTACCATCATGATTAGGGTTCTGTTCTGTTTGTTCTAGAGGCTTTCCATTTAACCCTGAGTTTTTATTTTCTCTCTTTTCCACTGAAGTACTTGTTTGATGACTCCCTTGACCTCCTTCATCATTTGAACGCTGATGGTTATATGAATAAGAGGAAGGTTGCTGATTTTCTTCGCTAATTTCTTGAGGAGTAGAATTCATGGATTTCCCAGATAAAGTGGACCCTTTACGAGAAGGTGAACGGCCTCTCTGGGAGGAATCCATTGGACTTAGTTCTTGCTTTTGAGGCTTTCTCTCTTCCTGAGCTCTGTTACTCTTTGTCGGACTAGCCGTTTGCTTATTTTGTTCAGATCCTTGTGACTGACCTTTTGGTTTACTTCCTGCCATTCCTGCAACGGCACCAGCTGCGCCAGCTCCCGTATTCATAACGGCACTAGTTCCCCCACTAGCAATAGCTCCGGCTGCTTTTTTTGCAGGTGGTCCTAGCGTTTTGGATGCTAGGTAACCTCCCATAGCCACATGCCAAGCGTTTTTCAGCCCAGCATCTATGCCGAATAGCTTCTGAACAATATTCGGTCCATCAATCACAGCTAGACTCCCTGCAATCAGGGCTACTAAATAGCCTATCCCTTCAAGGTTTTCACCGATAAAGGTGGTGTAATACATATGCACCCGCAAGCTTAGGAAAATCATAATAAGCGAAGCAAAGATACTACCAATATTCTTGATAATCGCTTTTAATCGTTGCCCAGTTGAGATATCGGCATAAGCCATAATAAGAGCAACGATATGATTAAACCCAAGTTCAAAACATAGCTTAGCGATTTTAATGGATATGAGAATCATCGTAAAAGCCATAACTCCCAGAGTCACAATGGCTGTAAACCAATCGATATGCCACCGGTAATAATTTTCAGGCAAGAAGTCAAATAAACCACTTTTGCCTAACTCTACTAGTCCTTCTTCCCCGTTTGATTCTAAGCCAACTTTATTCATTATGATCTCTTTTCCTTCAGAGGATAGTTGATCTCCATTTGCCTTTTCGAACTCCCTAGTAATGGTCTCATTAATAGAGATTTTATCTATAGAGTCAGGACTTATATGATGCTGGTTATCAACATCTGAGCTTTCCCATCCTGTTTCATCGTATACTGCAATATCCGTAACATAGTCGGTCATCACTCGGTCGGAAGTCGTGAAGGAGTCGGTGTTCACTTGGGCCACATTGACTGCATCCTCAGTAAAATCATTGACTTGTCCCATCCCAAACGTTAATAGACTAATGGTCATCACGGATAGGAAAAGGTTCATTGGCAGATCGGCACGATTTTTCTCTTTATTGAAAATCAAACGAAAACCGATCATCGCTAATGAAATAGCTAATAATACGTAAAGCACAGGTTGAATGGTATCTAGAAAACTTTGGACGGGTTCACTTAAGAAGAAATCTGTTAGTGTTAAGACACTATCGACCATGCCTTCTAGGCTATCCACGATCATCTTCAGAAGTAATATAATCCCCCAGCCCATGATCCGTAAGCCCGATATGAAGATATTATTCGTTGACAAAACCTCTGAAAACTCCAGCAACTTCTCTAAAAGTTCCTCATCTGACATCGTTTCACCCCCTCGTATCCCTTACATGGGAGTCTTTTCTTTTTCATTCCTAGGGTGCTCTTGCTCTTCTTTTAATTTGTCCGTTTGCTTACGTATGTGATCATACACTTGCCGGTTAATTTCCTGTCCCTCTCCTAACAGTTTTATATGGTCAAGAAATACCTCCATAGGTTCCTGATCCATCTCTTCCTTACTGTGATGTAAAAGGGGTGCCACCTGTTGATGAACCATATGAAGGGTACTTTTATCAAGAAATTCTCCTACCTTTTGTTCTTTCCATGGTTCTCTTCCCACACTATCTTCTTCAAACGGACCATTTTCAGCTTCACCAGATAATTTCTCCAAGTTGTTTTCCTTCTCCGTTTTGGGAAGGGAATGGTTATAAAAATCAATTACTAATTCTTTTGGTTGAATATAACGGTGCGGGGTGTGTATTTCTTCTTCCGTGATGGATCGGCTCGTATCAAAATACTGACTTAAATACGTGTGAGCATACTTCATACTGTGTTTGCCTGTATTGTATATGGGAAATGCTCGTATTTTTCTCCTCTTCTTATCTCGCCTCATTAATACACGACGAACTACCGTGTCTCCTTCCTCTAATTCTTGCAATTCGTTGGCCGTTAGGAGGTCTCTGCCTTCCGTACTTTCTGTTTTCGACTTATCTAAAGAGAAAGTAGAGCCAGACCGTGTTTGCGTATTTAATGTTTTTTTACCTAATTTGGATGAAAAAGAAGAAGCTGAATCATAATCCGCACTTAAAATGTAAATTTCATTCCCGCAATTTCCTCGGATCGTTGCCTGTCCATCCTCCCCGTATAAGTCTTTTAACTGAGCGTAGGATTGAATAATTAAGTGAAAACGTATATTTCTTCCCAGGCAAACCGTTATTTTATTGTCCATGTCTGCAATAGCGGGCATATTTCCGAATTCGTCCAGCATAAAGACTACTTCACGCAAACATTTCTGCCCCTTTGCTATGGCTGCATTTTTGGATAACACATAATACAACTGGCTCACAAAAATAGAAGGAATCGCGTGAGTCGATGTATCGTAATCCGGCGTAACCATGAAGATAGCTATAGGTTTTGTGAAATAAGTAATTCGTTCCACTCTAATTTCACTATCGGAAAGAGAGGAAGAGGAAAAATGAACCTCTCCCGTATCCTCATGAATCTCCTTCACCTTGATGGCCACTTCACATCTCTGCTTTTCTTCATCATCTTTCTTTTGATCTTTCGTTGAATTCCTTCTTTTCTTAGAAGAAACGGGCTCTTTATCTTGTTGAACAGTTATGATGTCCCCTGGCTTCAATTTTGATGAAAAGTTAATCGTCCAGGTTCCACTCTCTCCGGATTGATTGGTTTCCTTTACACCATCTGGGAATGTGACAAACACCTTTGAAAAAGGAGCACCTTGGCCTTTAACAAATTGACCAAATCCTACCTTCTTCAAATCTAACGAGTTCTTCGCTGTCATCTTAGCGGTTTCGCTCATCGTAAACTTCGTTAACCCATTCATAGCCGTTGTAAAAATGCTGGACCGCGTATTTCCTTTAGAGAAATTACTCGTCGCATACTGCTCTTTTGCTACATGCGATTGGGGTAAGCTTTGAAAATATTGATCCAGCGCGTTAAATTCTTGACCATTTTCATCGATGTCATTTTGCGTTCCTAATTCTGCTAACATGTTAGCTACGGTATACATCGTGATTTTTTCTTCTGTTCCTTCTGTTATGCTTTTCTCCGTAATCGCTAGGATCATCGCATTGACAAGTGATTTAGCCGAGTCATCCCACATAGGCTCTTTCGCTTGAGGGTTGTGGTAGAGCATGTGAGTGATCGTTTCACATAGCGTTTGAGCTGTAGAATAGTCACCATCTTGATAGGATTGTTTAACTAGTTCCAGCAGGTTAAAGCTCATGCTTTGCATGGGGTTCATTAAGTTAAGAACTTCTACTTCATACCCTCGACTTTCAAGGGTTTCACGGCTAGAAGCGAACAGTTCGCCCTTAGGATCATTCATCACTAAAGATGGTTGGTTCTCCGCCCGAGAATAGGCATCAATTGTGGGAATCACATACGTTTGCCCTTTCCCACTTCGTGTTGTCCCAATAATCAAGTTATTGACGGGAGATGGATCGATATAAGCGTTCTCCCCTTTGCGAGCTAATACAGGGCCACCTTGACCAGAATAGGAACTCCTGCGATCAGGGATAGCTTTGTATTGTTGGTGAATTTCTTTCCTCGTAGCAAATCGCTGGGATCCTTTTTCATCGGTTCCAACAGGACTAAAGTTGCTGCGAAGTTTATAAATCATATAAGCGATACCCAGGAGACTTAAAAAAGCCGCCACTCCGTAGAAATACGGCTGCTCCTTCACATGAAAATCAGTAAAATACGATGCTTCTATTACTAATGGCTGGTTAAAATAAGGAAATGTTTTTAAGGTTTCCCACATGGCAAGCCCCACATTCCAAATAAATGTGGCCATAAGCATCGTCACCATAAAAAAGCAGATGCTTAATGGGATAAGCACCTGCTTTTTAGCGATGATCGATTTCAAAATAATCGCCCTCCTATATACTATTTTGTTGAGCTTTTAGCTCGTCTATTTCTTCTTCTAAGGCCTTGATTTTATCTTGGTCTTCACTTTCTGATTGTTTCTCAGTTTCTATTTGACTGTTCACCTTCTTTAACTGTTCTTCTAATTCCTCATATTCGTTGATTTTTTCATTCAAATCATCACTTTTGGCCTCACTTGCCATTTTCTTCGCTTCTTCTAGTTGATCCACCCTCAAATAGGCCAACCCTTTTTCCTTATAAAGTTCATCTACCATAGGCAGCTTTTCAATATTGATCGCTTTTTCATACTCTTCAGTGTGGAAAGCCACTTCGAAAGCACCGACTGGACTTGGATAGGATTCTTGGAATTTCTTGAGCTCCTCTATTCCATGGAGCTTCATCACTTGACTAGCTAAAAATGTTGATTGATTTTTTTCTGCATAATGAAGAGCTTCTTTATAATTCTTTTCTGAAACTAAAAGGTAAACCAACGCTTTTTGTTCAGATGCACTTAGATCTTTTTTATTTTTCATATGGTTAACAGCTTCATTCCTATCACCACTCAACGCTGTTTCGTATGCTTGTTTCATTGTCCTTACCTCTGTCAATTCCCCTTTCGCATTATTCAAAGCTTTCGCTTGATTACTTACCATAACGGCTAACGTAATTGAAATAGTAATGGCTATGACAAGCAAACTAATCAAAGAAATAGCAAGAATCTTTCCATGTTTACTCGTTCGAGTCCATGTAGAGGATTTCTCCGTATTCTTTTTTACTAATTCCGTAACATCCATTTGATAATTCGTTGGCGTATGGGACGTTAATTGTTGCAAAAGAATGTCCCTTTCGTTTTCATGTTGATGATTTCTCATGGGGAGTTGGAAAAGCTTCTGACAAATATGGTCGTAAATATTTGTGGTATCTTCCGATCCAACGACATACGTCCCACTATACAGTTTATCTCCTTCTTCATTTGATAGCATAAAATCGAGATGTACCGGTTGAGCATTCTTTTTCTTCCACTTCTTATCAAGAATTTCTGTCTTTTCTACGACTTCTGCAAAAGAATAAGGGTGAAAACTAGTAATCTCTCCATCTAGCTTTGACGTGAATAATACTCGCATTCGTATATCGCTCCTTTAAAAAACTACCTGGCTATCAATGTATTGAGCAATAGCTGTTGCACCCATTAGAACCACAAGACCTACTGCCCCACCAATAAACCAAACAATCGAACTCTGACGCCCTCGAACACCTCCCCAAATAAGATGATAAGCTCCAATTCCAAAGGCAATGGCAGCTGAAATAATACCGAGCAACTGCATAGCAGTCAGTATCGAAGCCCCAGTAGATTGAAGATTACTAATGGCGGAAAGCATAGAATAATTAGTTAGAAATTTCATCGATCGATACACTCCTTTTAAAATTTTTCTTTCTCTTCATTCAACCCTTTGTAATGCAACAAAGATTTCATAACAACATCCTGATTGTCTTGAATATACTCTTGGTGTTTTTCATGTAGCCAATCATTGTAAGATAGGTCTTGAATAGTTAATAGGGTTTGAACCAAGTCCTTCGATTGTTTTAGTTCACGATTTGTCGCTCCCATTGTGATCACCTCCTTTAAAGGTTTTTTGGCATAAAAAAAGAAGCGATCTATTAAAGATCACTTCCGTTATGATGCGTTATTGTCAATAAATTCTTGCAAAGCTTTTTCCTTACTATCTTCTGAAGGAAAATCAACACTTCTTAAGGAAACATAGTCTTTTAATTTTCCATCCTCATAAAAGCCCAAAGTCTCAAACTGGATGCTTTTTAACCCTAAGTCTTCTGGCTTTAAATTATTATCTAGCATCTCTGGAGACTTAGCATTTATTTCTTTCACACTAATCGAATTAATCTTATCTTCAACTAATTCAATCTTTTCTGTCCGATCTTCCTTATCCTCCGTATTATTAAGTAATATAAAGGCTGTGTCATTTTCTTCGATGTGACTTCTCATTTCGTCTGGTGATAAAGACTCTACTTCACCTGTGGCTCCTTGAGCTCCACAACCTACAAGAATGATAGCTAATATCAAACCAGAGAAACTACTGATCCAATACTTTTTCATCAGATCATTCCCTTCTCGAGTGAACTGTATAACGATTCTAACACCTACTTAAACATAAATCCACATCTTGGAAAGGAATCCTTATTATATAAAGAGATTGTTTTTGGCTAGATACAATCAACCCTATGCAGACCCACCATGTTAATCATAGTGTTCTGCAATGCACAACGTTTCTAGCATATACGTAGAACTTTATGCATCTAGGTTTTACTATTAAAAGTTTCATTGGCTATATCCTCACTCCAAATAGAAGAACCATTATTGATACAACGCTTATCCGGTCACTAGATGCGTTTCACGTGACACGCACCGAACGATTATCGACAGCTAGGAAAGTTCTGTGACCTTTCTTTTCCTAACGTAGATATGTAGTTTTCAAAGTTCCATACGTGCTATTTAAGCACGTATTAAAATCGTTACATTTACCTGACGGGTATTAGTTCACTCTTAGGGTTTTTGCGTTTTGCAATGGTTTTAAATCGATCATTCTTCACGGTTCGAATTCGGTAATAGATACTGGCAAGTTTTTTAGTAGTTCCATAGCGATCTACCGCCCAAATACCGTGTACATCATATCTTTTTCCTTCAAAGGTTTTTACATTATCCGCTTGTGATGCAATATCATAATAAGCAAAGTGTTTATTTTTGGTTTTTCCCACTTTCCTACCTCCCTTGTTTATGGATCTCCAACCACACTAGGGTTCGATTGTTCGAGTAAAATATCTAAGGCAGTGTATTTACCTTCCTGAATCGAAGCTATATCTTCTTCAGAGAGTTTATACCGATGATCAATAGATTCAAGAATTCTCTCTCTCGGTCTATTTAACTTGATGGATAACTCAATGATTCGAGCTATATCTTCAATGCTAGGCGGTTTATTTGTATTATGACTTTCTTGCTCTGCACAGTTTTTGAACCAATCGGGAATCACCTCTTGGTTTTGTGGTTGTCTGGTATACCTAGCTTCATTAGGGCGTCTATTCTTATATTCAACTTCTTCAGCCTCAGTTTGTTCTATAGTTTGAATTCCTTTATTTACCCAGGACTGAAGAATACTTTTCACGTATCCCCACCTTGGTTTATTACGATCTAGAGAGCGCTTCATTGCTTCCACGGTCAATGGATCTCCAAGATCCTTACTCCAGGTCATTATTTCTTCTGAGATTTGAGGACGTATAATACCAAAGTTGTTTTGATAAAATTTAATGGCTTCACATTCCACTCGTTCAGAAGTAGTTGTTGTAATAAATTCTTTTACATTCTTAACTTCTTTAAGTTCTCTGCCATTCTTGTATGTGTCTTTTTGCTGTCTATCTGATGGCGAAGTGCTGTTCTTTTGCTGGTTATCTGCTGATGATTTGTTGTCGTATTCTTCATCGTTAGATTGGTAATTTGCCCAGTTTTCAACGGTTATGACACTATATTTGTTGGTGGAAAGAATAGTAATTACATCATCTTCCTCTAATATTTTTAAGTAATCACGAACCGTCGATTCATTCATGTTCAATTCAGATGCAGCCTTTTTACGACCAAATATAAATTGTCCTGGTTTAAGTTGAACCTTCTGCCTACCCACTCTAGATTCAGTATTTTTATGACTTGATTTCGTTAGGCAATAGATAAAAATCTTTAACATTTTTTCATTTTCAAAAATCTCACTTTGAATGATTTTACGATGAAGCTTTATCCAACCTTGCATTCTTTCACCTCCTGCAATTTTTAAAATATTTTGGGTTTAGAGTACATAACCATTGGATTTTAATTTAGAATAATGCTCTTCCCACAACTCTAGCCATCCCATGTTGTAAGTCTCACACACGATAGCTAAGTACATAAGTGACCAGTAAACTGCTTCAACAATTTCACTAGCAGAAATTCGAATATCTTGGAGATCCATAGAGTGAACAAAATTAGGAACTTTATTAATTTCAACTCTAGCAATAGAATCAAGTACGCCATGAAGTGCTTCTTCTACTTCTGATTGAACAATACTGCTAAGATTATCAGCCTTAGGACCATCTAATTTGGTTACACCCCAGCCGATATATTCATTAGCTGCCTCTAGTGCCAACCATGGATCGTTGTACTTGTCAATAAATTGTCTTGTTAAGCCTGGCTGAACCGACCTATTTCCGTTTTCTTGCTTACTTAAAGATTCTCTAGATTGTAAAACCTCACTTGAAAGTTGTTCTTGTGTTTTATCCATTTTCTCTCTCAACTCCTTCAAAGTTCTTCCAACACGATTACCCTTCAATAGATGTAGTCTCCTTTTTGTACCACTTTGTTAACAATTATTGTCTTAAACTTAAGTTACATAGCTTGATGTTCATAGTTGGACTCCTGATCTTTAATCCAATTATTAACTGCATCTTGGGAGAAAAAGATACGCCGACGCACTCTAAAATGTGGAATTTCGTTGAGTTGGACCATCTTATAAATGGTTTCAATACATACACCAAGATAATCAGCGGTTTCTTGAGTAGTCATTGTTACTCTTTGCATTTAAATCACCTCCTCAGAATCACAAGTTTCCAAATCGGAAACTTTATACTTAATAAATAGTTGATCGATTGGAATACCTAAAAATTCGCTTACCTTTGCTAGTTTTTCTGCAGTAAATTTACTTTTTCCTGATTCTAAATAAAAGTATCCATTAGGACTGTTGTAGCCAAGTATTTCAGCCATTCGTTCAAGAGAAATGTCATTACTTTTTCTAGCGGCTTTTATTTTTTTTAAGTCTACTTTTTGTTCAAACATCATTTCCACCTCCTCATTACCAATTTGGTAACTATAATCACATCTTACATTACCATTTTGGAAATGTAAAGATATAAATTACCAATTCGGAAATATGTTTTTACCAATTAGGTAATAATGTTAAAATAATGGTATTCATGAATACTGATGGAAGGAAGATCTTCCTTGAATATTATAGGTAAAAGAATTAAACATTTACGGGATAGAAATAATCTCTCACAAAAGAGAGTTTCTGAATCAATAGGTGTTTCTAACGTACAACTCTCTCGATATGAATCTGGTTCGAGGCAGCCAGATTATGAAACACTACAAAAAATTGCTGATTATTTCGATGTATCCACTGATTACTTATTAGGAAGAATTAATAGTCACAACCTTACACCACGTAAAGAAAATGACTTTGATTCTTTATCAGAGATAAACCGCCTTCTTGAGAAGTACGAAATTGATGATATGTCTTTTTTTGATATTGAGAAGTGGAAGTCCATGGGGCCGGAACAGATAAAGGAATTGGAGAGTTATTTTCAATACTTAATTCAGAAATCAAAAGAAATAGAAAGTGATAAAAAATAAAGTATTTTGTGAATAAACCAAAAAGCACACCCACTTTTGGTGTGTTTTTTTATTGACTCTGTTAAAGTTGAGTGTTGATATTACTAACAAAATGAGGAACTTCCAATTTCATTGAAGTTCCTCTTTTTTATATTGGGCTTATTCAACTAAAGCTCCCCAACAACAGAAGACTTGATTTCGAGATATTGAAACAGATTTCCAACTCAGTTTTCTCTGTTTTTAAGTTGAAGACGATTTAGAATTGGAAATCCCCATCCTTCATTAGCAGGACTTCAGTTCCACCTTCTTCAATCCCCACTACTTTCATATCTTCGGTACCAAAAGTCACATTGACTAACAAAAGTGAAGCATTTAGACCCGCCGCCTTCAACTTTTCCTCAGTTTGGTCAACACCATTTTGAATATTGGAGGGAGATGCATTTCCGATTCCAATATGACAGGACGTGTTTTCATCAAACAGGTTATTGTAAAAAAGGGTATCTATCTGAGCAAGAGGAGATTTATTAGAGACCAAGGCAATCTCACCTAGATAATGAGAACCTTCATCTGTTTCGATGAGATCCTGTAACACATCCTGTCCCTTTGCGGCATAATAGTCGGTAATCCTTCCATCTTGAAAAATTAGATGAAATTCATCGATGACACTTCCCCCATAGACAAGAGGTTTAGTACCTACCAATTTTCCATTCACCTTATTTTTATGGGGAGCCGTAAATACTTCTTCCGTAGGAATGTTCGGAAAGAAAGGTATTCCCTTTTTATCTATGACACCCCCGCCGATATAAAGATGATTTTTAGGTAGACCAACGAACAAATCAGTTCCACGGCTATTTGTAAAATGCAGGGCTTCAAATTGGCTCTCGTTGAGGATCTTTTTTCGAGAATCGAAGGCACGGTCATGATTTTCCCAGTCTTTGATAGGATCTGTTCCATCTACCCGCGCTCCACTTAAGATCGCTTGCCATAACGATTGCACGGCTTCTTCTTTACTTACGTGAGGATATACTTTCGAAGCCCATTCAAAAGAAGGTACAGCTATAAGACACCAACGTACCTCATGGGATCTGATTTTTGCATGATGGTCCTTCAATTTCGTACGAGAAGCCTTTAGATAACGATTTATCCTGTCTGTAGAAACCTCCTCGAAGACATCTAAGTTTTCAGAAATAATATGTATGTAAGCAGCACCTCCATCTTCCCATTCCTTGAAACGGGCAGCCTGCCAATCAGGAAAGTGATCGATGGCATCATCTGTTGCATTTAAGTAAAATTCTTTGGCAGCCTGTTCATCTTTCCAATCTATAAATACATTTGAAGCCCCTGCCTCGTAGGCTACCGTTTGGATTAGACGGGCAAACGTAGCATTTTGTATATCACTATGAATAATCAACAATTGATGTTTTTGCAGATTTACTCCAGCTCGCACAGCAAGTTCTGCATACTTTTTTAACTCTGCTTCACTTATAAATTCATATAATCCTTTAGTCATTTATTATCTCCCCTGTGATGTTCTTGTATATGTTTACTCAAGAAATGCTCCCAATTATGGAAGACTTGATTTCGAGATATTTTTATAAAATGTTAACTAATGCATACCCTAGTACAATATGAAATCTTATAAATAACCTTTCATCCTAATTACTTTTCCATCAACTTCTGTACCGACTTCATCCATTCCGATTGTACGATAAAACTTGATCGCGTTGTTATTTGATGGAGAAACCCTTAGATGATACTCACTAACTTCATTGTTTTTAAAGAATTGCTTAGCGTAGTGGTGTAAAGTTTTCCCTTTACCCTGGCCACGCATTTCGGGTGTTAAATAATACAAATTTACATACCCAATTTTATTGCCTTCGTATTCACGTATAGTTAATTCAAGTTGTCCGATATATTTACCATCTTCCTTGGCTAAAACAAAACCTTCCGGAAAATCTCTAATTTTTTCAGCTAACCAGCTTAAATATTCCTCTTCTTCACCGAACCCCATAGCATTCCCAAAACTTACATAAAATGAATCTTTCCGAAATTGAACTACTGTATCTCGATGTTTCTTTATATCAATTTCCTCAAAGATCATTTTAAACCCCCTCGTAAATATCAAATCCCTTCTTCAACTAGCCTTCTCCGTGAGTTACAAAAGCTATCGTCTTTATTGGAGGATAGCTCCCCAATAACGGAAGATTTAAATTCAAGATAATATTCCTCGTTCATGGTGAAAACTTCGTTCTCTTCTTTAAGAAATCCCCATCTGGTCCAATGAAATCGACCCAAAATAGAGGAATAAAGAAGGACGCATGTCAGTAAGATAATACCATAAAAACATTTAAATGGAGGGGGATTAATATAAAACCAATATCTATTCTATATTTTATGTTAATAATGACATCATTAATAGTAATCTTGCCAACTGCTGTCGTAGTTCCTTATGTAAATCCCCAAGAGCACGAAGTAAGCCAGACAACTACAGAGAAGACAGAAAATAATAGTATAGATGAAACTATTATACTAGACCAATCAACTGAAGTAAGTGTTTATCGTACTCAAAAAGATGTGGTAGAAAAACTCCCTTTAGAACATTATGTAGTTGGTGTAGTTGCTAGTGAAATGCCAGAAGAATTTGAGAAGGAAGCCTTGAAAGCACAAGCACTCAGTGCGAGAACGTATATTACCTCATTATTGCTAAATCCAGACCACTCAGTTCCCCAAAAAGCCGATGTAACAGACACAGTCACTCACCAAGTGTTTAGTAGTACAGCAGATTTAAAAGAAAAATGGGGCGCGAACTATATCCAAAAAATCAATAAAATAAAAGAGGCCGTTCATGATACCCAAGGGCAAGTAATCGTTTATGAAGATCGTTTAATTACAGCGTCTTACTTTTCTACAAGTAATGGTTTTACTGAGAATTCAGAGGATTATTGGTCAGCAGAACTTCCATACCTTAGAAGTGTAGAAAGTCCATGGGACAAGGATTCTCCTAAAGCTTCTAATCAAACAGTTATACCGGTATCTGTCTTCGAAGAAAAACTTAGTGTTGACCTCGAACAAGAGCCTGATTTAGAAGCTTCCATATCGGAAAGGACTAACGGAGACCGTGTACGCCAGGTAACGTTAAACGGGAAAGAATTAACGGGTAAACAAATTAGAGAGAAACTTAATTTACCTTCATCTGACTTTCATTGGAAAAAGAAAGGGGACCACATTGTCATTTCTTCTGAAGGATATGGTCATGGGGTAGGAATGAGCCAATATGGGGCGAATGGTATGGCGAAATCCGGGAAAACATATCAAGAAATTATTCAACACTACTATACAGGAGTGAAAATTGTTGATAATGAAAAATTTCTTTTAGAAATCTCAAAAGTAAATCAAAGCTAATTATCCTCCCCATCAGGGCCATATGCCCTTATTGCATTACCAATAGAAGAAAAATTCGAGAAAGTCAACATGCCACATTAATAATGAAAAAAGGAGAGGAGAGGCTTAATAATTAAGTCTCTCCTCTCCTTTTTTCATCTCTGAGATTTTTATTTCATGCTTAGCGTACGTTTTCCGCGTTTTGCTGGCGGTACCCCAATAATAACTTAATTACATAATCCATGGATTTACATACCCAATTTTATTGCCTTCGTATTCACGTATAGTTAATTCAAGTTGTCCGATATATTTACCATCTTCTTTGGCTAAAACAAAACCTTCCGGAAAATCTCTAATTTTTTCAGCTAGCCAGCTTAAATATTCCCCTTCTTCACCGAACCCCATAGCATTCCCAAAACTTACATTAAATGAATCTTTCCGAAATTGAACTACTGTATCTCGATGTTTCTTTATATCAATTTCCTCAAAGATCATTTTAAACCTCCTCGTAAATATCAAATCCCTTTTTCAACTAGCCTTCTCCGTTAGTTACAAAATTGATAACTTGAAACTGAGATGAATGCTATTTAAAAAAAGAAAAGAGCAACGAGCTCTTTTTTTAATCCTACTAAAGAGTTTCTGCAAATTCATCCAACAAATATTCACTCAGCCTTTCCGCCTCATCCTCATCAAAATATTTGTCATTAATCCATTGATGATAATGCACTAGTTCATGAGCCATACTTTTTAAAATTGCCCATAATGCATCTATTTCTCCCCTATCAGATACCAACTGTTCATAATCACCTGTGGCTATTCTTATATATGGCTCATGTGTTTTATTGGAAGGAGCAAAAAATGTAGCACTTGCAAACTCTTCTATTTCTATTGTTTTTAAAATAGAATCTTTCTTAAGATATACCACAACCCTAATCGGGAATTCCTGAGTTGTTCGAAGCCATTTAGCGAAATTAATACAGGATTCTCTTACTGCGCTATTTACTTCTTTATCGCTTCTTATCCTTAAACCTATTCGATTTTCATTTCTAACCATTTCATCACCCTGGGGTTTCTATTTTTTCCAAAGGTTTTTAACTAATTTCATTCATATAACTTACTTAATTGTTTTTTAAAGCTTTTATAATGCCAGTTTATGTGATCTAATTCAATTTCCAAGTTAATTAAAAGATCTTCTAATTCATCTTTTTTGTCTAATGAATCTATTTCATCTATCAACTTCGTTACTTTTATATTACTTTCAAGAATGTCATTTAAATCAACGGCTAATATTGAAGGGGCATCTATCTGCTTCACGAGTGAAGCTTTTTTCCTTAACTTCTCAATCCTATTATTACTCATAAAAACCCTCCTTGCATCTCAGATTAAACAGACAAAAATCCCGGCGATCGCAAAATGGTCAATTACAGGAAACTTTCACACTATATATGTAATTATTTAACAAACACGCTTTATTCATTGTATCACCAATGGAAGGAGTTTATTTAATATATCTCGTAACCAAACCTTTCAGATGACATCTTAAACATAAGTAAAAGGGAACAAACCTTTTTTACAGATTTGTTCCCTTTTATCGATTTATCGAAATTGAGACAAATCTAGAGGAGAGTCAACTTGCAACATAGATATCAGTGGCATCATATTCAAACCACAGTATTCTTTCGTGTTCTCCATCTATCTCAACACTAACTTTTTCACTTAACACGTCATAGTATTTTTTTCCTTTTATCGGATTTAAAACCAAAAAGAAAAAATCATTTATTTCGGTTAATAAGTAAATTTGGTTAATTAAATCAAATTCTTTAATGAAATCATTTTTGTTAAAAATTAATTCAAGATATTTCTTTGATTTATTCAAAGAGAATGTCTTTTTTGATTCAAAATTAAAATTCACCTCTTCTTCATTATAAAAACTATTGTTCACTTCTCCTCCTATTAGGACCCTTTCATAAGTAAGTTTATTGATAGCATTGAAAAAAGATTGAACATTATAAACTGGATAAGAATGAATGGAGTTGTACTGCTTAAATGTCATTTTTTCAGTTCTTATTAAAGCTAGGTCTTCTTTTATTGGTAGAAAATCATCCATATTTTCACTACCTTTACTTTAATTTATTTTGGGGTTGCACTTCTCAAATTTATTTTATCATGTTCAATTCATCTCGAATTCAAGTCTTCCTTAAACCTGCCTAAATAATAAATAAAAGGAGCAAACCCTTTTGTTACAGATTTGCCCCCTTTTGTGGAAGACTCGAATTCGAGATATAATCAATTAATCTTTTACTTACTCACCCATAATTTTAAATATATTGTAATTTGTCATCATTTAAATTTATTCCAAACTCCTGATAAGCCCAGTTATCAAAAGTTACCCATAAATTACTCACAGCACTTTGGATATCATTCAACTGTGCATTTAAAAACAAGCTTCTTATATTTAGTTCATAATTTTCTGGTATATTATTCAATACGAAGCTCTCTTCAACCATATTTTTATTTGATTTATATTTATATCTGTTAGCTAAACCAACCGTTAATGCTGACCAATAAGCTATATTGGTTACCTCCTGAGTAATACCTATGTAATTTGTAGATGACAATGTAAAAACTTTATAGATATGTTCATACATATCCGTGATAGCCTCCACTATTAGTTCGTTAAAATTTGCATTTTGCTCAGCAAACTTATTATTTACCTTCAGATCATCATAAATATAATGCGGGTCAAAGATTACTTCAGCAGTTTCCAAGTTATCGCCACTTATTGACCATTCATAATCAATCACTTTGGAAGCCTCTAAGGTTCTGGAAACAGAATTATAGCTAACCCCTACAAACATACCTTCATAAAAGAATGCATACCACCTATGATAATTAAAGTCTTTATCCAAAAGTACTCTTAACTCTAAGTCTGATTCTGGTGCATCCAACCCTTTAGCTGTTGACCCTTCAACTGCAACTGAAATTAATGAGTCTTTATATCTACCTTTCAAATTTTTCAATATTTTATAAGCAGTTTTGAGTCTATCTTCGTTAGTAAACTTATTAGGAGTCCATTTAAACATTTTATTGCTCACCTCTCTGCTCTCTCATTAAACTATCCTACTTCGTTATTTAAAAAGCGAAGGCTACTGTTTAACTATCGCTCCCTTACTAGAAAACTTGACTTCGAGATAACTTGGATTAAATACTTAGCAAACGAACCCGGTTGTTGAACAGTTTTTAGATTTTCTATTTTTCAAAATAATGTTCTTTATTCTCTACTACTAAAAATTCTTCTAAATTTGGAGATTGATTATATTTAATTGCAGCTTGTTTATCCTTTTTTATAATGGCTTTTGTTAAATCAATATCATTTATACTCGCAATTGACACTGCGTAGTGTATAACATCAACTAACTCTTTTTCTAAAGAAGCATCATCTGAATTTTCCTTCCGACCTTCTAACTGGTTTAGTGCCTCTGCTACCTCCCCGATCTCTTCTACTAGTTTCATAAATAAACCAGATGAAGTGCGTTCTTCTGTATATTTTAGTGCTAGGTAGTTCTGTAGCTCACCGAATGTTAATTGTTTCATACGAATCCTCACTTTTAATCTTATTTGTCTTATAAACTATTTATAAAAAAAGCAGCTTAATCGACGGTGCCTTCGTTTTAATCAAAGCGGCAGGTGCATTTCTTTTTTCGGGTTATAAATATCAAGCCAATTTTCTGTTTCCATCTCAATCCAACTGCCAAAGCAATTCAAGAATTTTAATATTTCTTCTGGACTTGATAAGGGGTTGATTGCGTACCAAAGGGCTGTTCTCATCTCATGCTCTTTTTCTGGATAGTGCTTCGAAAATAGTTTATAGGCTGGGTATAGATCCCTTGTGTACGATTGTTCTCGAACAATGACAAGCGCACCACCAGCCCTCACAATAATTCTCATGATCCAAGAACAGCAATCCTTAATGTCCTCAATATCGTCATTTCCTGTTAAATCATGCTTGGCCTTATTAATCAGAGATGTTAAGTGAATGAGGTGTTCATTCGCCAGGGAGCTGTCGGGTTTATAATCAGGGAGCTTACTTATTAGGTTTTCGCCATAAACACAAATACCATAGGTTTTTAGAATAAAGGGGATCATAGAGCAATATTTCAACACCTCAACCTCACTTAAAGGGCTGAATCCTAATTCTACACCGTTGATAAAAGAGAATTTTTGATCAATAAATTGTTCCGTCTCCTCAACCCAATCCAAGTCAAGTTCTTGAGGATTGGAATAGGTTACAATTATTGCGTCCACATCCGATACACCTTCAATGTCTAACCCTCTTGGCACAGAACCTCTTATGTAAATGCTGTGAATTTCCTTTGGTAAAGCGTAAAGACAGCTTTCCTTTATAAGTTGGATGACTTCTCTGAATTTCTTGTTGATATTTTTGTAATCAGACTGGTTTATGATATAGCCTTTGTCGTCTAAAGAACATAAAGATCCTATTTCTTTAATTTCAGTCATACAAGTCCCCATTCCTGTTCAGATTGTATTTATTCATAAAATGACCTTTCCCCATACAAAAAACGCATGTCTTATTCAAGATTTGCCCCCCGTTACTTTAAGACTCAATTTCGAGATATGTCTTGGGAAGTCTTCAACTTGTTACCCCTTAGTTATACACCATATCTCAATAAGCCAGTTTCTTGGAAAGATAATACTGTTGATTATTATTATTAGGATGATCTTCTATTACACCTACTATTTCATAACCATATTTCTGATAGAAATTTGGGGCTTGAAAGCTAAATGTATCTAGTTGAATGAGGTTGCATCTATTCTCTCTTGCTATTTCCTCTATATTATCTAATAACTGTTTTCCGTAGCCTTTTCCTCTAAGAGATTCATCAACCCATAAGAATTCAATATGTAAGTTATACCAAAAAATCCTTCCAGTAATGCCACCTAAAATTTTCTCCTCTTCATTTCGAAGCATAAAGCTAATGTTCTTGACTGGGTGTTTTACTTCATCTGGTAATTTAGAAAGATTGTGTTCAATTACCTTTTTACGAATATAATTACTGTCTTCTTGATTCCATTGTTGAGTTATTTTCATAATTTTCCTCCATATAAGTTCCTGAATAAATATTTAGCACAACGTTATTGCCTGTGTTTATGTAAGAAAGGGGTAATGCTCTATTAAACAATAGCCCCATAAACTTGAATATTTGAACTCAAGATATTTACACTTTTTCAGCTGATGGTTTATGAGTTCTTTTAAAAAAAGTAAAGCCAACTATAGAGAAACATAGAACTCCACTTACCATGTAAATAGAAGTAAATATTTTCCCTCCTGAAGTAGGTGAGTTCATTATAAAAAAGCTAGTTGCCAAAAATATAATACCCCAAAGAGATAAGTATAAAGTTAACTTTTTAATGTGTGCTTTTAAGAATTGATATCCGATTAATAAAATTAGATAAATACTACTAATGGCCATAATAGTTGGAAACGTTGGATGAAATTTTGCAGCATATACAAAGTAATCTAACTGTGATATTTGCTCATCACTATGTATGTTTTCATGGAGACGCTCTGAAAAAGGAGTGGAATACTCCCATTCCCAAGGATTCTCTAATAATGCACTTCCCTCATACCACGTGACAAAAGTGGAAAAAACTAATAAGGACAGCGAAATACAGAGTTGTATGAGAAACCAATACATATAATCACCTCTAATAAAATATACAACCTTATAACTACAATATTCAATATAAATTCTATAATGTAGAGATTCGTTGGAGTTGAGACTTACCTGCCCATAATAAAGGAAAAGAAGCAAACCCTTCTATTGCAGATTTGCTCCCATTTACGGAAGACTTGATGTCAAGATATTTTTATAAAATGTTAACTAATACATCCCCTAGCACAATATGAAATCTTATAAATAACCTTTCATCCTAATTACTTTTCCATCAACTTCTGTACCGACTTCATCCATTCCGATTGTACGATAAAACTTGATCGCGTTGTTATTTGATGGAGAAACCCTTAGATGATACTCACTAACTTCATTGTTTTTAAAGAATTGCTTAGCGTAGTGGTGTAAAGTTTTCCCTTTACCCTGGCCACGCATTTCGGGTGTTAAATAATACAAATTTACATACCCAATTTTATTGCCTTCGTATTCACGTATAGTTAATTCAAGTTGTCCGATATATTTACCATCTTCCTTGGCTAAAACAAAACCTTCCGGAAAATCTCTAATTTTTTCAGCTAACCAGCTTAAATATTCCTCTTCTTCACCGAACCCCATAGCATTCCCAAAACTTACATAAAATGAATCTTTCCGAAATTGAACTACTGTATCTCGATGTTTCTTTATATCAATTTCCTCAAAGATCATTTTAAACCCCCTCGTAAATATCAAATCCCTTCTTCAACTAGCCTTCTCCGTGAGTTACAAAAGCTATCGTCTTTATTGGAGGATAGCTCTCTATAAAAGAAAACTCAGTATCAAGATAATTTGCGTGCAGTACATGCAAAATATAAATTATATTATATTGGTGTAGACTGTGGCTATCCAAATAACTAATAAAGCAAATATTAAAGCAGCTACTAAATTAATCCAGTTCTTCTTATAATCACGTCGAATTTTTTCGATAATCATTATGGCAAAAAAACCAATAGCAAAAATAAAAACAAGATATAGATTCCACCCTAAACCAAATATTAGCTCTATAGAAACAACAAGCAATAAAACAATGGCATACGGAATTAGCTCATTAACAGTGCTTTTTAAAAAAATCATTATTACTCCCCCCTCACTTATCTTATGAATATAATTACATAAAATTTCAGTAACGCTCCAAGACTCGATTTCAAAATAAAGTTAAATCAGTTATTTGATTTTCCGAATATCCTTCCATCCATAAACAACTTCACTTAGTCTTTTCCGAGAGACTTCAATCTCAATAATATCCAATTTTTCAGCTCCAACTTTTTCATAAAAAAAACGGGAATGATTGTCTTCTAATACTAAAACAAGCATTGAATATATACCTTGATCTTCTAGTTCTTGTATTATTGGCTTTAATAGCTGTTTTCCTAAACCTTTTCTTTGATGATCTTTTAATATGTAAATGGCATAAAGTTCTCCTTCAAATTCAGGATACTTTCCTGTCCTTTCAGGCCCGCCGTTAGAGAAGCCTATTATTTTTCCCTTATTGTCTTCAGCTATAAAAACTGGCTGCTTAGAGATTATGTCTTTCCACTTTTTTTCCCGGCTTTCGTAGGTCATCTTCCTTAAATACTCTTCAGGTACTATGTCCTTGTAAGTTGAATACCAGCTATCAACCTGAACTTTTGCCACTCCCTCTGCATCTGTTACGGTTGCCTTTCTAATCTTCATGCTTCACCTCCCTTAGTTACTAATCTCATGGCTACGTTTAGTTCCAATTATTTCAAATTATTACCCTTTACTCAACAGAATTTATTAAAAAGGCGTAATTCCTTTCCGGAATCACGCCTTGTGACTAAAGACAACAAATACCCTCTAATGAAGGTTTGTTATTGCTAAATTGCTCCCATTTCATGAACACTTGATTTCAAGACAATTCTTGACTCTTCCTTTATTGGCTATGCTTTAATTGTAACCAGTCATCATAAATAGAAGGATCCTTAATGTCCAATTGATGATTTAGGAACCTTGTAAATTCCTCTGTGTTTACTTCTTTATATTTATAGGTCAAATAATACTTTGTAAGGAAGTTTTCTGCTGCTTCTTTTCCTCCATGCTGCCTAAAAATATTCCAAAGACCGATCGGTGAGTTCCCATATACTTGAGTATGATAATCTTTTTGGTAGTGATCTAAAGGTAAATTTACGGGTTGAAGATTAGGGTAGAATTCATTAGGCAACTGAACATCTTCTGACTCAACGTCTGCAAGAAACAAGGAGGTTGCTAAATTTGCTAACCCTTCATCTAACCAAGCATCTCTATAAGGGTCATTGTTGATGACACCATAAAACCATTGATGGGCGATTTCGTGCACGACTTCATCCTTTAGTGATTCCATTCTTACCCCTCTCGAATTATCAACTGTCACTACACCTGGGTATTCCATACCTATATCACTGAGAATAATATCTAACTGTTTATGTGGATAAGGTCCAATTTTATTTTGGAAGTAATCCAGAGCTTGGAGTGCTGTTTCTAATACTTCTTCCTTTCTATTAGTCTGATCTGAGCTAAAGATACGAATTGTTACCCCTTGCTTTTCCTTCTCGAGTATTTCAGGATGACGTAAGATTGCCACGTAAAATTCTTTAACGGATTCAGCTTTCACTTTCTGTTCCTTAAGTGTAGGAAGGTTCTCAGTATCACTTGAAGTTATCACGGTATACTCTTCTGGAACTTTATAACTGAAATCAAAGTCACTGAAAGTGGTGTGATAAGATTCTCCTTTAGAACGATATTCTTCTTTATTCCAACCATCTCTGTATGTAGGAACCATCGGATACCATTGAGCTAAATAATAATTTGAATCATTTTCTGTATATCTATGACCTTTTTCAGGGAGAGTAAAAGAATAAGTAATCTCAATGTTTTTCTCTTCTTTAGACTGAACCTTCTCTTTTAATGGTACTGTAAAAGTATCTTTCTCTAAAAAATAATTAACCTCTTTACCATTTACAGAAACTTTTTGGACATTTAGTGACCCAGGCTTATCTAGTTCAGGAGCATTATCCTGAGTGAACATATTAGGTATAAAGTAGAAAACGAGGGACTCCCAAGCATCCTTCGACAAATTTGTGATCTCAATGGATGCTTTCACCTTAAATTCACCATTTTCATCTAAACTCAGCGATAAATCATAGTTACTTTTACTGCCTGCTGGAAGTTCCATAGGAGAAAACTCTGCCTTATTTTCTTTTAATTCTTCTTTATGACCAATTGAGTTACAAGAAGTCAATAATATTAGTAGTAAAATCATGTAGAGACACTTTTTCAAAAACTCTGCCCCTTTCGTTTTTAATATATAACATCCAATATACCAAGGGAACAGTTAGCAAAATATAGTTTCTACACAACTTCCAACTAAACAACAACTTTATATAAATATAGAGTTTAATTTCTCGAAACTGAGTCTTCAACGATTCTTGCCAAATTAAGTAAAAAGAGCAAACCCTTTTATTGCAGATTTGCTCCCCTTATCATGAAGACTCGATTTCAAAATATATTACCTTAAAAGTTAATATTTCACTACGGACATTTTGTGATTTACCGACCTTTTAAAAAATACAGTTATTTTTTAAATTCTCAACCTTTACAGTAGACTATTTCCCTAGATATATTAATTCTTGACCGTCCTTCTTTCTAAAATTTAGTGCTCCATTGACCCCATGAGCGCTACCGTAGTATTCTGCTTTATCTAACCCAATTTTTCTAAAATCAAAAGTAATTTTAGAGTCTCCGGCGTGGAATATAAAGTCGTCTTCTCTTATAGTACTGCTAAATTTTATAACATTTATCATTCCATTAGCCACACGTTCTTTTATTATAGAAAAAACTTGTTCAACAATACTTTCATCTAAGGTATTTTCTGCTTGAGCCAAGCATTTCTCAATGGATTGCTGTTCGAATCTAATTCTTACATGATTAGAATTATCGGGAGCTTTAAAATGAATCTCTTTACCAGAAGCCATACAGTCAATATCCTCTACTCTCATATGATTTATTAACATATCGTTATTTTTAACTTCAGCTATGATTTCTTTTTTATTATTCCAAAGTAGCGCATTGACAAAAATTTTCCCTTTATGATCTTGTTCTAATTTAAATAATTCTTTTCCTTTGATTCTCATAGTTAATGAAGGAGAAAAGAAATAGTTACCTCCTGATATTACTATTCCTTCATCGATACTCCAACCTAACTTACCTTTTGGCTTTTCCCTGTAAGGAGCTCTTTTCATTTCATGTAGGTCTTCAATTGACCAAGCTCTTTGATCAGCTTGTCTGTGGTGAATTGGACAAAGAGCTATCATTCCATCTTCGTTATGCATTTTCCCTTCATTAAAAGGTGGGTCGAAATGATGAAATTCGAGAAATGGGACTCTGCACCCTTCCACTGGGCAGCCAAAACCAACTTCTTTTCTTAACCTTCTTCTTTTCTTTCTTCCAATAGCATCCCTTCCCATACCTAGCCTCCTCTATCATGCAATGAAGCTGTTGAAACAATTAAATGAATTAAGCAAGAACACTTTTAAGACTTTCTTTATCGACGTTGTTATATAAGATCATTAATAATGCTTTCATAAATTTCATTTAATTCTTTTACAATTTGTATTCGGTATTCTGCATAATTTAACAATTAACTAATGATTCTTCCAAATTCTTTTTATACAAAAAAAGCATTTCCTTTCAATGCTATTCTATTCCTCACTGGCTGAAGCCTGCTCCATAGCCTCATGAATTTGGCTTCTAACTTCATCTATAGCCGGATCTTCTTCACTTTCAAATTCAAATTCGCTCATCATCATGTTGAAGTGAGACATATGATTAGAATTTTTGAATATCCGCCAAAATATATTAAAGTAAGTCTGATTTGCTTCCTGATTACTGTCAATATATAAATCATCGTTCACATGATGCGAACCATCGTTAGCCCAGGAAAGTAAAGAATTACAAACCACCTTTTCTTCATCAGGAAACCCTTCAACGATTTCATTAACATCCACGTTACCGAAGAACTTAAAGTAGTTTTCTAATATTCTTCTCATAATGTTTGGTGTTGTTATTGAATTAGGATTTTCCCGTAATTCTTTCCATAGTAGTTCATATGAATTCTTAATTGGGTTTTCTTCGTACCTACTAATGTAAGATATATTACCCGTCTTCCTGATAATCCAAAATGATTCATCAGGTTGCTTTTTATTGCTCATACCCTTATTGAAGGAAATTTCCTTATGGAAATAAATGTTGTGAGTCAAAATGATCAATTGTTTAAAGTTTGAATCACTACGCCTTACCTTTTTCTTTAGATTATTTATCAGGTTACTTACCATAAATAGTATATTGCTGTCTAGGCTAGAAATTGGATCATCAATAACAATTACTCTTGCGGTATTTACTTTGTCTTGATCATTACTTCCATTAATAAGTTGATAAAAATATAGGAAAGTAATAAAGGTTTTCTCCCCTTCACTTAACGTTTCATTCGCATCTTCGCCATTTTCTCTTACGATCTTGTAATTACCCTGTTCATCAGATTCAGCTAACTGAAAATTTGTGAAACCAAAGGATTTAAGAAGCGTATTAATTTCATGAATGGAAGGTAAAACACTTGTAAGCTGATTCTGCAACTCAATAACCTCTTCTTCCAGTCTTTTTTTATGGTCCTTTTGTACTTCCTTACCTTTTCTCATTCCTTCTAAAGCTCTATTCTGTATTCTGAAATTACTCTTGTAATTTTCATAGTGGCTTTTATTCTCTTCCACAATAAATCGCCATATATCTTTTATTAACCTCTCTTTTTCTTCCTTAATATTTTCAATTACCCTGTTTAATTCTGCTATTTGTTCATTTGCTTGTTCTACCTCTGATTTTATTTGCTCGAGGTAGCTTGTTATGGAACTCAACTCAACATCTCTACTTGGTTCATTGATCTTCCTTTCAAGCAACTGAATATTTTCGTTATATGTTGATTTCATAATTTCAAGTAGAGAAGTTATTTTTTCCTTATTAATGAAAGGGATATCTTCATTAATAAGAAATTTGTACTTTTCAAAAAAGCTAAATGTATTTCTTTTATATTTTTCTATTGATGAATTAAGATTTTGTATTTGTTCGTTATATGTTTCATCAAAATATTCATCCAACTTTTCCTTAAATCCTTCAGGAAGTTCTCGTTGGCAAAATGGGCATAAACCATCTGTATCCTCCATATGTATGTGCCCTTGTTGTATCCAGTCGCTTATATTTAGTTTAGTAATTAATCTAGCAACATCTATATCTTTTTTACCTATTATTTTTGTTTGAAATATTGATTGTTGCTCTAAAGAACTATCATAGTTAATTGTTGGAATTATTCCTACTTTTGCTTGGGGGGCTTTAAAGACCGACTCTACTCTATTTTTTAATTCTTCAAAATTAAATAGTTCATTTCTATTATTTACGGCTTCATCCATACACCTTTCCATAAATCTGTCTCTATTATTGCGTAAACCAGTAAATGCCTCTTTAAAATTTTCATCATATTTTTGTTTTAATTTCCAGCATTGATTTGAAAAATTTGTTTTTAAGATATCTAACTGCTCTGTTCTTTGATTTATGTTATTTTCTAAATTACTAATCCGCCCCTGATGTTTTTCAGCATCCTTCATTTTTTCATCAATTAAGTCTAATATATCCGTAGATTCTTTTCCTAAAGTAAAAATCCCCTTTATTTCATTACGGATATTGAAGTTTTCCTGGACAAAACTTCTATTATAAACATACAGATCAAAGTCAGAACTTTCTTGTTTTCTTTCTATATTGCAATAAGAATACTTTGGTTTGTCGCTATTTCTTAGTAATTCAGAAATAGTTGTCTTTCCAGTACCATTGCTTCCGTATATATAATTAATCTTACTCAAATTAACTTGAATTCCTGTTGAATCATAGGATGCTACTTTCTTAATACTAATCTTTTCTATCAATTTATAACCTCCCCACTTTTTCTAAATTCCCTAATGTCAATTCCTATTTTACAGGAAAAGTTTAACAAACAATATAAACAAAACACCAAATATTACACAAATAATCCTTATTTCAGTTCAATATCTTGAAAATGAGTCTTCAACAATCCTGCCCTTTACTTTAAGACTCAGTTTCGAGATAAATATCCGCTTAGGAGAACAAGATTCAATGGTTACATCGTGAAAGTAAATCATCTAAGGGTATCATAGGTTTCGACACTTGGAAATAAACCCCTTTTTACCATCATATCGTTCATCCTTCATACCGCTGACAATGGATGCTCTCTAATACCTGAAACCAGGTCAGGTTTGGCTTTCGTTCCGAGATTCCTTGCAGTACCGCCCCTGTTAAGGATGACTCTGTAAGAGCATCGATTAAATATTCCCGTAAACTATGCTTTTCCTCTGGATTAAGTTTTTCAATGGCTTTAAGAATATCTGTTGCTCTCACGGTCGTCACCCACTTATATTTGATAACTCCTTCACAGAACATTTGTTCTAATTATTCAAATATCAACAACAAACTTTAACTCAGCCTTTTTATTAGGCGTGATTTATTGAGGATCTTTTTTCTTACTTTACATGAAAAATTTGTATTTTCTATATATCTAGTAGCTGAAATTTTCTATAATTAAAGTAATTGTTTTAAAATACTCGAACATGAGAGGTTGATAATATGCCGAATGATGACTTTCGGGATGAAATAGACGTGATTTATAAGAGACCTTTAGAAAATGGATTATTACCAGGGGAAGTAATCCTTTTGGATTGGCTAAGTGGCAAAAACTTTATGAAAGCTACTTTTCCACTGTATTTTGAATATGATTATGGAATTGATGCTCACAGATCAGCAGAGAAGTTAATTAATGAAGACTACTTAGAACAAGCTACTATTTATGAATCACTTCCAGACTTCAAGGTTGCAGAGCTTAAAGAGATTTTAAAACACCACAACCTTAAAATTTCAGGAAAAAAAGCAATTCTTGTAGATCGCATAAAAGAGGAAATAACTTTGGCTGATCTTCAGCATCATATTATTGATACCACCTTGAAACTAACTTCTAAAGGTGAGGAAGTATTTAATAGGTACTATTATATTGTTCCTGCACACAAGTCCTCTTCTAAAGATGGTATTTATTATCCTGCTAGTGCAATTCGTTTTGTAAATCAGAGCAATCTTACTCCAAGTAACAGCGAGATTTCATGGGGTCTTTATACTCGTGCCAAAAGCAGATATGAGAGAGAGCGTAATTTTGGATTATTGACTATTGTCTTAATTAATATGGCCAATCAATTATACAATGAGGAAGATTATGAATCTGCACATAATTATTATCTTCATGCATTTATATTAAGCACTAGTGGTTTACACAATGGATTTATTATTGATAATCCAGAAAATATATCACCTATGCCCACAAGTAAGCGACTGAATCAATTAAATGAAATCTTAGAATTAAACCAAAATGACCTCAAATGGATATTCAATAAATCATGGGTTGAACTAAAGAACACCCTCCCCCACCACGCTCTAGATGCAGAAAACTGCTTCAATTGCTTGCTGGCACACATAGAGGACGATGAAGAGAAATTTAGGTCACTGGTAATAGAATCTTATAACATTAAACCTCAAATAAACGAAACAGGAATATCTACAAACGAGCAAGGCACAGACATTTCAAATGAAAATTTTACATCTCAAAAGGGAAAACAACCATCTAATCAGAATGAGAAAGCTTTACCTAAAAAAGAGTTGGTTAAAAATCTAATAATGAGTATGCACTCTGATTTTATTTATATGGTAGAGGGCGGATTATATAAATCAAATGAACCCAGTCAGTACTCTGCAATTACTCATACCGGAATATTTGCTTACTCCTATCAAAAGGGAAAACTAATACAACTTGAACAAACACATTGGAAATCAGTAGCTCATGCTTCGATTGATTTTAGAGCTATGAGTACTCTTCTAACGTTAAATGGAAAAATTTATAAGATATATAGCGATAGTAAAAAAGTATTAAGTACCGCCGAAGAAAAGTGCAATGTAAAAATTGAAAAAAAAGAAAGAAAATGGTACCAGAAAATTGTAGGGTTTAGAACCGGTAAAGCATGGAAAATGGTGACATCTATCCTTATCTATATCCTTTTGATCGGGACTAGTGTAGATGCTCTTTCTGGGGAAAATGATGATTTAACAGATGAAACTACTACAGAGGATGTGATGGCTGAGACAGACACATCACCTGAAAACTCTAGTAATGGCGATGGAGCAGACCCAAACAGTGAAGAAGAATTAAAGGCAGCCGAAGAAAAAGAAGCTAAAGAAGTTGAAGAACAAAAAGAGCAGGAAGAAAAAGATAAAAAAGAGGCTGAAGAACAGACTCAAGCAGAGAAAGAGCGTAAAGAAAAAGAAGCTGAAGAAAAGGCACAAGCTGAAAAAGATAAAGAAGCTAAAGAAAAGGCTGAAGCAGAAGCTGCTGAAAAAAAGAAAAATGAAACAAACGCTACAGTAACTCGAGTCATAGACGGAGACACAATTGAAGTGAACATGGATGGTAAAACAGAAGATGTCCGTCTCTTACTTATTGACACACCTGAAACGGTACACCCTTCTGAACCAGTTCAACCTTACGGACCTGAAGCATCTCAGTTTGTTAAGGATACTCTATCCGGAGAAGAAGTTAGAGTGAAAGTTGGAAGCGAAGAGCGTGACAATTACGGTCGATTACTAGCTTATGTATATATTGATGGTGAAACTATTCAAGAAAAATTGCTGGAAAAAGGATTGGCACGAACTGCTTACTTATACAACGACTTAACCATGCTTGATGAATTTCATGCAGCTCAACAGAAAGCAATCGACTCTGGCAATGGTGTCTGGTCAATTGAAGGTTATGCACATAAAGATCACGACCATGGTTACCACTTTGAGGAAGAATCGGAACCAGCGCCTGAACCGGAGCCATCTCCACAGCCTGAACCTTCAGAACCGTCTAATAACGGACTTCTTTATGATCCATTTGGACCTGATCGTGACTGTGGTGACTTCCCTGACCATGCTTCAGCACAAGCATTTTTTGAAGCTGCTGGTGGGCCAGCGAATGATCCTCATGATTTGAATAGGGATACTGATGGTATTGCTTGTGATAGTTTACAATAAATTTACAGGAGGTAATAAAAATGGCGCGTAAACGAGATAGCTTTTATATTAATAGCGAAGGTGGAAACTATGAAGCTTTAAAAAGAGGTATTCAATGGCTTATAAAGCAATGTGAAAAAGATGGAAACCAAAATGCATTTTTATGTGTACCTACCAAACAAAATTTAACGGGGGTAATAAGTGATACATTAGGAAAAGATTATACAAATATCCTCTCTAAGAATAACGAAGCACGTTTACCAAATAATTTAGGGAAATTGATTCTTATAACTGAACGCAGTAAAAATGTGAATAACTCTGGCCCTTGTCTTGTTCTATACCCAAGTTCCAAATTATTAAATAAAATCGATTCCTACACAGAATTGAGAAAAGTATTAGTTATCCCTTGGGGTTGGAATAGTAACATTCAAAATTGGATTAAGACATGGAATGCGAAAGAATTGGAGACAAATGATAAGAAAAACGCAGAACAGTTTATCAAGAATCCAGTTGTAGATGAAGCTCTCAGAGATTTATTAGAGAGTATAAACACGTCTACTGGAATCTCCTGAAGAAAGACAGAGGTTAGATCCGCCTCTGCCATCTTTTTGATCCACTTAGGACAAGGAATTGAGCCACTCGCGCCATAAGTGAGCCACTACCATACATGATGGTGGATCTGAGTTTTACTGGTGTAATCCGTAACGTTCTCTCATCGACATTTCTCCGTCAATGACAATATTATATGAATCGTGAACGATTCGATCGAGAATGGCGTCAGCCAGTGTGCTTTCTCCTATTTTTTCATGCCATCCTCGCGGATCAAATTGTGAACAGAAAATAGTGGATCCTTGTTGGTGACGTGCCTCCACAATTTCTAGAAGGTCTCTTGCTTCCGTATCATTTAGAGGTGTTAGAAGCCATTCGTCTAATATGAGTAAGTTAACTTTTTTATATTTTTTCATTACTTTTCTGTAGATCCCTTCGCCTCTAGCGATGGCTAATTCGTCTAATAAGTCGGGGAGACGGGTGTATTTCACTTTATAAAACTGCCGACATGCTGCGTTGCCAAAGGCACAACCCAAGTATGTTTTACCATTTCCAGAGGCGCCCATAAGAATGATGTTGTGGTGCTCTTCAATATAGCTACCTGTCGCCAAACGCAAGATTTGGTTTTTGTCCAATTTCCGGTCAGAGTAATACCTGATGTCTTCAATACATGCTTGAGTGTCTCTTAATTCAGCTGCCTTTATCAATCGATCGAGTTTACTATTTTGTCTTCGTGACCATTCCATGTCAACCAGTAATCCAAAACGATCCTCAAATGATAATTCTTGATATTCAGGGTTACTTAATTGTTCAGTAAATTTCTCTGCCATTGCTGTCATACGCATTTCATTTAATTTTATTAGAGTATTATCAGTTGTCATGATTTTTACCTCCATAATAGTTCGCACCGCGTGTAAAACCATAAGCGCTATCATTTTTTCGTTCACTAGATTTTTTTGTCACCATTTTAGGATCGAATTTATCCTGGCCCGTTTTTAAAATGGTCTGAACACTTTTGAGTTTAGGTCTTGGAGTATAGGACAAAATTCTTTCGCAGGCGTCTTCGACACGTTCAATGGAATACTTATCTGCTAACTTAATTAAACCGAAGGTTGATTTTAAGCCTTGCTTTTCAGTTGGGTAGCTTTCTAAAATCTTTTCAATGGTTAATAATGTGAACGGTCCTGCGGACTTCCCCCATTTTAAAATGTACTCTTTATCAAGCTCTAAATATTGCTGGTGTTTTCTAGGCATATGATCTGGAATCGTTTGAAAAGAATCCCCATATCTACTTAATCTCTTATGGGAGGCAATCCGTGCATTTTTATAAAATACTTCTACTATTGTTCTAGTCATTCTGACGTCTACTGTACATTTGATATAATCATAAGGAACAGAATAAAATTTAGAATCAGCTTTTATATGATAGTCGGGTTGGACAGTCGCCGTTGTCCAAGTCGCCATTTCATAGGATGAAGTAGGCAGAGGCATAAGAGCGAACTTTTCTTCCTCTAAAAATGCTTTCTGCCTATTTCCACTTTTTTTCTGAAAATCTTTAGTATTGAATTCTTCTAACTTCTCTTTTATTGCCTTATTAACTTCTATGAGAGTAAAGAATTTTTGATTACGAAGAGAAGCAATAATCCACGTTGATATGTGGCCTACAGTAACTTCTACACTTGGTTTATCTTTTGGGTGAGAGACTCGTGCTGGGATTATAGTTGTCTGATAATGTTCAGCCATCTCTTGATAAGTCGGGTTAATGATAGGTTCAGTACGAGATGATTTCGTTACACCAGTTTTTAAGTTATCAGGGACGATAATTCTCGGGATTCCCCCAAAAAATTCAAAAGCATGAATATGAGCTGTAATCCAGCTTTCACTGTTCATGGACAAAAATGCTTCTACATATGCATACTGACTACAAGGTAAAACACTAACGAAAATATACACAGGTATCTTCTCACCAGTTAAGTGGTCGGTCAGATGCATTGTATCCCCTGCCCAGTCAACTTCCAGCTGTTCTCCAGGTTTCCTTTTAATACGCATGGTAGCTTTCGTTTTTCGTGCATAGTCATTATAAAACCTGCAAAACTGGCGATAGCTGTATGGGATTTCATTATTCGCCCTGCTCTGCACAGAGTATTCATCCCATAATAGAGATAAAGTGACACCTGACTTCGCCAATTCCTTATGAATATATTCACCATCTGGCTTGCGCCGATGATCGGAAGGAAGTTTCTTTTCCGGGAACAGAATGGACAGTAAATCTAAGTCAGTCACATCCTTGTCCAATGGCCAACATACACCTTTTTCCTCCGCTCGTTTTAGCACTTCCCTTACAGTGTTCCTGGAATGTCCACAACTTGAAGCTATCCCCCTTTGAGTGACTCCTTGTGCCTGAAGCCTTAATATCTCTCGATACTTAACCACAAAAAAACCCCCTACATAATAAAATGGCACCGTTAAGGTGCTTCTTTATTATATAGGAGGGTGGATCAGCTTTGTCTTAAGTGGATCAATATATTGGTAGAGTTGGATCAAAAAGATGGCAGACCTGGGTCATTTCCATGGCTGTAAACATCATCCCGCAGATAAAAGCGCTACCATTGACTTATTCAGAACCCTAAAAAAAGGAAACGAAGAATTTGAACCAAATGAAATCAGATCTTGGTTAATAATTGAAGCTGAACTTAATCCTAAGTTCGCTGATGATATAAGGGACATAGCAAAAGAAGTATCCGACGGTAAACAAATTAACGGAGATTCATTTTGGAATGAAAGTATTTTAACTGCATGGAGAACGAGAGCAAAACAAAGAGATATGAATTAACTAGTAATAAAAATATATAGCTAAATATTCACTTGAGTCATAGATAATAATTATCTATGGCCTTTTTTATAGAAAAACATTTGAAAACAAGAACATTTGTTCGTATAATACTAACAGGAAGGTGATAGTATGAATTTCCCGCAATACACGACAACAGCACTAGAAGATTGCGTGTCCAACTGGTACATAAAGCACACAATTGAATACCCAGATGACCTCAAAATCAAGAAAATAGCGATGAAATATCAAATTTTCATCCACTACAAGCCGCATGAATCAAGATATACCCGATTTGGAAGGTATGAAGAAATCGTTATTAACTCCACTAAAGATCCACTGATTCAACGCGAACAATTTTTTCATGAATTTTGTCACGCTCTTCGCCATGTAGGAAAACAAACGATGATGCCTGAAGCCTTTAGAGAGCTTCAGGAGCGAGATGCTCGTAACTTTACTCTATATGCTGCTCTCCCCTATCACATGATTAAGAAGTACAATCTCCAGGATCCAGAAATCATCGAAAGATTGTCCCAAGACTTTAAGGTGTCGCCTAGTTTATGTGTGGAAAGACTGGATCAGATTCAAAGAAGATACATTTCAGCAAGGGAAGAAAATTGTACCACGTGTATTGCTGAAGATAGTTTACGTTACTTGTAAAGGAGGTTGAAGCTATGGGAAGCATTGAGAAACGTGGTAAGGGCTCATTTCGTCTTTCCGTTGTAACTGGATATGATGCAAAAGGAAAAGCTATTAGAGAGCGCAGAAACGTTAAAGTAAGGAATAAGACACGAGCAAGGCAAGAACTGGCTAAATTTGAGTCAGAAGTGCTTTCTGGCGATTATACTAAGCCCACTTATACTAAGTTAGATGACTTCTATCAGGAATGGCTTACTAAGTATGCAGAAGATCATTTTGCACCGCGCACAAAGTACGAATATATTAATATTATTCAGAAAAGAATTCTTCCCCAGTTAGGTCATCTAAAACTTATGGATATCAAACCTATGCATGTTGTGGATTTTATCGATCAATTAAAGAAGGGTGACATTCGTTTTGATGGTAAAGATGATCCATTGTCCTCTTCTACTATTCGAAACTGTTACAAGGCTCTTAACAGCCTTTTATCGGTCGCTGCTGATTTTGGATTAATTAAAAACAACCCTGCAAAAAATATTAAGCTCCCTACGAACTCAAACAAGAATGCTATATCCTTTTCTAAAGGGACGATTGATTACATTATTGAATGTATTGGTAATGAACCATTTGAGAAGCAGGTCATATTTTGGATTGCGTTCGTCACAGGTTGTCGAGAGGGTGAATTAGTCGCCTTAGAGGATCGTCACATCTTGCCAGAGAATAACGCTATTCGTTTTGAACAATCTCTGACTCAAATTAAGGGTGGAGAATTAAAAGTGAAATCAATAAAAAATGGCATGGATGGTACAGCTGCTATTCCAGTAGAATTAATGACCATGATTGATAAGATAGTTAAAGAGAAGAAGAGGCACTTTATTAAGCTCAGGGATCGATGGTATGACCCAGAGCACCTATTCCTCTTCTCTGATGAACTAGGTAAGCCTATGCGTCCGGATAGCATTAGTCAGTGGTGGGGGCGTTTTAGAAAGAGGTATGAGATTGGAAACGTTCGATTCCATGATTTGAGACACTACTCTGTTACTTATTTAATTCAAAAGAATGTCCCTACTAAATCGATCAGTCAACGGGTACGTCATAGGAAGATTGGGACAACTATGGACATTTATGGACATCATATTGAAGAAATTGATCAAGTAGCAGCTGAGCACTTTAGTGAATTCTTTCAAAATAATACGATAGAGAAAGCTAAAAGAAGCTACTGATTTAGTAGTTTCTTTTAGTTTAAACATCACACTTTACGATCTCCTTAAGAAAAAAAGATCCATTTCTTTGAAAGCAGATTTCAAGTCATTAAATTGATTACTGTTTTCTAGATTTTCTTTTATTAGATATGCGAGGGAAAGTTTACCAATTTCCACTTCTTGATCTGGATATACTTTATTTAAGTGATTTTCTAAATTATTGGTAAAAACGTTGAATCTTTCTTGATTTCTTATACTATTTAATTCTTCATCACTAATTTTTGTGAAATTTGCTACTCTTTCAGCTAAATAAGAATTAATACAACTATACAATATCTCATCTTCGAATAAGTCTTCAAATTCTGAACTGTTGTAAATTGGTTTTTTAGGAATAACTACTTTATCGTTATCATATTTTTTCTTTTTAGAAATTTTAGTAGCGACATCTAATCCATCTTTATCGTTATCCAGAAAGAGACAAAATGGCAATTCAACTTTATCCTTTAAAATCGATAAAAAAGGCTCCATCTTTTTTGCTCCTTCTGCTGATATTATATTTATTCTATCCTCATCTAACTTAATTTCTTTTTCTGTCTTTAAAATCTCAATCATACGAGGAAAAACAAGTTGCTCTGTTCTTCCTTCCACTACTAAATTAAAATCACCTAGTAACATTCCGTCAGAAATACTAGCCCCCATTAGTTCTCTTAACATCTTCCAATTTTCTTTTTTGTGTTTCTTTAAATCTATTCTTGTTCTCCCTCTGCTATCTCGCTCAACTAAAAATATATTTTCGTCTTTTGACTTATCCAAAAAAATGAGGGAATGGGTTGATATAATTACCTGATGTTTAATAGACAATTCTTTTAAAAACTTAAATAACTTTTTTTGTAAGCCAACATGAAGACTCGCTTCAGGTTCGTCAATAGCTATTATAAAACCATTTTTACTATTAGTATTCAAACCTAAACTTAGCGTCATCGACATCAGTGCAGCCATTTGAGTACCTGAGCTTTTATTCTGGAGGTGATCGTCGTCGCCAAACTCATCTATTAACCTTAGGTCTGGCTCCTCGGTATACCTCTTGTCTGCGTACAACTTGTAAGTAGAATCAAATATTTCAGACATAAATTGATTAGCATTAGACATAATTTTTGAGTATTCATCATCATCTTCAGGTAATATCTTAGCAATATTTTGTTGCATATCTCTAATCTCATTATCTCTAGAAAGATAAATAAATTTTGGAAATGTTTCATTTTCACTATTAATTACTTTTCTCGAGTCATCCAACATGCGTTTATTTAGATGTGTTTTTTCCTTATTACCGAAATAACAAGTATAAACATTAGATTCCTCCTTATTGAACCTTACTTCAATAGTAGGAACTATTCTATTGCCCTCCAGCTGTACCGATAATAATTTTGACACTTCATTTTTTTGTATGGAATCCGAATTAAAAAAGGCATTTAAAGACTTTAAAATATTACTTTTACCAGAATTATTTTTTCCAACAAATACGTTCAGACTGTCTTTTAGATGTATAAACTCCATTTCTGCTATTGATTTATAATTATAGATTTTTATAGAATCTATGTACATCTAATCGCCCCTCTCTCTAGTTACTGTGAATTATCTATTACTAAAATATACCATTGAAACTCTCATAATCAATAGAATTATATATAAAAATTAAAATTGAAAAATTCTGCCCCAGTTCTGCCCCAAAAGCACTTTTGGGAGTTCACCAGCCCTAAACTGTTCAATACAAGAAAAACGCTGAATCCCTTGATAGACAAGAGATTCAGCGTTTTTACAGTTAGCGTCCCAGGAGAGATTCGAACTCCCGACCCACAGCTTAGAAGGCTGTTGCTCTATCCAGCTGAGCTACTGGGACATTGTAAAAAATTATTCAGTTTGTAGATCAACTTTTAATAGAACACCTGTCGTCCCGATTTTTCAAATCGGTACGTTGAAGCTTTTTCTTTGAAGCTCATTCGTTCATGCTCTATCCAGCTGAGCTACTGGGACATAGTATGAAATTTAAGCAAGTTATGTAATTCATTGGAGCGGGTGAAGGGAATCGAACCCTCAT
Organism: Halobacillus sp. Marseille-Q1614; assembly: GCF_902809865.1. Lineage (NCBI taxonomy): Bacteria > Bacillati > Bacillota > Bacilli > Caryophanales > Bacillaceae > Halobacillus > Halobacillus sp. Marseille-Q1614. The sequence continues at coordinate 802,850 of NZ_CADDWH010000001.1, read as the reverse complement.
CATCAGCTTGGAAGGCTGAGGTTTTACCACTAAACTACACCCGCATTTACTTAAGCAGATTACGTAGTTCCTGTTTTTTCGGACAAGAATAAGTATATAAATATATGGACCATTTGTCAACAGCCTGCAGCAAAGAAATTTAATTCTTTGCCGCAAGTGTTGTTTCCATCTGCAGTCCAGACAGGGCTTCACCGTCTACATGATAGTATTGAACCCTTACCTCATTAGGATTTTCCCATTCTAATATAGCATAGGTTGGTTCTTTTCGATCTCTTGGCTGCCTTGCGCTTCCCGGATTAATAAACAGCTTACCGTCAATATTTTCTGCTCCTGCCATGTGGGAATGGCCAAAGCAGGCGACTTGAGCCCCGACTTCATCTGCCCGGTATGACAGTGGCATCAATGTCGATTTAATTTGATGCATGTGTCCATGGACGACAAGAAAAGTCAGTCCATCAACCGTAAAGATTTGCTCTTCTTCCATTTCCGGCTGGAAATCACAATTTCCTTTGGCATAGTAAAAGCCTTCAAGCTCTTTTGAATCGAAATCCAATTCGGAATCGCCGCAGTGAATCATTGCGTCTACTTCCTCCTGATGCCGTTCTTTAATTTCCGTCACTTTGTCCGTTAGACCATGGGTATCACTGATAATGAGTACCTTAGCCAATTGATCACCTCATTTTCACAAGTCACTTAACCATTTTTCGATTTTTAAAATTGCATTTTTGCGATGACTGATTGCATTTTTCTCTTCCGAAGTATGCTCGGCCATCGTCCGGCTTTCCCCTTTAGGGATAAATACGGGGTCATAGCCGAAGCCCTGGCTTCCTTCTTGCTTTTCGGCAATGGAGCCTTCGCACGTTCCTCTTTCCACAAGGGAATCAGAATCAGGCCGGGCGATGGCAATTGCACAGACGAACCTTGCTGTGCGTTTCTCTTTCTCCACACCTTTTAGCTCACTCAATAGTTTATCGATGTTTTTCTGGTCGTCTTTCTCTATACCCGCATAACGGGCAGAATAAATCCCCGGGGCCCCATTTAAGGCATCTACTTCAAGACCGGAGTCATCTGCAACAACCGGCAGACTAAACTGACGCGCGATAGCTTCAGCTTTGATTAGAGCATTTTCTTCAAAAGTCATGCCTGTTTCTTCAATGTCCTCTACAGGTTCATTTAGATCTAAAAGAGAATAACCTTCCAGCTCGTATTTTAAAAACATTTCTTTAAACTCTCTGGCTTTTCCTTCATTTTTTGTAGCAATAATTACTTTTTTCATCATTACTCACCTGCTTGTTTGGTTTCGATAACTTCCGCCCAGGAACCGATCGCTTCTTTCTGGATAGAAATTAGCTCATTGATCCCTTCCTGTGCCAGACCAAGCATTGTCTGAAGCTGATTAACGGAGAAAGTCGCTTCTTCTCCAGTTCCCTGTAATTCTACAAACTCACCCTCACCTGTCATAACGACATTCATATCCACCTGGGCCTGGCTGTCTTCTGTATAGCAAAGGTCAAGAATCTCTTGGCCATCATTTAAAACGCCGACAGAAATGGCAGCTAAAAAGTCGGTAACAGGCAGCTCTTTAATCGTGCCTTTCTCAACTAATTTGCCAAATGCAAGGACAACGGCCACAAAGGCACCGGTAATGGAAGCAGTTCTCGTTCCGCCATCCGCCTGGATAACGTCACAGTCGACCCATAGAGTTCTTTCTCCCAGTTTGCCTAAGTCTACAACAGCTCTTAAAGCTCTTCCGATAAGACGCTGTATTTCCATTGTACGGCCTGACACTTTTCCTTTGGAGGATTCGCGTATGTTTCTTTGTTCAGTGGCCCTTGGAAGCATCGCATATTCAGCTGTAATCCATCCTTTGCCCTGTCCCCTTAGAAATGGAGGCACACGATCTTCCACACTGGCATTACAGATTACTTTTGTATCTCCAAAACTGATTAACACAGATCCTTCCGGGTGTTTAATATAATCGGTCTCAATTTTTATATTTCGTAATTCATTTACTTCTCGCTGATCATTTCTCATCTACTTACTTCCTCCCTTTAACAACAACCTTTTTCCTCGCTTATCGTAACATAATCCCTGTGATGTTTACAGAAACAAATAAGAGCCACTAACCTATATAGTGGCTCTCCTGCATCCATATTATAAGCTTTGCGCTTTTTGTACGTCTGTTTTAGTCACTGGTTCGGTAATGGCTTCTCCTGCTTCATTTAAGACTTCTTCTACACCTTCCACTTTCACTTGGACAGATTCTACCTCAGGAAGGTTTGTCAGGCTCATGACAAGGCTTGTAAGAGCTTCATTTGATAATGATTTCGTTTCTTCTCCCGTCAGCAGGGCTTCGTTAAAGGTGACACTCAAAACGCCTTCATTAAATTCTGCGTTCGTTACTTCTGCTCCTGCATTAAATGGCTGCAGCAGGGATGTACCCAGGGCCGGTCCTTCAAGAAGTGTTTGCACAACTGCCGTGTACAGGTCCTCTTCGTTCGTTACCCGGGTCGTGACAGGCACATGATACACCTCTTGTCCGTTTTGCTGTGAAGGATAATAGACGGTAACTGGATCACTCTCTACAGGGTCGCTGACTGCGCTCTCCTGAATGTTAATCCCGTCTGAACGGGAGACCCCGTCAGAGATCGGGGTTCCGTTGACAGGCATTGTTTTTAGTTCATGGCCGTTGATCCACAATTTAATTCTTTCTACTCCGTCAAACTGAGTAAGTGTATAAGTCATGGCTTGCAAAATTTTCTGTTCTTCTTCCGGCTTATAGGTTTCAAATTCCTTGGAAACATCGACGATCATCGTGCCGTCTTCTTTTAGATTCACTCCTTGAATCTGGGTGCCCGCCGGCAGGACTGCAGCAAATCCCGAAGGTAAAAGTTCAGTCACTGGTCCATCTTTTACTAAGTATTCTAAGGCCTGAGCCGCTACTTCTTTAGAAGCTGGAATCTCGATGGTCTGCGGGACGACCATTCCGTTAGAATCAAGTAAGTATAATTCTCTCTCCACTGTACCTGCTGTTTCTTCTTCCTCTGCACCTTCTTCTGTATCTGTCTCACTCTCAGTAACTTCGGATGTTGTCTCTTCGTTTACTTCTTCCTCAGGAGGACCGTCCATTTCCTCCATTGACTGCTCACCTTCAAAGAAACAGCCGGCCAGCAATCCTAAACTTAGAAGAGCAACAATAGATAAGGGCTTAATGCCGCTTGTTTTCATTCCTTTCCCTCCCAATGATAGTTTGTACTACCATATATACGAGCTTTTAGGGGGATTAGACTAGAAATATCCGCAAGAAAGAAAAAAAGCTCCGTATTATTTTACGGAACTCTGCATAGGATCAAGATTTACTAATTCTAATATTTGGACGGGTTCATCCAGCCATTGGTCAGCCACACTTCGGAACTTTTCCAAATCTCCTGTGGTATAGAATTCATGAACAGGAATATCAAACCGTTTAGCTAATGCTTTATTATAAGCAAGGATTAAGCTAGCCTCACGTGCTGTTTCTTCTCCAGAGCTTATTACTTGAATATGAGAGCCCATTTCAGCTTGTACGAGATCTTTAATAATCGGATAATGCGTGCATCCGAGAATAAGAGTGTCCATGGCCTGATGATTTTTCAACGGAGCAAGGGTATGTTTCACAATTGCTTCCGCTTCTTCGCCTTGCAGGACTCCATTTTCAATCATAGGCACAAACGGAGGACACGCCAGGCCTTCAACCAGAATCGTATTATCGATTCCTCTAAGAGCCTTCGGGTATGCCTTGCTTTGAATCGTTCCTTCGGTGCCAATGACTCCGATGTTTTTATTCTGACTGCTGCTGATCGCTGCACGTGCTCCCGGCTCAATGACTCCGATCACTGGAATATCAAGCTCAGATTGAAGCTCGGTTAGTGTGTACGCAGTCGCGGTATTACAAGCGACGATCAGCATTTTAATGTCTTTTTCAAGAAGATAATGAACCATTTCCCACGTGTAACGCTTTACTTCCGCTTTAGGTCTTGGCCCATATGGACACCTTCTTGTATCTCCTAGATAAATATACTTTTCCTTCGGCAGCTGGCGCATCAGCTCGCGGGCTACCGTAAGTCCCCCGACTCCTGAATCAATTACACCTATAGGCTGTTGCAAGCTAATCCCTCTTTCTGTATCTACTTAGATGTATCAAGCATTTGCTGATGAAGTAAGCCCAGTAATTTATTCAATGTTACTACTTCATTTTCCGAGAAGTCACTTAATACATTCTCTAAATACTTTTGTCTTTTTTCGATAACTTCGTGAATGATCTGCTTTCCTTTTTCCTGAACATGAATCCGGACTACACGGCGGTCCTTAGGATCCCTGACTCGTTCAACCAGTTTATTCTTCTCCATACGATCAACTAAATCCGTCGTCGTACTGCATGCTAAGTGTATATGATTCGACAACTCTCCAATCGTTAAATCGCCCTTATCCATCAACCATTGTAAAGCGACAAACTGCGGGGCAGTTATCGGATAATTATCCAGAATTTCTCTTCCTTTTTGCTTAATAATCCCAGATATGTACCTTAATTCTTTTTCTACATCGGCAACGATGGCTGCCGGCTGTGAGTGAGTCACTATTAGAGCACTCCTAACAAATAGTTTATTCTTTATTCTCACGCTTTTTATTACAAAATTCAAGTTAAAGTTATAAAATGAAAATCCTCTCAGGACCGGAATGCCATTTACCATCCAAATCCTGAAAGGTCCTTCAGTGACGCCATTGCCCTTTTAACGTTTGCGCTAAAGCTTTAACTCACCCATACGCAGCAGTTCTACTACAGCTTGAGACCGTCCTTTTACACCAAGTTTCTGCATTGCATTAGAAATGTGGTTTCGCACGGTTTTCTCGGAAATGAACAATTCTTTAGCGATCTCCCTGGTCGTCTTATCCTGAACTAACAGCTCAAAAACTTCCCGCTCGCGTTTTGTAAGAATTTGTGTCGGCCTATAGCCCTCCTCCTTCACAAGCGTACCCCTCCTTGTTATCTAGAGCTCTATCGGAAGGAATTATTTAGTCTTGATATCGTATGAAAGGAGGTATGGCCCTGTGCCGGCCGATTACGTTTTAGATATTAATCCAAATTCCTGAGCCTTAAATAAAGCTTCTGTACGTGATTTCACCGACAGTTTATTAAAGATTCCAGTCAGCGTATATTCAACGCTTCGCTGCGACATGTGAAGGGTCTGTGCGATTTCACGATTCGTCAGCCCTGACGCCACCTCTTTTAAGATCGACTGTTCTTTCTCATTTAAAGAAATGCTATTGCCTTCCATTTTAGAGGTTTCGCCTACACTCGCTTCCGACCTTCGCAGCTGCTTAAATAAGTGAAGCGGAAGGACCACTTCATCTCTAAGGGCACAGCGAATAACGTTAACGAGCTGTTCGCTTGTCGCCGTCTTGCTTACGAAACCGTTAATGTTCGCTTCAACGAGCATGTTAAAGTGGGTGCTTAAGTCAAAGCCTGTATAAATTAATATGACGAGATCGGGGTGGTTCTTCCGTAAATCCTTGGCTAGCTCTACACCGCTCATTCCCGGCATATATAAATCAAGCAATAATACATCATAGTCCTGCTTCTTAATCTTATCTTCTGTATCTTTAGCCTTATCTATGACATCCACCAGCATATCTTCTTCCTGCTCAAGCATCGCTTTTGTTCCTGCTCCTACTGCCGGGTGATCATCAACAATTAATACACGCGTCATACTCTAACCTCCTTGTAGGCTGTACTTGGAAATTTAATGACAGCCTTAAAACCTGCATTCGGGGCTGTTTCTACGTTCAGCTGACCGTCTAACCCGTGGACACGCTGTTCAATCCCTGATAAACCAATATGGGAAAACAAGTCCCGCTGGAAGGAATAATCCATTCCCTGACCATTATCCGAATACATAAGGGTAACTTCTTTATCCGTATTAGATAAACTCAGCTTTACGATTTTCGCTTCTGAGTGCTTCATCGCATTTGATAAAAGTTCCTGAGTGATTCTAAAAATAGCTAAGACCCTCTCCTGATCGAGTTCCTGGTCAAAGTTCTGGTGAGAAAAATAAACGGTAAAATTGGAACGCAGCTGATACTGTTCGATTAGATTTTCCATGGCGTGGACCAGCCCTAATTCTTCAATAAATGCGGGCCTTAATTCATTACACGTTTCTCTAATTAAGTGAATACTGTCTAAAATCGATTCCTTGAAAATATTTAACTCTGCCTGCAGTGTCTTCGGAAGATCTTCCCGTTTACAGATCAGGTCGTCCATTTTCCTGTATAAATATAACTGTTCCTGAAGCACGGTATCATGTAAATCGATCGATAACTGCTTCCGTTGATTCTCCGCAATGGAGAATAAGAGCCTTGAGAGCCACGCTGGATATTGCTGCGTCTGATCACTTCTCAGTGTCCTCAGCTCTTTTAAAAGATCTTCAATGAGATTCATATTTTCAATAGCGATATTGGCGTTGTGGGAAATGGTCTGCAAATATGTTTTTTCATCACGGTTTAACGCGGTAAAATTTTTCTTTCCTTCGCACCACAGCATCGTTACTTTTTCTAAAGAAAAACCAACGATAACACCAAAGCCTTTCTGAGTCTCAACGATGGATCCAATATCATACTTGTTTACATCAAAATTCTCTGTAAAATGGCCGAGCAGATTTTCCGGAATAGGGTCATAGACACAATACATCGGCTTATCAATATGCTTTGAATAAATGTAAATATGGCGCACATTAAGAACACTGCTGATCTCCCCGCGCAATACTTTCATAAGATCTACCGCATTTGTCTGGTCTTTCATATCTTTAGCCAGACGGTGCATACTTTCCTGATAACTATAGCGTGCTGCGAATAAATACTGCTGCAGCCGGAAGTCCAGGATTTCTTTTACCGATAAAAAAAGGATCAGCATAAACAGGACTACAAAATAAATTTCTACATAGTGAACAGCTCTCAGGCGGTCGCCCATCGTCAATGCAATCACTATAAGAATCCCAAAGCTCGGGATCGTGGATAAGATAGCATAATACCTCAGCCGTCCCATATAAAAATCAATGTCAATCAAGCGTTCCCTTGTCACTAAGTACATAAAGGTCGCTGGCAGCGCCAGCAGGAATACAGCCGCGACTTCAAGGGGAATCAGCTTGAACCCTAACGTAAGTCCCGGAATTAAATATAATACAATATAAGGAAGAAAAGCTGCCGACATGGCAAAGGCCATGTATTTAAACAGTACTCCGTGAGCCTGATCCTTATAAAGGTAAAGACCTCTATAGATAATAAAAAATAACAGAATGTATTGCAGCAATAATAAAATCCGCGGAATCTGGTAAAAGTAAGGCGGATAGTAAACGAGCATCAGGAATACACTTTCCAGAAGGCCGGTAATCAGTACAATGATATATAAACTCTGAAACCATTTTTTCGAAAACCAATAGACGTTAAACTCCGCAAAGTAATTGTATAAGAAATGGATTAAGACAACCGGAGATAATAAGAATAATAATGTATTTAAAAACACGCTGTATAGATCATCTCTGACAGCTCCGCTGGCACTGAGATAACCTAAGCCTATTAATAAGAAAAACAGGACGAGCAGGTGTGCCGAGAAGCGTTTCTCTACCTTTTTCTTAACGACTTGTGATATCCAGAGTACAATTACTAAGAAAATAAGAGGAAGGATGATAAATAAAGCCCAATGAATAATGGAAGATTGTTCGATTCCCTCATAGACAATCGTTTCTCCCTCATTTATTATTTCAAAAGAGTTCGCATTCTCGATTTCTCCAAACATGAAAACCGTATAATGTTCCTCAGGGAGTTCGTCATTGATCGCAGATACTTCAGCTCCCAAAGGTACTCCCTGACGGTCTGCCCAGCTCTCCCCTTTAATATGGGAGATTTCCCATCCTTCGTTTGTGCTTTCTACTTCTATCCCTAGAAAAGGCTGATTAATAGAAATAATAGTTATATAACTAGCCGACGCTATAATAAAAAGTAATAAAGCCAGCTCTTTCTTGTTAAATGACTTCATATGCCTTCCACCTTCAATAAAAATCAATAATTTTTATTATACTACGTGAAATAAATAGGACAACCATCGACAAAAAAACCACTGCCATTTTTGACAGTGGTTTTTCATAATTTATGGTATTTATACGCGCTGGTCACTTCCGAAGAAGCTCTTAAACGATTCAATGGCCGTATCACGATACAGTGCGGCAAGAGAAGTCGTTAATGGGATTCCTTTAGGGCAGGCCTGCACACAGTTTTGTGCATTTCCACACCCCATAATTCCTTCTTCATCCATAATCGTCTGAAGACGTTCGCTCTTATTCATAGCCCCCGTTGGGTGGGAGTTGAATAGACGTACTTGGGAAAGAGCCGCCGGACCAATAAAATCTGATTTGCTGTTAACGTTCGGGCAGGCTTCAAGGCAAACCCCGCACGTCATACATTTAGAAAGTTCATAAGCCCACTGGCGTTTACTTTCAGGCATTCTCGGCCCTGGTCCAAGATCGTAAGTACCATCAATTGGAATCCAGGCTTTTACTTTCTTCAAGGAATCAAACATTCTATTTCGGTCCACTGCCAAGTCACGCATTACTGGGAATGTGGACATCGGAGCTAACCGGATCGGCTGCTCAAGCTTATCGACAAGAGCTGTACATGACTGTCTTGGTTTTCCGTTAATAACCATCGAACAAGCTCCACAAACTTCTTCCAGGCAACCCATTTCCCAATCAACAGGAGAGGTCGCTTTGCCTTCCGCATTTACCGGGTTGCGTCGTATTTCCATTAAAGCGGAAATAACGTTCATATTTTTACGATATGGAATTTCGAAGGTTTCTTCATATGGAGCAGATTCGGGATCATCCTGACGCGTAATAATAAACGTAATCGTTTTATTTTCGCTCATAATGGTGAACCTCCTTTATTTGCTTTTAGAGTAATCTCGTTTCCTCGGTGTAATCAACGATGTATCTACAGGCTCGTAACTGAACACAGGCTGGTTGTTTGCCTTGTCATAATCAGCAATGGTTGTTTTCAGCCAATCTTCGTCGTTACGATCCGGGAATTCAGGTTTAAAGTGAGCTCCACGGCTTTCATTACGGTTATAGGCACCCTGTGTAATAACACGGGCCAACTGAAGCATATTCCAAAGCTGACGTGTAAACATAGCTCCCTGGTTACTCCATCTCGACGTATCGTTAATGTTAATACGTGAATATCTCTCCATTAACTCAACAATCTTTTCATCCGTTTTAAGGAGTTTTTCGTTTTCACGAACTACTGTTACGTTATCTGTCATCCACTCACCAAGTTCCTTATGAATCTGGTAAGCATTTTCATCTCCATCCATGCTCATGATCTGCTCGAACTTTTCCTGCTCTTCTTTTACTTTCTGATCGAACAGCGTAGAGGTCATTTCCTCAGAGATCGTTTCCAGCCCGTCCGTATATTCAACGGCTTTCGGTCCGGCAACCATACCGCCATAGATGGATGACAATAAGGAGTTAGCACCTAAACGGTTTCCTCCGTGCTGGCTGTAGTCACATTCACCCGCTGCAAAGATTCCTGGAATATTTGTCATCTGGTCAAAGTCGACCCATAGACCGCCCATAGAATAGTGGACAGCCGGGAAGATCTTCATAGGGACTTTACGTGGATCTTCGCCAACGAATTTTTCATAAATTTCGATAATACCGCCAAGCTTAACATCCAGTTCCTTAGGATCTTTATGGGAAAGGTCGAGATAAACCATGTTTTCTCCGTTAATCCCAAGCTTCTGGTTAACACACACGTCGAAAATTTCACGAGTGGCAATATCACGCGGTACGAGGTTCCCGTAAGCCGGGTATTTTTCCTCGAGGAAGTACCAAGGCTCCCCATCTTTATATGTCCAAACACGGCCGCCTTCTCCGCGAGCTGACTCACTCATTAAGCGCAGTTTGTCATCACCAGGAATGGCCGTTGGGTGGATCTGAATGAATTCTCCATTCGCATACTTAGCTCCTTGCTGATAAAGAGAACCAGCAGCAGAACCAGTATTGATCACAGAGTTCGTAGATTTACCGAAAATGATTCCAGGGCCGCCTGTAGCCATAATCACAGCATCGGCAGGAAACGCTTTAATTTCATGATTTCTCAGGTTTTGACCGACAACACCGCGGCCTACTCCCTTTTCATCAATTATAGCAGATATAAATTCCCAATTCTCATATTTTGTCACAAGTCCGTTCACCTCGTGACGGCGGACTTGTTCATCAAGAGCGTATAATAATTGCTGGCCTGTTGTAGCCCCGGCAAATGCCGTTCTATGGTGCTGTGTCCCGCCAAAGCGACGGAAGTCAAGCAGCCCTTCAGGAGTACGGTTGAACATAACTCCCATACGGTCAAGCAAGTGAATAATTCCTGGTGCAGCTTCACACATTGCTTTTACTGGCGGCTGGTTTGCTAAGAAGTCTCCTCCATAAACTGTATCGTCAAAGTGTTCCCACGGTGAATCTCCTTCACCTTTCGTGTTTACGGCCCCATTAATTCCACCTTGGGCACATACAGAGTGAGAACGTTTAACGGGTACTACAGATAGAAGGTCCACATGTACACCCTGCTCTGCAGCCTTAATTGTCGCCATCAGTCCCGCAAGACCTCCGCCAACAATAACTATATTTCGATTACTCATGATTGAACCTCACTCCCTTGCTTTCTATAACAGATCATGAATGATTATTTAAATTCCATAAGCGAATTGAATTAGCGTACGTACACCGACATAGGAAATGGCAATGAAAACAATCATGCTTACATAAGTCATGATTCTTTGAGAGCGTGGTGAAACTGTAAGTCCCCAGCTGACAAAGAATGACCATAGGCCATTAGAGAAGTGGAATGTCGTGGAAATAACCCCTACTATGTAGAACCAGAAAAAGAATGGATCTGTAAGAATGCCTTCCATCAGCTGATAATTCAATTCAGCCCAGCCAAATCCAATGGCTATACGAGTTTCCCACACATGCCACGCTATAAAAATAAGTGTAATGATACCCGTGACGCGCTGTAAGATGAACATCCAGTTTCGGAAATAACCAAAATTAGATAGGTTACTCTTTGCCGTAAACGCGATATATACCCCATAAATACCGTGGAAAAGCAGCGGTAAAAATATAATAAAAGTTTCCAGGACGTAGCGGTATGGTAAGCTTTCCATAAAATGCGCCGCATTGTTAAACGCCTCAGGCCCGCGTGTAGCAAAGTAATTCACGGTTAAGTGCTGGATAAGGAATATTCCAATTGGAACTACTCCTAATAATGAATGTAATCTTCTGTTTACGTATCCTCGTGTTCCTGCCATGTTTACCCCCCTCAAGATGATAGCGATAGATTTTTGCACATTTCAGATAATAAAGCGCTTTACAAACAGCTTAAAAATATATGAAAATCCACAAATTCTCATATAAAAACTGATAAATGTACAATTTGTAACACGTTTATTGTACTTCTATCACGTAAGAGCGTCAAGAAATCAAGGATATAAATTATGGAAAAACGTACATTTGGTTTATTGCACGGAAACATGTTGCGAGTTTTCCTAATTCGGGGGATAATAGAGGGGCAGAAAGGAATGAGCGTTGTGAAAGAATCAGCTAAGCTAAAGACAGAGAATATTTCATCGCTGGTTGCTACCGGAGCAGGCTACGATCTGCTGAGATACTATACTCTCCCCGACTTTTTAGGAAAAGAAGCTCCATACTTGCTTTATTTTATGGGGAAGAATATAGCCCGCGAAACGAAAATAGAAAGTTTTGAAGAGCTCTTTGAGTTCTTTCAGTATATGGGATGGGGCGAATTGCAGCTTGTGAAAGAGAAAAAACGTACGTTGACTTTCCACCTGCATGGCCATATCGTTGAGAAACGGCTGACCCAAAAATTATTCCCTGTAGACTTCAGATTGGAATGCGGTTTTTTATCAGAAGTCCTTTGCAGCATAACCGATGATACATATGAATGCATGGAAGAAGTTATACAAAAGCGTATTATTGAAATAATGGCGACGAAGGAATAATAAAGAGCCAGCTGTTCACTCCTCAGCTGGCTCTTCTTCTTGGTTTAAGGTTTCAATTATATTTTGGGCGACAGGCTGAGGCAGCCCTAACTTCGTAAGGTCATCCGGTACAGCTTCTTTTATGGCTTTTACAGACTTAAAGTGTCTTAGTAGTAATCGTCTGCGCTTCTGTCCAACCCCCGGGATTTTGTCGAGCTCTGATTGAAGAGCTCCTTTGCCGCGCAATTGCCTGTGGAACGAGATAGCAAAACGGTGCACTTCATCCTGAATTCGCTGGACTAGATAAAATTCCTGCGAGTTTCGATCAAGCGGCACTATACTTGGCGGCTCGCCGTATAAGAGCTCACTCGTCTTATGTTTATCATCCTTTGCTAATCCGCATAACGGAACATCAAGTCCCAGTTCATTTTCCAGCACGTCAATCGCCGCCGACATTTGTCCCTTACCGCCGTCCACGACGATTAAATCAGGTAAAGGCAGATCTTCTTTAAGCACCCGTGCATACCTTCTCCTAATTACTTCACGCATAGTGTCGTAGTCATCAGGACCTTCTACGTTTTTTACTTTATACTTGCGGTATTCCTTCTTGTTAGGTTTTCCATCTATAAACGCGACCATAGCCGAAACCGGGTCTGTCCCTTGTATATTCGAGTTATCAAATGCTTCGATCCGGTAAGGCGTTTCGATATTTAATGCCTCACCCAGTGTTTCTACTGCTTTAATCGTACGCTCTTCATCTCTTTCAATTAAAGCGAACTTTTCTTCAAGTGCAATTTCTGCATTCTTCATCGCTAATTCCACGAGTTCCTTCTTACGCCCGCGCATGGGAATCAATACTTTTGTATCAATAATCCCCTCTAACAGTTCTGTTTTCGTTGCGATAGGTACGAGCACCTCTTTTGGATAAAGGTGATTCTGATGCAGGTAGAATCGTCCAATATAGCTTAGGAAAGAATCTTCCGGGTCATCAAAGAACGGAAATAGAGCGACATCTCTTTCAATCAGTTTGCCCTGGCGGATGAAAAACACCTGTACACACATCCAGCCTTTATTGTATGAATAGCCGAAGATGTCACGGTCAACGCGGTCATTCATCGTCATCTTCTGCTGCTCCATAACAGACTCTATATGTTCAATCTGATCGCGATATTCTTTCGCTCTTTCAAAATCAAGCTTTTCAGAAGCTTCATGCATTTTATTTTTCAGGTCATCTTTGATTTCCTTGTGCCCGCCTGCTAAAAAAGATGTAATGCTCTGGACGATTTCCTGATTGGTTTCTTTAGAAACAGGAAATTCACAAGGGCCCAAGCATTGATGCATATGGTAATATAGACAAACACGATCAGGCATCGTATTGCACTTTCTTAAAGGATACAGACGGTCGAGCAGTTTCTTCGTTTCCCTTGCCGCTATAACGTTAGGGTAAGGACCAAAGTATTTCCCCTTATCCTTTTTAACCTTTCTCGTTACAATCAGCTTCGGATGCCTTTCGGCTGTAACTTTCAAATACGGATATGTCTTATCATCTTTAAGCATGACGTTATATTTAGGGTCATGCTTTTTAATTAAGTTCATTTCAAGAATCAACGCTTCAATCTCTGAAGTCGTCACGATATATTCGAAGTCCACGATTTCCCGGACTAATCTTTGGGTCTTTCCATCATGGGCTCCCGTAAAATAAGAGCGGACCCGATTTTTTAATACCTTGGCTTTTCCAACGTATATAATCGTACCCTGTTTATCTTTCATTAAATAGCAGCCCGGCTGACCCGGCAGCACGGCTAGCTTTTCTTTTAAATTGTTATTCATTGTTGCTCACTCCACCCTATTGTGGTTCTTCTAAAAATGTACCACATTTAGGAAATGATATACAGCAAAAAAGCCACGTCGCTGAAGCAACGTGGCTTTCTCTTAAATTGTTGATTAAGAATGCTTTGTAATCAATTCAGCAAGTGCTTCCTTAGGCTGGAAACCAATGACCTGATCAACTACTTTTCCATCTTTGAATAGAAGCAATGTAGGAATACTCATAACGCCAAACTTACTGGCAGTTTCCTGGTTTTCATCTACATCAAGCTTCACAATTTTCACTTGATCGCTCATCTCTTCATCTAGTTCTTCAAGTACGGGAGCGATCATTTTACAAGGGCCACACCAAGGTGCCCAGAAATCAGCAAGTACTAATCCCTCGCTAGTTTCTTCTGTAAAGTTCTGATCAGTTGCTTTAACAAGTGCCATAAATAAATTCCTCCTCGATCATAATCTTTTGATCTGTAATGAGTATATCACTTTATATTTTGAGTGACTAACAATTTGTTTATGCTAAGAAAAGTAAGAGGGGCTAAGTTAGGCCTGACATGCATATGCAAAACCATGCAGTGGCGGTCCTTTGCCACGTAATGGGATTGCTTATGACACGAAGGCCTGCCCCTCGCAACTGGACCTTTTAAAAGTGGAGGTGCCTCGGTAAGCTGCGACAAGCATAAGACAAGCTTTAGCGTGAAGTGATCCACTTCACATAGCCAACAAACTTAAAATTGAAAGGCCAAAGCAATTAAGCTTTGGCCCTTTTCAATTATGCGTTAACTTTAAGCTGCTTAATTTCTTCTGTAAGTTTCGGCACGACATCAAACAGGTCACCGACAATTCCATAATCGGCTACATTAAAAATGTTAGCTTCCGGATCTTTGTTTATAGCAACAATAACTTTTGAGTTCGACATCCCCGCTAAGTGCTGAATGGCTCCTGAGATACCGCAGGCGATATACAAGTCAGGAGTTACAACTTTACCTGTCTGGCCAATTTGAAGAGAGTAATCACAGTATCCCGCATCACAAGCTCCACGAGAGGCTCCTACTGTCCCCCCAAGAACTTCAGCCAGTTCCTCTAGAGGGCCAAACCCTTCTGAACTTTTCACTCCACGCCCTCCGGCTACAATTACTTTGGCTTCAGATAGATCTACACCGTCAGATGATTTACGAAGGATATCTTTAATCACTGTGCGGATATTCTGAACCTCTACATCCTTCTCAACAATTTCTCCGGACCTTGATTCGTCCCGGGCACCAGCTGGTATATTATTTGGACGGATTGTCGCAAATACAATGCCATCGGTAATTTCTTTCTTCTCAAACGCTTTTCCTGAATAAATCGGCCGAGTAAAGACAACCTTATCACCCTCAGCTGTTACTTCTGTTGCATCCGAAACCAATCCGGACTCCAAGCGGCTGGCAAGCTTAGGTGTTAAATCTTTACCTATGGACGTGTGTCCCATGATAATTCCTTCTGGAGACTCTTCATCAAGAACCGACTGAATCGCCTGGCCATATCCATCAGATGTATACGTTTTCAATTCATCGTTTGCTAACGTAATTACGCGGTCAGCGCCGTAATAAATCATTTCCTGACCCATTTCCTTTAGGTTATCAGAGCCGCATAATACACCTACGACTTCGCCGCCATCACTGATAATCTTTCCAGCAGCAATTGCTTCAAACGTTACGTTTCTTAGAGATCCCTCACGAGCTTCCCCGATTACTAATACTTTTTTACCCATACCTCTATCTCTCCCTTCTCTGTATTAAAGGACTTTCGCTTCTGTTTTTAATAAAGATACTAACTCTTTTACCTGATCTTCTGTGTCTCCTTCGAGAACCTTTCCAGCCTGCTTCTCCGGAGGAAGGAAAATATCGATCGTTTTCGTTTTTGGTTCTACATCATCTTCATCTAAATCCAAATCATCAATTTCCAGCTCTTCCAGCGGCTTTTTCTTCGCTTTCATAATCCCCGGCAGTGAAGGGTATCTTGGTTCATTAAGTCCCTGTTGACACGTAACGAGAAGCGGCAGAGTTGTATCGACTTTCTCAATATCTCCTTCCACATCACGTTCGATATGGACGTCAGAGCCGTCGATTTCAATATTAGTAATAGTAGTTACACAGGGTATATCTAATCGTTCCGCTAAACGAGGTCCAACTTGACCGCTGGCTTCATCTATAGCAACATTTCCGCCTAAAATAATATCAACTTCTTTATCTTCGAAATAAGCTTCTAATATTTTTACAGTAGTAAATTGATCGCCTTCTTCAAGATCATCTTCTGTATTGATCAGTACGGCTTTATCCGCACCCATCGCAAGAGCCGTACGCAGCTGCTTCTCTGCGTCTTCTCCACCTACTGTAACAACTGTTACTTCTCCTCCATGGGCATCGCGTAAGTTAATGGCTTCTTCGACCGCATACTCATCGTAAGGGTTAATAATGAATTCTGCCCCATCTTCTTCTATACGTCCTCCGCCAATAGATATTTTTTCCTCTGTGTCAAAAGTACGTTTCATTAGCACATAAATATTCATGAAAAAATTCCTCCTGTCCTATTGATCTTTAAACACTGGTTTTCTTTTTTCTATAAAAGCCTGCACGCCTTCGAGAGCATCTTCATTAGCAAAAATTTCGCCAAATGCTTTGGCTTCCTGCTCCATCCCCTCTTTAAGCTGTGTAGTATGCGCATAAGGGATAAGCTTCATAATTTGATGGATCGACGGTCCGCTCTTTGAAACCATTTGGCTCATTCGCTTTTTCGCTTCTTCAAAAAGGGTGTCTTCCGGAAAACTAGCATTAGCCAGCCCGCACTGAACGGCGTCTTTACCAGTAATTGGCGTGCCGGTTAGGATCATTTCATAGGCCTTTGCTGTACCCACATAGCGAGGAAGCCTTTGAGTGCCTGCAAATCCTGGTATGATTCCTAAGTTCAATTCAGGGAGCCCAAGTTTTGCATTTTCAGAGACATATCGGATATGACAGGACATCGCAAGCTCGAGTCCTCCTCCTAATGCCGCACCATGGATGACAGCGATCACCGGAATATGAAAGTTCTCAATTCGATTAAACAGCTCTTGTCCATCCTTGGCCAGGTGGCCGGAACCAGAGGAATCCTGAAAAGAAGTAAATTCTTTAATATCAGCACCTGCAGAGAAGAACCTTCCCTCTCCTTTTAAGAGGATACCTTTAATTTCTTTATTGTTTTCAATCTGATCGAGCTCATGTGATAAATCTTTTAAAATATGACTTGATAATGCATTGGCCGGCGGGCTGTCTATTGTTATCTCAGCCAGTGTCCCGCTCAGCCGTACTTTCATAGTAGACAATAACATTCACTCCTTAGTCTGAGGTTGGGCCAGCCCATAAACGATTAAACTATGGACGTCTTTAGCCTGTTCTTCTAAGTTATAACGCTGATCCTTCATCACCCAATTGGTCACTGCTTCATCCATCATTCCAAAAATCAACTGACGGACGAGACGGCGGTTTAGGTTATCCCGAAACAGCTTTTCACGAATGCCTTCTTCCACGATTTTATCGATCACCGCAAGATAACGCTTTAACACATTGTTGATCTTGCTTCTCAGTTCCTTGTTAGACTGGCGAAGTTCAAGCTGTGTTACAATTGCTAAGTGATGATCGGCAGCCAGCTGTTGAAAATGTGTCTCAATCAGAGTAAGCAGCTTTTCTTCGGCTGACTGCCGGGAAGTGGTTTCGTGTTCAATTTTCTCTATGAACTGGCCCATCTTATCTTGAAATAATGACACTAAAATATCTTCTTTGTTTTTAAAATAAAGGTAAATGGTACCATCCGCCACTCCCGCTTTTTTGGCAATTTTTGATACTTGCGAGGAGTGATATCCATTTTCAGCAATAACTACAACTGCTGCTTCAATGATTTGTTTGTATTTTGGTTTGTTTTTGTTCATGTGCAATCCCTGCCTTTGCTAAAAAATGAATGAATGGTCATTCACGTATTATATTACAGTCCAAAAATCACACTGTCAACAGCTTTTCCTAGGAATTTTGCAAAGGTTTAGAGTCTTCTATCTTTTTTCTTTCTTCTTCCACCAGAGTGCGTCTTAGAATTTTTCCGACTGCTGTTTTTGGCAGTTCTTCTCTGAATTCATAGATCCGCGGAATTTTATAGGCCGCCATATTTTTTCTGCAGAATTCGTTAAGCTCTTCTTCTGTCACTTCCTTGTTTTGTTTTTTGACAATAAAGGCTTTAACAGTTTCTCCGCGATAAGGATCAGGTACTCCTATAATAACAGCTTCCTGAACGGCCTCGTGCTCATAAAGAACTTCTTCTACTTCCCGTGGATAAATATTATATCCACCGGCAATAATCATATCTTTCTTTCGATCAACCACGTAAAAATACCCATCTTCATTCATATAGCCCATATCACCTGTACGGAACCAGCCATCTTCACTCAGTACTTCTTCCGTATCTTCTTTTCTGTTCCAGTACCCCTTCATTACTTGAGGTCCTTTCACGACGATTTCGCCTATTTCTCCAAACTCTGCCTCTTCATCTGATCCCATTTTAATGACTTTCGCATCTGTATCCGGCCAAGGGACTCCGATACTTCCGCTCACCCGATTTGTCCAGATGAAGTTGGAGTGTGTAACCGGCGACGTCTCAGTCAGACCATAACCTTCTACAAGCTTACCTCCAGTTATTTTTTCAAATTGTTCCTGTACTTCTACTGGCAGAGGAGCCGAACCACTGAGGCATGCTTCGATCGATGAAAGGTCGTATTTCTTGAGGTCTGGATGATTGAGAAGAGCAATATAAATCGTAGGGGCTCCCGGGAAAAGGGTCGGCCTTTGCTTTTCGATTACTTTTAAAACGTCGAGAGGTTCAAACCTCGGCATGAGCACCATTCGATTCGACATCATAACAGATAGGTTCATAACGGCTGTCATTCCGTAAACGTGAAAGAAAGGTAAGATTGCTAAAACCGTTTCTTTTCCTCTTTCACATTTATAGAGCCATTTCACCGACATCTGGGTATTAGCCACAAGATTAAAATGGGTGAGCATTACACCTTTAGGAAAGCCGGTTGTACCTCCTGTATACTGCAGCAGTGCTAAGTCTTCCTTAGGATCAACTTCCACCGGGGAAAATTGACCGCTGCTTTCCTTAATAAGATGATGCCATAAGTGAGTATCCGTAGATCGCTCAGGTTTAACGAGCATCTGATATTGTTTTCTTTGAATAAAAGGATAAATTTTATTTTTAGGAAATGGAAGATAATCCTTAATCCCTGTCACAAGGATATGTTCCAGCTGTGTAGCTGCTTTTATATGTGCGACTTTTGGATAAAGAATATCCAGACAGAGGATCATTTTGGCTCCAGAGTCTTTTAACTGGTATTCCAATTCTCTTTCCATATAAAGAGGATTGGTCTGAACAACAACTCCTCCGGCCAATAATACTCCATAGTAAGCAATTACAGATTGAGGGCAGTTCGGCAGCATGATGGAAACCCGGTCACCTTTTTCTAAACCGAGCTTCTGCAGATAGCCGGCAAACTTCTTAGCATCTCTATATACTTCTTCATACGTCAATTCCTTACCCATAAAATAAAGCGCTTTCTTTTCTGGGTAATTTAGAGCACTTTCTTCTAAATAATCGTGTAGAGGCTTTTCATCATATGTCAGGCTGACAGGTATTTCCGGGGGATAATGCTTATGCCAAGGACGTGATTCATTAACCATAATCGATTCCCTCCCACCTTTTAATACTTTCATTATACCGATATATCCAAATAATTTGAAATATTTTTTAAATAATCTTAATTTACTAAGTATTTAGTTCTATCCCCTCGTGTAGTCGCATATAAAAAAACTCCCTGTTAGAAACAGGAAGTTTAAACAATAAACATATATATAACACCGACAATAATAAATACAGCTGCCACCACCATTAATACTTTCGCTAGTGTTTCCACCTTAAGCCTCCTTACTTAATATTGGCCCCGATAACAAAGGACAGACCTATGGAAATAATTAATGAAATAAAACCTACCGCCCGATTATCATTTGCAATTTCTTCATCAATTTTAAAGGAAGGGGTTAAGAATTCGAAAATAAAATATCCAAGCAGAAGAAGAACAAACCCGTAAAGCCCCCACCCCATCATTTGCAAAAGAGAATCATTATGAGCGATGGAATACCGAAAAATATTAGCGATTCCGAAAATTTTTCCGCCTGTCGCCATCGCTACCGCCAAATTCCCTGCTTTGATCTCGCTCCAGTTGTTGTATCTTGTGACCATTTCAAAGACCGTCATAAATATGACTACACATAGAACAGCCACACTGTAACTGGCAGCCGTTTCTATATAAACGTTTTCCCAAAAACCAGTCATACTCCCGCACTCCTCGTGTATAGATTATTTTAACTCTAACACTGTCACTCCGCTTCCGCCTTCATTCATGCCCCCAGCCCGGTATGAGGAAATGGAGCGGTGGTTCTTGGCATAGTTTTGAACAGCATTACGCAAAGCTCCGGTTCCTTTACCGTGAATAATAGAGACTCGCGGATAATTGGCTAATAACGCATCGTCCACATATTTCTCCAGTAAATTTAGAGCGTCTTCATACCTTTCGCCCCTTAAGTCCAGCTCTGTTTTTACATAGTGTGCTTTGCCTTTAACTGTCGCCATAGGTTTTTCTTTGTACGGCTGTTTGGCCTTCACAAATTCCAAGTCGGTTCTTTTAGCTTTCACTTTTAATACACCGAACTGAACCTGGTATTCGTCCCTGCCTGTCTTCTCTAAGATGACGCCCTGCTGATTTAAAGTCACATGTTTGACTTCATCGCCTGGCTTGAGTTCCTTATCTTCCTTAGCTGTATTGAGAGTTTGAGGTTTCCCGTCTCTTTTAGCAAGATGAGGCTGGGCTTCTTCAAGGGATTTCCGAGCTTCAATCCATTCGTGCTCTTTCATTCCCGCCTGATTCTTCATGCTGCGGATCTGGCTGACGATCTCTTCCGCCTCACGTCTGGCATTCTCGATGGCTTTTTCAGCTTTTGCCTCTGCTTTTTGATAAAGCTTTTCTTTCTTTTCTTCTAATTGCTGCCACTGTGCGCGCAAATCATCGTAAAGCTCCTGGGCTTCTTCGAGCTTCCTCTGCGCTTCTTCATAATCACGCTCTGCTCCTCTCGTTGATTCCTCAAGAGAAGCAATCATATTTTCAACACTTTGTGAGTCAACTCCCACTTGCTGCTGGGCAGTATGAATAATATCTTCGGAAAGGCCCAGCCTTCTAGATATTTCAAATGCATTACTCCGGCCCGGAACCCCGATTAATAAACGGTAAGTCGGCTTTAATGTTTGAATATCAAATTCGACCGAAGCGTTCGTAACCCCTTCACGATTGTAGCCGTATGCTTTTAATTCAGGGTAGTGAGTAGTGGCAATCACGCGGGCTTTCCTGCCAACAACTTCATCAAGAATAGACATCGCTAATGCTGCACCTTCCTGCGGGTCGGTTCCTGCCCCAAGTTCATCGAAAAGCACTAGAGTACGGTCATTTACGTGCTTAAGAATTTCCACGATATTGGTCATATGTGATGAAAAAGTTGATAGGCTCTGCTCAATCGACTGCTCATCACCAATATCGGCAAAAACTTGTTCAAATACGGCTAATTCACAGCCGTCTAACGCAGGCACTTGAAGACCTGACTGAGCCATTAACGTAAATAATCCGACTAATTTCAGTGTGACCGTTTTACCACCGGTATTGGGCCCGGTAATAACAATTGACGTAAAGTCCGTCCCAATTTCAATATCATTTGGCACAACTTCCTTTGGATCAATGAGCGGGTGCCGCGCCTGTTTCATTTTAATACGGCCTTCTTTGTTCATCGAAGGCATAGCCGCTTTCATCTTTTGGCCGAGCTTTGCCCGGGCGAACATAAAATCAACAGCCGCTAATATGTCGACGTTGTGGCGCAGTGCTCCTTCTTCTTCAGCGATCGCCTGAGAAAGCTCGGAAAGAATTCGTTCGATTTCCCGCTTTTCATCAACACGAGCTTGCTGCAGCTGATTATTCACTTCAACTACAGCCTGTGGTTCTATGAACAAAGTAGCTCCTGAAGAAGATTGGTCGTGGACGATGCCTCCAATTGATCCTCTGCTCTCCTGCTTCACAGGCAGCACATAACGATCGTTTCGGATAGTCACAATTGCATCAGAGAGCATACTCGCTTTGGACTTCATTAAACTGTCCAGCTTATCGCGGACTCTGCTTTCATACGTGCGGATTCTTGACCGGATAGTCCTCAGTTTTTCTGAAGCTCCGTCCATCACTGTCCCGTTGTCATCAATACAGTTTTTTATTTGCCTCTCGAGCTCTGAGAGCGGAAGAAGTTCTCCGATTAACTCTCTTAATATCGGCATTTCAGGCTCATCCAAATCTTCAATAAAGCGTCGAAGCTGACGGCCGCCGTAGATCGTGCTGGCGATATCCAGACACTCCAAAGCACTTAGGACACCGCCTATCGCTGACCGTTTTAAGCTTGGTTTAATATCAAAAATCCCGCCTAACGGAATATTGCCTTTTAAACGAAGCACTTGAGCTGCTTCGTCCGTTTCGTTCTGCATCCTAACGACTTTCTCAAAATCAGTCGAAGGTTTTAAGGAAGCGGCTTCCTGCTTGCCGAGTGACGATGCAGCTTGTTCAGTCAGCTGATCTATAATTTTTTTATATTCTAAAACCTGCAGGATTCGTTGATTCATGGATTCAGATCTCCTTTACGTACGCTTAATCCCTAACCGTTTCTTCAGCTGTTTGGCTGTTAAAGTGTTGATTACCGTTTCTTTCTTCAGCCAGCCTTTACGCGCTGTACCTACACCCACTTCCATATGATCAAGCATTGGGTAGCTGTGGGCATCGGTATTAATGGCGATTTCTACTCCTTCTTCCTGGGCTTTTCTCACCCACTCAGAGTTTAAATCAAGACGGTTAGGGTTAGCGTTCAATTCTAGAATGGTGCCTGTGTCTTTTGCCCCTTGAATGAGCTTGTCTACATCAATGGCATACCCATTTCTACGTCCAATCAGACGCCCAGTCGGATGGGCAATCATATGAACGCAGGGATTTTCTAATGCATTAAATAAACGTTTCATAATTTTGTCTTGTGACTGAGTGAAACTGGAATGAATGGAACCGATCACCCAGTCCATTTCTTTTAAAAATTCATCATCGAAGTCAAGAGAGCCGTCAGGAAGGATATCCAATTCAATTCCCGCAAAGATGTGGAAGTCCTTAAACTCTTCATTCAGCTTATCGATTTCTTCTCTCTGCTTCCTCAGTTTCTTTTCATCTAATCCGTTGGCCACACGTAAATACTTAGAGTGATCTGTAATAGCGATATAGTCATATCCTTTTTCCTGACTGCGAAACGCCATTTCCCTAATCGACTGAGCACCATCACTCCACGTTGAGTGCATATGCAGATCCCCGCGTATATCGGAGTGTTCAAGCAGTTCCACTTTATCTTTAAAAACTTCCACTTCTCCTGTATTTTCTCTTACTTCCGGAGGAATATAATGCAAACCGAAATGAGCAAAAAAATCCTCTTCTGTTTCAAATGTTTCTATTTCTCCGGTTTCTGTATTTTCTATTCCATACTCGCTGATTTTTTCATTTCTTTCCTTCGCCAGCTGCCTCATCGTCACATTATGATCTTTTGAACCGGTAAAATGATGAAGCGTAGTAATAAACTCTTCAGGCTCCACAATTCGAAAGTCAATTCCGATATCATATCCTTCGTTAACGATCACTGAGACTTTTGTTTCACCTGAAGCGATAACTTCTTTCACATCCGGGTACTCCAACAGCTGATCTCGTGCTGCAGGTGCATCTGTGGAAGCCACAATAAAATCTAAGTCTTTAATCGTTTCCTTCATTCTGCGCACACTACCGGCCTGTGAATACCGTTTAATAGAAGACAGGCTGCTTAAGTATTCTTCAACCTTCTGTGCGAGCGGCAGCATAACAGCGATCGGAAGACGCTCAGGTCTTGAACCTGCCTCTTCTAAGCTCTTCAGCATTTTTTCTGCTGATTTCTTCCCAAACCCTTCTAACTCTTCAACTTTTCCTGATTCGAGAGCTTCTTTAAGGGATTCCGCATCTGTTACCCCAAGCTTCTGGTAAAGCTTAGCCAGCTTCTTACCGCCAAGTCCCGGTAAGTTAAGAAGAGGAACTAACCCTGCCGGCACTTCGGCTTCGAGCTGGCGGAGGGTTTCTGAGACTCCATCTTCTATATACTCTTCAATTACAGAAGCTGTTCCTTTTCCAATGCCTTTCATTTTTGTAAAGTCGTCGATCTCTGACAGAGAACGGTCATCTTCTTCCAGCGCACCGGCCGCTTTTCGGTAGGCTGATATTTTAAAAGGATTTTCTCCTTTGAGCTCTAAGTAAATCGCAATTTTTTCAAGGAGTTTTACTACTTGTTTTTTATTCACAGTCATATCTTTTCCACCTTTCTATTCGCATAGGCTGTGTTAATTATTCGTAGTGACTTCCTATCATAAGGGAAGAGACTGTTTGCTTTCTGCGGACGAACAGTCAAGGCTCCTCACTCGTGACCTCTCTGCTGAGGTCGCAGGCCGTCTGTTTTTTAAGCAGGACTCTCGCAGGACCCCTCCTTATCCGGAATCTCAACATCCTGTTCGTAAAGGGTTCATAAAAAAGAGCCGCCATGATCTAATCATAGCGGCTCCATTTCTCTTTATATCATACTTGCCACTTGTTCAATCCATAAATTTTTCAATTGACCAGACAAAACAGGCGTATGTTCAATAATGAACTGCGCAATAAACGATCCATCGATTGCGTTCTGAACAGACGCTATCGGAACGAGCGCCGCGATATAAAGCAATATAAAGAGAATGATATAACGCTCGATGAACCCAAGGAAACCGCCAAGAAGCCCATTGACGGAACTTAGCACAGGAAGCTCCGCGACAAAGTCCAGCATAGAGGCGATGATTTGGAGAATAATTTTCACACCAAAAAATATAATGGCAAAAGCAATTGCATTATAAAAGGCAGCTTCGAGCGGCAGACTCTCTAGAAACACTGCCCATGAAGCATCCTGTGGCAGCTGTGGATAAGGCACCCACAGTACCAGATGAGGAGCTAAGTCATCATAATAAAGCACTCCTGTTACAAATGCGGTTATAAATCCAATCAAATGAAATATTTGAAGAATGAAGCCTCGTTTAAAGCCTGTAAAAATACCTAAAAGTAAAATTAAAATTATCAGTATATCAATCATTTTCGTTGTCTTCCTCTTTCTCTATTGTTTCAATGTAGTTCATGAGCTCCGTACATTCTTCTTTAAGTTTTATGTACTCGTTCATCGTATTAACCGCCGTTAAAACAGCTAACCTGGAAACATCCAGGGTTGGATTCGCTTCATGAATCTCTCTCATTTTCTGATCGACAAGATTAGAAACCATACGGATATGGTGTGGCTCTTCCTGACCTATAATTGTATAAGACCTATTGTGAATTTCAACTGTGATTCTTTTACGTTCTTTATCAGATTGGGACACATCCATACCCCCCTCCATAATATCCTACGCTTAATAGTAACATGAAGGTAAACGAATAGGAAACTATTACGTATTCTTTCTATTTTGAGTAGTATATATTTGCTATACTAATTCTATCGCGATTATTTAAAAGGAAGGAAATACATATGCCACAAGTTGTTCTTAAGCTTTCAAAAAAGCAGTTAACAGATATAAAAAAGCATTATGAGTCATCCTTAAAAAACCCCCCAGCCCATGCTTTATTTGCAGCCAAAACACAAAGCTGTACGATCACCGCCTACCCTTCAGGAAAAGTCCTTTTTCAAGGTAAAAATCCTGAAGCCGAAGCCGGCAAGTGGGGGTCTTTGGCTGAAGTGAAATCTAAGGCCTCAACCAAGCCTGTTCACCGCTATCATCCGCCAAATGAATTGTTTGCACAGTCACACATCGGCTCAGATGAAGCGGGCACGGGGGATTTTTTCGGTCCGATTACCGTAGCAGCGGCTTACGTAAAAGAGCATCAAATCGGCCAGTTAAAAGCGATAGGCGTCAAAGATTCCAAGCACCTTGCAGACAGGCAGATCACACATCTGGCCAGACAAATTATTGAAATGAAAATTCCTTACAGCCTGATGCGGTTAAACAATGCGAAATATAATGAGTGGCAGCAAAGAGGATGGTCCCAAGGGAAAATGAAAACCATACTGCATGATAAGGCTCTTGAAGCCCTGCTTGCTAAAATTGCTCCAGAAAAGCCGGCAGGAATTTTAGTCGACCAGTTTTCCCAGCCTGATGTATATCAGAAGCACCTCATGTCACAAGGACGTAAACTACAGGAAAACATATATTTCATGACGAAAGCTGAAAGTTACTCAATTGCTGTTGCTGTTGGTTCGATTATTGCGAGATCAAGCTTTGTCAAAGCGATGAATCAGATCGAAATGGATACAGGGCTTCCGATTCCTAAAGGAGCATCTGCTAAAGTTGATCAAGCAGCCGCGAAGATCATTGAAGTATATGGTGTAGAGAAATTAAACGAAATTGCCAAGGTTCACTTTGCCAACAAAGAAAAAGCGAAAAAGCTGGTAAAAAAACAACCATAACAACGCGAGGGAGTTAAGCCGTTCGCTTTCCGTGGACGACCTGCCAAGCCTCCACGTTCGTTACCTCACTAAAGAGGCTCGTGGTCTTATCTCCATCCGTCTGAGCGAAAAAAAGATTCTCCTCCATGGTTTACTATAAACAGGAGAGAGTCTTTTTTTGTTCTTATTACCAACACAGCTGAGCCTTTTTCTAAAAACTAAAAAAGCGAGCGTTAAACGCTCGCTTTTTTATTATCCTCTTAGTTCAGCAGCATGCTTATTTTTAACTGCCTGCAGGATTTCATTGTGTTTTCCTTCCACTTCTTCATCCTTAAGAGTTCTGGCCGGATCAAGGTATACGAGATTGAAGGCTAACGATTTCTTACCTGCCTCTAAATGCTCGCCTTGATAAACATCAAAGACTAAAACATCTTTAACCAGCGGCTCACCAGATTCACGGATTGTTGCTTCAATGTCTCCAGCTTCGATATTTTCATCTACTACAAGCGCAATATCACGGCTTACGCTTGGAAATCTAGGGATCGTTTCAAATCTTTCTTCTTTATTATACAGCTCAAGCAGCTTCTCTGCGTTCAAATCAAAGACGTACGTTTCTTTCAACCCTTTTTCTTTCTGTAATCGAGGGTGAATTTGTCCTAAGAAACCAATCACTTCTCCGGCTGCTTTTATAAAAGCGGTTCTGCCTGGATGCATATTCTGAAGCTTCGCTTTTTCAAAAGTGATCTCAATTCCGAGCTTCTCTGCCAGCCCTTCAACAATTCCTTTAACAACGAAGAAGTCAACAGCTTTCTTCTCTTGCTGCCACGGATGAGACATCCATTCACCAGTTAAGACTCCAGCGGCACGAAGGACTTCCTGCGGCTGTTTGGTCACCTGCTCTTCTTCACTGATAAACACTGTGCCTATTTCATAGTAGGCGATGTCCGCCTGTTTGCGTGCTACATTATAAGCGGCTGAGTTCAGTATTTCAGGCAGCAGGCTCAGGCGCAGATGGCTGTGGTCTTCACTCATCGGCATAGCCAATTGTACGGGCGATTTTGCCTGCTCTTCTACTTCTTTACTTACGAGGATTGTCGACTGCTTCTCACTGGTCAGTGAATATGTGATCACTTCATCCAGGCCTGCTCCTTCAAAGTACGCCTTCATACGGCGCTTAAGCAGCTGTTCCTGTGTTAATCCGCCGGCCTGGGAAGCTCCGCTTGGCAGAGTGTATGGAAGATTATCATAGCCGTAAATTCGTGCTACTTCTTCAAGCATATCTTCAAATAGAACAACATCTCCGCGGCGGGTCGGTACACTGACCGTGAAATCTTCGTCTTTCTGCTTATATCTAAATTGCAGTCTATCAAGGATTCCGGCGATTTCATTAGAAGAAATCTCTGTTCCTAAACGATCATTAATCGTGTTTGTATTAATTTCCACTGTTTTTTCAGCGCGGTCCAGTTTATCAAAGCTGGAAGCACCTTTCAGAACGGTGGCGCCTGCATATTTTTCTAACAGTTCACAGGCTCTTACCCCTGCCTTATCCACGCGGTTAGGATCTACACCTTTTTCAAAGCGAGTGCTCGCTTCACTTCTAAGACCGTGATCTTTCGCAGATTGTCTAACATTCGCCGGGTTAAAGTAAGCAGCTTCTAACAAGATGGTCGTTGTATCTTCCTGTACTTCTGATTCCGCACCGCCCATTACACCGGCAATCGCATGTGCTTTTTTCCCATTCGTAATTACTAAATGCTTGCTTGTTAATACTCTTTCCTGGTCATCCAGCGTAACAATAGTTTCTCCATCACGGGCACGTCGGGTAACAACCTTGTTGGAACCAAAGCGGTCGTAATCAAAAGCGTGAAGCGGCTGGCCATATTCCAATAGCACATAGTTTGTGATGTCTACCACATTATTAATCGGGCGGATACCGGCAGCTGTTAAACGGTTTTGCATCCAAAGCGGCGATGGTCCTACTTTGACATTCTTCACGATAAACGCTCCGTAATAAGGGTTCGCCTGCGGGTCTTCGACGTCTACTTCGATATAAGATTCTGCTTTTTCAGAAGAAGTCTCCGCTTCCTGTGTTTCTAACTTATAATCGCGTCCCAGAGCCGCAGCAACTTCGTAGGCAACTCCTGCCATGCTTAAGCAATCCGCACGGTTAGGTGTTAAGCCTAGTTCAATGATGATATCGTCAAGATTAAGCAGGGAGATCGCATTTTCGCCTTTCTGCACATCTTCAGAAAAGACATAAATGCCTTTCTGAAATTCTTGCGGCACATCCTTCTCATCTACACCAAGCTCCTGCAGTGAACAGACCATCCCGTTGGATACTTCTCCGCGAAGCTTTGTTTTCTTTATTTTAAAGTTACCTGGAAGGACAGCACCTGGTACAGCAACAGGCACCTTTTGGCCTTGAGCAATATTTGGTGCACCGCAGACGATCTGAAGCTTTTCTTCCCCGACATCTATCTGGCATAGGGATAGCTTGTCCGCATTCGGATGCTGCTCACAAGATTCTACATACCCTACGACAACTCCCTTAACTGCTTCAGCTACCGGTTCAACACTCTCTACTTCAATTCCAGTTTTCGTAATAATTTCAGCTAAATCTTCTGGTTTATAGTCACGAACATCAATTAATTCATTTAACCAATTGAATGATACTAACATCGATCTTCCTCCTCTACGCCTTATGGTATTGCTTTAAGAATCTCTTATCATTTGTATAGAAGTTGCGGATATCATCTACTCCGTACTTCAGCATTGCGATACGCTCAGGCCCCATGCCGAAAGCAAAGCCGGAATATTCTTTCGGATCATATCCTGCCATTTCTAACACGTTCGGGTGAACCATTCCGGCACCAAGGATTTCAATCCAGCCCGTTCCCTTACAAACTGAACAGCCTTTTCCTCCACATACTTTACACGAGATATCCATTTCAACAGAAGGCTCTGTAAAAGGGAAAAAGCTTGGACGCAGGCGGATCTCGCGTTCAGAACCAAACATCTGCTTGGCGAAAGCATTAAGGACTCCTTTAAGGTCACTCATTCGAACATGTTTATCTACGAGCAGGCCTTCTATTTGAGTAAACTGGTGGGAGTGTGTCGCATCATCCGTATCACGGCGGTACACTTTACCCGGACAGATCATCTTAACAGGTTCTTTTCCATCCTTCAGCCCCATAGTTCTCGCCTGAACCGGTGACGTATGTGTTCTTAGGAGAAGCTCCTCTGTAATATAAAAGGAATCCTGCATATCACGAGCGGGATGCCCTTTAGGCAGGTTTAATGCTTCAAAATTGTAGTAGTCTGTTTCTACCTCAGGTCCTTCTTTAATTTCAAAGCCCATGCCGATAAATAGATCCTCGATTTCTTCTACGATGCTTGTCAGCAGATGCGGGCCTCCTGTTTGGACCGGACGCCCTGGAAGTGTGACATCTATACTTTCACTTTCGAGCTGCTTTTCCAGAGCTTCTTCTTCTAAGCGAGTCTGTTTCGCTTCGATGACTTGGGCGATTTCTTCGCGCACTTCGTTCGCCAGCTGGCCAATAACCGGGCGTTCTTCCTTAGACAGCTTGCCCATGCCTCTGAGAACTTCTGTAATTGGTCCTTTTTTACCTAAGTATTGAACGCGGATGTCTTTTAATGACTGAACATCTTCAGCTTTATTAACTTGCTGCAACGCTTCTTCTTTTAATTCCTGTAAACGTTCCTTCATGTATATTTCCTCCTTTAATTCTCAAATAATAGATCATTTACTACTCTAGTGGGGAATAAGCTCGCTTTTTGCGGACGAACTGTCAAGCCCCTCTCTGCGCGGTCTCGCCAATTCCCTTTTAATAGTCAGCACCAAAATAAAAAAAGCCTCTCCCTAAAAAAGGGACGAGACTTTTGCGGTTCGCGGTACCACCCTTGTTGACACACTTAGTGCCCACCTTGATGAGATAACGGACTTGCATCCGAACGCTAAAATGCGCCAGCTCCAGAGTGAAAATTCAAGTATGGCCACGATAGAAGTGCTTCCAGTCTAACGGCACTTCTTCCCTGAATCGATGTTGCGATACTTTACTTGCTCTTTCTTCGCTATTCACTATATAACTCCCATTATTATAGAGAATGTAGGCTGACAATGCAACCCTATCCTTTTAAGTGATACATTAAAATACCACCGGCAATCGCTACGTTTAGTGATTCCGCCTTTCCGTAAATCGGGATATATACCTGATCGCTCGAAAGCTCCACATAGGAATCAGCAATTCCCTGGCCTTCATTGCCGAGCAGCAATGCAGCCGAGGAGGAAGGGGACATTTCTTGAAAGGCTCTTGCCCCTTGTAAAGTAGCCGCAAACACAGGTACTTCCGCTTCCTTCAGGCGCGGGATATAATCACCAAGCTCGCCTTGGATTACAGAAACGTGAAAAAGAGAACCTTGTGTTGAACGGATAGCTTTTTCATTGTAAACGTCCACTGTCCCCTTGCCTAGGATCACCTGTGAAAAGCCGGCGGCGTCAGCCGTACGAATAAGCGTACCCAAATTACCCGGGTCCTGTAAGGAATCAAGCAGAAGTGTGTAAGGAGCATTTTCAAACTCAAACTTCTTAATTTCAACTACAGCCGCAATCCCTTGAGGGGTTTCCGTATCAGCTGTCTCTTTGAAGACTTGATCACTTACTTCCACAACGGATATATCCTGATCAGGAAGCTCTCTGTGATAGTCTTCACGTTTAATTACCTCGATAACTTTCCAATTGCTCTTAAGGGCTTCCTCCACGAGGTGCTCTCCTTCTACAATAAAGCGCTGAAGTTTATCACGGTATTTCCGTTTTTTCAGTTTTCTCCATTCTTTCACTTTTGAATTTTGAATTGATGTAATCATAAATATTAAGCCTCTATTCATCTGATTTCCTATCCATCATACATAGCCTTATCACATTTGGTCAAACTAAACCTAATTCAACAGGAGGTATGCAAACATGGACTTAAATTTAAGACAAGCAATTCTTTCAAATGTCTCTGGCCATAGTGCTCAGGAGCTTCAGGCTACTATTGATGATGCAATGGCAAGAGGTGAAGAGAAAATGCTGCCTGGTTTAGGCGTTTTCTTCGAAATGCTCTGGAAAGAATCCAACGAGCAGGATCGACAGGAAATCCTTGAAACTCTTGAACAAAGCCTGGCTGAATAACAGAAAAAGCATCCCGGAATTTTTAGGGATGCTTTTTTACTATGGATTAATTAAAAGTGATTTCTTTAACGGTTTTATCGTCTAAACGCTTTATAACTTCCACGATCAGTTTAACTGCATTTTCAAAGTCATCACGGTGAAGCATCGCCGCGTGTGAGTGAATATAGCGGGTCGCGATCGTGATAGATAAAGCAGGAACTCCATTATGGCTTAAGTGGATGGCACCAGAGTCCGTTCCACCTCCAGCAAGTGAATCAAATTGATAAGGAATCCCCTGTTCATCTGCTGTATCTACGACGAAGTCACGTAGACCTTTATGGGAAACCATAGAAGCATCATACAGAATTATTTGCGGGCCTTCTCCCATTTTGCTGGCTGCATCTCTGCTGGACACTCCCGGTGTGTCGCCTGCAATTCCAACATCCACTCCAAAGGCAATATCAGGGTTAATCAGGTTAGCAGAAGTACGTGCTCCGCGCAGTCCCACTTCTTCCTGAACAGTTCCAACTCCGTAAACAACGTTCGGGTGCTTTTCACCTTTAAGCTGTTTTAGCACTTCAATCGCAATCGCACAGCCTATACGGTTATCCCAAGCTTTAGCCAGCAGCATTTTTTCATTTTTCATTTGAGTGAATTCGAAATACGGCACAATGGAATCACCAGGTGTGACACCAAATTCCTTTGCTTCTTCTTTGCTGGAGGCACCGATATCAATAAACATATCCTTTATGTCTACAGCTTTCTTACGCTGATCAGCCGGCAGGATATGTGGGGGCTTGGATCCGATAATTCCTGTAAGATCGCCGTTACGTGTCATAATCGTAACACGCTGAGCCAGCATAACCTGACTCCACCATCCGCCTACAGGCTGGAAGTAAATATACCCGTTATCATCGATCCGGGTTACCATAAAGCCTACCTCATCCAAGTGGCCGGCAACCATAATATGAGGGCCTTTTTTATTGCCGATTTTTTTGGCAACAAGACTTCCAAGATTATCGGTATAAACCTCATCCGCATATGGAGAAATATAGCGGCTCATTACTTCTCTAGGTTCCCGTTCATTGCCGGGGATACCTTTTGCATCCGTTAAATCTTTCAGCATTTGTAACGTATCTTCTCGTTTTGCCATATGTAAATTCCTCCTTTTCATCACTCTATTTTATTATATAGCTTATCGTCAGAATTACAAAAATTTTTCCATTAATACCCTTCTTCCTGTCTTTGAAAGTTCACTTCATTCTTTTGGATATATCCTCTCATTAAATCTTCTTCCTTTAAGCCAAGGGATAAGCCAAGTTTTAAATAAGATTGAAATAGATTTACATAGGATCCTTCACTTTTTGCTTGTTTAAATTCCTCAATAGAAGTGTAAACCTCTAGAAAAGCCGCTGCAGCAGACTTAAGATTTTCCGTTTCTTCCGTTTCTTTCTCATAGTAAAAACCTAAATCCAATCCGAGGGATAAGATAAAGTGAAGGCCATCAACGTATTCTTCTAAGATCACTTCTTTTGGACTGGAAGGTTTAGTGCTCCAAAACTTAAAACATCTTGTCTCATTGGCGAGTTCGCCCGCTTCTACTAATAAAGCCAGTATTTTATCATCCACTACGTTTTTTCCTTGAAGATTTTGTGACTTCATTATATGGCTGTCCAATTGTTTTTGCATATCGTAAAACTCTGACCAGTTCATAAACTGCCTCCTTTAAAAGACTCTCATAATAAATGTATCATTTTTTTGAAACAAATGCGGAGGAAAGAACGTATATAAAATATTAACTCCAAAAAACAGGGAGACGATCTTGATGTTAATGATTATTTTACTTAGAATTCTGCTATTGGCAGCTATCGTGTTAATTATATATACAACCATCCAATTCATGATGAATCCCCGGCGCAAACTGGACAAAGCTCACGAACAAAGAGATTATTATATGCTTGATGATGCCGATAATATTAAGCAGAACTTCCTGATTACGTATAAAGGAATGATGTTTGAAGGGGAGAAATATTTAGGGACGACAGACGACAGCTTCGAAGTGTTAACGATTTATGTATCAGCCTGCCAGCCTGAGAAGCTTAAAGGATTAGAGAGAAATGACCTTTATTTTATGGAAGAAAAAATCTTACAGCGTTATCCCTTTACAAAAATCGAGTGGAAATATCCGATCAACCGATTAAATGTACATCCCTTTCCGGAAGATGACCAGTGATCACCCCTTCATTCAAATTGTAACGGCAGAGACTCATGCAAGAGGCAGAGGGATCGAAGAATGCGAGACGCCTGCGGCAAAACGAATGAGCCGAGAGACCCTGCAGAGCGGTTTCTCGAGGTGCGTTCGTCTACAGAAAGCGAGCATTCTTCACTCCAGGAGCTTCTGCTCTACAACCTAAAAGGCCGCATTTTGCGGCCTTTTTATTTTGCAGTTTGAAAGAAATCGTTCCACAGAAAAACTTCTGATTTTTTTCTCACTATAAAACAAAGAAGCAGAAGCAGGCTTGAAGCGAAAAGCATAACAGGCAGGGAAAATAGGGTAATCCACTGCCCCATCGATGTATATATAAACGCTAAAGGAAAGTTCGTAACGAGCGATGATTTAGTGTAATCTTTAAAATCAGCCGTAATTTGGATAAGACAATATGAGAGAAAATGAAAATGAATAAAAGGAATAAGACGAAGTATAGCGACTTGCTTAACCGTAAGCTGGGACTTTCTTTTCGTCCACTTCTTATACATCTCCTGAAGCCTTTTAAATCCTGAAGGTACAAGGTGTGTCATACGGTAAAATAAAATACTTGAGAGTACCGTTCCCACCACAGAGTAAGCTGTCCCGGCGACCGGTCCAAACAGCACACCTCCTGCTATACAAAGCAGTATGACCGGCAGAAATAAAAAAGGGCGAAGTAAATGGATAACGATAAATAACAGAGGGGCCCAATATCCTTGATGTTCTATCCATGTAAGCAAAGTAGCTGAAGCTTCGCTCATGCCCTTCACACCTCCTGCCTACAGAATATGATACGTTCCTTCACATTAGAACAGATCCGCAGCAAAGATCGCATAGATGTGCAGTCCGGCTAATAAAGGCATTCCAATGACGAAAGAGGTATGCTTTGTTTTATGGCGGAACACCTGCATTCCGGCTGCAGCTCCTGCTGCACCGCCGAAGAGGGCAAGCAGCCATAATGTTTTCTCGCTTATTCTCCATTTTCTTTCTCGGGCTTGCTTCTTGTCATAGCCCATTAGTAAGAACTGGATGAGACTCATAATGATTAACAAAGTTACAGCTGCTGTTTCCAAATTGATCTTCTCCTTCTCCTGCGATTCTTTTAAACTTTTCGTATATGTTTATTAATAAGAGGAGGGAATTCTCTCTCTTTTTAAGCAGACCCAGGTGATACAGGGGCCGTTAGATGTTGGCTTAGGACATGCCTGGTTTATTCCATTTTCTCATTTATACTTTAGCTCCCTGACTGCGGGACCCTCTGACTTTAAAGATATAAAAAAAGCCATTTCCTACCGACCGGAAATGGCTTCTTTCTTAAAGCTCAAACGCACTCAAGGTGTTTTGCTTATGCGTGTCGTGTCTGACCAGGGCGTTTTCGCTTTTCTTTTGTCCAGCTGCAACGCCTAGACACTCGCGTCATAAGCACTCCCATTACGCGGCAAGGACTGCCGCTTCATGGGTTTGCTTATGCGTGTCGTGTCTGACCAAGGCGTTTTCGCTTTTCTTAATTACTTAAGAGCTGATTTAGCTTGCTCTGCTAGGCTTGCGAAACCTTTTTCGTCATTAACAGCAAGGTCAGCAAGCATCTTACGGTTAACTTCGATTCCAGCAAGCTTCAGTCCGTGCATTAGACGGCTGTAAGAAATGTCATTTAGACGAGCAGCAGCGTTAATACGCGCGATCCATAGCTTACGGAAATCACGTTTTTTCTGACGACGGTCACGGTAAGCATACTGACCTGATTTCATTACTTGCTGTTTAGCTGTTTTGAATAGAGCGTGTTTTGAACCATAATAACCTTTTGCTAATTTAAGAACACGATTACGACGTTTACGTGTTACTGTTCCACCTTTAACTCGTGGCATTGGAATTCCCTCCTATTTGAATCTCATTCTAAATTATTTTTTTGGAAGCATGTGTTTGATACGACGGAAATCTCCAGCAGATACTAGAGTAGCTTTACGAAGCTTACGTTTCTGCTTAGTAGATTTGTTAGCAAACAAGTGGCTTGTGAACGCGTGAGAGCGTTTCACCTTTCCGTTACCTGTCTTTTTAAAACGTTTTTGAGAACCTTTGTGGGTTTTCATTTTAGGCATAACAAATTTCCTCCTTCAACTAATTTCGCTTACTTCTCTCCAATGGGAGCAAGCATCATAAACATATTTCGACCTTCCATCTTAGGCTTGGTCTCAATGGTAGCAATATCATTGCATTCTTCAGCCAGACGATCCAGAACTTTTTGTCCCAGCTCTTTGTGAGTAATTGCACGTCCACGGAAACGAACAGAAGCTTTTACTTTATCGCCTTTTGTTAAGAACTTTCGTGCATTCCGAAGCTTCGTATTAAAATCATGTTCTTCAATACCTGGGCTCAGGCGAACTTCCTTGATTTTAATAGTTGTTTGGTTCTTACGAGCTTCTTTTTCTTTCTTTTGCTGCTCATAGCGATACTTACCATAGTCCATGATACGGCACACCGGAGGCTTCGCATTTGGTGCTACCATAACTAGATCAAGATTCGCATTTGCAGCGATATCAAGTGCTTCGTTCTTTGATTTAACACCTAGCTGTTCACCGTTTACATCAATGAGCCGTACTTCGCGTGCACGAATTTTCTCATTAACATTCATGTTATCCTTGCTAATAACTAGCCACCTCCAACTTATATTAGAAACCTTTTATAAGATCCGTCATCGACAAGTCTTTTTTCATTCCATAAAAAAAGTGCAGGTACACATACTGCACCCACACGTCTCCTATAAAATACAAAAGGATTAGTAACCTGCCAACAGCTTCTAAAGCGTCGATCAGGTGAGAAGCGGGTGCTTCTTCTTGTCTCAGATCCGTTCATTCAGTTACCTAAATAATAGTAGCATGTATTACTAGTTCGTGTCAACCATTTATCCGTTGAAGCAAGCTACCTTATAGATAATAAAGGAAAACTTGTACAAAATCAATAGCAAATAAGAAAAGGCCGGCATATTTCCGGCCTAATCATTTAGAAAAAATTTATTCTCTTCTACTCGTATTTTTCCTTCTCCCTGGGAACTTTTTTCAGTACGCTTATTTATTTAAAAGCTTTTGGTCAATTTCATTTTTAATTTCTTTAATGAAATCATCGACTGACTTCGTTTCGGAATTTTTCTCACTGTAACGTCTTACGTTAACTGAGCGATCCTCAATTTCACGATCTCCGACTACGAGGGCAAATGGAATTTTCTCTGTCTGAGTTTCACGAATTTTATATCCAATTTTCTCGTCGCGTTCATCTACTTCCACACGAACTCCTGCTTCTCTCAGTTCATCTTCCAGCTCTTTTGCATAGTCTAAGTGAACTTCAGCAGATACAGGGATGATGCGGGCCTGAACAGGTGCCAGCCAAGTTGGGAACGCTCCTTTATACTCTTCAATTAAAAAGGCCACAAATCGTTCCATAGTAGAAACGACACCGCGGTGAATAACAACAGGACGGTGATCTTTTCCGTCTTCTCCTACATACGTAAGGTCAAATCGTTCGGGAAGGTGGAAGTCTAACTGAACAGTCGAAAGCGTTTCGTCTTTTCCAAGAGCTGTTTTCACTTGAACGTCAAGCTTAGGACCGTAGAACGCGGCTTCTCCTTCTGCTTCAACATACTCGAGGTTCATGTCTTCCATTGTTTCTTTCAGCATTGCCTGGGCCTTGTTCCACATTTCATCGTTATCCACATATTTCTCTTTATCTTCCGGATCACGATAAGAAAGACGGAAGTAATAGTCGTCAATGCCGAAATCACGGTATACATGCTGAACGAGCTTCACAACTCGTTTGAATTCGTCTTTTAACTGGTCCGGACGGGCAAATATGTGGGCATCATTTAAGGTCATCGCCCGCACACGCTGCAGACCGGCTAAGGCTCCCGACATTTCATGACGGTGCATCGTTCCTAATTCCGCAATACGTACTGGGAGGTTACGGTAGCTGTAATATTCATTTTTATAAACCATCATATGGTGCGGACAGTTCATCGGACGAAGCACCAGGTCTTCATTATCCATTTCAAGTGTCGGGAACATATCATCTTTATAGTGATCCCAGTGTCCGCTTGTTTTATAAAGATCAACGCTTCCAAGGACTGGAGTATACACGTGGTCGTATCCCAGGCGTTCTTCTGTGTCTACAATATATCTTTCAATATTGCGTCGGATGGTCGCACCCTTAGGCAGCCATAGCGGAAGGCCCTGACCAACTTTTTGGTTAACTGTAAACAAGCCAAGTTCTTTACCCAGCTTGCGGTGATCACGTTCTTTCGCTTCTTCGCGCATTTTAATGTACTCGTCGAGGTGAGCCTGCTTTTCAAATGCTGTACCGTATATACGCTGAAGCATTTTATTGTTGCTGTCGCCTCTCCAGTAGGCACCTGAAATGTTTAGCAGCTTAAAGATTTTTATTTTACTTGTCTGCGGAACGTGAACGCCGCGGCATAGGTCGAAAAACTCCCCCTGCCTGTAAATGGTCAGCGTTTCTTCTTCAGGAATGTCATGGATCAATTCAAGTTTAAGGTCGTCGCCGATTTCTTTATACTTCTCGATTGCCTCTTCTCTGGAGAGCTCAATTCGTTCAATCTCTAAATTTTCATCGACGATACGCTGCATTTCCTTTTCAATCTTTGGAAGATCCTCCGGAGTCAGTGACTCATCTAAGTCAATGTCGTAGTAGAAACCATTTTCAATTACAGGGCCTACTCCTAGTTTCACTTCTCCATACAGCCGTTTGATTGCCTGAGCCATTAAGTGGGCTGTCGAGTGGCGCAGCACTTCAATGCCTTCTGGATTTTTATATGTTAAAATCTCAATCGCTCCATCTTTTTCAATGGGACGACGAAGATCATAAGGCTCCCCGTCTAATTTAATAGCAAGTGCCTGTTTCCT
Organism: Halobacillus sp. Marseille-Q1614; assembly: GCF_902809865.1. Lineage (NCBI taxonomy): Bacteria > Bacillati > Bacillota > Bacilli > Caryophanales > Bacillaceae > Halobacillus > Halobacillus sp. Marseille-Q1614. The sequence continues at coordinate 763,966 of NZ_CADDWH010000001.1, read as the reverse complement.
TAAGCCGGGGGAGATTGAATGGGCAATCTCTTCTCCCGTGGTTCCTTTATCAAATTCTTTCTTATTCCCATCAGGAAACTGTATTTGAATAGCTTCTTCTGCCATAAGTCCCTCACTCCTTAATCTTTATTATAAAAATAAAAACGCCCGCCCCTTAGTCTTGTAACTAAGGGACGAGCGTTGTCACTCGTGGTTCCACCCAAAATTCCCGCAGAAAATGCGGCTTCATTTGTCCTTAACGCGGATAAAACGCTGTTCATTACTAGAATTCGTTCACGAACAGTGCTCCGAGGTGGTAAACATCCAAGTCGTCAAGAAGGAGCTTTCAGCCGGCGGCTCCTCTCTCTAATCATGCGTCACTTCATGTTCATGTCCTCATCTAAGCCCTAATATTAAATATGTAGGTATTATAGCCGGATTCCAGTAAGAAATCAAGCTTTTAGAAAAGGAAAATGAGAAAGTGGTTTCCAGACTGCTTTTTCTTCAAAAATATTCATCAGCAATTCAAGCTTCGCTTCACCCTGACGATCTGAATAGATGACAAGTTCTTCAGGTGAGTAAATCAGTGCCGGAAGGATTCCCCAATCGGCCGGGAGGTTCTGGATGAGAGGATCGGGATGGGATTTTAAATAATTTAATAATTCCCCCCGCCTGACTTCATTGCCCTCCGAATAAAAATAACGAACTCTTTCATCATACAGCACATGCAGAAGGTGCACTCCAGTATCATTATTGTTTACTCGACGGCGCCAGGAATCGACCATCATTTGATGGGCTTCTTCTAGCTTGTACTCATCAAGAAGCTTTCCAGTAAAGTCCAAGAGGTCATGATACAGATACTCTAAGCAGTCAGCCGAAAGGTCATCAAACAAAATATCTTCCTGTTCAATGACTGCCTTCCTTACGAACCTCTCGACATAAAGATCAATCGGAGGAATTACGACGCCTTCGGGCGGGTCCTCTTTAATTTTAGATGATAATTTAACGACTCTTTCAATTTCGTCCCTGTCTTCATAATAAAAACGATGACGGAGTATCCCTTCCATCCATGCGTTTAGCTTGCGGCGGCACAATATGTTAGTAATTGCCCGGCTGACTCTGGGAGCGGTATTTTTTTGTGATTCATATACTTCTACACTCCAGCTGCCGCGGTCTTTTTTAATCTCTCCGTTTAATTGCTGCCGTGAACTAGTATCAAAAAGAAATTGATAAAATAAAAATGCCTCTTTACGGTTTGAGAACTGAACACAGACCAACATCACTTCCTCCTCACCACAACGTGTAAAGCCTGTCCATTCTTACAGAGTGAATGGAACTAAACCTTTTGTACTTTATACATATGTGGATACTGAAAGAAACATGACTCTACTTATCCACGGCGGTTTTTCCCATACACAGGAACGGACTTGCTCAGCTGCCTGATTCGTTCAGTAATTCGCTGAGCCTTAACTTGATCCACTTCTCCGCGATTGCTCGTCATAAATATTTTCTCCAGCTCTTCTAGGTTGTAGTTGGATGTGAAAAATACCGGCAGTCTTTCCATCATGCGGTATTGCAGGATCGAACCGAGCACCTCGTCTCTAAACCAGGAGGATTGAGATTCAGCTCCGATGTCGTCGAGCATTAATACAGGCGTTTTCTTGAACGCTTCTATTTTTTCGTTCATGGAATCATCTTTAATTGACGACTTGATTTCCCTGACAAATTCAGGCATGTAAATGACCATGGAAGATATATTTTTTTTACTTAATTCATTCGCAATAACCCCGAGAAAATAAGTTTTCCCTACCCCGAACGGACCGCAAAAATACAGACCTTTACTTGGCAGCTCATCTCCAATGCCTTCTAAATATTGCACAGTCTGCATAACCGCTTCGCCTCTTTCTGGGTCTTCAACATCCAGTCTGTCTAAGGTAGCTTCGAGAGTTTCTCTTGGTATATGCAGGCTGTTTATGAGAGACCTCTGTTTTCGTTGATGCTCAAGACGCCTCTCCCTCTGGCAAAGGTTGTAAGCCAGCTTAAGTTCCGTTCCTTCAACCGTTGCTTCAGGCGTATACCCCGGCAAAATATTAATGCACTCTTCGCGTGACGGGCATTTCTCACAATTCTTAGATTGTGATTGGTATTCATAAAACTTAATCAGCTGCTTCTCCACAGCTTCTTTCGTTAATGATGGATTTTCTTTCATAATCTGCTGAACTTCAGGATCATTTAATACAGATTTTTTCATCCCATTAAAACGCTTCTGAAATTCATTGTGACTTTTCATCCACTTCTGCAGCGACGTTTGAATCGGCTCCATAAGCTGCCACCTCCTTACGCTCCATTATTGTTGCTCGACAGTTTTCGGATTCTCTCGGCAATTTCATTCGTATCAATAGAAGCAGAAGCTGTCTGTTCCTGCTGTTCCCTTTTTTCATCCTGTTTCTTAAACCATTCAGGTATGACTTCTTTGCTCTGTTTACGGTAAGACGATCTCTGTCGTCCCCACTGCTGGTATTTCTGGTGCTCCGCTTTCGCCAGGTTCATAGCCTGCCGCACCGTAGTTACATTTTTTCTCGTCCAGTGACTTGCAATTTTTTCAAGGTATGGTTTAGACAGCTTCATGTCTGTTTTCAACAGCACATAGTGAACAAGCACGTTCATAACTCCTGGTGAAAGACCTTGTTCTGTCATAACATCACGGATCATCCGCAGATCCCCATCCGCAGCTTGGTTTCCATAAGACACGTCTTCAAGAAGCTCTTTTGGAGAAATCTGTTCCAGCATTTGTACAAACTGCTCCTCTTTACTTAAGGACGAATCAGAAGAAGCGGCTACTTTCTCGCGGGTATTTTCCACGTCAGCTGTTGATTTATTTTTCTTCATGAAATCGTGGCAAGCTGATTTGAACTCTTCAACATCCAATTCATTTTCATCGTTGATCGCCCACGTAAGCGCCCGCTCTATTTCTGTAGTGGTCAGATTATAGAGAGAGGCCAGCTGAACAATCAATTTTTTATTGATTCCACTAAGTATCTTTTGGGAAGGGTACATCCGCTGTTTGAGTGCTTCCTCCAGCCAGTTAAAATCTATACGGTTGTTCAGAATGATCGGCCCCTTCTTAACCGGCCCTTTATCCTTCTGCTGAGGTGAAGGCATATCCTCTTTCATAGACACGGGCAGGCGCTGATGAAAGATATCATCAAAAGAAGCCGTAATTTCTTCGTATCCCTCTAGAGAAGTCTCTTCTCTTTGAAAACGCAGTTTGAGCTGATTGAATTTATCATTCCCAATTTCATGCTGCAGCAGCAGAGAAAGAAATGTATCTTTGAAAAATTCCTCAGGAGAAAATGGAGGACAAATCTCATAAATATACACTCTGTTCTCTTGTTTGCTGACATACGTTTTCAGCAAACCGATCGCCTCAAGCAGCCGTCTTGCATCATAGAATTTATCAAGCGGCGTGGATAAATAAGTCATCAGCGTATGATGGGTCTGTTTTTGTATTTCTTTGCTTGTCTCATGCTCACTGCACAGAAACTGGTAAATAGAAATCGGCAGCTGTCCTAAGATAGGCTGATATAAGTGAGTTAGTGCAGAATGGTCGTCTTTTGGTGTAACTCCTGTCTTTGTAATGATAAAACCATCTACAGGAAGAATTTTGCCAATTGAAGAATCCACTAGTTATCTCCCCCTTTCTCCCTATCACTTGAAAAAGAAAATGAGCCGATGAAGGGGCTCATTCTTTATCTTCATGCTTAATTAATTCTTTTAGTTCATCAATAAAAACATTAATATCTTTAAACTGTCTGTAGACAGACGCAAATCTAACATAGGCGACCTCATCGATTGCAGATAAATGGCCCATTACCATTTCCCCGATATCTTTGCTTTGGACTTCAGAAACTCCCCGGTTTCGTAAATCCTTCTCGATTTTCTGCGTTACCTTTTCGAGTTCTTCTACGGCTACCGGACGTTTTTCACAGGCTCGAATAAGTCCACGCATAAGTTTTTCCCGACTGAACTCTTCGCGTGTCCCCTCTTTTTTGACGACAATAAGAGGTACTTCTTCCAATCGTTCGAATGTTGTATAACGGAACTCGCACTTCTCACATTCTCGCCGTCTGCGGATGGCATGGCCATCTTCTATAGGTCTCGAGTCTAAAACCCGAGTGCTTTTATAGTGGCAATTCGGACACTTCAAAGTTAATCATCTCCACATATCTTTTCTAATCTACTGAGCTTTATCGTGTCTTGTGAACTGACGGTTTAATTTTTCGTACGCATCGACAATTAAATTATGGCTGAAACCAAAATCAATTGGACCGCCTGAATCTGTCGTTACTGAAAAATCGACAGCTGTTTCAAATGGACGAACCATAATTATGGTAGCCACTACAAACGCCTTTCGTTTCCCCTTATAATTAATTGAGATTTCTCCACGTTCTTTGGAAAGCGCTACTTTTTCTGAAGGAGATGGAAATAGAGCTTCGACCGCCTGAAAAACTTCATCTCTCTTTGCTTTATAGTAATGAGTGACTAACTCGGGATCCTTATGAGTTTCACTCGTTTCCGTGTGATTGCTGAAATATTTCGATATAAACCTTTTCAATGACATTACCCCTTACGAAAATTCGACATGATCTGTATTTATTTTAACACGTTTTATTAAAAAGAAAAGTAAGGGTGAGAGACCGAAGGATAAAAAAATCACACAGGATCCCCTGTGTGATTTTGTTCATATTATAAAGCGCGTGACTGTTGGACTTCTACCGGTCCCATTCCTCTTGGAACTTCAACCGTTTCATTTCTTCCTGCTTCAAGAGAATCAACAATAAACTGTGCCGCTACATTTGGATCAATCCGGTCGCCGCACGTATACACATCAATACTTGCATATCCATGCTCTGGAAAACTGTGAATCGTTAAATGAGATTCAGAAATGATTACTACTCCGCTGACTCCATGAGGAGCAAATTTGTGAAAAGCTACTTCACGTACTTCAGCACCTGCTTTAAGAGCAGCATCCACAAATACCTGCTCGATATAACTCATATCGTTTAATTTATCTTCATTACAATCCCATAATTCAGCTATTACATGTCTTCCCATTGTATCCATTTAGGATCCCCCTTTTTGTACAGTGACTAATTTGACTACTGAATAAACAGACATGTACTACCACGGGGGAAAGTTAGTCCTGAGAGGTCCTAACCCTTTGAGCAGACATGAAACGGACAGTATTCAGAAGTTCAAAAAAAGTATATACGGTTTATCCCATTTTTGCAAGAAACTTTTTAAAAATACCGATGGTGCTTATTATAAGATACAAAGGGAAGTTTTTCTAGTTATTAAGAAACTTTTGCTGGTTTTTCTTGTTTCAGGAACTTGCCGACATGTTTCGCCAAGTCTACGACTCTGCAGGAGTAACCCCATTCATTATCGTACCAGGCCAGCACTTTCACTTTTCTGTCACCCATAACCTGTGTAGATAATCCGTCGACAATTGCAGAAGCCGGAGATGTCGTGTAATCAATAGAGACAAGCGGCTCATCGCTAAACTCTAGGAACCCTTTCATTTCACCCTGGCTGACTCGCTTAAAGGCCTGGTTTACTTTTTCTTCCGTGACATCTTCTTTTAAGTCAACCACTAAATCAACAAGCGAAACATTCGGGGTAGGCACTCGGAGCGCCATCCCATTGAGTTTTCCCTTCAAGGAAGGAATAACCTCACCGAGGGCTTTGGCAGCTCCTGTTGACGTAGGAATGATCGACTGAGTGCAGCCGCGGGCACGTCTTAAGTCCTTATGTGGATTATCTAAGTTTTTCTGATCATTTGTAAAAGCATGAACTGTTGTCATAAGCCCGTTTTCAATTCCAAACTCGTCTTCCAGTACTTTGACCACTGGTGCTAAACAGTTTGTCGTACAGGAAGCATTCGAGATTACATTATGTTCTTCCGGGTTATAAACATCTTCATTAACTCCCATTACAATAGTTGAATCCACTGATTTACCTGGAGCTGTAATGATGACCTTTTTAGCACCAGCCTGAATATGAAGAGCTGCTTCTTCCTGGGTTCTGAATTTACCTGTTGCTTCAATAACAATATCAACATTTAATTCATCCCATGGCAGCTCTAAGGGATTTCTTGTAGAACAAAGCTGAACTGTTTTTTTATTAATTAATAACCCATTTTTAATAGGTTCAATTTCACCTTCAAATCGGCCGTGCACACTGTCATATTTGAGCATATGTGCCATCGTTTCAGGAGGATAACTTGCATTGACCGCTACAAGCTCGATTGACTCATCGAGAACCGCCTTCCTGAAGACCATTCTCCCAATTCTCCCCAGACCATTTATAGCCACTCTTGTTTTCTCCATAAGACAAGCCTCCTATATGTGATATACCCTTTAAATTATTTTTCAGAATTAGTATAACACATTGAAAACGCTTTTGTAGCCTATTTTTATTAAAAAAGCTATGTCAACTTTTTATTAAAGGCTACACTCATTTTTCACAAAAAAATGCACGCCTATTCGCCTAAATTGCCCCACATAATTCCGGGTGTTCGATGCCGGCATACGTAGAACTACTTCGTGGGGTTTCACATCTCATCATCTACCTTCCTCACTCGCAAGCCTTAACCACTCCGTTTTTGAGCAGACGCGTACCTGAACAAAAAAAGAAGATGATAAAGTCTACGCTTTATCATCTTCTTCAATGACTCCCCAATTGGTAAGTATAGCCTTTAACTGTTCGAAACTTTGCTCACGAGTGCCGGAATTATCAATGACTGCGTCTGCCCATTCGGCTTTTTTAGAAGCTGGAATTTGGGAGCGAATCCGCTCCATCGCTTCCGCTTCTTTAGACTCGTCCCTCGCCATCAGACGCTTCAGCTGTGTCTCTGAATCCACATATACAACAAGAGTGCGATCCACATAGTCTGTGAGCTTGCTCTCAAATAATAAAGGGATATCCAGAACGACCGCTTTGTCTCCTCTGGCTAAATAACCGTCACGCTGTCTTTTCATTTCTTTTCTTACTTGGGGATGAACGATGCGATTAAGTATATTTCTCTTCTCTTTATCTCTAAAAATGACCTTGCCGAGCTCTTTTCGGTTAATGGCCCCGTCTTCATTTAAGATCTCTTCACTAAATTGCTCTACAATTTCTTTATATGCCGGTTCCCCAGGATTAACCACTTCTCTGGAAATAATATCAGCATCTACTACAGGAATCTCAAAATGTTTAAACATTTGAGAGACCGTGCTTTTTCCTGTAGCAATGCTGCCTGTTAAACCAATTACAATACCCAAACAGCTGCCTCCTTACACTATTTTTATTAGGCCGATTAAAATGAGTAATATTCCCGGAAGTGAGGACAGGTACTCAAGTTTATGACTCAGCCTCGCTCCGCACTTAAGGCCGCCGTAAAGCATGGCACTTGTCAGCACAAAAATCAAAGCGGCTGCAGTAAAAGGCGGAATGCCAATAAACACACCGCTTATCCCGGCGCCAATAGTATCAAGCGATAAAGCGATCCCAAGCAAAAAGACCTCTTTCCCTTTAATGCCCCCTGAGCGGTCGATGTCTGCGGATTCTGGAGCCTGCAGAACATGAACCGGCTGCTTCCACACTGAGGTGACGTCTTCTTCTTCATTTTGACGAAGATTATTGATTAGAAAGAAAGCCCCGAGCACTATAAAAGCAAGCGCACCCAGCCACTCAAACAAATCAGCATCGACGTATGGAAGCAATAAAAAACCAGCCATTGCCGACCCTAAAAAGAACAACCCCGACAAACACGCAATTCCAAGAATGGCTCTATTCGATAACTGAATACCTTTCATCCCAATGATACAGCCGATGCCAAAGCTATCCATACTGACAGCAATTACAAATAAAAAAAGAAAAACAGCAGTCCCCACCTATTTCACCTCAGCTATTCATGAATGTGAAATAGTATATGGGCCGCTTCCTCTTTTCGTGTCAGCACTGGCACTCAGGACAAATATGGGTGCCCCGGCCGCTGACTCGCAGCTTAATAATCACCGTGCCGCAGCCGGGACATTCAGTATCTTCTTTTCCATAAACATTGAGCTTCTGCTGAAACATTCCCATTTCACCCTGTCCGTTTAAATAGGACCGTATCGTTGTGCCTCCCTGCTCAACAGCTTCAACGATCGTTTCGATGCTGGCATCTCTGACACGCCGTGCTTCCTCGAAGGTGAGTTCTTTTGATATCCGCTCAGGATGCACCCGCGCACGATATAGGGCCTCATCCACATAAATATTTCCAAGGCCTGCTACTACCGACTGGTCTAATAATACGGCTTTAATGTTTCTGCTTGTCTTTTTAAGCTTTTCATAAAAGTAATCAATCGTAAAAGCAGGAGCAAAAGGATCTGGTCCCAGCTGATTTAAAGGCTTTTCTTTACTTTCTTCCCCTTTAGGAAACAAGTGCATCGTTCCAAATTTACGAACATCATTGTAACGGAGCTCTGTGCCATCGGTGAAATGGAATATGACATGGGTATGCTTCGGGCGTGGAACAGCTGATTCATACACACCAAATTTGCCTTCCATTCGCAAGTGAGACACCATGGAAATGTCATCCATCTCAAAAACCAGAAACTTCCCCTGACGTTTAATTTCCTGCATCGTCTGACCCTTGAGCCACGATTTAAATATTTCCGGATCTTGCGGTTTTTTTATAATATTCCCCCAAAAAATTGAAACATCTTGAATTTCTTTTTTCAATATTAAGTTTTTTAACGTCTTCCGAACTGTTTCTACTTCAGGCAGTTCCGGCATCTTTCATTCTCCTCATCTACTTTGCATCATACCATGTCGGGCCATAGGAGTGATCCACTTCAAGCGGAACATCTAGTTCGATCGTATGTTCCATCACATCGGCAACCACTTTGGCTAACTGTTCAACTTCAGACTCAGGCGCTTCCAGGATGAGTTCATCATGCACCTGAAGAAGCATGTGGGCCTGCAGGTTCTCTTTTTTCAGCCGTTCGTCCAAATCAATCATCGCTTTCTTAATGATGTCAGCGGCACTCCCCTGAATAGGTGTGTTCATAGCCGTACGTTCTGCAAAGCTTCTTTTATTAAAATTACGGCTCGTAATATCAGGCAGATATCTTCTTCGGTTCATAAATGTAGATACATACCCGAGCCTCTTCGCATTTTGGATCGATTCATCCATGTATTCTTTTACTCCAGGATAGCTGTCTAAATACTTATCGATAAACAGCTTGGCTTCTTTTCTTGTAATTCCAAGGCTCTGTGATAATCCGTAATCGCTGATCCCGTAAACAATTCCAAAGTTTACGGCTTTTGCCTGTCTTCTCATATTCGAAGTGACTTTATCGTGCGGCACGTCAAACACTTCACTTGCTGTCTGTGTATGAATATCTCTGCCTTCTCTGAAGGCTTCTATTAATTTTTCATCCTGTGCAATGTGGGCTAAAACTCTCAATTCAATTTGAGAATAATCACTTGCAAAGATCACCCAGCCTTCCTTGGAAGGAACGAAAGCCTGTCTGATTTTCCTTCCTTCTTCCAGCCGAATCGGGATGTTCTGCAAATTAGGCTCAATCGAGCTAAGTCTCCCTGTCTGTGTAAGAGCTTGATTAAAACGGGTGTGAATCTTATTTGATTTCTCGTCCACTACCTTCAGAAGGCCTTCAATATAAGTGGACTGCAGCTTCCCAAGCTGGCGGTACAGTAGGATTTTAGCGACAACTTCGTGCTGGTCCTCTAGCTGCTCTAATACATCAGCAGAAGTAGAGTAGCCTGTTTTGGTTTTTTTGATCACTGGAAGGCCGAGCTTCTCAAATAGTATCGGCCCAAGCTGTTTTGGTGAATTCAAATTAAATTCCTCACCCGCAAGTTCATATATCTCACTTTTCACTTGATCCAGTCTTTGCTGTAAATCATCTTTCATTTCTTTTAACCGCTCGACATCCACTTTAACACCGCAATATTCCATCTCACCTAAAATCAGCGCTAAAGGCATTTCAAGCTCTTTAAATAGCTCCATCTGCTCATTAGCTTCAAGCTGTTCTTCCATATTTTCTTTTAAACGGTAGAGGACTTCTGATTTTCTAACAGTATGCTCTTGCAGGATACTGTCATCGTCAGGAAGCTTCATCTTAGCTCCTTTTCCGTAGACTTCTTCATCGTATTTAACAGCACGTTCGTTCATACGGTGGGCGATCGCTGGAATATCATGATTGTTTTCCGAGGGGTTGATTAAATAAGACGCTAACAATAAATCGAATGTGACCCCCTGCAGACTAATTCCGTGATGCCTTAATGCCACGTGTGTACGCTTAGCGTCGAAGACCCACTTTTCTTTTGAATCATCTTCTGCCCAGTCACAGAACCCCTTAGACTTCTTGGCGTCCTCTATCGAAATAAAATAGCTGTTGTCTTTGTTAACAATTGAAATGCCGGCGATCGGAGAGTGATGATAATTCTCCTGAAGCATTTCGACAACTAATGCTTCTTTCCCGGTTATCATGTCGTCTTCAATGTCTTTAATTACTTTCACATCCACCGGCTCCCATTCCTGGTCAGATGTTTCTTTCGGTTCCTCGTCCTGATCAGAGACACGTGAAATGAGGGACTGAAATCCTAATTCACGGAAGACAGATGTTACTTTGTGAGATTCATAGCCCTTATAAGCAATGTCGCTTAAAGCAACCTCTATAGGAGCTTCTCTCTCGATCGTCACCAGCTGTTTGCTCATAAAGGCTTCATCTTTGTTTGTTTCAAGCTTTTCTTTAAGTTTTTTGCCGCTTACCTCATCAAGGTTTTCATAGAGATTCTCAAGTTTATCAAATTGTTTCAGCAGCTTAACCGCCGTTTTTTCACCTACACCCGGAACGCCGGGGATATTATCCGAGCTGTCTCCCATCAGTGCTTTAAAGTCTATAACTTGATCCGGGCGAATGCCGATTTTCTCTTCTAAAAAGGCGGGGTCATACGTATCCACATTCGTAATCCCTTTTTTCGTTAGTGTCACCTTGGTCCGCTCAGTGACAAGCTGAAGCAGGTCTTTATCGCCTGAAATCACCTTGACATCATACTTTTGGCCATCAGCCTGAGTGGCTAACGTTCCGATAATATCATCTGCTTCATACTGTTCCAGCTGATAATAAGGAATGCCAAAAGCATCAAGCAGTTCTTTTAAAACAGGGAACTGTTCTGATAATTCCGGCGGAGTTTTCTGACGTCCACCTTTATATTCTGTGTATGTCTTATGCCTGAAGGTTGTTTTACCCGCATCAAAGGCAACGAGCAGATGATCAGGCTTATCCTCTTCTAAAATTTTTAAAAGCATTGTGGTAAAACCGTACACAGCGTTTGTGTATACACCTTTATCATTGTTTAGTAAAGGCAATGCGAAAAAGGCCCGGTAAGCAATGCTGTTTCCATCGATTAATACTACTTTTTCTGCCATATCGTTCAGCTCCTCACACTTAAACATCATACTTTCTATTTTACCATGTTCATCAGCGAGAAGAAAAAGATCAGAAAAGCAAAAAAAAGCAGAAGTTATAATAACTTCTGCTTAAAGAGAAAACACCTTGGATGAAAGGGTTTCAATGATAGAATACCAAGGGTTTGTTAATATAATTCCAAAGTATTATTAATTATTTGTAAATTCCTTAGGAAGAATGACGGTGAAGGTTGTTCCTTGATCGATTTTACTTTCTACCTGAACCGTTCCATGGTGAGCTTCTACAATGTGCTTCACAATCGCAAGCCCAAGTCCGGTTCCGCCTGAATTACGGCTTCTCGCTTTATCCACGCGATAAAAACGTTCAAAGATACGCGAGATTTCCTCTTCGGGTATCCCTACACCATTATCTGTCACCCGGACAAAAACTTCATCTTCATGTTCTTCAAATGCTAATTTCACCTCGCCGCCTTCTCCTGTGTAATTGACAGCATTTGAGAGAAGGTTAATAAATACCTGCTTTAAGCGGCTCGAATCTCCTTCTACAATCGCTTCTCCATCGATCTCCGTCCGTATATTGATCTTTTTTTTGTCTGCCTGCTGTTCAATTAAGGGAACGAGGTCGAGCAGAAACTTATGGAATTTAATTTGTTCCAGTGTTAAATGAAAGTCTTCCCTTTCTACTTTGGAAAGTTCTAGCAGATCTTGAATAAGCGACTGAAGCCGGCCGCTTTCTTTTAAAATAATCTGCAGAAATCTCTCAAGCATGGCTTCATCTTTCATTGCCCCGTCAAGCAGGGTTTCCGAAAAGCCACGAATCGAAGTAATGGGGGTCTTTAATTCATGGGAAACATTTGCCACAAAATCCTTGCGCATCTGCTCAAGCTTTTTCATATCAGTAATATCATGGAAAACGAGGACGACTCCCTTCCATGCATTCTTTTCGCTGAAGATAGGAGCTCCTGTAACTTCCAGATGCTTATGGTCAATATGAATCGGCAGAAGAAAGTTTTCCCTGACCGTTTCTTCAAACATATATACATTTTGTACGGTTTCATGAATTGCTGTGTAGGGAATTGCGTCATGATATAAATATCCTACATAGCTCTTCTTTTCACCGCCGAAATTCTTCAAAAATGCACGGTTTACCAACAGGATATAACCTTTTTCATCTATGAGGACGAGACCGCTGCCCATATTGTTAATGACTGCCTCTAATTGGTTTTCCTGCATGCCCTTTGAACTCGTCATCTGCTGTAAATTTCTCGCCAGAATATTGATTGACTGGCTGAGCTGTCCTGCCTCACCGAACTGCCCTTCGTAGGTTCTTGCTTTATAATTCCCCTTCGCTAATTCATTCGCCACATCAGCAGCTGAGCGAATCGGCCGCACGTATTTCGAAAAAATATTAAAACCGATAAAGAAAATAGCGGTTAGTCCTAGAAGCAGTGTCAGCCCAATAATCAGCCAGATGTTTTTAGTAATTGTTGATAAAGAAGTAACAGGAGATATCAAAACAAGTGTCCCCGCTGTATTATCCACTGTCAGGGAAGTGGTATAGTAAAACACGTCTTCAAGCAGACGTCCCTTTTGCTCCTCGTCTGTATTATTGATTGAAGCTAATATAACCGACTTATCCTCGCTAGTTATTTCCTTATTTGCGCTTACTGTATCAAGAACCAGTTCTTCATCTGCGGTAACATAAAGAATACTCGTATTTAATTGATCACTAAACCGATGAAGAGTATCCGTCGATATGTCTTCATCCTCAAGGTATCCTTTTACATAGTTAACAAAATACTCACTTTCTACGGAGATTCTCTCTTCAAATATTGTAATGAAATAGCTTCGTGTCAGCTGTGCTAACAGTATGCCTAAGCTGATCATCACAATGATGACGAGAACCGTATAAGTAAGTAAAGGACGCGTATTGGACCTCATGTTATTTAGGGACCTCCATTTTGTACCCTAGACCTCTGATTGTTTTTATATACACTGGTTTCTTTGTATCCGGCTCGATTTTTTCCCGCAGGTGACTGACATGGACATCTACGATGCGTGTATCTCCGGCGAAATCATAATTCCAAACCGCACTAAGCAGCTGGTCTCTAGAAAGTACTCTCCCTAAATTCTGGCCTAAGTAATAGAGCAGCTCGAATTCTTTAGGAGTAAATGTTAACGGCTCGCCGTTGATGGTAGCCTCATATTGCTCCGGATATATCATAAGGTCTGCTACTTTAATGCTAGGAGAGGAATCCTCTTCGGAAGGTTCACGAACCATTCGGCGTAAAATCGCCTTAATTCTTGCCAGCACTTCTCTTGGGCTGAACGGTTTTGTTAAGTAATCATCCGCACCGAGCTCAAGTCCAAGCACTTTATCAAACTCGTCATCTTTGGCCGTCAGCATTAATATCGGCGTCTGGACCTGCTTTTGACGAAGCTCTTTGCACACGTCCATTCCATCCATTTCCGGCAGCATGACGTCGAGTACAATTAAATCAAAAGTCGTGGATGAAGCTTTCTCAAGTGCTTCTTTCCCATTGAAAGCCACGTCTGTTTCATACCCGGCCTGCTCTATGTTGTATTGCAGGAGCGTTACGATGGATTCTTCATCATCTACTATTAAAATTCTCTGCTTCACGATAATCACCTCAGCGGACAAAGTATGATACACTTTCATCATACAACGAAGTTTACAGTTTGACACAAATCTTTGCAATCTTTACATAATCATTACATTTATTAGAGTTATCTTTCCACAAAAAAGAGACTGAATACGATCAGCCTCAATAAAAATTCTCTAATGAAGTGGCGTTTAATGATTTAGGTTCATATGGAGGACGCACCCATATTTTCCCTTCTACGATTTTGTCTCCTTCTTCATCATATCCGTGGACTGCCAACTCTACGATATGATCTTTTTTATGAATGAGACTGACTTCAGCCGAAATCTTAACTTCACTGTAATGGTATACCGCTTTATCATAGCTGAGTTCCTGTCTAATAATGTGGCTTCCAGGACCAGGCAAATGCATGGAAATCATCGAAGAGATTTTTCCAAAAATCATGACAGTCGGTACAATCGGACGCTGATAAGGGGTCTCTGAGGCATAATCATGCTGAATATAAAGAGGGTTGGCATCATCTGTCAGCCCTAAGTACATTAAAAGTTCTTTATCTTCGATCGTAAAGGATGAAGTAAAGGAGTCGCCCACTTTCAGGTTCTGCACCTTTTTCCCTAGCTTTCTTTTTTTCCCAAGCATCGTAATCCCTCCAATAGTAAGCGTTTTCAAAAAAGTTAAAAAAGGATTCGAGGAATCATCCCCGAATCCTTCTATTCTTAGTTTAATACATTTAGGACGTTTTTAACAGAGTCAGCTGATTGATCCAGCTGTTTCTTCTCTTCTTCTGTAAGTTCCAGCTCGATTACTTCTTCGATTCCATTCCCGCCTAAAATCGTTGGAACCCCAAGATAAATTCCCTCATAGCCATATTCACCTTCAAGGTAAGCAATTGCCGGAAGGATACGGCGCTGGTCTTTAAGAATAGCCTCTGCCATTTGGGTTAAAGAGGCAGCCGGTGCATAATAAGCACTTCCGTTACCTAACAGTCCGACAATTTCGCCGCCGCCTTTACGGGTACGCTGAACGATTTCATCTAGACGTTCTTTAGATATTAATTTCTCAAGAGGGATGCCGCCTGCGAAAGAATAACGCACGAGAGGCACCATGTCATCTCCATGTCCGCCGAGTACAAAGCCTGTTACATCCTTTACGGATACGTTAAGTTCTTCCGCAACAAATGTACGGAAACGGGCTGTATCAAGAACGCCGGACTGTCCAATGACACGGTTCTTAGGAAGTCCTGCTTCCTGGAACACAGAATAAGTCATCGCGTCTACTGGGTTAGTAAGAACAATGATATAGCAATCCGGTGAATATTTAACAATCTCTTTCGTTACGCTCTTCATAATCTTAGAGTTTGTATTTACAAGATCATCACGGCTCATCCCCGGCTTTCTGGCAATACCCGCTGTAATGATCACCAGGTCAGAACCTTCAGTTTCTTCATAGTTTGCAGTACCTGTGACTTTGGCGTCAAATCCTTGCACAGGGCTTGCTTCTAGCATGTCGAGCGCTCTCCCTTTTGTCGGGTCTTCCATATCAGGAATATCCACTAACACGACATCGCCCAGTTCTTTCTGTGCAAGCATCAGCGCTGTAGTAGCCCCGGTAAATCCACTTCCGATAACTGAAATCTTGTTTCTGCGAATAGCCATAATGTTCTCCTTCCTTACCCCATATTTTTAATGAGTGCGTCACCGAACTCAGAACATTTAACTTCTGTAGCGCCTTCCATCATACGAGCGAAATCGTAAGTTACTACTTTACTTCCGATCGTTTTGTCCATAGATTTAGAAATAAGCTCAGCCGCTTCTCTCCAGCCAAGGTGTTCAAGCATTAAAACACCTGAAAGGATAACTGAAGATGGATTAACCTTATCTAAACCTGCATATTTAGGAGCCGTACCGTGTGTAGCTTCAAAAATAGCATGTCCAGTTTCATAGTTGATGTTCGCCCCAGGAGCGATTCCGATTCCGCCTACCTGCGCAGCAAGTGCGTCGGAAATATAGTCTCCATTTAAGTTCATAGTAGCTACAACATCAAATTCTTTTGGACGTGTAAGAATCTGCTGAAGGAAGATGTCTGCAATCGCATCTTTAACTATGATTTTACCTTCTGCTTCGGCTTTGTCCTGAGCAGCATTTGCTGCATCTTTTCCTTCTTTTTCAACGATACGGTCGTATTCAGCCCATGTGAATACTTTATCTCCGAATTCTTCTTCAGCTACTTCATAACCCCAAGCTTTAAAGGAGCCTTCTGTAAACTTCATAATGTTTCCTTTATGAACAAGAGTTACATTTTTTCTGCCTTCGTTAAGAGCAAATTCGATAGCAGCACGTACTAAACGCTTCGTTCCTTCTTCAGAAACCGGTTTGATACCGATTCCAGAAGTTTCCGGGAAGCGGATGTTATGTACACCCATTTCATTCTGTAAAAAGTCGATTACTTTTTTAACTTCCGGTGTACCTTTCTGCCATTCGATTCCCGCGTAGATATCTTCTGTATTCTCACGGAAAATGGCCATATCAGTATCTTCCGGGCGTTTAACAGGTGAAGGTACGCCTTCAAAATAACGGACAGGACGCAGGCAGGTGAATAAATCAAGCTCCTGGCGCAGCGCTACGTTTAATGAACGGATTCCTCCGCCGATTGGTGTAGTTAAAGGACCTTTTATAGCAATCTTATACTCGCGAATGGTATCAAGTGTTTCAGCAGGAAGCCATTCTCCTGTTTTATCATAAGCCTTTTGACCAGCTAATACTTCTTTCCATTCAATAGATTTTTCACCATTGTATGCTTTATCAACAGCTGCTTCGATAACTCGGCTCGCAGCGGCCCAAATATCCGGACCGATTCCATCACCTTCAATGAAAGGGATAATAGGACGATTAGGTGTTTCTAAGTTTCCTTTTTGATCTACTGAGATTTTCTGTGATTGTGCCAAAATGAACCCTCCTAAGTTTATTGCATATATGATCGGGGGATAAATCCTCCCCTACTATCATACGTTATATTATTCATAATAAAAAGTGAGAAAAGCTAAAGACATTACTACCTTAGCGATCTTCAATCGGCGTGTAAGTCTGTCCTTTTGGTCCAACATACTCCGCACGAGGACGAATTAAACGGTTATCCGCATACTGCTCGAGAATATGAGCAAGCCACCCAGATACGCGGCTTACTGCAAAGATTGGTGTAAATAAATCATGATCAATGCCAAGGCTGTGATAAACAGATGCAGAATAGAAATCTACATTTGCCGGAAGGCCTTTATTCTCTTTAATATACTCTTCAATTTTGATAGACATTTCATAGTATTTAGAGTGACCTGTCAGTTCAGTCAGCTCGCGGGACATTTCTTTAAGGTGCTTCGCACGTGGATCGCCGTTTCTGTATACACGGTGTCCCATTCCCATGATCTTCTCTTTGTTTTCGAGCTTCTTCTCAATTGCCGGAATAGCATTATCCACAGATCCAATTTCAGTAAGCATAGCCATTACTTGTTCGTTCGCACCACCGTGAAGCGGTCCTTTAAGTGCGCCGATGGCTGCTGTAATTCCGGAATAAACATCGGATAAGGTTGCTACACATACACGGGCTGTGAATGTAGAAGCATTAAGCTCGTGATCTGCATGTAATACGAGAGCTTTATTGATAGCTTCGATCTCAACATCTTCTGGCTCTTTGCCATTAAGCATATATAAGAAGTTAGCGGCAAAGCTTAACCCGCTTTTTGGAGATATAGGTTCTTCACCTTTCCTAATTCTGGAGAAAGCGGTGACTATGGAAGGGATTTTCGCCTGTAAACGCAGTGCTTTACGCTTGTTGGCTTCTTCTTCCATTTCATCTGCTTCGCTGTCAAATAGTCCAAGCATTGAAATGGCCGTTCTTAAAGCCGCCATTGGGTGTACAGTTGAAAGATCATAAGATTTAAGATGATCAATGACCTCTTTTGGAAGTTCCATGTTTGTGTTTAGTTCTTCTTTAAAACCATCCAGTTCCTGCTTCGTTGGAAGTTTTTGATTCCAAAGCAAGTAAACCACTTCTTCAAAGCTAGAGTGGTTGGCTAAATCATCAATATCATAGCCCACGTATGTAAGCTTATCATCAATGATCGAACTAATTTTAGATTCTGTCGCTGTGATACCTTCTAAACCTTTAGTTGACGCCATAAGATCTCTCCTTTTGAAATAATGCTACATTCCCTCCTGAATAATGAGAAAACGCTTTACTTATTGCTCATTTATTTACTAGGATTTCTTCCCCACCGACAATTATAAAGTATTCTGACTTGAATGTGAATTGAAACCGGTTAATTTCCAACAATTTATAGCAATTTTTCCTATTTTTCATAGAAGGGAGCGTAAAAATTCAAATGATAACGATGAAACATTTCCAGCGTTTTAGTTTAATCATTGGGCTGCTTTTTATGACAATTGCCTTACTGGTCAGTGTATGGAAATACCTGTTTCCATTCGTTGCGGCTTTGGCAGTGTCCTGGCTTCTCCAGCCGTCTATCCGCTGGCTTCACAAATATATGAAGCTGCCTAAACCCTTAGCCATTCTATTACTGCTCTTTTCGATTAGTTCAATATTGCTGGGTCTTACCACCCTCCTTCTTACAAAAGCCATACATTTTATTCAGAATCTCACAAATGAAGATTTCTCTTCCTACATTTTAATTGTCGAACGAATTTACATTGAGTTTATTAATTGGCTGGATACAGTCTTCAACTATATTAATTATTGGCTCGGCTCCCTAAGTTTAGAATGGAGAGAGACCTTTTACAAATCTATTGAAGAGACAAAGCAAAATGCTATGCAGGCAGGCATGAATCAGCTTCAGCATCTGCTGGAGCTGTTTACTGGAGGATTGTCCAGCCTTCCCGGCTCTTTCATGGCTTTTGGTATTTTCCTGATGGCTACTTTTTTTCTCAGTAAAGACTGGGAGAAAATCAAGGAGCATACAGTCGAAAAGCTTCCCGTCCAACTAAGCGAAAGAAGCAATCAGTTATCTAAAAGCTTTAAGCGCACCATTCTGCAAATGATTAAAGCCCATATAATTCTTATGATAATTACGATCGTTATGGTGTTTACAGGGTTATCTGTGATCGATGCTCCTCACCCGTTACTGATAGCATTAACTGCAGGTATCCTCGATTTAATCCCTTATATCGGGACAGGCGTAATTTTTATTCCGTGGATCGCTTATTTATTTTTTACTGATCAATACTCACTGACGATTCCATTATCAACTTTGTATATTTTAATCATTATTACCCGGCAGGTAATTGAACCAAAAGTTCTGGCGTCTCACTTTGGAGTTCACCCTCTTATTTTGTTAGCTGGTTTGTTTTTAGGCTTTCAACTTTGGGGAGGCTATGCTTTAATTGTTTCGCCCCTTATCATTGCATTTTTCAAAGTGATCTATTCCTCAGGGCTGTTGAACCAAGTGTGGTCGTTTATAACGAAATAAAAAAAGAACTGGGTATTCACCAGTTCTTCAGCTTGTAGAGAGAAACCTCGTGCTTTTGAAACGACCAACTTCCTTTCAAAGGATAAGATGCAGCGAAGGGCTTCGGGAAACGGATCGCTTTCCATGGGCGTACGGTGAGCTTCCTTAAGGCTTCGCCTTTTAGGGATCTCACCTTGTACGTTCCTCCCATAGGAGTCTTACCGTTTCCCTTCGCCTCTATCCTCATATGTTTTTCTCTCCCGTTCTATAAGCTCTCTTCCCGGGGTCTACACTCTTAAGGATGCAGGGTACCGGGTGAAAGGTCAGCTGATTCCTCTTCTCGCATGAGGAGGATTCCATTCACCTTTTTCTTGTAATGGGAAGGGAAGCACCGAGACTCCTGCGGGAGACGCAAGACTGGCAAGACTCCACAGGGCTTAAAAGCCCGAGGAGGCTTGCCGTCTTCCCCGTGGAAAGTGAGGTGGTTCCCGGTCCATTCATCCCCTTTTATGGCCGATGGAATCCTGCCTGCCACACTAGCTTTAACAGGAAACTCCATGAGAAAAAAACTGTTGAGACTTTCTCGACAGCCTGAAGAACTGTGTACCAGTTCTTTTAGATTACCTGCGATAAATAGTGATCGTATTTTTGTTTGTTAATTTTACAATCAGCTTTCGCACGCTTCCTTTAAGCGGCCTGCGCGTAGAAGGGATTAATAAAACGAACCCTATCGTATCCGATACAAAACCCGGGGTCAGCAGAAAGGCCCCTCCTACTAAAATGCATGCCCCATCCAGCAGAGCATCACCCGGAGCCTCACCTCTTGATGCGGCCTCCTGGATTTTTCGGATCGTCTCCAGTCCCTGCTGCTTAGCGAGCCAGGCACCGATAACGCCGGTTGCGATTATTAATAAAATAACCCACCATGGGCCTACGAGATTTCCGGCCCATATGAGAATACCTATTTCTACAGCTGGCATAATTAAAATCAACAGCAATAACCAGCGGAACATATGAATTCTTCCTTTCTCTGTCTTTTCTTCTATTATAAAAGAAATAAGACCTTCAGGCTAAAAAAAAGACAGAGAGCCTTCACACTCTCTGTCTATATTTTTTCTACAGAACGCTCGCATGTCCTTCGTAAATATCTCCACGTGTACTGTCCATCGTAATATCCATACCATCTTTAATGGATTTAAGTGCATCTTCTACGCCAACGATAACAGGAATCCCGAGGCTGAGCCCTACTACAGCCGCGTGCGAAGTTAATCCGCCCTCCTGAGTAATAATGCCTCCTGCTTTCTCAATAGCCGGCATCATATCACGGTCTGTACCATAAGTGACAAGGATACTGCCGTCTTCTATACGGTGAAGAGCATCCTCAGCATCTTTAGCCACTACAGCGCGGCCGTAAGCTGTCTTGCGTCCTACTCCTTGTCCTTTTAAAAGTACGTCTCCAATAACGTGTACCTTCATAAGGTTTGTGTTTCCACTTTCACCGACAGGCACTCCGCCCGTGATAATTACACGGTCGCCGCGAGTCACTACACCTGAGGCAAGACCTTTGTCTACAGCTACATCAAGCATGTCGTCTGTGGAATGGGATTTTGGTCCCATCACCGCGTAAACTCCCCATACGAGAGATAATAGGCGATTTACACGTTCATTCGCCGTAATCGCGACAATTGGTGCCTGCGGACGATATTTGGAAATCATACGGGCTGTATGGCCGCTTTCTGTTGGTGTAATTACAGCATTCACCTGCAGGTTAATAGCGGTATGAGTTACAGACTGGCTGATTGCATCCGTAATCGTCATATCACTATGCTTGGAACGTTCGCTTAAAATCGCCTGATAATTTAAGCCTGTCTCTGTTTTCGTTGCGATATTGCTCATCGTCTGCACAGCTTCTTCCGGATAATCCCCGGCAGCAGTTTCCCCAGAAAGCATAATAGCATCTGTACCATCAAAGATAGCATTCGCTACGTCAGAAGCTTCCGCACGAGTAGGTCTCGGATTGCGCTGCATGGAATCCAGCATTTGTGTAGCGGTAATAACTGGCTTGCCGGCACGGTTACACTTCTTGATCAATGCTTTTTGAACTAACGGCACATCCTCTGGAGGAATTTCAACACCTAAATCACCGCGGGCCACCATAAGTCCATCACTGATTTCCAGGATTTCATCGATATTGTCGACACCTTCCTGGTTTTCAATCTTAGGAATGATTTGAATGTGTCCTGCATTGTGTTTTTCCAGAAGCTCTTTGATTTCAAGTACATCAGAAGCACGTCGTACAAATGAAGCAGCAATGAAGTCAACATCCTGCTCGATTCCAAACTCAATATCCCGCGCATCCTTTTCCGTGATCCCCGGAAGGTTCACACTAACGTTTGGCACATTGACACCTTTTTTATTTTTAAGGACGCCATTGTTTAAAATAGTTGTTTTAAGTTCATTGCGGTCCTTCACGATTTCTTCAACCTCAAGCTCAACAAGTCCGTCATCCAGAAGAATTTTGGAACCAGGATGTACGTCGTTGATTAATCCGGGATAAGTGACAGAGAAGCGCTCCGCATCTCCTTCAATTTCATCCATCGTAACGTAAACAGTTTTTCCTTTTTCCAAATAAGCTTCTCCATCTTTTAACTGGCCTGTTCTGATTTCAGGACCTTTCGTATCCAGCAGAATGGCCACTGTTTTGCCTGTGGCAGAAGCTGCTTCACGGATATTTTTAATACGTGCTCCGTGCTCTTCAAAATCTCCATGCGAGAAATTAAGCCGGGCCACGTTCATACCTGCATTAATAAGCTTTGTCAGCATTTCAGTCGACTCAGATGCCGGGCCTATCGTACTTACGATTTTTGTTTTTCTAATCATTCTTTATCCTCCTCAAAAGCCAATCCTGTCAATTATATTGATAATTCTTTAGAAAGCTGATACATTTCCAAATCAACTTTGTGCTCGCGACTTAATACTTCTAAGATATCATGGTTAACCATTTTATTGTTCTCTATCCCAACCATAATTCCGGCTTTTCCATCCATGATTAAATCCACAGCATAAGCACCTAGACGACTTGCCAGTACACGGTCACTTGCCGTCGGTGATCCACCGCGCTGGGTATGCCCTAACACGGTAACTCGTGTTTCAAGATCCGTCGCTTCTTCAACTCTTCGGCTGAATTCATGACCGCTTGTTACTCCTTCAGCAACGATAATAATGCTGTGCTTCTTCCCGCGGTCATGGCCACGCTTTAAGCGTTCGATTACTTCATCAAATTCATCGTCCATTTCCGGGATGATAATGCTTTCTGCTCCATCCGCTAAACCTGACCAAAGTGCAAGGTCGCCGGCATCTCGTCCCATAACTTCAATTACATATGTTCTTTCATGAGAGGTTGCAGTATCGCGGATTTTATCAATCGCATCGATGACCGTATTTAAAGCCGTATCAAACCCAATCGTGAAATCAGTTCCGGGAATATCATTATCAATCGTACCAGGCACACCAATACAAGGATACCCCTGTTCTGTTAATTTCTTGGCACCCCTGAAGGTTCCGTCGCCTCCAATTACAATCAGGCCTTCAATTCCATGCTTCTTCAGCTGTTCAATTCCTCTAAGCTGTCCTTCCTCCGTCTTAAATTCTTCTGAACGAGCAGAATAAAGCATCGTTCCGCCGCGCTGAATGATGTCACCGACAGAACCCAGTTCTAATTTCTCAATGGAACCTTCCATCAGCCCCTGGTAGCCGTGCTTAATGCCGTAAACCTCTAAATTATGATAAATGGCTTTACGAACCACAGCACGAATGGCTGCGTTCATACCTGGAGCATCTCCTCCACTAGTTAAAACTCCAATCTTTTTCATTGCCTTCACCTCAAAAGTTATACTTTTTTACTGTGTGCCCAATTGCCGGCTGAATCAAACTTCCCGAGCAATGAAAGCGCAAACAGTGGGATAAGATGACAAAAGCCGCACATATAAGCAAGTGCGACTTTTCCAATCTAGGACGTTTTCTAAAATCCGTGTCCTATTATATATCAAGTTGTTGATAATCGCCAATCATTTTATATTTTTCAAAGCGCTCATCCAGTAATTGGTTTTTCGGCTTCTGTAAAAGCTCGTCCAAAGCAATCTCGATATGCTTTTTCATTCTTTGTGCCTGTTCTTCAATATTGCGGTGTGCTCCACCACGGATCTCAGCAATCACTTCATCAATGACGCGCAGTTCTTTCAAATCTTTTGCCGTGATCTTCATCGTTTCCGCAGCCCGCTGTGCTAAGTTAGAATCCTTCCAAAGCAGAGCTGCAGCTCCCTCTGGGGAAATAACGGAGTAAGTAGAATTTTCCAGCATAAATATCCGGTCGCCAATACCCAGTCCAAGGGCACCGCCACTTCCTCCTTCTCCAATGACAACACATATGATCGGCACAGAAAAACCAGCCATCTCTACCAAATTTCTGGCAATTGCTTCACTCTGGCCGCGCTCTTCCGCAGCTTTGCCGGGATATGCCCCCTTTGTATCTATAAATGTAATTATTGGGCGGTTAAACTTATCCGCCTGCTTCATAAGACGAAGGGCTTTCCGATAGCCTTCAGGATGCGGCATTCCAAAATTACGCTTAATATTTTCTTTCGTATCTTTACCTCTCTGGTGGCCGATTACAGTCACAGGCTTTCCATTAAATTTGGCAATACCTGAGACAATCGCCTCATCATCACCGTAAAGACGATCCCCATGAAGTTCCAGAAAATCTGTAAACAAATGCTCGATGTATTCTAAAGTTGTCGGTCTTTCCGGGTGGCGGGCCATCTGGACGCGGTCCCATGGTTTCATGCGGTCATAAACATCTGTTTCGAGCTTTTCCAGCCTTTTTTCAAGTGTTGAGATTTCTTCACTTAAATCCATTTCACTTTCAGCGGTTAAACGCTTGAGCTCAGAAATTTTTTCCCGCAGCTCGATTACCGGCTTTTCAAAATCGAGTACATGCTTCATTCTACTTCCCTCCTTTCCTGATGGATATCTAATACAGTGGACAATGTCTCTTTCATATCATGGCGGTGGACAACACGGTCGATCTGTCCATGATGAAGCAGAAATTCCGCTGTCTGGAAGTCATCTGGTAACTTCTCCCGAATTGTCTGCTCAATAATGCGCCTCCCGGCAAAGCCGATGAGCGCTCCAGGTTCAGCAAAATTATAATCACCCACAGAAGCAAAGCTGGCTGAAACTCCTCCGGTCGTCGGGTGTGTCATTACAGAAATAAACAGTCCTCCGCTTTCGCTCAGACGTTTTAATGCGATGGACGTTTTACCCATTTGCATTAAGCTGAGTACACCTTCCTGCATTCTTGCCCCGCCTGAAGCTGTAAAAATAATAAAAGGGATGTTTTCTTTTCTGGCTTTTTCCACCGCGTTCGTAATTTTCTCGCCAACTACAGACCCCATGCTTCCCATTCTAAATCGGGCATCCATAACAGCTACAGCCGTTTTCAATCCATTGATGGAAGCCTTCCCGGTAACAACAGCTTCATTCAGAGCAGACTTTTGACGGTCTTTCTCCAATTTTTCTTCGTAGTCAGGAAAGTCAAGCGGGTTCGCTGATATCATATTTTCGTCCCACTCTTCAAAAGAATTCTCATCAAAGAGATAATCGATCCGCTCATATGCAGTAAGTTTATGGTGATGACCGCAATGAGGGCAGACATTCATATTACGATATAATTCTTTTCTGTAAAATATTTTTTGGCAGCTCGGGCATTTTTGCATCAGCCCTTCTGGTACATCCTGCTTTGCTTCTTTGCTAGGGATCGAAGCATAGCGTTTTTTCTTGCTGAAAAAGTCTCTAAGCAAGGTGATTCCTCCTTTAAACAAGGCTCTCTACTAGGTCATCATATATAAAGTAAGCTATATTTTATGCCGAAGGGTGTCGAAGCTGTAATATTAGTTGAGAGATGCCCGATCTTCATAAATAGCGATAATGGTATCTTTGCTTTCATGCTGTACGGCTTTATATAATTTTCTGTACAAATCATCAGGATAAGCGAGCTCATGGACGGTAGACGCGAAACCACACACCAATTGCCACATCGATAATAATAAAGGATGATTGCAGCGGTCGAATAAATAAGTAAATAATTGTTCGTGATATTGGCTTGGTGTATCTACATCTATAAATTGTCTCATTTCCTCTAATTGATTCTTGGAAAGTTGACCTGATGTGAGAAACAGCACTTCTTTTTCCAGCATTTCCTTAGCTGTTACAAGCTCTTCCCTCGTCCTTGTATCATTTAAAATAAATTTCGATAATAGTTCAACCATATGGTACGGGCGGTAGGCTCTCATGAAGGTGCCTTCCCCGCGCCTTGTTTCTATTAACCCTAAGAGTTCAAGAGCACGCAATGCTTCTCTAATAGACGATCGGCCAACCTGCAGCTGCTCACTTAACATTCGTTCAGACGGCAGCTTATCCCCAGGCTGAAGCTTTTCACTGTCTATATATGCTTTAATCTGCTCTAGAACTCCTTGATATACTTTTTCTTTAAAAGGATAGGTCAAGTAATGGAGCCTCCTTCTAGCAATCCAAACATGAAAGAGAAAAGCCTAAACGGCTTTTCTCCAGGTCCACTCCTCTAATCTTCGTCGATTAATGTGAGCTGTCTTGTTTTTTCTGCAACCTCTTCAGGGTCCACATGGTGTCTGGCAACTCCTGATTCCATGGCAGCCTTGGCAACACTTGCCGCTACAGCAGGTGCAACTCTTGCGTCAAAAGGTGCTGGGATCACATAATCCTCATTTAGGTCCTCTTCGCTGACCAGCTCTGCTATTGCTTCTACAGCAGCAATTTTCATTTTTTCATTGATTCGAGTGGCCCGAACATCAAGAGCTCCCCGGAAAATTCCAGGAAAAGCCAGGACATTATTTACCTGATTTGGAAAATCCGAACGTCCTGTACCAATAACACGGGCACCTGCTTCTTTTGCATCTTCCGGCATGATCTCAGGTTCAGGGTTAGCCATTGCAAATATTATGGCATCATCGTTCATTTTTGAAACCATTTCTTTAGAAAGAGCTCCACCTACGGATACACCAATAAATACATCGGCGCCTTCCATAACTTCTTCCAGGTTTCCAGACTGCTTGTACTTATTCGTAATCTTGGCGACTTCATCTTTAACATCGTTCATTCCTGTCGGGCGCCCTTCATAAATCGCACCTTTGGAATCACACATAATAATGTCGCGGACGCCAAAATGATATAGCAGCTTAATAATCGCAATACCAGCAGCCCCTGCACCATTAGCAACTACTTTGATTTCAGAAAAGGACTTTCCGGCAATTTTAAGAGCGTTCACTAGACCAGCAACTGTAACAATGGCTGTGCCGTGCTGATCATCATGAAATATAGGAATATTTGTTTCTTTCTTAAGTCGATCTTCGATGATGAAGCAGTTTGGTGCTGCAATATCTTCTAGGTTAACACCGCCAAAAGTAGGTTCCATCAATTTTACTGTCTGGACAATTTCGTCGATGCTGCTTGTATTTAAACAAATTGGAAACGCATCCACTCCGGCAAAGCTCTTAAATAAGGCCGCTTTACCTTCCATTACTGGAAGTGAAGCTTCTGCTCCAATATTCCCAAGCCCTAAAACAGCAGATCCATTACTCACAACGGCTACCATATTCCCTTTCATGGTATAATCGTAAACCGTTTCTTTATGATCATAAATTTCTTTACAAGGCTCTGCTACTCCTGGAGAATAAGCTAAGCTTAAATCCCTCGCATTTCTTACCGGGACTTTGGATACAGTTTCTAATTTTCCTTTATTGGCACGGTGGATATGAAGTGCTTCATCACGCAAGTTTGACACAAATACACGCTCCTTTAAAACTTTAGAATAGGCCGATTTTAGTGGTCAGACCACCATTTAACTCCTTAATTATAACAGATGAATGCTATGTGTAAAGAAGATCAAAAAACTGGACTAAGATTTTTTGAAGTCGGCATCCTTTTCGTGATAAGCCTGCAGGACAACGGAGGACTCACCAAAGAATTCATGTAATTTATTCAGACACTTTTCTGAAGCAGACAGTGAATAAGAAGACTCCAGCTGATAGGTTTTTCGGTCTTCAGATATAAAAATTATTACAGGTATATTACCCGGGAAATAGGAAGAAATTTTTCTAAGCCTATCAATTGAGTTCTGTTCTTCTTTAAGGGAGACTTTAATAAATAATCTTTTTCTTACTCTAGGTTCTTTATTCAATTCCTCATAAGGCGTTATGCTGTTAATGATCCACTGGACCTTTCCATTTCTCGATTCCACCTTACCCTCGATGAGGACCAGCATTTTCTCCCCCAGCCATTTCCTGGCTTCGCGGTGAGCATCCGGAAATAAGACAGCTTCCATTTCTTCCGTTTCATCGCTTATCGTTAAAAAAGCCATTGGATCTCCGCGTTTCGTTCGGATTTCTTTTATTTTTTCTACGACGGCTGCCGTTTTGACAGCTTTTCCTTTGCTCGCTTCTTTGCTCCTTCTCAGATCCACGTACCCTTTATCCATTAACAGTCTCCGATGGTTTTCGAGCGGGTGCTCGGAAAGGTAAGTCCCAAGCACATCTTTCTCCATCGCAAGTTTCTTCAAAACGGGAAACGGCTCCATCCGTTCGGCCGGTTCATCCATGCTTAAATCGTTATCGAATAACCCAGGCTGGTCCTGAAACTCCTTAAAGAGCTCCCCCTGTTCAAGAGCCTGATCCACACTTGCCAGAAGGCTTGCCCGGTTCTGCTGCAGTTCATCAAAAGCTCCTGCCATGACCAGTGCTTCAATGACACTGCGAGTAATGTGCTGGGAAGGAAGACGAAGGCAAAAATCATTTAAATGCTTATATCGCCCTTTTTTCCTTTCTTCAACGATTTCCTTTACTGCTTGAAATCCTACTCCTTTTATCGAGAGAAGGCCAATCCGAATGGCTCCCTGTTCATCAATCGCATACGCATAACTTTGGTTGATAGATGGGCTTTTTACTTTAACGCTGAACTCCCGCGCTTCCCGTATATAGGCAGCCAGCTTCTCATGATCTCCGAGTGTTGAATTAATTAATTCAGCGATAAAAAGAGCGGGGTAATGGGCTTTGGCAAAGGCTAAATAGTAAGAGATCACACTGTATGCGACTGCATGGCTCCGGTTAAACCCATAGTTGGAAAAGCGGACAATCCAGTCAAATACTTCCACAGCGACTTCCCTGTCGTACCCCTTGCTCTCGGCCCCCTCAATAAAGCGGTTCCGCTGTTTCTCAAATACGTTCTGCTGCTTTTTACTGACAGCCCTTCGCAATAAGTCGGCCTCTCCTAAAGAGTACCCTCCGATTTTCTGGGCAACCTGCATAATTTGTTCCTGATAGATAAGCACACCATACGTTTTGCTTAGGATGGGTTCAAGGTCCGGGTGAGGATATTGTACTTGCTCTCTTCCATGCTTTCTATTAATATAGACCGGAATATATTCCATAGGGCCCGGGCGATAGAGAGCATTAACAGCGACAATATCCTCAAAGTGAGTAGGTTTTAGTCTTTTTAAAACGTTTTTCATCCCTTGGGATTCAAGCTGAAAGATTCCGTTAGTCTGGCCCTGCCGCAGAAGTTGGAGTGTTGGAGCATCATCGAGACTCAGGGCCTCAAAATTAAACCCGCTGTCTTTATAATTATTGATCTTTTCTTTTAACTTTCTAAGCAGCGTTAAATTTCTAAGCCCTAAGAAATCCATTTTAAGCAGCCCGACAGCCTCAATATCCCCCATTGCCAATTGAGTGAGATGTATGTTTTCCTGTCCCTCCATTAGCGGGGTATAGTTGGTAAGGGGCTTTTCACTTATGACGACACCCGCGGCATGTGTAGAGACGTGCCTTGGCAGACCTTCGAGCTTATGGGCTATATGGAAGGCTTTTTTCAGCTTTTCCGATGACCTGATATAGTCTTTAAGCATCTCTGATTCCTGGACCGCCTTTTTTAATGACCGTGAGCCCGAAGACGGAATATGGTTCAGAATAAAGTTGACGTCATCTGTTTCTACGTCAAGTGCTTTAAATACTTCTCTCAGCACACTGCGAGTTGCAAAGGTGCCAAACGTACATATTTGCGCCACATGATTTTTTCCGTACTTGCCGGCTACATATTCGATCACTTCATCCCGGCGGTCATCGGGAAAATCAATATCGATATCAGGCATTGAAATCCGTTCCGGGTTTAAAAACCTTTCAAATAATAACCCGTAGGCTAATGGGTCTACTTGTGTAATTCCTAAAAGATAGCTGACAATCGATCCTGCGGCAGACCCTCTTCCAGGCCCTGCTTCAATCCCCTGCTTTCTTGCGTGTTCCACAAAGTCCCAGACGATTAAAAAGTAGTCACTGAATCCCATATTTGATATAACCTGTAATTCATGAGCCAGCCGTTCCTTTGCTTCTGGCCTTGAAGCTCCATATTTGATGCAAAGCTGAGTTTCGCAGAGATTTTTCAAATATTTATCAGCATGAACTCCATCGGGCAGAGGATAAGCAGGGAGCAGCTGCGTATCTAGCGGTATAGATATATCACATAAATCGGTCAGTTCTTCATTCGTCTGTAATACTTCCGGCCAGACTTCCTGAAAGTATTCCTTCATTTCTTTCTGCGATTTTAAGTACTGGTGATTGTCCAAGTTATGATTATTTTGAAAAACACGGCCTTCATCCATCGACCTCAGACAGTGATACGCTTCTGCATCTCCTTTTTCCAAGTAACGAACATCGTTTAAATAAACGGCGGGAATCTCTCTTTCTTCACACCACAGTTTCAGAGATTTATGCATTGGCCGTTCAGTATGCAGGCCGTAATCTTTCACACCCATATATAAGTGTTCGAAATGACTGCTCCATTCCCCAAATTCTTCTTCCACGCGATCAAAGTTATGATTTATTATAGAAGCCCCCCACGAGGTATCTCCTATAGTGACAACGACGATCAGCCCTGCTGCCTTCCCCTTCACGTCTTCCAGGCTCAGGGCTTCTTCTCGAGTCTGAATCATCGTACTTAAACACAATAGAGACTGATAGCCCTGGTTGTTTTTGGCCAGTAGAACAACAGGGAATGATTCGCTCTTGAAGTTTAAATCTGCCGTCATCCCTATCAACGGCTTAATTCCTGCATTCCGGCAAGCCTTATAAAAAAGCACCGCCCCGCTCATCACTTCATGGTCCGTTAACGCTAAAGCAGAAAAACCCAGCTTTTCTGCTTGTTGAACTAAAGACGGAATCTGGATGGTGCTTTTCATAAGACTGTATCCACTATGTACCTGCAAGTGAGTTAAAGACAAAACGAACACCTCTTTTCTATATTAATTATATGGATTTCCAATCTCTTAAGAAAGTGTCTTGCATATATATTTACTTTAAAGAATAGTTTTTACTAATAGGGGAAGTCTCACACGAAAGAGGTATTAATTATGGAAGAGAGACTTGTGATTTCTATGATTCAATGTTTCTTTATTGCATTTGGGGTCATAATGGGGGGGACGTTAATTGGTAGTATCGGCAGTTTCCTGACAGGAGAAGCTCCGTTCACCTCTATGCACCGGATAGCAAAAGGACTTAGGATTTGGGCTATTGTCGCCGCAATCGGAGGAACTTTTGACGCGATCAGCAACTTTGAGAAAGGGATATTTGAAGGCTCTACGTTCGATCTCTTTAAGCAAGTGATGATTATTGTCGCAGCCATGGGCGGTGTCCAGGCAGCCTTGTTTATATTTGAGCTTCTGGTAGGTGAGGAGGTTATTTGATGTACCTTCCCCCTCAGTTAAGAACCAAGGAGTGGCGGCGTTTTTTTGCCGGCTGTGCTTTGGGCATGATCACAGGGTATATTTTATTCGTGTTTATTAATGATCAGCTTCATGAACATCTCGAGGAGGAAAACATTCAGCTCTCCACCGAGTTAAACGAACTGGAAACAAAATACGACCATTTACTGAACGCGGAGAAAGAAGAAGATGAGCAGAGGAACGAAGCACTGACGATCCAGGAAATATCTCCTTCCTTCACGAATACAAAGGCGCTGCAAATAGACAAGCTGACACAGCACGAATTATCATTTATGGTTCGCAAACAGCTTGAATCAATTACAGGGGAAAGTATTGAAGAGATTGCTGATCACAGCGAACTAATTCTTTCAGCTATTGAAGGGAAACCTTTTGTGATCGAAGACTTCACCTACAAACTCGAGGTCGTTCAGCTCATCATTTCCAATCGGGTCGATTTAAAATTAAAAATATCTATAGAAAGTTAAGAGAGTTGTCCTATTCGGAAACTCTCTTTCTTGTTATTACTTAAATTCCATACAGACATCTCTCAGTTTTTGTTCAATAACCTCTGTTTCTTCCCAGGACTCTGCGGATGCTCCAGCTGCCATCGGATGGCCGCCTCCATTATGCTCTGCCGCAATTCCATTGATTACCGGACCCTTAGACCGTAAACGGACACGGATCTGGTCTTCTTCTTCAATAAAGTAAGCCCAAGCAAGGATTCCGTCCATGTCTCCTAATAAGCCGACAAGAGCACTCGTTTCTGAAGCGGTAACCTGAAATTTTTCAAGGATCTCATTCGTTAGCCTTACTGTGCTGTAGCCTTCAGGGTGAACGGTAAAGTTCTGCAGTACATACCCTTTTAATTTAGCCACATTTATCGGAGTGCTGTACATATTGTTATACATTTCAGAGCGGTCGAAATTATAATTCACCAGTTCTGAGGCAGCTCCAAAGGTTTCTGTTGTCGTACTAGGAAATAAAAATCTACCTGTATCCCCAACAATACCGGCATAAATCAATCGAGCGGCTTCATCATTCATTTTTAAATCTTCCGTACTCTTCCAAAGCTGAAAGATCATTTCACTTGTAGAACTTGCCGTTGTGTCCACCCAGTTGATATCCCCATATTCATCCACGTTCGGATGATGGTCAATTTTAACCAGCATTTTTCCCGAATTGTATCTCTGATCATCAATTCTTGCCTGATTCGCTGTATCACATACGATTACCAGCGCTTCCTTGTAATCTGCATCCGTTACCTTATCCATCCTGGCAAGGAAACTCAAAGATGGCTCTTCATCGCCGGTTATATATACATTTTTATCAGGAAAGCTGTTTTTGAGCAATTCAGCCAGTCCGGCCTGCGAACCGTAGGCATCGGGATCGGGCCTTACATGCCGGTGAATAATAATGGTACTAAAATTATAAAAGGCTTCAGCTATTTGCGTTTTCATTTCCATATAATCCCTCTTTCTATATTTCCTTTGCTCATTATCCCATATCTTATCATTTACTGGTAGCCATATAGAAGAAAACAAGCTACAATTAACATCGGAATAAATTTAAAATCAGGAGTCGATGTTGTTGGTTATCTTTCCTATTATTATTCTCATTTCTTTCGTTCTTTATCTTTATTATAAAGTAATGGTATGGAAAACTAAGGATTCACTTCAGCAAGAATACTTAAACAGCCGCTCTAAAATATTTATGGGCATTTTTATATTTTTCTTCGGGATTAATCAATACCTTTTCTATGAAACACGTCTATCTTTATTTATTGGAATCCTGTTTCTTATCATTGGGGTCTTTCAATTTCGCTATGGCATTAAAGCCACCAGGCACTATCAGAACGAATATCAAAAGCACCGCGTTTCAAAGAATTAGACCCTGATAGTTAGTAACGGGGAACCTGCCCGCTTTTAAGCGGCTCCTCATGAGGCGGGGGCGTTCGATGTTGCTGTCTTGATCAGTAACTGAAAAAAATTTAATATGTACTGAAAAAAGTCGCTGCTTCCAGCGACTTTTTTTTAGCGGTCAATCAGCTGGGCCATGAGCAGCCCCTTCCCTACGATCGATTTATTGTGATAAACCCCTACCTCCAGCTTTGCAAACTTCCGGCCGATTTCAAGAAGCTGCGGCTTGATTTCAATAATGCTTTCTAATTGCACGGGCTTGATAAAGAGGAGGGATATGTTTTCTACTACTAAGTTCCCTTTTTTATGTCTACTTAACAGACGGCTGGATGCCTCCGTAATCAAGGTTGTAAAAACACCGTAAGATAAGGTTCCTAACTGGTTAGTCATTTGAGGGGTAACTGTCGTATGAAGGCTGAAATCTTCTTCTTCGCTGATTTGCAGCTGGCTGGCCACTAAATCTTCAATCGTTTCACCAATCTGAGGCTGCCTCTGTAAATTTTGAAGTGCTTTAAGTACATCCTGCCTGGAAACGATACCTTGAAGTTTATGGGACTGATCCACAACGGGCATCAGCTCAATTCCTTCCCATACCATCATGTGAGCTGCATTCGTTAAGGATGTAGTAACTTGTACAGTCATAGGGTTTTTGGTCATAACCTTTTCAATGGAAAGAGAGGCGTCTTTATTGATGACGTCTTTAGATGTCACCATTCCGACTACTCTATTTTTGTTATCGACGACCGGAAACCTGCTGTGAAAAGTCTGTTCATTGAGCTCATGCCACCTTGAGATCTGGTCATTTACTTTTAGAAAAATCGACTTCTCAAATGGTGTATAGATGTCATCAACGACTACAATTTCTTTTTTAATCAGCTGGTCATAGATCGCCCGGTTTATCATTGTGGCGACGGTGAAGGTATCATAACTAGTGGAGATAACAGGCAGCTTTTTCTCATCTGCCAGCTTCTTAACTGTTTCTGTCGTATCAAATCCGCCCGTTACAAGAACTGCCGCACCTTCCTTAACAGCCAGCTCATGGGCGTTCGTACGGTTACCAACTATAAGTAGAGAGCCCGCTTCTGTATAGCGCATCATCGCTTCCAGCTTCATTGCTCCCACTACAAATTTATTTAGTGTTTTGTGTAAACCTTCGCGGCCGCCAAGCACTTGGCCGTCAACGACTTTCGTGATTTCCGCAAAAGTAAGCTTTTCGATATTTTCTTTTTTCTTTTTTTCGATCCTTATTGTTCCTACACGCTCAATTGTACTTACTAAGTTTTGGTTTTCCGCTTCTTTTATCGCACGGTAAGCGGTTCCCTCACTTACATTAAGAGCTTTTGCGATTCCTCTAACAGAAATCTTACTTCCTACTGATAATGAATCAATATATTCAAGGATCTGTTCATGTTTCGTAGCCAATAAAGATCACCATTCTTTCTAACTGTACTAATATAACCTGCCGTTATTGTTATTATACAAGTGATACAGTTTTCCTGCAATGGCTGCTCCGTTGCACTGGCCCAGACGAAAAAAGCCCACAAAAAATTGTGGGCTTTAAAGCAAATCATTTACAGTTCTATAGACTCTCCAGGCTCCAGCACTTTACCTTGGCCCGGTTTTACCTTTTCTGCAAAGGCACGGCCATCTTGCTCTATCAATTCAAAGGTGTTGTAGTGAATCGGCACCACCTGTTTCGCCTTAATCCATTCGGCAGCAAGCAGAGCATCTTCAGGACCCATTGTAAAGTTGTCACCGATTGGCAAGAAAGCTAAATCAATATCGTTCAGCTCTCCAATCATTTTTAAATCGCTGAACAATCCGGTATCCCCGGCATGATAGATCGTCTTACCTTCAGCTTTTAGTAAAATCCCTGTAGGCATTCCGGTATAAATCACCGTTCCATCTTCTTCTGTATAAGAAGATCCATGAAAAGCCTGTGTCAGCTTGACGGTTCCAAAATCAAATGTATGACTTCCTCCGATGTATATTGGATGAGTCTTTAATCCTTTAGTTCCTAAGTACTCCGCTAACTCAAAAGGAGCAATCACTTGAGCATCGCAGCGTTTCGCGATATCCACCGTATCTCCTACATGGTCATTATGGCCATGTGTTAAGAGAATGACGTCGGCATGGACCTCATCAGCGTTTAAATCTGTATTTCCATTCTCTGAAATAAAAGGGTCGATTAAAACCGTTTTTCCATTAACCTCAACTCTTACAACAGAATGTCCATGAAATGATACATTCACACTACCACTCCTTAACATAAGAATTAATAATTCTGCCAAGCCTGTTCATATTTTTGAATTAAATTTGGGTCTATTAATGTATTAGGGGTTAATGATACAGGCTCGCCCTCACGATTTACGATTTCCCTATCTTCATCTTTCCCAAACACCGTCATGGCCTCCAGCATATCATTTGTTAAAAAACCCGCATGTTCCGGCAGCTCAATGTCGCTGACATCGATTGGCTCACGGCTCGCCATAATAAACCCCCAGTTTCCAAAACTCGGGATATCCACATGGAAATTCTCAGTTTCTAATCCGGCCGACTGAATGGTTTCATCGATTGTCCAATATACCTCTGTCGCAAAAACAGGACTTGTCCCCTGAATCATAGCTGCCCCTCCAGGTACGAGATGATTTCTGAGGAGAGAATAAAATTCCCGGGTGTATAGCTTATTTAAACTCTCATTGTTAGGATCCGGCAAGTCCACAATAATGACATCATAAAAACCATCATATTCTTCTAAGTATTCGAAAGCATCCGTGTTTTTAACTTCTAAGCGCGGCTCTTGAAACACATCCTCATTTAACTGCCTGAGATGATAGTTCGATGCAGCCAGTTCCGTTACAGCGGGGTCTAAATCAACTAATGTGACATTCTTCACTTCCTCATAAGTGAGGACTTCTTTGGCAGCAAGCCCATCACCGCCTCCTAAAATCAGCACGTTATCTATATTATCGGCAGCCCCCAATGGCGGGTAAACCAATGTTTCATGATATCTGTGCTCATCCGAGGAACTAAACTGCAGAGAACCATCCAGATAGAGACGGGTATCTCCCTGTTCCTTTGTTAATATAATTTTCTGGTAAGAACTCTGTTCACTGTGAATAATCGGATCCTGATATAATTTCTGCTCAAATGAAAAAGCCATTTCCTCTCCGAAAAAGAGGCCGCCAATGAGTGCGGCACCAATAACCGCAGCTGCTGTCGAGTGAAAGACAAGGTTTTTAATTTCTGATCGAAACAAATATAAAATTAAAACAGCTACTAGTAAGTTAATACAAGCCACAAAGAAAGCAGTTTTCACCATGCCCATCTGCGGCCTTAAGTAAAAGGCAAATAATAAACCGCCGATCAGCCCTCCAGCATAATCAGAAAATAATACTCTTGCTGTACTGCGGCTGAGCTCAACTCCGATTTCGTTTGCTTTCCTGATGAGAATGGGAAGCTCAACACCAGTAAGGGCTCCGATCGTAAAAGTAATCATGTATAAAAACAGTGCATCCGTTCCGCTTGGGGCAAAAGCGGTCATCCCAAACATTGTAAAGCTTGAAAATCCCCCTATTAATGCTACCAAAAACTCAATCCAGACGAATGTAATAATCAGCTGGCTCATTACCTTTTCACTAAGGCTCGCGCCAACACCCATTCCTGTAAGGAATAAACTGATGGTAATCGTGTACTGTTTTACTCCGTCACCTAAAATATAAGACCCGAGGGCACCAAATAATACTTCAAAAATAATTCCGCATATTGAAACAATGCCTGAAGCCCAGTAAATAAGCCGGCTTTTCTTTTCGGCAGATGCTTCCATTTCCTTCACTCCGTTATAATTCCTGTTGTAGCTGTTAGCTATTAGTGTTGATATTTCGGTTGTCTGGGAAATGCCCAGGCCTCCTAAAAGACTAAAAGAGAGGAATCTACTCTCTTTTTAGTGACTTCTATGACGATTTCCGGCTCATCAGCAATATTTTTCAACTTTTTTGAGTAAATTCCGGGGCAGGTTGATTATGTAATGGAAGCACCTATGACAAAAGCCAACCCTATTGAAACCCCTATAGATATGATGCCCACGGCAGTGTTATTATTTTTAAGCTCTGTTTCTACAGAGAATTTCTTCGTAAAGAATTCAAATAACAGATAGGCCGCCATTTGTAATACGATACCGAAGATGCCCCAAATTAGAGTATCCCATATGGTAAAACTATGATAAATCGCAAAAGCAAGGACGATGCAGATGCCGATAATCTTGCCTGCAATCGACATAGCAACCGCCTGATTGCCGGATTTCACTTCTTCCCAGTCGTTGTATTGCTTTGTTATAAATTCAAATATTACTAATCCTATTAAAACAACGATTACGCCAATGGCAAAGTAACCCAATGTCGCTAAAAACGGTTCCATGTAAATGCCTCCTTTATTTTCCTGTACCAGGTCCTCCACCACGATTGGAAGAGCCCCTTAACGTCCCTGTGGAATTTGAATTATAACCTCCGTACATCGAATATCCGCCGTAACATCCGCCGGCTTCACAGTTTGACGCCCTTCGCTGCGCCCAGTCGTTAGACCCAAGCATACGGTTCAGCAGTGAATAAGCCAGCAGCCCCTGGAAAAAACTCGGGGAATAATTATTGCGGACAAACTGGTCGCTCGCTAGTTCAATCAGTATAAGGCCTGGCTCTTCATCACTCTCCTGTAGAATTACAAAGTCATCAGGATAGATCAGAACTTGTTTTTTGTCCTGCCGCTCGCTTATTTCCTCCGGCTCCAGCTTACCGGCTATCTCATCCGCTGTTTCTTTTAAGGTTAACTCCTGTGTCATGTAAATCTCGGCAATTCCCCGGTCTGATTCAACTGTATCCAAAAGCGGAAACCCGTCATCGATAAGATCCCGGATCGATTCAGCCTCAGAATCTCTAATCTGTTGAAGAACTTCACTCTTAGATGGTTCATCAGGCAGTTCACCATATGTATCTATTGTGTTAGAACCAGACATCCCTCTTGGGGTGCCGCTGTCCGCAAAAGACTGGTACCCGACTACAATGGCTATTGTAATGACGATAAACAGCCCTATATAATCCTTCATTCCTTAAGCCCTCCTCTCCCCAAAAATGAGTTGTGCCTGACAATGCCAGGCACAACGTATCCATTACTCTTTGTTCATTTTTCTTTTTAGGGCAGCCAGTTCATCATCAATGCTGTCGTTTTTATCTAATTCAGCGAATTCATCATCAAGAGAACGATTGGATTTAGAGAGATCTTCACTCGTCTCGGCTTCTGCTTCATACTGCATGACTTTTTCTTCCATTCGATCAAACCCTTGACGCGATTCATCACTTCCAATGTTAGACATTGTACGATTCATCTTAGTACGTGTTTGCGCTGACTCTGCTCTTGCTTTTAAGGAGTCTTTCTTCAATTTCATTTCTTGATATTCTTTCTTCATTTCATCTAATTTCTGGCGAAGACTGTTCGAATCCTGCTGGGCTCTTTCATAAGAAGCCTTAAATTGATCCGCTTGATCCTGCTGGTTCTTTTTATCTTCTAAGGCGCGTCTTGCAAGATCGTCATTGCCTGCTTCAATTGCTTTTTCAGCTTGCTGCATGCGCTTATCTGCTAACGCTTGTGCATCATCGTATTTTCTTTTCATCATTTTTTCATTGGCGATCTGTTTAGCCACAGCACTCTCTGCATCGCGGATATCATTCTCCATATCACGCATAAACTGCTCCAGCATTTTCACCGGATCTTCTGCTTTATCTAACATAGCATTTAATTCAGCACCGACAACCGTTTTAACTCGATTAAAAAATTTAAACATATAGTTTGTCCTCCTTCTTTATTTAGAACCTGCAAGAATTTGAATTTCGTATTCTTCTACATCATACCCGAGACTGGCCTCTATTTCACTTCCCCACGACTCTAAAGAGAGGTACTTCTCTTCATCCTCTGAAATGTATTCGGCATATCGGGCTGTTCGTCCGTTAACATTTTGACTGCGGCCTTCACCTGTTACATAAGCCTCACCTTCCTCATTCTTATGATAAGTCACACCCTCATAATCTAATTGTTTAGGGAATGAATCCACAGGCAGCTTAATCGTTTCGTACATCCCAAGCTCCAATACATCATCCATTTCTGCAGAAAGCCATTTTACATTTTTTCCTTCAAGCAGCTGATAAGAATACCATTCATACGCACCATCGCGATAGGTAATCTTTCCCACTACTTCATAATCCATCAGATCGTATGTGACGATATCCCCCACTTGAATATTCAGCGGAGTCCTTTCTTTTACTTCCGTGGTATTGCTTTTACTTTTAGAAAATAATCTTGAAAAGAATCCCAAAACTGCACCTCTCCTTCTACTTTAGCCCTGCTGTACCTATATGTACGGACTAAGGTCCTCTTTTGTTTCACTTTTTTTCATTCTAACAAAAAACAGCAGAACTTTTGGGTTCTGCCGCTCAATCATTTATTCGTTTAGTAATTCGATAGCATCCGAATACGATAATCCATGAGCTTCTGCGACCGCTTCATACGTCACATAGCCATTTAACGTATTGATGCCTTTATAAAGGGCAGGGTTGTCTAAGCACGCTTTTAGATACCCTTTATTAGCAAGCTGAAGTGCATAAGGTACGGTAACGTTCGTAAGGCCGATTGTCGATGTTCTCGGTACAGCTCCCGGCATATTGGCTACAGAATAATGCAGAACCCCGTATTTTGTATATGTCGGGTTATCATGGGTTGTAATTCGGTCTGTTGTTTCGAAAATACCGCCCTGGTCAATGGCTACATCCACGATAACTGATCCTTCCGGCATATTCTGAACCATTTGCTCTGTCACAATTTTTGGCGCTTTCGCTCCTGGAATGAGAACGGCACCGATAACTAAATCAGACTCTTCCAATGCTTCCTGAATATTTAAAGGATTAGACATCATCGTATTGATTTCTCTGCCGAAAATGTCGTCAAGCTGGCGTAGACGCTCAGGATTTAAATCAATGATCGTTACATCAGCACCGAGACCGGCAGCGATTTTAGCAGCGTTCGTTCCTACTACCCCTCCACCAAGGACGGTTACTTTCCCGCGTCTTACCCCCGGAATTCCTCCAAGCAGGACGCCTCTTCCGCCGTGGGACTTTTCTAAAAATTGAGCTCCGATCTGAGAAGCCATTCGTCCGGCCACTTCACTCATTGGAGTAAGCAAAGGCAGGGAGCCGTTATTTAACTGAACGGTCTCATAAGCAATGCCGACTACTTTCCGTTCAATCAGCGCTTTAGTTAAGCCGGGTTCAGCAGCTAAATGCAAATAAGTAAATAATATAAGTCCTTCATAAAAATAACCGTATTCCTCAGGCAGCGGCTCTTTAACCTTCATAACCATTTCCTGAGACCATGCTTCTCCGGCAGTATCCACTAATAGAGCTCCAGCTTGCGCATATTGTTCGTCGGTAAACCCAGACCCTAAACCCGCGCCCCTTTGAATAAAGACCTGATGTCCGGCTTCTGTTAAGCTCATAACTCCAGCAGGCGTCATCGCCACGCGGTTTTCATTATTTTTGATTTCTGTTGGTACGCCAATTTTCATTGCAAATAACCTCCCGGCATCCATTTAACGGACAAATGTCCTCTTATTCGCTTGCCAATATAATCCTAACAATATAGGCTTTAATAGATGCATTTCATGTAAGCCCTTACATTGTATCAGAATTCGCAGAATAACCCTACCGTCTGCAAAAAATGCAAATTTTCAAAAATTAACGGTGGCGGTGTATAACGTCTAATCCTCCTGTTACTTCATAGATTGTCCCAGTAATCATGTCTGAATCCTCTTCGCACAGAAATGCAATTGTCCTGGCAATATCTTCTCCCGTTCCCGGCCGGCCGATAGGTGTATCGGGATCCTTTAAATTTCTCCCTTCCTCAATCGAAGCCTCTTTCATCTGTCCTGTTATGTTTCCCGGACAGATCATATTTGAAGTTATACCATGCTCAGCCTCTTCAAAAGCAATACTTTTTGTCAATGACACCAACCCCACCTTTGCCGCGGCAAACGCAGAACGGTAGATCCACCCTGAAGCACTGTCGGCGCCTTGAAACCCATAATTAATAATTCGCCCAAACTTCTGTTTGCGCATATATGGAATGGTTAGCTTTAAAAGATGGAAAGCTGCATCTAGGTTTCCACGAATCATGGAATTCCATTCATCTGAAGAGTAATCCATTAATTTTTTTCTTTCAAAAATGTACGGGCCGGCATTATTGATCAGAAAGTCTACGCGGCCAAATCGTTCGATGGCTTTCTCTACCAGGCGGCTGAGGTCCTTCTTTTCTCTCACATCTACCTTGACTAATTGAATCCTGTCTTTTTTATCTGCAAACTCTTTGACCAATTTTTCCGCTCTGGAAAAATCGGTTAAGTATGTAACCGTTACTGAATAACCCGCGTTCAGGAAGCTTTCCGTCACTTTACGTCCTAACCCTTTAGTACCTGCAGTGATAATGGCGTGTCGCAAAACGGCATCCTCCTTAAATCAAATGGCTGTATTTTTAATAGTTTTCTCCGATATCTATACTTTACAACAAGTCGGCGATAACTATCATATCAAATGCTCGGCAAACGCTTTACTTGTTCACAAAAAGACCTTTTTCCCCTGTCATCAACAGGAAGATATCATGATATAATAAAGGTAACAAAAGGAAGGGAGTGTCCATTATGCCACATGAATACAAGCATATTGTCGTAGCTGTTGATGGTTCCGAAACTGCAGAGGTAGCCTTTAAAAAAGCAATTGATATCGCTAATCGTAACGATGCCCAGCTTGTTTTATCCCACGTTGTAGATACAAGGGCTTTCTCCACAGTAGAGGCATACGATCGTTCATTAGCGATACGCGCAGAGAAATATGCAAAAGAGCTTCTTGAGGAGTATCAGCAAAAGGCAGAAAAAGCGGGTGTAAAAAATGTGAAAGTGGACATCGAATACGGTTCTCCAAAAGTGAAAATCGCAAAAGATGTAGCTCCCAAGCATCATGCGGACTTAATCATATGCGGGGCGACCGGCTTAAACTTAATGGAACGGTTCTTTATTGGAAGCGTTTCCGAACACATTACCAGATATGCCAAGTGTGACGTTCTGGTCGTTAGAGAGCCTCTTTCAAAATCCTAATCTTTGTTCTCGTATAGTTCGTTTATTGCTCAGGAGTCACGACGTATTCGATTCTAGTGCTAGGCTAAAAAAACTTGTAAAGAAACTTAGAGTTTCTTTACAAGTTTTTTTTACAGATCTTTTTGAATCTCTCTTATGATGTGGCCTAACTCTGGTAAGATAAGTTTATGTAAAGCAAGGCGGACGGCTCCAGATGAACCCGGCATGGAAAAAATCATTGTATCTCCTGCCACTCCCGCTGCCGCTCTTGAGAGAAGTGCGGCAGATCCAATATCCTCGGTATAGCTGAGCATGCGGAAGATCTCTCCAAATCCCGGCATATCTTTTTCAAAGAGAGGAGTAACTGTTTCAATCGTAACATCCCGCTTCGCCATTCCCGTTCCTCCATTTAGTAAAATGGCATCTATATCGGCTTTTTCAATTCCAGTCATAACTGCTTGCTTGATTTGTTCTGCTTCATCTTTAACAATCATGTAATTACTAATTTGATGGTCTTCTTCCAATAGACTTTCTTTAATATACCTTCCGCTCTTATCGGTTTCTTCTGTTCTCGTGTCACTTATTGTGATCACCATACACCTGACCGTAGAAGGTGCCTGTTTTTTATGCTCACTTACACTCAATTTCCTTCCTCCTCCCACAAATATCGATACTGATAAAATTTCGTTGCGAACTCAGCGACTTGTTTCGTTAAGCTGTAATTAGCCTGAGCACCAATTGCAACACTGATTAAAGGAATACCCTGGAAAAGTTTTTTCCTAAACATCATAATAAACACTGATTTAAAAACCTGTTTAAGCGGCTGTTCTAACCAGGTCTGATCTGTTAACCGGTCATCTCCCATATATACATATGGATTTCCCTCGTTTTTTATCTCTTCCACCAGTTCTTCCCACGCCTTGGCTTGAAGCCTTTTAGGCAGT
Organism: Halobacillus sp. Marseille-Q1614; assembly: GCF_902809865.1. NCBI lineage: Bacteria > Bacillati > Bacillota > Bacilli > Caryophanales > Bacillaceae > Halobacillus > Halobacillus sp. Marseille-Q1614. The sequence goes on along the minus strand of NZ_CADDWH010000001.1, from coordinate 720,558 downwards.
GTTGCTGCATGGAAAACTTTTAAAGAAAGCATCATCTCGTATGGATGGTTCATTTCATGCCCAAAAGTAAGACCGATCAGCTGAACGGTCCTTAAGTTCATAGCGACCATAAGTGGAAAATCAATGCTTAACAGCAGCCATCCCCCTGTCCCTGTCACGCCTCCTTGAGCAAAGGCATAAAGCCGGCTTTTCGCAGTCTGTTGATCTGCAATGTAAGTAAGCTGGTCAATTGTTAACTGCTTCATCTCCCAGATTTCTTTAATATCCCCAGAAAATACACGTCCTACAGAAAGGATCCTTGCTCTGGCATCTTCCTGGAAGCTGGAACCCTGCAGAAAAGCATGGGTATGGAATAACCAGTCATCGAGCTTAGAGAAAAATTTGCTGGATAAAGACGGACTCATTTGCGCTAAAGACTGATTGATCCAGTTGGAATACACCATTTCGAAATCATTCGCTTCATAATTAGCCTGCCGCTTCTGCCACAACTCTATATTCTCAGCCACTCTTTGTTTTGACAAAATTATCACTCCTAATGAATCAGCTACTACTATTGTATCCTTATCACCAGGATTTGAGAAATAACTTCTTTTAAATTTTACCAAGAACAAAGGCTTAAAGCGCCCTGGTAGACACGAAACGCATAAGCAAAACGGCCGGAGGAAGGTGTCCTTCCCTTTTAGCAGGCCGGATGGCTTATGACGCAAGTGTCTGGGCGCTGGAGCTGGATGCCGCACTTTTAAATATATATCCACAGCTTGGAATTTTATAATTTCATGGACAATAAAAAAACAGGCCTGGCTTATTAAAAAGCCGGCCTGCATGATCCTATAGTCCTTTTTCGACTGTATCTCTTGCAATCATTACTTCTTCATTGGTTGGAATAATCATAACTTTAACCGGGGAGTGAGGATAGTTCACAAATGCTTCTTTTCCACGTACCTGGTTTAAAGCAGGATCCCAGTATACACCCATGAATTCAAGTCCTTTAAGAACTCTTTCCCGGATGGACGTGCTGTTTTCTCCAACTCCTGCTGTGAAAATAATACCATCGATTCCATGCATACGGGATGCATAAGATCCGATATATTTGTGGATTCTTGCCGCGAATACTTCAAGAGCAAGCTCTGCACGTTCGTCTCCTTCAGCTGCCTTCTGCTCAATATCACGAAGGTCACTTGAGAAACCGGACAATGCAAGCATTCCACTTTCTTTATTTAAGACGTTCATAACTTCTGCAGCTGACTTGCCTGTCTTTTCCATAATGAAAGGAATTAAGGCAGGGTCGATATTCCCTGAACGTGTTCCCATCGTTACACCAGCTAGTGGTGTGAAGCCCATGGAAGTATCGATGGATTTACCGCCTTCAATGGCAGCAATACTTGCCCCATTACCTAAGTGACAAGAAAGCAGTCGAAGCTGATCAAGCGGACGACCGAGCATTTCTGCCGCACGCTCAGATACATACTTGTGAGAAGTCCCGTGGAACCCGTACTTACGAATTCCGTACTCCTTATAGTACTCATAAGGAAGGCTGTACAGATAAGACTGTTCCGGCATGGACTGGTGGAAAGCCGTGTCAAAAATAGCTACGTGCGGCACGTTAGGCAGCACTTCGCGGAAAGCACGGATCCCCGTTAAGTTCGCCGGGTTGTGCAATGGTGCTAAATCAGAAACATCCTCAATTTCTTTCACCACTTCATCTGTAATTAAAACAGATTCACTAAAGCGCTCGCCCCCGTGTACAACCCGGTGGCCGACTCCGTCAATTTCATCTAATGACTGAATAACACCATGTGCTGTCAGCTTTTCAAGAAGCATTTTAACAGCTACTTCATGATCATCAATATCCGTAACTGTCTCATCCTTCTCCCCATTAAATTCGATTGTAAATACGGAATCATTTAATCCGATACGTTCTACTAAACCTTTAGTTATAACCTTTTCTTCCGGCATTTCAATTAATTGAAATTTTAAAGAAGAACTTCCTGCGTTAATTGCTAATATATTACTCAACGTCGTTCATCCCCTTAAAAATAGGCTCGCTTCTTTCTACCACTACCATTTAACCACCCGTAACTATTGATTTCAAGGCGTGAGACATTTGATAACGTTTACTTTATATATTCTTTATTTTCCCACTATTTTGCCGTTTTATAATCGTCAAACCAGCGGTTCATCTGACCGAGAATATCCGCCATTGCCTGCGGGTTTTTAAAAGAAGGAAGTTTCGCTAATAGAGCCTGCTTTGGTGCTTTAGAGCCGCCGCCTTTTTTCTGGAGAATTAAGATACTTTTCCCATGTTTTTCATTTTTAAACAAGGAATCCGAGAGCTGAAGCATTCCGACGATATGCCCTTCCTCTCTAAGAAAAGTATTTAGGGCATGGGATTGATCACTTTCGAAAAGAAAATTAGGCACTATAAACATCAAATACCCACCCGGTTTGGTGTAGTTTAAGCTTTGTTCAATAAAAAGGTGGTGGGCATAGGAATGATCATGCTCTGCTTTTAACGTGTATTTCGCTGCCTGCTCATCATCAGGATAATAACCAACAGGAAGATCGGAAACAACAAAGTCGACCGGCTCCATTAAAAACGGACGGAGACTGTCCTGATGGAAGAATTCTACTTTGTTTTTCTGAAGGTTAGCATTAGCAACCGCCAGCTGAATCAGCGTCTGGTCGACTTCACTTGCAAAAGCTTCGGTTTCTTTGTCACCAAGCTGGTTTAATACGGAGGTCAGCAAATTGCCTGTACCCGCCGCTGGATCAAAGATCTTAAAGACGCTCTCGTCTTCTAACAGTTTGGAACTGATATACCCCATAAACATCGCGACAGAGTCAGGTGTAATTAAGTGCTGATGCTGGGTAGCCCCTTTCATTCCTTTTAAAATTGCTAACTGGACCGCTTTTCTCAATTCTTCCTTAGTAAAGCTGTCAGCTTTTACTTTTGTCAGCTGATTTAATAGATATGTCTGCACGTTTTCTGGAATATCATCAAACGGCTGGCCGTTTGACAGCGTGTCTATCGATTCGGTCAATGCTTCTAAATACGTAAGATCCAAGTCCCTCTCTAACGTTTCTGCTGTTTCATCCAGCCACTTAAACAATTGTTCCACATGTTCTTGTTTCATTGTTTATCCCCCTAGCTTCACATAAAAGGACGCCCTTGCTTCGATCAACAACGGGGCGTCCCTTCTTAGCGCTCTTATAGTCTATAGTTGATCATAAATGATTTTACTTACGACTTCAAGAAATCTATATATTCACATCTTCCTTCAACTATCTATTCGAACTCTTTATGATAGGCTGTTCAATTTTTGATTTTGAAAATCGGAAAGGGGGAACTTGTCACTTTTTACGTTTGAAGTTAATCGAACTTCCTTTTTTTAAAAAACTCCCCGCTCGTCACCTGTCTGCGGCGTCTCTGCCGCCCTTTTTTTAGCAGGAGTCTCACAGAACTCCTTTCTTTTCCTGAATAATATCAATAATGGTGTTTAACAGCGGCTAATGATAAAATACAGACAGATATTGTATTAGGAGGTTTTTCCATGTCCAATCAACGAAGAAATCTTTACTTTTACTATCATCCTGATAAAGAACTAGACGAGAAATTAGAACCGCTGATTAAATTAGCGAAAGAAAATGACTTTTCAATTGTTGAAGACTCTAAAGATGCTAATATTATTATTTCCGTCGGCGGGGATGGTACCTTTCTTCAAGCTGTCAGAAAAACTGGCTTCCGTCAGGACTGTTTGTATGTAGGTGTCCGCAGCGAGGAAGAAGCAGGCCTTTATTGTGATTTTAACCTCGATAATTATAACGAAATGGTAGATTCCATGATGTATGACGAGCTGGAAGTCCGCCGTTTTCCTATAATCGAAGCTACGGTAAATAACGACTCAACGTTTTACTGCCTGAATGAATGCAGTGTCCGCTCCACACTGATCAAATCCATAGTTATTGATGTCTTCATCGATGAGATTCATTTTGAAACCTTCCGCGGTGACGGTCTAATTGTAGCGACACCGACAGGAAGTACGGGCTACAACAAATCAACGAAAGGGGCAGTCGTCGACCCTAAAATTCCGTGTTTCCAAGTGAGCGAGCTAGCTTCTCTTAATAACAACCGCTACCGTACACTCGATTCCTCGTTTATTCTTGGCTCTGAACGTACCTTGAAGCTGGAAGTCATTCAAGATGGTAATGACTTTCCATTAATCGGCATGGATAACGAAGCCCATTCGATTCGCAACATCCGTGACGTTACGGTCAAGCTTAGCGACAAAATTATTAAGACAGTTAAACTTAAACACAACTCCTACTGGGAAAGAGTTAAACGTACATTCTTATAAACGCAAAAAATCCAGCCTTTTAACTAGGGCTGGATTTTTTGGCAGAAGACAAATTCATTCCGAGTTCAAGGACTTCCTGCAGATGCATGCTGGAACCTGAGGCACCTTCACCTTGAATGGAGCCGGGAAGATTCTAACGTAAACATAGATGTTTTAGAACCTCTGGTACATAATATCTTCATCAACGACGGTGAGCACAACGGTCGCTTCTGCTAATTCATGAGGTTTTATCGAAAATAGATCACGGTCTAATACAGTGAAGTCCGCTGTAAATCCTGGAGCAATTATGCCTTGTGAATCTTCTCGCCCCACAGCATGAGCACTTCCTTTTGTATATAAAGAAATGGCTTCAAAAATAGACAGCCTTTCTTCCGCCTGATAGACTTCATGATCATAGCTTGCACGTCTCTCAACTGCTGCCCGTATACCGAGAAGCGGATTGATTTCTTCAATCGGCGCGTCCGATCCTCCCGCGCAAATAATGCCAGCATCTAATAATGTTTTCCAGGAGTAGGCTGTTTTCATTCTCATGTGCCCAAGCCGATCCATAACCCAGGGAAAATCAGAAGCTACAAACGTCGGCTGGATGTCTAAAACAATGCTTAGCTTCTGAAGCTTTTGGATCAAGGATGGATTCAAAATTTGAGCATGAATGAGCCGGTCACGCTCTCCTGTCTTAAGAGGATGTTCGCTTAATACAGAAATAACGGCTTCTGCAGCACCGTCTCCGATGGCATGCACGGCAACCGGCATATTCCGTTTTCTCGCTTTAAGGACCAGCTCCGTTAATTCTTCTTTTGTATGAATGGCGACTCCACAGTTCCCCGGATCGTCGGAATATTCTTCTTTCAGCCAGGCCGTTCTGCCGCCGAGAGCCCCGTCTGAGAAAATTTTCAGGGCTCCCAATTCTACGAACTCATTTCCTTTTTTAAAGCCCATTCCTTCTTTATCAACCTCTTCAATGACACCGTGATGAACGAGCAGGTGGGCACGGAATTTCACGCGCTTACCATCAATCGTGTGCAGGAAGGCATCAAGTGTTTTCTTAAAGCCGCCATAATAATTTAAGTCTTCACTATGGCCTCCTACTAGACCATAAGCATGCATATCCTTTACTGCGAGTTCGGCTGCTTTGTGTAAGTACTCAGGTGTAACCTCAGGCATGGCCTCTTTCACTAAATCCTGTGCCTTGTCATGAAAATAGCCGGTCGGTTGATCGTTTGAATCTCGAACAATCAGCCCGCCTTGAGGATCAGGAGTTTTAGTGGTAATCCCCGCAAGTTCGATCGCCTTTGAATTTGCAATTAAAGCATGCCGGCAGACACGGGTAAGCATAATCGGGTGCTCTGTTGAGATTTCATCTAATTCATCTTTATGTATAATCCGTTTGTCTTCCCATTGATTTTCATTCCAACCATCGCCTACAATCCAGCTTCCCGGCTCTACCTGCTCCGCATACTGGCTCAGCGCCTGCTTGACTTCTTCAGCTGATTTCATAAACATTAAATCCAGACGCATCAGCCTTTCGCCATGCCCCATAATGTGCAGATGGCTGTCGGTAAACCCTGGGTACATGACCGATCCTTTTAAATTGTGTTCTTCAGAAATCTGTCCCTTATAAGCGGAGTAAAGATCCTGGGTATCCCCTGTGGCTGCTATCCGTCCATTGTCGGTAACAACCGCTTCCACCCAGTCACCTTCCTCTATCATCGTATAAATCTTGCCTCCATACCATAGCTTCATAATGGAAACTCCTTCTTCCGTTAAAATATAAGCTCACTATTTGCATAGTGAGCTCTGTTGTTCCTTATTATAACAAACTTTCAAATGGATCATCGTCTTTTTGCTCGTCAGAGACTTCCACCATCTCTGTAAGCTCGACCGCTTTTGCAATGTCTTCTTCAAAAGAAACACTGGATTCATAATAGCTGGCATTCGCTCTAGTGGGTTTCGTCTTAGGAGCTTTCGGCACAAATATAGTGCAGCAGTCCTCATAGGGTAATGTTGAAATCTTATAAGTGTCTATCTGTCTTGCTATTTCAATAATATCCAGCTTGTCCATGGCGACTAACGGACGGATAACAGGATAATTTGTAACTTCATTAATGGTGTTCATGCTTTCCATCGTCTGGCTTGCCACCTGACCGAGGCTTTCTCCTGTAGTAAGTGACAAAATCTCACGATTACGTGCAATCTGTTCACTTATTCTCATCATCATTCGGCGCATAATCGTCATACCGTACCCTTCTGGCATTTCTCTATGAATCTTCTGCTGGATTTCTGTAAAAGGCACTACATGTACAATAACCTTATGACCGTACTTTGATAGTTCGCCGGCTAAATCAAGAACTTTCTGTTTGGCTCTTTCACTTGTATAAGGGGGAGAGTGAAAATGAACCGCTTCGATTTGCACTCCCCGTTTCATCGTTAAATAGCCGGCAACCGGGCTGTCAATTCCTCCTGAAAGCATAAGCAGCGATTTACCGGTTGTTCCAACAGGCAGACCTCCAGCTCCAGGGTAATCTTTTGAAGTAATATAGGCAGCATCATTTCGAACCTCTATCTTCAGCTCTATATCAGGATTATGGACATCCACCGTAATTCCATCTGTATTGGCGAGGATATGGCCGCCTACTTTGTAATTTAAATCCTGTGAACCTATTTTAAAGCTCTTATCAGCTCTCCTAGAAGAAACTTTGAAGGTTTTTACGGTTGGATCATCCTGAAGAGCAAACAACGCCGCATCTTTAATTTTTTGCTCTTCTTTTTCTGTTTTTACAGCAAAGCTTAATGAGTGAATGCCGAATATTTTCTTACACTCGTCTATTACAGCATGCGGGTCTTCTCCATTAAGCAATACATACATTCTGTCTTTTGTTTTCTTAACCCGCGTATGGTCAAACCTGCTTAACTTTTTGATCAGCTGATTCTGCAGTTTCCTTTCAAAGTATTTACGATTCTTCCCTTTAATGGCCATTTCACCATAACGGATTAATATATGATCAAACTGCATGGTATACTCCCTTTCTATCCTTTCAAATAACGAATAATGTCTTTTAGTTCCTTAATAAAAGTCTCAGCTTCTTTCACTGTATTTTGATAAGACAAGCTGATTCTCAGTGCCGAAGTAGTGACAGCAGGATTCAGGTTGCAGGCTTTGAGAACAGCACTTACATCTGGTTCTTTTGAAGAACATGCGGACTTTGTGGAAACAAAAATACCGCGCTCAGCCAGTGCATGAACCACTACTTCCGGCTTCAAGCCGGGAATTGATATGTTTAATATATGAGGGCTGCCTTTCTCCGGGGAGTTGATAGTGACCGGATCCATACTATCTAATTTCTTACGAAGAAAGTTTCTAATCGTTAATAAGTCAGCGAGATGGTCTTCTTCCTGCTCCTGAATCAGCCTGAGGGCTTTAGCAAAGGCCACCATACCAGGAAGGTTCTCGGTGCCTGAACGACGGTTGTCTTCATGACCTCCCCCGTGTAAAAGCGGGAATAAACGAATTTCCTTTCGAGCATAGAGCATTCCTGTACCTTTTACCCCATGAATTTTATGACCGGATAAGGAACATAAATCAATGTGGCAGTCCTTAAAAGGCAGAGGGACTTTACCAACACCCTGTACATGGTCAACATGAAAGAAAAGCTTCGGGTGCTCCCTGGCAATTTCCCCTATATCCTTAATCGGCTGAACCGTGCCAAGTTCATTATTTACAGACATTATACTAATTAATATCGTGTCTTTTCGAATAGCCTGCCTGATCTCTTCAGGGTCAACATGACCTTCAGAATCGACATTAACATACGTAACCTCAAAGCCGAGCTGCTCTAGCGCACGAAAAGCTTCCAACACAGAAGGATGTTCTATTTTTGAAGTAATCAAATGCCGGCCTCTCGTTCTGTGCTGAAAAGCAATTCCCTTAATCGCCATATTGTTGGATTCTGTACCTCCTGATGTATAGACGATCTCTTCGGGCAGGACAGCTAGACGATGAGCGATTGCCTCTCGTGTTTTTTCCATGAGCCGTTCTGCTTCAAGGCCTAGCTGATGTACAGAAGAAGGGTTGGCAAAGTATCGAGCCGCAGCCTGCTGATACGATTGCAGCACTTCTGTATGTGGTTGTGTGGTTGCACTATTATCAAAATAAATCATGGTCGTTTCCCCTTTAAAAGATTGCCGTCTTCTTATATCCTGTTCCTTACTATAAAAATAAACCATAGGAACATGAAAATAGCTAGCCTCCTGACTGAGGCTAGCTCTACTTCATCAATTAATGTTGAGTGTATTCAAAATCGTGTCAATGGTCATCTTTTCATTTCCACTTATATCATTCACCCACTGTTTCGTCAATACATGCTCCTCAAAGACCGTCTGCTGCTTCTTTTCTTCTTTACATGAAACAGGAACTGCATGGGCCTTGAAGATTCACGTTCGGTGAACGCCATTGGCAGGTTGCTGCCAGCTGAACATCGCCATTACAGACAAACCAAGAAGCATCCATTTCCTCATAGTTCACACCCTAAATAGGGACTTCTTCTTTTTCCTCTAATTTAGATAAAGCACCTGGCTCCACTTCTTCAAGAGCAGCGGCTGCCCGTTCCAGGGCTTCTTCATAACGGTATGCCCTAAAATCGTTTTCCGCCTCCATAAGCTTGGCCGCCACTAAAGGATATTGACTGCGGTAACGGTTCGTATACTGAATAACTTTTTCCGCCATGTGAGCCTGATGGAGCAATGCTTTCGCCTGACTGTTGACTAATTCAGCGTGCTGCATAGCTTCCTCAAGTTTTTGATGAACATCAGCCATATCAAGCGGCTGCTTTTTTTCAAGGCTAAGAAATACTTCGTCAATATGTTCGCTCGCATGCTGCATGCCTTCAAAGAACATGGACGGAATACCGGGCAGGTTGCTCCGCTTCAAGCGTCTGTCTGTATCATTCACAATCTGCTCTATCTGGACAAGCTTTTCTTTTGCTTCCAGTTCATCACTGCGAAGCGTCTGCACTCTCTCACTAAAAATCTGATGTTTCTCTTTCAGTTCTGACGCTTGCTCTTTAATAATGTCTAGTTCATCTCTCATATCAGTAAAAGCGGTCTCGTTATCAGATAGCTTCTTATCAAAATTAAGATACTTTTTCTTTAACTGTGTCATCAGCTGATCAATTCCGCGGTAAGATTCGATGTCTTCCTCTTCCATCTGATAAGTGACCTTCAAATCATCGATGTCCTGTTTCGTTTGATTGACGATCTCTTCCAATTCTTCAAGCTGAAGCTGAAGAGAGGGATGGTGCTGATCTACATAACTGTGAGCCAGCGCTTCCTTTTCAAGCTCCTGATACATTTCCTGAATTCTTGGATCTAACTCATCAATTAACGCTTGAACATCTTCACTGTCGCCTTTTTCGAGACGTTCTGTATGTTTCTTAAGCAGTTCACGATAATTTTCGATTTCCGGCTGCAGGCCTAAATGCTGCACACGGTAGCCCTCTTCTTCCATTTCCTCTATGCCCTGATGCAGTTCTCTTAACTGGTCGGGCAGTTCCTTTTGTGTTTTCCGCAGCAGTTCAGGGAAAACAGCGATTTCTGTGGAGAGAACTTCAAGCTGCTCTCTAACCGATTGCACAAGACTGTTAGCTTCCAGATAATTCCCTTCTGAAACCAGCTCTTCATAATGCTTCAAGCCCGCTTCCAGCTCTTCCGCTCTGCTTTCGAAAATCCGGGCAGCTTTTCCGAACTGATGGCGGCTATGTATAAGGGATTTCTTTAATTCTTTTAACTCTGGGTTTAAAGCCTCGATTTCCTGGCGGCTGCTCTTCTCGGAGTCTAACAGGTCTTCAAGTTCTTTAAACATCGAGGCAATATCCTGTTCGATTGCCTGCAGCTTCTGTTCAGAATGATTCAGTACTTTCCTTACCTTTTTCAGGCGGTACCGGTCCGCTGCTTCTTCTGCATCAAACAAATCCTCTTCCAAATTTGGAAGCTCTTTTGTAAGAATTTTGTCCCAGCGTTCCCTCCACGCTTCAAATCTTTCCTGGGTTTCGCCAGAGAGGTTAAGGGCTTTGACCCTCGAGAGTTCATCCGATACATTTCGATGCATGATGTCCATTTTCCAGCCTTCTAAACGATCGACTTCATCATACACTTTTTTACGCCAAATAAGTCCTGCAATTATTAGTGCAATCAGCACTAATATTCCCCCAATTACGTACCTCATAGATAGCCTCCTTACAAATCCTCAGCAAACGAATCTCTTTCGTTAAAAAATTAATTTTAGTTGTTTATTATGATACCATGATAAGGATTGATTTGGCTAAATTATTTCAAATTAATTAATAGATTAACAATAACTTCTATTGACTCAGGAGGAATTTGTCATGATTGATGGACATGTCCATACACCTTATTGCCCTCATGGTTCAAATGCAGCGCTAGAAGAGTACATTGACCAGGCCATCAAGTCAGGGTATTCTTCGATTACATTTGCCGAGCATGCCCCCCTTCCAGAGACCTTTATCGATCCTGTTCCAGAACAGGACAGTTCTATGGAGCGAAGTCTCGTCGAACCATATATAAAGGAAGTCCAATCGCTTAAAAAATCCTATTCCTCTGATATAGAAATCAAATTGGGATTCGAAGTCGACTATATCAAAGGGTATGAAAAGGAAACGGAAAGTTTTTTAAATCAATACGGAAGCAGCCTTGACGATAGTTTATTGTCTGTTCACTTTCTGCCGGTAAAAAAACAGTGGTTCTGTATCGATTACAGTCCAGATGTCTTTTCGGCGGCCTGCCGAGCGATAGGTTCTATTGACGAGTTGTATGAACGCTACTATAAGCTTTTAAAGGATTCTGCACATGTAGATTTAGGGCCTTATAAGCCTAATAGAATCGGTCACATGACGCTGATTAGAAAATTCCACCATATATATCCTTCTCCTGAAGGGTGGAAGAAACAGGCTGCAAGCTTCCTGTCCGTAGTTAAAAATAACGGGCTTGATCTGGACTACAACGGAGCCGGAACTCTTAAAGAGTATTGCAGAGAATCCTATCCTCCACCAGATTTAGCGAAAATGGCATACGAAAAAGGCATCAGCCTTATTTACGGCTCTGATGCCCACGATCCAAACGGAATTAAGCAAGGATATGAAATTCTTAATCAAACACTTATGAAGATATAACTTTCATCTCGCTTCTCGGCTGTTTCTTAATCATTAATTCTGCATACAGATTAACGAAGTGATGGACTGACTCTTCGCTCATGTGCGCCTCACTTAATTCCTGAGGCATCATGTAAGGGACATTGATCAACCCTTTGAACTGAAGAAGATATAAATTCTCTCTATAAGTAAGGTCTCTTTTACTATTCTTTTGAAATAACAAATGAGACAGCAAATGGTTTTCTTTCGCTAAATACGTGACAAGCATCTCTTTGGCAAACACGGTATTTAAAGAAAGTTCACGATAAACTAAACAAGATAGTTGATAATTCACCTGTTTATAATGTAAAATCCCTTTAATTAAGGGCAGCAGATCCGTGACAGGGCCTTTGTCTGCTTCCCGCTCAATCATTTCCAGGTAGGGTTCGAAATATTGGATAGCCAGTGACTCGAATAAGCCTTGCTTACTCTTGAAGTAATAATGAATCAAGGATACATTGACGTTCGCCTTTTTGGCGATATCACGAACAGAAGTTCCATTAAATCCATTGCTGTAAAACAAACGACAGGAAACATCTAACACTTTTTGCCTTGTATTCATTTCGCGGTTCATATTTGATTCCTCCCTACTTATGAGTTTTCGAGGTTTTCACTTAAAATCCTTTAAGAATCGTACATCAATAACCGACATGATCAGCACGATATTGTCGAAATCACTCTATGAGGAGGAAAAAATTATGTTTCAAGCTACTCAGTATAAAGGTACAAAAGACGAACAATATCAGCTGCTCATTAAACAGCTCGACGCGCTGTTGAAAGATGAGCCGGATGTTATTGCTAATTTATCTAACGCTTCTGCACTGCTGAATCAATTTTTAGAAGACACTAATTGGGTCGGCTTTTACTTATTCAAAAATGACGAACTTGTGTTAGGACCTTTTCAAGGCTTACCGGCTTGCGTAAGAATTCCTTCTGGTAAAGGAGTTTGCGGAACAGCCGTTTCCGAACAGAAAACTCAGCGTGTTTATAGTGTCAAGGAGTTCCCAGGGCACATCGCATGTGATGCGGCGAGCCAGTCAGAAATAGTGGTTCCTATTATAAAAGATGGCGAGATTTTCGGAGTTCTTGATATTGACAGTCCTTCTGTTGGAAGGTTTGATGAGACGGATGAGAAATATTTAAATGAATTTGTGAAAACTTTGGATAAATATATGTAAAAGATGAGTTCTGCAGCTTGTAGAGAAACTAGACTTCTCTGCAAGCTTTTGTTTGTCTCTGGGAGGGAAGTTCCCTTTGCTGGTGGTTTCGGCTGGCCGTTTTTCCACAGGAGTCTTCGTGTTACTCCCTCCTACTGTATAGGGCGCGAACTAAAAAACTTTCTTTCTCCCCGATCATCCCATCTGGGTGATTTTTTTCTTTCTAGGAATTATGGTTGACTTCTGCTTGTTAAAACATATATAATAGCCTTTGTGTAAAATAAACGGCAGCCTATGTGAATCCGGCGACTGTTTTCATTTTATTCCTCATGATGAGGTGCATCGTGTAACTCTCTGCTGCTGGAGCGATGGTGCATGAAAATAAAATGTGCAGCGTTACAAGGAACACACTGTTTTTATTTTATGCAAAATAAAATAAAAGGAGGAAATACCTATGGCACGTTATACAGGTTCTACCTGGAAAAAATCACGTCGTTATGGCATTTCTTTAAGCGGAACTGGTAAGGAGCTAGATAAGCGCCCTTACGCTCCAGGACAACACGGTCCAAACCAACGTAAAAAACTTTCTGAATATGGTCTTCAGCTTCAAGAGAAGCAGAAGCTTCGTTTCATGTACGGATTGACTGAGCGTCAATTCCGCCGTCTGTTTGAAGAAGCAGGTAACATGAAAGGAATTCACGGTGAGAACTTCATGATTCTTCTTGAATCTCGCCTGGACAACCTGGTGTACCGTTTGGGACTTGCTCGTACTCGCTCTCAAGCGCGTCAGCTAGTTAACCACGGCCACGTAACTGTAGATGGCGGCCGCGTAGACATCCCGTCTTACCGTGTGAAGCCTGGTCAGGTTATTGGTCTTCGTGAAAAATCTCAAAATTTAGATATCGTACAGGAAGCTGTTGAAGTAAACAACTTTGTTCCTGAATATGTAACTTTTGATGAAGAAAAACGTCAAGGAACGTATTCCCGTCTTCCTGAGCGTTCTGAGCTTCCAGCTGAAATCAACGAAGCTCTTATCGTTGAATTCTACTCTCGTTAATTGTAGTCTTCATTATAAAAAACTCGCTATCCTCTATGGACAGCGAGTTTTTTTTATATCCTTTTTTGGTTGGCCCTGCGTAAAGAAATGGTCTTCTCTCGATGCAAAATACTATAGTTTAATTCTTTAATACCTGCCATTAATTATCAGCATGTTTTTATAAATTATCCAAAATCCACGCTCATCCAGAGCGTGATTTTCCAGCCGGCTTTAATAAAATAAATAAAATTTCGTGAAAAAACCTTCGAAGATACCCTTCGAAGGTTTCTTATGCTCAACCTTAAGCATCTATCTGCTTGTCCTTAAAATGATTATTGTGAGTTCTGCTGCATGCCTCCAGCTAAATTAGAAACATTTTGAAGCATGTTTGGAAGCTGATTAGCCTGACCTGTCATCATGCTGTAGGTGGCTGCACCTATACCAATAGAAGCAATAATTGGAAGCCATTGAATATTTCTGTTTCTCATGAAAATATCCTCCTCACACATCGTTTTGGTGGAGCTTTTATATTTTGGCACTTTCCTAATGGAATATGAGTGTTAATCGTTGCCAGACTTTAATAACAAAGCTATATCAATATTTAATGTTGATTTTAAAAAGGAAACCTGCTCGATTTCCGCGGAGAACGGTCAAGCCTCCTTGCTCGTGACCCTGGGTTACAGGCCGCCGTTTTTTAAGCAGGAGTCTCGCAGAACCTCTTGCTTTCTGGATAATATCTACAATGGCGTTTAACAAAAAAGAACCGTGACACCCAGCCACGGTTCTTCTCACAATTAGGAAGTGTAGCGAATGAGGAAGTATTTCTTCTTCCCTCTTCGAATGATTGTAAATCTGTCTTCTATCCTGTCTTCTGCCGTAATTGTATGCTGAAGATCTTGATTTCTTTCCCCATTGATATAAACGGCCCCATTTTTAATATCTTCTCTCGCTTGACGTTTGGATGATGAAATTCCTGCCTGTACAAGCAATTCAATTAAGGATGCTTCTTTTTCTTCAGTTTCAAAAGCCGGAACATCTTTAAACCCTTGTTCTATTTCTTCACCTGTCAAAGCTTTAATGTCACCGCTAAACAGTGCTTCTGTAATGCGCTGCGCCTGCTTAAGGGCTTCTTCATCGTGGACAAGCTTTGTCATTTCCTCGGCAAGACGCTTTTGAGCTGCTCTCTTTTCAGGCTGAGTCTCTACTTCTTTTTCAAGTTCAGCGATTTCCTCATGGGAAAGGAAAGTGAAGTATCTTAAAAACTTCACGACATCGCGGTCATCGGCGTTAATCCAGAATTGGTAAAATTCATAAGGAGAAGTCTGTTCCGGATCCAGCCAGATCGCTCCTCCTGCTGTTTTCCCAAATTTGGAGCCGTCCGCTTTTGTAATTAAAGGCATTGTTAAACCGTAAGCTTCCGTTTCTTTTTCACCGGCAGCTGAACGGCGGATAAGTTCAAGTCCAGCTGTAATATTTCCCCACTGGTCGCTTCCACCGATCTGAAGAGTACAGTCTTCTTTATCATTCAATTTCTTAAAGTCTAATGACTGCAGGATCATGTAAGAAAACTCAGTGAAGCTAATGCCGCTTTCGATCCTGGACTCCACTGAGTCTTTTGCCAGCATGTAATTTATCCCAAAGTGCTTTCCTGTGTCGCGGAGAAAATCAATAATGGTCATTTCTGAAAGCCACTCATGATTGTTACGGGCAACCGCCGCATTCGTTCCCTCGTCGAAATTAAGCAGTTTAGCCAATTGGTTTTTAATACTTTCACTGTATCCTAAAACAACTTCTGCTGAATTCAACTGCCTTTCTGTAGAACGTCCGCTTGGATCACCAATCATTCCTGTTCCGCCGCCAACTAAAGCGATTGGACGGTGACCAGCTAATTGAAACCTTTTCAGCATAAGGATCGGCAGCAGGTGCCCAATATGAAGACTGCTTCCTGTCGGGTCGAACCCGCAGTATAACGTCACTTGCTTTTCATTTAAATGCTTTCTTAATCCTTCTTCATCTGTTACTTGATTAATGAGTCCTCGTTTTTCTAAATCCTGTAGAATATCCATACCTCGTTCACTCCTTTTTATGATCACAAAAAGACCCCATCCCTGGAAAAGGGACGAGGTCTTGTCGCGGTACCACCCTAATTGCACATATTATGTGCCACTCTCTTTAATAACGGCTCATCACCGTCTTCTGATTCACACCAGAAGATGCTCCCGACCGTAATTCAAAAATTATTTTGTGCTAACTTCCACCCGCCGTTAGCTCTCTTAAGAACAGGGAATAATTTTCTACTTCAATCGTTCATAGCTCGCTCATTTAACTGTAATCCAATTTATAGCATAATCAAAACAGGAAATCAACTATTTTTTCTATCGATTTATGTCTGTTAATGTCCGCTTATGTTATAATATTATGTGGAATTTAGGAGGTTTTCTTATGTCGAAAAAGCCAAATAATAAAATAAATTGGAAGGCCATTAAGGCGAAAACTACTACCTTATGGGGAGAAACGTTGAGAAAATCCCGATCCTTATGGGAAAGATCAAGGCCTTTAGTGAAGTCTTTATGGGGAAAAACTCAGTCCCTATGGGGAAACGGCACGATCCAGAAAAATTTCAGAATTGGATACGATGTTGTTTGGAACGTCATTTTATTTTTTATTTTAATCGGAATCATAGGTTTATTTTTTGCCGGCGGTGTAGGAGCGGGTTATTTCGCTTCACTTGTTAAAGACCAGCCTGCACAAAGCCCGGAAGAAATTCAGTCAGAAATTTATAATTATGAAGAAACATCACAAGTATATTTCGCCGGGGAAGAATTACTCGGTGAAGTACGCACAGACCTTTACCGTGATGAAATCTCACTTGATCAAGTGGATAAAAACTTAAAGAATGCGGTCATCGCTACAGAAGATGAGTATTTTGAAACCCACGATGGTGTCGTCCCAAAAGCCGTATTGCGGGCGATCGTTCAAGAGGCTACGAACTCTGCTGTTAAAACGGGAGGAAGTACATTAACTCAGCAGGTCGTTAAAAACCAGATACTCACAAATGAAGTCTCTTTTGAACGAAAAGCAAAAGAAATACTTATTGCTATGCGTATCGAAAAGTTTTTTGAAAAAGAAGAAATACTTGAAGCTTACTTAAACATTGTGCCATTTGGCAGAAATGCAAATGGAGATAACATAGCAGGTGTAAAAACAGCAGCTGAAGGAATCTTTGGTGTCGGTCCTGATGAACTTTCAATTGCCCAGGCTGCTTTTATAGCTGGTTTACCCCAGAATCCATTCAGCTATACACCTTTTCTAAACAATGGAGAAGTTAAGTCTGATGAAAACCTCCAAGCCGGCATTGAGCGAATGCACGAAGTTTTAAGCCGTATGTACAGCGCTGGATATATCTCTAAAGAAGAATACGATAAAGCAATGAAATTTGACTTGAAAGAAAACCTTCGGGAACCTTCCTCAAGAGCTAGAGAAAAATATCCATTCTTAGTAACAGAAGCCAACAAGCGGGCTAAAGATAAGATGGTTGCATATTTAGCTGAAAAAAATGGAGATTCATTAAAAGATATCCGCGGGGATGAAGAGCTTAAAGCTGAGTATGAAACGCTTGCTGAACGCGAACTGAGCTCAGGCGGATATAAGATTCATACGACCATTGATAAAGAAGTATATGAAGTTATGCAGAAAATAAAAGACAACTATACGAACTATGACAGCACCCGCACCGTTACTGTTGAAGAAGAAGGAGAAACAGTAACGAAGGAAATGCCTGTTGAAGTCGGAAGTACACTTATTGAAAACTCGACTGGTAAAATCCTTGGATTCATTGGGGGACGCGACCATAACCGGGAGCAGGTTAATCACGCGACCCAAGCCAGAAGATCTCCGGGAAGTACAATGAAGCCGTTGACCGCTTATGGACCGGGAATCGATATGGGCGAAATCCATCCTGGATCTGTATTTACTGATGTCCCTTATCAATATCCTGGGACAGATACTGATGTCGGCAACTATGGCGGCGGCTACAATGGATTTGTTTCGGCACGAGAAGCTTTAAAGCGGTCGTTGAACATCCCGGCTGTTAAATCCTATACTTCTATTCTGGATAAAAATCCTGGTGAATACTTATCCAAAATGGGATTCTCTACTATTCCAGAAGAAGCTTATCAATATCCTTCTCTGGCTTTAGGTTCTGCTGAAGTAATTAACGAGGAAATGACTAATGCTTATGCTGCTTTCGGAAACATGGGTAATTTTGTCGATGCTTATATGATTGAGAAAATCGAGACGAAAGAAGGCGAAGTTATTTACGAACACGAAGCTAAAGACACAGAAGTGTTCAGCCCTCAGGCATCCTATCTCACTATAGATATGATGCGCGATGTATTATCATCCGGTACGGCATCTGGACTTAAAGGACAACTGACCCACCCAGGTGTCGACTGGGCAGGTAAAACCGGTACATCTCAAGATTATAAAGATGCCTGGTTTATTGCAACAAACCCTAACGTAACGATGAGCATGTGGATGGGATATGATTACAATGAAAGATTAAATCGAAATGGATACAGCTCAAGAAATACTGGGCTATGGGCTAGGGTTGTTAATGCGGTTACAGAAATCCGGCCTGAACTTATGGCACCGAGTGCCAGCTTTGAGCGTCCAGGCGGAATTGAATCGAAATCTTATTGTGCTACTTCTGGATTGTTAGCCTCTGACTTGTGCTCATCTGCAGGGTTATCAAGAAGTGACCTATATATTTCTAAATTCGCTCCAACGAAAAAAGATGACAGCTTAACAAGCGGTGACTTTGTAGAAATTAAAGGAGATCTTTATCCTGCCGGCAGCGACACTCCTGGAGAATTTATTATTAATGAAGGTGGTGGAGTCACTCTGTCCCCTGAATTTATAGAAGAAAACAATTATGATTCTCCGGAAATTCTCAAGCATTTAATCCCTGACGACTGGGATAACGTTGCTATTTCTTCTTCAGGATCGTCTGGGGGAGGAACGGTTGAAAATGATAATTCGAATCCATCAGCACCTGGTAATGTGTCCACGGGCTCATCCCGGCTTTCCTGGTCCCATTCTTCCAGTGATGATGTTGTAGGTTATCGCATCTATCGGGCAGGTACTTCGGGCGGATCTTTCTCTCAAGTCGGGTCCACACGTGGAACAAGCTTCAGTCTGGAAGGAGACGGCGTTTATGCTGTCCGGGCAGTAGACTACTTCGGTCAGTCTTCCGGCCTTTCTTCTACTGTAGAAGTTGGAAACACTGAACCATCCAATGAGAACAGTGGATCCAATAATAGTGACTCCAATAACAATGATTCTGAAAGTGAGGAAAATGGCGAGAGCAGCAGTTCTGACACTAGTTCAGAAGGTGAGGAATCAGAAGGTGATTCCTCTGCTGAAGACGAACAGTCTGAAGAAAATTCTGAGGAAGCAAATACCACTTCCGAAGATCAGAACGAAGAAACTGAGTCTGAAGAGGAGTCTTCCGAAGATACATCCAATGAGGATTCTGCTGACCCTGAAGAATCCGAAAATACTCAATAAGAAAAGATCAAAATAACTTCCAGTCATGCCTAAGACTGGAAGTTATTCTTGTTAGTTCATTTAATTTCATCCTTACTCATGTATAATGTAACTAGATGATCAGATCTTTTTTGATAGGTGGTGACGCTATGGAACATATTAAAACATTTTATGAGCAGACTTTTGAGATTAACAACGGTTCAATGACTATCCAAGGTCCCCTTTCCTCGCAAGAGCTAAGCCGATACTCTTTTCACGAAGACTTAAATGCTTTTCGCCCTCCTGCCAAACAGTTTGAGGCCTTAAAGAGTATTGCCGACTTCCCAGAAGGAAGAATCATTGCCGCTACACACAATGATATGATCGTTGGATATGTAACCTACCTTCACCCAGACCCTATGGAGCGCTGGTCGGAAGGAAATATGGAAAACTTAATCGAACTGGGAGCTATTGAAGTGGCCCCGGAGTTTAGAGGTTACCGAGTAGGCTCCAGGCTGCTGGAATTATCGATGCATGACGAATATATGGAGAATTATATTATTATTTCTACAGAGTACTACTGGCATTGGGATTTAAAAGGCACTCGCTTAAGCATTTGGAACTATCGTAAAGTGATGGAGAAAATGATGGGTGCTGGCGGCCTGACCCCTGCACCGACAGACGATCCTGAAATCATTTCCCACCCTGCCAACTGTTTGATGGTTCGAATCGGAAAAAATGTGCCCGAAGAATCTATTGAACAGTTTGATGAACTGCGCTTTTTAACGAGAAACAAATATCGAAAAGCAAGGGGAGAAGTTTAATATGCTTGTTGAAGAAGTTATGAAGCGAGAAGTCATTACATTGACACCTGCAGATTCTATCGCTACAGCTGTTAAATTGTTAAATCAGCATCACATTCGCCACATCCCCATCGTAGACGATAAAAACTGTGTCGTCGGCATCGTTTCCGACCGTGATGTACGGGATGCCAGTCCATCTATCTTGGACAAGAATGCACAAGACGAAGCTGTGCAGCTGCGCAACCCTATTGAAACAATCATGACATCTCCGGTAACAACCGTACACCCGTTAGATTTTGTTGAAGAGATCGCCTCTATTTTTTATGAGCAGGAAATCGCCTGTGTACCCGTAATGAAAAATGACAAGCTAGTAGGCATTGTCACGGAAAAAGATATGCTTCACACGCTGATTCAGTTAACCGGTACCCACGTTCAAAGTTCTCAAATAGAAATTAAAGTCCCAAACAAGCCGGGGATGCTTCCACAAGTAATGCAGATCTTCGGAAAAAGAAAAGTTAATATCAGCTCTGTTCTTATCTATCCTTATCAAGCAGATTCTTTTTATAAAATTATAGTTGTCCGAATCCAGACGATGAATCCTTTACCAACAATTCAAGACTTAAAAGATGCTGATTATGAGGTATTATGGCCTAAAAATCCGGGGGACCCCTCATGAACTGTGAATCACATTTTGTATTTACCGATGAATTCACCAATTACAAATTCCGGGACGATCACCCTTTTAATCAGCTGAGAGTGACAATGACAAAGGATTTACTGGAAAAGGAAAATGCACTGAAACCTCAACAAATCATTGCACCGCGCATGGCTTCTGATGAGGACTTGAAGCTTTTTCACAGTTCGGCTTACGTCGAAGCAGTGAAACGCGCGAGCCAGGGTTTATTAAGTGAAGAAGAAGGATTTGAATACGGGATAGGAACAGAAGATACTCCGATGTTTAAGGGCATGCATGAGGCTTCTTCCCTGCTTGTGGGAAGTACTTTAAGCGCGATTGATGCCGTAATTAATGGTGATACACAGCACGCCCTGAACTTAGGCGGCGGGCTTCACCATGGGTTTGAAAGAAAAGCTTCAGGATTCTGTGTATATAATGACGGAGCAGTTGGCATTAAATATATTCGAAAGCATACTAATTATAAGGTGTTATATGTTGATACTGACGCTCATCATGGGGATGGCGTTCAATGGGCTTTCTATGATGACCCTAATGTTTGTACATTCTCTATTCACGAAACAGGTAGATATCTTTTCCCGGGCACCGGTAATGTAAACGAACGAGGCTTGAAGAAAGGCTATGGCTACTCGTTTAATTTACCGATCGATGCTTTTACGGAAGATGAATCTTTTTTAGAAGTCTATGAATACGCTTTCAAAGAAATCACTGAATATTTCCAGCCTGATATCATTATTACCCAGAATGGAGCGGATGCTCATTATTTAGACCCGCTTACCCATTTGTGTTCCACCATTAAGATCTATGAGAGAATTCCAATGATTGCCCATGAGCTTGCCCATAAATACTGCAGCGGACGATGGGTTGCCCTTGGAGGCGGCGGCTACGATATTTGGAGGGTTGTCCCTCGAGCATGGTCCCAATTATGGAAGGTGATGAGCACAGGCCAGCCTTTTTCAGGGCAACTTCCCGCCGAATGGGTGAACCATTGGCAGAAAGCCGCGCCTGTTGAATTACCGACAAAATGGGAAGACGAAGACAAAGCATACAAACCTATACCAAGAAAAGCAGAAATCACTGAAAAGAATAATAAAATACTAAATAACTGTATGCAGTTCATTCATAATCAGAAAAAGTTTAATTCATCTTTATGATTTAGAAAAAGAGACACCCTTACCGGTGTCTCTTAGTCTGTAGAAAAACCCCGAACGTCCGAGCCTCCTCACGAAAAAACCTCTCTGCGGGGGCCAGAGGTGCCCGTTATCCCCTCAGAAGCCTCACCCCCAGTTACTAGCTATAGAGCCTTTATAGAGAGGCCTGCCGGGCTTTTTTCTATATTTTCATTTATATTAAAGGTGTGCCCTAACATCAAACTTTTCTATTTTGAACACACAACCAGGTAAAAAATAAGCTGTCGAGACATTCTCGACAGCCATAATGAAAATATTAAGGTGTAAAGTCAGGTGTTAAAATAACGATTTCTACTCGACGGTTCTTTTCCCAGTTTTCTTCTGAATCGTTAGGAGCAATCGGCCGGGTAGCCGCAAAACCGGCCGCCGATAATCTGATGGGATCTATATTATCATTTTTAGAAGTTAAAAAACGTATGACACTGCCTGCCCTCGCTCCCGACAACTCCCAGTTCGAAGGGTATTGGTAAGTAGCAATAGGACGATTATCTGTATGACCTTCTACTTTTACATGATTCGGCACATGTTCAAGCAGAGTCCCAACCTTAAGTAAAAAGAATTATCCCTGCGCTTCATTGACTACATCCTTATTCTCTTCATCTTTTGCTTCTTCCCTTATTTTCTTGTCCTCATCCGAAAGAAAGGCACTCAGCTTTTCTTCTAGAATTTTAGGGTTCTGGCCTGACTGTACACCGATAACTCCTTCGATAATTATCTGCTTTAAGAAAATTTCTTTATCTGTTTTATTCGCCAGTTTGCCCGTCATTGGCAGAAAAACCAAGTTAGCAAGCAATGTGCCATACAAAGTTGTCAATATAGCTACAGCCAATTTTGGCCCCAGTGTTTCAGGGTCAGTCAGTGACTCCAGCATAAGGACTAAACCAATAAGAGTACCTATCATTCCCCAGGCAGGAGCGTACTCTCCTGCCTTTTCAAGGATGGTGCGTCCTCTGTAATGGCGTTCTTCTATCGCTGTGATCTCAGCGTTCATAATATCATTAATAACCTCAGGATCAAGGCCATCAACAGCCAGAAGTTACTCCCTTTTTTATAAAAGGATCGTCCACATCTTCCAATTCTGCTTCAAGAGCCAGGAAACCTTCTCTTCTCGCTCTCTCGGACAGCCGGACAAATAATTGAATGAGCTCCCTTAGATTCATATCATTTTTCTTGAATGCTTCTTTCACAACTTTAAGGGTCAGTTTCATTTCACTTAAATTAAAATTGACCAGTAAAGCAGCAAACAGCCCCCCTAGTACGATGAAGATCGAGGAGGCGTGTATAAAAGAAACTACACTGCCAATCCCTGCATTCGTCATAATTCCGAACATCACCATTAAAAAACCAAGGGTAATACCTAGAGGGGTTAATAAATCTCGTTTACTCATTCATCTCTCTCCCCGATAAAAATACTATGCTTGTATTTATATCGGCATTATTTTCCTTGTGTTGAGTTTCTTTCAATAATTCGATGAGGTAAAGTTACGTTTTGTTCCTCAACTTCTTCCTTATTCATAAATTTAGTAAGCAGTCTCATCGCTACCGCCCCGATATCATACATCGGTTGAACAACAGTTGACAGAGTCGGGCGCACCATTGTTGCAAGTCTTGTGTTATCAAATCCAAAGACTTCAACATCCTCTGGTACAGACAAGCCTTTATCCTGCGCTCCATGAATTACTCCAAGGGCCATTTCATCAGAGGATACGAAAATCGCATCTGGTTTCTCTGAAGCGTCCCAAAGCTGTTCAAAAGCTTCCAGGCCTGAGTCATAAGAATAATCCCCTGTTGTAATTAAATCTTCATTAACGTCTACGTTACTTTCTTTAAGTGCGCGTTTGTAGCCATCAATTTTCTGAGAGTTAATCTCTGTATTTTCAGGCCCTGAAACGAAAGCAACTTTCTTATTGTTATGGGATAAAAGCAGTTCTGTAGCTTCAAATGCAGCCTCTTCATAATTGATGTTTACAGAAGGTGTTTCTCCTGTTTCATCAATAGTTGCCGCAAGAGCCACAGGTACCGGGGAGTTTTTAAACTCACGAATGTGGTCATCGGTAATTTTTCCACCCATAAAGACAAGCCCGTCCACTTGCTTGCCAAGCATGGCATTGATCAAGTGTAGTTCCTTATCTTTATTCTGGTCAGAGTTACTTAAGATAATGTTATAGTTATACATTGTCGCAATATCTTCAATTCCTCTTGCAAGCTCTGCAAAAAAGATACTTGAAATATCCGGAATGATTACACCGACCGTGGTTGTTTTCTTACTTGCAAGACCACGCGCTACAGCATTCGGACGATATCCGAGGCGCTCAATGGCTTCATGTACCTTCTTACGTGTGGCCGGTTTCACATTAGGATTTCCATTAACTACACGGGAAACCGTGGCCATTGATACGTTTGCTTCTCTTGCTACATCATATATTGTTACATTCATACTGCTTCCTCCTTCGCCGAACAGGGTCAACGACTTATTGATAAAATAATCATACGATAGTTGTACACGTTCCGCAATGTTCGACTTTTTCTTCTCCTTATAAGTACCTTCCCTATTATAACGGATTTTCATTCAACAAAAAAATAAGTCAGGCTGAAATAAGCAGCCTGACTTAGTAATTCCCTTTATTTTGTAAGTTCTTTCATAAAATTTTCAAAGGTTGGAATATCCATTTGCTGAGCCGAGTCAGAAAGGGCAACTGCCGGATCCGGGTGTACTTCTGCCATTACACCATCTGCGCCTACTGCTAGAGCCGCTTTAGCGGTTGGAAGAAGCAGATCTCTGCGGCCGGTTGAGTGTGTAACGTCCACTAGAACCGGTAAGTGCGTTTCTTGTTTGAGGATCGGTACAGCAGAGATATCAAGCGTGTTACGCGTCGCTTTTTCATAAGTGCGGATGCCTCGCTCACATAGAATGATATTTCCATTACCGCGAGAGATAATGTACTCTGCCGCATTGATAAATTCTGAAATGGTTGCTGATAATCCGCGTTTTAACAGCACCGGCTTATTCACTGAACCTGCAGCTTTCAGCAACTCAAAGTTCTGCATGTTACGCGCACCGATTTGAATCACATCAAGGTACTCTACTGCTTTTTCAATATCAGCTGGGTTTACAATTTCACTCACAACAGCTAGATCGTGCTCATCCGCTGCTTCCTTAAGAATTTTTAACCCTTCAAGGCCTAGGCCCTGGAAATCATACGGAGATGTACGAGGTTTAAAGGCTCCCCCACGTAATAACTTAATTCCTTGCTTTTTCACTGCTTCGGCTACAGTTGACACTTGCTCGTAGCTTTCTACAGCACAAGGCCCCATAACGAAATGAGGTTTGCCGTCACCTATACGATCACCTTTAATATCAACGATCGTATCTTCAGGTTTTTTCTTACGTGAAACTAGAAGGGCTTTTCGATGGTCATCTTCTTGCAGTTCAAGTCCAGCCTTAAAGATTTCTTTAAAAAGATGAACGACCGTTGAATCTTCGAACGGGCCATCATTTTTCTCAGTAATCTGGTCGAACATTACTCGTTCCCTAACAGGGTCGAAGCGGTTCATTCCCTGTTTTTCTTTAATCTGGCCAATATCCTTTACCAGTTCACCGCGTTTATTAATTAAATTCAAAAGCTGTAAATTGACCTCTTCAAGCTGACCACGCAGCTCGTCTAGTTGTTGGTTGCTCATCACAAATCCTCCTACATAAAGTTTAATAATTTGAATAATTCTTTCTTAGATAATTAGGGACAATTATAGCTAATATTCTCGTTCTTGTCACCCTTTTCAGAATTATTCTTTAGAGAAAATTATAAAAAAAAGAAAAATCACTTAAAAGAATATTGCTTCAGCTTCAATTATAATTGGGAAGCTTCTTCTTTTAAAGAGGTTTGCGTAATCTTCCAATGGCTGTCATGCCATACCACGGAATTATCCTTAAATAATAATACTTGCGGAGATTCGTGTTTTACCTGGTAAGTATCCGCAATGGACAGGCTCAGTTTCCTTGACTCCTGAACGTGTAAAATAAAGCAAGGATACGAGGATTCCTCGCAAAAAGCTTCGAATTCACGCTTGGCTGATTCACTGATCGGACATGTCAGACTGTGCTTTAATAAAAAGAAAATAGGATTCTCTTCTTGGATTTTAGACAGCTTTTCGTTTGTATCAATTAATTTTAGCATAGGAATAGCTCCTTTCTTATGATTGGTTCGGTTTACTATCATTTTTGAATTGAGGAGGATTTCCTCCTGCCTCATGTGGGGCCGCTTAATAGCGAACAGTCCGCCATCTCTAAAGAACCTTAAAGATAACTAAAAAATCAGAGGCTGAAAGAACAGCCTCTGATCTTATTAAAGGTTTGATGATGTAGTTGAATTCTGCTGCTGCTCAAGCTCTTGTGCTGCTTCTTCAATAGCCTCAGCGACTTCCTGTGCCGCTTTTTCAGCTTCTTCATCTTCATTGTTTTTTCCGCTTTTCACTTTTTCTTGAAGATTCTTAGTGGAATCCTTTACCTTCGCACTAAGCTCCTGAGATTTTTCAGTGATATTTTTAGAGAACTGGGAAGAAGAATCTACCGCGCGGTCTTTCCATTCGCCGGCACGTGCCTTCCATTCCGTGGAGCTTTCGTTGATTGTGCCACGAAGCTCTTTTCCTGACTTAGGTGCCAATAGCAGTGCCACGACTGCTCCTACTGCTCCTCCGATAAGAGATCCGAATACAAAATCTCTTCCTGCAGATTTTTCTTGATCTTTCACATTTTGATTTTGGTTACTCATTATACCCTGCCTCCTGTTTGATTAATATCATCTTTCTTGGCTTTTTTCCATAAATTCAAAGCAACTTGTCCCCATTTCATGGCTTGAGCTGCTGAATCTGTGTGGTTGTGGGCGGAATCCTGCAGACCTCTAGAAAACGTGCGGATTGACTGGTTAAACTCTTGAACAGTATCTCCAATTCCTTTAATCCCGTCTACTAAAGTATTAAGTTTTTGAGATTTTTCGCCTACATCTTCAGCTAATTTATTGGTTTTATTCAATAACGCTGTTGTTTCAAGGGTCATCCCTTCCATTTGTTTCTCTACACCTTCTAAGGTGTCAGCTACATTGTTCATTGTCCGGCGTACCGCTGTAAGTGTTCTTGCAATAAAAATTACAAGGACAGCGAAGGCCAAAGCCGCAATCAATGCTGCAATGTATAAGATGATAACCATATCCAAAGCCTTACACTCCTCCACAATATGTATTTACCACAATTAGTATGTACCACTTGTTGAGAAAATATAAACACTAATTGCCTTTTGCTTATATATTCTATGAAACGTTGTAAAAGTCCTTCTTAAAATTCTCAAAAAATAGAAAAAGCGTGCAAAAACTACACGCTTTTTTCCTGTCCTTGTGTTTCATAAGCCTGCTGGAATTTCTGAATGTCGCCGGCTCCCATAAACAGAAGTACTCCTTCTGAATGGCTTTCAAGCTGTTCTGTTTCCTCAAGCTCCAGTAATTGAGCCTCAGGAATAAGTTCCTGTAAATTTTCAATAGTAAGCTTGCCGCTGTCCTCACGGGCAGACCCGAAAATATCGCATAGATAAACAGCATCCGCTAACTTAAGGCTTTCCGCAAATTCATTTAGGAACGCTTTTGTTCTCGTGAAAGTATGGGGCTGGAAGATAGCTACCAGTTCACGATCAGGATATTTCTTTCTTGCTGTATCAATCGTTGCTGTAATTTCAATAGGGTGATGTGCATAATCATCTACTAAGACTTGATCTTTCCATTCTTTTTCATCAAATCTGCGCTTTACACCGCCAAAAGTGGACAGCTTGCTGATCTGTTCAGTTGTCATTCCTTCATAGTGACATAAAGCGATAACGCTTAAGGCATTTAGAACCGTATGCGTCCCAAACTGAGGAATGGTAAAAGTAGCATAAAACGTATTGCGCACAAAAACGTCGAACGTCGTGCCCTGCTCACTTTCTGTCAGGTTTTGGGCCTGGAAATCATTCGTATCTGACAAGCCGTAATACAGCACGGGAACGTTTGCTTGGATATGCTGCAGGTGTTCATCGTCCCCACAGGCGATGATTCCTTTATTCACTTGTTTTGCCATCTGCTGGAAGGCCTGAAAGACATCATCAATACTCGTAAAATAATCCGGATGGTCAAAGTCAATGTTTGTCATGATTGCATAATCCGGGTGATACTCAAGGAAGTGGCGGCGGTACTCACAAGCTTCAAAGGCAAAGTACTTGCTGTCTTCGTGCCCTTTCCCTGTCCCATCTCCAATTAAATAAGATGTATGATAATTCTCTGACAGAACATGTGCTAATAAACCTGTAGTTGATGTCTTTCCATGGGCACCAGTAACAGCAATGCTTGTATATTTCCCAAGCCATTCCCCTAAGAATTCGTGATAGCGGAAAAAAGGAAGTCCCAGCTCCTTGGCTTTTACGATTTCTTTATGTTCATCGTTAAAAGCATTTCCTGCAATCACCGTTAGTCCTTCATGAATGTTATCAGCAGAGAAAGGCAGAATTTCAATATTTTTTTCATTTAACGAGGCTTCTGTAAAAAAGTGTTTCTCTATATCAGAGCCCTGCACAGTCTCACCTGAGTCATGCAATATTTGTGCGAGCGCACTCATTCCTGTTCCTTTTATACCAACAAAATGGTAAGTAGTCATACATAAGAACCTCCAAAGTAAAGTGGAACACTTTAATTATTATATGTATCTTTTCTGAGCATGCGAATGCTTCCTATACATATTATTTTTTACAAATCAATAATTTATTCTAACACGTATACCCGATAAGAAAAAGCGTAAAACGACATGAAGCTTACTCCCTTGTATCTTTCCAAAAAGAGCAAGCTTCCTTTTATAATTTATAATGATTTATCCCTGTACGTAATCCACTTTCTCAAGTCGTGGATTCGGATGGTAGCGACGTCCTTCTTTAGCTTCATGTTCTCCATTGATGATTACATTATCACCAGTAAAGCCTATTTTGATCTTAAGAAGGCTGCCACCGACGCCGTACATATCAACCGGCACTTTCAATTCTTCAAATGAACGAATGCGATCTTCAGTGAACCCGCCGCTCACTACAATTTTCACATGCTGAAAACCTTCCTCATCAAGGGCTCTTCTTAAGGCGAAAACTAGCTCAGGGTTAACACCGCGAGGATCAAAAGTCCCCATCAGGTGTTCATTTCGCAGGAAATACTTATCGACTAAATTTCGAGAAGTATCTAGCCTTACCCCTTTAAGTTCATCGCCAAATTCTCTGGCTACTTTTAAGGAATCTGTAATGACGTCATTATTGTAATCGACCAGTGCCATTAAATCATCTTCAGGGAACTGAGCACTGTAAGCTTTCGTTGCAGCTACAACATCACCTTTAAACATTTGGATCAAGGCATGAGGCATTGTACCCATCCCTCTTTTCCCCCACCATTCGTTCATGGCCTGAGTAGCCTGGGCCGTCGAACCGCCTATAAAAGCGGAATAGCCATCACCAGCCTGCTGTGTAAAGTGATCATCACGGTCTCCCATGAAAATGATCGGCTTCTGTTTACCAGAGGTGCGAGCTGCTTTAACGACATTATAGACATTAGTCGCTACTGAAGTTCTGCGGGCGAGGATACCATCTATGATTCCTTCAAGATAGCCAAAATATTGATAAGGACCCGTTATCGTGAGGACCGTCTCATAAGGTTCTATCCGATCTCCGTCCTTTAATGAATGGATCTCCAGTTCTTCCGGATGATCAGCAAACGTATGGATCAAAGCAATGGCTTCGTCCGTTCCGCATAAGACAGCATGGTCCTTTTGAAAAAATTGCATCGTCACAATGTTGTCTTCTAAATAATTCTCAACAATTTCCTTCGTTTTAAGAAAATAAACAGCAGAAAACCAGCCCTCTGCTACACGTTCATCAAATTTAAAAGTTTTGTTTGTTAAACGGGATATTTCCCCGTTTAATTTCTTTTCGATTTCTTTTTTCATGATTAAACTCCTTAAACATTCAGCGTCCGTCGATCGCAGTTTCTCTGTCAATCATATAGAATTAGTGAGCTTTTCACAAGTCCTAAGGGAAGAACTGCTTATCTTGCTTTTATTTCTTCAACCTGCTGTCTTGTAAGCAGAATATCCCGAGGCTTGCTCCCTTTAGCCTCAGAGATAATTCCATACTCGGCCATTTGATCGATTAAGCGGGCGGCGCGATTATAGCCCACTTTAAAGCGTCTTTGCAGAAGAGAAGCACTGGCTCCATTATGTTCTACCACAAATTCAACAGCTTCATCGAACAGATCGTCCGTTTCTTCCTCTGTAGTTACCTGCTTAATAAGTTCATCCTGCTCAAACAGATAGTTAGGCGGCGCGATTTTCTTCACATATCCTGTAATTCTTTCGATCTCATCATCAGACACAAAGGCCCCCTGGATCCGAAGCGACCGGCCGGAACCATTCTCAATAAAGAGCATGTCCCCTTTTCCTAAAAGCTTCTCAGCTCCCCCTGAATCGATGATTGTACGAGAGTCTACCTGTGAAGAAACGCTGAACGCAATTCGCGTCGGAATGTTTGCTTTAATCAGTCCTGTTATGACATCAACAGATGGTCTTTGCGTAGCAAGCAGCAGATGAATTCCGCAAGCTCTTGCCTTCTGGGCAATTCGGCAGATGGAATCCTCTACATCCTGCGGTGATACCATCATAAGGTCTGCAAGCTCATCGATGACAATAACTAAATAAGGAAGCTTTTCTGAGGTGCGGCCTTGGCGAATCATTTTTTCATTATAACGTTCAACGTCACGTGCGCCTTCTGCCACAAATTTCTCATAACGTTCTTCCATTTCTTTTACTGCCCATTTCAAAGCAGTGGTTGCTGCTTTGACGTCTGTGATTACAGGGGACACTAAGTGCGGAAGACCATTATAAGGAGCAAGCTCTACCATTTTAGGATCGATTAAAAGAAACTTCACATCATCGTGGTGGGCTTTATAAAGCATACTAATGAGAATTGTATTGATGCAAACACTCTTACCTGATCCGGTCGCTCCTGCTATAAGACCGTGCGGCATTTTCTTTAAGTTAGTGACAACAGCATCTCCGCCGATATCCAACCCTAATCCTACAGTCAGAGGTGAATCCTCCTGATTAAAGGCTTCTGATTCTAAAATTTCCTGCAGTCCTACCATTTCCGGTTTCTGATTAGGAACTTCTATTCCTACCGCCTGCTTGCCGGGGATAGGAGCTTCAATCCGTATATCCCGGGCTGCCATGCTAAGTTTAATATCATCGGCTAAGTTCGTAATCTTACTTACCTTAACACCCGGCTCTGGCTGTACTTCAAATCGTGTCACAGCAGGCCCTTTCATAGCATGAATAACTTTTGCCCTTACGTGAAACTGGCGCAGTGTCGTTTCCAGCAGTTCCATTTGGCCTTTCACCCATGAATCGTCAATGCTTGCTGCACGTACCTTATCGTTGAGCAGATGAAGAGGAGTTGAATTCTGTTTCTTTTGCTCCGTCTTTTGTACAGGAGGCTGCTCCTCTCTTCTGCTCAATTCTCTATTTAGAGTTTTTTTTTGGCTGTCTCTTGTTCTTTTGTCTCTTGGAGTCATTAAGACATTGAAAGGAACACTTTTTCTCTCTGTTGTTCTTGCTCTCGGTTTCCGGGAAAAAGCCGGAGACTCGTTGATTTCAGTCTTCGGTACCGTTTCCTGTTCTTCTTGTTCTTCTTGTTCTTCCTCTTCCACTTGTACTACTTCCCGTGGGACTTCTTCATAATCCGTTTCTAGCGGGACTTCTTCAGCAGTTTCCTCGTGTTCTGTTTCTTCTTTGCTAGTTAGCGGAGAACTGGAATCTGGCTCATAAGAATTCTCTTCATGAACTTCTTCTGTATCAAGCGGCCAGTCGTTCTCAGCAGGTTCTGACACACTCTCCTGCTTGTCCTCTATTTGCAGCTTCTCATCTTCCTCCGTTACTGAAGCAGCCGTTTCACGAGCAGCGTCCTCAATTTCTTCTCTAGCTATATCTTCATCTATTTCTTCATTTTCTTTATTTGCTAACTGCTTTTCTTTTTTTGAACCAATTTTTCCTAATACGCGCTGGCGAATGGCCTGCCAGTGCTCTTCATCCAGTCTGGCTTGCTCCATGCTTGATGTTTGACTTGGCGCTTCCTCCTGGGGTGGGAGTTCCCCCATATTGGATTTCGTATTTAACACACGCTGGCGGATGGACTGCCAGTGTTCTTCATCGAGTCTCGCCTGCTCCATGCTTGCAGTTTTGCCTGTTTCTTCCCTTGGACCAAAGAGTCTTTCTGCATTGCTCTTAGGTGTATTCCTGGGATGAAATCCGTACACAGGCGATGGAACATTTGTCGGTGTAAAAGGCGTTGATTCTGTTTCAGGTTTTTCTTCTTTTTTAGGTGTTGTTTTTTTCCTCTTATAAGATTCACTGTGATCCGGAGATTGATAGCTTCGATTATACCTTCTAGGGGGGCGTTCCCTATGTGCAGGCTTTTCCTTTGTTTCATTATGATCGGGTATAACCGGGAATCGGAAATTTCCCTGCTTCGGGTATTTATAAGTCATCCTCGTATTAGCCACAGACTCTTTCTGTTCCTGGTTGTCTTGTCTTTTACGTACTGATGAATCTTTCTTTGGTGCGTAATTGTGTTCATCTTCTGGCTCAAGAAACTGTTTTAGTTTGTTTTTAAAGTTATTCCACATCTATCTCACACTTTCTTTAGAATACTTAAGGATATGTATAGTTTAACAGGTTTTCCAGGGATTTTGGTTTACATTTCCTTAAAAAAGTGGTTGATCGACAAAAAAAGAAGCAAAGGGCATAGTACTCGTTTCCCCTTTACTTCTTTAGACTTAAAAATTATAAGGCTGTCCTGCATCATAGGACTCATTTAAAACAAGAATCCCTTTTTCTTTAGGGGCATTTTCCAGCCCCAGCTCTTTTGCTGAACAAATCATTCCGCTGGAAGCCACTCCGCGAAGCTTCGCATATTTAATCTTCATCCCGCTTGGCATAGCAGCTCCTACTTTAGCCACTACGACTTTCTGGCCAGCATCCACATTAGGTGCCCCGCAGACGATTTGAAGAGTTTCATCACCTACGTTTACCTGGCAGACACTTAATTTATCTGCGTTTTCATGAGGTGTTTTTTCTTCAACATATCCAACCACAAACTTAGGAGATAAGTCAAAATCAAGTTCGTCGTCTAAATTATTCTTTTTGAAAAGCTCCTTAATTTTATTAAGGAGTTCTTCCGTAAGAGTAATCTTACCGTGCTCCTCAAGTTTAAAATGGCTGGACGCATGAAAAATGTTGTAGCCAAGAAGATCTCCACTTTCTTTATCGGTAATTTTAGCGATATCTCCATATTTTTCAAACGTTGTGTTTAGTCGATCTCCTTCTTTAACAGGGAAAATTAAAATATCCCCTACTCCTTTAGGATTGTAAAATACATCCATCATCAATCTTCCTTTCTGTTCTGTTTCGGTCTCTTTTGGGCGAGGATGAAAATGGGTTCCAATGTCTTGTCCTCATAGAGAAATGATAGTGACGTGACAGGAACGGTTCCTTCTGCAAAAAATTTCATTGCCATCTGGGCTAAAATGTCATAGCCTTCGGGATTTTTAACATCGGCAAAAATGATAACGTCCTGATGAGGAATGCTAATTGCCAATTCCCCCTCGAACTCGGCTTTTAATTTTTCCAGCAGCGCTTCATTTAAAATGCGGCTGGCATCATACCCATCCTGTGTGGAATGGAAGTAAAAATCGTTATCATAAACGGTATCCTTCTTCATTTCCACGGGCAGTGACCTTACGTTAAAGCTGGCTACTTCTTTAATCCTTTCAGCAGACCAGCCCTCTCTTTCCGCCATAGCTTCATCGATTAATTGATAAGACTTCCCAAGATCCAAAGCATAAAAGACGGTCGTTTCAGCCGTATGTTCTGAATGTATAAGCTTTTTGCCCTCCGATGTTTTCTTTGGAAAGGAGCCGGCGCGGATAACAGGGAAGATCTGCTCTTCTTTGCCTTCCAAACTGTGAGTTTTGTTCATAATCCGAAGGGCTTCCGTCACATGATCTTCCAGTTCATTGATCGCTGGTTCTCCGCGGCTTTCATATTTTGCGATTACATTAGGAAGTGTAATCGTTATCCCTTTTCCTGATTCTTTCCACTCTACACGAAAAGTATCTTTATCTCTGTTAAAGCTTGTTGTCCACTCATCGTTCTTCAGACGTTCTTCCAGTATTTTTTTCATTTTTATACTAGTGATTTTCATGAGCGATATTCCTCCTTCTACGGTAAGAGGTTGATTCCGCTGTCTATTTTAGCATAACTGGCTCTAAGAAACGAAATAAAGGACGCAAAAAAAAGAACAAGATGTATATAAACCTCCAGCCTGTTGAAAAAACAGCGGACTGTGAACATTACCCTGCCTAGCCAGGGAAGGTCAGTGAGGTATAGGAGTTTCTCTTCCCGGCTACATGCGATTCCGTTTGAGCGAACAGAAAAAAGCTTGTAGAAAACCCGGGGGGTTCTCTACAAGCTTCAAGATGTAATTACAGCTGCTTAAACACTTAACTGATTAATAAAATCTTCAATTTCCTGCTGTGTTTTGGCATCTTTACTGACAAATCGTCCCACTTCTTTTCCCTTATCAAAAGCTAGAAAGCTAGGAATACCAAATATATTATATTCTGCGCAAATATCTATAAATGGATCACGATCTACATATACAAACGTCCAATCCTTATACTTCTGTTCAATTTCCGGAAGAATAGGTTCAATAATTCTGCAATCAGGACACCAGTCGGCAGAGAATAGAAAAATCGTCTTTTCCTGTGCTGTCAGATCTTTAAATTGATTTTCTGTTTCAAGTTTTTTCAAAGTATAAGCACCTCCGAAAATAATTCTAGCATACCTTTACTGATATTCAATTACCATGTCTCCAGATTTAATCCACCCTTTACTCCTTAACCAGAAAGCGAGCAGAAAGCTGATTACTGCAGGTGCAATAAAATGTAATATAAGCATGATAAAAGCGATATCCCAGGCAAATCCATAGGTTTCAAACGTCATAATTTGGCCAACTAACCCACTCGTCCCCATGCCTGCTCCGGCCGCATTATTTTCAAGTTGCAGCCAGACCGTAGATACAGGTCCTAGTATAGCTCCTGCAACCGTAGGAGGAAGCAAAATAATCGGCTTTTTAATAATATTTGCTACTTGAAGCATAGAGGTTCCGATCCCCTGAGCAACCGCTCCCCCTATTCCGTTATCACGATAGCTGATCGTTGCAAAACCCACCATCTGAGCGGCACATCCTACTGTAGCTGCTCCAGCCGCTATTCCGTCAATCGAAAGCATAAGAGCTATGGCCAGGCTTGAGATCGGAGCCGTCAGTGCCAAACCCATTAGTACGGCGATAACGATCCCCATAATAAAAGGCTGCTGATATGTTGCCCAGTTAATAATTTCCCCAAATCCTGTCATAAATTGATTGATCGGAGGACCGATAAAAGAACCTACCGTAAAACCAGTAAAGATAGTTACAAACGGCGTTATAATAATATCCAGTCTCGTTTCCTTGCTAATCAATTTTCCAACTTCCGTGGCAATTAACGCTGCTGCATAACTGCCCGCCGGCCCTCCAAGCTCCGCTCCAAAGGAACCACTGAACAGTGCCGCAAAAATGACAAGAGGAGGAGCTTTTAACCCATACGCGATTGCAACTCCAATCGCGCCGCCCCAAATTTTCACTTCCATTGCAAAGCTGCCCATTTCCTGCAGCATACTTATGTCCAGCTGATCTCCGATTGTCTTAATAATTAACCCGATAATCAGCGATGAAAATAACCCAAGGGCCATATAGCTTAAAGCCGTTATTAAATAAGTGTGGGCACTGATATGTACCCCTTTCTTTTCCATGAATTTGTTTATCAAAGCCATCTCCCCCTTCCTTTAACGCTCTTTATAGTACAAGATATATTTACATGTGTAAAGACACCCGAGAGTTATATTTCTCTAGATAGTATGTTTATTCACCGCAGCGGCTATTAAAAAAATACTATCAGAGTAAATAATTGGACAGATTTGGCTTTAATTCGTCATACTAAACTTATCTAAAGGATGAGGAGGATGTACTTATGGAATTTACTATTTATCTTGCCGGGCAGATTCATGATGACTGGCGCAGTGAATTAAGAGAAAAAGCTAAGAAAAAGGGATTGTCCCTAAACTTTGTAGGCCCCCAGGAAAATCATGAGCGCTCTGACCAAATTGGTGAAGAAATATTAGGGGAGCAGCCAGGTAAAGTATTCATGGATGATGCAGCTTCTGATATTAATAACTTTCGCACAGAACTTCTTCTGCAGAAGGCCGATGCTGTAATCGCTCTCTTTGGCGAAAGCTACAAGCAGTGGAATACGGCTATGGATGCCGGAATTGCACTAAAGGCTAATAAACCGCTAATTTTAATCCGTCCAGAATCGCTGATACATCCGCTTAAAGAATTATCCAACCAGGCAAATGTAACGGTAGAAACGATCGACCAGGCGCTTGAAGTCCTTGCCTATGTATATGAATAAGAAAAGAACACCTGATATTCATCAGGTGTTCTTTCTTTCTAAGTGAGCGTGTTCCCACTGCCCTTTTAACAGTTTAACCACATGAGAAAACATCTCTTCCCGCTGAACTTGGTGATTGGTAAAGATGCCGACCGCACCTTCTTTATGACTGACATTTGCTTTTCTCGTATAGGCATCCATAACCTCACCCAGTTCCCGGCCGGTTTCAAGACCTTCCTGAATTTCTTCAGGGAGCGGAATCCGGGCGCCACTGGCTTTATAAATATTTTCTTTTTTGTCTACCAGCGCCCCCCAGTTACAAAGATAGAGATCTCCCTCTATTTCCATAACTCCGCCTTCAAGACCAATTCCCAGTTCACTTTTTTTCATCATGGCACATTCGCGAGCCCTGTTTATCGCACCTTCTAATGTTTCTTCATCTGAAAAAGGCTGGGCTGCAACTTTCGATTCCACTTCTACTTCTACAATGTCGTCAAACGGAAATTCTTTTTTTACCGCTGCTACTTTTGTTGGATTGAATGAACCTACATGTATTCTCACTACGTCAAGCCTCCCGTTTTCCCCTGTGTTTAGGATTATGGTAACACAAAGCCGCTGCACCTGACAGCGGCCTTTTGTTTACACCCTTGATTTGATGGAGTCGACCGTGCTTTGGTCGGTTGCTTTAACAAGACGTACAATTAATTCTTTAGCTGCCGCATAATCATCTACGTGAATGATTGAGGAGGATGTATGGATATACCTTGAACAAATTCCTACAACAGCTGAAGGAACGCCCTTGTTTGTCGTATGCACCCTGCCGGCATCTGTACCTCCTTGGGAAATAAAATACTGATACGGAATATCATGTGTTTCTGCAGTATCTAAGATGAAATCTCTCATACCTCTATGAGTTACCATGGACTTATCGAGGATGCGAAGCAGTGCTCCTTTTCCTAATTGACCAAACTCCTTATCATCCCCGCTCATATCGTTCGCAGGAGAGGCATCAAGTGCATAGAACACATCAGGGTCAATCATCTGTGACGCTGCCTGAGCACCTCGCAGCCCCACTTCTTCCTGAACCGTTGCACCGGAAAACAGGTGGTTCGAGAGCTTTTCATCCTTTAGTTCTTTTAACAGTTCAATCGCCAAACCGCATCCATATCGATTATCCCAAGCCTTAGCTAAAATTTTCTTTTCGTTAGCCATAGGAGTAAACGGACAAAGCGGAACCACCTGCTGGCCTGGCTTAACTCCAAGAGCTTTCACGTCTTCTTTATCATCTGCCCCGATATCTATAAGCATATTTTTAATCTCCATTGGTTTTCTCCGCTGCTCTGGTGTCAGGTTATGCGGGGGAATCGAACCAATCACACCAATTACAGGTCCATTATCCGTCATCACTTGGACCCGCTGGGCTAGAAGAACCTGGCTCCACCAGCCGCCTAACGTTTGAAAACGTAGCATTCCATTTTCAGTGATTTGTGTTACCATAAAGCCGACTTCATCCATATGACCCGCTACCATTACGCGAGGGCCTTTGCCTTTCCGGACACCAAAGACGCCCCCGAGGCCATCCTGGATTGTTTCATCAGAATATTTTTCAAGTTCGTTTTTCATAAAGCTGCGTACAAGATGTTCATTACCTGGAGCGCCAGGAAGTTCTGTTAGGTTTTTAAACAAATCCTGTGTGACTTGATTCATGTTTATGTACATCTCCTTTTCTATTATCTGGTTATAGTTTATCGGAAAAACGAGTTCGTTTCTACAAATCCTGTTCGATGTTTTAATTTCCTTTTAGCGGGAAATTCTAGTATACTGAGAGATAGTATACTGAATTAGAGGTGAGTGAACTATGAATTGGAAAAAAGTTGCCATAGCTGCAGGTGTTGGAGCCCTGGCAGGGTATGTTGTAAAAGAACAGGTAGCAAACAAACAAGGCGTCACTCCAGAGAAAGCTCTTAAAATTGCCAAAGAAGCATTTAAAAAGCAAGGACCTATCAGCGGTTCCTGGATTTACATGAAACCCGAAGAGTTTAACAAAAATGGAATCAACTACGATGTGTACCGTGGTGGAATTTCCAAGAATCAAGATGGTGAAACGTCTCAGTACGAATTCTTTATCGATTCCGAAACTGGAACGATTATTGATGTAGCTGAGCAAAGCGCTTCCTAAGAAACGCTTGGAAGAGCCCCCGCTCCTAAAGGACGGGGGCTTATTTTTATGTCTCTGAATATGTAGATTTAGGTTTATTGGCTTGATCAATCACCTGTCCATTTTCATCAAATTTCAAGGCACGGTAAATTGCATCATGATAGAAGGTGTACCACGCTTCCCTCTCATAGCCAAACTTCATCCATCTGTCTTTTTCATGTACAGAAGTTACTGGATAATCATCGTATGCGAGGGCCCATAATGGATTTTGATGCGCATGGGTCGGCATCAAATCTGCCATATGAATAAACATTTCCCTTCCCTGTTCAAAAATAATAATTGAATGGCCGTCACTGTGTCCGCTTGTATGAATCATCTGCAGTCCTGGTACGACATCTGCCTTTTTATCAAACGGCCGAACTTGCTCTTGTACTGGCTTCCAGTTCGATTCCCAGTACGTGTTTTGTGAACGCATATTTGGCTGCCGCACTTCATCCCATTCCACCTGGCTCGTATAGATCTCTGCGTTAGGGAAAGCTGATACTAACTGGTCTCCTTCATAACGTGTCAGCCCACAAGCATGATCAAAATGCAAATGGGTCATGCAAATCATATCAATATCCTCTCTTGATAAATTCAGCTCCGCCAAGTCCTCATCAAGATGGGATTCTTCTTTTACTCCAAAGTTTCTTTTCTGCTTATCGGTTAATTTGTCATTTCCAATTCCTGAATCAATCAAAATAT
The DNA here is from genome assembly GCF_902809865.1 of Halobacillus sp. Marseille-Q1614. Classification (NCBI taxonomy): domain Bacteria; kingdom Bacillati; phylum Bacillota; class Bacilli; order Caryophanales; family Bacillaceae; genus Halobacillus; species Halobacillus sp. Marseille-Q1614. Next base: position 681,105 of record NZ_CADDWH010000001.1, on the reverse strand, counting down.
TTTTGGCGTCCACCTGCAGAAGAATGGGGTCTGTCCGCAGCTCGATCTGGTTCTTTTCATTTACTGGGTACTTTCGGCTCCACAATGCACGCGGCACGACCCCAAACATCGCTCCTCCATCTAAATGAGTAACTCCCCCATTTAACCAGGTGAGTTTCGCTTCACCTATGACTATCGATTCCATAAAAATTCACCCCCGGTATTATGATGTCATTTTATCATACCAGGGGTGAAATGAAAGCGATATCATTTATTAAATCTTGTGCGGCAGCGATAGATCGGCTGACCTTTGGCTGAGAATTTTTCTTCATACTCCGTCATGACATTTAAATCATCCTCCAGCTGATGTAAATCGAGCGAAACTTCCTCAATAATCATTCCATACTGGGAGAAGCTTGCCAATGAATACTCAAACAAGCCGCGATTATCGGTTTTAAAAGTAAGCTCGCCTTTATCTTTAAGTATTGCTTCATACTGCTCCAAGAACGTGCGATAAGTCAGTCGGCGCTTCTCATGACGAGTCTTTGGCCAAGGATCTGAAAAATTCAAGTAAATGTGATCTACTTCGTTTTCACCAAACATTTCTCTTAAATCATCTGCGTCTTCATTCACTAACCGTACATTCTCCGCTTCAGATGCCAACACTTTCTTCAGGGCGCCAACAATCACGCTCTTAACTCTTTCTACTCCGATAAAGTTATATTCTGGATGCTGCTTTCCTATCCCGGCGATAAATTGTCCTTTACCAGAACCAATTTCTAAGTGGAGCGGCTGCTCTTGATCGAAGGTTTCCTGCCACTTCCCTTTATAATCAAATGCATTTCCCACGACAATGTGGTTATTTTCTTTCATAAAATCATCTGCCCAAGGTTTGTTTCTTAAACGCATACTTCGATTTCCTCCTTCTTGTCTTTCAAAATCTTATCATGAAAACGCCGTTTGTTAAAAGTTTTTATAATAAATGGAGGATTACGGTGTATGAAGGTCTAATTCGTACTATCGCTTATCATTCAATAGTTATGTAAGGATTACTGAAAGGAATGCTCATTGAGAAGGGAATTTACTAAAAACTAACTGTTGGGTTGTAAGCGCTTCCTGATATAAGCTTGTAACTACGTAATTATAAAATACTTTATTGGGAGTGTAGCTTACCTTTATGAAACTTTTGACTAAATCTGCTGAAATGCTCGTTTTGTCCGTGTTTTCTGTTCTTTTCGCTGGTTATGCCGTATTTGTTTACCCTTTTGAAAAGCTAAATGAAAAACTAAGTACGGAAGTTCGTGAGAAAAAAGTTAAATATGCTACCTTTTCTTAAGGTTTAAATAGAAATAAACTCTGCATCATCTGGTTCCCTAGCCGGATGATGCAGAGTTTTTTTATAGATGAAAAATGAAGAAAGAGGCTGGGGAAACGAGTGATTCCCATCCCCCTACTTTTATTCTTCGCAAATTAAACTCCCTTTTCCCACAATAGGATGTCGTTTGCTGGCATACTTTTGTAAAGAAGTTTCCCACTGGCTGCAAAAGAAAAAATCCCTCTTTACGAGGGATTTTTTCTTTTATTATTTCAAGTGATGGCGAACCATCATATCATTTAGTTTCTTTATACGAATTGAGGCCTCTTTATCCTCACCGCGCATCATATGCCACTGAATAAATGACAGTGATTGAGAAACGGCATACCATTTCATTCGCTCCATTAAATGATCTGTAGCCGTAATTCCATATTGCTGCATCCATTTTCCCCAGTTTTCCTCAGGGATGTAAGTATAGAGCAGCATCCCTAAATCTAGAGCCGGATCGGCTACCATAGCATTGTCCCAATCAATTAAATACAGCTGATTGTTAGAAGATAGCAGCCAGTTGTTATGATTCGTATCACAGTGACAGACGACATGGATATCGTTCTGTACGTACTGCACTCTATTCTCAATATATTTAAGGGCATGATGGACTTCTATTCGAGGGCCCACCTGATCCAAAATCTTTTGGTTTTCTTTAAGGTCGATTAGGACATCTTCCGGTTTTAAAGGATGCTTGCCTATTCTCATCAGCATATCCAGCAATTCTGTGGAATGATGAATTTTACTAAGCAGGGCAGCAACACGCGGGTGTTTCATCTCTTCCGTGTTTAACTCCCGGCCTTCCAGCCATTCCTGGGCAGTTATAACATCCCCGTTTTCCAGCCTTTTTGTCCAGACTAGCTTAGGTACGATACCTTCAGCAGAAAGTACGGCAAGGAAGGGGGAAGAATTTCTTTTTAAGAATAAACGTTTACCCTCGTTTTGAGCATAATATGCTTCTCCTGTTGATCCTCCAGCAGGAATAATTGTCCAATCTTGTCCTAAAATGTCCTCCAACCAATTCACCTTCAATTCCTCAAATCTTCCTGTGATGGTATCACGTTTATCGTGTATTCTAGTATATCGCACTTTTAAATAGATCTGTAGTCATTATTTCATAGTTCTAATAGACACTCTAATTAAGGTTAACCTAAAAGTGCTGATGTTTTCAAGAAAAAACTATACTTTCAAGATAAAGGAGCTGACCTGTTTTGACTTTCTAATCGTACAATCTTCTATTTTAATAGGCTGTCCATCCACCTGTCCTGAGATGATTTCCTTAGGAAAAACGCGAACTTCTCTCCCTCTGAATTCGTGGACTTCTTTTAACCCCGTATGTTTACCGAAAAAAACAGTAGCAAATAGCAGCAGTATTTTCCACTTAGGCATAGCTTCTACTATAATAATAGAAAATTCCGGACTATGGATAGAAGATTGAGGGGCGATCTTCATTCCTTTCCCGTAATAAGGGTGATTTGCAGTCGTCACCATCGTAAACTGCCTGCATTTCAGCTTCTTTTGATCAATGATTACTTCAGCTTCAAAGAAATCATACGTTCGAAGGGACTGCAGCAATGCCCATACATAAGGAAATGACCATTTAATAAGCCTGCTCTGTTGAGCCGCCTTTCTCACTACTTCACCATCAAGACCAAACCCGATGCTGTTAACGAAAACTCTCTTTTTAGAGTGTGCCGCCTGGTGATACTCCCCAATTTTCACTTGAGTAAACTGGGGTTGACGGAGTATTTCTTTAAATCTTTCCACACCTTTAGTTTTCATATCTGTACCCCGTGCAAAGTCATTTCCCGTTCCAGCAGGAATAAAACCTACAGGAGTCGAAGGAAAGTCAGTAAGCCCGTTCATTACTTCATGGAGTGTCCCATCCCCTCCAATTACTATTACATGATCTATTGTTGTATGGTGCAGCTTCATAAGCAAACGAATCAGCTTTTCTCCATGACCAGCACTCTCTGTTTGATAAGACCTGCATTTTCCCTGTGTGAAAAGGGGTTCCTTTTGAATTAACTTTAACAGCTTTAAAGCTTTTCCATTTCCGGCATGGGGATTGGTTATAATAATGTTAATAGGTCATTTCTCCCATCAGAGTAATAGAATGTGACAATGCTATTATACTATAGTTAAAAAGAGTTGGCTTTTCAATGAATGGCATTTGTGAGGTGTGGGGTACAGCTGTACCGATTGCGGAAGAAGGCAGCATCCGTATCAAGTCTAAATCTGCGTCCTCAGCATTAAATGCTCCCTGTGAAAGAGAGGAAATCCTCATCGACTCAGGATACAGTACACTTGAAACACTTTCTACGCTTTGCCCGGATTTTGTAAAAATTGACCGCCACTACATTCAGGACTGTCATAGGGATAGCAATTCATTTATCAAGTGATTGAACGTGCGGAAAGATTTCATATTTCCTTACTGGCAGAAGGAATAGAAACGTTGGAAGAATGGAAATGGCTCCAAAGCACAGGGATTTCATTAGGGCAGGGCTATTATTTCGGAAAACCACAAAAAAAACCAAAAGATGAGCTTATTCTTCCATAACCTCAAGCTTGAGGTTCCCACTCCGCCCGCTGTACTGCCACTGTTCTCGTATGCTCGAGAAGTTTCTCAGCTACCTTTAGCTGACCGTGTTTTAGAGGCACAGACAACATTTTTTTCTTTGCAGCCATTGCTCAATATTATGTTTATCTATGTAGATCGTCGAATACGGCTGATAGCCAGTCTGAAATGTGTGGTTCCGCCCAAGTACTGTTTTTTTATAGTGAAAATCTAATCCGTATGAGTGGATTACGCTGCGTAAGAAGGTTTCGGTACGGTTTAATCGTAACAGCGGGCTGACTATACTCTCGAGCACTCCGTCTCGGTTAATCGTCCAGTAATTTTCTTTGCTCGGATAGACGATTGATGCCTGTTGATCCAGGAAAGTAATAAGTTCAATCTCATAAGACCCTATTAACAATATTTCAGCATCCATAGGAACTTCCTTTAATTCTGCTACAGGCTGAAACATTACGAGATAATTGTCTGGAATCCGCTGAAGCAAAAGACTTAACCGTTCATCACTTTTGACCACAGGATCATAAAATGATGTTTCGCACAAAGTTGACGAGGCCCCTTTCAGCTGAAAGGGGAGGAGCTCATCCAAGAAGTATTGTTTCAGTTCATCTTCAGACTCGAGAAGAACCCATTCCTGTACCTCTTCCTGAATAGGTTTTTCGGGAGCTTTCTTAAAAAAAAAGTGAGAAAGACTTAAGCTTGCCCCGTTTCTCCGGTACCGTTTCCTCCACATCGACCTGTTCTCCATCTTCCCACCTTCTTTGTAACTTCCTCCACTTTTCCTGCTTTAGACGAATATATTTCTTTGAGTATTGATAAATATCCGTTTCATACCTTGAAATATGGTCGAACATTTTTATAAGCTGAGCCATTATTAAGGTTTTCCTTTCTTCAATTCATATTCAGCCACTTTATGATATTTAGGTGTTTCTTTAGGAAGTATTTGATAAACAAAAAAGCGGTGAACGTCCATTTCTATAGTTTCTTCAAACTTATCTGGATGGTCAATGAGAGGAGACTGCCCGCTTCTCCATTTCTTGGCAAGTGTAATATGGGGAGAATACTTCCTATTTTCTAAAGAGTAACCGGCTTTCTTTCCCGCCTGTTCCACAAGATTCTGAATTTTCTCGAGCGCAGACGGTAAACTGACCTCAACGTGAAAAACTCTCGGGTTCCTCGGATTGCCGAAATAACCTGCAGGTCCTGCCGAAAGCGAAAAAGCTTCAGGCCAATCAACTTCATTTAAGTTATTGAGAAGAGATTGCAGCTGATCCTCAGAACTCGGACCTAAAAACTTTAGGGTGATATGAAAATCTTCAGGGTGTGTCCATACTTTGTAGTCCATATGTTCCTTTAAAGAAGCCTGCCATTTGGAAAAAAGCGGAACTAGAGACGGATCAACAGGAATGCCAACAAAATAATGTGAAGTCATACTTACTCTCCTTTTTTATCGGTTGAATATCAGCTAATGATAGACTGCCCCTCAGACTTTTCATATTATTCAGCAGTCAGCCGATAAATTGCTTCAGCATAAATGGCAGCTGCCTTCATCATGTCAGAGATCAGAACATGCTCATTTGCCTGGTGAGCCGTATCTGGACTGTCCTTGAACAAAGCGCCGTAAGCTACACCGCTTTTTAAAGCTCTTGCATAGGTAGCCCCTCCCATAGATTGTGGAGATGCCTGCTCGTTTGTCCATTTATTATAAACGTTTAAAAGGGTCTGGACATTTTTATTCTCTTTCTCTACATATAAAGATTGCAGATGATCATAGAGCTCAAAATGCCCGCCTGCTTTTTCTGCAAATGCTTCCAACCTTTCCATCACCTTTTGATAACGTGTAGTTACAGGATAGCGGACATTGACACCCACTTTACACTTATCACCTTTTTTCCAATCGATGGAACCGAGGTTTAAGGTTAATTTTCCTGAAGGTTCATCGGAAATGGAAAGCCCGATCCCTTCTCCTGCAGAATTAGACAAGCCGTGGTTTAACTGCTGCACGAAGCATGCTTGAGATGTGCTAAGTGGCAGGCCTCCATTAAACTGGAGCAGGCTTGAAACAGCATTTATCCCTTTTTCAGGGGTGCTTGCATGTGCCGTTTTCCCGTTTAATAGGAGCTTTACTGTACTGCCTTCCTCCTGTACGGTCCCGTTCAGTTGATGTTCTTTTAAAAACCGGGAAAAACTCTCCTTAAGTTCGCCAGCTTCTCCTTTTATTACAGCTTCAGCTGTTGCAGGGACCATATTTAAACGGTCTCCCCCGCTGAGAGATTCCAACACGGTCTCGCCGCTCCCCTCATTGGCCGGAAAAGTAATGTAGCCGTCGATCAGCCCCTTTTCGGCATGTATCACAGGAAAAGAGGCATCCGGAGAGAAGCCAAATACAGGCATCTCTTCTTTATTAAAATAATAATTGATGCCGTGCCAGTCTCTTTCTTCGTCTGTACCCAAAATCAGCCGGACTTTTTTATCGGGCATAAACCCCTTCTCCTTTAAAAATTTCATAGCGATGTAAGCTGCTATAACCGGTCCTTTGTCATCCTGGGCTCCACGGCCAAAAATTTTCCCATCCTTAATAATAGGTTCAAAAGGGTCACTGTCCCACCCCTCTCCTGGAGGTACCACATCTAAATGGCCGAGAATCCCGATGATTTCTTCCCCTTCTCCAAACTCCACATGGCCGGCATGGCCATCAACATTTTTCACTTGAAACCCGTCTTCTTTCGCCATATCAAGCATATAATTTAAAGCCTGATCAATATGCGGACCATATGGATACCTTTCACTCTCTACATAAACACTTTTTATTTTTAACAGCTTACATAGACGATTAACATACTCTTCTTCTTCCACTGGACCTAATGAAAAATTCATAACAGGATTCACTCCTTAATTTTTTGGTAGGTTTCCTGATCACAAACGACGTATAACTCAGCATCTACTGGCAGTTCTTCTTCTAGCCGCCTGTTAATTGTCAGGTCATCTCTATCTGCTATTAAAGTAGCTCCTTCACTTAGAAGATCTTCAAATGCATCGCGGTAAGTTTTCCATTTTGACTTTCGATCCACGTGATAGAGATCATCCCCTACTGACCGGCTTAACAGCTGACTATAAATACTGGAAACGCCTTTTCTAAATGCTGAGCGGACAGCTAAAGATGAAATGGTTTCATTCGATACAATAAATTCATCTACACGAGCATGCTTAAAATTAGGGATATGACGTTCATCCATAATCTCTACAACTGTTTGAATGTGAGGAGCAAGACTTTCAATTGTAGAAGCGATTAGCAGAGTTTGTCCATCAGCCATTTGCTCATTGACAAATGAATCATCAGCAAATATGAGTACAGCTTTGGCTTGACTGACATTGGCTTTTTTCAGAGTAGTCTGATCTGAAGCATCTCCTTTTATGTAATGAATGTTGTTTTTAAGAACCGGGGCTTCTTTCAAATGATCGATAATTATAATCTCTGCATCGGGATTCGTACCATTAATTTCTTCTACGGCAAATTTAGCTTTTTGGGACCAGCCAATAATAATAAAGTGATCACGATCTTTATACACGATATCTCCCTCCACTCTTTTCTTTCTAAATAGAGCAAAACCTTCAATTATTTTTCCAATAACTACCCCTATTAGGCCAATCCCAATAATATACAGAATGATCGCGACCCAGCGCCCTGCCGCCGTAGCAGGAGAATAGTCTCCATACCCCACTGTAGTAACAGTAGTCATTACCCACCAAAAGCCTTCAAAATACGTCGGAAATGTTTCTGGTTCAATGAGGACAATCAGCCATGTGGCCACTATAATGAGTGCCCCGCTAGAGATAAATAATAGGTAATTATTTATTTCCGCCATTTTCCGAAAAAACCTTTTTAAGATCAGCACGTTTATCCCGCCTTTGTTACCGATTTGTAAAGTTCCTTGAATTATCTGTTAAATCTAAAAATTTTAGTGGCTGTGTTTTACACCTTGTTGTAAAATAAAAATAACTTCAAGATTCACGAGCACCACAAAATTTTATTACTGATACAAGGAGTGGTTTTTTGAATCATCCATCATCCCGTATGTTAGATCGAATTAAAGCAGTTTACTTGTACATCCAAAAGCAGGGAATGGTGACAACTAATCAGCTAGCTGAAGAATTCGGTATTACGGATCGGACGATGCAAAGAGACTTAAGTGTTTTGGAGTACAATGGACTTGTATCTAGTCCGCACAGAGGAAAGTGGATAACGACAGAAAAGAAAGTAAAAATATCTTAATATATGTAAAACAGACACCCGGAATTTAATTCCCGGGTGTTTTCTAGTCGTTCAACTTTGTAATTGTTAAAAGATAATCAAGCTCATCGTCACCGAGTTCCCTGTATTCCCCAAGCTCCAGCTCTTCATCAAGGTGCAGTTCTCCAATCTTAAGCCTTTTTAAATAAGTGACCCGTTTTCCTACAGCTTCAAACATGCGTTTCACCTGATGGAATTTGCCTTCAGTAATCGTAAGTTCAATTTCTGATATATCATTTGACTTAAGAATTTCTAGCTCTGCCGGTTTTGTTACATAACCGTCGTCTAATTCAATCCCTTTTGAAAAGGCAGTCACATCCTCTTCACTAACCTTTCCATCGATCGTCGCGTAATACGTTTTCCCTATGTCCTTTTTAGGAGAAGTCAGCCGGTGTGCCAGCTGACCATCATTCGTAATAAGCAGCAAGCCTTCGGTATCTTTATCAAGGCGGCCGACAGGAAAAGGTTCAAATATCTGATCTTCTGGCTGAAGAATATCGATGACTGTCATATCGTGAGGGTCCTCGGTTGCTGAGAGCAAATCTCCCGGCTTATTAAGCATCAGGTAAATATATTTCCTATACTCCACTGTTTCTCCCATAACTGTCACAACATCTTTCTCTGGATCAACATGTGTTTTCGGACTCTTTTCCGGTTCGTTGTTTACTCTAACCCCGCCGCTCTTGAGAAGGTTTTTAACTTCTTTTCGGGTTCCATACCCCATATTTGCAAGCAGTTTATCGATTCTCATATATTTCACCTACCTTCTTAGAAATTTATCTAACACACGGACTCTGCCGCCAAGAATTCGTTCAAGCAACGTAGTCTGATAAGCCATCCAAAGGTATAGCAGCCCGCCGAGGCCCGCACTTATCAGAAGAATAAATAAAGCAGCTAACCGGTTTTCCATCGGGTCCCAGGCGAGTGAGAACGTCCACTTAATTACCCAGACGGCCGCACCCATTAAAGCAGTCAAAATTAATATGAGCAACGTCCGTTTAAATACGTGCCGGTAAGAAAATTGTATGGAGCTGTGTATTTTCCACAGGTTTAAAGATACAGCAATTAATACGGCAGTTCCTGTAGAAATTATGGAACCTTTCGCTCCAAATAAAATAATAAACCATGAGTTGGTAAGCAGCTTAATTAACAACCCGGACCCTAAGCTGATCAGGGCAAAATTTTGCTGGTTAACGCCCTGTAAGATGGCGGAAGTCACGGTATAAAGCGCAAATAATAAGCCGACAGGCGCATACCACCTGAGCAGTTCTCCATAATAACCGAGCTGCTCATCGACACCATAGAAAGAACCAAACGCCTCAAATGCTAATATGGATAGCCCTACTACAGCGGGAATAATTAAGAGAGCTATGATTTGCAGAGCCTGGTTAATCTGATGATTCAGCTGGTTCATTTTCTGGCCGGTAAATGATTTAGTAATGGCCGGCAGCAAGGCTAAAGATAAGCCAATCCCTAATGTTACCGGAATAATGACAAGCTTGTGGCTCAGCACGTGGATCGCTGATAAAGAGGCGTCCGAAATCGATGACAATCCGGCAGCTGTCATAGCTTTGTTGAATGTAAACTGGTCAATCAGCTGATAAAGAGGTGTTGCAATTCCGACTAATATGAAAGGACCTGCATAGCTGATTAATTCTTTAAACATATCTTTTTTCGATAAATCATACGTATATTCCTGCTGTTCCAACTGACGATCCAAGTAAGGCTTGCGCTTTTTCCAATAAATAATTAAAACGATCAGCGAAGCAATCCCGCCAATAAAAGCGGCGAAAGTAGAGAAGCCGATCGCCATTGGAATACCGCCATCCATTAGATAAATCACAATATATACAGCTACTAATAAAAATGCTATCCGAACGATTTGTTCAATAACTTGGGACACTCCAGTGGGAGCCATCGATTCATTCCCCTGAAAGAATCCCCTGATGATACTCATACTAGGAATAATTAATAAGGCAAAACTGACCATACGAATAACCATTGCCGTATCTGCTACAGAAGCAGCACTATCTTCTCCTGACAAGCTGAACTTAGCAATAGTTTCCGCACCAAAAAATAACATCAGAAATGTGACTAGCCCTGTCAATGCCATAAGCTGCATACCTGACTTAAACATCTCTCTACCTGTTTGATAGTCTTCCAGTGAATTATATTTTGATACAAACTTTGAAACAGCCATAGGCACGCCAAGTGTAGATAAACTCAGCAAAATGTTGTATGGTGTATAAGCGTAGAAATACAGAGACATCCCCTCTGGTCCTACCATCTGTTCAAATGGAACGGTATAAATCATACCGAGGAACTTTGATAAAAAAGTAGCACCTGTTAAAATCATCGTGCCTTTTAATATTTTCGACATAATAAAACCTTCACCTTCATTAGTTTATAATCAACTTTGTCTATTTTATCATAAATCTATCGAAAACCATCATCAAACGACAAAAGAAAGGAAGTCACCCATGTGCTATCAAGTCATCGTCATCGGCGGCGGGCCATCCGGCTTAATGGCCGCCATTGCAGCAGCAGAGCAGGGAGTAAAAACACTGCTTATCGATAAGGGAAAAAAACTCGGAACCAAACTGGCCATCTCCGGCGGAGGGCGCTGTAATGTGACCAACCGTCTTCCTGAAGAAGAAGTAATTAAACACATCCCAGGGAATGGACGATTTTTGTACAGCCCATTTTCCGTTTTTAATAATTACGACATCATCGAATTTGTTGAAAACCTCGGTGTCTCACTTAAAGAAGAAGATCATGGACGGATGTTTCCGGTAAGCAATAAGGCGAAAGACGTGGTAAATGCCCTCCTGCATCAGTTGGATTCCTTAAACGTAGAAGTCCGAACGGAAACTCCTGTAGAAGCGATCAATTACGGTGAAGATACCCATCAGGTTATATTGAAATCGGGAGAAAAACTGAACACTTCCTCGGTTGTTCTTGCTGTCGGCGGAAAAGCCGTCCCTCACACGGGATCTACCGGCGATGGCTACTCCTGGGCCAAGCAAGCCGGACATACAGTAACAGATCTTTTTCCTACTGAAGTGCCTCTGCTGTCCAGAGATCCGTTTATAAAGAAAAAAGCCTTGCAAGGTCTTTCCCTTAGAGATGTAAGTGTATCGGTTCTAAATGAAAAAAATAAAAAAATCATCACTCATAAGATGGACATGCTCTTTACTCACTTTGGTTTGTCAGGGCCAGCTATTTTACGATGCTCCCAGTATGCGGTAAAAGAGTTAAGGAAAGGCCGGTCTTCTGTTATTATTGAAATCGACTGTCTGCCAGAAGAGAAAGAACAGCAGCTGATCGATTCACTGCAGAAACAAATCAAAGATCATCCAAGAAAATCGTTCCGTAATGTTGTAAAAGGTCTTGTGCCTGAACGGTTGCTGGATTATCTTCTGGAACTCGTGAACATTTCCTCACAGGATAACGCTGCAAATATTTCGAATCAGCAAATTCGAGAATTCGTTCAGTTTATCAAGCACTTTCAAGTGAATGTTTATGACTCTCAGCCGATGGAAAAAGCATTTGTCACAGGCGGGGGAGTGTCCATTAAAGAGATCGTTCCAAATACAATGCAGTCAAAATTAATGAATGGGTTATATTTTTGCGGGGAAATCCTCGACATCCATGGCTATACCGGCGGATATAATATTACGGCTGCTATGGTAACAGGACGAGTAGCAGGGATGCATGCTGCCTATGAATCGATGGTAAATTAAAAAGTCGAGGGGAATCATTAGATTCTCCTCGACTTTCTTTTATTATAAGCGGATATATGGCCTAACTCTTCATTAATAAGTATCTGCATATCTTCTCGGTCAGCTTCCGTAAGAACGGGGTCTCTGGCATCCCAATCAAGTGTATACACGAGATAGTAGTTCCTCATTCTTCTAAAATAAATAACGGAATGGGGAAACTTACTAAAATATCCTCTTACTTTTTTGATTCCTGAGTAACTCCACCTGACAAGTTCGATATATTTCACCTCAGACATTTTTTATCCACGTTCCCTTTAGGGAAAAATAAAAAACCTTAGAAGAATATCTTCTAAGGTTTCATCTGTGACGAGGCAGCGTCCTACTCTCACGGGGATATACCCGACTACCATCGGCGCTGAAGAGCTTAACTACTGTGTTCAGCATGGGAACAGGTGTGACCTCTTCGCTATCGCCACCTCATCTATTATATTAGAGGTGAACCCTCAAAACTGGATAAGACTGATTGGAATCAAACCGTCATAATGTCTAGTAAAGTTAAGTCATCGATTGATTAGTATCCGTCAGCTCCACGTGTCACCACGCGTCCACCTCGGACCTATCGACCTCATCGTCTCTGAGGAATCTTACTAACTTATTGTTAGGGGAAATCTCATCTCAAGGGGGGCTTCATGCTTAGATGCTTTCAGCACTTATCCCGTCCACACGTAGCTACCCAGCGATGCTCCTGGCGGAACAACTGGTACACCAGCGGTGTGTCCATCCCGGTCCTCTCGTACTAAGGACAGCTCCTTTCAGATTTCCAACGCCCACGACGGATAGGGACCGAACTGTCTCACGACGTTCTGAACCCAGCTCGCGTACCGCTTTAATGGGCGAACAGCCCAACCCTTGGGACCGACTACAGCCCCAGGATGCGATGAGCCGACATCGAGGTGCCAAACCTCCCCGTCGATGTGGACTCTTGGGGGAGATAAGCCTGTTATCCCCGGGGTAGCTTTTATCCGTTGAGCGACGGCCCTTCCATACGGTACCGCCGGATCACTAAGCCCGACTTTCGTCCCTGCTCGACTTGTAGGTCTCGCAGTCAAGCTCCCTTGTGCCTTTACACTCTGCGAATGATTTCCAACCATTCTGAGGGAACCTTTGGGCGCCTCCGTTACTCTTTGGGAGGCGACCGCCCCAGTCAAACTGCCCACCTGACACTGTCTCCGGACCGGATCACGGTCCTGGGTTAGAATGTCCGTACAGCCAGGGTGGTATCCCACCAGCGCCTCCACCGAAGCTAGCGCTCCGGCTTCTCAGGCTCCCACCTATCCTGTACAAGCTGTACCAACATTCAATATCAGGCTACAGTAAAGCTCCACGGGGTCTTTCCGTCCTGTCGCGGGTAATGCGCATCTTCACGCATAGTATAATTTCACCGGGTCTCTCGTTGAGACAGTGCCCAAGTCGTTGCACCTTTCGTGCGGGTCGGAACTTACCCGACAAGGAATTTCGCTACCTTAGGACCGTTATAGTTACGGCCGCCGTTTACTGGGGCTTCGGTTCAACGCTTCGCTAAAAGCTAACGCATCCCCTTAACCTTCCAGCACCGGGCAGGTGTCAGCCCCTATACTTCGCCTTACGGCTTCGCAGAGACCTGTGTTTTTGGTAAACAGTCGCTTGGGCCTTTTCACTGCGGCTCCTCGGCAGAGGAGCACCCCTTCTCCCGAAGTTACGGGGTCATTTTGCCGAGTTCCTTAACGAGAGTTCTCCCGCTCACCTTAGGATTCTCTCCTCGCCTACCTGTGTTGGTTTGCGGTACGGGCGCCTCTTTCCTCACTAGAGGATTTTCTTGGCAGTGTGAAGTCCGGAGCTTCGGTACTTTATTTCCCTCCCCATCACAGCTTGACGTTGCCGGACGGATTTGCCTATCCGACCGTCTTGCTGCTTGGACGCACTCTTCCAATCGTGCGCACTCCTTATCCTCCTGCGTCCCCCCGTCGTTCAAACGGAAAGGAGGCGGTACAGGAATATCCACCTGTTGTCCATCGCCTACGCCTTTCGGCCTCGGCTTAGGTCCCGACTAACCCTGAGAGGACGAGCCTTCCTCAGGAAACCTTAGGCTTTCGGTGAAAGAGATTCTCACTCTTTTTTCGCTACTCATACCGGCATTCTCACTTCTAAGCGCTCCACCAGTCCTTACGGTCTGACTTCGCCGCCCTTAGAACGCTCTCCTACCACTGATCCATCAGGATCAATCCGCAGCTTCGGTGGTGTGTTTAGCCCCGGTATATTTTCGGCGCGGAGTCACTCGACCAGTGAGCTATTACGCACTCTTTCAATGATGGCTGCTTCTAAGCCAACATCCTGGTTGTCTAAGCAACTCCACATCCTTTTCCACTTAACACACACTTAGGGACCTTAGCTGGCGGTCTGGGCTGTTCCCCTCTCGACCATGAACCTTATCACCCATGGTCTGACTCCCAGAACAAAGTCATTGGCATTCGGAGTTTGACTGAATTCGGTAACCCGGTAGGGGCCCCTCGTCCAATCAGTGCTCTACCTCCAAGACTTTCTATTCTGAGGCTAGCCCTAAAGCTATTTCGGAGAGAACCAGCTATCTCCGTGTTCGATTGGCATTTCACCCCTACCCACACCTCATCCCCGCAATTTTCAACTTGCGTGGGTTCGGGCCTCCAGTCAGTGTTACCTGACCTTCACCCTGGACATGGGTAGATCACACGGTTTCGGGTCTACGACCGCATACTCAAATCGCCCTATTCAGACTCGCTTTCGCTGCGGCTCCGCTTCTCATCAGCTTAACCTTGCATACGGTCGTAACTCGCCGGTTCATTCTACAAAAGGCACGCCGTCACCCATGAATGGGCTCCGACTACTTGTAGGCACACGGTTTCAGGTTCTCTTTCACTCCCCTTCCGGGGTGCTTTTCACCTTTCCCTCACGGTACTGGTTCGCTATCGGTCACTAGGGAGTATTTAGCCTTGGGAGATGGTCCTCCCGGATTCCGACGGAATTCCTCGTGTTCCGCCGTACTCAGGATACACTCCGGAGGAGAAAGGATGTCGAGTACAGGGCTGTTACCCTCTATGGCGGATCTTTCCAGATCACTTCGTCTATCCTCTCTCTTGGTAACTCCAAAGGAGTGTCCTACAACCCCAGAAAGCAAGCTTTCTGGTTTGGGCTGATTCCGTTTCGCTCGCCGCTACTTGGGAAATCGCGTTTGCTTTCTCTTCCTCCGGGTAATGAGATGTTTCAGTTCCCCGGGTCTGCCTTCCATAACCTATGTATTCAGTTATGGATACTGTTCCATTACGAACAGCGGGTTTCCCCATTCGGAGATCCTGGGATCAAAGCTTACTTACAGCTCCCCCAGGCATTTCGGTGTTAGTCCCGTCCTTCATCGGCTCCTAGTGCCAAGGCATCCACCGTGCGCCCTTATTCACTTAACTTTTAAATCGTCGTGAAAAGACGTTTCTTACTTTGGTTTGATGTCTTGTCAAATCTTATCCAGTTTTCAAGGTTCACATTGAGAAGATCCTTTGATCTCTCAAAACTGAACAACCAACCATGTACGTCCTCCGAAGGAGACGGCTAAAAAGCCGTTCCTTTTATCCTTAGAAAGGAGGTGATCCAGCCGCACCTTCCGATACGGCTACCTTGTTACGACTTCACCCCAATCATTGGCCCCACCTTCGGCGGCTGGCTCCATAAAGGTTACCTCACCGACTTCGGGTGTTGCCAACTCTCGTGGTGTGACGGGCGGTGTGTACAAGGCCCGGGAACGTATTCACCGCGGCATTCTGATCCGCGATTACTAGCGATTCCGGCTTCATGCAGGCGAGTTGCAGCCTGCAATCCGAACTGAGAATGGTTTTATGGGATTTGCTACACCTCGCGGCTTCGCTGCCCTTTGTACCATCCATTGTAGCACGTGTGTAGCCCAGGTCATAAGGGGCATGATGATTTGACGTCATCCCCGCCTTCCTCCGGTTTGTCACCGGCAGTCACCTTAGAGTGCCCAACTCAATGCTGGCAACTAAGATTAGGGGTTGCGCTCGTTGCGGGACTTAACCCAACATCTCACGACACGAGCTGACGACAACCATGCACCACCTGTCACTTGGTCCCCGAAGGGAAGACCCTATCTCTAGGGTGGTCCAAGGATGTCAAGACCTGGTAAGGTTCTTCGCGTTGCTTCGAATTAAACCACATGCTCCACCGCTTGTGCGGGCCCCCGTCAATTCCTTTGAGTTTCAGCCTTGCGGCCGTACTCCCCAGGCGGAGTGCTTAATGCGTTAACTTCAGCACTAAGGGGTGGAAGCCCCCTAACACCTAGCACTCATCGTTTACGGCGTGGACTACCAGGGTATCTAATCCTGTTTGCTACCCACGCTTTCGCACCTCAGCGTCAGAAACAGACCAGAGAGTCGCCTTCGCCACTGGTGTTCCTCCACATATCTACGCATTTCACCGCTACACGTGGAATTCCACTCTCCTCTTCTGTCCTCAAGTTCCCCAGTTTCCAATGACCCTCCACGGTTGAGCCGTGGGCTTTCACATCAGACTTAAGGAACCGCCTGCGCGCGCTTTACGCCCAATAATTCCGGACAACGCTTGCCCCCTACGTATTACCGCGGCTGCTGGCACGTAGTTAGCCGGGGCTTTCTCGCGAGGTACCGTCAAGGTACCGCTCTATTCGCACGGTACTTGTTCTTCCCTCGCAACAGAACTTTACGATCCGAAGACCTTCATCGTTCACGCGGCGTTGCTCCGTCAGACTTTCGTCCATTGCGGAAGATTCCCTACTGCTGCCTCCCGTAGGAGTCTGGGCCGTGTCTCAGTCCCAGTGTGGCCGATCACCCTCTCAGGTCGGCTACGCATCGTCGCCTTGGTGAGCCGTTACCTCACCAACTAGCTAATGCGCCGCGGGCCCATCTGTAAGCGATAGCTCAGAAAGCCATCTTTTACTCTTCCCTCATGCGAGGGAGGAGATTACCCGGCATTAGCCCCGGTTTCCCGGGGTTATTCCGGTCTTACAGGCAGGTTGCCCACGTGTTACTCACCCGTCCGCCGCTCATTCCACTAACGTCACCCCCGAAGGGGATCAGTTAGCTTCCTGCGCTCGACTTGCATGTATTAGGCACGCCGCCAGCGTTCGTCCTGAGCCAGGATCAAACTCTCCATAAAAGTAGTTTGACTTGCTCATTTGCACACCGAATGTGCTTGTTTGAATTCTCTCTATATAATAGAAAGAATAAATTGACGTACTGGTTGGTTCGTTCAGTTTTCAAAGATCAAATTGATAACAACTGCCTTGCGACAGTAAATAAATTCTAGCATAATTCGTGCGAATATGTCAATAAGATTAATAGATTTTTTGAATCTTTTATGACAATTAGATTGAAGCCGCTTTTGAAAAGTCAGCAACGTTATTAATATTACCAGCCTTAATGATTTAAGTCAACACTTTTTTATAAGTATTGATATTTTTAAATAGATCCATTTACAGAGCCTATAAAAAAGAATCAGCTTTTAAAAAGCTGATTCAAACGGCCTTAATATAATATACCGACTTGCCGCGTTTCCTCTTGATCATACGCGCTGCCAGCCGGGCCCCTCTTTTGTTATCTGTAACTAAAAGGATTTTTTTTGGACAATTAAATTTTCCTTTTAAAGCGCGGGGCAAATAATCCAGTGGTATATTTTCTGCTCCCGGATAAGGGGATCGATAAGCTGAAATATAGTCCCTAATATCGATGACACAAAAATCATCCGTTAATTGAGACTGTTCATCCACAGGTATTAAATTCTGCTTTTGATATACAGTTTTTGAAAAAAGAACTATAAAACCAATAACTAAAAGGATGGTCAATTCTAGCATTCCAGCGACTCCTCTAATTTAAAGTACAACTTCACCCTTCCAATCCAGCATTCCGCCT
Organism: Halobacillus sp. Marseille-Q1614; assembly: GCF_902809865.1. Taxonomy (NCBI): domain Bacteria; kingdom Bacillati; phylum Bacillota; class Bacilli; order Caryophanales; family Bacillaceae; genus Halobacillus; species Halobacillus sp. Marseille-Q1614. Next base: position 663,212 of record NZ_CADDWH010000001.1, on the reverse strand, counting down.
TTAAGGTTATTTACGTTATGAATACCCTTGGATTTCAGATACTCAGAAGCATTCATACTTCTTTTCCCTGAACGGCAGACCATCACATATTCTTCTTCAGGGTTTAGGCTGTCAGCAGCTTCAGGAATTCGGCCAAGCGGAATATGCGTCGCTGTTGGAATCATCCCTTGAGCTACTTCTTCATCTTCTCTCACATCTATAATCTTAAGGTCTTTATTTTCGTCTAACGCTTTCTGTAATTGCTCTGGAGTCATTACTTTTATTTCGCTCATTTAAAAATCTCCTCCTAATATAGGATTACTACGGTTAATTTTAATAAATTTCATGGGGGAGTCAAGAAATTGGCTTTGAAAAAGCCATCCTCACTAATAAAGAGGATGGCTTTTAAAGATTAGTGAAACTAATTAGCAACAATATTGACTAGTTTTCCAGGAACGGCGATTACTTTGCGGACCGTTTTTCCTTCGAGCCACTCTTGAACGCTTGGGTTCTCAAGAGCCGCTTTCTCTAAGTCTTCTTTTGAAGCATCCGGGTTCACCATCATTTTAGCTCTGACTTTACCCATGACCTGCACGACAATTTCGACTTCATCTTCTACCAGCTTAGACTCATCGTATGTCGGCCAAGTTTCGTAAGTGACGCTCTCTTCATGGCCTAATTGCTCCCACAGTTCTTCTGCAAGGTGTGGAGCCACAGGGGAAAGCAGTTTAACAAAACCTTCTACATAGGCTTTTGGCAGTTCATTGGCCTTATATCCTTCATTAATAAATACCATCATTTGAGAAATTCCTGTATTAAATCTGAGTTCTTCAAAGTTTTCCGTTACTTTTTGCACGGTTTGATGATACGTCTTCTCAAGTGTTTTATCATTGCTGTTTTCTACAATAGCACCGGACGGCTTGCCGTCTGTTACAAACAGACGCCATACTCGGTCAAGGAATCTTCTAGCTCCGTCGAGCCCGTTCGTTGACCAGGCGATAGAGGCTTCAAGAGGTCCCATGAACATTTCATACAAACGAAGAGTGTCGGCTCCATGAGTAAATACAATATCATCAGGGTTTACAACATTTCCTTTTGACTTACTCATTTTTTCATTGCCTTCTCCTAGAATCATGCCCTGGTTAAACAACTTTTGGAACGGCTCTTTTGTCGGAACTACTCTCGCATCGTAAAGGACCTTGTGCCAGAACCGTGCGTATAGAAGGTGAAGAACCGCATGTTCTGCTCCTCCAATATATACGTCAATCGGCAGCCATTTCTTCAGTTTATCGAAATCTGCAAAGGCTTCGTCATTGTGCGGATCAATATAACGAAGAAAATACCAGCAGCTTCCGGCCCACTGCGGCATCGTATTTGTTTCGCGGCGGCCTTTCAATCCAGTTTCAGGATCTGTGACATTTACCCATTCATCAATATTAGCTAAAGGAGATTCTCCTGTACCTGATGGTTTAATTTCCGTTGTTTTTGGAAGGGTAACAGGCAGTTCTTCCTCTGGTACCGCAGAGATCGAACCGTCTTCCCAGTGAATAATAGGAATTGGCTCTCCCCAGTATCTCTGGCGGCTGAACAGCCAGTCGCGCAGACGATACGTAGTTTTTCTCGTGCCTTTATTATTCTCTTCGAGCCACTTAATAGACTTTTCAATCGCTTCCTCTTTATCCAGTCCGTTCAGAATTCCTGAATTGATATGTTTGCCATCCCCTGTGTAAGCTTCTTCATCTACGTCTCCGCCTTCAAGGACGGCGATAATCGGCAAATCATATTTTGTGGCAAATTCGTAGTCGCGTTCATCATGGGCAGGAACAGCCATAATTGCTCCGCTTCCATATCCCATTAATACGTAATCAGCGACCCAGATCGGCAATTTATTTCCATCGATAGGGTTAATCGCATAAGATCCAGTAAATACACCTGTTTTATCTTTCGCTAAATCAGTTCGTTCAAGCTCACTCTTATTCTTTGCAGATTCTACGTACAGGTTCACTTCTTCTTTATGCTCATCCGTAACTATCTCACTTACTAAAGGATGCTCAGGAGACAGTACCGCATAAGTTGCACCGTATAAAGTGTCCGGGCGAGTAGTGAACACATCGAAGGAGGCGTGATGATGGGCTACATCAAAATTAATCTCAGCTCCTTCTGATTTACCAATCCAGTTGCGCTGCATATCTTTAATGCTCTCTGGCCAGTCCAGATCTTCTAAGTCTTCAAGCAGACGATCAGCATAAGCTGTAATCTTAAGCATCCACTGTTTCATCGGACGGCGCTCTACCGGGTGGCCGCCTCGTTCACTTTTACCATCAATAACTTCCTCGTTTGCTAACACTGTACCCAGAGCCGGGCACCAGTTCACAGGAACTTCATCAATATAAGCAAGGCCTTTTTCGTAAAGCTTTAAAAAGATCCACTGTGTCCATTTATAGTAGTTAGGATCGGTTGTATTCACTTCTCGATCCCAATCATAAGAGAAGCCAAGCTCCTGAATCTGTCTCTTAAAAGTACTGATATTCTGTGCTGTAAATTCTGCCGGGTCATTCCCTGTATCAAGAGCATACTGTTCAGCCGGAAGACCAAAAGCATCCCATCCGATCGGGTGAAGAACTTCATATCCCTGCATTCTCTTCATACGGGATAAAATATCTGTCGCTGTATAGCCTTCCGGGTGACCGACATGAAGTCCTGCCCCTGAAGGATAAGGAAACATATCTAATGCATAAAATTTCTCTTTATGAGAATCCGAGTTTGTTTTAAATGTTTCGTTTTGCAGCCAATAGGACTGCCATTTCTTTTCAATTTTCTTATGATCAAAAGCCATTGAAATTCCTCCTACTTCGAATAATAAAAAAAGCCACTCATCCCTAATAAAACTCAGGGACGAGAGACTTCTCCCGCGGTACCACCCAAATTAGCGCACTAAGACGCTCACTTAGAATGGATAACGGCCATTTACCGGAGGAAGCTATTTTAAAAATCACTTCCCCGACATCCAAGGTGAGTTCATATAAGGACAAGGACCGCTTTCACCAACCGCGGACTCTCTATATCTTGCACTCCTATTACTATTCCTTTTCAACGTCATTACATATCTACTCGTAATCTTAATGAAAGCCCCGGCCTTTGTCAAGCAATGGAAAAAGATGTTTATTCAAAACGAGGAAAAGGTAATTTAGTATATATCTTAATTCTAAGGAGGTCTAGTAGTCTTGAAGAAACCCATTCGAAAAACTGCCAGTGCGAAGGCTTCCTCTTATAAGACGAAGAAGACCCCAAAAAGAACCATCCAATCTGCGAAAAGTAATTATTTAAAAAGGTAAGGATATATTAAGAAGAAAAAAACCGCATAATAATGTGCGGTTTTCTTATGGGCAGACTTTTAGAATTGATTACATTCATGCTAAACTAACTTAGCCTGAATCATATTTTAAAGGAGCACTATTATAAATGAAACTAAAAAGAGTTATTCCTTTTGCACATGAACTTATGAAACTTTCCCTTGAAGAGGGTGACATAGCAATTGACGGCACTTGCGGCAATGGGCACGACACGGCTCTGCTTGGAAAGCTCGTCGGCAGCAGCGGCCATGTCTATGGATACGATGTTCAAAAGCAAGCCATTGATAACACGAACAATAAGCTGGAAAAACTAAATTTAAAAGATCGTGTTTCGCTTATTCATGACAGCCACCATAAAATAGAAGAAACAATTCCTAAAGAGCATCTTGAAAAATTAAAAGCTGCTATCTTTAACCTCGGATACCTGCCGGGCAGTGACAAAAAGGTGGTTACCAGCTCAGATGAGACGATAAGCGCCGTCTCTGCTATCCTTGAACACCTTCTTCCCGGCGGTATTGTTGTTTTAGTGGTTTATCACGGCCACCCAGGGGGAGCAGAAGAAAAAGAAGCAGTTCTTCAATATGCAGAAAGCTTAGAGCAAAAGAATTATCAGGTCATGCAATACGGGTTCATCAACCAAAAGAACAACCCGCCTTTCATCATTGCTATTGAAAAACTATAAGGCAGCTTTTATTCCTCTCAACCGATTGTACATTTTTGTATTTAAATAGAAGAACGTCGCTTTCTTGCCGCTAGCTTTAAGCATCGATCGTACAAAGCTTTTCGCATGCTGCATCGCCTTTACTTTACGATCGGCTAAATACATCCCGACTAACCCTTCATGAACCATCTCGTGAAACCCGCGATGAGGAAGGGACTGAATGGAGTGATTGGTCTGCTTTACAAAATAGACCAATCGCTCCTTCATCATTTCTTCATGATCATAATATGAGCAGAAGTTTAAATCTCCTTCTTCTTTATCCTCTTCCTGATCAATATAGTAATCCAGCAAAATATGGAGCCCCTGCATATATGGGAAATAGCTTTCCTCTATTCTTTGGGCCAATGATTCCTCCATCTCTCCCCCAAGTGCGTACGATACGAGGCAGAAGATCCCCAGCGTAGAGCCAGTACAGGCAGAAAATTCATACCACTTAAGGTTTGAGCACATGTCCTGATGAGTTTCAAACCAGCTCATTAACCGAGGAAGCCTCTCTTCTTCTTTTACATGCTTATGTACTTGAAGATCATTGTAAAGATAACCAAGCTTCGTCGTGTATTTTTCGGTGACTGCATAAGCCTCTGATTGCCGTAATACGTCTTGGCACGTTTTCACTAAATCCTGGAGGTAGTCCCCGTCGTTTTTTTCTTCACGAAAAGCATAATAATCCTTCAGCTCATTAGATGGAGTTAAGGCATCCGTCATTGATTGATGCAGCTGCCGAAAGTCCTGCGGATCCATGGACGTACTTCGGTCACAAAGATTATCTAAATAATCACTGATTGTCTGGTAGGCTACTATAAAACGAACCGCTTCACCTAGGTTCTCTCCAGCCAGCAAAGCATACACCCCTCCGCCTTCACAGTGAAAGGTTTTAGAATCTATACTGGCTAAGGCCTGCATACGAAGCTCCAGATCAGGAATACATTCCGCTTTTTTCTTCCAATAATTCAGCTCATGATGCACCCGTGGAAAAATGTCTTTATACACTTTAACCATTAATGGCACTGCACGTGTTGGAATCCTTACAGACACGACAATCTCTCCTTTACCTATTTCCTGCTGGACAATTGCTGTTCCATAAAATTAAGCATATACAAATAAGCCTGCTCCCATTCACCTTCATTAAAAAGCTCGTGATAAAATAAAGGCCACTCTTTATACATTTTTTCTTCCGTTTTTATTAAATGAAACCATTCATACGTTTTCTGTGCATCTACTATCACATCTTTCCCCGCCTGCATTACCAATAAAGGCAAGCCTGGAAAGCTGCCGGCATGCTTAAACGCTAACTGAATAGCTTTCTGAAATTCCCGGTACCACCTAACGGACACCTTTTTGAGCATGAGTTCATCTGTTTGATAGCTTTCAATAACCTCAGGATTATTTGTCACCATCTCCGGCTTTACAGGTGATGATACGAGCAGACCCGGACACACTTTGTTTAAAACTCTACCTGCAATCTCCATAGGTTTTGAAGCTCTCTGCCCGAGTCCAAGTGCCGGAGAAGACAAAATAACCCCATCCAGATGAGGCTGCAATTTTTGCATGAACCTTATAACAATCAAACCGCCCATGCTGTGGCCTAGTACAAATAAGGGGATTTCATCTTCAGCTTCATTTATCCATTCCATAACTTTATGTAGATAATCATCAAAAGACTTGATGTGTCCTCTTTTCCCTTCTGACTCGCCCTGACCCGGCAGATCGCCAGTAATCACACGATAACCGTCCTGCTCCAGTCTTTCGATCACATGAGAGTAGCGCTTTGAATGTTCAAAAGCGCCATGAACAATAATAACCGTTGCTTTTGGACGCAACATTTAATCGTTCCCCCTGCCATTTGCTATACTAAAACTACCTATTATTATAAGGGGGATATCGATGATTTGCGAATATAATGGAAAATTCCCGCAAATTGATTCTTCTGTATTTGTTGCAGAGGATGCTGTCATTACGGGAGAAGTAAGTATTGATGAAGAATCAAGCATATGGTTTAAAACCGTCATTCGGGGAGACGTGGCCCCTGTAAGAATCGGACGCCAGGTGAACATACAGGATTTAAGCATGCTGCACCAGAGCCCGAACCGCCCGCTGATTATTGAAGATGGAGTAACGGTCGGCCATCAGGTGACCCTGCATTCCGCCCATATAAAAAAGAATGCGCTTATTGGAATGGGTTCTTTAATACTAGACGGAGCTGAAATTGGAGAACAGGCGTTTATCGGAGCGGGAAGCCTTGTACCTCCTGGTAAAAAGATCCCTCCGCGCACCCTTGCGTTAGGCCGGCCCGCCAAAGTTGTAAGAGAGTTAACAGCAGAAGATTACAAAGAGCTGGACCGAATCAGGAAATCTTATGTAGAAAAAGGACAAGCTTATAAAAAACTTCAGAGCTAAATAAAAAGCCGTTACCCTTTATTCGGGTAACGGCTTTTCTTCTTTTCGCGGACTCTAGTTAAGGCCTAAGCGATCTTTTAACTGCTCCGCTTTATCTGTTCTTTCCCAAGGGAACTCTACATCTGTACGTCCGAAATGGCCGTAAGCAGCAGTTTGGCGGTAGATCGGACGGCGAAGATCAAGCATTTTAATAATGCCGGCTGGACGAAGATCGAACAGTTCACGTACAACTTCTACCAGCTTCTCTTCTTCTACTTGACCTGTTCCATTTGTATTAATAGAAATGGAAACAGGCTGTGCCACTCCAATAGCATAGGCAAGCTGAACTTCACATGAATCAGCTAATCCGGCAGCTACGATATTCTTAGCAACATAACGAGCCGCATAAGCAGCTGAACGGTCAACTTTCGTCGCGTCCTTACCGCTGAATGCGCCTCCGCCGTGACGGGCATAGCCTCCATAAGTGTCTACAATGATCTTACGTCCGGTTAAGCCTGCATCCCCTTGAGGACCTCCAATTACGAAACGGCCTGTTGGATTAATAAAGTATTTCGTCTTATCATCAATGAGTTGAGACGGTACAACCGGAACAATCACTTGCTCATGAAGATCTTTCTGGATTTGTTCCAGTGTGACCTCTTCAGCGTGCTGAGTAGATATTACAATTGTATCTACACGAATGGGCTTGTCATTTTCGTCATATTCTATAGTTACCTGAGTTTTTCCATCCGGACGCAGGTAATCCAGAGTTCCATCATTGCGAACATCTGAGAGGCGCTTGGCCAGCTTGTGAGCGAGGGAAATTGGAAGAGGCATTAATTCTTCAGTTTCATTATTGGCAAAACCGAACATTAACCCTTGGTCTCCGGCTCCGATGGCTTCGAGTTCTTTATCGCTCATCTTGCCTTCCCTGGATTCTAATGAGACGTCAACTCCTCCTGCAATATCAGGGGATTGCTCATCAATAGCCGTTAATACAGCACAGGTATCTGCATCGAAACCATATTTGGCTCTCGTGTAGCCGATGTCTTTAATCGTCTGGCGGACGATGGCTGGAATGTCCACATAAGTACTTGTGCTGATTTCTCCTGATACTAGAACAAGCCCTGTAGTGACGGTAGTTTCACAAGCTACCCGTGCATTGGGATCGTTTTTTAATATTTCATCTAATATTGAATCTGAAATCTGATCACAGATTTTGTCCGGGTGACCCTCTGTGACAGATTCTGATGTGAATAACCGGCGGTTGGCAGGCATTCTGTAAACTCCTCCTTCTGTTAAGTACAAAGATTCGACGGAACTCTTTACCCGTATCTTTTAGAAGTTTATAAACGTAAAAATTCTTAACAAACAGAATTTTGTGGGTATCGATATGTGCTTTTAAAAAGAAAAAACCCTTCCTACACTCGAGGAAAGGTGCTGTTTCCTTTCGCTCTTATCGTCCAAAGCCACGTATGACTTTGCTTCAGGTTAGCACCATGCCAAGTGAATGACGGGTTGCCGGGTTTCATAGGGCCTGTCCCTCCACCAGCTCTGGATAAGAGAGTATCCGTTCGGACTAATAGTATCGAAATAGAGCATACATGTCAATTAATATTCCAGGTTTATGAAATGGAGCACGACCCATTAATACACTGTTTCTTGAAGATATTGTAGCGGTTTCTTGCGATCCCTTTATAGAGAGGATGGCCGATAAGTGAAACACCAGGAATATTAATGAGGAGGCCGAGAGTAAACAGCGTCGGCATTCGCAGTAATAAGTACTGTAATGCCGCAAATCCCCGCTTCACTTCATTTTTATGGGTGATGACGTGAATTTCTTTCTTAAGGGTTCTTACACTGCTTGCAGAAATCTTATATTCTTCCGCAAACTGTTGAAGAGGCTGCCACTCCATTTTCCGAAACCAATCGAGCGGCTGAAGGATACTTTTCGTCTGCTGGCACAGATAACAATCTTCATCAAATAATATTTTCACTTTGCTCATCATTTCACATCCCCTCAATAACATTATATCCCAGTAATGAATAAAATAAAAAATAAGCATTTTTTAAATTAGTATGGATTATTAATTCTAATGTGTTATACTTTATTTCAAAGTTGACCATTGGCTCCATTTAAAATATTTACAGTAAAGGCGGGTAGACACATATGAGTACGATTAATCAAATGTCTGAGCTTAACCAATTACTAACCCAACCAAATGTCCATCACCATTTATCCGTTCCTCTATTAGTTGAAAAAATACTATCTCGCAAAGAAGGAACGCTGACAAATAGTGGTGCAATTCAGGCTACGACGGGTGCTTATACGGGTCGTTCCCCTAACGATAAGTTTATCGTAAAAGATGACGATTCTTCTCATTATGTGAATTGGGGGAAAACCAATCGCCCGATTGATGAAGATGTGTTCGTTAATTTATACCACAAGGTTTTGGACTATTTAAAAGGAAAAGACGAAGTGTTCGTCTTTAAAGGGTTTGCCGGTGCTGATGAACGATACAGACTTCCTATCCAAGTCATCAATGAGTTCGCCTGGCATAACCTGTTTGCTCATCAAATGTTTATCCGCCCGGACAGCGAAGATCTCAACGAACATGAAGCGGAATTCTCTGTTATTTCAGCTCCAACCTTTAAAGCAAATCCCGAAACGGATGGAACGAATTCAGAAGCGTTTATTTTGATTTCCTTTAAACATCGGATCGTCCTCATCGGGGGAACCGAATATGCTGGAGAAATTAAAAAATCTATCTTCTCAGTTATGAACTTTCTCCTGCCGCAGAAGAACGTCCTTCCTATGCACTGTTCGGCCAATGTCGGAAGTGAAGGGGATGTAGGATTATTCTTCGGTTTATCAGGAACAGGAAAAACGACTCTTTCTGCCGATCCTAACAGAAGGTTGATCGGTGATGATGAACACGCATGGTCCAACTATGGCGTTTCGAACATTGAAGGCGGATGTTACGCGAAATGTATCAACCTTTCTGAGGAAAAAGAACCTCAGATCTATAACGCCATTCGTTTTGGCGCCGTACTGGAAAATGTCCTTCTTGACCCTTATTCTCATAAGCCCGATTATGAAAATACGACATTAACCGAAAATACAAGGGCCGCTTATCCACTGAATCATATTAAGAACACAGTGGTACCCAGCGTAGCAGGCCACCCGAGAACCATTATTTTTCTAACAGCAGATGCTACCGGGGTGCTGCCTCCGATCAGCAGGTTATCTAAAGAACAAGCGATGTACCACTTCCTAAGCGGCTATACGAGTAAGCTGGCTGGAACCGAACGCGGGGTTACTTCACCGCAGGCTACCTTCTCGACTTGTTTTGGTTCGCCTTTCCTTCCATTAGCACCTTCCGTTTATGCGGAAATGCTGGGAGAAAAAATTGACCAATTCAATAGTGAAGTATATTTAGTGAATACAGGCTGGACAGGTGGAGCTTTTGGCCAAGGAAAGAGAATGAACCTATCTCACACAAGATCGATGGTTCATGCTGCCCTTGAAGGCGAACTGAAATCTACTGAAACATATACAGATCCAGTATTTGGTCTTGAAATTCCAACTCACTGCCCGGGAGTGCCTGATGAAGTGCTTATTCCAAGAAAGGCCTGGAAAGATACAGCCGCCTATGATGAAAAAGCACATGAACTTGCTTCTAAGTTCCATGAGAATTTCAAGCAGTTCACGATAGCCAGCCATGAAATTAAAGATGCTGGACCTTTATTTGGAAGATCATAATTAACGTATCCTCATCTCCTCATATATAGATAAAGCCGTGCTGATAACAGCACGGCTTATTTCTTTTATAAGTACTTCTCTTCTATTATTTTTAAACATTGAGGGAGTACTTCATCCTTCATCATAAAGCTGTACAGTTTATTTTCTTTCAGGCTGTCCGGCAGCCGGCTTAACAATACCGGTCCCTCTGTTTCATAATAATGAGGCTGATCTTCCAGCTTTTCGATATAGGCGTAATAGACATTTTTAATAATCGTCCCGCCTTTACCGGATACGTAATATTGCCCGATGTAGTTTAATTTATCTACGTAGGCACCCGTTTCCTCGAAAACTTCTCTTAGTGCTGCCTGCTCTGCTGTTTCGCCTTTTTCCACTTTGCCTCCCGGGAATTCCAGACCTCTATCTTTATGCTTAGTTAACAGCCATTGATCTTGAAATCGGCAAATAACCCATACATGCTTTGGAGCCGTTGAAAACGGATGGTCCTCAAAGGATAGTTTTACTTGGTTTCGATAAAAATCATAAAAAGTCTTCACGTAAGATCATCTGCCTTTAATACGAAGTTATGTATTTTTAATACTTTCCTCTATTTTAAATCGTATCATAAGCGAAGAGTAATAAAAACTCCTGAAAAAGCCGTAATTTATTAAATGAGGCTTAATTATAAGGAAAGCCGCTTCCTTATTGAAGCGGCTCTTCGTTTTTTAAATCTTCCAAAACACCCATTTCAGTAATATGATTTTTCGTTTTTTCATCGCCAAGTTCGTAGATCATTCGAAAAGCGCCTTTCATGCCATCATCATATTCATCATTATCCATATCCTGATGATACGGTTGAAAAGGAATATGAGCACGATAGAACGAGCGGGTGTCCGCATTGTCAATCTCATCAAATATCTCTCTCAGCAGCAGCAGATCGTATTCATCTGCATAAATAATAAAATCATCATTATTTCCATCATGGTTGATTGATATTTCTTTCGTTCCGATATTCACATAATATGGTTTCTTACTCATAAAAAAAACCTCCTTAGCTGTAGGTTTTACAAACAAAGAAGGTTTTATTACGGCTTTTCCATCATTTAAATCTCTTTGGACAAACCTTGCAGTAATCACTGTCTGTATGGAGCCTGTGTGATAAACAGCAGCATTTCCTCTGTCTTGCTCCTGTTTCCAATTTGGGCTGTTCCAGAAAGTAGGTAAAAGGATTATGACTCGTCCCAAACGTTTCACCCGGCAGATCTCTGACGATATAGTAGAAATCCTGCTTCATCCGTTCTGTTTCTTCCGCTGAATACCATTCGGCCAACTGCCTTTCATACAGCCGAAACATATAAACAGAAATATTTTCCCACATGACGTCCATGGATAGGCGGGTCAAGTGATTGATATGCAGAAATACTGGACGCACAATTTCTTTAAATAGATGGTCCAGCTCTTCTCTCATCCACTGCTCCCGCGTTTGGTCAACCGGCTGAGTCACCACTTTAGACAGCAGGTGCAGACGCGGCAGCCACTTTTTCTTCTCATCCACTCTTATAAGTTCCACATTGTCGAGGTTCATATTAGGGAACTTATTAAAAAGTGTCATCGAAGCCAACGGAATCGTAGCGATAAAGTTCGCATAGCGTTTAGATAAAACAGATGCCGTCGTTAAAAAGAACTCGGACTCCATATACGCATGAATCTCATCGAGGGTTTCCTGAACTCCTTTTTTGTTCTGCAAAACCTCTCCTTTAACCACACCTAATATATCTTCAGATGGTGTTGAGTCTAAAAAATATTTAAAATTCTCACTTAGAAAAACTTCTTCATCCCTTGTTAATGAAACCATTATGTCACCTCTGCCCGTCATTCAAATCTTCTGTTTTTAAGTGTATGATTCAAGCTCGAAATTGTCAAAAAGGGCTGCCTTATAACGTAAAGCGATCTTCCTGCTTTGTGAAGCTGCGTAACACTTCTTTATTTATAGAAACACCTATCCCTTTTCCATGAGGGACCTGCATCATTCCGTTATTTACTTCAAAGTAAGGATTAATAATATCTTTCTCAAAATAACGCAGCGAACCGGACAGGTCGCCAGGATATTGGAAGTTAGGCAGCGAGGCGAGCGCAAGGTTGTGAGCTTTCGATATGCCTGTTTCGACCATACCGCCGCACCAGACTGGAATGTTATGGGATTGGCATAGATCATGAACGTGAATGGCAGCAGACAAGCCGCCAATCCGGCTGATCTTAATATTCATAATCCGGCAGCTTCCAAGGGCGATGGCCTGTTTTGCATCTTCATAGCTTTGGATAGATTCATCTAAGCAGAGAGGTGTCTTCATTTGCTTCTGAGCCTGCTGATGCAAATAAAAGTCTCCTGATGGAAAGGGCTGTTCAATCATTAACAGACCGAGGTCATCAAGTTTCACGACTTCTTCCAAATTCTCTTCCTCATACATCCCGTTGGCATCGATCATAAGAGGAAGATCTGGATGCGTCTCCCGGACAGATAAAATCATTTCTCTTTCCTTGCCTTTTTCAACTTTCAGCTTAAAACGGGTGTACCCCTCATCTAATAAGGAATCAATTTCTTCCGCTGTATAGCTGCTCAAGCTGATCACAGCCCCTGCTTCCACTTCTTCTTTCACTCCTCCAACCAGACAGCTTAAACTTACATTTTGCTGCTTGGCAGCTAAGTCCCAAAGCGCTCCTTCAAGGCCGGCTTTTGCCATCGGATGTCCTTTTACAAAAGACACGGCTTTATGAAACTGCTCTGGCTTTTTTAAACCTTTTACTGCTGGAATTAAAAAATTACTTAGAACATGCCTCGCCGTCTGGATCGTTTCGGAAGTGTAAAAAGGAGAAGGAAAAGCCGTAACTTCTCCCCAGCCGCTTAATCCAATATGATCTTTTGCTTCGACTACGATAACCGGCCGTTTTTCCAGAGTCCCCTGATGTGTAACAAACGGCTTTTTTAACGGCATTTCAACCTGGATAAGCCTTACTTCTTTGATATTCATATTAATCCCTCTCCTGTATATATTCAGGGAGTTTTCTTCTTACTAATTTGTTAGATGCATTTCTCGGCAGTTCATCAATAAAGTAGACTGCTCGAGGGAACTTGTAGCTGGCTAGCTTGTCTTTACAGAAATCCAGCACTTCTTTGGAAGTAAGACTTACTCCTGGCTTCAGGACGATAAAGGCGGCGGGTGCTTCTCCCCACTTCTCATGTGGCAGGCCGGTAACGGCGACCTCTAACACTTGAGTCATTCCCTGCAGCACGCTTTCTATTTCTGCCGGATATATATTTTCCCCGCCTGATATAATCATATCCTTCACGCGGTCGACGACATATAAAAAACCGTCATCATCCAGGTAGCCTAAGTCTCCTGTAGCCAGATAATCAGACGATACTAGAGGATGATTATAATAACCTCGAGTAACCATCGGACCTTTCACAAAAATTTCACCGACCTGATCTGCCGGTACTTCTCTTCCTTTAGTCATAATCTTTAAGCTGGCCGTGCCTAGTGCTTTTCCAGCCGAGCCAATTTTTCTAAAGGCGTCATCCGGGCTTAATGTAGAGATCTGTGAACTTGTCTCCGTCATTCCGAAGGACTGAAAAACAGGAAGCCTTCTTTCTTTGGCTTCTTCAAGGAGCGGTACAGGCACTGGGCCCCCACCAAGCAGCGCGCCTCTGAAATGTGGGGGGAATTCTTTGAGGTTACTGCTTAACAGCCTTTGAAGCATTACGGTGACTATGGAAATTAAAGTAACCCCTTTATTTAATATCTGATCGATCACTTTTTCCTGATCAAACCCTTTAAGAAGCACGATGGGCATCCCATAAATCATATTTTTCATAATTAAAGAAAAGCCGCCAACGTGAAAGACAGGAAGGCAGACTAGCCACTTGTCATTTGAATGCAGTCCGAGGTTTAACGAAGATCCAATTGCGCTGAACCAGTGGTTGCCGTACGTGTGCATCACGGCTTTCGGACGGCCTGTGGTACCAGAGGTAAACATCATCGTAAATACATCATCTAATTTTAAAAATTCGTGAAGCGGATAAGTTTTATCACTTTGAGGCATATCCTCCAGGGAATAGAGAGTAAGAGGATCCTGTATGCCATCTTTAATCTGATTAGCTTTTTCCATCTGATCGTGATCCGCTGCAAGATGACTCACGTCCGCATCATTCACTTGAAACATGAGATCATTGACTGTTAACCGCGTATTTAAACAGACAGCGACTGCTCCAATGTAGCTGACGGCATGCACAAGTACCGCATACTGCACATGATTGGCGGCCAGTATCGCAATGTGGTCCCCTTTTTTAACTCCGCATTCAATTAAACCGTAAGCGGTCTTCCTGCTTTGATTTCTTAATTCAAGAAAGGTAAGTACGGATCCATCTTCTAATTCAATTGCAGGCCTACCAGGCTGCAAATCTGCCTGTTTCTCAAGCCAATGAGGAATCTCCATGATTGTCCCACCTTTAAATGTTCTCTAATAAAAAGGACTAACCCTAAAGGGCAGTCCTTTTTGTACGCTGTGGCATAACAATACCTTGAATAATAGTATTGCTAGCTTATTAAGGGAATCTTGGGAACTGATCGAAATTAGGCTTGCGTTTTTCTTTAAAGGAATCACGGCCTTCTTTCGCTTCATCCGTTGTATAGTATAACAGTGTAGCGTCTCCGCCCATCTGCTGCAGCCCGGCTAAACCATCTGTATCCGCATTGAAGGAAGCTTTTAAGAAACGAAGAGCAGTTGGAGATTTCTCAAGCATCTCACGGCCCCACTGCACAACCTCATCTTCAAGTTGTTCAAGAGGTACGACTGTGTTTACCAGTCCCATATCCAGAGCTTCCTGAGCATTGTACTGGCGGCATAAGTACCAGATCTCCCTGGCTTTCTTATGACCTACGATACGAGCAAGCAGCCCGGCACCGTAACCGGCATCAAAGCTCCCTACTTTCGGTCCTGTCTGCCCGAAGATCGCGTTGTCCGCTGCGATGGTTAAGTCACAAACAATATGTAGTACATGACCTCCGCCAATCGCGTAGCCGGAAACTTCTGCTACAACCGGCTTAGGAATAACACGAATCAGACGCTGTAGGTCCAATACGTTTAAACGAGGAATCTTATCGTCGCCTACATAGCCGCCGTGGCCTCGTACGCTCTGGTCTCCACCTGAGCAGAAAGCAGCGTCTCCAGCCCCTGCTAGTACGATTACACCGATTTTGGAATCGTCACGCGCATAAGCAAATGCGTCAATTAATTCCTGAACCGTCTGCGGACGAAAAGCATTCCTTACTTCTGGTCTGTTTATTGTAATTCTTGCAATTCCTTCAAAAGTTTCGTACAAAATGTCATCATACGTACGTTCTGAAACCCAATTATACTTCATTACCTTTTCCTCCCAACGTGCTTTATTACACAATGTTTATTGTAACATGAATTCTTCTACAATTTCAGCGAAAATCTCTGGCTTCTCTACATGTACAGCGTGCCCGGCTTCACGGATTTTATAAACGCGAACTTTCAGGGTTAACTTTTCCATCTCTTCATTGATCCTTAGGAACTTCTCATCCTCACATCCCGTGATAAGCAGAACATCTACTGACAGCTCGGGAAGCTTATCCCACCAGGAAGGCTGCCTGCCTGTCCCCATACCCGCCAGCGATTGAGCCAGACCTGCGGCCGTGTGGCTCAGCCGTTCGGTTCTTACCCGGTCCTGTACCTCTTCTGGCAGGGACTTTTGCGTATGAAAAAGGGGGAGGTTTTCCCAGAGGTTTACAAAGCTTTTCAGTCCATCCTTATGAAGCATGTCGATAAGTGTCTGATCCTTTGCCTGCCGGGCCATCTGTTCCTCAGTTACAGACAGCCCTGGTGAAGAGCTCTCTAAAACGAGTTTTTCTACAAGTTCAGGATATAAGAAAGTAAAAGAGAGAGCAGCACGCCCTCCCATTGAATAACCGATCAGGCAGACTTTCGGTACATTCAATTCATTAAGTATCAGTGCCAGATCATCACAAAATTGTTCCATACTTATTGATCCGATCTCGCCTGTTTTCCGGTGGCCTGGCATATCCAGTTTGATCATCCGCCAATCTTCAGTGAATAAAGAGATGGATTCGTCAAAGGTATCCCCACTGCCCGTAAATCCATGTAGAAAAAGCAAAGGTATGCCTTCCCCGCCGAAATCTTCAACCCAATACTTTTTATCTTGGACTTTTACATACATCTTTTTCACCTTCTTAAACGAACAGCCTCTTCGATATTTCTCCAGCGATCTTTATGAAACTCTACATGGGTCGTTCGGCTTGTCACAACTTCAATCACTTGAAGCCCTTTTTCTTTATAGCTGATGGATAAGGCTTTCTTATAATCTTCCCAGCTAGCTACTCTTTGAAAATTTCCGCCGTAGGTTTCCACTATCCGTTTAAAATCAATACCAAGCGGAGTGCCAAAAAGCTCTTCAAAGTGTTCGCTCTCCCCTACTTTTGGAAGATAGGAGAAGATTCCCCCGCCATCGTTGTTAATCACTACTATTGTAAGGTCAATGTCCTGTTGTTTAGCAGCTAACAATCCATTTATATCATGAAAAAAAGAAACGTCGCCTATTAATAATGTCGCCGGCTTCCCGCTGGCAGCAGCTCCAATCGCCGAAGAAACGACGCCGTCAATGCCATTAGCCCCGCGGTTAGCCATCAGCTCGACCGACTTTGGAGTAGACATGAAAAAGCTGTCTACATCACGAATCGGCATGCTGTTGCCGATAAATAAAATCGATTCATCCGGTATGGCTTCCGACAAATAAACTACAGCGTGTCCTTCATTCAGCTCTTCTGACGGTTCTCGGAGCATCTCTTCTTTGGCGAGGATGTTTAATTCCTGCCATGTATTCAGCCAATCATTTTCCTTGCTGCCCTCTTCAAGCTTACCTGCTAATTGAACACTAAAAACACGGGGATTGGACCAGATGAACTGAGTCGATACTCCAGCGGGTTCGCGGTAACTGCTGTGCTCATCCACTACATAATGGCTGATCGAAGAAGAATGCAGCTGAATCCATTTTAAATAAGCTTTAGAAACAGGCATCGCCCCAAAACGAATAATGTAATCAGGACGCAATTGATGCTTAATCTCCTCACCTTTTAATAAGGCGTCATAATTTTCAATGATATTTCGTTTATCGTGCTTCCCAGTCCTTAACCGGGAGAGAGGGTCGGCAAAAACAGGAACGCCAGCTTTAGAAGCAAAGTTGGTCAGTGAGTCTGCTAATTCAGCATCCGTTTGCGGTCCGCATACGATTAATCCTTTTTGATCGCTTAAAAGCAATTCTTTAAAGGTTCTTACTTGTTCTTCTGTTAACTTTGTTTCTCCACTTAACGGTTCAGAAAGTGATGGGGCACCTTCACTCCAAAGTCCATCCAATGAAAAATCAGGGACTAGCGGCTCACGCAGCGGAACATTGATATGAACGGGCCCCTGCTGACCGGAAGTACTCTCCTGTACAGCACGCGCCGCCTGCTTACGGGCATAAAAAAGCATGGTTTGATCCGGTAACGCAAGATCATGGAACCATTTCACGTAAGATCCATACATGTTCAGCTGTTCAATAGCCTGCGAGGCTCCTACGTCCCGAAGCTCGTGTGGACGGTCTGCCGTTAAAACAACCAAAGGAACCCTGCTATAGTATGCTTCCACTATAGCAGGGTAGTAATTGGCTGCTGCTGTACCGGAAGTGCAAACTAAAATGACCGGTTTTTGCTTCGCTTTTGCCAATCCTAGAGCAAAAAAAGCAGCAGATCTTTCATCTAAATTAATCCAAGTGTTCATGTCTTCATGTTCACGAAATGCCAAAGCCAACGGTGTTGAACGTGAGCCCGGAGAAATGACGGCATCCTCCAACCCCGATCTTACAAACTGGTCGGCAAAATGTGTGATATATCTCGAAAGGTCTAGTACATGCTCCATCAGTATCCCCCTAAGACGGACAGCATAGGTTTTAATTTAACCCCTGTTTCATCGTATTCTGTTTCAGGGTCAGAATCTTCTACTACTCCGCACCCTGCAAATAATGAGGCTTCATCTTTTTGAATAAGTGCTGACCGAATAGCTACGGCAAACTCTCCATTATTGCGCCCATCAAACCAGCCGACCGGTCCTGCATACCAGCCGCGATTCAGCACTTCATGATTGCGGATATATTCGACCGATTTTTTCTGCGGCATTCCGCCGAGAGCCGGTGTTGGGTGAAGCCTTGAGACGACATCCAATAAAGTATAACCCTCTTCTAGCGTTGCGGTAACCGGTGTATATAAGTGCTGAAGGTTACGCAAAGGATAAAGGACCGGCTTCTCTGGAATATCGATATTGTAACAGCACGCTTCCACAGCCTGCCGGATCATTTGAACGACGAATTCGTGCTCCTGGCAATTTTTAGGATCATCAAGCAGGGCCTGTCCCAGCTTTTTGTCTTCCTCATCATTTTTGCCGCGGGGGGTTGTACCCGCCAGGCAAGTGGATACAAGCTGCTGATTATCTACTTTCGCTAACCGCTCAGGCGTGGCGCCGATAAAATGTTCACCATCGCTTTCCACTGTAAAAATGTAGCTGTTTGGCTGAGTAGCTGCCAGCTTCTCGATGACGGCTGCCAGCTGAACGTCTTCTTTAAACGCCACACGAAGCTCACGAGCAAGGACCACTTTTTCCAGCTCGCCATTTTTTATATCTTCTGTAGCTTTTTTTACACTGTCCTTCCATTCTTCAGGCTGAATCTCGCTTGTATTTGTACATACCGGCAGGCGGACCTCCGTACGTTCTCCGTGTAGAAGATGGTTCTTGTCACTCTTGATCTGATGAAGGATCTGCTGTTTATGATCCTCTTTGAAAATCAAAAGGTTTGTTGTTAAGAAGGAACTGTCCCCTTTGTTAGTAAGCAAATACATGGGAATGGTCATCTGACTATCCGGGAAAGCCTCCCACGGGAAAGCTTTTTCCTCCTTCGAATCGAAGCTGAACCCGCCTATTGCTACTAAACCGGTCCCCTTCTCACTAAACATATCGTAAACGTGAGCCTTCTGCTGCAAGGCTGTCCACATCGCTTCAATTTCATTAAATCGATGTTGGTCTCCGGAATAGACACGTTTTGCAGAACCAGCACCAGCTAAAACAAATTCTTCATCTGCACTTCTCCAATATAAACGGTGCGATGAGACCTGCTTAGCTCTGTCCAAGAAAGCGATGCTGTCCGCTGTATCGATTTGTTCTACATAACTTATCATTTGCGGCTCTCCCTCTAGAGCCGCCCGGTTTATTGCTTCCTCTACGATTGCATCAATCTGAGGTATTTTTACATGAAGCATTAAGATTCCTCCCATCCCTAACCAGGGACGCTCTCATTTAATCGGTCTATTATCATTCTCTTTAAAAAAGCAGACCCTCTTCTATTTTATTCTCTTTCAGTCCAGGACTCAAGGAATCCTCACTATTTCCAGCATATTCTTACAAGGATTGACACTTGGGGACCCTTTCCCTAAACTTAAATTGATATTATATTACTACAAGGGAGATGAACTCCATGAGCTCGGTTCCTAACCAAAATATGAAAGCTTCCTTGAATGAACGGGACGGTTTTCAAGTATGGTGGAGATTAATGCGTCCTCATACCCTGACCGCTGCTTTTGTACCTGTTTTTATAGGATCTGTATTAGCTGCCCTTGATGGTACATTCCATTTTGGGCTGTTCTTGGCCATGTTACTAGCATCCATACTTATACAAATAGCTACTAATATGTTCAATGAATATTACGATTATGTCAAAGGACTGGATAACGAAAATTCAGTTGGAATTGGAGGGGCGATTGTAAGGGATGGAATAAGCCCGCGCACCGTGCTTCTTTTAGCCAACGGCTGTCTTGTAACTGCTGCCATTTTAGGCTTTTACATCTGTGCTTCTTCAAGCTGGTGGATCGCCGTTATCGGGCTGGTATCCATGCTGTTTGGGTACTTATATACAGGTGGACCTTACCCGATCGCCTATACTCCATTTGGCGAAGTAACTGCCGGCTTTTTTATGGGTCCGATTATTATTGGCATCAGTTATTTTATCCAGACGTTAAGCCTTAACTGGACAGTGCTTCTCATTTCCCTGCCAGTCGCTATCTTCATAGGGGCGATCTTGCTTGCCAACAATATCCGCGACCGAGTCGGCGATGCAGAGAATGGTCGCAGAACACTTGCAATCCTGTTCGGCCACCAGGGGGCTATTCGTTTTCTCACTATTATTTTTGCAGTAGCCTACATTCTTACAATAATCTATATCTTGATTGGCAGCCTGCCTGTCTGGTCCTTCATAACTTTGCTAAGTTTGAAAAAAGCAAACCAGGCAGTTAAAGGATTTATGGGGAAAAGCCAGCCTTTAGAAATGATGCCGGCGATGAAGGCGACTGCCCAAACAAACACTATATACGGCCTGATGCTTGGTATTTCCCTGCTGCTACAGTTAATTATACCTCTCTAGCACTACTTAAAAGGGGACTAATGGGGCGGGAATCACCTCGCTTTTTAGCGGACGATCGTCCAAACCTCCTTGAGAAACCCACTCTGCGGGGTCTCGGATCGTCCGTTTTTTAAGCAGGAGTCTCGCTGCTCCCCTACCCATTACGAGGAAAAAGGGGGAGGTTTGATTTGTATACATAAGGGAATTATTAAAGGAGCGATCACATGAAAATCTCAATGAACAATACACTTATGGAATCGTTAGGAATGGAAGTTGTTAAGGCGACTCCTTCAGAGGTGACTCTGAGTATGCCTGTCGATAAAAGGACGCATCAGCCGATGGGCTTTTTACATGGAGGTGCTTCCGCAGCTTTGGCAGAATCAGCCGCAAGCATCGGAGCTTTTTTAAATATAGACAGTGATAAACAACAAGTCTTTGGGATTGAAATAAATGCTAACCATGTTAAAAGCGTCCGGGGAGGCAAGGTTTATGGTAAAGCAACACCGCTTCATTTAGGTAAAACAACGATGGTCTGGGAAATTGCAATTACCGATGAAGAAGATAATCTTATCTCAGCCTCCAGGTGTACGATTGGAGTAGTAGCCCTGAAGAACTCCTAACGACAGGAAAGGAGTTTTAAATATGTTATCAGAAAAGCAGATTCAAGATTTCAAGAAGAAACTAGAAGAAATGAAAGAGGAAACCGAAGAGGATTTAGAAAAATATCAGAAGGAGAAGGCTGACGAGGACTCTTCCAGTGACTATGAAGGGGAATTATCCAGCGTCTCTGACCATCCGGGCGATTTAGGAACGTTCCAGCATGAACGTGCAAAGGAACAAACGTTACATGAACAGACAAGGGAAAAATTAATTGACATTAATGATGCTCTCCAAAGAATTGAAGACGGGACTTATGGCAAAAGCGTGGTCTCAGGAGAACCAATTCCACTAGAAAGACTGGAGGTTATGCCTACTGCCCGAATCAATGTAGACGAAACAGAAGAGCAGTCTTAATATCTTATGATAAAAAAGGTCCCTAAGGCTGTTACTGTGTTTCTTCTTATTTATGGAGCATTTTCCCTTGCAGGCTTTCTTTTTCCAATCGATGAAAACTGGTATAACCAGTTAGATAAACCAGCTTGGACCCCGTCTGGCGGTACGATCGGAATCATTTGGATGATTCTTTTCACCTTTATCGCTTTTTCAATAACTTTTGCGGTCTGGAAAATTAGCTTTTCCAGCCTGCCCAATTCTCTAATAACAGTTTTCATCCTGAATTATTTGCTCAATCAGCTGTTCAGCTTTTTCCAGTTTGAACAAAAGGACCTGCTGCTCGCTTTTATTGACTGTATTTTTGTCTCGATCACTTCTGTTATGTTATCCGTTCTTTTGTGGAAGGTCAGTAAGCTTTGCAGTCTTTTGCTCGTACCTTACATTTTATGGAGCAGTTTCGCCACCTTCTTAGCTTTTACCATCTATCGAATGAATCCAGCAGAAACGATGTTTTACTAATCAAAAAGGCAATCAAAAAAGAGCTGTCCAGCCGAGCCGGACAGCTCTTTTCTTAGGCAGCCGATGACCTCTGCCACACCTTCTGTTGAAACCAAGGTTTTAATTTAATAAAAACAGGAATGAACAGTGATCCTGCAATAATACCTTTAAGCAAATTAAACGGAAGAATTCCAACTAAAATTGTGCCCCACTTTACCTGTGCGCTCATTGTCTCCCATCCCATAAACCAGGCGTAAGCAGGAAGAATGACGAAGTAATTAAGAATACTCATGCCAACCGCCATAACGGCAGCCCCTGTAACAAGTCCAGCTATTAAACTTTTCGTGCTCTTAAACTTGTGATAAATCATAGCAGCAGGTACAACAAAGAGTGCTCCTGCTGAAAAGTTAGCTGCAACCCCAACTGGATCAGCCGCTCCTGTATAAATCAGGTACAGCAGATTTTTAAGAGCTTCCACTACAATTCCTGCAGCCGGGGTAAACATCAGCGCAGCTATCAATGCCGGCAGCTCACTGAAATCAACTTTTAGATACGGCGGCAGCATTGGAAGCGGAAAATTGAGAAACATTAAAAGCATAGAAATAGTCCCAAACAACGCCATTAGTACAAGTTTTAATAACTTTGATTCTTGATTAAAATACACTTTGTGTGCCCCCTTCATCTTTTTATATCGATTCGCATCCCAGATGAAGGTGAGCTCTATGCACAAAATAAGCCCCTAAAGCTATAAAAGCTTCAGGGGCGTCATTGTCCATAGTCAAATAAAGATAGTTGAATACTATCTTAACTGCTCGACATCTTCTCCCATCCAGACTGTAACTGTCGGCCCCGGAATTGCACCAGATCCACCGCAAGGAATATCCTTAACGGGTCACGGACTTAAAGCGTTCGCTTATTACCGCCGGTCGGGAATTTCACCCTGCCCCGAAGATTTGAATCGATATATGATTGTAGATTAATTCTATATATAATACGGGAATTGCGCAAGTATAATTTACTGGAGGTTACTGAAGAGCTGCTGGATTTGGATTTTTTCATCGTTTAGACCGTCTTTCCGGCGCTTACCTCCCATATGAAGGCGTTCATCCCTCTCTGAAAATCCCTTCCCTGATCCAATAAGCAAAAAAAGCACCCGCTCACATAGCAGGTACTTTCCTTAGTTCATCATTAATCATCGAGCGGGTTTAAACTTTCCGTTCCTGTTAAATTTTCGATCATATGGACTAAAAGATCAATTTCCTGATCGATATCCTGTAGGCTTGCTGTTTCTACCGGTGAGTGCATGTACCTTAAAGGCAAGGATACAAGGCTGACAGGAACTCCTTTTCCGGTAAGCCTCATTCGATCAGCGTCCGTTCCAGTTGCCCGCGATGTTAATTCATACTGAACTTCTAAGTTGAGAGACTTGGCACTAGATAAGAGCAGCTGATTGATTTTTCTATTAATCGGGGCGCCTTTCGCTAATACTGGCCCGCCTTCCAGCTTAACATCACCATACTTGTACGTATTTACTCCAGGATAGTCTGTCGCAAATGTGACGTCACAAGCAACCGCCATTGCCGGCTCTACACCAGCCGCTGCAAAATAAGCACCGCCCATGTTTGTTTCTTCATTAACGGTACTTGCCGCATATACGCCTACTTTCAATTCTTTTTTAGATAACCTTTTGATTACCTCTCCGACGATAAACTGCCCTGTACGGTTATCCAGGCCTCTACCCGTTATAAAACGGTCCATTAGCAGCTCTGGTTCACGCTTATAAACCGCCAAATCGCCAATGCTTACAAACTGGCTGATTTCTTCCTTCGAATTTGACCCACAGTCAATAAATAAGTCTTCTAAGCCAAAGTCACCTTTTAGTCCTCCGTGGTGCTGAGCATTCACTCCAATAACTCCATCGAGCGTTTTGCTTTCCCCAAGAACGGTCACTTTCATTCCTACAGCAGCCTTAGGATTAATCCCGCCCATCTTTTCGAAATGAAGGAATCCTCGATCGTCAATTCTGTTTATGACTAAAGCTATTTCATCACAATGACCTGCCAGCAGGACTTTAAACTTCGCATCAGGGTTCAACACGGCAATTGCGTTCCCTGCATTGTCAGTTTGTATCTTATCAGCATATGGTTCCATTTCTTTTATCCATTTCTTCTGAATGTTCATCTCCAGGCTTGAAGGAGATGGTGTTCTCAATAATTCAAATAAAAAATCCTTTTCTGTTTGATCCATATGTAATCCCTCCTTGGTTCATCTAAATTATACCATTTTAAAAGCAATAAAAAATGTGCTTAATGTTTTATCAAATAGGGTACGTAAAAGAGTATGTAATGACGAGGAGGTTTTCTTTTATGGAATTGAACGACTGGTTTTTAAAAGGGGTTACAGCCCAGGAATATGTAGATTCAATGAGCAAAAATAAAGAAAGCTTTATATATATTTATGAACATTTTAAAGTGCCGACAGAGGATGAACCTTTATTTGGTTTGCTTAGAAGTAAAAACTTACGAGCGATCATCTTAACAGAAGACTGGTGCGGAGATGCGATGCTTAATATTCCTATCTTCTTAAGACTTGCAGAAAAAGCAAGGATCAATACACACTTCCTGCAGAGAGATAAAAACTTAGAATTAATGGACCAATATTTAACGAATGGAACTTCACGATCCATCCCTAAAATTATAGTTATTGATCAGGACGGAAATGAATATTTAAACTGGGGTCCGCGGGCACCTGAGGTCCAGAAATTTCTCGATGAAGCTTCCTCCCATCTTCCAAGTGAAAATAATGAAGACTTTAAAAATAAGCAGGAAGAAATGTACCAGTTTATTACAAAAGCCTTTCGAGACAATGAAGATTTCCGCGCTTTCGTTTACCAAGACCTTAAAGAAGCGTTGACTAATTAATAATAGCGTCCTATCTATCTTATAGGATGCTTTTTTTGTAACCCTTATGTTTTATTACTGGGTAATTTATGGAAAATACCACTCCAGCCCCGCGGCATCATGTTTGAAATCATCCCCAAACAGCCATACTTAGTAAAAAAAAGAGGGGACAGCAATTATGCAGCAATGGATACGATTATATTTTCAGCTTCCTTTATTTTTAAGGCTGCTTGCCACCGTGCTCGTAATGATGATCTTCTTCGGTATGATGATTCATTTAATTGAGCCTGTGAATTTCCCTACCTTTTTTGATGGGGTTTGGTGGGCGTTTGTTACGGGAGCCACCGTGGGCTACGGTGATTATGTTCCTCTAAGTGCGCCCGGCAAAATTATGGCGATCTTTCTTATCTTAACCGGAGGAGGGCTTGTCACTTTTTATATGGCTACTTTGTCGGCAGCTACCGTTAAGCATGAACAGGATTTATCCAAGGGAAAAGTTCATTTTAAAGGAATGAATCACATTATTCTCGTTGGCTGGAATGAAAGAACTCGCCAGCTCATTGAAATGATGGAAAATAATAAATGTAACGATTATATCGTACTCATCGATCGCACGATGAACAAACTTTACGAGAACCATACTCACGTTCATTTCATACATGGCGATCCTACGATGGAAGAAACGTTAGAAAAGGCAAACGTTTCTCAAGCCAAAAAAGCAATTATAACGGCCGATCAGTCAAAAACAGAGCGGGAAGCTGACCAATCGGTTATCCACCAGATCGTTTCTTTAAAAGGACATCACCAGGATCTATTTATAATTGCAGAAGTACTTACTAACCAGCAGAGAATTAATGCTGAGCGTGCAGGCGCGGATACGATTATCCGTTCCAATGACTTTATGAGCAGCCTGCTCTACCATGAATTGTTTCACACAGCCCCTGTGGAGCCTTTTCAGCTGTTATTAGACTTATTAACAGAGCGGCAATTCCACGAAGAGCCTGTCCCTCCCTCTTTAAGAAAAGAAAAGATGGGAGAGGCGGTTGATCTTTATTTCAGCAAAGGAGAGTTCCTGATTGGTTACCGCAAAAATCAGAAACCCTCTTTCCATATAAACAGTTCGACTCCCTTAGAAGACGTTGAAACGTTTATCGTATTAATCCCGATTAGAACTTAATCGGCTTTCAACTTCCTGTAATAACTCCCGGCCTTGTGGAATGAATTTTTCAGGCACTTTGGCATCTTTATCTTTAGGTTCCTGGAATTGATCAATCATGGCGCGGAAGTTACCTTCACGAACATGATCATCGATTCCATCCTGGTAAAGATGCGTGAGCAGAAAAGGCTCTCCGACTCGTACGATAGGTGAAGAAGTAGGAGAATCCAAGTCTCCGCTTACTGCGGTAAAAGGAATCCTTAAGAAATGATAGCCTTCTTCGTTTGCCAGCTGACAATCAAAATAACCGTGATCGTAATCCCAGTTATCCGCTAATTTGAACCCAAGCGGTGTAAGCTCCTGTTCTAATGTACTAAACGAGTAAGGTTCACCTGTGAGTATTGATTCTAATGCATACATTTAATCACCCCTCTTCAATAAATCTGTTACTTTATTTTGTCCAAAAAAAAGCACCTTGCTCATCCAATTAATGGATGCAAGGTGCTTCTCTAACCCTTACAGGCGTTTTTCCAGCTCTTCTTTTTCTTTTTCGAAACCTGGTTTGCCAAGCAGTGCAAACATATTTTTCTTATAAGCTTCAACTCCCGGCTGATCAAAAGGATTAACTCCAAGGAGATAGCCGCTTATGGCACATGCTTTTTCAAAGAAATACGCCAGATAGCCAAACGTATAAGCGTCTAGTTTAGGTACGTGGACAATCAAGTTTGGAACCTGCCCGTCTGTGTGAGCAAGCATTGTTCCCTGATAAGCTTTTTCATTTACATAATCAACTGTTTGTCCTGCCAGGTAATTAAGCCCGTCGAGGTTCTGCTCTTCTTCTTCAATCGTGTAATCTGATTTCGGTTCTTCAACATGAAGAATTGTCTCGAACAGGTCACGACGGCCATCCTGTACATATTGACCTAAAGAGTGAAGGTCTGTAGAGAAGTTCGCAGAGGAAGGATAGATACCTTTTTGGTCTTTTCCTTCACTTTCCCCAAACAATTGTTTCCACCACTCCGAAAAATACTGAAGAGAGGGTTCGTAGTTGATTAACATTTCGATTGTTTTGCCCTTGTTGTAAAGAACATTACGGACAGCTGCATATTGATAGGCAGGGTTTTCCGAAATTTTCTCAGAGCTCAGCTCTGTTCTGGCAGCTTGAGCACCTTGCATCATTTCCTCAATGTCCACTCCGCTTACAGCGATCGGCAGCAGACCAACGGCAGTTAATACAGAGTAGCGGCCCCCTACATCATCAGGTACAACAAATGATTCATAGCCCTGTTCATCGGCAAGCGTTTTAAGAGCTCCTTTTGATTTATCGGTCGTTGCATAAATTCGCTTCTTAGCCTCTTCTTTTCCATACTTCTCTTCTAAGAATTTACGGAAAGCACGGAAAGCAATAGCTGGCTCTGTCGTAGTCCCACTCTTTGAGATGACATTCACAGAAACATCTTTGCCTTCAAGTACATCGAATAAGTCATTTAAATATGGAGCACTGATACTGTTTCCGACGAAAAAGACTTGAGGAGTCTTACGCTGCTCTTTGGAGAGCACATTATAAAAGCTGTGGTTCAGCATATCAATGGCTGCGCGAGCCCCAAGATAAGAGCCGCCGATTCCAACAACTAACAGGACATCTGAATCTTCTTTTATTTTAGCCGCAGATTTCTGAATGCGGTCAAATTCTTCCCGATCATAGTCTTCCGGAAGATCCAGCCATCCTAGAAAGTCGTTACCTGGTCCTGTTTTTTGATGAATTGCTTCATGGGCCAGTTCTACTGCACCCTGCATGTACTCTAGTTCATGTTCTTCAAAAAAAGGCAGCGCCTTATCGTAATCAAAACGAACATGTGTCATTAAATTCCCTCCACGTTATAAGTATATTTTTTATATAATCAATTTAACTTTATCGAAACGGGAAGTTCAAATCAAGTAACGTTATAATTGTAAGCGTATTCATTTATAAAATAAGCACTGTTTAGTTTCAATGCTGCTTTTTTACCAAAAAAAGAGAGAAGCCCCTCTCTTATTAGCACTATTATTTAAAAGTTACTCCATACCCCTTCGTTGCTCAAACATGAAAAACGCAGGGTAAATTTCCCTGCGTCATTTGTTATCCATTATTTGGACATTTCCAGGATTTCTTTCACGTCCTGCTCATCTAATTTTGTAAAGTTACCAAATTTACCACGTTTCATCGCGCGATTGACGATAACATCAAACTTTTCATCATCAATATCGTAGTCAGCAAGTGTTTCCGGAGCACCGATTGATGTCCAGAAGCTGCGAAGTTCTTCGATTCCTTTTTCTGCCGTTTCACGCTCGGTAGAATTTTTATTATCAACGCCGAAGACATTAACAGCTAATTGAGCGAACCGCTGAACATTTACATCTAAGTTGTGTTTCATCCAGTTAGGGAAAAGGATTGCCAGTCCTCCTGCATGTGGGATATCGTATACAGCGGAAACCGCGTGTTCAATATTGTGAGTGGCCCAGTCGCCGCGGTATCCCATTTGGAGCATACCATTTAAGGCTAGCGTGCCTGAATACAAAATGGTTTCACGATGCTCATATGATTCAAGGTTATCAAGCAATTTAGGAGCTGTTTTAATCACTGTGCGTAAAACTCCTTCGATCATTTCATCCTGTACGGGAGATTTAGTGTCATTATGGAAATACTGTTCGAATAAGTGACTCATCATGTCCACAATGCCATAAATCGTCTGATCCTTTGGTACTGTCATCGTGTTTTGCGGATCCAGAAGGGAGAACATTGGGTAAGTGTATGGAGCATAACCCCAGCCATACTTTTCATTCGTTTCCCAGTTTGTAATTACGGCGCCTCCGTTCATTTCAGAACCGGTAGCAGCCAGCGTGAGAACTGTACCAAAGGGGAGTGCACCATCCGGAGTTGCCTGGCGTGTTACAAGATCCCACGCATCTCCGTCATATTTTGCACCGGCAGCGATCGTTTTCGTACAGTCGATTACACTTCCGCCGCCTACAGCAAGAAGAAAGTCAATTCCTTCTTTTTTACAAATATCAACGCCTTTTCTTACTGTAGTCAAGCGTGGGTTAGGTTCAACACCTGCAAGCTCATGCACTTTTACATCGGCTGACTCTAACTGTTTTAGGACTTGATCATATATTCCGTTCTTTTTAATGCTTCCTCCTCCATATACGAGAAGGACTTTTTTTGTATCTTTAGGCAGCTGTTCAGGCAACTGTTCTACCTGATCTTTACCAAAAATTAATTTTGTTGGATTGTGAAACATAAATGTATCCATGTTCTATATTCTCCTCTCCAATAATAACGATACACTTCCCATTATCCCTGACTTACCTCCGTTTCTCAAAAGAAATGCACTATGTATAAAATTGCTCTAAAACGCTCAACCTAGAAACATTATGACTGAAAGGAGGATACAAAATCATGAGTTGGATTCAAAGAGTAGCACTTTTGCTAGTTATTATCGGAGCGATAAACTGGGGACTTATTGGATTGTTTCAATACGACCTTGTAGCCGGCTTATTTGGCGGCGGTGAACAAAGTGGAGCTTTTGCTCGTGTGATTTATACGCTCGTTGGAATTAGTGGACTTATCACCATATCCATTTATTTTTCACGTGCAGCTGAAACTACAGATGCTACACGGGAAGCTCCACAAAACCAATAGTCTTCCGGCTATTAACATAAAAAAACCCGACTCTAAACGAGACGGGTTTTCTCTTGCTTATTTGCGGAATTTTTCACGATCATCGGATTGTTTAATCCAGTCTTCCAGCTTGTCTTTAAGGGTGTTGAACCCTGCAGAAGCTTCCTCCTGCTGCTGCTTTGGCGCCTGTTTACGCGGACGACGCTGCTCCTGCTTAGGTGCTTCTTGAGTCGCACGAATGGAAAGAGAGTATTTATTGCTTTGCTCATCGATGTTTAGAATTTTAACTTGAACTTCGTCACCTTCTGTAAGGTGTTCGTTAATATCCTTTACATATCCGTGTGTTACTTCAGAAATGTGAACAAGACCTTGTACTTTTTCATCCAGTGCAACGAAAGCACCATATGGCTGAATCCCAGTTACTTTTCCTTCTAAAACTTGACCTTCTTGAAACTTATCTGACATGCTATACAACTCCTGATATAAATTATTCGTTTCTTTTCACGCAATTATTGATTTTATCATAACTTTTCTATTTAAGCAAAAAACAATATTTTTAGCAGTGATTCATTTACCTCTTTTTGGGAATCGCGTGCTATAATAAGGGTATGGGAGGAGTGGATGGAAATGTCCATTGGGGAAAACATTAAAAAGTATAGGGAATTAAAAGGTTTCACTAAAGAAGAACTATCTTTTAAATCACGGATAGGTGTGCAAGTTCTTGAAAGTTATGAACGTAATGAACGAATACCTGAGTTAGATACTATTTTAAAAATTTCTACCGTATTAGACATCCCAGCTTCTGAACTGATGGAGTCAGAGGAGACCCAGAAACCGGACAAAGAACTTCTGGAACTGATTCAGAAGTCCGGAACGAAACGAGCAAAGCTGCTGCTTAGAAAAACACTAGATTTCACAGAAGAAGATATTTTAAAAGCAATTAATCTACTTTATGAATTAAAACAGGGAAAAAAATAAAATAAGAGGTTTAACTTACTAGATTTTTGGATATATTGATTAACGTAAGACTTTCTCGTATTCCCCCTGTGTAAGCAAAGCTTAACTAGCTTTGCTTTTTTTTTGCCCAAAATCTCATCAGTATCATCGCAGCCTATTTTTAGTTATGATGAAGCTAGTTTAAAAATAATAGGAGTGATTATAGTGAGCCGTTTTACTGAGATAACCTCCAGAAAAGGAACCCGTTCTGTAAAATGGGATTACGCTGCAGAACTTTATCAAAGTGACGACGTCCTGCCGATGTGGGTGGCAGATATGGACTTTCAGGTACCTGAGCCTGTCATTGAGGCCCTAGAAGAAAGAGTGAAACACGGAATCTTCGGGTACACCATGCCTGATGATCAAGTGAAAGAAACCATCACCTCCTGGCTGTATAAAAGGCACGACTGGGAAATGGAAAAAGACTGGATTACTTACAGCCCTGGTGTTATTCCCAGCCTTCATATGATCATTCAGTCACTGACGCAGCCTTCGGATTCTGTTATTATTCAAACACCTGTTTACCCACCGTTTTATTCAGTAATCAAACAACATGATCGTAAGCTGGTCACAAATCCCTTAATTTATCAAAATGAAGAGTACAGCATTGATTTTTCTGATTTTGAAAATAAAATTGTTGAACATGATGTCAAAATTTTTATTCTCTGCAATCCGCACAACCCTATAGGAAGAGTATGGAAACGGGATGAGCTTATCAAATTGAGTGAGATCTGCCTTCGTCATGAAGTGACGATTGTCTCTGATGAAATACATGCGGATTTAGTCTTTAAGCCAAATACGCATATTCCTATTGCTTCGCTGAGCGAAGAGGTTAATCAGTCGGCAATCACCTGCCTCTCCCCTACAAAAACTTTTAATTTAGCCGGTCTTCAAGCTTCTTATCTCGTAACGGCTGATGAAGAAAAAAGGAAGCAGATTAAAGCCCAGTTTGATAAGCAAGGAATGTTTATGTTAAATACTTTAGGTTTAACCGCGATGGAAGCTGCTTATCGTGACGGAGAAGAATGGTTAGAAGAATTATTAAAGACTCTTGAGAAAAACCGCGATTATGTAACCGAAAGAATTCATAATGAAATCGATGAAATCCGTGTCATTCATGCGGAAGGAACATACCTGATCTGGCTTGACTTCCGCAAGTTAAACCTGTCGCATAAGGAGCTTAAATCGTTTATGCAGAAAAAAGCGAAAATAGGCTTAAACGATGGCGAATCCTTTGGAGAAGAAGGCCAGGGCTTTATGAGAATAAACGTAGCCGCTCCGCCAAAAATTGTCCAGGACGGAGTCGACCGCATTATCCAAGCTGTAAAAAACCACCGTCAGTAGAGCATGACGGTGGTTTTTTATTCTTTATTTTTATCAGCTTCTGTTGGATCGGTTGTGGGATCTTCATTAGCTTTTACGGTAATTTCCGCGCATGCAATTCGCTCGCCGGAATCCCCTGCCGGCTGAGTCATTCCATCATCCTGCCGGCTGTGTATAACAAAGGATGTGCCCTTATCACGCAGAAGGGATGTCTGCCCGTCTCTAAGCGTAGCCTCTGACAGTGTCAGCTCAACATCAGTTTTTCCACTTTCATCAGCTTCTACGTTCGGCAGGTCTCCTGTATGGGCTCCTTTTTCATTCATAAGTCCGTGATCAGCTTTTTTCGGGTTAAAATGGTTCCCAGCGCTTTGAAAATCCGGCCCGTTACATTCCGGGCGCTCATGGAAGTGGACAGCATGCGGTCCCGGCTCTAGACCCTCTGCTTTGATTTTAACTCCTACTCCTTGGGCTTCTTCAGTTAATGTGACCGTCCCTATACGATCGCCGTCTACGTTATATATCGGGGATTCAAGCGGAGACCTTTTATCGCCGCTGCATCCAATAAGAAAACCAGCACATACAACAAAAACTATCCATAGTTTCATCTCATAACGTCCTTTCCTGACGAGTCCTACAGATAGTTTCTCCTTAAATTCCAGCTTTTATAAGCAAAAAACAAGCCAAAAGAGCTATCCTCTCTGACTTGTTTCCTTTTCGCCATTTGGCACCTGAGCCTTCGTTTGGCTTTCTGACTTCTGCTCCTCTTTACGTGAATGCTTTATAATAAAATACATAGTTATGGCGGCACCAATAATAAATATACTGAGCATGATGACGGCAGGTATATATTCACTTTTATCTTCAGGGAAATACAGGAATTCCATCATGAGGCATCACTCCCTTTCTGTACACTCTCCATATTATAACAAAAATTTAACGCGGCTGAAGGAATTCACCACTTTTTCACATATTAAAATAGTTTGATACACTAATCCTAAAAGGAGGATGACATATGACTCTAAAAGCAGGAGATTTAGTAAAAGCTCATTACAAAACGGGCATCTATATCGGCGAGCTCGTAGAGGAACGAAGAAATGCTTATTTAGTTAAAGTGCTTGCTGTAGATAAACACCCAATGCAAGGGGACCTGCACAATCCCGGAAAAACAGAAAATGTTTTTTTCCATCAGCGTAAAGCATTGAGTTATCAAGAAAAAGCGAATATCCATAAAGAAGCCATCGAAAAATATGAAGGAACAGAAGTTCCTGATTACAAGGATTCTTTGAAACAGTCCATAGAGAAGCTGAAGCAGAAGGTACAGCGAAGAGAAACTGAATTTAACCAATTGGCACTTAGTCGGCTGGAAGAACTGGAAAAACAATATTTCTAATCCGGTTACATTTGTTTTCTCTATGTCATTGTGGTAACTTAAAAGCGTGTGAATTTAAGAGGAGGTTTACCTATGAGTGTACATATTGGTGCAAAACCTGGAGATATTGCAGAGAAGATTCTTTTGCCTGGAGATCCGCTGCGGGCTAAATATATCGCTGAGAATTTCCTGGAGGATGTCCGCTGCTATAATGAAGTACGAGGCATGTATGGCTATACAGGAACATACAAAGGTGAACGCATTTCTGTTCAGGGAACAGGAATGGGGGTTCCATCCATTTCCATCTACATCAATGAATTAATGGAAAGCTATGGCGTTCAAAAATTGATTCGTGTCGGTACATGCGGGGCTCTTCAAAAAGATGTGAAAGTGCGTGACGTCATTTTAGCTTCTACCTCCACTACTGATTCCCAAATGAACCGCATGGTTTTCAACGGCATTGACTTCGCCCCTACCGCAGACTTTAATCTGCTTAAAGCTGCATATGACGCAGGTGTTGAAAAAGGTTTGAAACTGCGCGTAGGTAACGTGTTTACCAGTGACAGCTTCTACCGCGATAACGCTATGGATCTGTTTAATCTTCTGGCCAGCTACAACGTTTTAGCTGTAGAAATGGAAACAACAGCTCTTTACACATTAGCAGCCAAGTATGGCAGAGAAGCCTTGTCGGTTCTTACTGTAAGTGACCATATCCTAACAGGTGAAGAAACATCTGCAGAAGAAAGACAAACCACATTTAACGAAATGATAGAGGTTGCTTTAGAAGCAGCTATTCAACAGTAATGATAAAGGAAAGGCATTTAAACGCCTTTCCTTTTAGTTTGTAAAAAACCCCCGAGATATGGGACTCGATAAAGGGAATTTCTTAACTTTTAATTTCGCATGGCAAAAGCTGCCAGGGTCCGCGCCATAACACCTGTAGGCCCTTTTGGACCAAGTTCATGCCTCGATTCAGCCATAGATGTTCCAGCAATGTCTAAATGAACCCAAGGTGTGTCTTCTGCAAATTCACCTATAAACGCTCCTCCCATAATCGGATGAGCTTTTCTAGTTGGCGAATTATTCAAATCCGCTATATCACTTTTTCTCACTTGTTCCCGGTAGTCGTCATTATAAGGAAGCTGCCAGATCGGTTCCCCCATATGAGCGCCGAGTTCTTCTACTTGCCGGTACAGGTCCTGCTGATTGGTAAGAGCCCCTGTCATCCACGAACCTAAAGCCGTGACCATTCCACCCGTTAATGTGGCCACATCAATTATGCGTTCTGCTCCCAGCTGTTTAGCATAAGTGACAGCATCGGCTAAAGCTAGGCGTCCCTCTGCATCAGTGTTTAAAACTTCAATCGTCCGCCCGCTTAAAGAAGTAATGACATCATCAGGCTTAAAGGCAGTACCAGAAATCATATTATCTGTACTAGGAATGACAGCCAGAATATTAGCCTTTGGTTTCACGCGGCCAATCGTTTCCATCGCTCCTAATACAGCGGCTGCACCTCCCATATCCCCTTTCATTCCCGGCATTCCGGTTTTAGGCTTTATGGAATATCCGCCTGTATCGTATGTGACTCCTTTACCGACAAAGGCAGTGACATCCTTCCAGTCCTCAATCCCTTGATATTTTAATACAATCATAGCGGGCGGCTCTTCAGATCCCTGATTTACAGCAAGCAGGGCCCCCATTCCCTGTTCTTCCATCTGTTCTTTTTCTAACACATCAATGGAAAAGTCGTGCATTAAGGCCAGTTCTCTGGCGTACTCTGCCATAGCGGTGGCGGTTAATAAATTCGAAGGAGAATGGACAAGGTGTCTTGCCGTGTTTACTCCTTTACTGAATGCATAGCCTTCAGCCAGTGGGAGAAGAAGGTCTTCTTCCTCACTTTCTGTTACGATGGTAAGCGAATCTATGTAAGGCAAGTCTTTTCTCTTACCTGTTTTAAAATGAGCAAGCTGATAAGTCGCCGTTCCCATACTTTCTGTGATTAATGAAGCACATTCTTCTTTATTTAAATCAGCAGGTATTACACTGTCCATAGCTATAGATACTTTTGTCACATGATCAGCCTGCAGCCTTTGAAATAATTTACCGAAAGCTTTCCTGTATAAAGTTCGATCTAAGCTGTTTTTCTTCCCTAAACCTATAAAATAAATACGTTTCGTCTCACACTGACCCATCGGCCAGATTTTTGTTATCTGACTATAGCTTGTGGAAATCTCTCCATCTTTTATGCCGTCGGTAACAAATCCATTCAGGTGTTTGTTCACCTCGTCAACAACGGATTGCTTTTCATCTTGGAACAATCCAACCACCAGCGTATCTTTTTCTTGAAATAATTTGATTCTCATACTAAACATTCCTTACCACCTCCAATAACTAGTATACTAAAACTTCTTAACTACTTCTTGTATGAGACGTTCTTTTAACGGACATCCCCTCTCCTTATGTGATACAATCAACTTACTGTTAGAAAATTTTTCATGACAAATACTTTTTGGGAAGGGACGTATCTAAAGGTATGGATTTGCTGCACAACTTTCCATTATGGGCTGCATTGCTTTCAATTTTTTTCGCCCAGCTGGTGAAAATCCCCATCCAGTTTATCGCATCACGATCTTTAAATCCCGGCCTTGCGTTCAGCACTGGAGGCATGCCGAGCAGTCACTCTGCTGCGGTAACTGCTCTTTCAACGGCGGTCGGTATGGAACACGGCTTAGGCTCCTCTATCTTTGGCGTTGCTGTTGTGTTCACAATTATTGTCATGTTTGACTCAACCGGTGTGCGCCGTCAAACAGGTGAACAGGCTATTATGTTAAATATTTTAATTAATGATTTCCACCGCTTTGTTGGGGAAGCTAAAGAATGGGCGCACAAGGGAAACTTTCAAAAAAGAGAAGAACTAAAAGAGTTACTCGGACATAAACCTATAGAAGTATTCTTTGGAGGACTGACAGGTATTCTGTTAACTTTATTACTCGCTCCACTTTTCCTATAAAAAAAACCGTTCGTCTATGACGAACGGTTTTAGTATTTTATCAGCCTGGAAAAATAAACAGGTCTTTGAGCATTAAATTTCCATCCGCTGATATATCTTTTTGTTCCTTTATTCTCAGCCAGTCATTGACATCTTTTATCGTCATATTGGATAAATGGATCCACGTAGAATATAAAGCTCCTAAAAACAGAAGACAGAATAGAATAGATTTGCATAACCGGATCATTGCACACACCTCTTGCCATTCATAATATCCAACTCTGTGCCACCCTATTCAAAAAAACCTTAACATCCTGCGGGAGACTCGCAGGATGTTAAGGTTTTTAAAACATTTGATAGCCATTTTTTCTAAGCCACTTAATAACAAGACCGGCGACAATCGTTCCGGCAAACCCGCTGGATAAGATGGCGATATCCACTACTTGAAGGCGAGTAAGCTGGCCAAAGACTTCTGAAAAGGCCTGCCCCGTTTCCGTAAAATAACGGCTGAATTTAAAATTATCTACAATTAACAATACGACAAGCGGATAGACGAAAGCCATGATCCATGAAGAGCGCAGAATCATATTTAATAAGAAGCCAATCCCAAAGAAAAGCACAAAAAACAAGAGCATAGAAACTATGAATTGTACGATATTCAAACTGCCGTTCCCCCTAGCTTGAAAAAAGCAAAGACAGGGAAAGTCTGCCTTTGCTTTCTTAACAATCTTTATTTAAAGAAGTTCAGTTTACCTTTTTTCAATAAGAGACCTACTCCGCCCAGCTTAAGCAGATAACGGTTGTCAATAACTTTCTTCATCGCTGATGCAGACCATCCGAATAATTTCTTATCATCAAATACTACACCAATCGCGTCATCATGTCCTAGAGAAGCAACTGTACCTTTTAGATCCGGATTAAATGGTTCAAGTTCTTTTTCTCCCTGAACAAGCTTCTTAAGGTTAGCAGCTGTCTGTTCTGCTTGTTGAATGGCAATTTGAGCAGTTGGCGGGTATGGTCGACCAGTTTCATCGTTAAAGATAAGTGCACAGTCTCCTACGATGAATACATCAGAGTACTGCTTGCTTCTTAAATCAGGGTCAACCTCGATACGGCCGCGGTTCGCTTCAAAACCGGACTCTTCAACTAGGGAGTTTCCGCGTACACCTGCAGCCCATACAACAGTATTTGTAGCAATTTCTTCACGCTGTTCGTCT
This sequence comes from Halobacillus sp. Marseille-Q1614, assembly GCF_902809865.1. NCBI lineage: Bacteria > Bacillati > Bacillota > Bacilli > Caryophanales > Bacillaceae > Halobacillus > Halobacillus sp. Marseille-Q1614. The sequence continues at coordinate 625,417 of NZ_CADDWH010000001.1, read as the reverse complement.
TTTTCGAAGACAAGCTTATCTCCAGTTACCTCTTTAATCATAGCGCCGATTTTGAATTCTACGCCTTTTGCTTCAAGAGAGTTCATTGCATACTCTACAAGTTCAGGATCGAATCCTGGCAGTGCTGTTGGAGCAGCCTCGACTACAACAATGCGTACTTTTTCACGCGGAATGTCGTACTCTTTGCAAAGCTCAGGTACACGGTTTGCAAGTTCACCAGCGAACTCGATACCTGTGAAGCCAGCTCCCCCTACAACAAGGTTAAGACGTTCTTCTTTTGGATTCGCTTCGTTATTATATTTCGCAAAATTATATTCGATGTGCTGACGGATTAAGCGAGAGCTGTTAATGCTGTTGATCGTATAAGCATGCTCTTTAAGCCCTGGAATACCAAAGGTAGCCGCTTCAAATCCAAGTCCAATTACTAGATAGTCATAAGAAAGTTCACTATTTTCAAGCTTTACTTTCTTCTCTTCAGGAAGAATATTTGTTACTGTGTCCTGAACGAAATTAATTTTGCTTGTATCGACTACATCTTTAATAGCAATGCGAGTCTTATCATGGTGAAGGGTTCCTGCTGCGTTTTCGTGCAGCCAAGTTGTTTGATAGTGATAGCTGTGCTTGTTCACTAATGTGATATTAGCGTCATTAGCACCTAAGCTTTTTTGCAATTTTACGGCTGTCATGATTCCGCCGTAACCTGCACCTAGTATCACGATATTCGGGTTATTCATGGTATCACATCCATCTCTTATATTTGCCTTAAGGCATTGTGACTTGTTTCACACAATCCTACATAAAAAAAAGCTTGTCATATCTTATATAATTCTGTCACAAAATCGTTAAATGTTTTCTAGTCTTCATATTAGACCTTTTTATTTCGATTTTCAACCCTTTATATATTTATCGGAAAGTTAATAATATTCAATTAAATGCTCTTTGTTTATTCTGTCTCCGTGCGCCTCAGGGTCATTTTATGATAGAATAGTAAAAGTGTAATTTGAACTAGAGTTAGGGGGACAAAACATGAGTGATAAAGTTTATGAAATAACTGTTATCGGCGGAGGACCCGTCGGCTTATTTACCGCTTTTTATGGGGGGATGCGCCAGGCAAGTGTGAATATTATTGAAAGCCTGCCGCACTTAGGCGGGCAGCTGTCCGCTCTTTATCCTGAAAAATATATATTTGATGTAGCAGGGTTCCCGCGAGTGGGTGCTCAGGAACTTGTCGATAACTTAAAAGAACAGGCTTTTGCTTTCGATCCAACCATCTCTTTAGAACAATCAGTGGAAGAAATCGAAAGACTTGATGACGAAACCTTTAAGTTAACAACGAATAAAGAAGTACATTACACGAAGACGATCATCATTACTGCAGGAAATGGTGCTTTTCAGCCCCGTCGTCTTAAGATTGATGACTCCGAGAAATTCGAAAGCACGAACCTTCATTACTACGTGGATGATATGAATAAGTTTGCAGATAAAAATGTTATGATCTGCGGCGGAGGAGATTCCGCAGTAGACTGGGCCTTAATGCTTGAGCCAATTGCTAAGCAAGTCAGCCTCGTGCACCGCCGTGATAAATTCCGTGCCCATGAGCATAGTGTAGAGCAGCTTATGAATTCTAAAGTGAAGCTCATGACACCTTTCACTCCTGAAAAGCTGATCGGAAACGAACGAATCGAGAAGGTTGAGCTTCATGAAGTTAAAGGGGACCGCGTCGAAACGGTCGATATCGATGAATTAATTGTTAATTACGGATTTATTTCCTCACTTGGCCCTATTAAAGAATGGAACTTGGAAATCGAGAAAAACAGCATTGTCGTTAACTCTAAAATGGAGACGAACATTAAAGGCATTTATGCAGCAGGTGATATTTGTACTTATCCTGGAAAAGTGAAGCTGATCGCTTCAGGCTTTGGAGAAGGACCTACAGCCGTCAATAATGCTAAAGCCTACATGGACCCAGGTGCCAGAGTACAGCCTAAGCACTCCACCAGCATGTTTTCTTAATCTCAAGATGTCTATCTAATGTTCCGTCATAAAAAGCATCCTTCCCTTAGAGGAAGGATGCTTCAGCTTTTAGAGAAACCTCATGCTGCAGACGACCGACTTTTCTTTTAAAGGATCGGATACAGCAAAGGGCTACGGGAAACGGATCGCTTTCCTTGGGCGTATGGTGAGCTTCTCTAAGGATTTCGTCTTTTTAGGGATCTCACCTTGTACGTTCCTCCCTCAGGAATCTCACCGTTTCCCTTCGCCCCTATCCTCATAAGTTTTTCTCCCTCCTTCTATTAGCTCTCTTACCAGTTCCTCGTAATGAGATCTTAAAACACGCCAAAAAGTAAAGGCTGCCGAAACTCTCTCGACAGCCTGATCATCAAATCTTATTTTATTACATTATTACATTTTAGCAGTTAGGATCTGGTGTTCCTGCGTTTGTTGCCGTCTTAAAGGAAGAGCCGCAGCCGCACGAAACAATGGCATTCGGATTATCAATCGTAAATCCCCCGCCCATCATATTCTGCTTATAATCGATTGTCGTACCTTCAATAATGGGAACATCCTGCGTTCGGATCACGACAGGAATACCTTCATAATCTTCTATCGTATCAAGTTCATCATTAACCTCATCTTCAAAACCCATTGCGTAGGATAAGCCGCTGCAGCCTCCACCTTTTACTCCGAAACGAAGATGAGCATCTTTTGACTCTTCTTCCTTCATCATTTCCTGAATCTGGTGTCTTGCCGCATCTGTAATATTAAGAATCATCTCGGGACTCTCCTTTCTTATCGTACTCTCAGTATACTAAGTTGCCTCTCGTTTTTCAAACAATCGAGAAGCTAAAAACTCTTTGCCGTCAAGGGCAAAGAGTTTATATTAATAAGCTGATCACTGCTTTTCGCTTTAAAAAAGGGGGTTCTCTTCCAGGTGCTGATAAATTTTCTCGACAAGCTCTTCAGCAGTGTCAGCCATTACCCGTTCACCATTGACAAGAGCGAACAGACCTTGAGAACAAATTCCGCAATGGCTGAGACAGCCATATTCTACGACATCTAAGTCGGGATCTTTTTCGAGCACTTCCATTGCTTCATCAGAACCGCTTATTAAATTGTTCACACAGAACTCAATGATTGGATTCATCCACTTCACCTCTTCTGCCCTGGATGAAGCCCCATCTCTATCCTATCATACCACAGCTCTGCTCATTTTTATATCGACTAAGCTTCCATTTCCGGCTTAAAACCTAAGTTTTCTAATGCTTTGTATACATTTTTAAGACGGGGGGTGCCTTCGTCGACAACTTCATTATTAATAGTGACGAGAGGATAAAAAAGCTCATCATCGAGGATCTGCTCCACATATTCTTCATCCTTGTCGTTCTTTTGACTTCTGTGAATGTCTACGTAACGGTAATCTACACTTTGATTTGGATATTTTCTTGCAATAGCTGCTTGAAGCCATTCGTACGTTTCTTTTGATCCAGGAGCATTTACACAGCTGGCGCACCGCTCTTCTGCTCCATATACGGTCAGTGTTATTTTTTTATTACTCATTTTTCCCACCATTTCACTAATTTGTAGTTATTACTATTTTACAAAACATCGAAAAAAAGATAAAATGAAAATAGTTATCAATCTCAATGCTTTACTGAGGAATCCATAGATTTTTTTAGACATACACTTTATAATAGGTTTACTGAAAGGGGAAGATTGAACATGGAAGCTCAAGTTCAGGAAGTTCTTAATAAACTTCGCCCATTCTTACTCCGTGACGGAGGAGACGTTGAATTAGTTGAAGTAGAGGATGGGATTGTGCGTTTGCGTCTAATGGGGGCTTGTGGAAACTGCCCAAGTTCAACCATTACGCTTAAAGCCGGGATTGAACGTGCATTAGCACAAGAAGTTCCTGGCATCTATGAAGTAGAACAAGTTTTTTAAATTAAAGCCAAACCGTACACTTATCCAAGTGTACGGTTTTTTTATGGCTGCGTAACGGGTGTGACCGGCTCGTCCCCTTTTAAAACTTTCTCGATATTTTCAAGGCTTAGGTTCATCATCTTCTCTCGAGTTTCTCTGCTTGCAGAACCAATGTGAGGAACACATACTATTTCTTTTAAAGTTAACAAAGGATGATCTGATGCGATCGGCTCTTCTTCAAATACATCCAATCCGGCTCCTTTAATTTCACCGCTTTTCACGGCTTTATACAGCGCTTTCTCATCAGTCGTTTTTCCTCGTGAGGCGTTAACGAAAATCGCTTCTTCCTTCATCTTCCTAAACACTTCTTCATTAAATAAATGCTCCGTCTCTTCCGTTAAAGGCACAAGCGACATTACAAAATCAGATGAGGAGATTAGATCCTCAAAGCTTTCGTAAGCGGCCAGCCCCTCCTCTTCAATTGCAGGCTTTCTTGAACGGTTATGATAAGACACTTCCATATCAAAACCTCGAGCCCTCCTGGCCACGGCTTCTCCAATACGCCCCATTCCGACGATTCCCAGTTTCTTGTGATGAATATCTGAACCAGCCAGCAAAAGGGGTGACCAATTGTTCCATTTGTTCTCCTTAATATAATCGGCTGCTTCGACTATACGCCTGGTTGCTGCCATCAGCAAACCAAAAGCTAAGTCAGCTGTCGTATCCGTAAGTACATCCGGGGTGTTCGTTACAGTTATTCCTTTTTGTTTGGCGGCTTCTACATTCACATTGTCATACCCTACAGCCATATTGGCGACCACTTTTAAATGAGGAGCATCACTTAAAAGGTCTTCATCAATACGCTCCGTGAGCATCGTCAACAATCCGTCCGCCCGCTGAGCTTCTTTCCTCAACGTTTCTTCATCAACCGGTTCCGTTTCGCTCTCCCACATTCCAATGTCCCATTCATTTGTGAACGGTTTAATTTGATCTTCGGGGAGCTTCCTTGTAATATACACATACGGTTTATTCACCAAATCACCTCTTCTTCTTATTATAAATAAGTAAAAGTAAATAAGTAAAATCACATCTGGTATAATACAACTATTGTTTCTTCTTTATATGAATCATAAGCTTATACAAAGATCGAAATCCTAAAAGAGGGAGGTCATCAACTTGACAGAAGAGAATCGTAAAATCAGCAATCTGGAAAAAACCGCAAGAGACTTATTAACCGAACGGGGAATTACTATAAAGGATATGGCGGAGCTCGTTCATTATCTGCAATCTAAATATCACCCTGAATTGACAATGGATATATGCGAATTCAATGTTCATCAGGTATTGAAGAAGAGAGAAGTTCAAAATGCTATAATTACAGGGATTCAGCTTGATAAATTAGCAGAGAAAAAAATGCTCGAAGAACCTCTGCAGACCACGATCGAGATAGACGAAGGATTATATGGTGTCGATGAAGTCATTGCTTTATCAATTGTTAACGTCTATGGGTCCATTGGGTTTACAAACTACGGATATATTGACAAGCAGAAGCCCGGAATTTTGAAAAGACTCAATGATAAGTCAACAGGAGAATGCCATACATTCCTTGATGATATTGTCGGTGCTATAGCGGCAGCTGCATCCAGCCGGTTAGCCCACAGCGAAGTCGGAGAAGAATACTAATTATTTACGCCACGCTTAAAGCGCGGCGTTATTTTTTTGAAACTTTTTCCATGTAAGATCGTATATATAGGGAAACTACTCGAAAAGGAGAGTTATCTATGGATAGAATTCGGAAGTACGCCATATGGCTGATCCCCTCCATCGTTATCCTTATCGGTATCAGCCTATTGTTTATCGAGAATTACCAAAAAGTAACCGAGGCTCCCCATGATAATTGGAGTCGGGAAATCGAACTCGGCCACGCCAATTTCACTTCTTCACCTGTAGTACGGGAGCAAGATGATGGTTTAAAGATATCTTTTTTAACTAACGAAGGAGTCACAACAGCCGGCGTTTCGCAATCATACGATATTAATACACGCAAATCCTTTACAATCCCTACCGGAAAATGGACGGAGTTCTACATAGACGAAGAGAAGTTAATATATACCGATTATTATGCAATGTATAATGAGTCTCAAGAGAAGATTGCCGACATTAATGAGTTTATCCCGCTGCAGGATGAAGTTTTTTATAAAGCAGGTGACACCGTTTTCCGTTTAGATCCGCAAACCGAGGAGTCTTCTGAACTTCTCACCTTAGATAATGGAGAAACCCATGTGAATGCAGTTCAGACAGAAGGAAGGAAATTATTACTCACTTATTATACTGAAGACACTACTACCCATTTAAAGATATATGAAGTGAAGGCCAGCGGCGCAAATCTAAAAGTGGACACCAGTTTTGTATTTAAAAGTGAGGAAGCCATCAACGAATTACAGTTTGCCTTAAACAAAGGGCAGTATGCGCTGGCGATAGCAACTTCGCAAAAAGCAGGTGGAACGACCTCAGAAAAACAATATTATTCGATTTCTCCGTTAAACGAAAAGCCAAATCTGCAGCCGATGGAAGCAAAAGACCCTGCAGTTGACAGTCAGCTTAGTAATCTACATGATTTTAACCTCAGCTCTGATAATAACCAGTTTAAACTTCTTTTCACAGCAAAAGGGAATACGAATACTCTTTATAGTGAAGACAGCCAATACAACATATATGAGACCGCGCTAAATGAAAACGGCTTGATGGAAACAGAGCGCTTAAGTAATACACGGAGAGCTTCAGCCTTACCTCAATGGGTGAATGAAGAAACTATCGTGTGGATCGATCATCGTGGAGAAAAGAACCAGGTCCTGATCTCCTCTTCTGATAAAAGTGCAGTACAACAAGCAGATAGTCTTTCCAATGGTTATCTTTTAGATGCATTAGGTAAAACAATGGGCATGTTATCTATAAGTTTTTTCACGATACTGGTAGGAGTACTGTGGTATATCTGGCCTCTCCTTTTCTTAGCGATTGTGATGTTTGCCAAAGAGTCGTGGGTGGATCATGATAAAACATGGGTTTACTACACGGGAGCCGCTATATATTTAGCTGCAGTGTTTACCTTTAAGGATAGGATATTTACACAGGAAGTAATGAACCGAGCTCCTGAATACTTAACCTTCACAGCAAGTTCTGTTATATTTATCCTTTTATTTGCCTTATTAGTATATGGAATATTAGCTTTAAACAGTAAGAAAAGAAAATGGTCTGTCTCTGTGAAATTATTTTATTTTGTTACTGTTCACCTGCTGTTTGTCATGATTTACTTCGGTCCTTATCTTTTATAAATAAGGCATTACTGGTTCATTTAAACAAAAGCTGCATAAGAAATCTCCCGTTCAATAACACCATTGAATACAAAAAAAGCCCGGCGCTGTCTAAGGAACAGCACCGGGTTTATATTTTCCAATCTGATAAGTTTTTTACGTGGTGAGTCGGCTGTTTATTTAAATGTTTAATTCCATCTCGAGTAGATACACCCGTTTCGACCATCAGCGTATCAATGCCCGCTTTAATACCAGCCATAATATCCGTATCATAATTATCCCCAACCATCAGGATATCTTCTTTTGGAAAACCAAGCATTTCTACTGCCTGTTCCATTAATATAGCCTCTGGCTTCCCAACAAAAGTCGGCGTAACCCCTGTACTTACGGAAAGCACAGATGTAATAGCACCGTTTCCCGGCACCATTCCTCTTTCCGTAGGAATAGCGGCATCTTTATTCGTGCTCACAAGCTCCGCTCCATTTCTAATTTCAAGACAGGCCATTGCAAGTTTTTCATAGGAGATCTTTCTGTCTATCCCTATAGTTACGAAGTCGGCCTCTTCCTTTACTGGTTTTAGATTTTGATCCTCCAGTGCCTGCCATAATCCATTTTCCCCGATTATAAAAACATTAGCTCCTGGCTTTTTCGAATCGATATATTTAGCTGTCGCCATACTTGAAGTAAATACATTGTCTTTTGATGCTTGAATTCCCATGTTGTTCAGTTTATCGGCTAATTCTTTAGGAACCATCGATGAATTATTTGTCACAAATAAATAAGGAATTGATTTTACATTTAATCGCTGAACAAATTCTGCTGCTCCATCAATCGGCTCGATCCCTCGATACATCGTTCCATCCAAATCAATTAAATATGCGCTGTATGATTTCACTTTAAAGCTCCTATTCGTTAGCGTTTGAAAAAGCCGAAACCGGCCCTATTTCTTCATCAAGGTAACGGCGAATCCGTCCTGGAAAACTTTTCACAGCCTCTTTGCTGTCAGCCCAGACTCCTTCTATATGATCATGATCAACGGCGAGATATTCCTGTACGATTGATTTCCGCAGCTGAATAAACGCCTTATAATGAGCCGTGTTCTCTTCAGGAAGTACTTTTTCATCCGTTAAAATATCAATAATATCCTCATAACTGCCCGGGTCTCTCATAATAAACCCATCAATCATCTGGTTGCCGACATCAATGATCGACTCGATCACTAGATGAGTTAACCTTTCAAGCAGAAGTTTTTCCTTAAAAGATGTGTAAGATTCAGCTTTTTCGTCCATTAATTTTTCCATATAAGCTAAGATTCCCTCGATTTTGTGCCTGTCCACAAAATACATCGAACTCCTCCATTCTAACTCCTAAAAATATGGAGCTTATTTTTGTAATAGTTAGAGCAGATATTTATAAAATGGCACTGTTATGCAATGCTGCCTCCACGAAAACAACCGACGCGCTCATGTAAGCACGCCGGTTTTAAGGAGTTACTTTTTTTAATACAAAATACGCACAGCCGAAGTTACAGTATTCATATAAGTAATCCTCTAATGTACTAATTTTCGTATCAAATGTTGCTTTCGTATTCTGATCATCATAAAAACCTTTTAAGCGAAGCTGTCCATAGCCCCAATCTCCGACAATGAAATCATATTTACTCAGGATATCCGTAAAACGCCCTTCTACATCCTCTGGCTGAAAAGCGTCTTTATAATCCTCCACAATTTCATAATTTTTACCGAATAATTCAACCATATCCTATCACCTCTTACCTCTCCTTAGTGTACCATATTTCGTTAGAGACTAGAAAACCGCTTGCAAAAATTTGTATCAATATTCGTTTTTCGTCCAAGCTAAAGATATACCAGACACAAAGGAAGATGAAGAATGAAAATAAAACAATATAAATTATGGCTGGCTATAGCCTTATCCCTTCTTATACTCAATGGCTGTCAAAATCCACAGGAAGATGAAACGAATATGGATGATGAAGACCACGCCATTGAAGGCGAGACAATGGATAACTATAATAAAAATATGGCAGATGGCCAGGTGGGATACGTGCGCTTCCAAAAAGATCAACTTGATCAGGAAAGCGAGAAGAATCATAAGATTAAAGTCAATCGGGAACAAATGGCTGACATGATTACCCGAATGATACTCCGCTATCCTGGCTTTGAAGACGCGGCTACGGTAGTGACAGATGATGAAATTCTCGTTGCTTATCAAAAGCCTGTTAATCGAGAAGCTGAAGTGGCAGCAGATATGGTTAAGAAAACAGCTTACTCTCTCGTCCCAAGCTTCTACCATGTATATGTATCAGATGATCCCGCATCTTTTGGAGACATCCAAAGCTTAGGTAACTCCACTGTATACGATGAACAATACCAACATGTCATCGATCAAATTATTGAACGAATGAAAAAATCCCCACAAGGTACAACTACCAGTGAAACAGTTGATGAGACCACATGATCATCATAAAATCTAAAGCCTTAGGTATTTTCGTGATTTTGATTCTGGGAGTCTTAATGCCAGCTTCCGTCAGTTTTGCTGCGACTGAACAAGAAGACAATGAGCGAATGTCCATCTATAAAAAGACGTCAGCTGTAACAGGAATACCTTGGACCTATTTAGCGGCTGTTGACCAATATGAAAGACAAATTTACAAAGATGCTCCAAAAGGCCGTGTAACTGCCTTTCGTCCAGACCCGTTGTTCTGGAATGGAATAGAAACTGAACCTTCCTTCTTTCCTCAGGGATGGGGGGATAACGGCGATGGAGACAAAAAAATCGATATGACTGATGATGAGGATGTATTATGGAGCTTAGGAAAATACATTCAATCCTATGGAACAACGGAAGATGATATCCGGATCGCTTTATGGAACTATTATAAACGTGACTTAACCGTCCAAACGATCATGAACACAGCGGAGGTTTTTGAAAAATTCCAAACCGTCTCGCTCAAAGATCGTGATTTCCCAGTCCCTATTGAAGCTAATTACAGCTATAAGAATACGTGGGGAGATGCAAGAGGATTTGGAGGACGTCGTATTCATGAAGGAACCGATATATTTGCCAACTATGGGGTACCAGTCAAATCAACAACCTATGGCGTCATAGAAATGATGGGGTGGAACGAATTTGGCGGCTGGCGTGTCGGGATTCGCGATATTTACAATATATACCACTATTACGCCCATCTTAACGGTTTTGAAAAAGGAAAACAGGTTGGAGACGTAGTAAAACCTGGTGATGTAATTGGAAGTGTTGGGGCTACGGGCTATGGACCTCCTGGGACATCTGGAAAGTTTCCTCCTCACTTGCACTACGGCATGTATCAGGATAACGGAAAAAATGAATGGTCTTTTGACCCTTATCCTTATTTGAAAAGATGGGAGCGTATGGTTAGAAATAAATAAGCGTCGCACAAAATGTGCGACGCTCTTTCATATTTATGATTGTTTTGCTTTCTTGACTGCGTTCATGATACTCGCAACAAGGCCTCCCCAAATTACGACCATTCCAATGATCATCATTAAAATTGCACTTGCTGTCATATCATTCTACCTCCTTGTGTGTTTCATTAAGAGCTTTGGAGTCCCAACGCTTCAGAGTCATCAGGAAACCAACTACTATTGCAAATGCTGCTACTGCCCATCCACCGAATAAGATAAAGGTATCTGCATACCCTTCATAGTTTCCGGTTTCAGTTTCAAACTGACCAAGCAGATTCGTTTTGAAAAGGTCGAACATCATATATCCAAGCACGATTGGTGTAATAACTCCAAGACAAACCTTCCACCATCCGCCCAGATGCAAATCAGAAATGCCATTCGCATGGGTCTGGAAATCATTAAGATTACGAACAAACCATGCGATAACGATTACTTCGACTAACCCGACAAAGGCTACTCCAAACTGATTAATAAAGTAATCGGCAGCGTCCAGGAAATATAGACCGCCTTGCGTTGCAAATATAAGAGAGATAACTGCAGCAACTCCACCGCCTAATCCAACTGAGGCCGTTCTTGACAAACCAAATTTCTCACTCAGTGCCGCAACGTAGGTCTCGGAAATAGAGATTAAGGAAGACAAGCCTGCCAAGACTAAAGATACAAAGAACAAGAACCCGAATAGTCCATTTAAAGCAGGAAATTCATTAATAATTTGCGGGAAGACAACAAAGGCAAGACCTACTCCTCCACTAACGACTTCTTCAACAGGGACATTAATTTGTGACGCCATAAAACCTAATGCCGCAAATACACCGATACCAGCTAGAAGCTCAAAACTGGAGTTACTAAAACCAGTAATAAAAGCGTTATTCGTGATATCTGATTTCTTCGGAAGGTAACTGGAATAAGTGATCATAATCGCAAATGCGATAGAAAGACTAAAGAAAATCTGTCCATAAGCTGCAACCCATACTGAACCTGAGGTAATGGTTTCAAAATTCGGCGCAAAAAAGGTTTGCAGGCCTTCTGCAGCACCAGGCAGCGTGATTGCTCGGATCACAATGATCAAGAACAATACAACCAGTGTCGGAATGAATATCTTGTTTGCCACCTCGATCCCCTTCTTAACACCTTTAAATAGAACTCCCAAGGTGATTACCCAAACTGCAATAAGCGGGATTAAGACACCAGGTACTAAGCTTCCTGCTTGACCAGGATCTACGGATAAATTCAAATAATCACTAAACAAGAAGCTTTCCGTGTCTTGTCCCCAAGATAGGTTAAAGGCAAAAATACTATACGAAATTGCCCAGGCAATAATGACCGCGTAATACGTTGAAATAACAAATGACACAAGTACGGCCCACCATCCAAGCCATTCTGTTTTCTTATTCATACGGAAGAATGATAGCGGTGCTGACCCACGGTACTTATGACCTATTGTGAATTCCATAACCAGTAATGGGATACCTGCTGTTAAAAGAGCGAATAAATACGGAATGAAGAATGCCCCACCGCCATTTTCGTAGGCGACTGAAGGGAAACGCCATATGTTACCCAGCCCGATTGCAGATCCGACAGCTGCAAGGATAAACCCGGCTCTCGTCCCCCATTGTGCACGATTTTCCATGTGAAAGACCTCCCCTTAGAACTATTCTCTTCCCTCTTATATTATGAGCTTGTATAGAAGAGAATGTTTCCAATTTTTATTTTTTTCTGATTATTCATGCTTATTATACCGATACACTTGTTCGATGTCAAAGTAATATTATAAAATTATTAATTTTCCAACAATTACTAAAAAAAGGACAAAGAAGTACTTTTGAAGCATTTTTTTGTCCTTTTTTTTATCCCGAAATATAGTCAGACCGTTTTTTTACATGAATAAAAATCCCCACACCCGCTACTACTGCTAATGTAATAAGCAGCGGGATAATGACACCGCCTGTAATCGCCAGGAGCACGTAACCAATAGAGGCTCCGGCTGCTGCTATAAATGCATAAGGAAGCTGTGTCATAACATGGTCAATATGGTTAGATCCAGCTCCTGTTGAGGAAAGAATGGTGGTATCTGAAATCGGCGAACAATGATCGCCGAATACTGATCCAGCTAATACAGCTGATAACGCCGGAAGAATAAGGGTTATGTCTGACACCGCAGCAATTTCTCCTGCGATTGGCAGCATGATCCCGAATGTTCCCCAGGACGTACCAGTGGCCAGAGCCATGAAGCCAGAAACAATAAATAAGAGTAATGGTAAGAATCCAGTACTAATATTAGATTGATTTACCAGGCCGGCTAAGTATTCTCCCGTTTGCAGCTGACTGATCACATCACCAATCATCCAAGCAAAAATAAGAATATAGATAGCCGGAAGCATCGCTTTAATTCCTTCAAGCAGTACATGGCTCATGCCTGATTTTTCACCAGGCTGCATCATATATAAAACCCCAGCCAGCAGCACTGCAATTAAACCTCCGGTGAATAAGGAAATGTTAACATTAGTATTTTCAAATATACTCAGAAGACTTACAGCGCCTTCAGTATCTTGAATACCAGTAATAAACATTGTCCCTACAGTCCCTAATACTAATGCAATGATCGGCCAGACTAAGTAGGCGATTTTCCCTTCATTATGAGCTTTAAATTCATCATTTAAGTCACCAGGAATATCTCCCTTTTCTTCATCTTTCAGCTCTCCTGTTTTGATGGCTTTCTGTTCGTGCTTTTTCATCGCAAAAATATCAAGCTTTAAGAAAATTGTTAAAAACACAAGAAGTAAAGCTGCGAATACATAGTAGTTAGCCGGTATCATGCGGATAAAAGCTTCAAGCGCCTGATAATCCGCTATCTCATTGGCTGCTAAAATACTGCCAATTGTACCGATAATATAAGCTCCCCAGCTTGAAATCGGAGAGATCACCGTAATCGGCGCTGATGTAGAATCGATATAGTAGGCAAGCTTCGCACGTGAAATTCGATGACGGTCTGTAACAGGCCTTGCCACCTGCCCAACAGCCAATGCATTAAAATAATCATCGATGAAAATAATAATTCCTAGTAAAGCAGGGACTAATTTCGCTCCTTTGCGGGATTGAATTCTTTGAACAGCCCAGCGTCCAAATGCTCTGCTTCCGCCAGAAGCTGTTAAGAATGCGGTCGTAATACCTAATAAGACTAAAAATCCTAATAAATACAAATTCCCTGTATTTAAGGCGCCTTCACTTACGAATATGGAATAAAAATTCGTCCAGATGAGTTGAATTCCTTCCAGAATGTTAAATTGAGTAAGCATAAATGCACCTACAATAATGCCGATACCAAGAGAAAGAATAACCTTTCTCGTCGTAATTACGAGAATCAACATTAAAACGGCCGGAATTAAAGAATAAATTGTTCCTTCCATTTGGGTTCCCCTTCCGTAAATCTTTTGATGAGAATAGGCTGTATGGAAGTCTACTGGGGTAAATGAGGGATGCTGGAAAGCTTTACACCGTGAAGAAACACCTTCTTGGCATACAAAAAAGCAATGATAGAAAATAACCTACCATTGCCTAAAGCAATTTGATTATCCTCCATTTCGATCAGTAGCGCTCCATGCAGCTTTAAAGCACGCATGACAGTATATTTCTTATTCAGAAATATACCAGGATATAAGAGGTGACAGCTCTTATAAACTTCGGCAGGGCTCCCCTTTCTAACGTGTTCTCCGCTGTCCGCTCCCACGAATACTAATGAAGCCTGCGCCTCTACCTCACCGATCTGATAAGGTCACGCATATTTAATTCCCTAACAGTTTAACAGGTCGCCCGTGTTATTGCAAGGGATCCATAGGGTAGGAAAAGCTTGGAGAATTTCCGCTGCCATCTCCATTATAAAAGTTTGGCACTTCACCCGGAATAACTGCAGAATCAACAGGAATATCATTTGTCACCGTAATCGTTTCGGTTGAAAATGGAATGACCACTCGTAAGCTGACTTTAAAATTAATCCATAATTGAAAGTGAGCAGAGTTTATTCCATACTCTGTGATATCATTTTTAAATTGTGTCTGGACATCCCCAATGATTCTAAGCTGAACTGGAATATTGGGCCCTAAATTTGAAAGAACTGTGTTATTTGTTGCCATACCGAGAGGGATTTCCACAAGAGTTGCAGGTTCTTTACCAAGATCCCTGTTCGAATCGTCGGATACAAGATCCGGCTCTAACGTAGTATCTTCTAAAGGAAGTTCATTCATTTCCATCCGCTTTAAGAAGTGCTGCACCCTGAACGTGGTATCCCTCAGCGTTCTATTTACTAAAGCTGAATTCCAGCCCATGTACACTATTTTTCCTTCATTATCTTTTTCGATCCTCACTAAATCTTCAAAATGCAGGTCTTCTGCGAGTTGTTTACTCACGGCTTCGTTGATAGCATCTCTGGCCAGCTGCTGAGCTCTCGTTTCCGCTATACCCTGAATGGCCGGTGTAATCCCTCTGTCAATCAGCCATAAGCATAAAGCTGTAAAAATCATAAGAAAGACCATGGTTAGTAAAATTCTTTTACCCACCGTGGGGGACCGGCCCCTGAACTTGCTCATTAAACAACCCTCCTCATCTCTTTCATTTATATGAAGAGGCTTGGCAGTTTAGCATACATCCTTAAATATTCCTTTATACAGCGATTGATTCCGTCCCCCCTAATAGATCTATAACAAAAAAGCTGCCGGTGAAGGCAGCTTTTCATTAGGAAGCATCTAGTTTTCTTATGGCACTTGCCAGCAGATCACGAAGCATTTCCGGCATATAGTACGTTTTCTTTTCCGCGTATGCAATTTCCGGGAACAGCCTCCCAAACGTAAATGTGTCTGCCGTCGCCAACGTATAAGTTTTATCCATGTCCACGGGCTTTCCTTTAAAGGTAACCTCCCTGACCCTTTCTTCTCCATCTGGGTCTCTTTTTGTACGAATATCTACACCTGTAAACACCATCTTGCCAATGACCTCCCCACGAAAGCCCAGACCTTTCAGCTGAATCTCTGTTAACTTTCTCGTATGTCCTACTCGAATGATTTCTAATAATTCATCCCCTTTGACTTCAACCTTACAGGGGTTCATCGGGTGTGGGCATATCCTGTGAATATCCTCGTACGTAATAGCGCCGCTTTCCAAATGATCTAAAAGGACGCCGGCATTTAACATGCCTACATCGGCACTAGTCCAATTCTGTACTTCTTTTGTTAAAGCTTTCATCAATAGGGTCTCTTTAAACCACGCCACATTCATTTTTTCTTTTAAATTCGTTACTGGTTCTTTTAAAAAGCTGCTGGCACGCGCCGTCATATTCTCTAAGTCCAGCATCACATCTTCATCTTTCTTCATATTTTCCGTAGAAATAGCATAAGCTTCTTTTTTAGTCAGCACTTTCTTATCCTGATCCCACTCTAAATGAATTTCGCCAAAGTGAGTGCCATGCTTCCCGGCAGCTGTTAATACGGCATTTCCATAGTATTCTCCGTTTTGAAACAGATGGTGAGTGTGCCCGCCTATAATGACGTCAACAGCGGGGTAGGACCTCGCTATTTCTTCATCGTCGTGGATGCCTAAATGTGACAACATGACAATAATGTCTACCTGCTGCTTTAACTCTTCATAATATCGATCAAGCGTTTCATATGGCGAATGGATCTCCCATCCAAGGAGACGGTAGAAAGTCTCAAATGGGGCTGTCAACCCTACGACAGCAACCCTTGTCCCACGATTAGTTTCTTTAATTCGATAAGGTTTCAGCCACTTAGGCTGAGGTCCAGTCATGCTTTTTAAATTTGCACAAACTACATCAAATTCTGCCTCATCATAAAGCTGGAACAGGTCGTTATAAGGTAATGTTATTCCTTCGTTGTTCCCTAAATTAGCGAAATGATAGCCGGCACGGTTAAGAAGCTCCACATTTCCTTTTCCCATTAAGCCTTCTGTAACCGGGTGAAACCGGTCCGCATGATCGCCATTGTCCATGACCCAGAAGGTTTCATTATTCTTTAAATGCTTGGCTTTTTTCTTATTAAAATAACCTACAATCTGGGGCCAATTTTCAAAATGGCTGTGCAGGTCACTTGTATAATACAGAAAAATTTTTTCCTTCATCGTCATTTCTCCTTATTATCCAATCCCTTGCCAGATGAGTCGTATACCAATTAATATGAGCAGAACTCGTAAGAACCACTCGACAGCCTGGCTGTTTAACCGGCGGTTGACTGCAGCTCCGACCATTCCCCCAAGGTAAGCTCCAGGAATGAAGTATATTGTATTCCCCCACTCTACATGTCCTAAACTAATATGTGTGGCTGAGCTGGATATACTGGCAAAGAAAATCATAAACATAGACGTTGCTGTTGCAACATGAGGAGGAATGCTAAATAAAAGGATCATTGCCGGAACAATAAGAGATCCTCCTCCTATGCCAAGAAGCCCTGACAGCACTCCGACTCCAAACGCAAAAATAATACTTATCACAATAGGAAACTCATACCGGTAAGTCTCGCCGCCGATGAATTTTTCCCTTTGGACCCCTTTAAGTTTGGAAAGACCAAATGAACGATTCCTTGGAATAAAAAAAGCTAAGGAAACCAAAATCATGACGACTCCGAACAGTAACGCAAATCCGTCCGTTTCAAAAAACTGATTGAGCCAGGAACCTGTTATCCCTCCTGGTATACTTCCTATCAACAGGACTGTACCCATTTTTAAATCTACACGTTTGTGTTTCAAGTATGAAAGTGTTGAAGAAAGTCCTGTAAAAATCATGACAACAAGCGAAATACCTACAATTGATTGAGGCGTAACCCATGAATAGGTGTCTGATAAATCCCCTAAAAATAATAAAATAGGGACAAGGATTACTCCTCCTCCTAATCCGGCTATACTGCCTATAAATGCTGTAATAAATCCTATGACTAAAGATAATAAAATAACCATAATCAGCCTTCTCTATATTTAAGATAATATTATAGTATCACGTTTTCTATGACGAAAACATCTCACACAGAAAAAACCGTACAGGCAAGATGCCTGCACGGTTTTCTGTATTTTTATTAACCAATGGAACCTTCCATCTCGAATTTGATAAGACGGTTCATTTCAACAGCATATTCCATTGGAAGCTCTTTCGTAAACGGCTCGATGAAGCCCATTACGATCATTTCTGTAGCTTCTTCTTCTGAAAGCCCGCGGCTCATCAGATAGAACAGCTGCTCCTCAGATACTTTGGAAACCTTAGCTTCGTGCTCTAAGGAAATGTTTTCATTAAGGATCTCGTTGTAAGGAATTGTATCGGAAGTGGACTCATTGTCCATAATCAGCGTATCACACTCGATGTTAGAGCGTGCTCCGTCTGCTTTACGCCCGAAGTGCACAATCCCGCGGTACGTTACTTTACCGCCATGCTTCGAGATAGATTTAGAAACGATAGTAGAAGAAGTATTTGGTGCTAAGTGGTGCATTTTAGCTCCTGCGTCCTGGTGCTGTCCCTTACCTGCTAAGGCAATGGAGAGCGTCATTCCGCGGGCACCTTCTCCTTTAAGGATAACTGCCGGGTACTTCATCGTCAGTTTAGATCCTAAGTTTCCATCTACCCATTCCATTGTCGCATTTTCGTCAGCTACTGCACGTTTTGTAACCAGGTTATAGACGTTATTCGCCCAGTTCTGAATGGTTGTATAACGGCAGTACGCATTTTTCTTAACGAAGATTTCAACAACCGCACTGTGAAGAGAGCTTGAAGAATAAGTTGGAGCTGTACAGCCCTCTACATAGTGTACAGAAGCACCTTCATCAACGATGATCAGAGTACGCTCAAACTGTCCCATATTTTCAGAGTTAATACGGAAGTAAGCTTGAAGCGGTGTCTCCACTTTTGTATCCTTTGGTACGTAAATGAAGGAGCCGCCGGACCATACCGCAGAGTTTAAAGCCGAAAACTTATTATCCGCCGCCGGAATAACTTTGGCAAAATATTCTTTAAACAGATCTTCGTTTTCTTTAAGTGCAGTGTCGGTATCTTTAAACACTACACCCAGGTCTTCCAGGTCTTTTTCCATGTTGTGGTAAACAACTTCGGACTCATACTGAGCTGAAACCCCCGCTAAATACTTCTGTTCAGCTTCCGGAATTCCTAAACGGTCAAATGTGTTTTTGATCTCTTCAGGAACCTCATCCCATGAACGTTCAGAACGCTCAGATGGTTTAACATAATACGTAATATCATCAAAGTTGAGCTCTGAAAGGTCTCCACCCCACTGAGGCATCGGTTTTTTATAGAATTGCTCTAACGATTTCAAACGGAAATCAAGCATCCATTTAGGTTCACTTTTATAATCGGAAATCTGCTTAACAACTTCAGCTGTTAAACCTTTTTGAGTACGGAAAATAGAAACATCTTTTTCGTGGAATCCATATTGATACTCTCCGACTTCTGGCGCTTTTTTAGCCATGGTTAAATACCTCCTTTTGGTATATCAAGCAGCAATCATGCATTCTGTTCATCATCTACGCCTTTTTCCATTGCCTTCCACGCTAAGGTGGCACATTTAATTCGTGCCGGGAACTTTGCGACTCCTTGAAGTGCTTCTATATCCCCTAGATCAAGGGTATCATCTTCTACTTCGTTTCCCAACATCATATCAGAGAAAATCTCAGACATTTTCAAAGCATCATCGACTGATTTTCCTTTAATAGCCTGGGTCATCATAGAAGCGGAGGACATACTGATTGAACAGCCTTCACCATCGAATTTGGCATCTTCAACTACTCCATCATTGACTTGAAGCTGCAATTGAATTCGATCACCACAAGTGGGGTTATTCATATCCACTGTCAGATGATCTCCATCTACTGTCCCTCTGTTTCGAGGGTTTTTGTAATGGTCCATAATAACTTGACGGTAAAGCGTATCTAAATTATTAAAAGACATCGCCAAAATACTCCTTTGTCGTTTGTAATCCCTCAACAAGACGATCGATATCTTCTTTAGTATTGTAAAGGTAAAAGCTGGCTCTTGCTGTAGCTGTAACATCAAGCCACCTCATCAGCGGCTGTGCACAATGGTGACCGGCTCTTACCGCAATTCCTTCTGCATCTAATACTGTAGCTACGTCATGCGGGTGCACATCACTAATATTAAAAGTAACTAGTCCAGCTCTTTCCTCAGGACCATAGATTGTCAGTCCGTCAATTTGGTTCATTTTTTCCACCGCATAATCAACCAGCTCATGTTCATGTTTTTCAATTTCCTCTAACCCAATATCATTTAGGAAGTCAATAGCTGCTCCCAAACCGATGGCTCCACCGATAATCGGTGTACCACCTTCAAACTTCCACGGAAGCTCTTTCCAGGTAGAATCATACAGGTTAACGAAATCGATCATTTCACCGCCGAATTCGGCAGGTTCCATGTCATTAAGCAGCTGCCTTTTACCATAGAGGACGCCAATACCAGTTGGGCCGCACATTTTATGACCGGAAAATGCATAGAAGTCACAGTCTAAATCCTTGACATCAATTCTCATATGCGGCGCACTTTGGGCACCATCCACTACCATGACAGCTTCATGTTTATGGGCAATAGCTGCCAGTTCTTTAACAGGGTTAATTGTACCAAGGACATTGGACACATGCATGATGGAAACAATTTTAGTCTGGTCTGTAATTGTTTCTTCGGCATCCTGTAAAGAAATCGTACCGTTTGGCTGCAGTGGCATATATTTTAAGGTAGCACCGGTTTCTTTGGCAACCTGCTGCCAGGGAATAATATTGCTATGGTGTTCCATAGGGGTGATTACAATTTCATCACCCGGTTTCAGATTCGCTCGCCCGTAGCTCGAAGCTATCGTATTAATAGCTGTAGTTGTACCTCTGGTGAAGATAACTTCCTGGGTACTTTGAGCATTAATAAACTGACGTACTTTTTCCCGGGCCCCTTCATATTCATCGGTCGCCTTTGTTCCTAAAGTGTGAACACCCCGGTGAACATTAGAGTTATAGCCGCGATAGTATTCGTCCAGCTTCTCAATCACTTGAACGGGCTTTTGCGACGTTGCAGATGAGTCCAGATAGACAAGTGGATGCCCATTTACTTCTTGATGAAGTATTGGAAAAGCATCGCGAACTGATTTGACATCCATTAATATACTTTCCTTTCAATCAATTGACGTAATTGCTGCTTAACGGCTTCAATTGGCAACTGATTGACAACAGGAGCTAAGAAACCATGAATGATTAAACGCTCTGCTTCAAATTGCGAGATCCCGCGGCTCATCAAGTAATACAGCTGCATTGGATCTACTCTTCCAACAGAAGCTGCGTGGCCGGCAGTTACATCGTCTTCATCGATTAAAAGAATTGGGTTCGCGTCACCACGAGCATTTTTACTAAGCATCAGGACACGAGATTCCTGTTCAGCATTTGATTTAGATGCTCCGTGTTCAATCTTGCCAATTCCGTTAAAGATACCTGAAGAGTTACCTTTCATAACTCCATGCTGAAGGATATATCCATCAGACCCTTTACCAAAATGAGTAATATTTGCAGTGAAGTTCTGCTTCTGAGAACCTCTTCCAATAGCTACTGTTTTAGCGTTGGAATGAGAGTTATCGCCAAGAAGGTGAGTAATATTTTCAGAAACAGTGTCTCCTTCATTCATTTGACCGAGAGCCCACTCAATTTTAGCGTCTCTGTCAGCCAGTCCGCGGCGATTTGCATATACAGTCGTGCCTGCTTCAAAGTTGTCAACTGCACCAAAAGATACAGTTGCTCCTGCTTTGGCAATTACTTCTGTAACGATATTTGCAGAAGTACGTTCTTCTTTATTATTTGAAGTATAGTTTTCTACATACGTCACGGAGCTGTTTTCTTCCGCAACTACAAGAACATGGTTAATGAGAGATGCTTCTGGATCTTCCTGCCAGAAAATAGCCTGAAGCGGTTCCTCAACTTGTACATTCTTAGGAATATACAAGAAGATTCCTCCGTTCATAAGTGCTGCATGAAGGGCTGTTAAACGGTGTTCATCAACCTGAACAGCTTCAGTCATATAATATTTTCGCACTAAGTCACTGTGGTTTTGCAATGCTGTGTTAATATCCGTAAGAATAACACCCTGATCAACTAACTTTTGATTAAGATTGGCGTAAGCAATCGAATGATTACGCTGAATGATTAGATTCTGGTTCTCGTTATCTTTATCTAATAAATCCTGAAGCTGTTCAGGAATATTGCTTAAAGAACTGATCGCTTCACCATCAGCCTGGTGTTTAAATTCAGTGAAATTCCAGTTATCTACATTCGTTTTATCCGGTTTTGGCATATCTAATGATTCTGACTTGTCCAAGGCGCTCAAACGAAGCTGGGTCATCCATTCAGGTTCATTTAAGCCTGCGGAAAAATCAGCTACATAATCTTTATCATATGGCAGCGAGACTTTTACTGTCATAATATCCCTCCTGTCTTAGTTACGCTTTTTGGCCGATTGTTTCGTCTTCGATGCCTAGCTCTTTTTTGATCCAGTCATAGCCTTCTTCTTCCAGACGCTGTGCAAGCTCTGGACCGCCAGACTTAACTACGCGTCCCTGCATCATAACGTGAACATAATCTGGAGTGATATAGTTTAACAGGCGCTGATAGTGAGTAATTGTTAAGCAGCCGAAATTCTCATCGCGCATTTGATTAATACCTTTAGCTACTACTTTGAGTGCATCGATATCTAGTCCTGAGTCAATTTCATCTAGAATAGCAATAGCCGGCTGGATCATCATAAGCTGAAGAATTTCATTACGCTTCTTCTCACCGCCGGAGAAACCTTCATTAAGGTAACGCTGAGCCATGTTTTTATCCATTTCTAACATATCCATTGCTGCGTCCATTTCTTTAATAAATTTCATAAGAGAAATTTCGTCGCCTTCTTCTCTATGAGCATTAATAGCAGAACGCAGAAAATCAGAATTAGTAACACCGCTGATTTCACTAGGGTATTGCATAGCAAGAAACAGGCCGGCTTGAGCGCGCTCATCCACTTCCATTTCAAGTACGTCTTCTCCATCGAGTAGTACTTGTCCCTTTGTAACTTCAAACTTTGGATGTCCCATAATTGCTGAAGCCAAAGTAGATTTACCAGTCCCGTTTGGACCCATTACTGCGTGGAATTCTCCACCATTTATCGTAAGGTTCACACCTTTTAAGATTTCTTGACCTTCGATTTCAACATGAAGATCCTTAATTTCAAGAGTTGATCCTGCCATAAATAATACCTCCAGTATCTATTATAGTTGTTGCTTTAGTTGATATGGATCAAAAACCATTCTCAATTTATTCTCATTACAATCTTATATCATTTAGAATGTGATATCAACTGATTTTACCTAATTCGACAAGTTAGCTATATGCCTATCGAGCTATTTTCATGACCGAAAATAGTACGAGTTTTTTCCTTATTATAATATCAAAATTATAATATCAAACTTTTTCTAATAAAAAAAATCAGGCACTAGGCCTGACCTTTTATTTATATATTTGCCGGCTTACTTCATCAATGAACTTCTTACTTTGTTCGAATTCTTTCTGCCTTTTTTGTTCAACCTTCATCATTTGATCTAAACTGCTTGCATATTCCGCATAGCTAATGTTATGCGTTTGGTGCATGGCTTTTTCCATATCAGGAGTAAAATTCAAACCTAGCTGGTCACTAATAATTAATCAATCCTTTCAATTAATTTACATTTTTTAGATTACCATAGTTTGATACCCCGACCAAAAGCCGTATAAACTCAAAAGTTCAGATCTATCCGCTTCCCACCCCATGTAAGCGTTTGTATTTAGAAAATGCCTTTCATTCATCCGTTTTTCTTAAATTTTCTAACTATTCAATCAATGTTGTGTTAAATCGTTAAAGGATTCCTGTACTAAAGTAACACACTGGCTAAGTGCTGCACCGCCGCCAAAAGCTGCTGCGACTCCACACGCTTCCATGATTTCCTGTTCCGTGGCACCTTGATCAATACAACCTTTTGTATGATAAACGATGCAATATTCATCTTGAGCTACAATACTTATTCCCAGCGCCATTAATTGCTTTTGTTTCTGAGAAAGTTCTCCTTCTTTAAAACAAACTTCCGAAAATTCATTAAACGCATGAGCAACCTCAGGCAGTTTTCTCGTAAATAATCCTACTCCATGCTTATACTGTTCTAAATAAGCTTCTGCTAAATTATGCTGTTCATACTCCATCTGTTTTTGCTCCTTTATAAAAAAAATGCGTAATGGGCTTAGTATCAACCGCATTACGCATTTCATTCATAAATTTATTCACTTACAGGAACTACTGCTCCCTCATATTCTTCTTCAATAAATGTTTGGATTTCTTCTGAGCGAAGAACTTCCACAAGTTTGTTTAAAGATTCGTTATCTTCATGCTCACTTTTCGCTGCGATCACGTTCACGTAAGGAGAATCAGAGCCTTCAAGGATTAAAGCATCCTCACTAGGGTTTAAGCCTGCTTCGATCGCATAGTTCGTATTGATCGCTACAAGAACATTGTCCTCACGCTCATAATTTTCAGGAAGAAGCGCTGCGTCAATTCCTGCATCAAACTGTAAGTTCTTTGGATTTTCTACGATATCATCAACAGTTGCTTCCACTTTTTCTACATTCTCATCCAGCTTGATTAGTCCTTCTGTTTCCAATAAGGAAAGAATTCGTCCATGATCTGCTGTTGAATTACTCATTAGTACAGTTGTACCTTCTTTAATTTCGTCAATGCTTTGAAAATCTTTAGAATAGATACCCATTGGCTCTATATGAATACCGCCTAAATTAGCAAAATCAAAATCATTTTGAGCCATTTGGTCCTCTAAATAAGGAATATGCTGAAAGTAGTTAGCATCGATATTTCCTTCATGCAGGTCCTGGTTCGGCAGGATGTAGTCCTGATACTGCTCAATATTAAGGGTGATTCCTTCTTCTTCAAGAAGCGGCTTAGCCTCTTCTAAAATCTCCGCGTGAGGAGTACTGGAAGCTCCTACAGTAATTTCAGAGCCAGGTCCTTCCTCTGATGAATCATCTGATGAACCGCAAGCTGCAAGTACGAGCAGCAGCAGGGCAAAAATAGAACTTGTTAAAAACTTTCTCATCTTTGTTACCTCCTAAATATTTATGTTTATCTTTTATCCAGTTTTCTGGAGGAAATATCTCCAATGAACTGGAAGATGAATACAATGATCACAATTAAAATCGTACATACAGCAACGACATCGAACTCTCTGCGCTGGAAACCATAGAAGTAAGCAAAGTCCCCTAGACCGCCTGCACCAATAACACCAGCCACAGCTGTGTATCCTATTAAAGCAATGGCCGTTACCGTAATCCCTGAAATTAAGGCCGGCATAGACTCAGGAAGCAGGACTTTAAAAATGATTGTTCTGTATTTCGCTCCCATAGATTTAGCAGCTTCAATAACCCCTTTGTCCACCTCTTTTAAGGCAATTTCTACAAGACGGGCATAAAATGGGGCGCCTCCGACAATAAGAGCCGGCAAGGCTGCTTTAGGACCTCGAATCGTTCCCATAAGAAAATCTGTAAAAGGGAACAGCAGTAAAATCAATATGATAAAAGGAATAGCCCGGAAAACATTGACTAAAGCAGAGGTGATCCAATTCAATGCTTTATTTTGCCACATGCCGCCTGGACCTGATAAGTAAAGAAGCAGCCCAAGCAGAAGACCTATAATAAAAGTTCCAGCTACAGATATCACCGTCATGTACATGGTTTCATAGGTTGCCTCAACGATATCTTCGGCTTTTACATTGGGAAATAGCTGATTAAACATTAGGGCTGACCTCCACTTCAACAGATGTTTCTCGAATATACTCTATAGCACGGCTGATCTCTGCCTCAGCGCCTACGATTTGAACAAGCATAGTTCCGTAGGCTCCTTTTTGAGTCTGAGTAATTTTTCCATGCAGGATATTTACGTCGACAGGGAATTTTCTCGAGACATCACTTATTAACGCCTGGTTTGTATTCTCTCCAATAAAATGAAGCTGTACAATTTCACCGTTCTTGTACCTTTCCTGGATTAAGTTCAGGGAATCTTCCCGATCCGGGTCTCCCATCACCTGATCAACGAATCGCTTTGTTACTTTTTCTTTTGGATGAAGGAACACATCCAGAACGTCACCTGACTCGACTACCTTCCCGCTTTCCATAACAGCAACACGGTGACAGATTTTACGGATAACATGCATTTCGTGAGTAATTAAAATGATAGTAAGTCCAAGTTTTTCATTAATGTCTACTAATAAATCGAGAATAGAGTCCGTCGTTTCTGGATCAAGTGCGGAAGTGGCTTCATCACAAAGCAGTACCTCCGGGTTGTTAGCAAGAGCGCGGGCAATACCCACTCTCTGCTTTTGACCGCCGCTTAATTGAGAGGGATAAGACTGGCCTCTGCCGGTTAACCCAACTAAATCAATAAGCTCACTTACTCTATTGGCACGTTCTTCTTTAGGTACTCCTGCTATTTCTAATGGAAAAGAAATATTATCGAAAACTGTACGAGACCATAATAAGTTAAAATGTTGAAAGATCATCCCGATATTTTGGCGGGCTACCCGCAGTTCACTTTTACTCAGTTCAATAATATTTTGATCGTTTATATTAATTGCACCTTCGGATGGTTCTTCGAGGCGGTTAAGGAGCCGGATAAACGTACTCTTCCCGGCACCGCTGTACCCGATTACTCCAAAGATTTCTCCTTTATCGACCGTTAAATCCAGCTTATCGACTGCTTTAACGTCTCGATCTCTTGTCTTAAAAACCTTAGATAAACCTTCAATAGATATCATGATGTCACTCTCCCTTACTAAAAAACGCTTTTCTGCATAAGAACAGAAAAGCGTAGTCAGTTTCAATCTGTTCTCTCATCTGTCAAAGGTTTCACTTTGCAGGAATTGGCACCACTTCAGTTCTTTTTTAAAAAGATCCTGATGGTTGCCGGGCATCATCGGGCCAGTCCCTCCGCCTCTCTGGATAAGAGGATTCCTTTATTCAATTATCAATTTATCGAACTTAAGCACCAAGAAGGAGTTTAGCATTTAACTTAAGATGCTGTCAATAAAAAATCTTCTCAAAGAATGAGAAGAGAATTTAAAATATTCAATTCTTTAACGAAGTGCGATTTATGTTAGCATGGTAAGGAGAAATCGTCAATTCTTATGCAGAGGTGAACATACAATGAAACTTGCTCCTGATTTTACACTGCCTTATATAGATTCAGAAAACAACTTTACCCTTTCCCAACAACAAGGAAAAGTTGTAATCCTTACGTTTTGGGCTTCCTGGTGTACTGATTGCGGGATTGACATGCCTAAAAAAGAACAGCTGTTTCAAACGATGGATCACTCCAAAGTTTCTATGCTGACGATCAACGTTACAGGCAGAGAAAGAAGTATTCATGACGCCGAAGACTATTATGATAAATTTCTGACGCAGCCTACTTTAACAGATAGAGGTACAAAAATTTACAAATTATATAAAGCTAAAGGAGTTCCCACTACTGTGATCATAAATCAAGAAGGAGAACTGGCTTTTCAGTTTAACGATAAAGCTGACTTCCTGGATATTGTGAAAGCGATTGGGACCCTTATCTAGCCAGCAGCATTAAAGATTCAACATAAAGAATATCTCGCAGCTTGCCCTCGATTTTTCCTAGATCAGCAGGTAATTTTGAAAGCTGTACTTCTCCTTCCAGCATTTTTTCGATGATTTGCGAAGGAGCATGAACATGCACAGGACAATGAAATTCATAATCGTAATCAATTCTTACGTTCTGTGTGCTGATCGTTAAAGGAACCGTTTCCTGTTCACCATGAAAAAACAATACAATCGGCCGCTCTTTCCACTTTTTCAGCAGGTCAGATCGATCGTTCACTGATTCGATCCAAGATTGAATCGCATGCATAAAATCCCCCCTTAAATGCTGTATTTAATAATTCGGCATTTAAGAGGGCTGATCCTTGTTAATAAATGGAGAATCGCTCGTCATTTCCCGGGAAATCGCGATATTATATTACAAATATTGTTGAACCTTTTCATACATGTGAGGAACAGAATGAAAAGCATACACTTTTTCTATGACTTCAGCTTGGTTGGTAATAAGCAGACAGGGAACACTTTTCACTTGATACTCTTGCATAAATTCCGGGTAGAGAGATGCATTCATTTCGAGAAATACTTCATCTTTTATAGTAGTTTCTATCGTTTCAAGCATTTTACGGGCTAAATGACAAGTTCCGCAAAAAGGAGTATAAATGTAAGTGAATGCTAATCCTTTAGTCTTGAGCTGCTCTGTTACTTCCCGGTTTTGAAACTCCCGCAATTCATATCCTCCTATATTAAATAAGATAAATTGGCTTTATTTTAAAATGGTGTTTTAATAAGACTCTCGCTAATTCTGGTTCTGGAGTGGCTGCCACTTCCCGGAAAGCTTTATCAATATAGATTTGCTCCGCGTGCGGCAATTCAGCAGAAAGCTGTTTTCTCAGCTTATTTCCCGAATAATCTTCATCAACTAATATAAAAACAGGTCTATGATCAAGATTATAATCTAGGATAAGTTCTTCCATCCTCTCAATTCCTAACGTACCATGGGTACATAAAATCTCCACAGGATCCTTAAGAATTTTATTAATTTGTTTCTTGTCGGTAATACCTTCAACTATTAATATTCGCTCATCCATCATAAGAGTCACCTACTATAGAGAAACAGACCATGCTAAACAGCACGGCCTGCACATAATGAGTATCAAAGATTGTTCTTACAGGCTTTGTAATTTATGTATATGCACATAAACAACAACCTGTGGCGGCTTAGTCTTCGTTAATCATTTCCTCATAATCTTCAGCAGACATAAGCTCTTCCATTTCAGAGGAGTCACTAGGTTCAACTACAATCATCCATGCCTTTTCATACGGTGACTCATTAACAAATTCAGGACTGTCTTCGAGCTCCTCATTGATTTCTACTACTTTACCGCTGACAGGAGCGTAAAGTTCGGAAACTGTTTTAACAGATTCTACACTTCCAAAAGGCTCATCTGCTTCAACGGTATCTCCTTCTTCAGGAAGCTCTACGAATACGATATCCCCAAGTTCGGATTGTGCAAAATCCGTGATGCCGATACGTACTTTGTCGCCTTCTTTTTTTACCCATTCGTGTTCTTCAGAATACAGCAAGTCTTTTGGTAAACTCATTGAATACCCCTCCAGATTAAAATTAGTATAAATAATCACATTTATAAACATAAAAGCTTTTCGCTTTTATTTCCAATGTTCTGCTCACTTATTCCATATTTTCTCGAACTGATCCTCTTTAAAACCTACCGTTACTTTTTCACCATTCGTCACAATAGGACGTTTAATAAGCATGCCATCTTCGGCCAGCCAGGTAATCATCTCTTCTTCGGAAGCGGAAGGAAGCTTGTCCTTCAATTTTAATTCTCTATATTTCTTCCCACTGGTATTAAAGAACTTTCGGACAGGCTGATCACTTTTTCTCACTAATTCAGTAATTTCATCCTTACTCGGAGTATCTTCTACAATATGTACAGCTTCATAAGATACCTCATGTTCATCCAGCCACTTTTTAGCTTTCTTACATGTTCCGCAGTTTGGATACCAATAAAAGGTTAACGGCATTCTTATATTCCCCCCTCTTATTTATTTGATTCTTATTTTATCATACTCTCTTCTATAATAGCATTGCTATTAAGGGGATCACCGAAAAACGGTCTTTAGAAAAACCTAAAGTTTTTTCCGGTTTTCTGTATTGGCTCCGGCAGAGAAGTTCGAAAAAAGGCTTTCTCATGAGAGAAAGCCTTTTTCCTAAATTTAAACGGTATACTTTTCATTCTGGATAAGTGTTTGTGCGATCTTACGTTTCTTCACAATAACATTTGTTGGAGTATGACGTGTTAATTTTCTTAATGCTCCAAGCATCATACGAAGTGTATCACCAGATTCAGAAGCAATTAATGTTTCTTTAGCGTGGGCTTCAATCCGGTTAAAGGCTTCCTGTACATAAACTTGAGTATAAAGAAGTTTTTGGGCTGATTTTTCTTCTCCCAGCTTGCCGATTGCTTTTTCGGTACGAAGAACAGCCGATTCCATATTGTAAATCTCGCCTGTGATGTCAGCTATATTCACTAAGAGCTCCTGTTCATTCTCAAGCTTCTCGCCATACTTTTGAGCAGCTAATCCAGCAGCAAGCAGAGCAATTTTCTTGGCATTTTTCAGCAGGTACTTTTCTTGCTCCAATGCTTCTTCGCCAGGCTCTTCAGGCATCATGGTCATAATTTCTTCCTGCAATGCCTGCGCTTTCTGAAGTAATGGCAGTTCACCTTTCATTGCTTTCTTAAGCAACGTACCAGGTACAATTAAACGGTTAATCTCGTTCGTTCCCTCAAAGATTCGGTTAATACGGGAATCACGGTAGATCCTCTCTACTTCATATTCCTGCATAAACCCATAGCCGCCATGGATCTGTACAGCTTCATCCACTGCAAAATCAAGCAGTTCAGTACCGAACACCTTATTTAATGAACACTCAATCGCATATTCAGCAATAACTTTGGCTACGGCTTTACCGTCTTTTAATTCTTCTTCTGATAATTTACCCATGCTCTGTTCGAACAAACCAACTGTACGATAAACTGAGCTTTCATTGGCATACGTATTAACAGCTACAGACGCCAGTTTTTCCTGGATTAATGGAAAACTAGAAATAGGAGTTTTGAACTGCTTGCGCTGATTTGCGTATTTTACAGCTAACTCAATTGCTCGCTTAGAACCGCCTACTCCACCAATGGCCAGCTTATAGCGGCCCACATTTAAGATATTAAACGCGATTACATGGCCTCTGCCAATTTCACCTAGTACATTTTCCACCGGTACCTCAGCATCTTCTAAAACTAACGTACGTGTAGATGAGCTCTTAATTCCCATTTTCTTTTCTTCAGGGCCGGTAGACACTCCGCTGAAATCTCTTTCTACAATAAATGCGGTAAATTTGTCTCCGTCTATTTTTGCATAGACAACAAATACATCAGCAAAAGCTGAGTTTGTAATCCACTGCTTTTCACCATTTAACACATAATGAGTGCCCGCTTCATTCAATTTAGCCGTTGTCTTCGCCCCTAAAGCGTCGGATCCGGAACCTGGCTCTGTTAAAGCATAAGCTGCAATTTTCTCACCAGTCGCAAGCTTCGGTAGGTACTTTTGTTTCTGCTCTTCATTCCCAAAAAACACAATAGGAAGAGAACCAATTCCTACGTGTGCACCGTGAGTGACAGAGAATCCGCCGGCGCGTGAGAACTTTTCCGTAATGAGAGAGGAACTGATTTTATCAAGCTGCAGGCCGCCGTATTCTTCAGGTACATCTGCTCCAAGAAGACCAAGCTCTCCCGCTTTTTTCAAGAGGGCAACAGAATGTTCAAATTCATGGTTTTCTAGATTATCAATTTTAGGAACTACTTCCCCTAATACAAAGTCTTCCGTAGTTTTGGCAATCATGTGATGTTCTTCTGTGAAATCTTCTGGAGTAATTACGTCATTCGCTGTTAAATCTTCAACAAGAAAGCCTCCGCCTTTAATCATCTCTTTTAATTCACTCATTCTTTCCCTCTCCTTTTATAAAAGTTCAAATACCCCAGCAGCTCCCATACCGCCGCCAATACACATAGTGACTACGCCAAACTGTTCGTTTCTGCGCTTCATTTCATGGATTAAGCTGAGCGTCAGTTTTGTTCCAGTACATCCAAGCGGGTGACCTAGTGCGATCGCTCCTCCATTGACATTTACTTTATCAATATTCAAGCCAAGTTCCCGAATAACTCTTAATGATTGAGAAGCAAAGGCTTCGTTTAATTCAAACAATCCAATGTCCGCTAATTCCAAACCCGCCATTTTTAATGCTTTCGGTACAGCTTCGATCGGTCCCACACCCATGACTTCAGGCTCTACTCCAGCTACCGCAAAGGAACGAAATTTAACTAATGGCGTCATCCCTTCTGCCTTGGCTTTTTCACGGTCCATAAGTAATACAGAAGCAGCTCCATCACTCATTTGTGATGAATTCCCCGCTGTTACGGAGCCTTTCACAGAAAAAGCTGGTTTTAATTTAGCTAACACATCAACCGTTGTGTCCGGGCGTACCCCTTCATCCATTTCAAAAGTGATTTCTTTCTCTTTTAGTTTATGGTCACTGCCGACTGTCCGATGAACAACATTCACAGGAACAATCTCATCTTTAAATTTTCCTTCTTTCAATGCCTGCCCCGCTCGTTCGTGGCTTCTTGCGGCAAATGCATCTTGATCCTCACGGGAAATCTGAAACCGATTTGCTACCTCTTCGGCTGTATGCCCCATGGACATATAATACTCAGGTGCATTTTCAACTAATTGAACATTTGGCTTAATTACATGGCCTCCCATTGGAATAAGACTCATGGACTCTGCTCCGCCTGCAATCGCCGTATCAATATGCCCCAGCATAATTTTTTCCGCACCGTAAGCAATACTCTGCAGGCCAGAGGAACAATACCGGTTGATCGTTATCGCCGGAACCTTATAATGGAGGCCTGCCAATCCACAAATATTTCTGGCCATGTTCATCCCCTGTTCAGCCTCTGGCATGGCGCAGCCTATAATTACGTCATCGATGTTTCCTTCATATCCGCCTGCCCGCTTAAGAGTCTCTTTTATAGTAAGTGCTGCCAAGTCATCCGGTCTTGTATGGGCCAGTGTTCCTTTTTTCGCCCGGCCGACCGGGGTTCTCGCTCCAGCTACAATAACTGCTTCTTTCACGTTTCTTCCCCCTTTATATGATTAGTTGCGCAGAGGCTTTCCTTTCAAAAGCATGTGCTGCATTCGCTGCTGCGACTTACCTTCCCCAACAAGGCTCAAGAAGGCTTCCCTTTCGAGGTCTAATAAATACTGCTCATCCACAAGAGTCCCTTCTTTCACACGTCCCCCGGCTAATACAAAAGCTAATTTCTCTGCAATTTTTAAATCATGTTCGCTCGCATAGCCGCTAAGGCCTAAAGATTTCGCTCCCAGCAGCATCGTCGCATATCCCTGTTCACCAACGACAGGTATTGTTGTACGTTTTGGAGCCTTATACCCTGACCGCGCAAGGCCGAGTACTTTTTGCTTGGCGTCATAAATAAGATGATCACCGTTCACACTAATCCCGTCACGTTCGTCTAAGAAGCCATTTTCTTTTGCTTCTTCAGCCGATGTTGAGACCTTAGCCATAGCGATCTTTTCGAAGACGGAATTAGTTATTTTCTGCAGATCTAAATCAATTCCTTGAGGAATATTTCGTAAATGCTTAATGTAAAGTTCTTTGTTGCCGCCTCCTCCCGGAATCAATCCAACTCCGGCTTCAACCAGACCCATATACGTTTCTGATGAAGCTTGAATGGCTGCAGACGGAAGACAAACTTCAGCTCCTCCGCCAAGTGTCATAGCAAATGGTGCACTAACAACCGGTTTATCAGCATACTTTATATTCATCATGGCATCCTGGAAACTCTTGACGACCATTTCGATCTCAAAAAAGTTGAAGTCCTGGGCTTCCATTAAAATCATGCCAAGGTTTGCACCTACACAGAAGTTCTTTCCTTGGTTACCGATAACGAGGCCTTCATAATTTTTATCAACTTCTTCTAAGGCGTAGTTCACCATTTGAATAATATCGAGTCCTATTGCATTGCTCTGTGAGTGGAATTCAAGCCCTGCCACCCCATCTCTAAGATCGATAAGACTCGCTCCCGCATTCTTTTTAATGACTTCGTTAGTTTCTTTTAATCTTCTTAAATTAATGGACTTCGGATTAAAGGAGTATTGGACATATTCTCCATTGTGGTAATAGAGAACGCTCCCGTTTTCTTTCTCATAAAATTGTTCATGTCCCTCATCGAGCATTTTCTTTACCCACTGAGGAACATCAGCGCCCTCTGCTTCCATCCGTTCTGCGGCTGTTTTAACTCCTAATGCATCCCACATTTCAAATGGCCCTAGCTCCCAGCCAAAGCCCCAGCGCATTGCTTCATCAATGGAAGGAATATCTTCTGCGATTTCACCGCAAAGCTGTGCAGAATACAGAAGTACAGGTTTAACGATTGACCAGACAAAGTCGCCTGCCCGATCTCCTTGAGATGAAACGAGAGCTTTCAGTTTGCGTTTTGTTCCTTTTTCCTGTTTGGCTAATTCAACAGCTTTTGTCTTAAGTTTCTGGCGTTCCTCATACTCTAACGCTTCTGGGTTGAGCTGCAAGATTTCCCGGCCGTTTTCTCCTTTTTTCTTTAGAAAGAAACCTTGACCGCTTTTAGCTCCAAGCCAGCCTTTTTCCTGCATTTCTCTCATAAACGCAGGTATTTCAAATACCTTCTTCTCTTCACCTTCCACCTGGTGATAAACATTATTTGCTACGTGGATAAATGTATCGAGACCTACCACATCTAACGTTCTAAAAGTTGCACTTTTCGGCCGGCCGATCATCGGGCCAGTGACGGAGTCGACTTCTCCTACACTATATCCCCCGGCGAGCATTTCGCGGACTGTTACTAACAAACCGTAGGTGCCGATCCGGTTTGCAATAAAGTTAGGCGTATCTTTTGCTTCAACAACGCCCTTACCTAAAGTATCTTCACCAAACTGCTTCATATATTGAAGAACTTCCGGATCCGTATTTTTAGTAGGTATGACTTCCAATAACTTCAAATAGCGCGGTGGATTAAAAAAGTGTGTGCCTAAAAAGTGTTTTTGGAAATCTTCGCTGCAGTCTTCAGACATTGCTTCAA
This sequence comes from Halobacillus sp. Marseille-Q1614, assembly GCF_902809865.1. Taxonomy (NCBI): domain Bacteria; kingdom Bacillati; phylum Bacillota; class Bacilli; order Caryophanales; family Bacillaceae; genus Halobacillus; species Halobacillus sp. Marseille-Q1614. Next base: position 590,833 of record NZ_CADDWH010000001.1, on the reverse strand, counting down.
CCGAAATTCCCGAAGTGTTCGAACTGACGATACTTCCATTCTTTCGATACTGATCTACCTGGGCAAAGATTTTTTTCTTTACATCCAGATTTTCGACCACTACCTCAATGACCCAGTCGACTTCCTTAAGTTTTGGCATATCATCCGTGAAATTTCCGACTTCAATAAGGTCAAGGCTGGATTTGCTTGTAATGGGCGATGGTTTTTGCTTCTTCAACTTCTCTTTGCTCTCAGCCGCGATGCGGTTTCTTACAGAGACGTCTTCAAGGCTTAACCCCTTATTTCTTTCCTTTTCACTGAGCTCGCGCGGTACCATATCAAGCATCAATGTTGGAATTCCGACGTTTGCCAGGTGAGCAGCGATACCTGCTCCCATTACCCCGGACCCTAAAACAGCGGCGCGCTTGATTTTTCGATTCATATTTCCTCCCCCTATCGTAACTTGAATGAATACTCATTCATTTTATGGCTAAAAAAAATACGGTTAATAAAAATTGGTATCTGATTTAACTATAAAATATATTCTGACATTTCGCAATCTTTTTCAAAAATAAAATTTATCTAATTTGTCCTTCTTTATTTTGGTGCTGTTAACTGTTAAACGATCTGTTTATTATAATTGATTTGTTTAAAAAATGGAGACCTCAACGCTCGTGACCTCTCTGCGAGCCTCGGCCGTCCGCAGGAGTCTCGCAGAACCTCCTTCTTTTCTTTACCATGTCACCTACGCCCGTTTAAAAGCGCCTTAATTTTAAAAAACCTTCAAGAGAGCTGTTCTCCTGAAGGCGTAATTATTATTACTTCCCGGCTACTCCTTTTAACACAAAGGCCACATTGGCCGGCCTTTCAGCAAGACGGCGCATAAAGTAGCCATACCAGTCATCCCCATATGGTACATACACACGCATTTTATAACCTTCCTTTACTAATTCCTGCTGACGCTCCACACGAATGCCATAAAGCATTTGAAATTCAAATTGATCGATTGGAATATTATGCTCTTTTACAAGCTTCGTTGTATATTCAATCATGGCATCATCATGTGTAGCTACGGCTGTATAGTTGCCATTAAGCAAGTGCATTTTAATAATCTTTTTATAATTTTCGTCAACATCCTTCTTATCAGGGAAAGCAACTTTCGGTGATTCTTTATAAGCCCCTTTTACTAAACGAAGGTTAGGACTGTATCTGTTTAAATCTTCAATATCTTCCGCCGCCCGATATAGATAAGATTGAATAACTGTTCCAATATGTTCGTAATCTTCCCTCAGTTCTTTGAATAAGTCAAGGGTGGTCTGACACCGTTCAAAGTCTTCCATATCTATAGTGACGAACACATCCTTTTCCTCGGCCACTTTTAAAATATTTCTCATATTCTCGAGCGCGAGTTTATATGAAATGTCCAGTCCCATTGAAGTAAGTTTTAGCGAAAGCTGTGAATCGAGGTTATGAGAAGATATGGCTTTGATCGCTTCAATACATTCGTCTGCTGCAGTTCTTGCTTCCTCTTCACTGTCTATAAATTCACCCAAGTGGTCAATCGTCACACTCATTCCCTGTTCGTTAATCTTTTTTATTGTCTCAACGGCATGCTGGATGGTTTCGCCGGCGACGAAGCGTCCTGCGCCGAACCGCAGTCCGTATCTTTTGGCTAACTTAGTAAAGAATTTATTTTTTGATAAAAATAAGAAGAAATTCCGAAGTATTTGTTCCATAACAAGGCCCCCTGAAACCAAGCTGCTATAAAGAATAAGAGCTATTATCCTGTATAATCATTCTGGTAATAATTAGTTTTGTAAACGATATCATAATACATTTTATCATCATTCATAAAAAATGGGTACACATTCGTTATTATCTTTTCCTGTAAAAATCTATTCATAATCATGAACTTTCAGGCAATACTAAGAAAAGATTTTAAAATTAAGGAGGATGTATTATGCAGCAATCTCAACCAATGGAACAGCCGCCAACTTTAGTCAGCACAAAAGATCAAATGTATATCACTGATATGCTTGCTTGGAACCTGAACGCTTGTAAAAAAGCTCATTTCTTTGCAGAGCAGTGTCAAACACCTGAGATTCAACAGGCTTTAGAGCAGGCTGGCCAAATGCACCAGCGACATTATGACAAGATTTTAAGTTACTTAAACACTAACAACAAAACTATGAATTAAGGAGGAATTCTAAATGCAGCAGCAAAACCAACCGCAAAAGATCCAGAATCCTGAAACAACCGTACCAAAAACCCCGCAAATGAACGAACGTGATTTCGTTAATGATTATCTGTCTACAGAGAAGTATATGACAAATGCCTATAGCGTAGCTTTAAATGAGGCCAGCAACCAACAGTTCTATCAAGACCTTTCTTCGATTTTTAAAGAAACTCAAGACTGCCAAAGAAACCTTTACAACTTAATGTTTAAAAACGGATGGTATTCTCTGGAGGCCGCTGACCAAACAAAGCTGCAAAATTCTTACCAGCAGTTTAACGGCTATAAAAACCAACTGCCATACATCGTTCAATAAAAAAATGCCTCTTTAGCAGCAGCTAAAGGGGCATTTTCACTTAACCTACGGGTTCATACCCTTGTGCTTCCACAGCTTCTTTCATCATATCTTTTGAGACATACGATTCATCAAAGGAAACCTCTACTCTGCCACTGTCAACGTCCACATTGGCTCCATATACTCCTTCTAATGAAGTTAAAGCCTCTTTTACAGATTTCTCACAGTGGCCGCAAGTCATTCCGTTTACTTGTAAAGTTAATTCCATAATGTTATTCATCCTTTCAATAAATTAAATCTTCCTTCATTTAATTTCCATCTTTATATTTCTTGTATTCCACAGCACGCTCATTAAATAACGTGTCTGTTCCAATTAAAATAAAAAATTGTACCTGCACGCAAAAAAACAGACCGAATTCCGGTCCGTTTTTCTAAGGTTAACAGTATTTATCAATCGCCTGCTGTAAGGAATTCATAAAATTCACTTGAGAAGGGATTTCCATTTCGTGCAGATGCTTCGCTTGTACTGGCTTCACACCAATAATAATAATGTCCAGTCCCATATAAAAGAGAGAGGTCATCATGTTTGTAAGCACATGAACTCCCTCTCTGTCCATTTCACCGACTGCTGTAAAATCAAACAGCAAGCGATCCATATCTTCTTTTTGAGAGGACACTAGTAAATTATTTTCGACAGCCCGCATTTTCTCCTCTGATAAATCTCCAAACAGCGGTATAAGTGCGGTATCCTGAGTTAGTTCAATAAACGGCGCAGACAAGCGGTTATTTTGATCGATTACTTCTTCCAGCTTTTCTTTTTCCTCTAGCAGCTCGAAGTTCGTATCGTTTAAACGAGAGCGTAAATTGTTAAGAGTTTTTGTAACCTTTCTCAGCTTCTCATCTTTGATTAGAAAGATAACTTGAGCATATAAATCATTGTTCCACGTCACATACATATCTGCTGTAATAGGATCAGGCTCGGCATTGAAAGGCTTAAGATGGACTTCCAGGGCAGTCTGGTGAAGTTCTGGGGCTACCCATTTTTTTATTTTATTTTTGCTTTCTTCATCAATAATTTCCAGCAGACTATCCGGCTCTCCCCATAAATCTTTAGCCTGTTTAGAATAGGACTGCACGTAAAAGTTCTTATTAATGACGTAAAAAGGCAAAGGAAAAGACCGATCAGCTTGTTTCATTGATAATGCCTGCCCTTCCTTCTTTAAACCATTGATGAAGGTTATTCAAATCCTTTACAACCATAACCTGATCTGTTTCTAATTCTTCCAGTTCAAATTTTCTGGCCATCCGGCCGCCAATCATAATCAAAGGATTCCATTCGAGCGCCATGAACTCCTGGACGAGCTTCTTAAGTGTCGGCAAACGATAAGACAAGGCCGCTGATAAACCAATAACGTGAGGTTTAAAACGGTTCACCTGGTTAAGTGAATGTTAATGTCCGGGGCTTTGGCGTCCAGCCTGGATAATACAAAATCACAAATAGCTGTAGCTAAGTGCTCATCTGCTACTGATATTTCATTTTTCTCCCAGAGCTCACCCACATGGTACATGGCGGGAGTGATAATGTCCTCATATAAATAGAGACGTGGATATTTTGAGAACAAACCTTCGATATATTCTAAAGCCCCTTCTTCATCACCCTCAAGAAAGTAATGGGCCAGTTTAATATGATGTTGAGTCATTTGTATCACCTCTTATTGAGAAAGCTTCTGCAGCCTTTCTAATCCTAGTTCCAAGTAGTTAATATACGTCTTCACTTCATTGGGATTTTCCCATTTTCCGTCACTCAAATGGCGGATTAACCGATTATAATTATCTACGATCAGCTGGGTTCCTACGCCTCTTGAAGTCAAGACATTGTTCAGCCAATCAGTATATTCAAGGAAAAAAGAAGCGCTATTCATCTCATAGGCTGCAAATAAGTGGTCCAGATGATGATAGTTATCTTCTTCCGTCCGTTCATGACCATGGTCGCCAAACCGATCCCATAGTTCAGGATAGGCTTTGTAAATTTCTTCAACTACTTGATCTATAAGAACAGCTTTTTCTTTTTTATTCATGTGGCTACAACCTCATATTTCTTAACTTTAGGCACAATACCCTGCAATTCCTGATCCGGATATTTCTTTTCAAGTTCATGAATTTTTTTAAACTGTTCGCTTCGTACCCAGTTTAAATAATATTGCTTGTTTTCCCATTCCATATGAACTGTAAGCTCCCCGGGTTTTTTATCATTTTGTAATAGTTGAAAAGTTAAAAACCCTTCCGCATCATCAACCTGCCGGGAGCGATTTTGATAGATTGATATTAAATCCTCTGCTTTATGATCAGGAACAATAACAGTAGAATCAACTACATACATGAGCTTCGCTCCATTCGAAAAATTTTTATTAAATATTATTTTATCATATTGAATCACCCGATGTATAACAATGGAGACTTACCCTCAGGGAACCTCATTAAAAGTGACTCAACGGCGGAGAAAGCAGAATCACCGCCTCTACTGCCGAAACCAAAAAAAAAAGAGGTGCCAGGCGGAGCCGGCACCTCTTTTACTTTATGATAAAAGTTAATTATAGACAGATACTACCTCTTGAATGACAGTTTTTTCTTCATGATCCAACAGGTTTTTGTTAACATAGTCGTTCACTTCTTTATTCATATTATCGTCTAAGTCTTTAAGCTCTTCTTTATCGCCTACCATATAGATGCGTTCCCATTCATTATCTTTTGCCAGCTTATCCAGCTTTGGTGCAACGCTCTTATACCAGCGGTGACGGTTCGCTTCAAAACGGTCTTTAAACTGTTCGAACTGACTATTTTGACCGCCGGATTGTCCTCTATTCTGCCCTCTCTGCGGTCCCTGGTAGACTCTCCAGTCTTCTGTGTCCAAATCGAGTTCAAATAAATGAGTATCATTGATTGTCCCCAGGTTGGCATCTATGCATTTAATCTGGTTTTTCTGGGTTAAAATAATGCCCGTCTTAGGAAACGTTTCGCGCATTTCTTTTAGTTGATCAAGCACCGGCGCCTCTTCCCAGTAAAATTCACTTTTAACCGGCATTTGGAAACGTTCAGCAAACCATACTGTATCGTCACCAGTAGCGATTACTACAGCACTTTTCCCGAAATTCTGTTCGTTATTTTCAATAAACTTCTCTACCTTTTCTTTCACAGCCCAGAAATTTCTTTTCTCTTCAGGATCTCCGTCCTCTTTTAAATATTTCTCAAAATTGTTCAATCCGTTCTTCAAATGAATTTTCCATTCTCCGCCTTGCTGATCTGGGTCAGATGGATCTGTATTCAAATACATCGTAAATACTTTTTGCGGTTTTTCTAAGTGAATGTTTTCAAGTTTTTTAATTTCTTTGTTTAAATCCATATGCTATATCGACTCCTTTATTGATGTCATTTATTAACTATGTTTCCGGAAAGGAAAGTCGTTAAACTTCTAATTATCGAGGTATAAGGCTCTTGGAACTTTGATTTTTTAACAATTAGACTATTTAATACGCTGTTGTTCGATATAACGATCTTTAATATTCCGTTTTATTTTTTATCGGATAGGGCCGGGTGAAACGACTCGATTTTCCATCCCCCTTTCGCTTAGCAAAAGACTTTAAGGGAGTAAAAAAAAAGACAGCCGAAAGTTTCGGCTGCCTCGAACCGGATTAAGCGGTTCGGTTCTGTTATTTATCGTTTCCTTCTGTTTTCATGATTGGCACGGCGATCCGCAGCTTCTGCTCTTTTCATTGCTTCAATATCGTCATTATCGGCCATATCTTGTGAAAATTCCACATCGATCCCGTTATGCTTCTCAATTTGAGGAGTTTGTGATAATTTATTTTTCTTCCTGGGATTTTTGTGTTTATGTTCATCTCTGCCCAAAGTAAAAACCTCCTTTTGCGAAGATACATATATCGTTTGCCATTTAAGATTTCTTATTCTATACTACCTGTAATTTCATACAGGTTCTCTAGGGTTCCGCCATTTTCAAAAGTGGGCTGGTCCGAGAGAGAACATATAGCATTCGTGCTATAACACGGAGGGATAAAAACCCGGGAGATATCTGAGTATTGCAGCGGATATCTCTTTTTTTATTGGAGGAGGTCTTCTTATGAACAATGAGTGGCAGAAACTGGTGGCTGCTTCGATATTTGAAGTGGGATGGGTCGCAGGTTTAAAACACGCTGATACAGGATTGCAATGGGGAGGAACGATTATTGCCATAATCATAAGCTTTTATTTGCTTATTCAGTCCGGGAAGTATCTGCCGGTCGGGACAGCTTATGCCGTATTTACAGGATTGGGAACCGCCGGCACCATTACTATTGAAGTACTTTTATTTAATGAAGCATTTAAGCTTTCTAAAATTGGAATTATTCTTATTCTTTTAGCTGGTGTCATCGGTCTTAAATTACTGACCCCTTCGAAAGGAAGTGAGGAAGGAGAGGTTATATGAGCTGGATATTTTTAATCGCTGCCGGTTTATTTGAAATGTCAGGAGTGCTTATGATTAACGTTTTTCACAATAGACGCACCTTCCTAACGGCATCTGGATTAGCCGCGTCTTTTTCCCTAAGCTTTTTGTTCCTATCCCTGGCTATGGAGAATATTGCGATGGGTACAGCTTATGCTGTCTGGACTGGTATAGGGGCTGCAGGCGGAGCCCTCCTTGGAATGGCTTTTTTTAATGAGCCAAAAGAATGGCGCCGGGTAGTCTGTATCTTTATGATTATTGCTGCTGCTGTGGGATTAAAAATAATCGAATAAAAAAGCGGTCCGCCAACTAATGGGACCGCTTCTTGTTTAGTTTTTAATAAATAAATCAAACACATGTCCGAATTCTTTCATATGGTACTGGTCCTTCGTTTCTAAAAGCCAGTTAAAAGCTGTTTCATTGATATCTCTAAACTCATGGGAGAGTCTTGTTTAATTCGTCCGGCTGTTCTGTAAAGTGGAAGAAGCCGTGTGCAGGCTCTGGTTCGCAAAGTCAGTAAATGTTTTATTCTCTTCAGTGATCTCTTCAATTTTAAGCAGAGACTTATATAGATCCTTTACCTCTTCGATGAATTTCTTATGGATATCAATATCAAATTCTTCATTACCCAGAAGAAATTTCAGCTCTACATCCAAATCAATCGTTCCGGCCGTTTCAAGCTCAATGTTGGAAAATGTATATTTGTAATAGGGATAGCGGCGCATTGTTCTCTTTCGGCTTGTCGCACTTGTGCCGTCTACATGGATAAGTGCCTTGTTCGTAAAGCAATATTCATCCGCCTTTGATTTGATGAGGAAATAAATCTTTTCATTATCCTCGTCCATCACATAATCATCAGCATCTACTTTGTCATAATCCTCAGGCTGAATGACACTTCCAATATCACTTAATCCTAATGCATCTGTCGCCATTTTTTTAAACATTTATATTCCCCTCCTTACTAGCATTTTACCATTAAACAGAGGAAGATCATTTATCAGCCGTAAACGAAAGACCTTTCATAAAGAACTTATTGAAGAACATGTAAAGGACTAGCACAGGCATTGTGAAAACCATCGATGCAGCCATGATGTAATTCCAGTAAGTCACATACTGCCCTTTAAATGAATTTAATCCAACGGTCAGTGTATACATTTCCGCATCTGTCATTATGATAAGCGGTCTCATAAAGTCGTTCCAAAAACCCATGAACACGAAAATGGCCTGAGCTGCCAATGCTGGCTTAGCCATTGGAAGGACGACTTTAAGAAACGTTCCAAACCTGCCTAAACCGTCGAGAGAAGCTGCCTCCTCCAGTTCTTTAGGGAAATTCAAAAAGAACTGTCGCATCATAAAAATAAAAGTAGCATTTATCATAGCAGGGACGATCATTCCCTGGTAACTGTTCAGCCATCCCAGCTCTTTAAGAATTAAGTAATTCGGTATCATCGTCACTTGAGCAGGAATCATGATGACAGCAAGGATGAGCATAAACCACATCCGCTTTCCTGGAAAGCTGATGCGTGCCAAAGCGTACCCTGCCATTGAATTAAATAACAGGTTTAAAGCAGTACCCCCGCCTGCAATAGCAACAGAGTTTAGCAGCCAGCGATAGAAAAGTTCTTCTTCAATAAAAATTTGGACGTAATTTTGAAGGGTGAAATCTTTTGGTATAAAATTCATCACCCCGCTGGAAATTTCCGCAAAGCTTTTAAATGACGAAGAAAGTGCCCAAACGAAAGGGACTAATGTGATAAGTGCATAAGCGATTAATACAACGTAAAGCAATTTCTTAGCCCAGGATGTTTTCTTATTCATTTAGTACCCTCCATTAGTTGAATTGTTCTTCCTTCGATAGAACTCTTTGTAATATACTTGCGATAAGTATAACTAAGGCAAGCATAAAGGCAATCGCAGTTGCATACCCCATTGTACCTAATGATTTAAAGGCATACTGATATATTAAAAGCACAACCGTCAGGGTAGAGTTAGAAGGTCCTCCCGATCCCCCGGAGAAAATATAAGACTGGTCAAACAATTGAAAGGTTCCGATTAATCCCATGATTACTACAAATGATGTAATTGGCCTAAGCTGCGGAACAGTGATGTGCAAAAATCTCTGAACGACGTTAGCACCATCTAACTCTGCCGCTTCATATAAGCTTTTTGGCACTCCTTGCAATGCAGCTAAATAAATGACCATAAACAGAGGGGCAGTGGCCCAGATATTCATAATCATGATGGAATATAAGGCGATGTTCGGATCCCCAATCCAATTATAGGTAGGGAGATTGAACGTTTCTAAAATCTTATTGATAAGTCCGTTTTGGTTGTACATCCACATAAAAATAAGGGTGAGTACAGCTGAAGAGGTTAACGTCGGCAGGAAGTAAATGATTCTGAAAATCTTTTCTCCCTTTAATCCGGCATTAAGCGTGGCTGCTAAAAATAACGCCAAAAATGTCTGGGTTGGGACTACAATTCCTACATATAGGGCAGTATTCAATAAAGCTCTCTGTGCCCTTGCATCATCCATAATTCTTAAATAATTTTCAACACCTGTATAATTTAAAACTGTGCCTCCTAGTAACGTTACATCAAAAAATGAAAGGAATACCGCATAAAGAACGGGCCCCAGTATGAAAACCAATAAAACAAGTATTGTCGGAAGCATAAACCCATACCCTTGAAGAACACTTTGCATTAAACGTCGATAATTTCTTTTCTTCTTCTTGCGTGCTTTAGAATAACTTCCAGCCTCAGCACGTTCCATATGAGATTCCTCCCTTTAATTGAATAGTAACTTGGGAGGCCGGTTTAAGAGGCCTCCCGAAGCTTTATTGACCAATTTCATTATTAGCTACTTCTTCTCCGGTTTTCAAAGCGTCTTCTAATGATTTTTCACCTAAGAAGGCTGCTAAAAATTCATTGTTAAAGTTGTTATAAATCGTAGGCAGATTAGGACCGTCAGACCAAACGGTTGCGTATTCAGCACCTGCAACAAGAGGACCGCGTACTTCGTCATTTTCATAGCCTAATTCATCAGCAACCGATTGACGAGCGGGAAGCTCTAACCCTGTTTCTGTCCAAGTTTTCATTCCTTCTTTGCCTGTTAAATATGAGATTAGCTTCCATGAAGCTTCTTTTTTCTGAGAAGCCTGGTTCATCACATAAGACACGGTAAATGCCATCGTTCCTTTAGTCCCGCCAATTTCTGGAACCTCAGCCACTCCATAATCCATATCAGGGAACGTTTCATTTAAGTAAGGAACATTCCAGTTCCCCTCCATAACCATGGCTGCACGTCCCTGACCAAACATTTCGCCTGTAGAATTAGATCCCATTTCAGAAGGAGCAGCAGCTGCTCCTTCTTCACGTAAATCTACTACTGGCTGAAGGGCTTCGATTACTTCTTGGGTGCCAAAATTCGCTTTTCCATCAACTACCATATCTCCTTCACCAGATTCCCCAATGAATTGGTTACGTGCCATTTCAGGAGCGACACCTAATCCAACTGTTTCTTCCGTTGTCAGTTGCTTAGCAGCTTCTTCAAGCTCTTTCCAGTTTGTCGGTACTTCTACACCAGCTTCTTCAAACATTTCTTTGTTATAGAAAAGACCAAGAGTTGAATATCCTTTAGGAATACCGTAGACTTCTCCCTCCTCGTCTTTAAACGCGTTGATCAAGTTATCTTCAAAGTCATCGATATCAAATTCCTCGTCAACATAACCACTTAATGGCTCTAACACACCTGTTTCAATTAAGGCTGGAGCTTCCACTGCATCTAAATAAAAGACGTCAGGTCCTTCACCCCCGACTAATCTAGTTTTCATAACGTCCATATATTGGTCGGCGATCACTTCATGCTTTACAGTAATATCCGGGTTTTCTTCTTCAAAAGCTTCCAGCTGTTGATTCAGCAATTCTTCTTCCTCAGGAGAAGAAGCCCACCCTGCTAATGTAATTTCAGTTTTTCCATCTTCTGTTTGTTCTGCGTCTCCTGACGTGCCATCATTTCCAGAACATCCTGCCACTACAAAAATCATCAATAGAATTGAACTGATAAAACCCCATAACTTTCTTTTCATACCATTCTCCTCCTCATTCAATTTATTTAGAGCCCACCGTTTGATTCGAAATAAGTTTCAATCCTGTGGTGTTTTCTAATATATCTACCTGTAAAGATCCCTCTGTCCGTAAAACTTGCAGACTTAAATAACCTTTGGCAATTGGAAGTTGATGTACTGTTAATTCATTAATTTGTCCGCAAAGAGTAGGATTAATTGAAATTACTCCCTCCATAGCGTTTGGAAATATTCCTAACAGAGACTGGATCAATGTTAAAGACGTACCAGCTGCCCACGCCTGCGGAGAGCATGCTACCGGGTAACGAATAATTTTCCCCCGCTCTCTTGAGTATCCGCAAAATAATTCAGGAAGACGACGGTGTTCAAACTGAGAGGATGCTTCAAGAAGAGCGTTCACCAGTTTTTCAACTTCCTTCGTGAAACCTAACTTACTCATCCCAAGTAAAGATAAACTGTTATCATGCGGCCAAACGCTTCCATCATGATAGCTCATGGGATTGTAGGCTCTTTCGGAATCCGCCATCGTCCTTATTCCATAACCTGAAAACATTTCTTCCGATAATAGTCTCTCAGCAATATCCTTACTTCTCTTAGAAGAGGTAATATTTGAAAGCAGCAAGTGACCCGGATTCGAAGTGATGGATGCTACTTGCTTTTTGTCTTTATCAAGGGCAATCGCATAAAATTTTTCATCCTCTAACCAGAATTCTTTTTCAAATTTCACCCGAAGACTTTCTGCCTCTCTATTTAGCTGATCTGCTTTTGCTTGATCTCCTTTGGATTGATATATATCAGCAAGCCCTGTTTTCGCTTGATACACATAACCTTGAACTTCAACTAGAGCAATAGGTGCTTCTGCATACTTGCCTTCTTTATGAACAACGGAATCAGCAGAATCTTTCCATCCTTGATTAGCTATTCCTTTTGAGGATTCCTGAAAGTATTCCACAAATTCATCATTGTTTAAGTCACCAGATTCTTCGATCCAATGAAGCGCTTTCTCAACATGGCTGTCTAATTGTTTGAACGTTTCTAAGTCGCCTGTCCACTTCACATATTCAGTCAGCAGCATTAGAAACAGCGGGGTTGAATCAATGGAACCATAGTAAGGAGTAAAAGGCACCTGGTTCGTCTTTGCCAGTTCCCCTTCTCGAAGCTCATGCATGATTTTCCCTGGCTGCTCATCCCTCCAGCCATCTTTTTCTGTCCCTTGGTAGTGGGCCAAGGTAAATAATGTTCCTTTGGCCGCTTCAGGAGAGAATGGAAGCAGCTGCCAAGCCGCGATTAAGCTGTCTCTGCCAAACGGCACCCCAAACCACGGAAGTCCGGCAACAGGGAAAGGTCCAAATCCTATATCGGAGATTAACATTCTTAAATCTTTTAATCCCTGGTCCAGCGTCAGGTTTAACTCTTGAGAATCTGAATTTACAACTGGAAGCTTTTCTCCCCATTCCTGATGGGATTTTTCAAGTCGGAAGAGAGCCTCTGAAAATTCGAGTTTTTCCTCAGAACACGGGCCGTCTATACCTGCTTCTACTTTAAAAACGAACTCTTTAGATGCTTGAGGGTCTAAGTGAACTTGGAAATGAATATTATTTTTCTCTTTTCCATCTACCTCCCCCCGCTCGTTCCAGGAAATATCAGCTGTGCGTGAGATCCCATCAGCTCCTTTATAATGGAACGTTAAATGATCACTATTTGAAACAACTTCTTCTATCTCGCCAATATTTCCGCTCTGGAACCCTCTAATAAGAAACATATCCTTAAAATCAGCTTCTGCTTTTAAACTGAAAGAAAATTGAACAGGATTAGGGCTATAGTTTTTGAGCGTAACTTTCTCATAAAAAGTAGAGTCATAAATAAAATGTTCTTTCTTAACCTCCACACTTTCTCTCCACAATTTAATGCTTCCTCCCTCTTCCTGGTGGGGGTTAGTTAATATCATTTTTGAACGGTAATTAGAGGAACCATCTGAATCCAAAAGAATAAGAGGCTCATCATTAATAAAATAACTCCACTTGCTTAAAAACCTGGTATCACTTATGTATAAACCTAATCCATAGCTGTGATCAGGTTCTATATCTCCTGATTGCTTTGTTAAGAGAAACATGTTCCCTTCTTTGATTGCACGATAATCCATCGTAAGCCTCCTTTATTTTTAACCGAAACGTTTTGGATTTTACCTATTTAAAAACCCGAAACGTTTCGGACGTTGAGTAAAAAAATTATTTTGTGGACTCTCTTACAATTAATTTTGTTTCTAAAATACACCTTTCCGGAGCACTTTGCTGTTTCAGCATGCTGACGAGCATTTTCGCTGCCTGAAACCCGAGTTCATATTTATCCTGGGAAATTGTCGTAAGAGAAGGTGAAACATATCTGGCCAGCGGTATATCATCATAGCCTATAATAGAAAGATCTTCAGGAATTTTAATATTTAATTCCTTAGCTGCTCTCATAGCTCCAATAGCCATTAAATCACTGGCACAAAACAAACCGTCTATGGATTCGTGATCTTTAAGCAATGATAGAGCTTTTTGATACGCTTCTTCTTCCATAAATCCCCCATCAACAGTTAAGTTTTCTTTGTAAGGCAAGTTAAATTCATCAAGAGCCTGTTTGTATCCTTCAAGTCTTTCCTGACTGACGAAAGCCTGCTGGTGACCGTTAATCATCGCGACTTCCTGGTGGCCATTCTCTAATAAATAAAGAACGGCTTGTTTGGCACCCTCCACATTATTTGTTGAAACATAACCTACATGCTCAGAACTCACAGGTATATCTATAAATACACAAGGAATATCTGACTCTAAAACTTCCTGCAAGTATGGATCATCTCTTTTTATTCCTTGTAAGATCACACCATCTACTCTTCTTTCTTTGCAAAGCTGAGTATATGTTTTTTTTCGTTGTCTCGAGGAATCCGTATTAAATAATACTAAATCATATTCTGTTTCAGCTGCATAATTGTTTATTCCAGACATTACTTCAACAGTGAAACCATCCTTTACGCTTTCCTTTGAAAACCCAGATACTAAAAGGCCAATGGTTTCCGATTGATTTTTAACTAAGCTTCTTGCAAGTGAGTTGGGACTGTAATTAAGTTCTTTGGCTACTTTCTTAATTTTTTTTCGGGTCTTTGCATTTACATCAGAGTACCCATTAAGCGCCCTGGAAACCGTTGTTACAGAAACTCCTGCTTGTTGTGCAATATGTTTTATGGTTGTCATTACTAATCCTCCAAAACGTTTCGGATACAACTTGGTAATTACACTACCGGAATATTCTTAATATTGCAACCCCTTACATGGAATATTTTTCGATTACTGTAAAGCGCTTGCTTTTGAGCAAACCATCATCAAGCCGCTCAATCAATCAGTTACAAATCTTCAAAAAAAATCCCTCTTCATGAAAACGAAGAGGGAGATACTCTATACTTTTTCAACTACATAAGCTTTCTTTTCTCTGAAATATTTTTCTCCATCGTCTGAAGAATGTTCAAAGAAACCTTCAAATTCGTCAGTTACTTTATATTCACGTTCCGGATCTGTAAAAAGCTGTGATTCATTGTTAGCCAGCAAGACAACATCCGTCGTGGATACGAAGCTGTCGAGCTCTTTAGCTGAATAATTTTTACCTACTTCAACGTTATTTAATCGATATTGAGACATTTTTACATCCCGCCTTTCTGCTTTTGTAGAACCCTTTCCCACAGAAAGTACAGGTAAAACTTTTAGATAGGCAGAAGCCTTTTTCGATATAAGCGGATGATAACTTCAACTAACAGCGGTGTCATTTTCTTAGGAAAATACTTTTTTTGATAATAAGTGTAATAGGCTTTCTTTAAATCAGACCAGTGCGGGCATTCTTTATCCTGATTAAAACGTACGACATCAATAACTTTTATTTTGCCTTCCTTAGTTAATATGATGTTTTTAAGGTGGATATCCGAAGGGTTTAGACCTCGTTCCTTCGCGTAATCCAGAGCGTTATCCACTTCTTTCACCATCTCAGGTGTGATAGGAACTCCTGTTACCAGGCAATCATAAATAGTGATTCCATCTAATAATTCGAGAACGAGAAAACCGTCGCCCACTTCCACTAATTCAGGAAAGTAATGATGGTTAGACAGTCTTTTGTAAATATCTCCTTCTTGAATGGCCAGATGATGATAATCAGGGTAAAATATTTTGACTGCACATGAAGGAGAGCCTTCCCATTTAAATACGGCCGCACTTCTTCCCTGGCCAATGAGCTTAAATTCATCCGGCATCTTGACGACTTCCTGCTTAACAAAAAGGACTTCTTTCACTAAATGTTGTATTGATTTAGAAATTATAGTCATCCCCTCTGCAGGCTCCCTTACTTCTTTTTTTTCATTATATCAAAATTCTGAGCCTTTAAGACGAAAAAAGAACCAACCTGTTAAGTCGGTTCCTTTTAAAGATAAGTTTAATCGTTATCGTTGTCTTTTTCAAATTCGATGACTTCACCTGTCCCGCCGTGAACTGTCACTTCATATTCAGTATTTCCGTCTTTAAACTCGATTTCAAAGTGTCCATCATCAAGTTCGACTTCTTCCAGTTCACTTTTTGCTTCCTAGCGATCAATACCGCTTCCTCACGGTCAATGGTTACATAGGAAAATGAGAATTTGATGAGAAATATAAAAAAAGGCCATCATATGATGGCCTTTTGCTTACATGTCGTGAGATGATTTTTGGTTTTGTCTGCTATGGCTGGCTGTTTTCACTTTATGAGAACCGCTTATTTTTTCACCATAGCCCTGCTGGACACTTTTTGGCAGATCCGGATGTTCCTGCTGTTTTGGTCCTAGTTTTCTTCGGGACATTGTCATTCCTCCTTCATACTTATCCTTAGAAAAAGTATGTCGTTCTATCCTTATACCTTTCATAATTCTCAGCAGGTTTCTTTCCTGCATGATCTAAGCCAATGTTCTCAGAAGCAAATACTTGGCTAAAAAATAATAAAGAGCATTTTGAGAATTTTGTATCCGTCATCTTCGTAATCGGCCTTGTCATTACTTCACTTTTTCTTCATCTTCAACGATTAGAATTTCTACCTTTTCCTAAATCCCCATTCCTTTTGTACCAGGTTTATGAATTCATATTAGCATATAAAATAAGCAAAAAGATTACTTGACAATGATAATCATTATCAATTAAAGTGTATATAACAACCCTTTAAAGAGGTGAATTAGAATGATACAGCCTTTAATTGTAACGAGAGATTTTAAACATATAACAGAAGCCGCTTATTCGCAGCTTGAGAGAACTATATCTTTTACTAAATATGAATTGGTTCACCTGGCAGGCGATCCCCATTTCATTGACCCCTTCGGATGGTACGTTCCTTTAGCAAATGACCATTGCACATTCCAGATTTCTTCTTATAAGATTGATGAATATTACGAAGCGGGTTATTTAAAGACATATGACGATTTAGTGCTTCAGAAAAATTATTTACAATACAAAATTGACCAAGCTCTTGATCACTTCTCACCTTCTCAGTTTGAGCAAGGAGTACAGAAGCTTCTCGAGGTCGATCAAATGTTAATGAAATATGAGGACATGAATAAACCCATCGCTCAATAAGAGCGGTGGGCCATTTTATTTTTAGAGAGGTTTTCCTTTTTTATTAGAAATCAATTGTCCATTTTCATCCACCGCGTCAATGGAACCGTCAATCGTTCCTTCCGTCAGCGTATCAGATACCTGTTCATGAGAAGAAGCCAGCCCTTTAGATACTTGGTCCTTTCCTTCATAATCCTCAGGTTGATACTTGCGGTCCCCTACTGATTCCTGTTTGTTTTTCTTCATAGTTATCCCTCCTTACCTTTATTATCTTTTACAGAATTTCACCGAATAAACATTTGGCCTGCTGCGAACAATACGTTCATTGGAACCTTTTTAGCAGAATATTGAATGAAGCCAGTCACCTGCCAGCATGGGTACAGTATTATTCATGAAAAAAGAAGACATTTGTATCAAAGTCATTTTAAAACTGTAGAAGGAGGTTTGATAAAATGAGTAAAAAAAGTAATGCTGATAAAAGTAAAAACCCTAAAACTGTGAACCCGCAGGGACTTTCAGAAGATGTGGCTGACCAGCAGCCCGATTCCCATCTTGAACAGCATATCAAAAAACAAAACAGAAAAAGCTGATACCTCATTTGCGGTATCAGCTTTTTTTATTGATAAATTCTTTCACAAAACACACCGGTTCTTCTTTTGAATAGGAGTTGTAAATGATTTGTGAAAGCCGGATCGGATCACCAAAGAAAAAGCGCTCATACAGTGTTTGACGTGAACCGAAAGCACTCATGCAAAGATCAGAGGCTAAACTGAAAAGCTGGACTCGCTGCTTCCCCTTGACTTCGAATCCCTGCAGGTAATGGTCCAATTTGCCGCCAATCGCAGACTGGAACTGCGCCTCCTCTGGAAGCGAGACCATCCCACTGGCCCCAAGCAGCTGAATAATCTCGGCAAACCGCGGATAAGCTTCCTGAAACATATTCACTGCAATATATAAAGGGGTTCGATCAGGAAGCATAACGCCGTATTCGTTCAGTTCCGCTTGAAATTCAGAAGCAAGAAGCAGAGCTTTGGCAGATTCTAAGCCTTTAATAATTTCGGCTACCTTGCTTTGCACGTGCTGATATTCCGATATATTGATCGTATCAACAATCATCTGGGCTATCCCGAGTATGAATTCTGTTTTTATCACCTGACGGGAAACAATTTGGTGAAGGGTTAAAGGAACAAAATTCCCTTTCAAATAAAAATCATGGGAGATTTTAATGTTGTCATAAAAGAATACCCGCTCCCATGGGACCAGCACATTGTCAAAAACGACGATGCTGTCCATTTCTTCAAACTTGGAACTCAAAGGTGAGTCAAATTCTCCCCCTTTGCCTGTAAACGATTTTCGGCAAATAAACTTAACGCCCGGCGTATCACTTGGAATCGATAAGGCAAAAGCATGGGATGAGTCCTGAATACCCGGAGCTGAAAATACTATAATTTCGTCCGTCATTCCTCCTTGTGTGGCAAGAAGCTTGGCGCCCTTAATCACGAGACCGTCATCCAGACGTTTTATAACTCGGGCATTTGTCGTATCCTCTTCCAGGCAGACAAGAGACGAGCGGTTATTCTGAGGACTGATAAACGTATGAGTAAATGACAAGTCATTTTCAACAGCATGTTTATAAAAATTAAGAAGATGATCAGGAAAACAATTTTTTTGATGATCTAAAAGGTGGACTGAGCTTACAAAGGAGGCCAGCACTGTATTCATATAATCAGGACTTCTCCCCATTAAACCAGCTGTGTGGCGGGCCCATACTTGCACCATTTTTCTTCTTTTTTCTAAATCAGCTTTTGTCTTTGGCACCATGTAGGACGTACCCATCGTAATTTTTGTGTCTTTATCCTCATGAGCCATGAGATCGGATAATTCAAGGTTATTCTGAAGGTCATATAATTCAGCCTGACTTTTAATTGCTCCTCTAAAAGCGGGATGAGTAGAGAGCGGTTCAGTAATTCTCTTCCCTGTCATCCAAACGTCAGACTTCAGCTGATCAATTCGATTTATATATTCATCACCTGTAATCATCGCTATGATGACACCTCTAATCCTATAGAAATTCTTAGCTGACTTATTTTATGAATAGGCAGATGATGTGGTGTATACAATATGAAAAAGCCCGCCAAAACGGCGGGCTGACATTTAAGATCTTACTTTTTGCGTATTGAATTGTTGGGCTTCTGTCGATTCTTTCAATGCTGTAGTCGAAGAGGTACCTCCCGAGATGGCTTGAGCCACTTCGTCGAAGTAACCCGTCCCTACCTCTCTCTGGTGGCGGGTAGCTGTATAACCATGTTTCTCACTCGAGAATTCATCCTGCTGAAGTTCTGAATAAGCTTTCATTCCTTCATCTTTGTAGCGGCGGGCAAGCTCAAACATGCCATGATTAAGAGAATGAAACCCTGCCAATGTAACGAATTGGAATTTATATCCCATTTCCGAAAGTTTTTGCTGGAACTGTGCAATCGTTTCATCATCCAGCTTGCTCTTCCAGTTAAATGATGGAGAACAATTATAAGCCATTAATTTCCCAGGAAATTGTTCATGAATCGCATCTGCAAAACGCTGGGCTTCCTCCAAATTCGGTTCAGACGTTTCACACCAGATAAGATCAGCATATGGGGCATATGCGAGTCCTCGGGCAATGGCCTGTTCAATTCCCGCTCTCGTTTTATAGAATCCTTCACTTGTTCGTTCCCCAGTAATAAATTCTTCATCTGCCGGATCAATATCACTCGTAATCAAGCTCGCTGCGTTTGCATCTGTTCTTGCAATAATAATTGTTGGAACGCCCATCGTGTCAGCTGCAAATCGCGCAGAAATTAAATGCCGTACAGCGGTTTGTGTTGGGAGAAGCACCTTGCCGCCTAAATGGCCACATTTCTTTTCTGAAGCAAGCTGGTCTTCAAAATGGACCGCAGCGGCTCCAGCTTCAATCATGGATTTCATTAGTTCAAATACATTTAACTGTCCCCCGAATCCGGCTTCTGCATCAGCTACTATAGGAGCAAACCAGTCAATCGAGTCATCTCCCTCCATATGATGGATCTGATCCGCTCGCTGTAATGCCTGATTAATCCGTTTTACAACGTGAGGTACACTATTGGCTGGATATAAGCTTTGGTCGGGATACATTTGTCCTGAAATGTTCGCATCGGCTGCAACCTGCCAGCCGCTTAGGTATATAGCTTTAAGGCCTGCTTTCACTTGCTGCATTGCCTGATTACCGGTCAGAGCTCCTAAAGCATGCACGTAATCCTCTTCATGCATAAGCTTCCACAGCTTTTCAGCTCCTCTTTCAGCTAAAGTGTACTCAATATCAAGTGAACCGCTCAGTCTGATGACTTCTTCTGCCTCGTATGGACGAGTAATTCCTTTCCACCGTTCACTGTCTTCCCAATCCTTTTTCATCTTTTCGATTCTCTCATTTCTCATTGTATTCCTCCTCAACAAATTTTAATAATGAAAGAGAAGCCCTTGCAATAGAGCTTCTCAAGCTATACAATTTCACCTTCAGGCACCCCACTGTGTTATATACTACCAAATAAAATAAACAAATGTTATATAACAGTAAATCCAAAAAAATTATTCATCTTTCTTAGCTAGACATCGATTACACTCCATCAAATAGGTGTAATTACTTCCTTCTACTTCTGTTCCACACTGCGGACAAGGAACTCCAACTGTTCTTTTCGTTTGATTATTTTTCATTACTTTCTCCTCCTTTGGTATAACAGTTATTGTTTTTGTTTATCTGTTATAAAACAGTGTACGTGGTTCTAATTGGAAATGCAACCACTAATTTTTATTTTTTCTGAAAACATATCAAAAATCACTGCCATTATGCGGTTTTCAGCGGAAAATTTTTTTCAAAAAGAACATTAATTGGAGATTTCCATAAAAAAGGGGATGCTCGATTGTAACTCATGCGGGGGCATACTTTGTAATTTCATCAATGTTCTATAACAGCGGACAAAAAGAAGCCCGCAATTAAAATGCGGACGTTTATCCAAATATATAATCAATTTCTTTAACCTCATCAGCTGACAGTTCAACTTCTAAGCATTTTAAATTATCCCTAACCTGCTCTTTGTTTTTTGCTCCAGGGATAATGGCATCTATGGAAGCCTGCTCTAAATACCAGGCGAGCACCACATGCGGGACCTGAGCTTCTTTCTTCAGGGCAATAGACTTAAGTTTGTCGACTTTTTCTAAGTTACTCCGGTAGGTTTCCCCTTGAAAAAGAGGACTCTTTGCTCGAATATCGTCAGGATCAAAAGAAGTATTTTCATCATATTTTCCAGTCAGCAAACCGGAAGCCAGCGGAAAATATGGCACAAAAGTTATATCATTTTCACTCGTATATGGCAGCAGCAACTGTTCAGCTTCTCTTTTAAATAAATTGTATTCAGACTGGATCACATCAACATATCCATCTTTATTTGCTTCCTTCAGCTGGTCTAAAGTAAAATTCGAGACACCGATCGACCGTATCTTTCCTTCATCCTTCAATTCTTTCAACGCCCCGACAGCTTCGTCTTTAGGTGTTTCTTTATCTGGAAAATGAATGTAATATAGATCAATATAATCTGTTCCCAGCCGCTGGAGGCTCTGATCTACTGACTTTCTTAAAAAATCTGGAGAATTATTGAAAACTACGTCCTGGCCTTTAAACTGATGAGCACCTTTAGTAGCAATCACTGCATCTTCTCGGCGTCCGTGCTCCCGTACCACCTGACCTGTAAGCTCCTCTGAACGCTCAGGACCGTAAATATAAGCTGTGTCCAAAAAGTTCATCCCTTGTTCAAGAGCGGTACGGACGACATCCTTTCCTGCTTCTTCATCTAGATTAGGATATATATTATGTCCTCCTACCGCGTTTGTCCCGAGACCGACAGGGTTGACTTCAATGCTTGATTTGCCTAACGTTGTTCGTTTTCTCATTGTTTCATCCCTTTCTCAAAGTAAATATAGTACTCTACCACGAATTGGTAAATTAAAACATAAAAGAATCCCTCTGCCGTTGAGGGATTCTTTTATGTTTGGATTACTCTTTTTGAAAAACTCTGGTAGGTAACCTTGAGCTAAAGAAAAGTAAAAAGTTTTGCAAGACTTCTGCGGAATAACGAATGATCAGAGACCCCGCAGCGTTGGTTTTCGCTAGGAGGCCAGCGAAAAAGCGGGAAGCCCCTTTTTCAATAAAATCAACTATAGAAATTATTGTATAACAGTGTTTTTCCATAGGGAGAGGGCATTGTTGACTTTACCATACTCGGAAGCGTGAGGTCTGTCATCTCCATCTTCATAGCCGTAGTCCACCATGCGATTACGATTTAAGCACAGTTTGGTCAGCTTATCCTGGAAGAAGTCAAACAGCTCAAACCTCTCCTGTAAATGAGGGAATTTCTCCTGATAGTTTTTAATGGACTCAGCTAAATAACGCCAAAACACATCGTCACTGAGCATTTTGCGATTGTCTAACAGACTTGCTAAATAGCGTAAATGGCAAATGAATAAGCCAGTAAAAATAAACTGGGTCAGTCCTTCAGGCGGCTCACTTCTCAACACGTTCTTAAGCTCCTGTGTTAAGCCGCTGAGTTCTTCAAATGGCTGGTCACTAATGTTTACATCATCGACGAAATCCTTCACTGCCAGTCGTTGCGGCTGATTATTTTTCAAAACAAGAATCGTGTTCTGTCCATGTGGAGAAAACACAGTGCCGTATTGATACATGAAATGTAGAAGAGGGTCCATCACAATTCCAAAGAACTTCTCCATCCATTCTTCAGTCGTTAATTCCGATTGTTCAATTAAGCTCTGGATAAACGGTTTACCTTGGTGGTCTTCGTGTAAAAGTGCAGCCAGTGTAATGGCCTGCTCTCCATCTTCAAGATACGTATAAATACTCTCACGCCAAATCGTGCCAAGCATTTCGAGATACTGATAGGGTGCGTGTTCCAATTTATCGAAGTAACGGTGAGTTACATCCATGCTGGCAATTTCTCCAGGCAGGATCACCCGGCACTGATTTTTTAAGAAATCATCGTTTTCATAAATGCCTTTAATAAATTCAGTAATCTTCGGGGCAATCAACGTTCGCTCCGATGGAAGCCCGCGGTAAACAAGCGTGTTAAGTATACTCATCGGCAGCTTAACATGATGCTTGGAAGAATCTGAACGGTTCACAAACGTACGGATGGACTGCTGCGGCAGGTACTCATCGTTTCCTGTGCCTAATGGGATGATCAGCTGCTTCGCTAAGTCTTCCGCAAACTGGGGCACAATAACATTCTTCCACTGCCATTCGTGAACAGGCATTATATAATAATTATTCGGATCTGCTCCATAGACTTCTATGGATTGATTAAATTCCTGCCTCTCATGTTCGCTCAGCTCACTTTCCACTAAATCATTAAAGGATAAGCCGTCAACTGACTGGAAACTGGCTATTTTATTGTGAACGGCTATCCATTGAAACTGAATGGTCTGCTGGCGCTCTGGTGCGTATTTTAAATAATCATCATAGCCAAACCCTATTCTTCCTTTATTGTAAGTGATCCACGGGTGGCCTGTCATATATCCTTCAAGCTCCGCGTAGTCAACATTTATCAGCTCATCGGACGTTTTCTTTTCTTTCAGTAAATGAACATCAGCCATCAGTGTATGATTAAGCTCTCTTACTAAATGACCGGCTGTTTCTGCGGACATTCCAATGAGCGGCTGAATATCCAGTAAAAATTCGATCGCACTCTCGGCCGTTCTTTTTTCTTCACCTATTGTTACTTCGATAGAATCTGCTTTGACATCATAACTGTCAAAATAGCGGGCTCTTGCCTCAAACTGATAAAGCTTGCCCTCTTTTACTTCAAGCTGATAAATACTTTCTTCGATCTTCTCAGGGTGGATCATACCCTCATACATATATTCTGAAATCATCTTAGCCAGTAATCTTTGATTGGCCAGAATCCATTGATCTTGATTTAATGTGTTTTGAAGCTCTGGTACATACAGCATAGTTTCTCTCCTTTATCCCTGCTTTTGTATTACTTTTGTTCCAAACGTCTGGAATACATGCTTGTCCTTTATCGGGAAAATCTCTCTCCCTGCCAGAGAGTTAATAATGACAGTGTTACGATAGGCTCCCAGCCCTAAGTCAGGGGCGCCCACACCATGTGTATGCATTTCTCCATTTTGAACAAAAATCCCCGCTTCTATATCGGTACTTAACTGATAGTTTGCTTCCACCTTGTATCTCCCCTGATCATCCCAGTGAATTTCACGGCTCATAGGCGAGAGGAATTCCGGGAGTGCCTGCTGATAGCCCGTACCTAGTATAACGACATCACTTTTACGGACAAACGGTTCATTCGTGACGAGCTGCCGGCCCTCTGCCTTCCACTGCCCCGCTGAATTATGCAGAGACTGAAGCTCTGACATCGCCTGCAGCTGCACATTCATATCACTTTCTCCCACAGTTCCTTCGTAAAGGTTGTCATAGATTTCCGCAATTGTTTCTGCACTTATCCCTTTATATAAAAGATCCTGCTGCTTCAACAGCTCATCCTTTTTCTCCTGTGGAAGCTGATAGAAAAAGTGAGTGTAATCCGGTGAAAAATATTCAAGCCCTAACTTTGAATACTCCATTGGAAAAAATCCTTTAGAGCGGGTATACCAATGAAGATCCGCTTCGGTTCCACGTTTTTTCAGCAGGTCAAGAAAGACTTCTGCCGAGCTTTGTCCTGAACCTACAACTGTAATCGAATCGGCGTTGTCCAGGGTTTTGTTATGATTTAAATATTCAGCAGTATGAAAAACTGTCTCTCCTAAATGCTCTCGTAAGTTATCAGGAACATAAGGCACTGAGCCAATTCCCATGACAATATTTTTGGCGAAGTAAGTCTCTTTAGAGGAGCTCACTTTAAAGAGCTCTTCTCCATTCTCGTCTTTTATCTGATCGATCGATTTTACTTCTTTACCAAAATGACAGGACCGAAGCTGCTCGGATACCCAGCGGCAATAATCGTTGTATTCTTTTCGTGAGATATGGAACTTTTCTAAGAAATAAAAATGATAGAGTCGTCCTTTTTCCTGTAAATAATTTAGAAAAGTATAGGGACTTCGGACGTCTGCTAGACTAACGAGATCGGCAAAGAACGGAACTTGCAGCGTGGTTCCTTCAATCATCATGCCAGGATGCCAATTAAATTCTTCCTGCTTTTCAAGGAAAAGACCGTCAATTTCTTCAATGCCGTCCAACATGGCGGCCAGTCCTAAGTTAAAAGGCCCTAACCCGATACCGACCACATCATAAATGGGTTTCTGAATACTCATGGGACCACCTCTCTTCGAATTTTTCCCGTGAACAGAACATAAGCTGAGCTGTTTTATCAGGGAGCTCGACTTTCTTCACGTTTTCAAACCCGCACTGTTCAAATACATGAATCATTTTTTCATTCCGATAATCAGGCTCAGAAACGATTTTCTTCGTCTGCCTGTGCTGGAATTGAAATTGAACCATAGCACGCAGCAGTGGGAGTGATAGTCCTTTACCCAAATAATCGGTATCCCCTATTAATAAATGAATACCTTGATCATTGGCTGCAGGCTCATAATAGTCTTCAATAATATCCCCTTTTACCCAGTAGGCTTCCCAGTAGCTCATAGGTGTTCCATCTATATAACCGATATATAAGCTTTGGTGATGATCGTTGACAGCATTAACCAGGTGACTTTTGAGCTGTTCTTTCGGCTTATTTAATCCCCAGAACGGAATCACATGGTCTTCGTGCATCCACTTGAAAATCAAGGGAAAGTGTTCATCCAAATTAAAAGAAACGAACGAAATATTTCTGTCGATATCCTGGTCGTATTTAGTAAATTCAGCTTTCATTTGTTACCCCTGCCTTAAGAACTAATGGATTGTCGATGTAGGTATAAACCGATTGATTGGCAAGTGAGCCCTGAAGCTCATCCATATTGTAAAAACGAGTCAGCAAATTGGCTTTGGATGCCAGGATGGATGAATTTAATAAGCTGTGAATTAAAAGGGAACTTGTATCAAACTGCTGCAATTTTTCCCGAAGTATATCCAATAATTCTTCCTCCTTAACGAGACGCTGGGTCCCAAAGCTGTTGATCAATCCAAATAAATGATTGATAAAAAAGTAATAACGCAACCGCTCTACCGCAATATCGTCCTTACAGATCGTGTCACTTTTTTCATTTAAAGATGGCAGATATCTTCGCAGTTTCTCTGCTTTTGATTCACTGAAATAGTAGCCCTGGTTATCGCGGTAATAGAATTCAGCCGGGTAGCCGCCCTCAAGTTGAATCAAGGAGTTTTGCTGATGAGCTTCAAGAGCAAGTCCGTATTTTTCATACAGCGACAGCAGCGGATCTACAGTTAAACTTACATATTTCCTAAACCAATCTTTACTTACCTGCTCCGTTGACCTTTCTTCTTCCCGGGCCAGCTTTTCGATAATGGATGCCAGTCTCGTTTTGTTTGAAATCGGCTGTTCCTGACATAAGCCGGCAATTAAAGATACGCCGTTTTCATTTTGAAAAGGGTTGGAACGCAGGACGACATCATACGCTACGGTAGGACTTGGTACGTTAAGCTTGATATAAGCTGGATCTTCAATTATTTGAAAAGCCGGATGCTGCTGTGCAACTTCATCTCCAAAGCCGGTGTTTAACAGCCGGGAGACTTCAACTCCTCGATCTAGTTCTTTCTGCAGGTTCCCTCTTAAAGAATTCGTAATCTTAATAGGTACAGAGAATTTCATCATAAAAGGAGAGTCTTCACGATAAACCGTTCTAAACGATGAAGTAGCTTTAACTTTTGAACCCTGTGGTCCCAAATAAGCTATATCCCCTGACTGGATCAATGATTGAACTTGCTCGTCCTTTAACATATCTTTTGCCTGCAGCGGGTGGACGGGCATTAGGATTTGTTCTTCATTCACTGCCTGCTCAATCAAATCGTCATCAAAGTATTCATCATCTTCTAAGATCTCTAGCACCTGATCAGACGCCTTTTCTATTGCTGCAGAATCTTGCAGTATCCACTGATTACTTACCTGGAAATAATGAAGCTGGAATTCTCCCTTTAATTCCGGAGAATAAAGTTCGTCTTCACCGCCGCTTAATCCCTGCTTACTTTTTGGTGTGGGGTGCAGCAAATGTCCAAGCAGGAGCGACTGCTCAGCTTCGATGAAAGTAAACTCATCATCGATTAACCTCGCTGCATCAAATTCTCTGCTCTCTAAATATTTCGCAATCTGCTGGCTGCTTAAAATAACGCGCAGCATCAGTTCATCTTCTGTCTCTTCTCTTCCATATTCCAGAGAAAGTTCTTTCATAATAAGGGCAACGAGCGAAATATAATCAAGCTCGATATTCTCCTCATTTTTCAATGAATAGATGGGGAACTTAAACACATGCCTTCCTGTAATCGATTGGTACTGAATTGAAGCGATGATCGTTACATGGAGGTGGGCTAACTGTATCTCAAATACCTCAGAATCATCTTCTCCCTTTTTCACTTCAAAGTTTCCTGTTTCTCTCAAATAACAATTCAAGAAGCTTTGAATCGTGGCCTTTTCCGCATATTTTTTCCCGTTCATTACTGGAAAGCCTCCCTTTCTTCCATTCTTTTATAACCAAGCTGCTGGACTTCTTTTAATACACTCTGTGTATCTTCGATAGACGTCCTAGGGTTAAGAAGTGTGAATTTTAAAAAGACATCGCTTTTGAATTTTGTTTTCGCTACAATGGCTTTTCCGCTGAAGAGTATTTCTTTCTGAATAAGCCTGTTGATTTCGTTTAATTTCTCAGGAGTTTGATCGTTACTTTCAAAACGAAACAGAACCGTGTTTAATTCAGGGTCCGGATTAGCCACTGATAAATGGTCAGTTTCCTGGATGTAATCAGCTGTCTTCTTCGCCGTAATAAATGTATGGTCTACCATTTGCTGAAGCTGAGAAAGACCGACAACTTTTAAAGTCATAAATAATTTCAATGCATCAAATCTGCGGGTAGTGGCTATCGACTTGTTAACTAAATGAGGTATGCCCTCTTCTTCATCCTCCTGGGGATTTAAATAGTCCGCATGATGATTGATATATTTAAAGCTTCGTTCATCATTTACTAAAAAAGCTCCACAGCTGATCGGCTGATAAAACAGCTTATGAAAATCAACAGTAATGGAATCGGCCATTTCCAATCCTTTTAACTTACTGGCATGCGATTCGCTTAAGATAAGAGCTCCTCCATAAGCAGCATCGGCGTGAAACCATACGTTGTAACGGCTGGCTAACGATGCTAAATCACTCAAAGGATCAATACTTCCAAAGTCCGTCGTTCCGCACGTTCCAACGATGGCAAAAGGGTGGTCGCCGTTTTCAATCAGCTGTTCGATTTTTCGCTGCGTGTCAGCGGTGGACATTCGGTGGTTCTGATCAACTGAAACAGAAACGACTGCATCTTCTCCAAGCCCTAATTGAAAGGCAGATTTCTTCACGGTAAAATGGGCTTCTTCTGAACATAGAATTTTCATTTTTCCCGCTTCAGGAGGAAGTCCGTGCTTTTTCACATTGTGATTCCATTGCTTATCGCAGTATGCGTCTCTTGCAAGCAGCAGCCCCATATAATTCGATTGAGTCCCTCCACTTGAGAAAACCCCGCTTGCCTTCTCACCTAATCCGAACTGTCCGGTTAACCATCCGATCATTTCTTCTTCGACAAAAGTTGCTGCCGTGCTTTGATCCCATGAATCCATTGACTGATTGTAAGCACTAATGATTAATTCGGCAGCTACCCCTGCTATAAGCGGCGGACAGTGCAAATGGCCCATCGATTTTTCATCTGTCACATGCAGACTGTTCTGCAAAATAGAGGGTTCTATCATTTCCAATACCTTGTCTAAAGGTTCACCTTCATTATTAAAAGTGACAGCCTCTTTTACTTCCTGCTCTACCTGCTGCGGAGACTTTCCACGATAGGGAGCGGTTTGTTCTAAACTTATATCGATTAATTGGTTTACAACTTGATGAATAGTTTCTTCGAATTCTTTTATACCTGTTGGCTGCTTATTCAAAAACAGGTGGTCAAACCTGCTTCGAACAGCTGTTTCAGGAAATTGAGTGATTTGTGCCGGCAAATGATCGCCTCCAAGTAAATGATAATTATTTTCAATTAAACCATAAACACAGCATAATTGATAATGATTATCAATGTCAATGATACTTGAGAGCCACTTATTTCTAGAATTTTGGGAATTTTAAATAAACCTTCATAAGCTAAATACACTAGAAAATTTTCATAATTATCCTTTTTTAATCACATTAAAAACAGGTACACCTTATAGGCATACCTGTTGAAGGAAGATTTAAATTACACAGTTAATTAATCATAATGCGGTGGCTTTCTTCCCATCTTTACAAGTAATCAGCCTTAATGAAAGAGAAAGGGATGATTTTGATTAAACAAATAAGGAGCAAATGAAAATCAACAAAAAGGCTGTCGAGAAATTCTCGACAGCCCTGCAAATGGTGAACCTTATTTACTGTTCAAAATCATGGTCTGTTACTGCACCTTTTGAGGCAGACGAAACGAGACGCGCATATTTAGCGAGCATTCCTGTTTTATGCTTCGGCTCAGGACGCACCCATTCCCGCTGACGCTTTTCAAATTCTTCATCAGAAATTTCGAAATTGATTTCCTGGGTGTCACTATCAATGGTAATGGTGTCTCCATCCTTTAATAGACCGATTGGACCTCCCGCCGCAGCTTCAGGCGCTATATGACCAATAACAAAGCCGTGAGACCCACCGGAAAAACGTCCATCCGTAAGAAGAGCTACTTTCCCATTAAGTCCTTTGCCGATAATCATAGCTGTAATGGACAGCATTTCCGGCATCCCCGGTCCGCCTTTTGGCCCGACATTTCGAATGACGACGACATCGCCTTCTTTAACTTTATTATTTACGATAGCCTCTGTTGTTTCCGCTTCACTATCAAACACCCGGGCAGGCCCTTCAAAGCGGCTGATTTTCTGTCCGGACATTTTAGCCACAGCCCCTTCAGGCGCTAGGTTTCCTTTTAAAAGAACTAATGGCCCGTTTGGCTTAATCGGCTGGTCAAATGGTACGATTACTTGCTGTTCTTCTTTTAATGGAGGGGCTTCTGCCAGGTTCTCAGCCAATGTTCTTCCTGTAACCGTTAAGCAGTCTCCATGCAGAAGTCCTTCTTCCAATAGTACTTTCATAACAGCAGGCACTCCTCCTGCTTCGTACAAGTCCTGCATGACATACTTACCGCTCGGTTTCATGTCTGCAATATGAGGGACATGTTGTCGGATGCGTTCAAAATCATCAATAGACAAATCCACCCCTGTTGAATGTGCGATTGCCGTCAAATGGAGGAATGCATTACTTGAACCACCGAGAGCCATAACTACTGTGATCGCATTTTCAAATGCTTCTTTCGTCATAATGTCTCTTGGGTATATGTCCTGCTCAAGCAGGTTGACGACAAGTTCTCCTGCCTGCTCGCACTCCTGTTCCTTATAATCATTGACAGCCGGAGTCGAAGAAGAACCAGGGATACTCATTCCAAGTGCTTCCACAGCGGCTGCCATTGTATTTGCCGTATACATACCGCCGCAAGCTCCCGCACCCGGGCATGCATGACATTCAACTTTATGAAGCTGCTCATCATCAATTGTTCCTTCATGATACTGCCCGACAGCTTCAAAAGAAGAGACGATGTCAATATCTTTACCGTCTAGCTTGCCTGGCTGAATCGTTCCTCCATAAACATATACAGAAGGAATATTTAACCGTCCAAGCGCCATTAAACATCCAGGGGTAGTCTTATCACAGCCGCCGATAGCTACAACTCCATCCAGACGCTCAGCGCCGGCTACTGTCTCTATCGAATCAGCAATAATCTCACGGCTCGGGAGTGAATAGTGCATTCCCTCATGGCCCATAGCGATACCGTCAGAAACTGTAATAGTGTTAAAAATCATCGGAGCGCCTCCGTTATTGGAAGCCCCTGATTTGGCCTGTTTCGCTAATTTATCGATATGTACGTTACAAGGAGTTACCTCACTCCACGTACTGGCAATTCCGATCATTGGCTTTTTAAAATCTTCATCTTTAAAACCAACGGCACGAAGCATAGACCGGTTCGGGACTCGGTTTACTCCTTCACTGATGACTTTACTTCGAATTCTTAAATCTTTTTTCTCAGACAATTCTCTCATCCCTTCCCTTTGTTCATACAATATATATAGGCATTAAAAATTAATGTACTTACAATGATGATACAGATTTACGACAAGGTTCGCAATCAATATTCAGAAAATAAGAAACTTTCTTTTAAGTAAAACGCTTACATTTTACGGATTTCTCCATAAAATAAATAAAACAGGTATGTGTTTGTTCCTAAAGGAGCAAATTACGGAAAAGACTTTGCTTTCCCAATAATTTGTTATACACTTCATTAATAATGACTATTTTAAATAGGATTGGTGTGCATGGATAAACAAATGATTTATGAGAAATTATTAGAGCTTGTGAAGAAAGAAAATGTAAAAGTAGATGAAATGCTAAAAAACCACTTATATACGAAGCTTGGCGGTAAAGCCGATTTCTTTATTACTCCCACCACTTTTGAAGAAATTCAAAACGTCGTTAAATTTTCTAACGATGAAAATATCCCTTTTACCTTATTAGGTAACGGATCGAATTTAATTATTAAAGACGGCGGTATTCGGGGAATTGTCATTAATCTAAAAGAATTAAATAACATTTCCACTGATGGAAATACCATTGTTGCCCAAAGCGGAGCGCGCATTATTGATGCTTCCCGTCATGCCTTAAAAGAGAACTTATCTGGCTTAGAGTTCGCCTGCGGTATTCCCGGCACTGTCGGAGGCGCTCTTTACATGAACGCCGGAGCTTACGGCGGGGAAATTAAAGATGTACTCGATTATGCTTTTGTGATTGATAAGGAAGGCAACTTAGTGAAGCGGCTCGCTTCGGACTTAGATCTTGATTACCGCACAAGCAATATCGATAAAAATAAAGATATTGTGATCGAAGCTACTTTCAGCCTTAAGCCCGGAAACTATGAAGATATTAAAGCTGTCATGGATGACTTAACTTACAAGCGGGAATCCAAGCAGCCGCTTGAATATCCATCTTGCGGCAGTGTTTTCAAGAGACCGCCTGGCTACTTCGCCGGAAAGCTGATCCAGGACAGCAACCTTCAAGGTACAAGTATCGGCGGCGCAGAAGTATCCAAAAAGCATGCCGGGTTTATAATTAATAAAGATAATGCCACAACGTCAGACTATATCCGCTTGATTGAACACGTTCAAAGAACAGTAAAACAAAATTTCGGGGTCGATCTTGAACGTGAAGTTCGAATTATTGGCGAAGATCCCTCATAACAAAAACAGCCCAGGCTCACACCGGGCTGTTTTTCTATATAATCCAAGTCATTTACCCTCCCCTCTTGAATTGCCCTGACATATGATAGGTAATAAACGGTAAAGGGAGGGTATATCTATGTCTGCTTATGATAATTACAGAAGGATATACGAGTTAGAGCAGGAAGTGGAAGAGTTAAAAAGACAGCTCGAAGGCAAACCGGTTTCAGGAAGAGATGAAGATGATTATTTACTCATGCTTATCCTAATGTTTATTATGTTAGACGTTGATTTTAATATAGTGACAAACCTCTTGAACAATGGCGACCTGATGACTGAGGCGATCGAAGTATTGGGATCATTAAATCTTAGAAAATGAATGAAAGAGCAGCCTCCCATGAACGGCACCTCCGAAAAATTCGGAGGGCTGTCCACAAAAAGCTGCTCTTTTATTAGTTTTAGGCTATGTTAATTTCATAAAAGAGAGCCTGCCCACTTTAGCAGGAAACCTCCCTATTATTTAAATTCTCTTGTAGCGGCTACGGCTTTTTTCCAGCCATTGTACAGTTTTTCCTGTTCGCCATCTGTCATTTGATTCGTAAAAGTCTTTTCATTATTCCATTGTTTTGCGATCTCTTCTTTATCTTTCCAGTATCCAACAGCCAAGCCTGCTAAATAGGCGGCTCCTAATGCTGTAGTTTCCTGAATAACGGGACGTTCAACAGGGACACCTAAAATATCGCTCTGGAACTGCATCAAGAAGT
Source organism: Halobacillus sp. Marseille-Q1614 (assembly GCF_902809865.1). Taxonomy (NCBI): domain Bacteria; kingdom Bacillati; phylum Bacillota; class Bacilli; order Caryophanales; family Bacillaceae; genus Halobacillus; species Halobacillus sp. Marseille-Q1614. The sequence continues at coordinate 557,929 of NZ_CADDWH010000001.1, read as the reverse complement.
TGTTTTTAACAGCTCCTCCATCTACACGTAATGTTTTCAAATCAATTCCTGAATCGGCGATCATAGCATCAAGGACATCTTTGGTCTGGTAAGCCAGTGATTCCAATGTTGCGCGAATGACATGATCTTTAGACGTACCGCGAGTTAATCCGAACATCGCACCGCGGGCATCGCTGTCCCAATATGGGGTCCCAAGCCCGACAAATGCCGGTACAAGGTAGACGCCATCCGTGGACTCCACATTCAGCGCATGCTGCTCACTATCCGGTGCACTTTCAATCAGTTTTAACCCGTCACGGAGCCACTGGATCGCAGACCCCGCTACGAAGATACTTCCTTCTAAAGCATATTCTACTTTGCCGTCTACTCCCCAGGCTAGAGTTGTTAACAATCCGCGTTCAGATTTAACACCTTCATCCCCGGTATTCATCAGCATAAAGCAGCCGGTACCGTACGTATTTTTTGCCATTCCTTTTTCAAAGCAGGCCTGTCCAAATAAAGCCGCCTGCTGATCTCCCGCAATTCCCGCAATCGGAACTTCGTGTCCAAAAAAGTGATAATCGACGGTTTTGGCATAGACTTCAGAAGACTGTTTTACTTCAGGAAGCATGCTTTTTGGAACAGTCAGGATGTTTAGTAACTCATCGTCCCACTTCAGGTCATAAATATTAAACATCAAAGTACGGGAGGCGTTTGAATAGTCGGTAATATGGGTTTTTCCACCAGACAGCTTATACACCAGCCATGTATCCATTGTTCCAAATAATAGATCGCCATTCTCTGCTTTTTCACGGGCCCCTTCTACATTATCAAGAATCCATTTTACTTTCGTACCAGAGAAGTAAGGATCTAACAGCAGTCCAGTTTTCTTATTAAAGACTTCGTTATGTCCGTCTGCTCTTAACTCCTTACAAATGTCTTCAGTTTGACGGGACTGCCAGACAATTGCTTTATAAATCGGCTTACCCGTATTTTTATCCCATACGACCGTTGTTTCACGCTGATTGGTAATACCGATACCGGCAATTTGATCAGGATCAACGTCGGATTTCCTTAACACTTCTGCAATACAGGCTAAGACTGAGTTCCAAATCTCATTCGCATCATGTTCTACCCAGCCCGGCTTAGGAAAAAACTGTTCAAATTCCTTTTGCCCTGTTTCTACAATTTCTCCTGCTTCGTTAAATAGAATTGCACGTGAACTAGTTGTCCCCTGGTCTAATGATAAAATGTACTTTTCTTTCATAATTTTTCTCCTCCTATATTTAAATTAAGTTTACACAATTTTCTTCTCTACCTGATCGGCTGCGGTCTTAGCTTTCTTCAATTCTGATGCAGCGGCACCTGTTAAAATAACTGCCATAACTGCACTTAGAATCCAAAAAAGAGGGGTAAATTCTCCAACAAATACGGCACGATAGAAAACCGCCCCGTAACTTCCCCCTAGAAGCGGACCAATGATTGGGATCCATGCATATCCCCAATCAGAACCGCCTTTTCCCGGAATCGGAAGTAAAGCATGAGCGATTCGAGGACCAAAATCACGGGCAGGGTTGATCGCATACCCTGTCGCACCACCTAAAGACATACCAATCGCCACAATGAGTGCGCCTACAATTAATGGGTTAAGACCTTCAGTAAATTCATTTGCACCAATAAACAGGATCCCCATCAGTAATACGAATGTGCCAATTACTTCACTAATCAGATTAGAAAACGGGCTGCGAATGGCTGGATCGGTAGAAAATACCGCCAGTTTAGCTCCCTGATCTTTCGTCTTATTCCAGTGAGGCAGGTAGTTTAAGAATACTATAATACCACCAATAAAAGCTCCAATAATTTGAGCTGCCATATACATTGGAACCTTTGCCCATTCGAAATCACCAACCATGGCAAGTCCTAGTGTAACCGCTGGGTTAATATGAGCTCCTGTGAAATTTCCTACAGCATAAATCGCCATCGCCACAGCAAGTCCCCACCCAATCGTAATAACAATCCACCCAGAACCTTCTGCCTTTGAATCTTTTAAGACAACTCCGCCGACGACTCCGCCTCCAAAAATGATTAGAATCATTGTACCTACAAGTTCTGCAGCAAACTCTGACATTTTACTTCCTCCTTGTTATTGTGAAATAGGAACAAAAAAAGACTCACCACAAAACCCTAGTACTATGCGATTCGCCAGTACTAAAATTCGCGTGAGTCTCCAAGTCTCCGTCACTTCCTTAACTTGTTGGTATAAACTTAACCTATTTTGTAAACGCTGTCAAACAATTTCTTTTTAAATTGGTTCAACATAATGCTATATTGTGCTTCTTTAACTGCTGTACATTAGTGAAAAATTATTTCCGGAAATAATATTCTTTTTTTAGAAGAAGTTCTTGTCTGACGATAAAAGAAGAAATAACATCGTAAATTTGAAGGTGCTCTCGAAAGGGGAACAAATACAAGCGAAATCGAATTTTACTCTAGAAAGTCTCATAAACACTCTCGAACTCGTAAAAAACGAGCATCGCAGCGGCCGGTAATAAACCTAAAAAAGGCAATAAAAAAACCACCAATTATGTATTGGTGGAGACGGTGGGAGTCGAACCCACGTCCGGAGATATCGGCACTCGGGCTTCTACAAGTTTAGTTGATATATTATATTTTACTCTCTCTTCGGCCTACCAACAGGCTTCCGAGGAGCTAACCTGATTAGTCTCTTCGTCCTTCCTCAGGTGGTGGAAAAACGCGTAGCTCGCTTTTAGTTTGAGACCCTTCGATCTGGCACACGAGCGATGCCAGGAAGGATCAGCTATAGACTACTTACGCAGCTACAGCTAGGTTATCGTTAGATTCGCCAGTTATTTTAGGCAAATGACGTTGTACGAGTCGTCGCCTCGACCTGCAACCCGAGCTCGACCTATCCCCGTCGAATCCGTAACGTCCCCGTTAGGATTAAACAGAGCGTCAAGCTCCTAATCGCCACTTTCGCGACAGTAATCATTATATCACAAACGTAATAAAATTCAACCCCTAAGTTACTTGAGGCTGTCTTTGATCGCACGATCGATTTCTCGTTTGACTTGCTTTCTCTTTAAGTCTTCGCGCTTGTCGTATTTCTTCTTCCCGCGGCCCAGTCCGAGCAGAAGCTTGGCTACTCCATTTTTAATATACATTTTCAATGGAACGAGCGCATAGCCTTTTTGCTGGGTGGCTCCAATCAATTGGTTGATCTCTTTACGGTGAAGCAACAGCTTGCGGGCACGAGTTGGATCGTGGTTGTAAATGTTTCCTTGCTCGTAGTGTGAGATGTGCATGTTATGAATGAAAACTTCCCCATTGTTTATACGAGCGAAACTTTCTTTTAAGTTCACCCGGCCGGCTCGGATCGATTTAATCTCCGTACCCTGGAGAACGATCCCGGCTTCGAATGTCTCTTCAATAAAATAATCATGACCGGCTTTTTTATTTTGTGCAATTGTTTTACCTTGACCTCTGGGCATCGCATGTTCCTCCTAATTAAACTCCTTATAAATTGTATCAAAAAAGCGCCTTGTTTCCAATTTTAAAGAAACACCATAATAGACATCCGATAAAAATATATGAGAATATATTTTTACAGAATATTTTTAAAAAGGGAGATTGTGCTGATGGAGCCTCAAATGCTGCAGTCACGAAAAATGACAATAGAAGATTTACCGGCATTTCAACAGATGGATACAGGGATAGATGATGATTATGTGCTTCGCATATACGACAAGCTGATGGACTCTCCCACCCAGGAACTGTATGGTCTTTTTCAAAACCACCAGCTGCTCTCCGTAGCGGGATACAGTTTATTTGGGAAAAATCAATTCGCCATGCTTGGAAGGTTAAGAAGCGATAGAAATTATCGTTCCAAAGGTTATGCCACCCAGCTGCTTCGCCCAGTCATTAATGATCTTCGTAAGCTTCCCAAACTCAAGTGGGTGGGCGCAAATACTCACGTTCACAACTTTTCGGCCCGCCGGCTGCTTGAAAAGTCCGGGTTGAGTGACGGCCAGATCTCCTATTACTTAACGTTAACAGCTCCCGGTAAATTGTCCGGGCATACCCGGGGTGAACGATGGAAAGAAATTTACGAAACAGCCGCCAAAAGAAGTTATCTGCTGGCACTTTCTAATAACGAGCTCGGCTTGTTCCCTTATGAATGTTATTACCCGTTCCCTTTTGATTCCTCCTTTTTCACAAATCAATACTTACAGGATTCTAACCTCTATGTAAATTTAGATAGAAGCCGATTTGTACTGATTAAGAATGATCAAAAGAAATACAACTACTCCCATGTGAAATATTTCTGGAATGATCATTATACCCAGCCAGGATTTTTTGAAACCCTTCTTCACCACTGGCGGGAAAATCCTAAAAACATTGGCTGCTGGATAGACTTTTCAACAGGGGGCTATCATAATAATCCAGACCTCACTCCTTACGAGGTACAGGATCCGTGGATTCAATATGGATTGTGGATATGAAAAAAACGCGCTAAGGTAAGCGCGTTTTATTTTTTCTTCTTTTTCCCTTTTTTCGCAAAGCTTTTTACACCTTTGTTGCGGTAAAAAGGTTTGTTTCCTTTTTGCTTATTCTTTTTTTTCTTTTTACGATCTGGTGTTTTTGCATCAATTTGCTTCGGTCTTTCCGGGCGTTCTCTTTCTTTTCTAGGCTTCATGCCAACAATTTCGAAGTCAACAACTCTCTCATCCAAGTTTACATTAGAAACGCGGACAGTGATTTCATCCCCGATTCGATACATGTTTGCGGTTCTTTCCCCAATGAGAGCAAACTGCTTTTCCTGAAAATTATAGTAATCGTCGGTAAGGGTACTTACGTGTACTAACCCTTCGACGGTGTTTGGAAGTTCCACAAACAATCCGAAACTTGTGACAGAACTGATGACACCATCGTATTCTTCGCCAATCTTATCTTCCATATATTCGGCTTTTTTCAGGTCGTCCGTTTCGCGTTCCGCATCAACGGCCGCACGCTCCATTTCAGAGGAATGCTTCGCAATTTCAGGAAGCTGGTCTTTCCAATGCTTGCGCGTCTTGTAATCAATCTTCTCCAAAACTAGATACGTACGGATTAACCGGTGGACAATTAAATCCGGGTAACGGCGGATCGGTGAAGTGAAGTGTGTATAGAACTCTGTAGACAACCCAAAGTGTCCCAGGCTTTGCGGATCATATTTCGCCTGCTGCATAGACCGCAGCATCAATTTAGATATGATCATTTCCTCCTGCGTGTCTTTAACTGTCTCTAAAATCCTCTGCAGGGCTTGAGGATGGACGTTTTCCGCTGATCCTTTTACGGAATAGCCCAGATTAGCGACAAACTCGAAGAAGTTCTGCAGCTTCGATTCATCCGGATCTTCATGAATACGGTGAATAAACGGGACCTCCATCCAGTGGAAGTGTTCGGCTACCGTTTCGTTGGCTGCCAGCATAAACTCTTCAATTAACCGCTCAGCGACAGATCTTTCCCTCAGTTTTACATCGACTGCTTTTCCTTCGTCATCCACGATAACTCCTGCTTCTTTAAAGTCAAAATCGATAGCGCCGCGTGCGAAACGTTTTTTACGTAATGTAGCTGCAAGGCTCTCCATTTCTCGGAACATCGGTACGAGATCTTTATATTTTTCCGTCAGTTCAGGGTCATTGTGTTCTAAGATTGAGTTGACATCTTTATAGGTCATTCTTTCATTTGTCTTAATCACACTCTGGAAAATTTCATGATTGACGACGACACCTTTAGAGTCAATCTCCATTTCACACGATAAAGTCAGACGATCGACTTTAGGGTTTAAGGAACAAATGCCGTTTGACAGACGATGCGGAATCATTGGAATTACTCGATCCACTAAGTAAACACTTGTTGCCCTCTCACGTGCTTCTTTATCAATCGGTGAACCTTCTTCTACGTAATACGTGACATCAGCAATATGGACACCGAGCTTATAATTTCCATTGTCTAATTTCTTAACGGTAACAGCATCGTCCAAATCTTTTGCGTCTGCTCCGTCTATCGTAACGATAGTTTCGTCGCGAAGGTCACGGCGGTTTTGGATTTCCTCTTCTTGAATTTGTTCAGGTGTATTGCCGGCCTGTTCAAGCACTTCCTCAGGAAAGTCGGTTTTTATGCCATGCTTATGGATAATGGAAATGATATCAATACCCGGGTCGTTTTTATGACCAAGGATTTCTACGATCTCTCCTTCTGCACTCATTCGTGCTTCCGGAAATTTAGTAATCTCTACGATAACTTTATGTCCATCAACGGCTCCATTGGACTGCGCTTTCGGGATAAAAATATCGTGAGGAATTCGTTTGTCATCGGCTACTACAAAACCGAAGTTTCTGCTTGATTCGTACGTACCAACAACACGAGTAGTTGCGCGTTCAAGTATACGGATAACTGTTCCCTCAGGGCGCTGCCCTTCCTCATCACGCTTTTCAATACGGACAAGGACACGGTCATTATTCATCGCTGAACTTAAGTCAGAGTGGTGAAGATAGACATCATCCTTTTCTTCATCATCTGGAATGAGAAACGCAAATCCTTTCGCATGCATCTGAATTTTACCGCGAATCAAATTCATTTTCTCAGGAAGCCCAAATCGATTCTTCCTCGTGCGTACGAGTTCACCTTCATCTTCTAATGCATTCAAAGCCTTCATCAGGTCTTTAAAGTCCTGGTCCTCTTCTAATGCAATGACTTCTTCCAATTCTTGAACAGAAAGGGGTTTAGAGGCTGTTTCATTAAAGTACTGTAAAATTCGCTGTTTTAGTTCTGTATTCATTGTCTTCCTCCTTTTTTAGGACAAGACTCTCACCACTTACGACCAGTCTAATGAATTCAAAAATTTGAGAATGTCTTCATGAAGCTGTTCTTTTTCTTGATCCATAGTGATCACATGGCCAGAGTTTTTGTACCATTTAATATCTTTATGATCAGTTTCTACATTCTCATAGATGTAATTAGCACTTTCCGTATTAATCATTTCATCTTTCTCCGCCTGGACGACGAATGTAGGAGCATAAATCTGATCTACTTCCTCGTGAACGCTCGTAATGAATTGGCCAAGCTGTGTGAACATTTCTTTTGACTCATCCATTAGCTCCTTCACTTCTTGTTCAATTGTTTCTTTATCTTTTCCTTCTAATTGCTTATATTGTTGCGCTTTAAAACGAAACCCTTGAGTCAGCTGCTCTTCATTATCAAAAAACATAGGAGAACACATAGTGACGATACCCTTAATAGGCTCTGAATATGCAAGTTTCAGACCGAGAACTCCGCCTAAAGAAAGACCGGCTACGGCAATGTTTTCATACCCAATCTCTTTTAGATGATTAAGGGATGCCTGCACGTCAGCCCACCACTCCTCAGGTGTGGCATCGATTAAAGCTTCTAACTCTTTTCCATGCCCTCTATAAATAGGAGCGTGTGAAGTGTATCCATTTTTCTGAAGAAAACGTCCGAGCATTCTTACGTCAGCGGAATGGCCGGTAAAGCCGTGTAACAGAAGGACAGCACGATCTCCATCTGCTTCAAAAGTAAACGGTTCTGGTTGTTTGATTTTCATATTAAAAAACTCCTTACTTCAACTATTTCCTTATTTACTAATTTCATTCCTATTTTCAATGTTTCTATTTTATCAGAGTTTACTTTTCACTCATAAAAAACTGCATAAGAAAAACCGTGCTCGTCCAAAGCACGGTTTATATGAATGGAGTAAATTAACCTAATATATAGGTAGCCAGAAAAGCCAATACGAAGAAAAGAACACCAGTCACAATCGTAGCCTTGTGAAGGACAGCGTCAATTCCGCGTGCTTTTTGTTTTCCGAACAGCTGTTCCGCTCCTCCTGAAATGGCTCCTGATAATCCAGCACTCTTTCCTGATTGAAGTAGAACAAGAATGATAAGAACAATTGTATCAATAGCAAGCAATGTAATTGCAAGTGTTTCCATGTTGTACCAACACCTCCTAAAAACGCACAATTAACTATTCTAAATGTAGCACAATTGGCTTTGTACAGCAACAACTAGTTGGATAATATTACATGAGCGGTTTTAATTAATATTTTGATTGTTTTTGAATGAATATGATTGATTTTGGTTGATTTTTGTAAGGGCTTACCGTAAAATAGATTTAGAACTCCCGAAAAGGAGGGGGAAATGTGTTAACTGCTGAAAGACAACGGGTGATTTTAGAACTGCTTAATGAACATCAAACAGTAAAGCTAAAAGAAATCACTGACGCTACCGGTGCATCAGATTCAACGATCAGGCGCGATTTAGATTTCTTAGAACGAGCAGGAAAACTGCGCAGAATTCACGGAGGTGCTTCCTTAAGAAGGCCCGCGAGTGAAGAACCAAGCATGGTGGAAAAGAGTTCAAAGTTCTATGAAGAGAAGAAATCAATAGGACGCGCAGCTGCCGAACTCGTGCAAGACGGCGAATGTATTTATATAGATGCGGGTTCAACGACCTTTGAAATGATTCAGTACCTGGCTGATAAAAACATTACGGCCGTTACGAACGGTTTAAGTCATTTGAACGCACTGACTGAACTTCGAATTCCTACTTATATTATCGGCGGCTATATTAAAGAACGCACACGGGCCGTCATCGGGGCTATGGCCGTAGACAGTTTAAAACAATTTCGGTTTGACCAGTGTTTTATGGGAGTAAACGGAATTACAATTGAACACGGATTTACAACCCCCGATCCTGAGGAAGCGGCAGTTAAACGCACAGCCCTGTCTCTATCACTGAAAAAGTACTTTGTAACCGATGCATCTAAATTCGGTGAAGTGAGTTTTTCACAAATCGCAGAAATTGATGAAGCACACATCGTTACCAATGAAAAAGGACAGCTATTAGACCCTTATAAGAAAAAAACAAAGATAAAGGTTGTGACATCTTGATATACACTTGTACCCTCAACCCTTCCATCGATTACATTATGCACGTTGACAATTTTAAAACCGGAAGCCTTAACCGGGCTTCACAGACGATGTACTATCCTGGCGGTAAAGGAATCAACGTTTCGAGAGTGATGAAAAGACTTGGGAGCTCTACGACAGCCTTAGGCTTTGTCGGCCGGTTTACAGGCCAATTCATTAAAGACTTTCTTACAGAAGAAGAGATCAACCAGAATTTCATAGAAATCGATGACTATACGAGAATTAACGTAAAGCTAAAAACCGACCACGAAGCGGAAATTAACGGCCCTGGGCCGCAAATCAGCCATGACCAGCTGGACCAGCTTCTGCAGCAAGTCCGCTCCCTTCAAGAAGGCGATATTTTTATCCTTGCAGGAAGTGTACCTTCTTCCCTGCCTAATGATTTCTACAGCCAGATCGCAAAGATTTGTGCAGAAAATAAAGCTCTTCTCGTTGCTGATACCTCAGGTGATGCACTTAAGCAGATCACCGGCCAGCCTCTCTTTTTTATGAAGCCGAATGACCATGAACTTGGAGAGCTTTTTAATACAACTATCGAAACAAAAGAACAGGCGGCACATTATGCGCAAAAGCTGGCAGAACAAGGAGCAGAGCATGTCATTGTATCTATGGGCGGCAAAGGAGCCGTTTATGTTAATGGCGCCAATAAGCTTTTTGCAAATGTACCAAAAGGTGAAGTGAAAAATTCAGTCGGTGCAGGAGATTCCGTCGTTGCTGGGTTTATAGCAGCGATCAACCAGGGGCTTCCAAAAGAAGAAGCCTTCAGACATGGAGTTGCAGCCGGCAGTGCCACCGCATTCCAGGATGATTTGTGCAGCAAGGAAGAAGCCGATCAGTTAATAAGCCAAATTACTATCTCACCCATTAATTAAGGAGGGTTATTCATGAAGATAACAGATTTACTGACGAAGGATACGATTCTGTTAAACATGACAGCCAGTTCAAAGCCTGAAGCTATTGATGAGCTTATTGGCAAGCTTGATGAGGCCGGAAAGTTAAATGACCGTGATGGTTTTAAAGCAGCGATAGAAGCACGTGAAGACCAAAGTACTACAGGAATTGGGGAAGGTATCGCAATTCCTCACGCAAAAACCGCTTCTGTCAAAGATCCTGCGATTGCCTTCGGGCGTTCACAGGAAGGGCTTGATTACGAGTCACTCGATGGCCAGCCGACTAATTTATTCTTTATGATAGCCGCTTCAGAAGGGGCTAATCAGACTCACTTGGAAACCTTGTCCCGTTTATCTTCTTTCCTTATGGACAAAAACTTCCGCAGCAAGCTGGAAACAGCCAAAACAGAAGCAGATGTGATTGAGGCGATTAACGCAAAAGAAGCTGAAGAAGATGAGGAAGAAGTCCAGGAGAGCTCTTCTGCCGGAAAAGTTTTGGCTGTAACGGCCTGCCCTACTGGCATCGCGCATACTTACATGGCGGCAGATAAATTAAAAGAGACAGCCAAAGAATTAGGCGTAGAGATAAAAGTACAAACTAATGGATCAAGCGGTGTTAAAAACCGTTTGACAGCAGAAGATATCGAACATGCGACAGCTATCATCGTAGCTGCCGATACTAAAGTAGATATGAGTGTTTTTGATGGAAAGCATGTAATTGAGGTTCCAGTTGCCAAAGCTATTCACGAACCTGAGAACTTAATCAATAAGGCGACAAGTCAGGACGCCCCGGTTTACCGTCATGAAGGCGGCCGTTCTGATTCTGAAGGAGACGGAAACAAACGCAGTGGTATTTATAAGCACCTGATGAACGGGGTTTCCAATATGCTACCGTTTGTTGTCGGGGGCGGTATCTTAATTGCGATTTCTTTCTTCTTTGGTATTAACTCTGCTGATCCGACAAGTGAGGAATACAATCGCTTTGCTGAAATGTTAAACACGATCGGCGGAGGAAATGCCTTCTTCCTTCTTGTGCCAGTCCTTGCCGGATTCATCGCATCAAGTATCGCTGACCGTCCCGGCTTTGCTCCTGGTATGGTTGGTGGACTGATCGCTGTGACTTCTGGTGTAGAAGGAGCGAGCGGCGGTTCTGGTTTCCTTGGTGGTTTGATTGCTGGTTTTCTTGCTGGTTATTTGACACTGGGAATTAAGAAAGCTCTCGACGGACTTCCTCAAGTAATGGATGGTTTAAAAACGGTGCTCTTCTACCCTGTGTTATCGATTTTTGGAACAGGTATGATAATGCTTCTAATTAATCCGCCACTTACAAGTATATATACAGGGCTATTAAGCTGGCTCGAAGGATTAAGCGGTGCAAACATCGCTCTATTAGGAATTATTATTGGCGGCATGATGGCTATTGATATGGGCGGGCCTATTAACAAGGCCGCTTACACATTCGGTCTTGCCACATTAGACGCAGGCAACTTCTCCATCATTGCAGCGGCCATGGCAGGCGGAATGGTTCCACCGTTAGCGATGGCCTTCGCTTCAACGATCTTTAAAAATAAATTTACGCCTCAAGAACGCGAATCCGGGAAAACAGCGTATGCTTTAGGAGCTTTTTTCATTACAGAAGGAGCGATTCCATTTGCGGCAGCCGACCCTGCGCGAGTGATCCCTTCTATGGTCGTCGGATCTGCTTTAACAGGCGCTCTAACGATGCTGTTTAGTATCGGGCTTACTGCTCCTCACGGCGGTGTCATTGTCATCGGATTAGTAGAAGGAGGCATTTCCCAAGCGCTACTATACATTCTTGCTATCTTAATCGGTTCCATCGTGGCAGCAATTATGGTAGGATTCTTGAAAAAGGACCTAAGAAAAGCTTAAAATAGTATAGTTAGGGTAACATTCTACAGAGACAATTTTTGAGGAGGAATTAATATGGTAGAGAAAACATTTACGATCACGTCTTCAGACGGCGTGCACGCTCGTCCAGCAACAGTACTTGTACAAAATGCAGGAAAGTATGAGTCAGATATTAACCTTCACTATAAAGAGAAGGCTGTAAACTTAAAATCCATTATGGGGATTATGAGCCTTGGAATTCCAGCAGGTGCCGAGGTCAAAATTACAGCTGAAGGAAGCGACGAGCAAGAAGCACTTGATCACCTTGCGACTACATTGAAGAACGAAGGGTTGGGGGAGTAACTTCATGACACATCTTCAAGGGATTGCAGCTTCCAGCGGTGTGGCAATTGCTAAGGTATACCGCCTGGAGGCACCAGACCTTTCTTACAACAAGACAAAAGTAGATCAACCAGACCAAGAAGTCCAGCGTTTACATGATGCTTTGGATATTTCCAAGCAGGAACTAGAAAAAATCAAAGAACATACTAAAAAATCTTTAGGCGATGAGCATGCAGAAATCTTTTCTGCCCACTTGCTCGTTCTTAGTGATCCTGAGCTCATTAAGCCGATTGAAGATAAGATTAAGAGTGAAAATGTTAATGCCGAAGCTGCATTAGATGAAACAGCCAATATGTTTATTGATATGTTCAAGAGCATGGATAACGAATACATGCGTGAACGAGCGGCTGATATCCAGGACGTAACAAAGCGCGTAATGGCTCACCTGCTTAAGGTAACGTTCCCAGATCCTGCCCTTATTAACGAAGAAGTTGTGATCGTTGCAGACGATTTAACACCTTCTGATACAGCACAGCTGAATAAACAGTTTGTAAAAGGGTTCACAACAGATATCGGAGGACGTACTTCTCATTCCGCTATTATGGCTCGTTCCCTTGAAATTCCTGCTGTTGTAGGAACAAAAGATGTTACGAAACAAGCGGAAAAAGATGTGATGATCATCGTTGATGGAATCGATGGAGATGTAATCATCGATCCATCCTCTGAGGAAATCCAGCGTTATGAGCAGAAACAAGCAGATTTTGAAGAGAAGAAACAGGAATGGGCGAAGCTTAAAGATGAAGCTACCATTACTTCTGATGATGTACACGTGGAGCTTGCGGCTAATATCGGAACACCAGAAGACGTTGAAGGCGTCTTAAATAATGGCGGTGAAGGTGTAGGTCTTTATCGTACAGAATTCCTTTATATGGGCAAGAGCCAGCTGCCTACAGAAGAAGAACAATTTGATGCTTACTCTTCTGTCTTAAAACAAATGGAAGATAAGCCTGTGGTCGTTCGTACACTAGATATCGGCGGAGATAAAGAGCTTGATTATCTAGAACTGCCTGAGGAAATGAACCCATTCCTTGGTTTCCGTGCGATTCGCCTGTGCCTGGAGCGCGATGATATTTTCCGTGTCCAGCTAAGAGCACTATTACGTGCGAGCGTTCATGGAAACTTAAAAATCATGTTCCCTATGATTGCCACACTTGATGAATTCCGTGAGGCGAAAGCAATTTTAGATGAAGAAAAAGACAAGCTTGTTCAAGAAGGAAAAGAAGTGTCTGACTCCATCGAAGTGGGAATGATGGTCGAAATTCCTTCCACTGCTGTCATCGCCCGTCAGTTCGCCAAAGAAGTCGATTTCTTCAGTATTGGAACAAATGACTTGATTCAGTATACAATGGCTGCTGACCGTATGAACGAACGGGTTTCCTACCTATATCAGCCATACAACCCTGCGATTTTGAATTTAGTTAATAATGTTATTGAAGCAGCTCACGCAGAAGGGAAATGGGCTGGAATGTGCGGAGAAATGGCCGGCGATGAGATTGCCATCCCGATTCTCTTAGGATTAGGCTTAGATGAGTTCAGTATGAGTGCTACATCTATCCTGCCTGCCCGTACACAGCTGAAGAGCCTGTCCAAAAAAGAAATGGCTTCCTACAAAGATGAAATCCTTTCACTCGGCACAGCCGAAGAAGTGGTTGAATTCGTTAAAGAGAAAGCCAATCTTAGTTAATACAAATTGAATCACGTGGTACACTAAAGAAGGAGGGGTCCCCTCCTTCTTTTTAAAATTGTTAAGAAAGAAGTGTTATCGTGACGTTTACTATCATTATGATTTTATGTATCGCGATTGTTTTAGGTATCGCAGGAGCGTTCTGGGCTGCTATTTCTAAAGGGTACGATTATAAGCATACGATTGATCCGCATCCTGAGGATTTGGCTGAGAGCGACAATAAAAAACCTGACCGTTAATCTAACAGGTCAGGTTTTTATTCACGGCTTTTTTTATTTTAACTAATTTAAAAATTGAGAGGCCGCAGCCCTCAGGTGATAATCCTGAGAGTGAGATAAGAGCAATGGGATTTAAAAGTTTTGCCCAGTGAAACGAGCGCACTCCCATCTATTCCGTTATTTAATGGACTCACGATGTATTTTATAAGGAACAGCGGCCCGTTTTTTCGCTTTCGGAACCGAGCGGGGATATCCTATTTGCAGAACGGCCGCTATTTTATGAATATCCGGATCAAGACCAATCCCTTTAATAAACTCTTCGTCGTTAATATACGGACTTGTAGTCCACAGCATTCCTACTCCCTGATCCCAGGCAATTAATTGTACGTTCTGGATATATGCGCAGACAGCCGCGTAATCTTCCTCATACTTGTGGGCTTCCTTATCTTTCTCCATATAAATAACCGCATGGTGGGGAATGTTCACCAAAAAACTTTTAATACCTTCCATCATGCTTTTAGCCTTTTCTTCTTTATATCCATCGGCCAGCCCCAGCCGGAAATAAGATTCTATCACAAGGTCTGCATAATCTACACTTCCCTGCTCCTGAAACATCACGATAGACCACGGCTGTTTCATTCGATGGGTCGGGGCCCAGCTGGCGTTATTAAATATATTTTGTAAGACCGCAGGATCAACTACTTCCCGCTTAAAATCATGAATAGAACGTCTATTTTTAATGGCATCAATCAGTTCCAATTTCCTCCCCCTTTATTCCATGGGTATAAAAGTACGCATCGTTTCGTGTGGTTTCCCGATCCCCTCTTACTCCCTTTCACTGAGTAGAAAATAAGCAGGCTTCTAATTATGGAAGTTTAAGTTTTTCAAATATATTAGACATAGCCAAATCCCTAAATAGCCGGCTTACTTCATAGCCCATATAGTACGCCCACTCTTCAAAGAAGAAAGGAAGCTTCGTTTCTAATGATTGATAAGCTGAATATTTAGTGGATGCTCCTTCAGCTGAAATACCCAGGTTTCTCGCAATACTGACAGCTCTTTTTAAATGAAAGGAGTCGCTTACGATCAAGAGGGATTCGATATTATCAATTTTAATGAGCTCAACGGAATTCGAAATGTTTTCTTTCGTCTCAAGCGATTTATCTTCTACGATGATATCATCAGACGGAACTCCCTGCTTTATCGCAAATTGCTTACCTACTTCAGCTTCAGAAAGAGAAGATCCGTGTCCGGCTCCGCCGGTCATAATAAGGACATCGACTTGGCCGTTTTTATATAACTCAATCCCTTGTTTCAATCTACCCTCAAAGACCGGGCTGGGCGAGCCGTTCCACTGGGCTGCTCCTAACACAACAGCTGCGTCAGCTTCATCTTCCCTGCCTGACTCCCCATAAGTCCAAATCGAATATCCTGTAAAAATCGTGTAAAACAAAATAACAATTACTGCTAAGCGTATAACAAATTTCATTTCACTTCTCCTACATTCTCGTTCTCCTCTACCTATCATACAAGATAACAAGAAAAAAAGCCTCTCTCAATGCAGAGAGAGGCTTTTTTATTGGTAATTATTTGTTTAAGTTGTAGAATGCTTGTCCTGCAGCATAGGTAGCTGTTCCAAGCAGCTGGTCTTCGATGCGAAGAAGCTGATTGTATTTTGCTACGCGGTCTGTACGGGAAGGTGCACCTGTCTTGATTTGCCCAGCGTTTGTCGCTACAGCAATATCAGCGATCGTTGCATCTTCAGTTTCACCGGAACGGTGGGAAATAACCGCTGTATAACCTGCTCTTTTCGCCATTTCGATAGCTTCGAAAGTTTCTGTAAGTGTACCGATTTGGTTAACTTTAATAAGAATGGAGTTACCCACACCTTCTTTGATCGCACGGCTGAGTTTCTTCGTGTTTGTAACAAACAGGTCGTCACCAACCAGCTGTACACGGTCACCGATACGATCTGTCAGAAGCTTCGTACCTTCCCAATCGTTCTCATCTAATCCGTCTTCAATAGAAACGATTGGATACTTGTTAATCAGCTCTTCATACCAGTCTACCATTTCTTCAGAAGTACGGACGACGCCTTCACCTTTCAGGTTATATTTACCATCTTCGTAAATTTCAGAAGATGCAACGTCCATAGCAAGCTTAACTTCCTCTTCCGGCTTGTAGCCTGCTGCCTCAATGGCTTCGATAATTGTAGAAAGAGCTTCTTCGTTAGAGCCAAGGTTCGGTGCAAATCCACCTTCGTCACCTACACCTGTGTTATAGCCTTTAGACTTAAGAACTTTTTTCAGGGAGTGGAAAATTTCCGCACCCATGCGAACAGCCTCTTTAAATGTTGGAGCGCCAACTGGCATGATCATAAATTCTTGAATGTCAACGTTGTTGTCTGCGTGCTCTCCACCATTAAGGATGTTCATCATTGGTGTAGGAAGTGTAGCTGCTGTGAAGCCTCCAAGATATTTGTAAAGCGGAAGACCTACAACGTCAGCCGCTGCGTGTGCTACGGCCATGGATACACCTAGAATGGCGTTAGCTCCCAGTTCACCTTTGTTCTCTGTACCGTCAAGCTCAATCATCGCCTGATCGATAAGAACTTGCTGAGTAACATCCATGCCTAGAAGGTTTGGAGCAATTTTTTCATTTACGTTATCTACAGCTTTTTCAACGCCTTTTCCAAGGTAACGGTCTTTATCTCCATCACGAAGTTCAACAGCTTCGTATTCCCCTGTAGAAGCTCCACTTGGAACAAGCGCGCTTCCGAAAGCTCCAGATTCTGTATAAACTTCAACTTCAACTGTTGGATTACCGCGAGAATCTAATACTTCGCGTGCGTATACGTCAGTAATATATGGCATTAATAATCTCTCCTCTTTTATTTAATTAATGATTTTCCTGTCATTTCTTCAGGCTGGTCAACGCCGAGCAGCTGAAGAAGGGTTGGTGATAAGTCACCGAGAACTCCGCCGTCTCTTAACTCAATACCTTCCTTCGTAACGATAACAGGAACTGGATTTGTTGTATGTGCAGTCATTGGGTTGCCTTCAGATGTCGTCACTTCATCAGAGTTCCCATGATCTGCTGTGATTATGGCTTGTCCGCCTTTTTCATGGATCTTGTCGACTACTTTACCAAGACATTCATCCACGGCTTCAATCGCCTTAATCGTTGGCTCCAGCATACCAGAGTGGCCAACCATATCAGGGTTAGCAAAGTTTAAGATAATCGCATTGTGCTTCTCTGCATCAAGCTCATCTAACAGTGCATCTGTCACTTCATATGCGCTCATTTCAGGCTTAAGATCATAAGTGGCTACTTTAGGAGAATCAATTAAGACTCTTTCTTCACCGTCGAATTTCTCTTCGCGGCCGCCGCTCATGAAGAATGTGACGTGAGGATACTTTTCAGTTTCAGCGATACGAAGCTGTTTAAGCCCGTTATCCGCTAACACTTCCCCGACTGTATTTTTCAAATCGTTCGGTGGAAACGCTACTTTACTGTCTACAGCATCACTGTATTGTGTCATACCTACGAAGTAAAGGTTCTTAGGCGCCTCTTTTCCACGATCAAAATCGTTGAATTCATTATTAGCAAACGATCTTGAAAGCTGGATGGCACGATCAGGACGGAAGTTATAGAAAACTACTGTATCTTCGTCTTCCATTTTTCCTACCGGTTCCCCATTTTCTTTCGTTACAACAAAAGGTACGACGAATTCATCATAAATACCCTGCTCATAGGAATCACGAACAGCTTCCAGCGGATCACTGTAGGCAGGCCCTTTACCATAGGCGATCGCATCATAAGACTTTTGAACACGGTCCCAGCGGTTATCGCGGTCCATAGCATAATAACGTCCTGCTATAGAAGCAAACTCTCCGATACCAAGCTCGTCCATTTTCGACTGAGCTTCTGTGATATATTTCTCAGCAGATTTCTGATCCACATCGCGTCCATCAAGAAAACCGTGCACATACACTTTCTCAATTCCATATTCTTTGGCCAGCTCAAGCAGGGCATACATATGATTAATATGGCTGTGAATGCCGCCGTCAGAAAGCAGTCCGAAAATATGGAAAGCTTTATTATGATCGCTTGCGTGCTTAATCGCATTTACGAGTTCTTGATTTTTCAAAAATTCTTTCTCTCGAATAGATAGGTTAATTCGAGTTAAACTCTGATAGACAACACGGCCGGCACCAATGTTTAAGTGGCCAACCTCGGAATTACCCATTTGTCCTTCAGGCAGCCCTACAGCTTCGCCACAGGCTGTCAGCTGACTGTGAGGGTACTTGTTCCAGTATCTATCAAAGTTTGGTGTGTTCGCTTGCTTAACAGCATTCCCCATCTCTTCTTCACGGCAGGCAAAGCCGTCAAGAATAATAAGAGCTGCTAAATTGTCTTTACTCATGCTTACCTGCCTCCACGAGTTTTAAGAATGAATCAGCTTCTAAGCTGGCTCCTCCTACTAAAGCACCATCAATATCAGACTGTGATAATAGTTCGTCAGCGTTTGCCGGCTTAACACTTCCGCCGTATTGAATACGTACAGCTTCTGCTACGTCAGAGCCATAGAAGTCAATGATGACGCGGCGTATGTGAGTACATACTTCATTCGCCTGTTCAGAAGTAGCCGTACGGCCTGTACCAATCGCCCAGATCGGCTCATAAGCAATGATGACTTTAGAAGCCTGCTCATCATTTAATCCTTCCAGCGCTTTTTTAACTTGAGATTCTACGTGATCCATTGTCTGATCAGCTTCACGCTGCTCCAGGGATTCCCCTACACAGACGATTGGAGTTAATCCATGCTTGAATGCCGCGTGGACTTTTTTGTTAACATCTTCATCTGTTTCTTTGAAAATCTCACGACGTTCAGAGTGGCCAAGCACCACATAAGTTACACCAAGCTCTTTAAGCATGACAGGACTCACTTCACCAGTAAATGCTCCGCTTTCTTCAAAGTACATATTCTGTGCGCCGATTTCGATGGAAGTTCCTTTTGTCGCTTCTACGAGCTTTTGAAGAAAAGGAAAAGGTGCACATACTACGGATTCTACCTGCTCAGAAGAAGGTACTTCGTTCTTTACAGTTTGAATAAAATCCTCAGCCTCAGTGTGGGTTTTGTTCATTTTCCAGTTACCTGCAATTACTTGTTTACGCATCGTATCCTCACCTTCCCTATTTTTATTTGTCATTCAATAATGCTACGCCTGGAAGCTCTTTACCTTCCATGAATTCCAAGGAAGCTCCGCCGCCAGTTGATACGTGATCCATAGCATCAGCATAGCCGAACTTCTCCACAGCGGCAGCAGAGTCGCCTCCGCCGATGACGCTATAACCATTCGTTTCAGAAAGGGCATTTGCGACCTCTTTTGTACCATTAGCAAACGTTTCTAGTTCGAAAACTCCCATTGGTCCATTCCAGATGATAAGCTTAGACTCTTTGATAATATTTGCATATTTCTTACGAGTTTTCGGCCCGATATCCAGGGCTTCCCAATCTGCAGGGATGCTGTCGATAGCCACTTCTTTTGTATTAGCAGAGTCAGAGAAATCATCAGCGACAATTACGTCTTCAGGCATAACGAAGTCTACACCTTTGTCTTCTGCTTTTTTCATATATTCTTTTGCAAGATCAATTTTATCTTCTTCCAGTAGAGACTTTCCGATTTCATGGCCTTGTGCTTTTACAAACGTGTACGCTAAGCCTCCGCCAATAATCAGATGGTCGACTTTATCGATTAAGTTATCAATAACACCGATTTTGTCTTTGACTTTCGCGCCGCCAATAATGGCAGTGAAAGGACGTTCCGGATTAGAAAGAGCTTTGCTCAGCACATTGATCTCTTTCTCCATTAGGAAGCCTGCTACGGCTGGAATGTGCTCGGCAACTCCTGCAGTAGATGCATGAGCTCTGTGAGCAGCACCGAAAGCATCGTTTACATACAGGTCAGCCATATCAGCAAATGCTTTAGCTAACTCTGCATCATTCTTTTCTTCTCCCGGGTGGAAGCGGACATTTTCGATAAGCAGGATATCTCCATCTTCAAGTTCAGAAATGGCTTTTGTCACTTCATCACCGCAGACTTCATCCGTTTTTGTAACCGTTTGGCCAAGAAGGTTGCTCAAACGCTCAGCTACAGGATCTAAACGAAGTTCTTCTACCACTTCGCCTTTTGGACGGCCAAGGTGGCTGGATAGGATAACTTTTGCTCCATTTCCTGTTAAATGCTTAATCGTTGGCAATGCGGCCTTTATTCTTGTGTCATCTGTTACTTTTCCATCGCTCATTGGCACGTTAAAATCAACACGACAGAAAACAGTTTTTCCACTTACTTCAACATCACGAATTGTTTTTTTATTCATGAAAGACCTACCTCCTTTAATGTAGTCGACTTTAAAATGTCCCTGCCTTATGTACATTTCCACAATCTGCGCTTATAGAAACGCTTAAAGAACAAGGATAATTCCCCAAGACATGGGTAAAGGAGGAGGACATGAGACCCCCTCCTTTTCCTATTGCCTTGTATTCTATTATAACCGATTGGTTAAATCGTATTATAGGCCTTGCTTTTTAAGGAATGCTGCAAGGTCTACACAACGGTTAGAGTATCCGAACTCGTTGTCATACCAGGAAACAACTTTAACCATGTTGTCTTCTAGAGTAATTGTAGATAGACCGTCGATTACAGAAGAGTAAGTGCTTCCGTTGTAATCAGATGATACTAGAGGCTCATCGCTGTAACCAAGGATTCCTTTAAGTTCACCTTCAGCTTCAGCTTTAAGAGCTTCGTTTACTTCTTCAGCTGTTACATTTTTATCTAGTTCAGCTACTAAATCAACGATAGATACGTTCTTAGTTGGTACACGCATAGCCATACCGTTAAGTTTTCCTTCAAGCTCAGGAAGTACTTTTGCAACGGCTTGTGCAGCACCTGTAGTAGTAGGGATAATGTTTTCAGCAGCTGCACGCGCACGGCGGTAATCTTTGTGTGGAAGATCAAGGATCTGCTGATCGTTAGTGTAGGAGTGAACTGTTGTCATCATACCGCGCTTAAGACCGAATTTGTCGTTAAGAACTTTCGCGTATGGTGCCAGGCAGTTTGTAGTACAAGATGCGTTAGAAATAACATCATGCTCATCTTTGTTGTAGTCTTTTTCGTTAACACCCATAACTACTGTAAAGTCTTCTCCTTTAGCTGGAGCAGAGATAACAACTTTCTTAGCTCCTGCTTCAAGGTGTTTTCTAGCATCTTCGCCTTGAGTGAAGCGGCCAGTAGATTCGATAACTACTTCTACTCCAAGGTCTCCCCATCCAAGTTGAGCTGGATCTTTTTCAGAGATAACTTTGATCTCTTTTCCGCCTACTACAAGGTTGTCACCATTTACAGTAACTTCATCTTCAAGAGTACCATGTACTGTGTCGTATTGCAGTAAGTGAGCAAGCATGTTAGCGTCAGTTAAATCGTTAACTGCTACTACTTCTACATCATCGTTTTTTAGTGAAGCGCGAAATACGTTACGCCCAATACGTCCAAAACCGTTAATTCCTACTTTTACAGTCATTCAAAATTCCTCCTTAAATTGTATAAACAAATTTATTTAAAGGGAAGTATCCCTTAAAAGCTCCTGTGCTGCTCCTTCGTCGGTGATCAAAACATTGCTTTGACCGGGTTGAAAATAGGAAGCAATAGCTTTCGCCTTCGAGCGTCCACCTGCAACGGCGATAACATGTTCTGCAAACTTTAAATCTTCCAGCTGGAGACCTACTGTCCGGACTTTATGAACAACTTCTCCTTTACGGTTAAAGTAATAACCAAAGGCTTCTCCAACTGCTTGGCTTTCCTTAATTATCTCCATCTGCTGAGGTGACGTCTTACGCCTCTCTGCCATCGTAATCGCATCTCCTACACCATGCACAACGATTGAAGCATTTCGGATCATATGCAAAATTTCTTTTATAGAAGGTTCTTCTATAATGGTTTGATAAGAGCCTTCGCTTAGCGGATCCGGCACGTAGAGGAGTCGATAATCCCCTCTTGCTTTCTTCGCCATCTCGGCGCAGATAGTGTTAGCCTGATTCTCCACCCGCTCGCCTAAACCACCGCGAGCCGGCACGAACATGCAATGATCTGCATTTTCAAGCGGGGTCATCATTTCAGCGACAGCTGCCATGGTTGTCCCGCCAGTTATAGCAATTGTATCTCTTGGATTCAGGGTACTTCGCATGTAATCCACACAAGCCCGTCCCATCTCATGCTTAACCCAGTCGAGCTCATCGCTGTCACCAGGCACCACCACTACATAGTCTAACTTTAATGTATCCTTTAATTGTTTTTCTAAAACCTTTATCCCCGTAACGTCCTTGATGAAATCAGCTAATTGCTCCAATATATTCTGTCCTTCATAAGTCAGGTGCATGCCTCTTGAAGTAATCGCAACAGCTCCGATTTTGTTAAGAAACTCTACCTCACTTCGGACCGTCCGCTCTGCAAGCTCGACATTGTCAGACAGCGTCCGCCTGCCAACCGGCTGCATAAGGTGAATGTAATGGAGCAGCTGGTAGCGTCGCTGCATAATTTCAAGTACGTCTGGGAACAATCTCTTTTGCAGGTCAATTAAAGCTCTCATGGACAAGCTCCTTTTTTCATAAGAAATACGATTCTGGGTTGAAATTGTCCCAGGTCGTCATATTCTGTCCCACCAGGAGCAAAAAAATATTCTTTTCACCTTACATATTAACAGTGAGTCATAAGGTGCGCAAGCTATAAAATTAAGTCCCGCTAATGTAAACGCTCTCTTAGTGTGAAAAGATCGATTGATCGATAATCCATTTCTTCTCCGTTCAAGTCAAGGACAGGTATTTCAAGTAAGTATTTCTCTTCTAATAGTTTATTACCCTCAATATCCACTTCTGTAACATGAATCTCGAATTCTTCTTGTAAAATTTCCAAAAGGCCTTTTACTTCGTTACAAAGTCCGCAGCCTTGTTTAAGATAAAGCACAGCCTCGTTCATTTCATGTCCACCTTTATCGTGTCATCACTATGTATTATAACTCACTTTGCACCCACTTAAAATGATATATTAAAAACACAATAAGGACACGTTTATGAAACGTGCCCCCTTTGATCGTAATACCCGTAATCTATTTTATTTTTTTTCGTGTTCAAGAACTGTGATAACTCTTCTTCGCCAGTAAGTCTTTCCGGTGAACGCTTCATAGACTCCATGTTAAAAGACAGCGTTCTCTGGTGAAGCATGTCAAATACATGTATCCTGCGGTCATCTGGAATCTGTTCAGTTGAGATGATTTTAAATCGAAGAATGTTTGTCATAAAAACTCCTTTTCTGGTATAAGCGAGCAGCAGTTTCTACAACTTATATAATCTACTATAACACAAAAGCTTTCGATTTAAAACTACATAAATATAATGTTATCACCATTTACGGCCAATACAGAGAGTGTATTACTTTTGTATAACGTTTGTATAAATGAACTAATATTATATAAATATAGTAATTAATAGGTAAAAAAAGAAGCTCCAGATGTTTCTGAAACTTCCTGAAACAGCGCGCCCGAGAGGATTCGAACCCCCGACTGACGTAGAACCGGAATCTACCGCTCTATCCAACTGAGCTACGGGCGCATATCAAAGCGCAGAATCTATTATATCTATTTGTATAAAGAAAAGCAAGGCTTTATAAAAATCTTCAACATTATATTTGTACGTTTATTCACCCATATTTAGGGAAAGATGGTAGAAGGAAATAGTCGAACGTTTTTGTTTGACCTTTTCTGACCATAATTGTATGATAAAAATACATTCCAACATAAAGGCAATGAAAAAAGGAGGAATCACTAATGAACTTAGTGCCAACAGTTATTGAACAAACGAACAGAGGAGAGCGGGCTTACGATATTTACTCCCGCCTGTTAAAAGACCGTATCATTATGTTAGGCAGCCCGATTGACGATAACATTTCAAACTCCGTCGTAGCTCAGCTTTTATTCCTTGCAGCAGACGATCCGGATAAGGATATCTCCCTATACATCAACTCTCCAGGTGGATCCATCACAGCTGGAATGGCTATTTATGATACTATGCAGTTTATTAAACCAGATGTTTCTACAATTTGTACTGGTATGGCCGCTTCTATGGGTGCTTTCCTATTAAACGCGGGTACAAAGGGAAAACGTTATGCTCTCCCTAACAGTGAAGTCATGATTCACCAGCCGCTGGGCGGCACTCAGGGACAGGCAGCGGATATCGAAATCCACGCCCGCCGCATTATTAAAATGCGCGAGAAGCTGAACCAGATCCTATCTGAAAGAACAGGACAGCCAATTGAAGTAATCGAGCGCGATACCGACCGTGATAACTTCATGTCAGCTCATGAGGCAGTGGAATACGGTTTAATCGACAAAGTAATGGAAAAAACAAACGAATAATAAACAATAACCCGCTGGAGATTCCAGCGGGTTTTTCATTGGCTAACCGTTCTCATATGTACCGTATGAGAACGTTCCCTTATTGTTTCTGCTCATAGATTCACATAAACCTCTATGGCTTCTTGACAAATTTAGTTAACTCATCAATCGCTGTCTGTTCATCATTACCATCAGCGATTAAGGTAACTTCTTCGCCGTGTCCAATTGCTAAGCTCATTAAGCCCATAATGCTCTTGGCATTGATTCTCTTGTTGTCTTTTTCGATAAAGACATCTGCATTAAACCGATTGGCAAGCTGGACGAATTGAGCTGCCGGCCTGGCTTGCAGCCCGGTGTTTAAGTCAATCGTCAGTAATTGTTCTTTCATCTATTCTACTCCTTTCATTACGGTTCCACAATATTAAAGTAAGCGCATTCATAGCCTTTAAATAAAGAACGCCTCTCTAAATGAGAGCGTTCTTTATAAGAATCATTATAGCACGAATCTCAGCTTGTGGCATTATTTTTGACTACTTTCTTCAATTTCTCCCCGCCGGACTTTATCCGCAAATTCATCGATTTTTCTTAATCTGTGGTTAATGCCGGATTTGCTAATCGGTGCTCCCGTTACGAGCTCTCCTAGTTCTTTTAAAGAAACTTCCTGATTTTCATAGCGCAGCATAGCAATCTCGCGAAGTTTTTCAGGAAGTGCATCTAATCCAACCGTTTTCTTAATAAACTTAATGTTCTCTACCTGACGAAAAGCAGCACCGATCGTTTTATTAAGGTTTGCTGTCTCACAATTAACCAGACGGTTTACGGAGTTTCTCATATCCCGTACTATCCGCACATCTTCGAATTTAAACAGTGCCTGGTGAGCTCCGATATTACTAATCAGCTCTGTTATCTTATCGGCTTCTTTTAAATAGGTAATGTAGCCTTTTTTACGATCGAGCGTACGCGCATGCAGACCAAAGCTGTTCATCAGTTTACAAAGTGCTTCATTATGCTCTTGGTCCGATGAGTAGATCTCCAAGTGATAGGAGGACGTTTCCGGGTTATTAACAGAACCTCCTGCTAAAAAAGCTCCACGCAGATATGCGCGTTTACAGCAGGTCGTTTTCAAATATTTTTCTGGAATGTTGGGGTTAATTGACAATGGCCCCTTTAGTATTTCTAAGTCTTCCAGCACTTTCTTAGCGTTATCCTTCATTCGAACGATATATACATTATTTTTCTTAAGACGCATCTTTTTTCGAACAAGAAGTTCTACCGGATATGGATATAGTCTCTTCATAAGCGTATAGATTCTTCTTGCGATAGCTGCATTCTCTGTCTGAACATCTAATAAATATGATTGATTAGACAAAGAGAACGTTCCATTCATTCGAACTAGTGCTGCGAGTTCAGATTCTTTACAGCAATCTTCTGCGTCAACGTTCGTCAGTTCTTTTTTTATTTCTGAAGCAAATGACATCACCGTCCACCCCCTTAACTAAAGCATTGAGTATAGTAAATGAGCCAGCTTGTTCGTATCGTGTCTAATCGTTGACTTTCTGTTATCCAATATATCTTCTTCTACTATCTCAAGTCCCATTTTCTTAATACGGTCGATATCATAAACAACAGGCTCTGCATTTTCTTCTGCATAGATCTTCTTAACTTGTGGTGCTATTGGTTTATTATGCACAATTATCGAATGAATACTTCCCTTACCGACGTGGTCATGAAGCGCCTGAACATGATCGGCTGCTGTATAGCCTGAAGTCTCCCCATATTGAGTCATCACATTACAGACATATGTTACTTTAGCCTTCGTCTGCTGAAGGGCTTCACGAATTTCGGGAACGATGATGTTCGGCATAATACTGGTATATAAGCTTCCTGGTGCAATGACGATCAAATCAGCTTCTTTAATAGCATTCATGGCTTCCGGCAATGGCTGTACAGGCGTAGGACTGACAAATACTCGTTTGATCCTTTTGTTTTGCTTAGGAATATTAGATTCACCAGAAACTATCGACCCATCTTCCATTTCTGCATGGAGATTCATGGAATGATTGGCCGTTGGATAGATATTTCCTCGGACATTCAGCACCCTGGAAATTTCTTTGATTCCTCTGTAAAAGTCGCCTGTCATTGAGGTCATAGCCGCCAGCAGGAGATTTCCCATCGAATGTCCGGAAAGGCCATTCCCGTTTGTGAAGCGGTGCTGGAATAAATCGAGCAGCATTGGTTCTGCATCTGAAAGCGCGGCTAACACATTTCGAATATCACCGGGTGCCGGAATTTCAAGCTCAGTACGAAGTCTTCCTGAGCTCCCTCCATCGTCGGCTACTGTAACGATAGCCGACAGCTCGATAGGAAAATATTTTAAACCTCTTAACAAAACAGGCATACCTGTTCCTCCGCCGATAACGACCACACGAGGTTTTGTCGAACGATTCATGAATTACAGTCCCTTTCTTTTGTCAATGTCTCGGTGAGTTACATGGGTAGTAAAATCCGTAGAGAAATAGCCGGCAAGATGTTCAGCTATTGCTACTGATCTATGCTGTCCTCCTGTACACCCGATAGCTACGACGAGCTGACTTTTTCCTTCTCTTCGATATTGAGGAAGGATAAACTGCAGCAGGTCTTTCAGCTTTTCTAAAAACTTCTGCGTATCGGACCATTTAAACACGTACGAAGCTACTTCTGCATTCAAACCGGTTAAAGGCCGCATTTGTTCTACATAATGAGGGTTTGGCAGAAAACGTACATCAAACACTAAATCAGCATCTATTGGAACTCCGTACTTAAAGCCAAACGATACCATCTGCACGGAAAAAACGTGCTGTTCTTTCTCTTTGAACTGACCGATGATACGGTCTCTAAGCTCGCGGGGCTTAAGTGTCGTTGTATGGATAATTGTCTGGGCACGACCTCTTAATTCATCCAGCAGTTTGCGTTCCTGGCGAATTCCTTCCAAAGGAAGCCCCTCTTGCGCAAGAGGGTGGGATCTTCTCGTTTCTTTATATCTTGATACTAGTGACTGATCCTCCGCATCTAGGAAGAGAATATGAGCCTGAAGCCAATCTTCTTTCCCCACTTGATCAAGCGCTTCAAATAAAGCATCAAAAAATTCGCGGCCCCGTAAATCCATTACGAGCGCGACATTAGAAATATTGTTTGCCGAATCCTTCATTAGCTCTAAAAACTTCGGCAGTAAAGCCGGCGGTAAATTATCTACACAAAAATACCCAAGGTCTTCAAAACTTTGTATCGCTACTGTTTTTCCTGCACCAGACATTCCAGTTATGATTACTAGTTGTGTTTGTTGATCTTTTTCTGCCATTTGCCTATTCGCTCCCTCATTTACTTCGGTCGAGATGGATCCATATCTTGATCAATCAGCCTGAAATCTGTGGTATATACAAAAGTTCCGTATAACTGATCTTCACTATTAAGGATATGCTTAAATATGTGACGGTCGCCCTCAGCCATCGGCTTCTCCAGAACCTTATCTACATCCACCCATTCAAGTTCACCCTCTTCACTAAATTCAAGCAATTCCCCTTCATACTTAGTGGCCTGGAAGGTAAACATCATCCATTCCTGAGCGGTCTTCTGGTTTTCTTCTTCTTTCATAATAAAAGTAAAAGAACCTTTAAGTTCAGGTTCCTGAATGTGCAAGCCCGTTTCTTCGCGGAATTCACGAATGACCGAATCTTTAATATTCTCTCCCGCTTCCATCTTTCCGCCTGGCACTACATACCATCCTCTTCTGGGCTTTTTCAGCATTAAAATCTGATTGTTAACTCTTAATATACAATTTGCTACACGCTGCATCTTTTCTCACCTCATTTGTCTATCCCGAGGACATCTTTGTCTATTATACAATGAATACGTAAATGGCTACAATGTTATGACCAATATAATTTATGCACAAAAAAAGTGCACAGGTGAAGTCCACCTGTGCCGAATTAGAGATCTATCTATTAAAAGGGGGTCAATTAATCATAATAAGTGTAACCCAAAAATGTGTCGTACGTGTTACAAAAGAGTTAAGATGGGGTTACTTTTTTAGTTGGCTCTGTTGAAAGTTAATATTCATGGAAAAAGGGGAACCTGCTCACTTTCCGCGGTCGAACGGTCAAGTCTCCTCTCTCATGGCCTCTCTGCGGGGTCGCATACCGCCCTTTTTTAAGCAGGAGTCTCGCAGAACCCCTTACTTTTTCTAGATTATTAACAAGCTGTTCAACAGGCCTTTTAATTAATTACCTTTAACTCTTCCAACAGGTTCTCAATATAATGCTGTGAAGACTGAGCGGCGATGCTTCCGTCCCCAGTTGCCGTTACGATTTGACGAAGTTCCTTTTCACGAATATCTCCGGCCGCGAAGATGCCAGGTACTTTCGTCTCCATACGTTCATCTGTTTCAATATAACCTTGGTCATTTGTAATACCAAGAGTTTTAAACGGTCCGCTGAGAGGATTCATTCCAATATAAATAAACGTCCCGTCTGTTTTAAATTCGTATTCTTCACCTGATTTATTGTTGTGAAGAGTTACACTTCCTACTTTTCCGTTCTCCTCGTTAATGGACTTTACTTCTGTGTTCCAGATAAAGTCAATCTTTTTATTATCGAAGGCACGGTCCTGAAGGATCTTCTGGGCACGCAGCTCATCCCGGCGGTGAACGATGGTCACCTTGCTGGCGAAGCGTGTTAGATACACTCCTTCTTCTACGGCAGAGTCGCCGCCTCCCACAACTACGAGCTCTTTATCGCGGAAGAATGCTCCATCACATACGGCACAATATGAAACTCCGCGTCCGCCAAGTTCCTTCTCGCCGGGTACTCCCAATTCTTTATATTGGGCACCAGTTGTGATGATCACACTTCTTGCCTTGTATTCTTTTGTACCGGCAATTACCGTTTTATATTCTTTACCATCTTTAATTTCTTTAATGTCTCCATACGCATATTCGGCACCGAATTTCTTTGCGTGTTCGAACATTTTATTTGAAAGGTCAGGCCCCAGAATACTTTCAAAGCCTGGATAGTTTTCTACGTCCTCTGTATTCGCCATCTGCCCTCCTGGAATCCCCCGTTCAATCATAAGAGTATCCAGGTTTGCGCGGGACGTATACACGGCAGCTGTCATACCAGCTGGACCTGCACCTGCAATAATGACATCATAAATACGATCCTCTGTCATTTGGTCATCACTCCTTATTTCCTCTTGCTGTTACCTGTAATTATCATAATAAATCGTTGAAAAGACGTCCATCAATGTGCTTATTGATAATTCCACGGTCCGCCTTCTTTGCTGAGGCGGGGGAATCTTTTACAGCCTTTTTCCCAAAGCTTAAGGGCACGGGACGGCTTTCCTGTCTGGTACGAAGCAATGCTGTACCACTTATAATAACCACGTCTTCCTACTACTAATTTATTCTTTAACCGGCGAAAACGATCAACCGCTTCATGATAATATCCACCTCTTGCAAGAATTACAGCGATGGCAAGCTTCTGCTGCTCATGGATCGGGTAGATATTACGAAGCAGCTCGATATGATTCTCAGCCTGCTCCTTATCTCCCTGCAGCATAAAGAAGGTGGCTAAATTTACGTGGCTTTGAATATTTTCCGGGTCTTTTTTCAGCCACTGTTTTTCCATCTGAATCGCTTCTTCTTCTTCACCAATCTTAAACAGAGCATGAGCGTATTTATGCTTTGCAAGCGTATAATCCGGGAACAGCTGCATCATTTCATGTAAAACCGGCAGGGCTTCTTCCCATTCTTCATTCTCTAAATGGTAAAAGGCCGTCTCCTGATAGATGATCAATTCATCTTCATCGTCCAATGTAAAATCATCATCTAATTCATCTTCTTCTAAAGAGTTCAGCATTTGAAGAAGCTGGGCAGCAGCCTCTTCAAAATCACCTTCCGACGGTTTATTCATATATTTTTCCGCATACTTTTTGGCATCATTTAATAAGCCAAGATGTGCATAATTATTGGCCATTAAATAATAGGCATCGACATAGTCGTCACCATATTTCTTCACCACTTCCGTCAGCACCTGGTTGGCTGCATGATAAGAGCCAACTTCCGTATAAACAACAGAAAGCTGGCAAGGATAAAGTGGTTCATCTGGAGATAATTCTATGGCTTTTTTCAGCCATTTCTCTGCCGCATCAAAGCGTCTTTTCTTAAACGCCTGGATTCCATAAGAGAAGTAAAAATTCCCTGTCGGTAAGAAAGGAATTATATTGGACGGCTTATTATGGATGGTTGGTTTCAGTGATGTCGTCATGACTGTCCCCCTACTTCGTGTCCGTACTCACTAATTATGCAGTATAACATAGAATAGCGTTTTGAAATAGGAGATTTTACTAATTCACCTGTAAATCTATTGATGGCGATCTTCCAATACAGATAGGACGTCGTCTAAACTTACACCGCGATCAGTTAATAACAGTAGTAAGTGGAACAGCAAGTCGGCAGACTCCATGGCTAATTCTTCTTTATCATCATTTTTGGCTGCTATGATTACTTCTCCTGCTTCTTCCCCGATCTTCTTAGCAATGCGGTCAACACCCTCCTGAAAAAGCTGGGAAGTGTACGAACCCTCCGGAAGCGTAGATTTACGTTCAGCGAGCACCTGTTTCAACTGATCTAAAATAGCATATGGCGCTTCTTTTTGATTCGTACCTTCGAGCAGTGATTCACTAAAGCAGCTGTAATCTCCTTTATGACACGCAGGCCCTGATGGCACTGCCTGGATGAGCAGGGCATCCTGGTCACAGTCATAGGAAATACTTTCTACTTTCTGCGTGTTGCCTGAAGTTTCTCCTTTATGCCAAAGCTCCTGGCGGGAGCGGCTGTAAAAAACCGTTTCTTTTTTCTCAAGTGTCATCTTTAATGATTCTTTATTCATATAAGCAAGAGTTAATACTGATTTAGAGCGCGCATCCTGTACGATTGCCGGCACTAACCCTTTTTCATCAAACTTAATTTCTTCGATGTTCATCGTACAACGACTCCTTTTTTCTCTAAATAATTTTTGACGCTTTGGATAGATGTTTCTTTATAGTGAAAGATTGAAGCCGCAAGCGCAGCATCAGCATTTACCTGTTCAAACACTTCGTAAAAGTGTTCCGCAGAACCAGCGCCTCCTGAGGCAATTACAGGAACAGTGACGACATCCTGCACAGCCTGAAGCAGAGGAAGATCAAAACCGGTCTTTTCACCATCCTGGTTCATCGACGTTAATAAAATCTCACCGGCACCAAGGCGGACCGCTTCCTGTGCCCAGTCTGTTACCAGCCATTCTGTTGGTGTGCGTCCTCCGTGAGTATACACTCTCCAAGTTCCGGCTTCTTCATCATACCTTGCATCAATCGCTACCACGATACATTGGGCTCCGAAGTAATCGGCCCCTTCCCTAATTAACTCTGGGCGTTTGACGGCCGCTGAATTCAGCGAAACTTTATCGGCACCGTTTCTTAATGTTTCCTTCATATCTTCAAGTGTACGGATGCCGCCCCCGACCGTAAATGGGATCGCCAGTTCAGAAGCGACCGCGCGAACGACCTCAATCATCGTTTTCTTTCCTTCATGGGTCGCTGAAATATCAAGAAAGACGAGTTCATCTGCTCCCTGCTCGTCATAAACTTTCGCCAGCTCAACCGGATCGCCGGCATCACGGATATCTACAAACTGAATGCCCTTTACTACTCGTCCTTCCTTCACATCAAGACAGGGAATTATTCGTTTAGAAAGCATTTAGCGAACCTCCTCTTTCAGTGCTTCAGAAAGAGAGAACTTGTTGGTGTATAAAGCTTTTCCAACAATTGAGCCGATCACAGACTGTTCCTGGTATTTCTTTAATTCCTGCAGGTCTTCCAAGCCTTTGATCCCTCCTGAGGCGATGACATCTACTCCGGTTTGTTCTCCCAGGCGCACGATTTCTTTCGTGTTCGGGCCTTGGAGCATCCCGTCTTTAGCAATGTCAGTATAAACAAACGTCTGCGCACCAGCTTCAGCCAGCTCTTTTCCAAGATCAACCGCCTGGACTTCTGATTTCTCAAGCCATCCTTCCGTAGCTACATAACCGTCGCGGGCATCAAGTCCAATGACGATCTGCCCGCCGTATTTTTCCAACAAAAGTTTGGTAAGAGGAAGGTCCCTGACAGCAAGCGATCCGATAATCACCCGGTCCACTCCCCGGCTTAAGTAATATTCAACATCGACTTCAGAGCGGAGACCGCCGCCAATTTGTACTTTCACATCTAATTCACGGGCAACTTTTACTACGTGTTCCGCGTTTTGCTTCGAGCCTTCTTTTGCTCCATCTAAATCAACCATATGAATCCAGGAAGCCCCGGCTTCTGCAAACCCTTTAGCTACTTCAAAAGGATTGTCCCCATACACGGTTTGCTTATTAAAATCTCCCTGTTCCAATCGTACACACTGTCCATTACGCATATCTATTGCAGGAAAAATCGTAAAAGTCATTTACAAGCTCCTCACTGTTTGACCATTCGTTTACAAAAATTCTCTAATAATTGAACGCCAGCCCGCCCGCTTTTTTCCGGGTGAAACTGACTGGCTACCAAGTTATCTCTGCCTACGATCGCAGGCACTTTTCCATGATAGTCGGCGCTCGCATATAAAATGTCCTCATCTTCAGTTGAAACGACATAAGAGTGGACAAAGTAGACATACTCTTCTCCTACATTCTCAAGAAGTGACTGATCCGGCTGATGAAGCTGCAGTTTGTTCCATCCCATGTGGGGAACTTTATAGCTTTCTTCCGCTTCATCTTTTCCAGGAAATCGGACGATACGCCCTGGAAATAAACCAAGTCCTTTCGTCAGACCGCCTTCTTCACTTTCTTCAAAGAGAAGCTGCATTCCTAAACAGATGCCATATAAAGGGACACCCTGATCTACTTTTTCTTTTATAAAATCTATAAATCCATGTTCTTTAAGAGCTTTCATCGCGTCTGGAAAAGCTCCGACACCCGGCAGGATATAGCCTTCGCAATCCTGCAGCTGATCCGGTCGTTCGCCAATCACATAGGGAATATCCATTCTTTCCAAAGCTTTGGATACGCTAAAAAGATTTCCCATTCCATAATCTATAATTCCAATCATTATAAGCTTCCTTTCGTGCTTGGTACCCCTTTAATTCTCGGATCTACCATTGTTGCTTCATCCAGGGCGCGCGCTAATGCTTTAAACATCGCTTCAATAATGTGGTGGGTGTTGTGGCCGTGGTGAAGCACGATATGTAAATTCATCCGTGCCTCCGCTGCCAGCTTCCAAAAAAATTCATGCACATTTTCCGTATCAAAGGTTCCTACACGGTCTTTTGGCAAATCGGCATGCCATTCAAGGTGCGGACGATCACTTAAATCCACAGCTACCGTCACGAGGGTCTCATCCATGGGAAGCGTCATCGAACCGTATCTTTTAATGCCGTATTTATCACCAAGAGCTTCGCGTAAAGCCTGTCCTAAAACAATTCCTAAGTCTTCTGTTAAGTGGTGATCATCGACTTCTACATCCCCGCGGCCAACGACTTTCAAATTGAACAGACCGTGCTTAGTGAAAAGCTCCAGCATATGGGACATGAAAGGAACTTGTACTTCAAGCTCTGACTTTCCTTCTCCATCTATAGTAAATTCAAGGTTGATATCTGTTTCTCTTGTTTTACGGCTCACGGCCGCGTGACGGTCACTCATTTCCAGCGCTCCTTCCGTGATTCTACAGCTCTTGCATGCCCTTCTAATCCTTCTAATCGGGCGAATTGGGCAATTTTATCAACGTTCTCGTTTAAGGCCTGACGGCTATAAGAAATGATGCTCGATTTTTTAAGGAAATCATCAACACTAAGCGGGCTTGAGAACCTTGCTGTTCCGCTCGTTGGCAGCACGTGGTTTGGACCGGCAAAGTAATCGCCTACCGGCTCACTGCTGTAAGGACCGAGAAAAATCGCTCCCGCATGCTTAATTTTTGCCATATCCTCAAACGGTTCTTCTGTCATAATTTCTAAGTGCTCAGCAGCTATTTCATTAACAGCTGCAATTGCTTCTTCCTTGGAATTACAAAGGATAATCGCTCCATAATCCTTAATACTTGCTGAAGCAATTTCTGTCCTCGGAAGGGTTTCAAGCTGCTTCAGAACTTCCTCTGACACTCCTTGAGCCAGCTGCTCGCTTGTTGTCACCAACACACTTGATGAACGGGCATCATGCTCAGCTTGTGATAAAAGGTCTGCAGCTATTTCGTTCGCTTTTGCAGACTCGTCAGCTAAAACCGCAATCTCACTCGGTCCTGCGATCATATCAATATCGACATCCCCGAATACTTCCCGTTTTGCCAAAGCAACAAATACATTGCCCGGTCCGGTAATTTTATCAACAGGAGAAAGGGTCTCTGTACCATAAGCTAAAGCTGCAATCGCCTGCGCTCCACCGACTTTATAGATTTCTTCTACACCAAGAATTTTTGCAGCGGCGAGTGTCCCATTAGAAATTTTTCCGTCCTCTCCGGGCGGTGTTACAACGACGATCCTTTGAACACCGGCTACCTGAGCAGGAATAACGTTCATAAATAAGGAAGAAGGATAAGCCGCTGTTCCTCCCGGCACGTATACACCGGCGGCATCAATAGGTGTAATTCGCTGCCCAAGGATCGTTCCGTTCGCAGCCGTATCAAACCAGGAGCTGGTCTGCTGCTTCTCATGAAAAGACCGAATGTTAGCGGCTGCCTCCTCCATGGTTTTCACATATTCCTTGTCAATGGAATTATAAGCTTCTTCTATTTCTTTTGAGCCGACCCGCCAATCGTCTACTAAAACTCCATCAAATTGCTCAGTGAATGAGCGGACCGCCTGATCGCCCGCTTCTTTTACCTGACGAATAATTTGAATGACCGAGTTTCTCTGTTCCGCGGTTCCCTGATCCACACTTCTTTTTAAAGAGGTCAGGTCGTTCTTCTGGATGATTTTCAAGTCGCTTCCACCTCCACCACTTCACTTAATTTCTGAACCATTTCATCAATTTCACGGCTTTTCAATCTGTAGCTGACAGGGTTTACGATCAGCCTTGAAGTGATATCGGCGATCTTTTCATATTCAACCAGTCCGTTTTCTTTGAGCGTTCTCCCTGTCGATACAATATCGACAATCCGGTCTGTTAACCCAATAATCGGCGCCAGCTCAATCGATCCATTCAATGGAATAATTTCGATCTGTTCTCCCTGCTCCCTAAAATAATCAGAAGCAATCTTTGGATATTTCGTCGCGATTTTAGGAGCTATTTTGCTAAGCGGCTGCTCCGGCAGACCGGCCACAGCTACGTAGCAGGGGCTGATTTTCAAATCCAGAACTTCGTAAACATCACGATCCTGTTCTAACAGAACGTCTTTACCTGCAATGCCGATATCGGCTGTTCCGTATTCCACGTATGTCACTACATCCATCGGCTTTGCCATCATGATCTGGATGTTCTGTTCTGGAAATTCAAGGATGAGCTTTCTTGAATCTTCATCATTTGGCGTCAGGTGGTAGCCCGCCTGCTTCATTAATGCAGCGGCTTCTTTATAAATCCTGCCTTTAGGCATCGCGATCGTTAAAGGTTTATTCATTCGCTTCTCCCCCTTTGCCGGTTAAATCGATACACTCGCGCAGCTGGCTGCTGAACTGTTTGTAATCCGGGATCTGATCAATATGCTGAAGGAGCACCTGATAGCCCTTCTGACGCAGATCAGCCGCTTTTTGCACACCTTGCCCATGACTGTCGTGATCTACAATCACTCCAATTCTTTCGTCATTATCTCTCCGTCCATTTAAAGCCTCAATAAACCGTTCTAAATGGATGGCAAACCCAGTGGCTGAAGCGTTTAGCTGAAAGGATGGCAGCAGTTTGTCATAGCGTCCTCCATTACAGAGCAATGAGCCTAAGTGAGGGGCATAGCCTTCAAACAAGATACCGGTATAGTAATTCATGTGGCTGATCAGATTTAAATCAAAGCTTACATATTTTTCGACTCCGTAATTTTTCAGTAAAGCGTACAGCTGTTTCAACTCATTGACAGCCTGCATGCATACCTGATTTCTAGCCAGCGACTTACTTGAGGCGAAGACTTCTTCTCCTCCTCTGAGGTCAAGCAGTGAAAGTAAAGCCTGCTTCTTCTCTCCCGCAAGTATAGCCGCTTTTACAGATTCCCGATACCCTACGTAATTTTTTCTATATAAATGTTCTAACAGAACGTCTTTCGTCTCTTCGTCATGTCCTAAAACATCATTGAAGAAGGCTTTAACGTAACCGATGTGGCCGATCGTTATAACAAAATCGTCCAATCCAGCCTGTCTTAAGGACTCGACTAATAAAGCAATAACTTCCGCATCTCCATAGGAAGAATGATCGCCAATTAATTCCGTTCCTACCTGTTCAAATTGAGCCGGCTTCCCGCCTTCGGTCTGCTGCGCCCGAAATACTGGTCCATCATAAGCCAGTCGAAGCGGAAGCTCCGTATCCTTCAGCTGCGAAGCAGCCACCCTGGCAATCGGTGCTGTCATATCAGGACGCAGTACGAGTGTATGCCCCTGCTGATCGAGCAATTTAAATAAACGCTGCTCTTTAGTCGCACTGACCTTCCCAATCGTTTCATGATACTCAAGAAATGGTGTATCCATAAAAGAATATCCATAAGAGAGAATCGCTGATTTCAAACGCTCCCGCGCTTTTGCTTTCTGATTATAAAAAAAAGGAAGTGTGTCGCGCATTCCAAGTGGTTTTTCAAACATTAGCCGCTTCGCCATTTAAGCATCCGTCCTTTCCGTACATCGAAATCCTTTAGTCTGCTAATATGCTAACACGATGAAGAATAAGCGTCAACGTTACAGTTTTCTTTTACTTCTTTTTACTATCATAACAAAATCCTGCCCATACCAAACGTTTAACGCGTTCCCTCCCCAATAAAAAAAGCCAGGGAGATTTTTTGTCTCCTCAGCTTTTTCCCTTAACCTTTAAAGATACTTGTAAAACTTCTTCTGCATATTGAAGAGTTAAAGGTTTCTCGAGTTCTTCCTCAGATTCTAAATACTGAAAAATAAAAACTTCGGCAGTTTTTTGCTTCCTTGTATTTTCATAAGCCCGTGTCAACGCGTATACACCTTCATATAGGTCACAAAGCATCTTGGCCATCGTCTTACAATGGAAAGTCTGCAGATCATAAGGAAGCTTGAGAACATGTCCTATCCATTTTTTAACGTTTCTTATGTTTTCCCTGACTGTATGAGTTAACCCCAGCATCCCTTCCACTTTTTCAATCCGTGCTTCTATATTTTTAAAGAACAGCTGATGCGCCTCATACTTTTGGAATAAGCGGAGTACTTCAAGCCCCAATATGTTGCTTGTTCCTTCCCAAACAGTAAGCACCTGTGCATCCCTTAGGAGTCTTGGGGTAACAAAATCTTCTATATACCCGTTGCCGCCATGCATTTCAATCGCATCACGCGCAAAAAGAATTGACTGCTCGGCTGTTTCTTTTTTCAACAAGGCGATCAGAAGCCGGCACAATATCTTTTCATCATGAGATGCTTTATCCGCTGCCACTTTGTCGTAAAGCTTAGCCATTTCAAAGACAGCACCCGTCTCGACTTCCTGCTTTACCCTCATTTTTACAAGTGTATCCTGAACCATTGGAAAATCAATCAGCCGCTGGCCAAATGGGTTTCTTTACAGTGCATACTCCTTGGCTTCAGTATAAGCTCTTCTCATGATACCTCTGAAGCAGCTGCATTGCAGATTCGCGAAAGGTTCAAGGCTTCGATCATATAGTAAAATCCGCGGGAAGCGTCTCCTATTAAATAGGCGTCGGCTCCTTTAACTTCCACTTCTGCTGAAGGAACGGCTCTTACTCCGAGTTTATCCTTTAACCGTCGGATGGATACTCCATTAAGGCTGCCATCATTTTTTCTCCAGGGCACAAGAAATAAACTTAACCCTTTGGTTCCCGGGGGCGAGCCTTCGATCCTAGCTAATACCATAGCCACTCCGCACATCCCTGCATTACTGGCAAAATATTTTTCTCCGTAAATACGAAAACGATCATCTTCTTGAACAGCTTTTACTTCGTTCGCCCCTACATTCGAGCCTGCCTGCCGTTCCGTTAAAAAGGTAGCCCCTTCATAAAGTTCGACATCTCCGGTAGCAAGCACATGAGGAAGGTATTGCTCTTTTAACTCCTCACTCGCATAGTGATTGATTAAATAATAATGTAACCGGGCAGTAAAACCCGGGTTCTGCCTGTGACAATAAGTACCCCTGGGCAAAGGAGTAGACATAATTCCCTTTTCTGCCCAGCTCAGGGATGGGTTTATGTACATAGCCGACAATCCCCTTCTCATAGGTTTCTTTCACTGTCTGACGATATCCCTCGTTGACCCATACCTCCGAAATTTCCTCGCCCATTTTATTATATTTTATGAGTTTCGGACGGCCTTCACGGTCCGTATGACCTGCCCGCCGGTCGATATCTCCTGCACACAGCTGACCAAAAGCATCCAGCTGCTCATCCGCCCAGTTAAAAAAGGTCCTTTCAAAGTGCTGACGCAGGATCTGCTACAGATCTTCATCTTCCCTGTAAAAGTTCACAGACCTCTCTCCTTTGCTTTTGTTGGCTAAAGGCTAAACATTAGTGTTTGTCTGCATTAAGAACAAGAAAGCAAGCAGCGAATAAGGAATATCTTTGCGAATCTTCCAATCAACTAAGTAGCCTGGCATTTTAGAAAAGCGGTCTGCTGCTTCTTTTGGAATCGCATCACGTTTTACAACTGCCCACACTTTGCCTTGATAATCTTTCACTTCAAAGTGGCCGATGTAAGCATCGCCTTCAGCTTGAAAGCGGCATTGTTCTCCTTCAATATAGCGGAAAATACTCTTTCCTGATATTCGCTCTTGAGAGGTATATGCTACCACGCCACGGTCCAGCT
This sequence comes from Halobacillus sp. Marseille-Q1614, assembly GCF_902809865.1. NCBI lineage: Bacteria > Bacillati > Bacillota > Bacilli > Caryophanales > Bacillaceae > Halobacillus > Halobacillus sp. Marseille-Q1614. The sequence continues at coordinate 518,457 of NZ_CADDWH010000001.1, read as the reverse complement.
GATGAACATACCCGCGCCATTTAAAGCCGCCTTTTTTATCAATTGTATAGACATGAGCATCGCCTATAAACATGTTATAAGCCGCAGGCATCAGAGAGCCTCCCGAAAAGAAAGCAACAAAAGCTCGAAATACTTTTATGTCAAGAACCGTATGCTGCTTAATTTCACTGTAACTCTTTCCATCCATATCGTAAAAATTCGCGTGGAAAATTGAGGCAGGCCGGTGCCCAATATACATCCTCTGCGGAAAGACGGAAATCTTCTCATATGTAGTATCCGCTTTAAAATCTTCATAGTTCATAGCCGACATATAATCTTCCCAGCCACTTTTAAATATTGCGAGGCCCGCAAGACCAAAAGCGAGACTGTAAACAGCGCTGATCCATAACCCTGCCTGTCCTGTAAAAAACAGGCTGATAATAAAAAACGCCATGATCAGAATAAGTATGCTGCCTGTGATGATCTGCCTAATGCCGTCCTGCCGAATGAACTGCTGTACTGTAGTCATTTAATCCCCCCTTACTTCAAAATTATACTTTTATTTTTCAGATTATTAAAGGTTGATGTGGTTTGCGGGCAAATTCCCTAACATAAAAAAGACCCCTTCAAAATTGAAGGAGTCCTTTTCTAGTTATCCAGCTTTTACAGGGTTGACCGCTTCATCCAGTAAAAGATCTAGTTCGTCTGTATACTGCTGCTTTTGTTTGTCTGTCCATTTTAGTTCTTTCGCCATATATTCAATAACCGGTTCTTTGTGCTCGTGCACCCAGTGAATGTTAAAGAAAAGGGCTGAGGTGCGGCGAACAAAGAAGTCTACAGGTTTAAAGATCATTTCAAAATCGAGAGCCAGTCGCAGCTGCGCGAAAACGAGTGGATCAATATCGGCAGCGGCAACATCTTCTTTATGATCTTTATACAGCTGATAGAGCGTATCGACATTAGCACCATAAAGATCAACAAGAGCACCAGCTTTTTCAACAGTTAAACCTAAGGATTCACCAATTTTAACGCGCTCTTCTTTAAATACCTTGAATCCTTTCGATCCATTCACCTCACCGCCTGAGATCGGCATCCGTTTCGTTTCAGAATCAGAGTAACGGATGCCGTATTCTTCTGCAATCTGATCTCTCACAAGGTTGATGGCTGTTTCGGCCATTTTACGGTATCCGGTCAGCTTTCCTCCAGCCATTGAAATTAAACCGGAATCAGAAACAAAGATTTCATCTTTTCGTGAAATCTCTGAAGGGTCTTTTCCATCCTCATGAATGAGAGGACGTACGCCGGCCCAGCTTGACTCAATATCTTGCGGCCCAACCTTTACAGCAGGGAACATCATATGAATTGCATCTAAAATATAGTCGCGGTCCGTAGTCGTTACTTTTGGAAAAGCAATCTCCTCATCATAAGGCGTGTCCGTTGTCCCTACATACGTTTTTCCATCACGCGGAATGGCAAAAATCATTCGGCCATCTGGTGTATCGAAGTAGATCGCCTGCTGCAGCGGGAAATCAGACTGATCAAATACGAGGTGTACCCCTTTCGTCAGGTGAAGAGATTTTCCTTTTTTTGAACCATCGATTTCACGAAGCTCGTCGACCCACGGTCCTCCTGCATTAATGATTCGTTTTGCCTTCACCTGATAGGTTTCTCCACTGATTGTGTCTTCTACGATGGCTCCTTCAACCTTGCCGCGCATATCATAAATAAAGTCAACGACCTTCGCGTAGTTTACAGACTCAGCACCATACTCGACGGCTTTCTTCATCACTTCAAGAGTCAGTCTCGCGTCATCGGTTTTATATTCAACATAATAACCGGCACCTTTAAGCCCATCTTTCTTAACTAACGGCTCACGTTCTGTCGTTTCATCTGGTTTAAGCATAACGCGGCGCTCTGCCTTCTTAACACCCGCTAAATAGTCATAAACGCGCAGGCCGAGGCTGGTAGAATAGGGACCAAAATTACCGCCTTCATGGAAAGGAAGCATCATCCATTCAGGGGTCGTTACGTGCGGGCCGTTTTCATAAACAATTTCGCGTTCTTTCCCAACTTCTGCTACCATTTTTATTTCAAACTGTTTTAAATATCGAAGTCCGCCGTGTACAAGCTTCGTGGAGCGGCTTGACGTACCTGCTGCATAGTCCTGCATTTCAACTACGGCCGTTTTCATTCCTCGGCTGGCCGCATCCAGAGCGATTCCTGCTCCAGTGATTCCTCCTCCAACGACCAGTACATCCCATTCGACCTGATACAGTTCTTTAAATTTTTCCTGACGATCATAGTTAGAAAAAGTCTTCATGTAAATCTCTCCTTTTGTATATCTCTCGGTTTCATTAGGTCGTCTGTTAACCTTTATTCCCTAAACCGGGGAGGAATATGTGTATGATTGAGCACTCTTCTTTTAAACCTAAAAAAAGAGACCACGAAAGCACCTACAGCATTTACTGTAGAGCCTCGTGGTCTCTCCGCATCTCCGACCTAATTACTATTAACTTGATTATATTCTATCAAACCTTCGTTAAAAAGTCTACTCTAAGGCTCTAGATTTTGCCCATAACTATCACTTGCTTTCTATGAGCCTATGCTTTAAAAACTCTAGTGGCCTCAACAGCTTTCTGCCATCCTTTGTATAGCTCATTAATTTTCTCTTCGTCCATTTGAGGATCGAACTGCTTCTCCATTTTCCACTGTTTCGCAATCTCTGTACAATCGTTCCAATACCCAACAGCTAAGCCCGCAAGATAGGCGGCACCAAGAGCTGTCGTTTCATTAACTTTTGGACGTTCTACTGAGGATTGAAGAAGGTCGCTTTGGAACTGCATGAGCAGGTCATTTTTAACAGCCCCGCCGTCAACGCGTAATTTCTTTAGTTCGATGCCCGAATCCTGAACCATCGTATCGACTACATCTTTCGTCTGATAGGCTAACGATTCAAGGGTAGCTCTCACAAAATGAGATTTTTTCGTTCCACGAGTCAGTCCGAAAACGGCACCTCGGGCTTCGCTGTCCCAATAAGGAGTTCCTAATCCGACAAAAGCAGGAACTACATACACTCCCTCTGTCGTGTCTACTTCTCCTGCAATACTTTCGCTTTGGGAGGAATCCTCCATCATTTTCAATCCGTCCCTAAGCCATTGAATCGCTGAGCCGGAAACGAAAATACTTCCTTCAAGCGCGTATTCTACTTTTCCATTGACGCCCCATGCTAAAGTCGTAAGCAGGCCATTATCGGATTTCACAGCCTCATCTCCTGTATTCATCAGCATAAAACCGCCTGTGCCGTAAGTGTTTTTACCCATTCCTTTTTCAAAGCACGCCTGGCCGAACAGAGCGGCCTGCTGGTCGCCAGCGATTCCAGCGATAGGCACTTCGCTGCCGAAGAAATGGTAATCAACGGTATGACCATAGACTTCAGAAGATGGTTTGACTTCTGGCAGCATACTCTTTGGAACACCAAGAATATCCAATAACTCGTCATCCCATTTTAAATCATGAATATTGTACATTAATGTGCGGGAAGCATTCGAATAGTCTGTCACATGTTCATTCTTTCCCGACATTTTATAAACAAGCCAAGTATCGATCGTACCAAACATAAGGTCGCCGTTCTCCGCTTTTTCACGGGCTCCTTCAACATTATCAAGGATCCATTTCACTTTTGTTCCGGAGAAATAAGGATCGAGCAGCAGTCCTGTTTTCTCACGGAAGGTATCGTTAAACCCCTGGGCCCGTAATTCGTCACAAATGCCTTGAGTCTGTCTGGACTGCCAGACGACAGCTTTATGAATCGGCTTTCCCGTATTTCGGTCCCAGACTACAGTGGTCTCCCGCTGGTTCGTAATTCCTATACCGGCAATTTGTTCTGCTTCTACATCAGCCCGGATTAAAACATTTGAAATACAGCTAAGTACAGATGTCCAAATTTCATTAGGATCATGTTCTACCCAGCCTGGTTTAGGAAAATATTGTTCAAATTCTTTTTGAGCAGTTTCAACGATCGCTCCGTTATGATCAAATAAAATAGCCCGGGAACTTGTTGTTCCCTGGTCAATTGATAAAATGTAAGTTTCCATGATTTCTCCTCCTTTTAAGTATGGGCTTGCTGCTTTTTATTAAGTTCGATTTTCATGGACGAAAATAATATAGCAATAATAACGGCTGAAAGCAGCCAGAACCATATATTGGGCGAACCTTCAAAGACAGTTTCGAAAAATAATCCGCCATAAATACCTCCAATTACAGGCCCCGCTACAGGAATCCAGGCGTATCTCCAATTGGACCCGCCTTTGCCGGGAATCGGCAGAATCGCATGAGCAATCCGCGGCCCAAGATCCCTGGCCGGATTAATCGCGTACCCAGTAGTGGCTCCAAGAGACATACCAATAGCTACAATAAGAAGCCCTACAATAAGCGGGTTAAGACCTTCGGTAAATTCATTAGCTCCAATAAATAATATTCCCATCACGAGAACAAAAGTCCCGATAATCTCACTGACTAAATTGGAAACCGGGCTGTAGATTGCCGGGTCAGTTGAAAATATCGACAGCTTAGCCATCGGATCATCTGTTCTTTCCCAGTGCGGCAGGTAATGAAAGAATACAATAACAGCTCCTATAAAGGCTCCTATCATTTGAGCGAGAATGTAGGAAGGAACTTTAGCCCAGGCAAAGTCACCAACGGCAGCTAAACCAAGAGTTACCGCTGGGTTTATATGCGCTCCGGTGACATTTCCAACCGCATACACGCCCATGGCGACAGCAAGACCCCAGGCAACGGTAATTAAAACCCAATTTCCTTCCGCTTTTGTACCTTTAAGGTTTGCACCCGCAATTACACCGCCTCCTAATATAATGAGAATCATTGTCCCAATGAGCTCTCCCATGAATTCTGTCATAAGCACCTTCCCTTTCCGATTAGGAAAATGAGCAATAAAAAAAGCACAGGCAAAGCAGCTGTACAAAAAGCTGCCTTCATTGTGCGGGATCTTGTGAACGATCACGATCAAATTATGTAGATTTCGTTTCGCTTAAAACCTCCAAAGTTCTGCACGTGAAGTAGAGATTGCTGAAGCTCCCGATTTAATGGCTTCGGCCGCTTCTTCCTCAGTTCGAATCAATCCCCCTGCAATGACCGGCACTCCTAATCGATCTTTCATCTCTTTTATCATTCCCGGAATAATGCCCGGTAAAACTTCTACAAAATCCGGCTTAACTTTTTCGATAATCCTTGCGTTATGTTCGACGGCCTGGCTGTCAATTAGAAACAGCCGCTGAACAGAGATCAGCTTATATTTCTTCGCAAGCTGAATGACATGGGAACGGGTAGTAATGACACCATCCGGCTTAATCACTCTTCCTAAAAACTCCATCCCGTAGTCATCAGCTTTTAGTCCCTGGATTAAATCGACGTGTACCCAGATTTTTTTTCCGGCTTTCTGTGCTGCTTTTACGACTTTTGGCAGCATGCCCAGCCTGCTTTCTAAAATGATAATGTATTCCGTATTCATTTCCAAGAGCATTTCGAAGTCTTTCATATTTTTCACTGCTGGTAAAACTGTCTGCTTAAACTCCATCTTTCTTCTCCTTTTCGCTGCTCATTCGTTGTTCCATTTGTTCTTTTGTATAAATAAGCTGCATGGGATTCCCACCAACAAATGATCCGGCAGGCACATCTTTATGTACTAAGGTTCCGGCGGATACGACAGCTCTACTGCCAATTTTAACTCCTGGAAGTATGGTAGTATTTGCTCCTATCAACACTTCATCACCGATTTCCACATCTCCCAGCCGATACTCGTTAATCAAATACTCATGAGCTAAAATCGTCGTATTATAGCCAACCACAGAATTACGGCCTACTGAGATTTTTTCAGGAAACATAATATCGACCATGACCATAAGAGCAAAAGACGTTTCTTCTCCTACCTTCATTTTTAAAAAACGACGGTACAGCCCATTTTTCACATTTAAAAATGGAGTGTACCTCGCCGTTTGAATCACGATAAAATTCTTCATCACTTTAAGAAAAGGGACGGTTTTGTAGATATGCCAGAGGGAGTTGGCTCCTTTAACCGGATAGCGTTGTGTACGGCGCATTTTTTTACCCTCCTGTGATTTCAAGTAGCTCTCTCATATTCGTCAGCATGTAATCAGGACGCAGTTCATCCAAAACTTCCCGCCCTTTTACTGTCCATGCGACTCCCGCTGTTTTTGTACCTGCATTTTTTCCAGCTTCAATATCGTGCGTGTTATCGCCTACCATAATCGTTTGGGCGGCTGAGGCATCTAAAGTGTTTAACGCCTTCATGACAGGTTCAGGATGAGGTTTGGCATGAACGACATCATCAAGAGTGACGACAGTATCAAACAAGCTGTCAAGTTCTGTCATATTTAGTCCTATCTCTACAGTCTGTCGCATTTTTGTTGTGACTATACCAAGCTGATAGTTTTGTCTCTTTAACGTGCGAATCGATTCCAGCACACCGTCATAAGCCTTTACGTATTGATCGTGATGAGCAATGTTGTGTTCCCGGTAAGTTGCAATCATTTCCTCCACGCTTTCCTCATTGACAGAAGCAAGGCTGTCTCTTAAAGGTTCACCAATAAACTGAATAATCTCTTCCCTCGAATAAGGGCGGTCAGCATGTGTTTGCAAAGTATGGGTAAAAGAAGCGATAATCAGCTCATTCGTATCGATTAACGTTCCGTCCAGATCAAATAAAATTGTATTAATACTCATGGCTTAAATCTCTCCTTCTCTCTCTTTCAAGCTTATTCCACACATACCCTACGGCAGCTGTAAGGACAATAGCCGTTATCAGCCGAATGATTAACAGCGGCCACACAGGTATGCCTAATGGAATGAAGATTAACGTATCTTCCACCACGGCGTGACAGGAGACGAGAAAAATCATAGCTAGAAACATATCTTTCTTAGAGACCCCGTCTTCTTCGACAGCCTGAATCATAAGCCCCGCTCCATAAGCAAGGCCGATCGTCAGTCCGGCCGCCAGCGTCATCGACGTATTGCGTTCCATTCCTAGAAATTTAGCAGCTGGTGCGAGCCAGTCGGACAGTCTGTCTAGCCAGCCTCTCTCCCGCAAATACTGCATGACGATCATAAGCGGAATGACGATGAGTGCAAGCTGGATGATCCCCATAACAGCCGTCTGCAGCCCTTGGAGAATGATCTCCATCCAACCATCAGGCACAGCCTGACGTTCGGGAGCAAGGCCATACTTTGCCTGCTCTTGTCCGCCATCCCAGGTTAAGTTAATCAGTATAGCCGAACCAATAGCTAATGCTAAACGGATGCTGATCACAAACGACCAGCTGATTCCAACCTTTTTAGCTACAGCCGATTCAATAATCAAGTTATGGGAAAACGACAGCATAACGGCAAGAATAAACACTTCTTTTACCGAAAACTCAAACGATATAATCGCTGCAATGCCCGCGTATAAGTTAAGAAAGTTCCCGATCACGAGTGGGACAGCAGCATCCCCGGACAGCCCCAGTACACTCATCACAGGTGTCAGCTGCTTAATGATCCAAGGTAAAACAGGGGTGAATTGAAGGATCGTAACGATAAGTGTGACCGGGAATATGACCTTACCTAATGTCCACGTCAGCTGAAGACCTTTTTTACATCCTTCTCTTAAAATTGATTTCATCTTTAGTCTCTCCCTATTTTGCTTTCTTGCCGTTATAGTGTTTGTCAGCAAGTCCTGCTTTTCGGCGATAGATCATGACAATAATCGCTCCAACTATCAACAGGATGGAAATAAACTGGGCCGTTCTAATTTCACCAAACAGGTAAAGGCTGTCGGTACGAAGTCCTTCTACAAAGAACCTTCCCGCCGAATACCAAATCAAGTAGCTTAGGAAAATCTCACCGCGGCGCGGATTTACTTTATAACGCAGCACTAACAATAAGATAAACCCGAGGATGTTCCAAAGAGATTCATATAAAAAAGTCGGATGATAGAGTGTTCCATCAATACACATCTGCTGATTAATGAAGTTAGGCAGATACTGCATATAGTTATTGTAAAAAGATTCAGAGACAGGTCCGCCATGGGCCTCCTGATTCATGAAGTTTCCCCAGCGGCCAATGGCCTGGCCTAAGATAATACTCGGTGCCCCAATATCTGCAATCATCCAGAAGGACAACCCTTTTACCTTTGTATAAATAAAAGCTGTTAAAAATGAACCTATTAATGCCCCGTGAATGGCTATTCCGCCTTCCCATACGGCAAACACTTTCCACCATGGTTCACCCACGTAACGATCCCATTCAAAAATAACGTAATAGATACGTGCGCTTAAAATGGCAATCGGAATCGCATAAACTACGATATCAACAAAATAATCCTTTTTTAAACCGAGGCGTTCCGTCTCCCTTGTCGCAATCAAAAGTCCTAAGAAGGCACCTGTTGCGATAATGACCCCATACCAGTAAATCGATAAAGGACCAAGATGGACCAGCACCCGGTCAAGTTCTTCTGGTGTACAAGACAAAGCCTTTCTCTCCCTTACTCTTCGCTATGGTCTTCATCAATTACTTTAGTTAAACGCTCAGAGAACTCTTCTGCTGCGTTTACTCCCATACGTTTTAAGCGGAAATTCATCGCCGCTACTTCGATTATGACAGCCAAGTTACGGCCTGGACGTACAGGAATCGTTGCTTTTGGAATTTCAGCATCCATTATTTTCATCGTTTCTTCTTCTAAGCCAAGACGGTCATACTGCTTGGTTTTATCCCAGATTTCGAGATTAATTACAAGCGTAATTCGTTTATAGCTTCGGACCGCTCCTGCTCCAAACAAGGTCATAACGTTAATAATCCCCAGACCGCGGATTTCTAAAAGGTGCTCAATCAGTGGCGGACTGTTTCCAATCAATGTATCGTAATCTTCCTGGCGTATTTCCACACTGTCATCAGCCACTAAACGATGCCCGCGTTTGACCAGCTCAAGTGCAGTTTCACTTTTACCTACTCCACTTTGTCCGGTAATTAAAACACCGATGCCGTAAATATCAACAAGTACACCGTGAATTGCAGTAAACGGTGCGAACTTAGATTCTAAATAATTCGTCAGCCGGCTGATTACACGCGTCGTTTTATACGGTGATCTCATAAGCGGAACGGCTGCTTCACGCGCTGCTACTGCAAGCTCCTCAGGAATATCCATTCCCCGCGTGATGACTATACCCGGGGTAATATCTGTACAAAGCTGCTCAGCGCGGTGCTTTCTTTGTTCATGGGTCAGTTCATTAAAGTACGAAAGCTCCGTTTTCCCTAACAGCTGCAGCCTGTCTTTTGGATAAAACTTAAAATACCCGGTCATCTCGACTCCTGGCCGGGAAATATCACTCATATGTATTTCACGGTGGATGCCGTCTTTACCAGCTACCAGTTCAAGCTCAAAGCGTTCCAGCAAATCTTCTGTACGAACTTTACTCATAGATGTGCCTCCTTATAATCGTCACTCACTGTCCCTTATTGTAGCACATTTTTTATCATCGCTTGGGCAAAAAAATCCTGCCGGCTTACAAGCCGGCAGGACTGCCTCTCACCTTATTATTCTTTGATCAGACGATTTAATACGAGATTAATCAGCGAAATGACGAGAGCGGCTAAGATCGTCATGCCAAAACCGTCGATTTCAAACAGGCTTCCTAACAGCCCGTCAGTAATCGCTAATGTTACAGCGTTCACTACCAATAAGAATAACCCAAGTGTTACTATCGTTATCGGCAGCGTTAATAAAACCAAAATCGGCCTTACGATCGCATTTAAGATTGATAGGATAAAGGCCGCCAAGATCGCAGCCAGGAATCCATCGATTTCAACCGTTTTAAAAGCAAACCCGACGATAAATATTGCTATCGCATTTACCAAAATGTGCAATAACCAGTTTTTCAAAACCAATCCCCCGCTTTATAAGACAGCGTCTTTGATCGTTACAGATCCTGTCTTCGTTTCTGCTTCTAAATGATAGACATCCGCTAATTCTTCGCGTGCCTCAAAAACGAACTCTTTGTTCATAATTTCTTTCTTGTTCTTTAAAATCTTATAATTATCAAGGCTGCAGTTTAAACTGCCAACGCTCGATTTTAACGTACCGTCAATCCGCTTATTCTCTGGAAGCAATACCGTAATTTGACCGGTAGTCGTTTTAAAGAAGCCCGTATGTGCACGTTCTCCATAGTTGTAGACCGTAATGCCTCCTGCAACTGCAGAGACATCAGTCTTGCCAAATTGCCCATCGAGCTTAACAGAGCCATTAATTGTATCAGCCTGGCAAGTATCAAACTCACTTTCAGAGACGGTAATGGATCCGTTCCCTGTTTCCAGCTTGCACGTCTCTCCCTGAGAATCTTTTATGCGCAGAGACCCATTGGACGTTTTTAATTGGAAATGGGCCGCTTTTACATGGTTAGAAGTAATCGCTCCATTGGAAAGCTTCAGTTTAATAAATTCATAACGCTTCTTAGGAAGGTAGAGCTTAACGAACGTTTTAATTTTTTTCGAAGGATTTGCCAAACGAAGAATTCCCTCTGTTATTTCGAACTCCCCATCGGCTAAAAACTGCTCTTTTGCCTCCTGCTCGTCAGCCGCTTGATAGACCTTCACACGGCACTCAGCTTTCGCGTAGTCCTCAATCCATGGTTCCAAATGGAGGGAACCATTAGCAATCGATACATCCATGTCATGAAATGGTACGGGGTCTGATTTTAAATCATATTGAAATTCCACAGATTCTCCAAAAGACAAATCAAAATCTGCATTTTTAATTTTTTCTACAGCTTCTTCTACAAAATCTCTAAAACCGTACTTTTTCTCTGATGATTTTGTATCGTAATCTTGAGTTTCAATCGCTTTTAACAGCTGGGCTCCTTCTTCAGCAGTAATCGTTCCCTGCTCAATCATTTTAAGTATTTTCATTCTTTCTTCAGTCATCACGCATCTCTCCTTCACCTTATCTTTTTCCCTTTTAACACTCTAAACAAACTAGAAAAAAGACACCTTGAAGAAGCGGATTTCTGCAAGGTGTCTTTGAATCATGTTGTAGAGAATGTCCATCGATAAAATTTTTCCTGTTTTAACTTTTGAAGCTGTTCATTTCGCTGATCGTGATTTTCAATCAGCTGCATCATCCCGTCAGCTTGGGACAGGTGGGCGCGGATCGCAGCTTCCTTCCGGTCCCAGTAAGGTGCAATATCAAAGACGAGATCAGGTTCTCCAAGTTTTTCTTCATGGTCATTACTGATCGCGTGCATCCATACTTCCGGACGCTCGCCCGGTTTCATTTTTTCTACAGCTTTGACGACGGCAGCTGCCAGGGCATCATGATCCGGGTGGACAGCGAAACCTGGGTAATGTGTGATGACGACAGCCGCTTTGTGAGCTTGAATTCTTTCCTTCAAGTCTTCCGCCAGTTCATCAACAGGTTCAAATTCGAGCGTTTTGTCCCTATAGCCGAGCAGCTCAACATCAATATCGAGCTGACGAGCCGCTTCAGCAAGCTCTTTTTTGCGAAATGTGGATAGTGTTTCTCTATTGGCAAACACGGGGTTACCCATATTGCGTCCCATTTCACCCAGTGTTCCGCATAAGTAAGTAACCGGAACGCCTTCAGCTCTGAATTTGCTGATGACCCCTGAAGCCCCAAAGGATTCATCATCTGGATGCGGAAAAATAACAAGAACGTGCTTATTACTCATCAGCTTCCGCCTCATGAGTGAATGGATTCTCACTAATCTCAAGAGCTACCATTAAGCGTCCTTCCCGGTCATGACCCGCCATCAACAGTCGCCCCTGCTCATCAATTTCATAATCGCTGACCCCTTCAGCGTACACCCAGCCAAGGTCAAGCTTGAGCCCGACTCGATAAGAACCGCCGGTACTTACCAGCTTTCCATGTTGATAGTTTACGCGTGCATTTCGGATAAAAGCACCTACATTATAGGCACTCTCATCAAAATGACTGGCGTAGGCTCCATTCGTTGTTTCTAAATGAATATATACATCTTTATCGGCAAACTGATCGATTGCAGCCTGCACTTTATATTGTTCGATTGGTTTCATTTCCTGCATTCCTCCCGTTAAACAACTCTAGTTTAACGATACTCAATTCTCCCGAAGGCGTCAAAGCATCTACTTGCTCGATACTTTTTCTTTCGAGCGCAGACGTTCTTCCATACGCTTTTTATCTCTTTCTAGTATCGGCTTCAAGTATTTCCCTGTATAGGATTTACTGTCTTTGGCTACTTTTTCCGGCGTCCCTGTAGCAATAATCTGGCCGCCTTTTTCTCCGCCTTCTGGTCCAAGGTCAATAATATGATCGGCTTCTTTAATAACATCAAGGCTGTGTTCAATAATGAGTACCGTATCCCCATTGTCAACGAGACGCTGCAGAACCGTTAATAACCTCGAAATATCATCTACGTGCAGCCCTGTCGTCGGCTCATCAAGAATATAAAAGGACTTTCCTGTGGAACGGCGGTGGAGCTCACTTGCTAATTTCACACGTTGTGCTTCCCCGCCAGACAGTGTTGTCGCAGGCTGGCCAAGTTTTACATAGCCTAATCCAACATCAGCTACTGTTTGAATTTTACGCTTAATCTTCGGAATATTCGAGAAAAACTCTAACGCTTCTTCAATCGTCATACCAAGTACGTCAGAAATATTTTTTCCTTTATATTTCACTTCGAGCGTTTCCCTATTGTATCTTTTTCCATTACAGACTTCACAAGGCACATAAACGTCCGGCAGGAAGTGCATTTCAATCTTAATAATCCCGTCTCCGCGGCAGGCTTCACACCGTCCGCCTTTCACGTTAAAGCTGAAACGGCCTTTTTTATAGCCGCGTATTTTTGCCTCACTCGTCTGGGCGAAAACATCACGGATGTCATCAAAGACCCCGGTGTAAGTGGCCGGGTTGGATCGTGGCGTCCGTCCAATTGGAGACTGGTCGATGTCTATTACTTTTTCAAGCTGATCAATGCCGTCGATTTCTTTATGCTTGCCAGGTTTTTGTTTTCCATTATGCAGACGCATCGACAGCGTCTTATATAAAATATCGTTAATTAAAGTACTTTTCCCAGATCCGGAAACTCCTGTAACGGCTGTAAGAACACCAAGCGGGATCTTCGCATTGACTTTCTTCAAGTTATTCTCTTCAGCTTGTTTAATAGTAATATACCTGCCATCCGCTTTTCTGCGCTCTGCTGGAAGCGGAATGAATTTCTTACCGGACAAGTACTGCCCTGTCAAAGACTTGCTGCTTCTCATCACCTGCTTAGGTGTTCCTTGGGTGACGATCTCACCGCCGTGAGCGCCCGCTCCCGGTCCGATATCAATTAAATAATCCGCAGCCAGCATCGTATCTTCATCATGTTCGACTACGATTAGTGTATTATCCAAGTCTCTCATCCGTTTAAGAGTATTAATTAAACGGTCATTGTCTCTCTGGTGAAGACCGATCGATGGCTCATCGAGTACATACAGCACTCCTGTTAAGGCAGAGCCGATCTGGGTCGCCAGGCGGATCCGCTGAGCTTCGCCGCCGGAGAGTGTACCCGCTGAACGCGATAAAGTCAGATAATCCAGTCCGACGTTGGCCAGGAAGCTGAGCCGCTCGCAGATTTCCTTTAAAATCATGCGGGCAATGGTCTCTTCTTTTTCAGTCAGTTCAAGACCTTCGAAAAAGTTTTTAGCTTCGACAACAGAATACTCGGTCGTCTCCCCGATATGTTTACCTCCGATAAGAACAGCGAGCGCTTCTTCATTCAGACGGTTTCCTTTACACTTTGGACAAGGTTTTTGTGCCATATATTTTTCCATCTGTTCTCTAATATAATCAGAGCTCGTCTCCCGGTAACGCCTTGAAATATTAGGGATGACCCCTTCGTAGTAAATCTCGCTCTCACGGACTTTTCCAAAATCGTTTTCATAACGGAAATGGATTTTTTCATTGCCGCTTCCATAGAGAATTTTGTCCATTTTATCCTTCGGCAGTTTTTTAACAGGCTTTCTCAAATCAATCTTATAATGTTTGGCGACGCTTTGAAGCAGCTGCGGATAGTATTGGGAGCTGGTAGGTTCCCAAGCAGCAATCGCATGGTCGTTTAACGACTTATTCCAATCAGGAATGACAAGGTCTAAATCAACTTCAAGCTGTGTCCCAAGGCCATCACAGCGGCTGCATGCGCCGTATGGACTGTTAAAAGAAAACATGCGTGGTTCAAGCTCACTTACAGAAAAACCACAGATAGGGCAGGCGTGATGTTCACTGAATACGAGCTCTTCTCCATCGATAACATCGACGGTAAGGTGCCCGCCACCTAAGCTTAAAGCGGTCTCAATCGAATCTGACAGACGACCTTCTACTCCATCTTTTATAACAATACGGTCGACGACCACTTCAATTGAGTGCTTCTTATTCTTTTCTAATTTTATTTCCTCGGAAATTTCACGCATTTCACCATCAACTCTGAGGCGTATATAACCTTCTTTCTGGAGCTGTTCAAATACCTTTACATGCTCTCCTTTTCTTCCGGAGACAACAGGAGCAAGAATTTGCATTTTGGTACGCTCAGTGTGTTCCATTAGCTGATCCACCATTTGCTGCACAGTCTGAGAAGAAATTTCAATGCCGTGATTTGGACATGTTGGACGTCCAACCCGGGCATACAAGAGACGAAGATAATCGTAGATCTCCGTTACCGTACCTACCGTAGACCGAGGGTTTTTACTTGTCGTCTTCTGATCAATGGAAATGGCCGGTGACAAGCCTTCAATGGAATCAACATCCGGCTTATCCATCTGCCCGAGAAATTGTCTCGCGTAGGCACTGAGTGATTCTACATACCTCCTCTGACCTTCCGCATAGATCGTATCGAAGGCTAAAGAGGATTTCCCCGATCCGGAAAGCCCTGTCATTACTACGAGTTTATTTTTAGGGATATCGATATTTATATTTTTAAGATTGTGAGCCCTAGCACCTCTTATGCTGATATTCTTACTGACCATAAGCTCCTCATCCTTCCGCTTTTAGTTCCAAAATAACATCGCGCAGTTCAGCCGCTTTTTCAAAGTCCAGATCTTTGGCCGCCTGCTTCATTTCAGTTTCTAAATTGTCCACTAATTCCAAACGTTCTTTCTTCGTCATCTTAGACGGCTTCTTATCTGCTAAGTAGCCTTCTTCATCTTCAGCAACACTTGATACTGAAATCAGGTCACGAATTTCTTTCTTAATCGTCTTCGGTGTAATGCCGTGTTTTTCGTTATACGCAATTTGTTTTTCACGGCGGCGGTAAGTTTCGTCGATCGCGTACTGCATTGATTTCGTAATTTTATCTGCATACATTATGACACGTCCGTTCTCGTTACGTGCCGCCCGTCCAATCGTTTGAATCAAGGATCGGTCTGAACGTAAAAAGCCTTCTTTATCTGCATCTAAGATCGTTACGAGCGAAACTTCAGGAATATCGAGCCCTTCCCTTAAGAGGTTAATTCCTACGAGGACATCATATTTTCCTAAACGTAAATCTCTGATAATCTCGATCCTCTCAAACGTGTCGATTTCCGAGTGAAGATAAGCGACTTTCAAACCAATTTCTTTTAAATAGTCGGTTAAGTCCTCGGACATTTTCTTCGTTAAAGTCGTTACGAGTACCCTCTCGTTTCGATCTTTCCTAATATTTATTTCTCCGATCAAGTCGTCAATCTGTCCATGTATTGGACGAATTTCTATTTCAGGATCAAGCAGCCCTGTCGGACGGATAATCTGCTCTGTCATCTTCGGCGTATGCTCGAGTTCATATGGCCCAGGAGTTGCAGTAACATACGTAATAAAGTCGATATGTTTTTCAAACTCTTCAAATCGTAACGGACGGTTATCAAGAGCTGACGGCAGACGGAATCCATGGTCGACAAGCACTTGTTTCCTCGCCTGGTCTCCGTTGTACATTCCACGAATCTGCGGAAGTGTAACGTGTGATTCATCAACCATTATTAATGAATCTTCGGGGAAGAAATCGAGCAGTGTATATGGAGTGGCTCCTCTTTCACGGAAGGTGAGGTGTCTGGAATAATTCTCAATGCCTGAACAGAAGCCCATCTCTTCCATCATTTCAAGATCATATCGTGTACGTTGTTCTAACCGCTGTGCTTCCAGAAGTTTATTTTGATCTTTTAATTCTTTAACTCGCTCATGCATTTCTGCTTCAATATTTTTAATCGCTTTTTTCAGCTTGTTCTCCCGCGTTACGAAGTGGGAAGCGGGAAATATCGCTACGTGTTCACGTTCACCTACGACTTCTCCTGTTAAAACATCCACTTCACGGATACGGTCGATTTCATCACCAAAAAACTCAACCCGAATCGCATGTTCTTCCTTGGAAGCAGGAATAATTTCAACAGAATCTCCGCGCACGCGGAACGTACCGCGCTGGAAATCAATATCGTTTCGGGCATACTGAATATCCACTAATGAACGCAGCAATTCATCACGATCTTTCTCCATTCCCGGCCGGATAGAAACCACCTGACTTCTGTATTCTTCCGGAGAACCTAAGCCGTATATACAAGAAACACTGGCTACAATAATGACATCATTTCTCTCAAATAACGAGGTTGTCGCCGAGTGCCGCAGTTTATCTATTTCATCATTTATATTCGAATCTTTTTCAATGAAGGTATCGGTTTGGGGTACGTACGCTTCCGGCTGATAATAATCATAGAAGCTTACAAAATATTCCACAGCATTATTTGGGAAAAATTCCTTGAATTCACTATATAGCTGTCCCGCTAATGTTTTGTTATGGGCAATGATCAGTGTCGGCTTATTCACCTGCTGAATCACATTAGACATCGTAAACGTCTTACCCGTCCCTGTTGCTCCGAGCAGCGTCTGATGTTTCCTGCCATTATTTATGCCTTCAACCAGCTCCTTAATTGCCTGGGGCTGGTCACCTTGAGGGGAATATTCTGAAACTAGTTCAAATTGATTGTTCATGACACAATCCTCCGATCCTGACTCATTCAAAGATAGTTTACCACATAAGTTTACCATTCTAACCTCTAACGAACAAACATTCGCTCTTTTGTTTTTGCTTTGTTAAATAGTTGTAGAAGAAGTCCTTTGCTTAAAATGGACAAAGAGGCGGGAAAAGCGAACGATCTCCATGCCCCCTTACGCTGAGAGAGGTACGCTCAACTTTTTATGATTATTTTCCTTGTATTAAAAACTAAAAGCCTAAGGGATCCTTAGGCTTTTCTAAATCTTTATTCAAATGACTGGTCATACTGGTTTACTTCAAAAAGATCAATTAACTCTATATCTTCATGTTTATCCTTAAACCAGCGAAGTGAGAAATCGTTCTTAAATAGAACAACAGGGTTTTCTTCACGGTCAAGAACAAGCATATTACGTTCATCAAACATGGACTCATCCACCTGATCGGCAGGGATCCAGCGTGGAATCCGCTCACCCATTGGTACGAGCTCTACTTCTACATTATATTCGTTTTTCATACGATACTCAAAGACTTCATACTGAAGCTCGCCGACCGCACCAATGATATAATCCTCGAAGTGATAATGCTTAAATAGCTGAATGGCACCTTCCTGGACAAGCTGTTCAAGTCCTTTTTTAAACTGTTTCGCTTTCATTACGTTTTTCGCCGTAACTTTTTTGAAAAGCTCTGGAGGGAACTGCGGCAGCTCATCATATTCATATTTCTGCTTGCCTGTCAGGATCGTATCTCCAATTCGGTAAACATTCGGATCATAAATCCCGATAATATCTCCCGCATATCCTTCTTCTACGGTACCTCTTGAGGAAGCAACAAACTGCTGTGACTGGGAAAGCTTAAATGTCTTACCTGTACGAGACAGCGTGACGTTCATGCCGCGTTCAAATTTTCCTGAACAAATCCGCACAAAGGCGATTCGGTCACGGTGCTGTGGATTCATATTGGCTTGAATTTTGAAAATAAAGCCTGAGAATTCCTCATCTTCCGGTGAGACAATTCCTTCTGTAGAACGCCTGGGTGCTGGCTGAGGCGCATATTTTATAAACGTATTGAAAAAGGTCTCTACACCAAAAGGAGCCAAGGCGCTTCCGAAAAATACAGGAGTTTGATCGCCTTTCATCACTTTGTCGAGGTCAAAGCCGTCTCCTGCTTCATCGACTAGTTCCATTTCATCTTTAGCTTCCTGATACGTTGCATTTTTTATAAGCTCAGGGTGCTGGTCCAGTTCTTCATAAGGAATATAATTCTCTCTTTCATTTCCTGTAAACTGAACGAACTGATCATTGTGACGGTCGAAGACACCAAGGAAGCGTTTCCCCATGCCAGCAGGCCACGTCATCGGATATGTTTCGATGTCGAGTGTCGACTCGATTTCTTCAAGCAGGTCCAGCGGCTCACGGCCTTCACGGTCCATTTTATTTATAAAAGTAAATATCGGAATTCCGCGCATTTTACATACTTTAAACAGTTTCAGCGTCTGGGCTTCGATCCCTTTCGTCCCATCAATAATCATGACCACACTATCTACAGCTGTTAATGTCCGGTACGTATCTTCACTAAAATCTTCGTGCCCCGGTGTATCCAAAATATTTACCTGATAGCCTTCATAAGCGAAATTCATTACACTCGACGTAACGGAAATTCCACGCTGTTTCTCGATTTCCATCCAGTCTGATGTAGCAAATTTTCCTGATTTCTTCCCTTTTACCGTTCCGGCCGATCGTATTAAATTACCAAACAACAGCATTTTTTCTGTCATTGTCGTTTTACCCGCATCGGGGTGGGAAATAATAGCAAACGTCCGCCGTTTTTTCATTTCATCTTTTATCGTCATCGTCATATCCTCCACTTTTTAATTTAAATCGGCTGCTTATTCGGCAGGATATACGTTTTACATCGGCCTCTTCACTCCATAACAAAAGCCGCTCACTTAAAAAGCGGCTTCAAAAAATTTGTAAATCTCTATCTTGAAAGTTAGCATACCCGTTAGCTAAAATCAATAAGGGGTGGATATCTCCTAAAGGCAATTCGCCTGTAAAAATGCGGCTTCAGCAAGTATAATTGAAAACTCGCCAGTATTTCCTGATTTGCGCCCTTATATCCGAAAGCTGACAGTATTTAATTTGACGGTTTGCCCAAGGCGATATTTTACCTTTTAACCTGTTATACTTATAGAAAATAATCTAGTTAGGATGCAAGCTATGCAGTCATACCTATTACAACCTAAAGATATTATCAAAATCACCGGATCTGCTTTTTATAAACGAGGCGAGCAGTACTTTAGACAAGGCAAAGTTTACGGACTTACGCATAATAGTGCAATTCGTTCATGGCGCGCTGTCGTAACAGGTACTCATGATTATGAAGTACGTGTTTTCTTTTTTGAAGATGAAGATTTAGAAGCCCGCTGCGAGTGCCCTGCTTATGAAACCTACTATAAGTGTAAGCATATTGCGGCCGTTCTTTGCGCGATCCGCGAGCAGGCAATCGTGGAAGCAGCTCCGCAGCTCACTTCAAAAACAGAGCCGTCTGTAGAGCCGAATAATCATCAAGTAGACCGCGTGTTTGCTACAAGGTTATTCGAAACTTTTCGCGACCGACAGGAAAGCAGGTACAGCGAGAGTCAGAAAAAACCTCTCGCCATTCAATATTATCTGCACGTGCAAAATATATTAGGAAGCAAAAGTTTAAGTGTTGAGTTAAAGCTTGGAGAAGATTATCCATATGTCATTAAAGACATCCGTGAGCTGTTAACTCATATCCATCAGCATAAGCCTTATCGGATATCAAAAAAATTCACGTTTGACCCAGCTGATCACCTGCTGGACGCTCGTGATGCGGCGATTATCCAGAAACTATATAAAAGCTATGAACAGGAGCTGTTTTACGACCGCCACTGGAATACGGGGGAGCAGCGTCAGCTGACGATCTCTCCTTCCATGGCTCCTGAGCTTTTACGAGAATTATCCCAGCAGTTTTGTGAGGTTTATGAACGAGGAGAGCCTGTGGGCCAGCTTCAGTTAATCGAAGAAATGCCGAAGTTTGATTTCTATATTTCTGAAGAAAGAGGCATGTACCACCTGCGCCTGAACCAGTTGAAGGAACTTGAATATATGAAAGAATACCACTTCCTATATAAAAGAGGCATTTTCTATACACTGGACCCGGAAAAAGAAGAGGTAATCCGCTCCCTTCATGTGCTGCTCCCTTATAACTCCAATGGAAATCACACAGTAGGTCACACGGATATGGAAGGAATCGTTTCCTATGTTCTTCCTGAGCTCGAATCTATTGCCGATGTACAGCTGGATGAAAAAGCAAGGGAAAAGATTGTCCAGGAAGAATTAAAAACGAAAATCTATTTGGACTTTAATCATTGGACTCTAACGGTAGATGTTCAGTTCCATTACGGAGACCATGTGATCAGACCTTTTCATTACCCACCCGGTCAATCGCAAATCATTCAGCGGGATCGGCAGACTGAACAATCGATAATTCATATCATTGAACTAGCCGAATTCAAATTTGACGGAGAGACAGTTTATATCGAAGATGATGAAGCGCTAGATGAGTTTTTAACGAAGTATCTTCCCCTGTTAAATGAGCTGGCCCATGTGTACACATCTTCTTCTGTACGCTCTTTAATTGAAGATCAGACTCATGAGCTGATCCCTTCGGTGAATATTGAATCAGAAGGCAGCTGGCTTGATATCCGATTTGAAATTGAAGGAATTTCAGACGATGACATAACGAACGCTTTAAGAGCCGCTATCGAGAAGAAACGTTACTATCGTTTATCAAATGGATCTTTGCTTTCCCTGACGTCAGAATCATTCAGACGCTTTCGCTCACTGGCCGATGAGCTCGAATTATCTTCAAGTGATATTAAAGACTCTGAGCTTCAAGTGGCTAAAGTAAGAAGTCTGCAGGTGAACGATACTCTCGACTTAAAAGACACTGAGCGAAACGAGCGTTTTACTCAGCTTGTTGAAAGACTGAAATCCCCGGAAACATTTAACATTCATCCGCCGGATAACTTACAAGCTGAACTCCGGTCCTATCAGCTGACAGGCTTCCGCTGGTTAAAAACACTGGCAACTTACGGGCTTGGTGGTGTTCTCGCGGATGATATGGGACTTGGAAAGACACTGCAGAGCATTGCTTTTATTCTTTATGAAAAGGAAGCACAACGGCTGAAGCAGCCCGTACTGATTGTGACGCCTGCTTCGCTCGTTTACAACTGGAAAAAGGAGATTGAAAAATTCGCTCCTTCACTAACTGTCCAGGTGATTACTGGCGACCCAGCCGCCCGCAGTGAACTGATTGAGTTGAGTGATGTAGATATCTTAATTACATCCTATCCTCTTCTTCGCCAGGATGCCGAATTCTATTCAGGACGGGTGTTTCATGCGATGATTTTAGACGAAGCCCAGGCAATTAAAAATGAATCTACAAAAACATCGCAGGCTGTACGCGGAATAAAAGCGTCCCATCGCTTTGCATTAAGCGGGACTCCTATTGAAAATTCACTGCAGGAGTTATGGTCGCTGTTCCGGACAATCATGCCCGGCTTTTATACGAGCAAGAAAAAGTTCCTGCAAATGAAGCCAGAAAAAATCGCCCGCATGACACGTCCGTTTATTTTAAGAAGAATGAAGACAGAAGTGTTAGAAGAATTGCCGGATAAGATAGAAACCGTCCAATACTCAGAATTGTCGCGCCAGCAGAAAGAAGTTTATTTAGGCTACCTGGAAAAAATTCAGTCAGATGTGCAGGAGACGATTGCAGCGAAAGGGCTGCAGCGGGGCAAACTCGAGATATTAGCGGGACTGACCCGTCTACGTCAAATCTGCTGCCACCCTGGCCTCTTCCTTGAAAACTACGAAGGAACATCAGGGAAGCTTGAGCAGTTGAAAGAGCTGACGAGTGAATTGAAAGAAGGAGGTCACCGTGTTCTCATCTTCTCCCAATTCGCCAGTATGCTTCGCATTCTTCAGCAGGAACTGACAAACGAAGGGCTGGACCTCTTTTATTTAGACGGCAGTACGAAGAGTGACCGCCGTCTTGAGATGGTGGAACGATTTAATGAAGGAGAAAAAGATGCCTTCCTTATTTCGCTAAAAGCTGGAGGGACAGGGCTTAACTTAACAGGTGCTGACACTGTCATTCTATATGATTTATGGTGGAACCCGGCGATTGAGGAACAAGCAGCAGGACGCGCTCACCGGATCGGTCAGGAAAAGGTTGTTCAAGTGATTCGAATGATCTCTGAAGGAACGATTGAAGAACGGATCTTCCAGCTCCAGCAGAGAAAACGGGATTTAGTAGACCAGATTATCCAGCCAGGAGAATCAATGCTTACATCCCTAAGCGAACAGGAAATCCGAGAACTATTTCAATAGAAAAGGCTCATGATTTTTATTTCTTGGACCGAATACCACTCGCTTTTTCGCAGACGAACGCCCGAGCCTCCTCGCGAAATCCACTCTGCGAGGTCTCGGGTCGCTCGTTTTTTAAGCAGGAGTCTCGCGATATTAACGCCATACCACATATAAGCGAAATATTAACAATTGTTTTTCTGACACAATTCCTTACTCATAATCCGCCCCCCTGTTAGGAATCAAAAACAAAAAAAGAGGATGTCGAGTTATTCGCGACATCCTCCTTTTTTATGCAATTGATTTTTTTTGCAGTTTAAACCAGTAACCTCCAAGAATCATTCCGCCTATGACCATCGTAATCGTAGAAATGATCATATGAATGGAAGACGCTAGAACGACGTTTCCTGTAATTACGATCACAAAGCCAACCGCTGCATTTAACAGGATGGTCACTAAATAAGCCCATGCTAAAGAGCGGTGGTATTGAAACCTTGTCGCGTAAATTACATACCAGAGAGCAGCCACAAAAATAACCACAGTAGCTACCCAGTGAAGAGAGTAAACAACATTGGCAAGTGATTCACTGCGAATCAAGTATTCCGCTGCAGGAATTTCAAGCAGTACGTTGCTTGCCCGGCTATGCTTAAAGAATGCTCCAAGGATGACCTGGGCCACATATACGGCAAACCCGAGGACGAATGCCCTGTAGCTCATACTTACGGTCGACCAGCTAACTTGGTCCAGTTCTTTTTTCTTTTCGTGAAGGCTGTAGCTGAGCAGCACGAGAATCAGCAGCAGTACCTGGCTAAATGTAACATCTAATGTTGTAAATCCAGGCGGGGTACCAAGTAGTACATTCAGGCCGCCAATGGCAGACTGAAAAATAAGCATCCCAAGGCTTGCGATTGCTAAAATCAACACGGGCCGGCTTCTACGATGCTTTCTTATCGCTCCCACCGCATTAATAAATGTAAGGATTGCAAGTAACGGCACCATCAGCCGATGCGAATATTCTATGATGACGTGATAGTTTGTGATGTCAGGTATGATTTGACCATTACAAACCGGCCACGTTGTTCCGCAGGCATCACCTGAATTAGTAGCAACTACTAAGTTTCCAAGAATGAGTGCGATAAACGTGACGACCGTTGTTAGGATTGAGAATTTCTTCATCGTCTTACCCTTTCTATATATAGAACTCATTAGATAAATTGGTCTTACTATCAAATCATATCACGAAATTCTTGTTTCATAAGCTAAAAAACACGCGAACGGTGGTGAATTTTTTGTGAACTCCCCATTGGAAGCGCTTAGCTCTATAGTGCTGTTTATAAACAGCTCAACAAGGGTACCACCACTTTCAAAAGGAGGTTTTCCTTAATGAAGTATAAAGCTTATCTTTTTGATGCCTATGGGACGCTGTTTGATGTCCATTCCGTCAAAGAACGGCTGGAAGATCATTATCCTGATAAAGCCGGTCAAATCAGCCAGGACTGGCGCCAGAAACAAGTGCATTACTTTATGATTCGCCAGTTGGTGGATGATTATGTCCCTTTTGACCAAATCACCCTTTGGTCCCTGCAGGATGCTTTAGCCGAAAATGAGGTGAGTGCTTCTTCTTCTGTTATAGAAGAACTAATGGAGCAGTATAAAAAGTTAACACCTTATGAAGAAGTTTTAAAAATGAAAGCAGTGAATGAAGACAAAGAATTAATGATCTTCTCCAATGGCACCCTTTCTATGCTGGAGCCTCTGCTTGAAAATAATTATCTAACGTCCAGCTTTTCTATTATGAGTGCTGATGAGCCGAAAGTCTATAAGCCTCAGGCAGAAGCTTATGAATATGCGAAAAAGCAGGTAAACGCAGATAAGGAAGAGATTCTTTTCTTTTCCAGCAATCCATGGGATATTGCCGGAGCTGCAAGCTATGGGTTCCATACAGCATGGGTGAACCGCTCGAAAACAGAGTGGCCGCGAATCGGAATTGCACCTTCCTATATAATAGAAAATTTAACTAAGCTGCCCCAATAAAAAAACAGCAGAGAAGTCTCTGCTGTTTTTATCATTTAGCTGACTGTCTGACTTTTCACCTGGGCTTCTGCCTGCGCCTGCTTAATCAAACAGCGGCCTTTACCGTGCGGGATACACATCGGTGTACCAAAAAGAGGATCCTTGCGAACGTCACAAGTCATTTCAAAAACGTGCTGCATTAAATCACAAGTGATCACTTCTTCCGGCTTCCCTTGGGCAAACACCTTTTTATCCTTGACAGCGATAAGGTGATCGGCATATCGACAGGCGAGGTTGATATCATGTAAGACCATAACCACCGTCCGGCCATTATCCTGATTTAAGTCAAAAAGTAAGTCCAGAATTTCAATTTGGTGAGTCATATCTAAGTATGTTGTCGGTTCGTCTAACAGGAGGAGATCAGTGTCCTGCGCCAATGTCATTGCGATCCATGCACGCTGACGCTGTCCCCCGGACAAAGAGTCAACTGAACGATCTTTAAGTTCGGTCAGATTGGTATCTTCCAAGGCTCGGTTCACTGCTTCCTCATCTTCTTTCGACCAGCGCTTTGCCCAACTCTGATAGGGATAGCGTCCCTGCTTAACCAGTTGAAAGACAGTTAGTCCTTCCGGTGTCGTCGGGCTCTGTGGCAAGATCGCCATCTTTTTAGCTACATCTTTCGTGCGCATCTTGGAAATATCTGCACTATCCAACACTACTTCTCCATCTTTAGGTTTAAGAAGACGGGCTAACGAACGTAAAAGTGTCGATTTCCCGCAGCCATTCCCGCCAATGAGGACAGTTACTTCTCCTTTTGGAATTTTTATGTCCAGTGAGTCGATAATTACTGTATCTCCATAGCCTAGTGTCAGATTATTCGCCAGCAGTGACTCCATCTCTCATTCTCTCCTTTGTACAACGATCCCGGTCATCTATTCAAAAAGTACAGTATTATTTTTATTAATATATAGAGATCGAACTTAATATTCTCTTTTCAGTTTAGAATGTAACAAACTCCTTGTCAATGAATTTGAGAATCATTTTCATTCAGTCTTTAGATTTTTCACAAAAATTTTACAAAAGAAAAAAGCAGGAATCCTCCAATAGGATATCTGCTTTTAAGCTTTTAGAAAAACTCGGATCGTCCGTTTTTTAAGCCGAAGTCTCACGGTATTCTCTTCCCTCTGATCAGTATGTCGGGAGGATTATTCACGAGAGTTTTCTTTTTCTAACTCTTCCCCAAAAGGAGTACTTTTTTATTGGGCTAAAGAATCGTAACGAACTTCCTGTACAAAAATAACTCCAAGTTCGTGATGCTCTCCTTCGTAAGCGGCTCGCTGAAGGAAACGGTTTTCCCCCCGGAAGTCTCTCACTTCCATTTTAGTCAGTGCACGATTTCGCTGCAGAGCTTCATAGAATTCCCGTACGGTGGATACAGAAGCACCATTCACCTGGACAATCAGCTCTCCAGGCAATAGGTTCATTTCATCAGCGGGACTGTTTGGAATCGTACCAAGCACTCTAAGTCCGCGATGATCTTCTGTGAAGTAAGCCTTCTCCTCGTCTCTGCTCCTCTGCATCATGTAAATAACAAAACGCCCGATA
This sequence comes from Halobacillus sp. Marseille-Q1614, assembly GCF_902809865.1. Lineage (NCBI taxonomy): Bacteria > Bacillati > Bacillota > Bacilli > Caryophanales > Bacillaceae > Halobacillus > Halobacillus sp. Marseille-Q1614. The sequence goes on along the minus strand of NZ_CADDWH010000001.1, from coordinate 492,416 downwards.
ATACTGATGCCGACAGCAGCCAAAGAAAGAACCGGCAGGAAGAAGCCGCTTGTTGCTACTAATAGACTAATAACAGCTAATAGGATGGTCTGCCTCCCAATATTAATAGAAGCAAGCTTTGGCGACTGCCCTTTTACCACAAATTCATATCCTAATAGAAACGGAAATCCGATAAGGCCAAAGCTGCTGCCTGCCACATCAAAGACTGGCCACCATTGGGCAAAAGGCTCGATCATCCCTGATGGAAAAAGTGTGACCACAGGAATAACAGCCATCTTCTTCACGCGGTGCTGGCCCACAGTCATTCCCCGCTTTCCTAACGTCCTCTCAGGAAAGGTTCTTCGAGAAGATGTCTGCACTAATAAAATGCCTTCAATGACTAGCATCAGGCTTAGCAAGATGGCAAGACTGGCCGATGAAAGACCAGTTAATGGAGACAATTCAACTCCGCCTAAGCTAGATTGAGGCAGAAACGTCAATAGCGATACTAACAAAATGCTGATACCGACCGTATAGGCAGGTGATAGTCCTTTTAAATTAAACGGCAGGCTCAGCAGAATAGTTATAGCTGCTAACAGCCACAGGAACTCTTGTGTTAAAACCATTCCACTTACTACGAACAGCAAGGAGAGCAACACTCCTCCTAAGATAGAAATCTTCCACGTACTTCGCCCTTCTGTAAAAATATCGTAAACTCTCGTACCAAAACTGCGGCGTTCCTGCTTCATGCGTCGGATAGATACAATAAATAAAAGCAGAATCGCCCAATATAACAGGGGCGATGTAAAAAATCTCAGAACCGCAGCCCCTTCTTCACTCAGCCAAATGTCCATTACTCCGACCTCCTTCCTCGAAAAAATCCGCAGTCCAGGACTACGGATATTATTCGAGAATGCAATCAAATTTTCCTGCTTATTTAAATAATACTTCTAACGCTTCGTCCAGCTGACGGTCATTTTCCTCATCGCGTACTTCGCTGACGATCAGCTCCTGAATTTTTCCGGCCGTCTCTCCCGTTACTTGTCCGGTCGCTTCCAGGTTCTCGTCCTGCTGGAACTCTTTCACAGCTTGTTCTGTTTCTTTACTAAAGTAACCATCTGTCCGGCCAGGATCATAGCCTAGTCCTTTCAGCATTTCCTGAATGCTTTTCACTTGGTCACTATTATCGTCATACTTTAAGGTTTCTTCCACTTCAACAGGGTTACTATAGAAATAATCAGGCTGCTTCACCTCTACCGTCGGTTCTACTCCTTTTTCATGAATCCAGTTGCCATCAGGAGTCAGCCATTTAAACAAGGTAAGCTTAATCGTACTTCCATCTCCCATTGGAACAGTTTGCTGTACTGTTCCTTTACCGAAGCTTTGAGTACCTACAATGTCATAACTGCCTGCCTCCTTCATGGCAGCTGCAAGGATTTCTGAAGCGGAAGCACTTCCTTCGTCCTGAAGAACCGTAATCGGGTAATCTTTAAGTTCTTTAATATCAGAGAAATAACGGGAAGTTTCTCCGTTACGATCCTCTACTTGAACATATGGTTTGTCTTCAGGGATGAACAGCTTTAAGATGTCCTGAACGTCTGTAAATAAGCCGCCCGGGTTACCTCGCACATCGATAATCAGCCCCTCAATACCTTCGCCTTCCAGCTTCTTAAGGGCTTGCTCAAATTCTTTAGAGGTTTCTTCAGAAAATGAAGTGATTTCTATGACGCCTGCTTTCTTGCCATTTACTTGTTTAATATCTTCATAAACCGTTTCTAACGGAATTTCATCACGGACCATTTTAACTTGAAGGGGGTCGCTTGCGCCAGGACGTTCAACCGTCAGGGTCACCTCTGTGCCTTTTTCGCCGCGTATTTTCAAGACCGCCTCATAGAGATCCAGTCCTTCTACACTTTCGCCATCCACTTCGAGAATCTGATCGTTCGGCTTTAATCCGGCTTCCTCTGCCGGCGAGCCTTTAATTGGAGCAACAACGGTTACCTTTTCATTCACCATGCTGACTTCAGCCCCGATCCCCTGGAAAGAAGATTCAATCGACTGATCAAATTGCTCCATTGTTTCTTTATCCATATAAACACTATAAGGATCTTCTAATGTATCTAGCATCCCCTTAATCGCCCCTTCGACCAGCTGGTTCTTGTCAGCTTCAATTAAGGAGTTTTCCTGGATAATGCCGAACGCTTGCTTCACTTTTTCTATGTCTGTCTCGGATCCACCCGAAAGTCCTTCAATAAATTTTTTTTGTTCTGCCTGAGAAAGACTCCCAAAATTCTCTGCGCTTTCTGCAGCTGAATTGGAACCCTGGCCTGATGCTCCAAAATACTGCATACCTATGTACGATCCAGCAGCCCCTAGAAGTAAAGAGAGTACTACTATGATCGCGACGTGACGCGGCTTAACATTCATCGCATTCACCCTTCTGTTAAAATTTTCTTTGGATGATTCTATACTAGCAAAAAAGACACCACACCGTAAATGTGCGATGTCTTATTTATCAAATTATGCGACAAATTTGTGAAGCATGTCCAATATAAAGGTTTATCGATCATTTTCCCGTTTCAAGAATCGTCCGTGGTCAGGGACGGCGGCTTGTTCAAAGTTTTCAACCAGGGCCCTTAATCCCAGCTCCAGCTCTTGGCCAGTCATCGGTGTTCCATGACCGGTTACAGCCACTTCAGGATTTAATCCTTGAAGCTTTTTCACAGATGCAAAAGCTTGATCCCAATTGGTTGTATAATATCTTGGCGGGCCATGAACTTCCTGCTTTTGAACCAATACCTTATATAAAGCGTCCTGTCTCACGGTAACAAAAGCATCACCCACAATCAGTGAGCGGTCTTTTCTTCTGAAAAGAGAGACATGTCCCGGGCTGTGACCTGGTGTGTGCAGCCATTTCCACTCAGGCATAAACGGGATCGATCCATCTGCCGGCAAGGCAAGTACATGATTCCCAAGATCGACAGGCTCGTTAGGAAAGAAACGGGACATCTTAGCAACTAATCCTCCTTCAACAGAAGAATCAGGTTCTGGGTAGGCTAATTTCCCTGTTAAATAAGGCAGTTCAGCTTCATGGGCATAGACAGGCACGTCCCATTTTTCAACTAGGTCCACCACTGCGCCTACATGGTCAAAGTGGCCGTGAGTTAAAATAATTGCCTTCGGCTTACTGCCTTTGCCGAATCGCTCCTCCACCTCTTTTAATATCGTGTCTGCGGAGCCGGGCATCCCTGTATCAACAAGGACCCAATCATCTGAATGATTCCCGACTAAGCAAAGGTTAACAATCTGATTCGTAAAGCTGTACAGGTCAGGAAGCAGCTCTTCTCCTTTCCCGCTTCTTAGAGAGGTCATCGGCACATGCCTGCCGTCCATTGTATCTTTCATTCCATGATAGTTATTCGTCATAACGATATCACCTCCATAAAAATAAATCTCTACTGTTTATTTCCTTTCAGTTCCTCATATTGAACATTTTCAAACAAACTCGCTTGCCCGGCCCTAAAGGACTTGAGGTCGTTCGATGTTGGCACACGACGTTCCGAACTTAATCGAGCTTCCTCTCTAGTAAAGCCTCGTCCCTCGTGGTGTCTCGCAAATTCCCTTCCTTTCTACCGTTTCTCAACGCCCTGTATAAAAAGGAGAGGTTATCAGCAAATTAACCGTATAGAAGGGAGCTTATAAAATGGACCAAATAAAAGATGTAAAAGACCAGCTGTTTCGCGCGAAAGAATCAGTTGAAAAAATGCAGGAAGGCAATACCGGCTTTGCTGAAGCTCAGCAGCATGTCAAGATGGCAGAAGAAGCCCTTAACCAGCTGAAAGAGAACTCTGAAATCAATACCGAAGCCAACACCCAGGAAATCCAAAAGGCAGAAGATCTGCTTCGCTTAATTGAAGAAACTTACCAGGCTTCCAACCAATAAAGACACATTCTTTAAGGATGTGTCTTTTTCTTTCCTCCTCATAGACCTCTATCTTTCTGAATAGGATAGGACAAGTTATTAAAATGCAGAGGAGCGAAACTCGTGGGCGTATTTTTAAGCTACATATTGTTAGGTTTATCATTAGCCGCTCCCATTGGTCCAATCAATGCGGCACAAATTGATCAGGGGATCCGCAATGGATTTCTTCACTCATGGATTATTGGGCTGGGTTCCATTATTGGAGAATGCTTATTAATTTCAGGAGTATTTTTTGGAGTCGTTCACTTTTTAGAAATTCCATTGATGAAAACTTTCCTTTGGCTGTTTGGTTCCTTTGTGCTTTTTTATACAGCCATCGAAAGCATGGTCAGCTCTCAGGAAATCACGGCCTCCCAGCACAGAGAAAAAGACTCTTTAAGGAAAACGTTTAGAAGCGGCTTTCTTTTAACGATAACCAATCCCTTATCGATCTTATTCTGGCTGGGAATATACGGCTCTGTACTTGCAAACACGATGAATAAGTATGACTACTCCCATGTCGTCCTGTATGGAGCGGCTATATTAACCGGCCTAATGATCTGGGATGTCACTATGGCACTCGTTTCGAGTGGTTTTCGAAGAATTCTCACCCCAACACTTCTAAAAGGAATCTCCATTTCATCAGGAGTATGTTTATTAGGGTTCGCTCTCTATTTCGGCTATCAGGCAGCGAAGCTATTGTTCCACTTGTGAACTCCACCTTTTTCTCATTAAAAGGGTGACAGCACCAATGACCAGTACAAAGCCGAGGCTGATGAAGAAACCAATTCGGCTGGAGGCGTGAAAAAAGGTACCACTAATACCAAGTACAATCAATATTGCACCTGCCCAGCGCTTTATTTCACTAAACATCGAGAGATCCACAATTTTATGGTACGTAAATAAAATGAACACCCAAATATAGAGAAGCATTAATCCTGCCGCTGTTGTAAAATACTCATATATTTTTCCAGGCAGCAAAAGGGCTGCGATGATCGATGCGATCAACCCACCAACTGTCAGCAGAAGAGAAAAGTAAGGCACGTCCCGTGGTCCTTTCTTCGAAAAGAACTTCGGGGCATCCCCATCCTCTGACAGGGAGGTCAGGATAGTCGTAATTCCATAAAGCGATGCCACCATTGTGGAAAATCCTCCAATGATAAGAGCACCATTAAACACATGTGGGACAAACGATAAATCAAAGGCTTTAAGTGCCGATAAAAACGGACTCTCATCGTCACTGAACTTGTCGGAAGGAAGCAGCCAGACGGCCAGTCCTATAGATATTACATAAATCGTTGTCAGCAGGAGGAGCATGACCTTCCCTGCTTTTGGAGCTTCTTTCGGCTCTTTTAATTCATTCGCCATGATCCCCATAACTTCAATTCCGCCAAACGCATAAAAAACGTAAATAAATGCAGTCCATAGCCCGACAAACCCTGTTGGCAGCAGACCTTCGTTTGAAAAAGCAAAGGCCTGATCAGGCTGGCCTCCTTTAAGAAAACCACCGACCGCAAGTATTCCAATAACGATAAACATTAAGATAGCCGCGATTTTCATAACCCCAAAGATATTTTCCATTTTTTCAAATCCGCTTACACCTGTTACGATGACTCCGATGCCAAGCACCCCAAAAATACTCGACAGCACCCAGATTGGAATACTCGGAAACCAAAATTGCGCAAATATCGCTAATGCTGTTAACTGGCTGCCCATTATAAGCAATTCAGATGACCAGTAAACCCAGCCGTTGCTAAAACCTGCCCACCGGCCGAAAGCATTTTTAGCATAGGTGCGAAATGAACCTTTTTGCGGGTCGTCTGCTGTCATCCTGGATAGTGCGTCAAACACGATATAGGTTCCTAAAGCAGCTAAAACAAATAAGATAAGGACACTGGGTCCTCCCCTGTTAATTGCTAAGGAGGAACCTAAAAAGAAGCCCGTTCCGATTGTACAGCCGACTCCAATGAGCGAGAGCTGCCACCAGGCAATTTTTTTATCATTAGGCTTACATTTTGTTTTCACGGGCATCCTTCCCCCTTAACGTTCCTTTTCTTTCTATAAAGGCATCTGTTTACAGGTCTCCTTAAGATTCAACCTGCACCAATATTCACATATTTTGTGGCAGACCTTAGTATATCCCATTGAAAGTGAAATACCCTCTTCTAAAAGGACAAAAAATACCCTCCTAAAAAGCAGGAGGGTGTGGGACTGCCCTACTATTCTTCTTCATCTTCGGGGTACGGAGTTAATTCCTCGGAAGCTTCCGTTCTTAATTCCATATTGGCAGCTCGATCTTGTCGTTTAGTCCTGTCATATCTAAGAGTGTTACTTACATTTTTATGGAAGAAATACTCAAAGATAGCGATCGCAACCGAAGACAACAGAGCTGCGGTAAATAAGTCGCCTCCTGCAGTTAACGCATCCGTCATGAAATAGATGACAAAATAAGCAAGAACAAAATCGGCCAGAGTAGCAATCGTATTACTCGTTCGCGGCAAGATTATTAAATCTCCCAGAACATATGATAATACCCCTAAAACAAGAGAGATTAAGAACACATTTCCAAAAGATACATCGTATCCTGCTCCGAGAATAAGTGTTAGAGCAATCAAAGTCACAATAAACTTAACGGCCAGTAATTTAACATGTCTCATTCATAAGCACCTCCTTTCTTCATTAGCTTCTGTAAAAGTGAACGTGCTATTCACATAATTACTCTTAACCCATAAAAGATCATTTTCTTTGTATGAGAAAAAATTTTTGAAGCACACTACGTATTGATTCAAAATTTCAAGGAGGTTCTTTTCATGCCACAACAACAAGTTCAACAAACTCTTCAGCAAATCGTACAAATTGCTCAGCAATTAGAACAGCAGGAAAGACAAAATGCACAGCAAATGCAGCAAGCTCAACAGCAGCCAGGTGCGAACATGAACGCTCAGCAGCCAATGGCTCAGCGCGAACAGAATGCAGCTCAACAGCTTCAGCAAATTCAACAGCTGGCACAACAATGTCAGCAGCAAATGGGCCAATAATATATGAAAAGGACTCAGCTTGTTATGCTGAGTCCTTTTTTCTTGAAATGTGCGGGAATTAGCCTGTGCCCGTTTTTTAGCTAGCCAGGAGTCTCGCAGAACATCTTCCTTTTATTGTGAAGTATCTAAAAAAACAGCTGGTCATTTATGACCAGCTGTTTTTAATATTGGCTCTGTTAACTTGATGAATAGAGAGAAAGCCACTCCCTTTCCCTTCAGCCTCATTCTTCAAGCCTTGTTATTAAAAGTTAATGTAATTTCTAGGGTTTACTGCATTACTCTTTGAAGCGTTCCACGCCCCTTCATGCAGTTCAAAGTGAAGGTGCGGCCCGGTTGACTGTCCCGTGTTCCCCATTAGACCAAGCTGCTGGCCTTGAGAAACTGTATCTCCAGAGCTGACTTGACGGTTTTGCATGTGGGCATATACGGTTGTATAAACTTTTCCATCGATATAGTGTGTCAAATACACAACATTACCATAGGAAGAAGAATAATACGAACGCAGAACTTCACCGGAAGCCGCTGCTTTAATTGGGGTCCCGTTGCCTCCAATATCCATCCCCGCATGATTACTTCCCCAGCGCGCTCCCATTTCAGAAGTTATAGGACCGGCTGCCGGGCGGATAAACTTGTCGCCGGAGCTTAATGCTGCCGGTTTAGGTGCCGGGGCAGGTGATGCACTGGAAGAACTGCTAGAACTTGAGCTCTTAGCTGCTTCTTGCTTCTTACGCTCTGCTTCTCTTTGTCGTTCCAGCTCTGCCTGCCGTTCTATTTCAGCCTGAATTTCTGATTCTTCATTTTCAGCATTTTTCATGGCGGATTGAATAGCTGCTTCCTGGCTTTTAAGCAGGGACTCTTCTTCTTCTAAATCCATCTTATGATCATGAAGCTCTTTCTCCTGAACTTCAAGCTCTTCCATTAATTTTTCTTTTTCTGCCATTTGCTTATCTAAATCGGCCTTAATTTCTTCAAGATCAGCTTTTTGACTGACTAGATCCTCTTTCTTCTGCTTTACTTCTATTTGTTTCTCTTCAAGAAGCTGTTTTTCTTTCATATGCGTGTCCATAATGTTTTTATCTTGATCCATGATTGTCGTTACAGCCGAAGCGCGGTCGAGGAAGTCTCCAAAGCTCTGTGCTCCCATAAGAACTTCTAGATACTGAACGTCCCCGCCGCTCTTTTGCAGGGCACGCAGGCGTTCAGTCAGGAGCTCTTCACGCTCTTTAATTCTTTTTTGTAATTCTTCAATTTCCTTTTTCAACTGAGTGATTTGTTCTTCAGTTTCTTTAATTTCCGTTTCTTTTTGACGAAGCTTTTCCTGAGTTTCACTTAGCTGCTTATCGATCTTCTCCATCTGCTTCTCAGTTTTTTCCTGCTCTGCTTCGTTTTGAGCTATCTCTTCTTCGGTTTTACTTTTATCTTCAGAGATCTTACTTTTTTTATCTCCGACATTTCCTTTTTCTTCTTCTAATTCACGTAACTCTTTTCTTACCTCATCAAGATCACCGTTTGCTTCCACTTGAAAAGGTGTAAGAAGCGAACCGGCTACTAATAATGTAGTAAGTGATACAGTGTAAAACTTCCTCATCTGGTTTTCTTCCTCCCCTGTTTCCTCTCTTAAACTTTCAAGAACTTACGTACACTCATGACGCTTCCCCAAACGCCGATGAACGCCCCGATAACTAAGACAATGCCTGCCAGCTGGAAGGCAAATGGATTGAATGGAAGCAATTGAATAAAGTTAAAGCTGATGCGGTCCTGCAGGTTATAATACAAGTAGTAATAACCGCCTATAATTGCCGTTATAGGGATAAGCGCTCCTAGAACTCCCAAAATCATTCCTTCAATAAAGAACGGCCAGCGTATAAAGGAATTGGTTGCTCCTACCAGCTTCATAATTTCAATCTCTTTTCTCCGGGCAATAATTGTAATCTTGATAGTGTTAGAGATTAAAAAGATAGCTGTAAAGACTAGTCCTACTATAAGAGCCAGTCCAATGTACCTTGCGTATTCGTTAAATTGGAATAAGCGCTGAACAATTTCTTCACCATAATCCACTTCATCCACGTGTTCCATGGATTGAGCTTTATCTGCAATCTCAATAGCATCTACAGGTTCTTCAGGTTTAATAACGAAAGCGTCGTTAAGCGGATTGCTCTGCTCAAACAATTCAAAAGCTTTCCCCTGGTCCCCGAGGCTTTCTACAAGCTGATCCAGCTCTTCCTCTTTGGATGAATAATTTAATTCATTTACTTGAGGAATATCGCTTAATTCATTTTCAAGGTTATTGATTTGTTCCTCATTAGCTGTAACATCTACAAGCACTTTTACCTCTACGTCTTGTTCAACGTTGCTTGCAAATTCATTTAAATTGAGCATGACGGCCAGAAAAACTCCGACCAGTAACAGAGTAGTCGTAACAGCACCAATGGCGGATATCGTCATCCAACCGTTTCGCCAAACACTTTTTGCACCTTCACGCGTATGTCTGCCAAGGGTTCTAAATTTCATAGCCATATTCCCCCCGTGCTTCATCACGCACGATCTGTCCATCTTCGATCGCAATAACGCGTCTTCTGATCGTGTTTACTATCTCCTGGCTGTGGGTAGCCATAAGTACTGTAGTACCTTTTGAATTAATTTCTTCCAAGATGTGCATAATTTCCCACGACGTATCCGGATCCAAGTTACCTGTTGGCTCATCAGCGATTAACAGCTTTGGCCGATTGGCAATCGCCCTGGCAATTGATACTCTCTGCTGTTCTCCTCCCGACAGCTCATCGGGAATAAAGCGCGCCTTATTTTTTAAACGCACCTGATCTAGTACATCCATAACTCGACGTCGAATTTGGTTAGGAGATTCTTCGATAACCTCTAAAGCAAATGCGACGTTTTCATAAACTGTTAATCTTGGAAGTAAACGAAAGTCCTGATAGACTACTCCAATGTCACGACGGAATTTTGGAACCTTGCGTTCTTTTATTGTTGATAGATTATAATCATTTATCTTTACTGTACCCTTTGAAGGTCTTTCTTCCCTGAACATCAGTCTCGTAAAAGTTGACTTACCGGCCCCACTAGGTCCAACTACATATACAAACTCGCCTTTCGCTATATGTACATCGATCCCGTTTAACGCAGTGACACCATTAGGGTAAGTCTTGTACACACCCTTCATCTCAATCATATAGTAATCACCCATACTCCTTTGCTGTTTATCATCTATGTTGTAAAAACTTTACTTTAGTTATTGACTTTCTCGTCACTCAAGTCCTCGTACATTATAACATTGGATTTCGAGTTTTTAAGACAAAAATATATTACATTTTTGTTTCAAACTTTTCAATATTTACATAACATTCGACAAATATCGATATATTCCTTCCTGGTAATTTCACATTCAAAACTCTTGAAATGGCATAATTAACAGGGTGAAACACTCATTTTTACTGATAGAAAAACTGAAGATTTTCTATTAATGGCTTGTAAAAATTAAAGAATAGAGTATACAACTTCCCCCAAAAAATAGTTAAAAAGTCCTCAGCAAACAAAAAACCCGGTGAAATTCACCGGATTTTTTAAGTATAAATTGTTATTCCATGGAAGTCAGCCATTTTGCTACATTGTCAGCTTCTTCCGGCTGAACATTTTGAGCAGGCATGGAACCTTTCCCTTCCTGAATAATTTGAGAAATTTCTTCAGGAGAATAGTTAGAACCTACGTCTGTAAGAGCCGGGCCTACATTACCTTCCATGTCACCGCCGTGACAGCTCGCACAGTTCTGCTCATATACCTGCTCTGCAGCTGCTACATCTACTTCTTCACTTGTCGTTTCTTCTCCGCCGGTATCACCGCCGCCATCAGATTCTTCGGCACCTTCATCACCGCCGCCTCCACAAGCGCTGAGGACAAGTGTGCCTCCAAATAGGAGAGTCAATAGCCACTTTTTCATTTCAGTTGCACCTCACTATACCATCATTTTTAAAAATTGGATGTAATTAGTATAACCTAATTACGGCATTTTAAAACCCTCGCCGAGTACCTCTGTCGCGTTCATAGCGACTACAAAAGCACCCGGGTCAATCCTTTTAACAGTTTGTGTCAATTTGATGAATTCATTCTGCTGTACCACACACATAATCACTTTTCGCTGCTCATCGGTATACCCGCCGGAACCTTGAAGTACAGTAACTCCCCGGTCTATTTCATTTAAAATTTTAAGGCGTGTCTCTTCCAAGTTTTCCGTAATAATCATTACGTTTTTCGATGTATTTAATCCGACTTGAACAAAATCAATGGTTCGGCTTGTAGCAAATAAACCAATTAACGCGTAAAGGCCTTCTTCAAGCGAAAAGACAAGGGCTGACGTTAAAACAATCAATCCATCAAAGAGAGCAACACTGACTCCAAGCGGTAAATGAGTAAACTTATGTAAAACCTGTGCCGCTAAGTCAATTCCACCTGTAGATGCCCGGCCTCTAAACACGATTCCAAGACCAAGACCTACCCCCATTCCTCCAAAAATAGCTCCAAGCAAAGGATCAGGCGTTGCTGGCGCAAGATTGCTCGTTAGTAATACAAAAAGAGGCAGCACCATCGTCCCGACAAATGATTTCACTCCGAAATTTTTTCCTAATATAATGACTCCTGTTATAAAAAGAGGTACATTAAGCACCCACTGGACGATCCCTGGCTCCCAGTCGAAGATACCTTTCGTAATAGTACTGATCCCAGCTACGCCGCCGGACGCAATATTATTGGGCAATAAGAAAACATTAAAAGCCAGCGCAACAAAGAATGAACCTAAAATAACAAGTCCATATTCAATAGCATGCCGCACTAGCAGAGGCATTGGTTCCCTCCTATATTTTTTGGTCATCATCATACGAGTGACTCCTCTCATCCGTTAAAACTACCGCTAGGAGTATACCACTCGGGGTTAGACATGTAAACGAGAGCATGATAACGCATTACTCCATTAAAGGATGGTTGTTATTTTGGTGTAGTATTTCCGGAAGCAAGCTTTTGTATAAGCTTCTGAACGTCATCTTTTAGATCATCCCGTTTTAAAGACATAGATAAAGTCGTTTCAATGAAACCTAGCTGATCGCCAACATCATAACGGTCACCTTCAAACTCATATCCATAGACTGGCTTCGTCTTATTCAATCGTTCAATAGCGTCAGTAAGCTGAATTTCATTCCCCGCACCGGCCTTCTGATTATCAAGCAAATCCATAATTTCAGGTGTCAGAACGTAACGGCCGATGATCGCTAAATTAGAAGGAGCTTCGCCCTGCTTTGGTTTTTCCACAAAATATTCCACTTGATAGCGCCGGTCCTCTTGATTGGACGGTGCAATAATTCCATAGCGAGACGTATCTTCTTCAGGTACTTGTTTAATCCCTATAATAGATGACCCTGTTTCTTCATACTGCTCGATCAGCTGTTTTAAACAAGGTTTGTCTGCCTCCACAATGTCATCTCCGAGTAAAACGGCAAAAGGTTCATCCCCAATAAACTTTCTTGCACACCAGACCGCATGCCCCAGCCCCTTTGGTTCCTTCTGGCGGATGTAGTGAATATCTACAGCACCTGGCTGCTTTACCTTTTCCAATAAATCAAACTTTTCTTTTTTGTATAAGTTATCTTCAAGTTCAAAGGAATGGTCAAAATGATCTTCAATGGCCCGTTTCCCTTTACCGGTCACAATGATAATATCTTCAATTCCAGAAGCTATAGCTTCCTCAACAATATATTGAATGGTCGGCTTATCAACGATTGGAAGCATTTCTTTAGGCATTGCTTTGGTGGCTGGAAGAAAACGAGTGCCCAGTCCAGCTGCGGGAATAATTGCTTTTTTTACTGTCATCTTTGCAAACCTGCCTTTCTTACTCTACTTTATATTTAGAATAGCAAAAAAGATAAAGAATAAACAGAAATCACTTCCTTCCATAGAAAAGTGGCAGTGATTTAAGTTTTTCTTTTTATTCAAAAGAAAAAAATCCCTCAGAGATTTCTCTAAGGGATTTCTAGTTTTTTAAGGGGTTTGGTTTATCATTTGAAGCCTAGTCCATCTGTGAGCGCAGATAAGCGTTAATGAATTTCTCAAGTTCACCGTCCATGACGGCTTGGGTATTACCGTTTTCCACATTGGTGCGGTGATCTTTCACCATGGAATAAGGGTGGAAAACATAAGAGCGGATTTGGCTTCCCCAGCCAATCTCCTTCTGTTCGCCGCGGATATCATCAAGTTCCGCCTGCTGGCGTTCGATCTCCAGCTGATAAAGCTTAGATTTTAACATCTTCATTGCCTGCTCACGGTTCTTAATTTGAGAACGCTCAGACTGACAGGTAACGATCGTATTCGTCGGGACGTGAGTAATCCGCACGGCGGAATCTGTCGTGTTGACGTGCTGACCTCCGGCACCGCTTGATCGATACGTATCGATCTTCAAATCTTCTGTGCGAACATCTATTTCAACTTCGTCATTAAATTCCGGCATTACTTCACAAGACACAAAAGAAGTGTGGCGGCGCCCCGAAGAATCAAACGGAGAAATCCTAACGAGACGGTGAACTCCTTTTTCAGCCTTAAGATAGCCGTAGGCATTATGCCCTTTGATCAAAAGGGTTACACTTTTAACGCCGGCTTCTTCACCAGGGAGATAATCGAGCGTTTCAACAGAAAATCCACGTTTCTCTGCCCAGCGCGTATACATACGAAGAAGCATGCTCGCCCAGTCTTGTGATTCTGTTCCACCTGCCCCTGGGTGCAGTTCAAGAATCGCATTGTTTTTATCGTATGGCTCACTTAGTAACAGGGATAATTCAAACTCACCGAGTTTCTCAACAAGCTGATGGATTTCTTCTACAAGCTCCGCAAGAAGATCTTCGTCATCCTCTTCCTTAACGAGTTCATAAGAAACTTCGAGGTTTTCGTGATTTTCTTCATGCCCTTCAAGAGTATTGACAAGATACTTAAGGCCATTGAGTTCATTGATGACCTTTTGTGCTGTCTCCTGCTTATCCCAGAATCCGGGCTCAGTCATTTCCTCTTCTAACTCGGCAATTCGGGTTTTCTTTTGTTCGACGTCAAAGAGACCCCCTGAAGTCCGCTAATTGTTTAGCTGTATTATCTAATTCGTGGCGAATTTCTGCCATATCCATTATCCACTCACTCCTATTATTCTTCTAAAAACATAAGGGAAGACACTCTATTTGAGAGTGCCTCTTCCCTTTCTTAACCATGACAATTTTTATATTTTTTCCCGCTTCCGCAAGGGCACGGATCGTTGCGGCCGACTGTATCTTTTTTCACGTAAGGTGACTTTTTCTTTGGCTGCTTGCTTTCCTGGCTTCCAGAAACTGCGGTTGCCCCTTTGGCTACTTCCTGACGCTGCAGGTTGTTGCGGATTTGGGCCTTCATCACATATTTAGCAACTTCCTCATCAATAGAACCTACCATTTTCTCAAACATATTAAAGCCTTCAAAATTATACTCACGTAATGGATCGTTCTGGCCATAAGCACGCAGATGGATACCCTGTCGCAACTGATCCATTTGGTCAATATGGTCCATCCATTTCTGGTCAACGGTTCGAAGCAGAATAACTTTTTCAAACTCACGCATTTGCTCTTCTGAAAGCTCCGCTTCTTTTTCATCATAGCGCTCTTTGATCTTCTGTAAGATCAGTTCTTCCATTTCTTCTGGATCTTTTCCTTTAAGATCCTCAACGGATACATCGCCTTCTTCTAGCAAGTTGGCTTTAACATAATCCACAATGGCTTCTAAGTTCCAATCCTCATCCAGTTCTTCAGTTGTGTGAGCTTGAACCGTCTGGCTTACCGTGCGTTCAATCATCTGTTCAACGATTTCGCGCAGGTTATCAGAATCCAGCACTTCATAACGCTGCTTGTAAATGACTTCACGCTGCTGACGTAAGACATCATCATAAGACAGTACCGTCTTACGAGCATCAAAGTTATTACCTTCTACCCGTTTTTGAGCAGACTCTACCGCACGAGAGATCATTTTACTTTCGATCGGCTGAGAGTCATCCATGCCTAAACGTTCCATCATATTGCGCATATTATCTGAAGCAAAGCGGCGCATAAGTTCATCATCTGTCGCCAGGTAGAATTGGGACATTCCCGGGTCACCCTGACGTCCTGAACGCCCGCGGAGCTGATTATCAATACGACGGGATTCGTGACGCTCTGTACCGATAACCGCCAAGCCGCCAAGTTCTCTTACGCCTTCGCCAAGCTTGATATCCGTACCACGCCCGGCCATGTTTGTAGCGATTGTAACCGCACCTTTTTGACCTGCTTTTTCAATAATTTCCGCTTCGCGGAAGTGGTTTTTCGCGTTTAGTACGTTATGCGGCACTTTGGCTTTCGTTAAATAACGGGAGATAATCTCCGAAGTCTCAACGGCTACGGTACCGACAAGGACCGGCTGTCCATTTTCGTATCGTTCTTTAATATCTTCCACTACCGCTCGAAACTTCCCATCCATTGTTTTATACACAAGGTCCGGTTTATCATCGCGAATAACATCTTTATTCGTAGGAATGGAAATAACGCGCATGTTGTAAATATTTAAGAATTCTTCTTCCTCCGTTTTAGCTGTACCCGTCATACCTGACAGCTTTTCATACATACGGAAGAGGTTCTGGAACGTAATGGAAGCAAGCGTCATGCTTTCATTTTGAATCGGCAATCCTTCTTTTGCTTCAATTGCCTGGTGAAGGCCGTCGCTGTACCGGCGTCCTTTCATGAGACGTCCAGTGAACTGGTCAACGATAACGACTTCTCCTTCTTCCACTACATAATCCGTATCACGCTGCATGGTTGTATGGGCCTTTAAGGCCTGATTGATGTGGTGAATCAGCGTTACATTTGAAAGATCAAACAGGTTCTCAATTTTAAAGAACTTCTCTGCCTTGTTGATCCCTTCTTCTGTAAGTTGAACGTTTTTCGTTTTTTCATCATAGGTGTATTCATCGTCACGCTCCAGCAGACGGACAAAAGAATTCGCTGCTTGATATAAGTCTGCTGATTTAGAAGCTGATCCGGAAATGATCAGTGGAGTACGTGCTTCATCAATTAAAATGGAGTCTACTTCATCAATGATGGCATAATGAAGTGGACGTTGTACCATCTGTTCTTTATACAACACCATATTATCTCTTAAATAGTCGAAACCAAACTCATTGTTAGTACCATAGGTGATATCGGCCTTATAAGCCTCACGCTTTTCATCCTTCGACATACCATTTAAGTTCAGTCCAACAGTCAGTCCTAGGAACTCGAATAATTTGCCCATTTCCGTAGCATCACGGCTGGCAAGATAATCGTTCACAGTAATAATATGAACGCCTTTACCAGTGAGCGCATTTAAATAAGCCGGCATAGTAGAGGCTAATGTTTTACCTTCACCTGTTTTCATCTCGGCGATGTTACCTTCGTGAAGCGCGATTGCTCCAAGTATCTGCACTTTAAAAGGACGCATGTTTAACACGCGCTTAGAAGCTTCCCTTACTACGGCGTAAGCTTCTGCGAGGAGATCATCCAGTGATTCTCCCTTTTCATAACGTGATTTAAATTCTTCCGTTTTTTGGCGAAGCCCGTCATCTGGGAGCTTCTCTATATCAGGTTCTAGTTCTTCTACTTTTTCTGCTAACTTCTCTAAACTTTTAAGCTGGCGATTCTCTCCACCAAAAATTTTCTTTAAGGTTCCAAGCATTGCAACCGCTCCTCTTCAAATTCCAAAACTTCGGTTGAATAGTATAATCCAATCCTAATAATAACATTAAGAGAAGCATACTGACAACAAAACAGGAATGCAGGATCAGGACTTTGCTAATAAAAAAGGGCAAGTAATTTGGGGGTAACTACTTGCCCAGATGGAGGCGATTTAGGAGAAGGTTGAAGTGGCCGTACGAGGTAACTGTTCAGGAACAAGGACTCGCTCCAATTTCATTTGGCGTTGATTAACATCAGTAATTCTTCCGTTAAGGGCACCGATGATTTCAACAAGCTGGGCAATTGTTTTTTCCTGCTGCTTCACTCGCTCAAAAACTTGCTGGCAATCTTTGCAAGAATAAGTATTAGACATTCATATCGCCTCCTTGGTAGGGATCTTACATTTTATTTATACACTTTTTATGGATATATGAAAAAGAAGCAAAGCGAGACAGTTATAGTGCCGATTTTCTCAAAAATTAAATTTCCGCATAGGTAAACATAAAAAATTATATAAATAGGAAGTCAAAAAATAGAAGTATAGCTTTTGAGACCTTTTTCTTGTGAGTTTCGAGCTTTAAAGGAAAGGATAGGCCACAAATAAAAAAACAGCCCCGCACTTAAAGCGGAGCTGTTTTTTGAGATAAGTATTATCAAGTTTCAATTAACCCGTAACGTCCATCCCGGCGTTTATATACAATATTTGTTTCATCGGTGTTCGCATTTGTAAAAACATAAAATGCATGTCCCAGCATTTCCATCTGAAGGGCAGCTTCTTCACTGTCCATTGGTTTTAGGTCAAAGCGTTTTGTTCTTACAATTTCGATATCAGAATCATTTTCTTCCTGCTCTAATCTTTGTTCTTGAGCTTCTCTTTCAAGTTCTGCAAATACGTATTTCGGAGCGCCTTCCTGGCGGGATCTCCGATTTACTTTCGTTTTGTGCTTGCGAATTTGTCTTTCCAATTTATCTACCACAAGGTCGATGGCAGCGTATAAGTCTGTATTGTGCTCCTCAGCACGAAGAAGTAAATTCTTCATAGGAATGGTCACTTCAATCGTCTGCTCATCATTATAGACACTTAAATTAACGTGTACTTCAGATGACGGTGGAGTTTCAAAGTAGCGTTCTAATTTGCCCACCTTTTTTTCCACATAGTCCTTAATTGGATCTGTCACCTCTAAGTTTTCACCACGAATGTTGTAATTTAACATTTAGAAGTGTCCTCCTTTCATCCTTATGTAGTTTATATTCTACCATACCCCTGGCCATTCCTGCATAAACTTTCGGAATTTTTTGAACAAAATGTGTCGGAAATTGTTGGGATTCACTATTTCTTGTTAAATTATCCTATTGAAAATTATCCCTTTCCCCCTGATAATGTTACATTGAATTGAATTTTAAGAGATAAGGCAAGGTATAATTTAGTGGGAATGGAAGTGAAAGAAATTGGAGAGAAGATATTTTTATGAAATCAATTTCGTGAGGGCGGTCGCCTGTTTATTAGTTGTCATGGTTCACGTCGGTGCCCGTTTTTATCATTCAACGGATGGGTATACCACTTTTACCAATTTCTTAAACCAGATATCCAGGATAGGAACTCCCCTTTTTGCCGTAATGAGCGGGTTTCTTTTGTACAATCAAATGATCAGGAAAAACTTTACTCTAAAACGATTTATCAAAAGCAGAATGGTTAAAATCATTTCACCATTTATCGTATGGAGTTTCATATATCTAACCTATAAATATTTAATAGGCAGCTACAGCTTACCTGATTGGTCAAATCCGGAGCAATTAAAGGATTTCTTTTATATGTTTGTCGCTGGAAAATCTCACTATCATTTATATTTTATTAGTTTAGTTATTCAATTTTATGTATTCTTTATATTAATAAAAAATTGGTTGAACTTTAAATCAATATTATTCATGACAATAGCCGCGATCTTTATTAATTATGTATTTATCACAAACCATTTTGAAGCAGGCGGCTCTTATTTTGAGAATTTCATTAATGGAAGAGGTTTCTTACTTCAGTGGATCTATTATTTTATGCTTGGTCCTTTGTTAGTTCACTTATGGCCTTATATACATGAATATTTAGCCGCGAAAAGTAATCGTGTATATGTTCAGCTAATTGGCTTAGCTGTTATTGCATTAACTGTGTTTGATTACCACACCACCCAAAAAGTGTTGAATTCCAACGAAAATGTGCTCAACATGTTTACAATACCTATTGCTTTTATTGTCCTTATAAGTATCTATTATTCTCTTTTATTATTTAGTGAGAAAATTATAAAAGGCTTTATCAATCTAGGAAACATGTCGATGGGTATATTCCTGCTCCACCCATTAGTTATATATTTATATCAAGACTATGCCCCTTATGATGTGTTTGCCTATCCGATACTAATCATCCCCTACCATATTATGGTTATAGCAATTTGTATGGTTACTTTAAAAGTGCTATCGTACCTTCCATTTAATGAATATATAGTGACACTGGTACAATCCAACAATCACAATATACGCTTTAATATAGATGAAACTAAAGAAAAGCTAAATAAAGCAAGCTGAAAATGGAATCTATTATGATTCCATTTTTTTATCCATAGGCTTACATTAATTGGTTAATATTGATTTTCATAAAAAAGCATAAGCCTCCTTCTTTTGGCCACTCTAAGGGTCGCAGGCGGCCCAATTTTATACAGGAGTCTGGCAGAACCTCTTGTTTTCATGGATGATATTAACATTTTTTATGTTTAAAAGCGGCAATTCATTAAATAATTTAAAGAATTGTTTAAAAATTATTGCACGCTATACGCTTGCCCTGTATAATCATAAACTATATAATTAAAACCGACTATGTAGATAGGAATTATCATATTACTGGGAGGAAGCACATGTTCTTACGAATTAATGACGTCGGTAAGACCTTTCATGATAAAGAAAAGGGGGATTTCGACGTATTCTCAAACATCGATCTAGATATTAACCAGAAAGAGTTCGTTTCCCTGCTGGGTCCTTCTGGCTGCGGAAAATCAACACTTCTTTCCTTAATCGCCGGCCTTGAAAAGACAACTTCTGGCGAGATTACATTAGAAGGAAAAGAAATTAAGCAGGCCGGGCCCGACCGTGGCATGGTGTTTCAGCAGCCTTCCTTATTTCCTTGGCTTGATGTTAAGGAAAACGTGATTTTTCCACTTAAATCCACTGTAAGCAAAAAGGAAGCCGAAGAACGAGCAGATCACTTTTTAAAAATGGTTCACTTAAGCCGATTCAAAGACCGTTATACGTATGAATTATCCGGCGGTATGCAGCAGCGTGTTGCAATTGCCCGTGCCCTTGCCATGGATCCAAAAGTTTTGCTGATGGATGAACCATTTGGTGCGTTGGATGAACAAACCCGCCATATCCTGCATGATGAACTTATAAAAGTTTGGCAGGAAACACAAAAGACAATCGTTTTTGTAACCCACAGTATTCAAGAAGCGATTAAGCTGTCTGACCGGGTGGTCGTTATGGGGACGCGTCCTGGCCGGATTATCGCAGACTTTGAAGTGGATATCCCGCGTCCAAGAAAACGAGATGACGCGAGAGTAATTGAACTTGAGAACAAAGTAATGGACCTTCTAAAAGATGAAATCAATAAAGTTTTAAAGGAAGAGCTTAGTCATGACATTGAATATTCTAGTTAAACGCATCGTATTTCTGGCCGTGGTTATTGGCATATGGCAGCTGATTTTCTCAGCCGGGATTTTAGAAGAAATCGTCTTCCCTTCCCCTACGAGTGTTTGGGAGGCTCTCGTATACGGTTTTACGGAAGGAGACTTTGTTGCTGCATTAGGAGCCAGCTTTAAGCACTTATTTATTGGATTATTCTTAGCGATCCTTATCGGAACAGCCGTTGGAATCATTTTAGGGAAATCCAGGCAGGCTGACGAAACAGCCGGAATGTATTTAATTGCATTACAAAGTATTCCTAGTATTGTCTGGGTGCCGTTAGCCATTATGTTATTTGGATTCTCCGAGTTTGCTGTTATTTTCGTCGTCGTATTCGGCGGCACCTTCGTTATGGCGCTCAACGTACGAACAGCAATCCGCAGTGTACCTCCCCAGTTTATCCGTGCCGCTCGCACGATGGGTACTAAAGGCATTCCATTATTTTTCCGTATCGAGGTACCAGCGAGTATTCCTTACTTTATGACAGGGTTACGTCTCGCATGGGCTTTCAGTTGGAGAGCATTGATGGCCGGTGAATTATTGAGTAACGGGCCGGGACTTGGATATTCCTTAGCCTACGCACAGGATTACGCTCGAATGGATCAAGTTGTGGCCATTATTATTATCATTGGAGTAATCGGAGCGATTGCCGATCAGTTAATCTTTTCTAAATTAGAGAAAAATGTAATGAAACGATGGGGCTTAGCTTAAATGAAGAAAGGGAGAGGTATAGTGAAGAAAATATTAACTGCACTCATATTATTGTGTTTAACAGGGGTGTTAGCCGCTTGTGGGAGCGGGGGCACTGCATCGAAAAGTGGAGATTCAGAGAACGAGGTAACCATTGGATACTTTCCTAATGTCGACCATGCAGCAGGGATGGTCGCTGAAGAAAAAGGATTTTATGAAGATACACTTCCTGATGGTACAAAAGTAAATTATCAGTATTTCCCGGATGGGTCAGCTTTTATGACAGCGATTGAAACAGGAGAAATTGAAGGCGGAATTGTTGGGCCGGGACCTGCAATGAATCACTTTACAAGCGGCGCTAAAATTAACATTGTAGCAGCCGGTGCAACAGGCGGTACTGTAATCATGGCGAGAAATGGAGCAGGTATTGAATCTGCCGAAGACATTAAAGGAAAAACATTTATTTCCCCTCGTGTTGGTTGTACTCACGATGTTCAATTTGAAGCGATGATGATGAAAGAGTTCGGTATTACGTCTGACCGCTTAGATGGAGAAATGAAGCACGTAACAGGTAAACCTGCCACTTACAGCAGCATGTTTGAATCTGGAAAAGTAGATGTAGCGGCAGTTCCGGAACCATGGGCAGCCTACATTGAAGCACAAGGAACAGGAAAAGTACTGTTTGAGAATGAAGAAGTTGCTCATAATGCCGACATGCCAGCTTCCGTATTTGTAACTTCTGAAAGACTTAAAGAAAAAGATCCTGGGTTAATTCAAAACCTAGTCGATGCTCACATAAAAGCAACAGACTTTGTAAACGAAAACCCAGAAGAATCTAAACAAATCGCGATTGATAAAATTAAAGAAATCACAGACCAAGAACTATCTAAAGAAGTGGTTGACAGATCTTGGGAGCGTATGACGTTTACTTATGACGTAGATCCTAAAGAAGTTCAAATGTTTGCTGATTCTTCTTATGAACTGCAGTTCTTAGAAGAGAAACCGAACTTAAATGGTTTAGTGGATACTTCTTTTATTGAAGAATAATAATTAAAAGCCTTCCTGTAAATGGAAGGCTCTTTTTTGTCTTCCTCAGAGAAATCGCTCGCTTTTAAGCGGTACCACACGTTGCGGGGTGTTGAATCGTCCGTTTTTTCCGCATGAGTCTCACCATTTCACTTTGGGAGTCCACAATACTCATTTTTTTAATCTAAAAACATTCCATCAAAGTTTGCGACGCTTTTGTAAGGGTTGGAATATTTCTTTTGACTGGCCGCTGCTTTCGAACATCGCGGATTTCATTTTTCAACTGCGCCATTAAAGAAGCAAGCTGCTTATTTATAACTTCATCCAATTCCTTTACCTTTAAAGTTGCTGACTGATCTGTCTCACTGACTGGCTCATTGAGTTCTGATAACATGAGACCCCGCTGGCTGGTTAGCTGCTGGACACTTTCAATTACATTCCTCCAATTTTTCAATTGCCGCTACGTGCTTTCGCTCCTGAACCAAACACTCCAGCAGCCTTTCGATCTGATTCTCTTTAAGTGCCTCGGTCTTTTTCTTAGAAACTGTAAGCAGACTTTCATGAAGCTGTTTCGAGTGATCTAATGACTCAAAAATAACTTTTACCATCACTTACGACTCTCCCTTAAAAAATTTTGCAAGGCGCTGAGCCGCTGTCAGATGATCTACTTTGTAATTGCCACTGTCGACTTTTTCTTTAATTTCCTTGCCAGTCTGCCTTACGATATCCAACACAGTATTAGCTCCCCCATAATCCTCTTTATATATTATATCGGCACCCTTAGGCAAAACCAAAGCCACCCTAACGAAAAAGTGTCAGAGAACTCACCGATGGACAGCCCGCTTCCCTAAGCAGCCGTGCCAAATGTCTCACCGTTGTTCCCGTCGTATAAATATCATCCACCAGCACCACAGGCCGATCCACAGACCTTTTTAAAATGAATGGATTCTCAGCTTCGATTCTTTCCGCCCGTCCCCTCTTCGACTGCTTCTCATTTCCCTTTCTCTTAAAAAAATCGTTAGCCTGCACACCGAGCAGAGAAATAATCGCTTTCGACTGGTTAAACCCCCGCTCCGACAGCCGCTCTTTACTTAATGGAATTGCTACATAGTCTGCTTCCATGCCGTGAAACTGCTCTTGATGCTTCGTCTGTAGAGTTTCAGCAAAAACCTCAATGAGCGTAAAGTCCCCCCGGTACTTCCAGCGGACGACAAGCTCTTTTGCAAAATCATTGTATTTAAATACAGCGACATTCCTCTCTAATACGCCGGAAAATTCCGAGAATTTCTCCCAGCGTTCACAGTCAAAACATACTTTATCAGTATCTATCCGTCCGCATTTCAGACAGCCCGGCTTCTTGATGATTTCAAGTTTATCAAGGCAGCTTAGGCAGACCTTTTCTTCTTTAGGCAGGGTTAGAAAATTCGCCCACGTGACCTGGGGCATAATGTCAGTAAAGCATATGACACACCGGCTCATCGCTTTGCCCTCTTATTCATTTGAATGATGGCCTCGCGTGCGTCGATCATCGCATTCGCTTTTCCAATGTGATAAAAGATGACTTCTCCTGTTGGATCATCAGGACTTCTTCCAGCCCGTCCGGCAATTTGCACTAAAGCTGCTTCATCAAATACTTCATGCCCGGCGTCGATCACATATACGTCAACCGCCGGAAAAGTAACTCCCCTTTCTAAGATCGTTGTTGTAATAAGGATAGAAAGTTTCTTATCCCGAAAATCCTGGACTTTCTGTGCACGCTCAGGATCTTCCGCATGAACAGAAGTCAGAGTAAATTTTCCTGCTAATAGTTCTTCTAATTGAAGAGCTTGAGAAACCGTCGAAGTAAACAGCAGAAGCTGACGGTTTCCTTTCTGCTGCTGACGGATTTTCTGCAGAAGACTTTCAGGCAGCCCTCCTTTATCGAGTTTCTTTCGAAGCATAGGGGTTAATTGAAAGACAGGTACAGGAAGAGGGTATCCATGAAAGCGGGAAGGAATAAATACGGCTTTAAGCTTTTTACGACGGACGAGGATTTTTTCTTTTTTTCTAGGAGTAGCAGTTAAGTAGATACGCGCACCACCCGGCTTAGATGCCCGCTTAGCAGCATATTTGAGGGTGTCATTCTTATGGTAGGGAAAGGCATCAATTTCATCAATGACCATCACATCAAAAGCGGAAGCATACCGATACAGCTGGTGTGTTGTTGTAATGATCAGCTGCGCATCGCCGTGCTTTTCTTCACTGTCGCCGTATAAGCCTTGAATCGTCACTAGAGGAAAAGCATTTTTCAATCGCGGCAGCAGCTCCCTGACAACATCAGTTCTTGGTGTGGCGATACATATCCTTAATCCGAGTTCGAGGGCTCTCGTAAGTCCGGGAAAGAGCATTTCTGTTTTTCCTGCTCCACATACCGCCCATACCAAAAGCTCGGACTTAGTTTCAATCGTCTCTCTGATTTCTTCGGCGGCTTTTTTCTGGGCCAACATTAACTCGCCATCCCATTTACATGGACCATCGTGCTTCGTCCATTCCACTAAGGAACTGCCTGCATATAAACACTCACACTCGATAATTCGCCCCATTTGAATACAATTGCGGCAGTAGGTGCATTCCTTTTTACACGCTGCATGCAGAAAGATGCCAAATAAATAGGGTTTATCGGCTCCGCATCGGTAACAAAATTTCTGGACAGAGTTTTTATAAATAGAAGGAGTTATCTGAAGGATTGACTGGTTGAGCAAACCATTCAGTTCTTCAGACGAACAGGAGAGTTCGTCTCTTGTCAGTAGTTTTCCAGAAAGCCGCAGATAGGGGGAATCGGGAGGAATAGGAGAAAACGAAGAATAAACGGGTGTAGGGATAGAGGTTTTTTTCAATAAATGAAGCATGGCATCAATCACCTTCCTAAAGAAATTAAGCCTGCCTGAGTCTCACAAGCAGGCTTGCTTCCTTTAAGAATGTCTATACCAGCCAAGGCCCATCGCCCCTTCGCCTAAATGGGTGCCAATTACCGGACCAAAATAGCTTACAGTTACTTCAACGTTTGAAAATTCGGATTCAATTTCACGCTTAATTTGTTCGGCTTCTTCCTGACGATTCGCGTGTATAACACTCGCCTTATAGCAGGCGTCACTTTCAATTGATTCTTCAAACAGTGTTAAAATTCTCTTTAATGCTTTCTTACGGGTTCTGATTTTTTCAAATGGAACTATTTTCGTATCGACAAAGTGAAGGACAGGTTTGACCTGCAGCAGACTCCCGACAAAAGCTTGAGCCCCATTCAAACGGCCGCCTCTTTGTAAATGAGACAAATCGTCCGCCATAAAGTAGGCACGCATAGAAAATTTCATTTCTTCAAGTCTGCTCAAAATCTGATCAGGCAGGGCACCGTTATCGGCAAGCTCGGCTGCTTCTAATGCATAATAACCTTGCATGAGACAACTGATCTCAGAATCAAAAACGTAGACTTCAATGTCATCCACCATACCTCTTGCTGTGACCATTCCTTGATACGTCCCGCTGATCCCGCTCGATAAGTGAATCGCAATTACCGCATCGTAATCTTTCGCGAGTTCCTCAAGCTTCTCGGTCATTAGCCCTATTGATGGCTGAGATGTTTTCGGGAGCTTCTCGCTTTCTTTTACCATATCGTAGAAGTCATCAACGGTAATATCTTTTTCTTCCTGATAGGATTCTTCACCGAACACGACATTAAGTGGCACCATATGTATATTATTCGACTGACGAATTTTCTTTGGAAGGTATGCTGTACTGTCCGTAAGTACCGCTGTTTTCATAAGGTCATTCTCCTCGTCGTTTGTTTCCTATAGCTTAAATAAAAGCCATGCTTACGGTCTATTTTACAACATGCCTTGATACTTTGCACTTGTGTATAGACGTTTTTCCAATAAAAAAGTTCCAGAGCCTTATGACTCTGGAACTCTATGAAACTATTAAATTACTTCAACCCAGCCGTTTTTAATAGCGGTAACAACAGCTTGTGTACGGTCGTTTACGTTCATCTTTTGAAGGATATTACTTACGTGGTTTTTCACTGTTTTTTCACTGATAAACAAAGCTTCGGCTACTCCCCGGTTGCTTTGTCCGTCCGCTAATAGCTGCAGAACTTCACATTCGCGGCGTGTCAACAGGTGAAGAGGCTTGCGGTATTCAATCGTACGGAAGGCTTCATTGGATGCAGTGTCAGATAAACGGCGATACTCGGCTACCAAATTATGAGTAACCTTCGGATGAAGGTATGAGCCGCCATTGCTTACAACTTTAATGGCTTCGATTAAAGCATCAGAATCCATTTCTTTTAACAGGTACCCTTGAGCACCGGTTTTTAACGCATGGGTTACATAATTCTCATCATCGTGAATCGAGAGAATGATGACTTTTAGATTAGGATAACGTTTTGTAAGTTCAGCTGTCGCTTCTACGCCATTCATGCTTGGCATATTAATGTCCATTAAAACGATATCCGGATTATTTTTTTCTATTAAATCTAAGGCTTGGGAACCGTCGTCTCCTTCAGCAACAACTTCAAAGCTTGCTTCAAAATCAAGGATGCGTTTCACGCCTTCACGAAATAGTTTATGATCATCAATTAGTACGATTCTGGTCATTTTTGAGTCTACCTCCTAAATTTTGACCACTCGAATGTTTCTATGTTTTGTATCCGAATGGGTCTTTTCTCTT
Organism: Halobacillus sp. Marseille-Q1614; assembly: GCF_902809865.1. NCBI lineage: Bacteria > Bacillati > Bacillota > Bacilli > Caryophanales > Bacillaceae > Halobacillus > Halobacillus sp. Marseille-Q1614. The sequence goes on along the minus strand of NZ_CADDWH010000001.1, from coordinate 465,552 downwards.
TTTGTCTCTTTGTTTTTTAGTCGATCGACCCTAATCCTAATTCCTATTATAAACGATACATGCCTTTTTACATAGTTTTTCGTAAAATTATTGATTTAATGGTAAATGTATCGTGACTATGGTCCCCTCGCCCGGCTTGGAATTGATATGTAATTCTCCACCTACCATATCAACGCGTTCCCGCATTCCCAAAAGCCCAAAGGATTTCTCTTTCTTTTTCGAAGGGTCAAAGCCTTTCCCGTCGTCTTTTATTACGATAGCTGCCATATGTGATTTAAGCTCAATTTTTACATCAATTCCCCCGGCATCAGCATGTTTTACAGCATTTTGCACTGCTTCCTGTATAAGGCGAAAAATAGCGACTTCGTACTTACTGTCTAACCTTTTCTCACTTCCTAAGGAGAGGAAGCGAATATTCACCTTACTATATTCTTCGACAGTGGCTAAATATTTTTTAAGGGTAGGAACAAGTCCGAGGTCGTCTAATGCCATAGGCCGCAGGTCATAAATAATTCGTCGAACGTCATAAAGCGCAGCGCGTACAAGCTTTCGTACATTACGCATTTCAGCCAGGGCTTCTTCGATCCCCCGCTCGTTAAACGTTCGTTCGACTAAATCCGACCTGAGCATTACATTGGCCAGAGCCTGAGCGGGTCCATCATGGATTTCCCTCGATAGGCGTCTTCGCTCCTCTTCCTGGGCTTCAATGATCTGCAAACCGAATTCCTGTTTTTCTTTTGCTGATTCCAAAGTTTCTGTAACTTTCTTAAAGTCTTCCGTCAAATAGTTTAGAACTACGGAAATTTTACCAGCCAGGGCTTCTGCACGCCCTACCGTCTCATCAATATTTCTAAGACGAAGTTCAATTTCGTCTCTTCGCTCGCGGAGCTGCTTTTCTTTCTCTCTTTTCATGTATAAATCCATTTGCAGTCCATGAGTTTGTTCATATACTTTTCTAATTTCTCCTTCAGAATACTTCTGGAATTGCTTGCTTACTTCAGATAAGCGCGTTCTCGATAAACGCACTTTCTTCTCTAGTTCATCGCCTTCTTCAATTAAAGTGGTGACTTGCTTTTTAATAAGCTGCAGCTCATTACTCAATTCCTCAAATTCTTTGCGGGAATCCTCACCAATCTGGAAGATTTCATCTTTACTGTTTGACACAGTAGAGACCATATCTTTAATAATGTAGTCAAGTGCTTTATCCCCAGATTTCAAATCTTTCATCGCAAGTCTCCTCCATCAATATTCACGATACTCATTCGTAATACCTAAGCCCATTTGTGGGGGTTTTTGTCGTGATAGAATATATTTAAACAATATTCAACATATTATTGTCTCTCATCTCAAAATCATTATATAATAAAATATTAGGAGGTTACATTCGTGCTAGAAAGTTATAAAACCGTTCAATTAGAAGGATCACATGAAATCAATATACAAAAATCCCGATTTATTGGGTATATTAAACGATGTGAAACAGAACAAGAAGCTCAAGACTTTATTCGGTCAATAAAGAAAAAGCACCGTGATGCGAACCATAACTGCTCGGCGTATATGATCGGCGAACATGATTTAATTCAAAAGGCCAATGACGACGGAGAACCAAGCGGTACAGCTGGTGTTCCTATGCTCGAAGTCCTTAAAAAAATGGAGCTCAAAGACACAGCTGTAGTAGTTACCCGATATTTTGGCGGTGTTAAGCTAGGCGCCGGCGGATTAATCAGGGCCTATTCCAAATCAGCATCAGAAGCCATCCAGGCAACTGGTGTAGTTCAGCGTGAATTAATGCGCACGGTGAAAGTAACGGCGGATTATACGCTGCTTGGAAAACTGGAAAATGAAATTAGGAACTCGATTTACCCGATTAAAATGATTCATTACTTAGATAACGTGGAAATAGAAGTATATGTCAAGAAAGATAATCAGGAAGAATTTGAACAGTGGATAACAGATCTCGCCCATGGACAAGTAAGCTTCGAACCAGGGGAATACAGCTACCATGAACATTCCATTGAATTATAAAGAGAGAAGAGAACACGGTTAACCAACTAAAAAAGGGAGAGCACTTGGATGAAAAGGAAAAAAGTTAAAATTTTTTTATGGAGTATCTTGTTTCTTGTCTTAATGACAATAGGAGCAACTGCAGGTTATGCTGCTTTTTTGACTGACAAAGCAAGAGATACAGCCAATAGTTCGCACGAATCTTTGGAACGGGGAGGAAAGTCAGATAAGAGAGACCAGGCCGTGACTCCGATTTCTAACTCTACTTCCGTTTTATTTATTGGAGTAGATGACAGCGATAAAAGAAGTACCACTTATTCAGCTACTCGTTCGGATGCCCTCGTTTTAGCTACTTTTAACAATGATAATAAATCAGTCAAGCTAGTAAGCATTCCCCGGGATTCGTACACCTACATTCCAGAAGTCGGATACAATGATAAAATTACTCATGCTCACGCCTTTGGAGGAACTGATGCCACGATCGAAACGGTTGAAAATCTTTTAGATGTCCCCGTGGATTATTATGTTCGATTAAATTTCAACTCATTCATTGATGTAATTGACTCTTTAAACGGTGTACAGTTTGATGTTCCTTTTGACTTATCTGAACAAAACAGTGAGGATAAAGCCGGTGCGATCGTGCTGGAGGAAGGATACCAGACAGTATCTGGAGAAGAAGCTCTTGCTCTTGTAAGGTCCCGTCAATATGACAGCGACTTAGCGCGCGGCGAGCGCCAAATGGAAATGATTGAAGCCATCGTCAATAAGGCGGCAAGTGTGGGATCGATCAAGAATTACGGAAATGTAATCGAATCGATCGGTGACAATATGAAAACAAACCTTAGCTTTAATGAAATGACAGCTTATAAAGATTATGTGTTATCGGAAAATGGATTGAACTTTGAGGAAATGCAGCTTGAAGGTGAAGGCGGATATATTGATGGAATCTGGTACTATCAGATTAATGAGACAAGCCTAATGAATATTCAAGATTCTCTGCAGTCTCATCTGGATATTCAAGATTCTTCTTCCAATAACTCGTTTGCAGGACAAGACAGCATCGAGGAAACGAACCAGTATACGGAAGAATATCAGTACTAAGCTTTATTCCCCGGGAAATAAGGCTGTAGATGTCGAAAAAACCGCTCCTAATACAGAGGCCACTGAAAAACTGAAGATCTGTGAAAGATAGAATTTTTAAAAGCGTCTGTGTGGAATTTACATTCCACACAGACGCTTTTCTTCTAATTTTAAGAGATTTGTGCCCTCTATTCCTTCATAAGTTTAACGATTCGTTTCACATTAGCTGTGAAAATCGCCATCGCACCTTGAATGCCCATGCCTTCGAGACCCGAAGATGAGGCCACCTCATATCCGTGTCTATGCTTCAGTTCGTTATTCTTCGCTTCAATCTTATATCGTTCTTTAGCCTTTTGCTTGAAGTTCTCACTGTTTTGAAAGGCGAGTTGATTCATATGTTCTTCTGATTTAAGGCTGACCGAATAACTCTTGGTTTTGGCCCCAGGTTTATAACATATTGAGACAGGCGTAAATCAGTCGAAGTCTCTCATCCTTGATGCGACACACACCAGCGCTCGATACAATCAAACATCTCCTCAAGAAGTATTGCGTACCCATTTTATCGTACTGACTTAAATTCACGGTCTAACATCGAATCTCAATTTTTATGTATTACTTTCATTGTACAAGAAAAAAAAGTGACTTTCTTTTATAAATCATAGAAACTCACTCTTTTTAGATTGGCCTCTGTTGATTCCACGATGAGCGTTCGGTGGTGACGCCTGCGGGAACAGCGCGAGCCGAAGATCCACTTGGTCAAGTGATCTTCTTGACCAAGTTAGCTGAGGCCGTGCCCGCGGCAAGCACCCACCGACAAGCGATTCGTGAGAATCAAAAACAAACTTTAACAGCTCCTTTAGATTAGAAAGGACTTTTTCAGTGGCCTCCTAATACAGGAGCGGTTTTTTAGAATTCTCGTATATCCAATTCATCTGTCGTATAACCCGATAACGGAGTTCCACCGGTAATAAACCAATTCTGTTCTGCTTCATCATATGTGAATTCATAATTCCAATAATATGTATTTTCCGTTCGCAAGGAGTTTTCCAGCCCATCTCCATCTAGATAATAACCAGAGTCAAACGTGAAAGAAACGGTAAAAGCAGCGTTGTATAATTTCGAATCCTCATCATACGAGAAGTCCAGGCTTCCGATGTCATAGCCAATCCCCATAACTTTCCCATCATAATTCTGACCTAAGTCCGTCATTTCCTGAATCGTTTCGTCTGTACGTTCAAGGTAAGATTCATTTTTCATGCGCTTGAATTCTCCCATGTCCTTCGCTTCAAAAGCAGCAATATATTCTTCAACGTGTTCTTGAACGGCCTGCTTTAAATCACTCTCGAGATTGTCTGATAACACCTCTTCCTGGCTCTCTGTAGAAAACTCTTCAAACTCTAACGTAATAGGTTCATTCGACGTTTGGTATGTATTTAGTGAAACGACTTCATCATACACTTTATCTCCTCTATGAACTTCTCCTTTTAATACATGCTCACCTGGAGTTAATCCATTGATAGCATATATTCCGTTTGACAGTTTTCCAACTTCTTCACCATTTAAATACAAGGAAACTTCATTTATATCAGACTGGACTTCAGCCTTTGCTGCATCTAATTCAATCGCGTAATGATCAAAAACAAGCCACTTCTTTCCAAAATCTTTAATATGTAAGAAATGTTCTGATTCAATTTCTTCCGATGTACCCGAAGAGGTTCTTAAATAACCCACCGTTGAAACAAACTCACCAGGATGTTTTTTATAATAGTCGATCATATGGTTAGCTTGAGAAGCATTAAATGACTGAGAATCATGAGGAAAAGAAATCAGGTCTGCCAGCTTTTCAGGATCCTCTTGATTGACTGCATGTTCAGCTGAAGAAATTTTATCTAAATAAAGCCAGCCTGTTACTAAAAAAACTAACAGGAGTGAAATAGTAATAATTGAAATGAAGATCCTCTTCCAGTTTCTTTTCTTATATGACTGCTGTGATTCTTTATACTTTTCATAGTAGTTGCTGGCGTCTAACCACTCGGTGCTATTCGCAAATTCAGCAGGCTGTTTTGCTTTCTTTTTATTTTCTCCCACTTTTCTCCCCCCTTCCTCTAAAAACCACTTCTATTTTACTATAAGACTCAACAGGACACTCATGTTTTTCCAATTTTCTCCTCTTCTTCAAATAAAAAAACCTCTCATGCAATGAGAGGTTTTAAGCTCTTTCCTTAACTTTTGTATCTTGAGTGAGGGCTAAAAATTCTCGTACTTCTTGGGATGACAGCCCGATTTCCTTTGCTTCTTTCAAGAGACTGACCCATTCCGCATCCAACTTCATAACCTTATCCTTTTTCAATGAATGACCCCTCCACCATTCACCTAGACGACCCGGCGGTCAAAACCATAGCCAGGGGGAGCCTGACCTTAGACCCGTAGCTTTGCGTCCTTATTTTTCAATAAGTTTGCCTTTATTCAAGGAGAAGTTGTTTTGTTAATCTTCATTATAATAACCTTATCTCAAATATACAATATATTTTTCTGAAAATTATGATATTATTCGGTAATTTTCGTGAGCGACTACGGTACGGTCGAATTCGAAGTCAATTTCGTCTAAATTATCCATAATGGTTAAGTCGACAATAACCGATCTCTGGCATTGACTAGGGATGACTTTCCCTTTAAACATAATATCGTTTCTTTCAAATTCTACAATGTTCCCAGGTTGAGCTATCTTTTTGTCTGGTGTAAACATAATTAAGTCCCCCTTAAACATTTTAACAATATAAAATATAGAATAATCCAATTTCATACATCTGGCAAGCAATACCTATCTTTTTACTAAAAATTCTAATATTTCCGTAATATTTTTATTATCATATCTGCTGATAATAGAGTCCGGCCTTTTTATCGGCAGTTAAGCCTTTCTTTCCGGCGCTTTACTCCCCTCCCCTTCTCCTTTTAAAAAACTAAAAAAACTATATTAAAAAAAGCAAGGCGCAGGTAGTGACCCCTAAAAGTTAGAGTTTTTATTATGCAGCTGATTGGCTGGTTTGAGTTCGGTATTGTATGGGACTTAAACCAGCCAATTTTGCTTTTACGCGTTCATGATTATAGTAGTCCACGTAGACCTCGAGCTTTCTTTTAAGCGCTTCATAAGAAACCACTTCTTCTCCGTAATACATTTCTTGTTTGAGGATCCCGAAAAAATTCTCCATGGCCGCATTATCTGCGCAGTTTGCTTTCCTGGACATACTTTGAAAGATTTGATGTTTCTTTAATGTTTTCACCCACGTGTTGTGTTGATAATGCCAGCCTTGATCGGAGTGGATGGTTGTCCGGTATTCGGCTTCCGTTTGAATGGTATCCAACGCTTCCTTCAACGGCTTTAAAACAAAGTTCAGGGTTGGCCGTTTGGAAATGCCAAAAGAGACAACTTCTCCGTTGAATAAGTCCATAATCGGACTTAAATAAAGTTTCTCATTTCCTGCACATTTGAATTCCGTCACATCTGTGACTAATTTTTGGAGCCGAATGGGCGTATGGAATCTGCGTTTTAATCGATTATGAGCCACTTTCCCGACCGTACCTTTGTACGATTTATACCTGGATTTACGGGTGAATTTTTCACATTTCAATCCGAGCGTACTCATGATCCGTTGAACTTTTTTATGGTTGATGATATACCCCTGGTTTCTAAGTTCGAAGGAAATGCGGCGATAGCCATAGGTTCCGTTGTGCTTATGGAAGAGGTTCGTAATCATTTCTTTCCACTCTTTATTCGGATCTTCCTTCTTGAACTGCTTTCTCTGGTAATGATAAGTGGCTTCAGGAATGTCCACTCTTCGTAAGGCATCTTTTAATTTGAATCCTTCTTTTTTGAGTTCGAATACCAGCGCTGTTTGTGCTTTTCGAGATAGGCATTCGGATTCTCCTGAAAAGCTTTTAACTTTTTTAGATAGGAATTCTCTAAACGTAGGAGTTCATTTTCACGTTCTAATTGTTCTTCACGAGTTAATTCTTTATCTGATTTGGTTGACTTTTTCTTATGATTTTTTGACATAGAGGGCCGTCCTTTCGCTTTTTCTTGGAGGCCTCCGATCCCTTCCTTCCGAAAAATGTTGGACCAGTTCGCAATTAACGCAGGGTTGTTCAATTGGAAGGCAATCGCAGTCTCCTGATGAGAAGCGCCTGTCTGTTTCATAAAGTTTAATACATCCAGCTTGAATTGGACAGGGTAGACTTGTTTCGAATGCTTCCTTTTTAAACCTTCTTCTCCGAAGGCTTGATAAGCACGAACCCAGCGTAAAATTTGAACATCACTAGGGATCGAGTACTTCTTAGCTAATAAAGCGTACCCTAGATGACCTTGGAAGTACTCCGTTACCACCTGTAATTTAAATTTCTCACTATACTTTGACATACAAAAACACCCCGGAAGTTAGATTATTAACTCTAACTTCTGGGGTGCACTACCGCAAAGGCCCTGCTTTTTTTAAGTACCATAGTAATAATAGTAGTTGCTGTTTTTCTTTTCGCGGTCGTTTAAGACGACACCTAGTATGTTCGCTTTAGACTGCTGCAATAATTCTTTCGCTCGCTCTGCTGCAGAAAATTCTGTTTGTGTGCTTCTTACGACTAACAGTACTCCATCTACTTCACTGGCCAGCACCTGCGAATCGGATACAGCGAGTATCGGAGGTGTATCCAGGAGGACTAAGTCATAAGTCTGGCGTGCTTCTAGAAGCAGTTTCGCCATTGCTTTTGAACCTAGAAGTTCTGATGGATTAGGCGGAATAGGTCCGCTTGTTAATACTTCCAGATTCTCTACTGCTGTCACCTGAGAAATATCTTTTAATACTTCTCTTCCCACGAGAAAATTACTTAGTCCACGAGTATTGTTCAGGCGAAAAGTGTGGTGAACAGTAGGTTTTCGTAAGTCGGCATCAACTAAGAGAACTCTTTTGCCCTGCTGAGCAAACACCGCAGCCAAGTTAGCAGCGGTCATGGACTTCCCTTCGGCGGGACCGGAAGAAGTAACCAATAATGTGTGGAGATCCTGATCCACGGATGCAAATTGCAGATTGGCACGAATCGTTCTGTATTGTTCTGAGATTGGAGATTTTGGATTGTCATTTGCAATAATTTTTCTGGCTTTCAATGCAAATTGCTTCTTTTTGGATTTACGTACCAACAGATTCACCTCTCACTTTAGATGAACGACTCGGCTGTCTATTCATCTTCTCTGGTCCTAAGTCTTCTTCAGACACGGTTGAGATGACTCCCATAAGCGGAAGTCCAAGAGTCTTCTCCACATCCTGCTCTGTCTTAATCGTATTATCCAAGTATTCAAGCAGGAAGGCCAGACCAACGCCTACCATTAAACCAACTACAATAGCTATAGCAATATTTAATAGTGGTTTTGGGCTTACTGGGGAAGGATTAGAACTCTCTACAGCGGGAGACAAAATACTGACGTTATCCACATTCATCAGGTCAGGAATCTCCTGTTCGAACGTTTCGACAGTGCCGTTTGCGATACCTACTGCCATAGCAGGACTTTCATCAGTAACCGTAACATTCACTACCTGTGATTCTTCAGCACTGGATACTTGAATCTTCTGGCTTAGCTGTTCGGCTGTCATTTGGAGGTCCATATTTTCAATGACTTCATTTAATATTGCTGGACTTTTTATGATGACGTTATATGTACTGATAAGTTCTATGTTTGTACGTATATTATTTACGTCGTACGGATTCTCTTCCATACTTTCTTCTTGGTTAACTATAAATTCGGACGAAGCTTCATATGTAGGTGTTAATACGAAAAAAGTTATAATTGCGCTAATGATCGCTGCGCCAGCAGTTACAGCAAGAATCATCCACAATCTCTTCTTTAAAACTTCGAAGATTTCCTTGAGAGAGATCGTCTCCTCCATAGATGTTGTACCTCCACTTTGTGTAAAATTTTCAAAAAGATATAAACATTATATCATACAATGTCTTTATTTGAAGAAAGGATAGCAATTCTTACTAAAATTAATCAAAGAGTGAGGAATTTCGACTAGGAAATCTTCACTCTTTGCTCTGCTGTGATTCGATTCTCTTTAAAATAGGGCGGTACTTTTCTCCTGCTACTTCTGTTATTTCGACGATAATCTCCAACGTAAAGACTAACAGAACGACGACGACAAGCGAGTTAATCAGGGTGGCTTGGGAAAACAGCACGGCCGATAAACAAAATAAAGCACTTAAGGTGTAAATTACGACCACCGTTTGCGGGTGACTGTACCCAAGCTTCAGTAAGTTGTGATGCAAGTGAGAAAAATCGGCTTTCATAATCGGCTTTCTTTGCATTGTCCTCCTTACCATAGCAATAATCGTATCGGAAATAGGAACACCAAGGATAAGAATAGGGATAACTAAAGAGAAAAGGGTCACATTCTTAAACCCAAGCAGGGATAAGACACTGATCATAAAGCCTAAAAACATGGCACCTGTATCCCCCATAAAGATTTTTGCCGGGTAAAAGTTAAACACTAAAAAGGCTAATGTCCCGCCAAGCATCATGAGTCCAATTAACATGACGAACTCATTACCCACCATTATTGCCATGCCGGAAATCGTAAGCAGGGCAATCGATGAAATACCGGCTGCCAGCCCGTCCAATCCATCTACAAGGTTAATGGAATTGGTAACTCCTACAATCCACAATAAAGTAATCGGGATGCTCCAAAACTGAAAATCGATCACAGTCTGGTCAGGCAAATTAATAAATTCGATTTGAATTCCTGAGGCAATCACAATAAAAGCAGCTGTCCCCTGGCCCATTAATTTATATAAAGGCTTTAAATTGACAATGTCATCAATAATTCCCGTACAGACAATAATCGTCGCACCGAGAAGAATAGGAAAAACTAAAGGATCATCGGGCATGTACACGATAACTCCAAGGACCACACTTAGATAAACAGCTAAACCACCGAGACGCGGCATTGGTTTCTTGTGCACTTTTCTCCCATTCGGATGATCCGTTGCTCCTACAAGGAGAGCGAGTTTAATGACAAGAGGAGTCACAATCAGTGCTAAAATAAAGCAAAATAAAAATGCACGAAGTTCCACTGTGCACCTCCTTTCGATTCACTATTTCTTTTAATTACACGTGGGATTCTACTTCATTTTCAAGTGGAAGTTTATACAGTAAGTCATAAATTTTTGTTACTTGATCCGCTAAGTGGTTCAATGAATAACGGCTTCGGGCAAAGTTATAAAACTGCTGACCCATCGTCTGTCTTTCTGCGCAGTCCCGTTCATACGCCTGCTTGAGCGCTTCGCTCACCTGATGAGACTCTGTCACCCAGCCATATTTAGGAGATGGAACAAGCTGGTTGACACCGCCGACTTTAGTGGAAATCACGGGTACTTGTGCCCGCGCAGATTCTAATAACACAAGAGGAAAGCTTTCACTTTTTGAAGTAAGCAGAGTTACATCCATCGCAGGAAGGACGGAAGACACATCATCACGCCGGCCTAAAAAGCATACATCTTTTTCGACGTTATACTGCCTGCAAAGGTGTCTAAGCTCTGATTCCCTGGATCCTTCTCCAATCAAAAGCAGTTTCGCGTTTTGATGCTCCTTATGCAAGGAGGCAAAGGACTCAATCGCGATCTCATGCTGTTTGACAGGCTCAAGCCGCGCTACCATCCCAATTAGAAAATCATCTTCAGAAAAACCTAACTCCTGCTTTGTTGCTGTATGGTCAGGTTTATCATTAAAGTCGATCCCGTTATAGATCGTAGAAATTTTGTAATCCGGCACACCGAGCTTTAACAGCAGCTGCTTAAAACTTTCGGAAATAGCTAAACAGTGATCAGCAGAACGAATGACCCACTTATGAAGCCTCGTAAAAAATTCACCTTTTACGCCGTGACCAATAAAGTCATCTTCTGGATCACTGTGCAGCGTCAACACCCAAGGGATGGAAAGTGTCGGCTTCAGCATTTTCATCAGTACATTAGCCCGCGGTCCATGCGTATGAACTACACTAATTTCTTCTTTTTCAATATATCTCTTAATTTGAAACAATACGGAAAGATCGTAAGGAAAGGCTTGATTAAAATTTACTGTATCAATCGATAATTCTTTTGCTCTTCGTTCCATTTCTCCATCTTCCAAAACACCAAGCACTACTTCATCATGGTCTAAAGAATTCAGCAAAGAAAGAATGTGGCTCATGCCCCCGCCTGTTTCGTTCCCTGCATTAAGGTGAAGAATTTTCATAGCGAATCCCTCTTTTCTACCGTATTGCTTTTAGGATGTTACTTTCTCAATAAAATATGCCAAATGAACCTTGGTAATTGTAACATCCGTTTCCAGCGTGACGGTTGTTTTATTAAGCGGTAAAACCATTCCAAGTTAAGATTCTGCCATATCTTCGGTGCTCTTTTTACATGACCGGCCCAGCCGTCAAAGCTGCCTCCGACACCCATAAACAATCCATGCGTAAATTCATTACGATATTGATGTATCCACTTCTCCTGATTAGGAAATCCTAAACCTACGAATACTAAATCAGGTGCAGCGTCTTTTACCTGCTGGACAATCGAAGAGTCATTCAAATCGAAATATCCGTGGTGCCGTCCTGCGACTGTTAAATCCGTAAATCGTTTTTTTATATTCACAACAGCCTGATCCAGAACTTCCTGTCTGCTTCCTAGAAAAAAGCATCTCCAATTTTCTTGTTCGGCTTTTTCTAAGAGCTGATGCATGAGATCAAATCCTGCAATTCTCTCAGGAAGAGGATCCTTCAGCAGCTTGGAGCCAATTACAACTCCTATGCCGTCTGCAATTACATAATCGGCTTTTTGAAGAATACTCTTATATTCTTCATCTTCGTCTGCTGCCATGACGATTTCAGGGTTTGCCGTTACTAGAAACGTGTTTTCTTTATGGTTAATCGCCGGAAACAAATGATCTTTGAGAAGCTGATCATTCGTTACCCGGATAAAAGGAATTCCTTTAATTTCAACATACGTGCTATCTTTACTCATAACAAGCCACCTTCCTGCTTCTTAACAATGTTTAAGATTACATTTACAAAATCCTTACAATTTAAGGATAGTTAGATAATAGGCAATAGGTTTATTATAAAGGGAAGGCACACAAAAACAATCAGAAAATATACTGAGGTGTTTAAATGTATCGTTTCACTGGATGGGTGTTTATTTTACATATCATTCTTATCATTCGCGGCCTAATTATACCTCACCCGCTTATGGGGTATTTTGTGAGTCTTGTGATTGTATTATCATCCCTAGTCTATTTAAAAAATGGACTGTTTCTATTATTTGCCTTCTTCCCGCTGCGTCCTTTTTTGGTCGAGATTAATGAAGGACTGACTTATTTGGGCGACGCCCTTATTTTATTTATTCTTGGAGCTGTGTTCATTAATAAAAGACCATGGAAGAACCTGTTTAAAAACTACAGCTGGCTTGCTGCGGTCGGTGTCTTTCTCTTGATCGGCCTTATTTCAGGACTTCTATCAGGAATTTCGCTGACCGCCGGGATTTTTCAAATACGTGCTTTAATAATTACTGTGCTCGTTTTAATTTTGGCGAAAGAAATTACGTGGAGGAAAGGGGATCTTCAGAAGATCATCTGGATTTCATTAGGAACAGCGGTCCTCCTTTCCCTGCACGGCATCGTAGAGAAGCTGACCCTAAGACAGTGGCTTCTGCCCGAAGCCTGGACGGAATGGAATTTAGCTTCAGCTAATGCGATGCGGATCTATGGTCTAATCGGGAACCCAAATGTGCTGGCGACTTATTTGCTCATCGTCTTTTTTCTAACCTTTTTACTCAAAAAGAAGACCTGGTGGCTAATCCCTGTACGATTGCTGATCGTCGGTACAACACTGCTTACTTTTTCAAGAGGGACGCTTTTAGCATTTGCCGGGGGAACGGCTATCTTCTTGCTCATCTATAGATACTGGAAGAAAATTATTCCGTTAACCTTATATGGTGTTGCTGCTTTTGTGCTTATTTACTATCCTGTCGTATCAGCAACCGAGCTCATTGAGGAAAATGGATACTTCCACGAAACAGCTCAATCTGATCAGTCAGAATCCAATTCAGCGGCGAAAAAGCCAGTGACTGTTAAGGAAAACAACGTATTTATCGAGCGTTTCAAAGAAATGTTTGCCAGTGAAACGGTGCAGGCAAGTGCCGAGTGGGGACGGATTTATGTCGTCTTAAAAGGAGTGGAGATCTTTTTGGATCATCCGCTTATCGGAAGTGGTTTTGCCACCTACGGAGACGCAGCTACCCAAAGCTTTTCTTCTCCGATTTATGAGGAGTATGGAATACTCGATGGTCTGTATGCTGATAACCAGTACATCGCACTGCTGACTGAAACCGGCATAATAGGCACGCTGATCATTCTCACTCTCTTTGGATGGTTGATTTATAAGCTGTGGAATATTCAACACAGGCTTTGGAGAACGATAAGCTTAAGTGCTGTCTTCGTATTCATGATTTCCGGCTTATTTTATAACATCCTTGAAGATAAGACATTTACACTTTACTTCTATTTCATAATAGGTTACGTATTAAACAAACGAAATATGGAGACTGATTATGAAATGGATTAAACTATTTGGAATGGTTACCATTCTATCTGCTTTTGGAAAAATATTAGGCTTTTTCCGTGAAGCTCTTATCGCTTCCTTGTTTGGTGCCAGTCAGACAGCGGATATATTCTTTGTCGCTTATCTAATTCCGACCATTCTGTTCACAGCACTTGGGACAGGAATTCAAGCCGGAATCATACCGCTTTATATCAGTGAAAAAGAACGGTCACCTGAACAGGCCTCACTGCTGATACGAAGACTCGGAACCTTTTTTATCTTCGTTTCTTTAGGGTTAACCATTATTGCCATGGCTCTTATTCAGCCTCTAGTCTTTTTGTTTGCACCAGGGTTTGGGAGCAATGAGCAGAATTTAGCTGTGATCCTGACTCTGATTATGCTGCCTTCCCTTTTATTTATGACAGCACAGTCTCTTGCCCAGGGGCTTCTGCATGCGAATGGAAAATTCGGGCCTTCCGCCTGGGCACCAACTGTGAACAATTTAGGAATCATTGTCTCTATGTTTGCTCTATACGAATGGCTGGGTATCTATGGACTGGCTTGGGGCGTATTGATCGGAAGCATTTTGCAGATTGCTATTCAGTGGCCATGGATACGGCCCCAGCATAGAGGACCGGTTCTATTGCTTCCCTGGAAGGAATGGGGTGCTATTAAGCAAGTCATTCAGCCATTTTGGCCGATAATTCTCGCTTCACTGTTCGTGCAGTTAAATGGAGTAATCGACCGAATCGTGACCTCTTTTCTGGAAGAAGGAAGTGTGTCAGCCCTTAATTATGGAAACCGGCTTTTATGGCTCCCGCTGAGTATTCTGCTTATGCCGATATCGACGATTCTATATCCTCAGCTGGCCAAACTGGCAGCGAGAAATAAAGAAGAGTATTTCCATCTGGTCTACCGAGGGATTACAGTAATTGCTTTATTTTCAATTCCCGTAATGGCAGTGATGGCATCTGAAGCGGAGACATTGGTATCCTTCGCTTTTGAGCGGGGGGCTTTTGATACGAAGGCTGTCTCTTTAACATCGATCGCATTTTTATTTTTCGCGGTCGCCCTGCCGTTCTTTGCCATAAGAGATTACTTAATCAACAGCGCGTATGCGGTCAAAGCCAATCAAACCGCACTAAGATCCTGTATTTATGGGGTGGGAATTAATATTGTAATCAGCGCGAGCTTAGCTCCTATTTTTGGAGTGGGAGGAGTCGCTTTTGCAACAAGTCTGTCCATGCTGTTTCAATCGGTTTATTTATATTACACATTAAAACAAAAAGCACGATTTAAAAAGACAACTTTTCAAAGAGACTGGCTAAAACTTAGTCTCGTGTTGATTTTAACGATGTGCGGTTCTTTCCTGCTGTCTTACAGCTTCCATTTCGATAACCCATGGCTTCAACTGATTATATGTACATTAATAATTTTTGTTTTTTACCTGTTTTTATTGAAAATATTTAACCTGACCTTTCTAAAAGAAGAACTCGCTCACTTACTTAAAAGGAGGGAAACATCGTGAAAGTCTTAATTACCACCATTTTCGACTATCCTCATGAAGGCGGCTTGTCCACTCATGTAACGACATTAAAAAAAGGCCTTGAGACCAGCGGCCATACAGTAGATGTGCTGTCAATTTCTAATATATCCACCTGGAAAAAGAAACTGCTGGCACAAGGTCCTGGTTTTTTAATGAATAAGCTTAAGAAAGGCAAGGGACAGCTGACCAATGATAAACAGCGTATGAAATTACTTGCTGAGCTGATCAAAGACCATGAACACCACTATGACATCATTAACTCTCAGGATATTTTTGCTACCTTAGCCTCTTTGGAAACGAACCTTCCAGTAGTCGCTACGATTCATGGTTATTATGCTTATGAAGCGATTAGCCGAGGCGCCATCGAAACAGACAGCTCGGAAGCGAAAGAAATTAAGGACCTTGAACGTAAAGCCTACACAAAAGCGGTCGCTAACATTACAGTCGATCAGCGCATTAAAGATTATGTGTATGAAACCGCACAGGCGGAAGCAACCGTTGTCCGAAACTTTATAGACCCTGAACCTTTCTTGAAACCCGGAAAAGAGATAAGATCCAAGTTCGGCTTTCCTGAAAATGCCCCTATGCTGTTTGTCCCGCGGCGGCTTACAGAAAAGAACGGCGTCATTTATCCACTGATTGCATTAAAGCAAATAGCGGAAAAACATCCGGACGTTATATTAGTGTACGCCGGAACAGGAGAGCAGCTTCCAGCAATTAAGAAAAAGACTTCTGAATTCAACCTTGAGGACCATGTTTATATGCTCGGCTCTGTCGCTCACTCCGAAATGGTGGAGCTTTATAAGACATCGCAGATTGCTCTAATCCCTAGTGTCCACTCTCACGGAGTGGAAGAAGCCACTTCTATTTCTGCCTTAGAAGCCATGGGTTCAGGCACACCTGTGATCGCCGGGGCGGTTGGAGGACTGAAGGAATTAATCGACCATAGAACGAACGGTCTTTTGTTCGCTGACCGTGATGAAAAAGAATTAACCCACCATATTCTATATCTACTGGATAACCCGCTGCAGGCTCAGGACATGGCAAATAAAGCCCAGCAGAAAATCCAGCAGATTCACTCCCATTCGGCCGCATCGGAGAAATTCCTGGACATTTATGCAAAAGCCATTCAAAAAGAAAGCACCCCCTCTTTTTAAAGAGGAGGTGCTTCTGCATTAAGATGTTGCCTTGATCCCGCTTTGCTTACGGGTAACTTCTTTTTTATATTTTTTCTTTTCCTGTTTAGACATTTTCTTATACTTTTCCAAGAATTCTTCATAATGGCCGAGAACTTCTTTCGCAGGGCCGTACTCTTTTACTTCCCCATATTCCAGCCAAAGAACTTTTTCACAGAACTTCTTCATCTGCCCAATGGAGTGGCTGACAAAGAACATCGTTTTTCCACTCTTCTTAAACTCATACATCTTATTTAAGCTTTTTTCAGCAAATGCTTTGTCTCCGACAGAGAGCGCCTCATCAATAATGAGCACATCCGGGTCTACATTGACTGAAATCGCAAAGCCTAAACGAGATTTCATACCGCTGGAATAAGACTTCACAGGCTGATCAATAAACTTTTCTATTTCAGCAAATTCAATAATTTCATCTTCCAGGCTTTTAATTTCAGACTTGCTGAAACCAAGCATAAGGAGCTTCAGTTCAATATTCTCTCTGCCTGTCAGCTTATTATCCAAACCTGAGTTAACCGCAATTAGGGCTGCCTGTCCTTTTACATCAACAGACCCGGTCGTTTGGGGAACGATCCCAGCAATAATATTAGATAAAGTCGATTTACCGGAACCATTGACCCCGACAAAGCCGACGATGTCTCCTTCATCCACTTCGAAGCTGACGTTTTGAAGTGCGTAAAAATCTTCTCCGTAAGATTTACGTGGCACGATCAGGTCCAGCATACGTTCCCGCGGATTTGAGAAAAGCTTATATTTTTTGGATACATCTTTTACGATGACTGATTTAGCCATATTATCACTTCCGTTTTTTATAGAAAATCAATAAAGTGCCTTCTAAACTTCACATGCAGCGCCGAACCAATCAGGAACAGGACAGCAATTAGAGAGACAAAATACAGCGTGTACTGCCACTCCTCAATAAAATACCATCCCTGGCCAAGCAGTGATGTACGATAAGCTTCTACCACATAGTAGAATGGGTTGATCTGCATAATAATCTTCAACCAATTCAGATCTTCACCGAATTTACTGATATCCCACAAAATCGGTGACAGATATAAAAGCATTCTGAGTGTGGACTGTAAAAGCATCTGAACATCTCTTACGATTGTAGCTAATGTTGAAGTAATTAAAGAAATCGCATATAGCAGCACCAATACTCCAATCATATATAAAGGCAGCTGAATATAATAAATACTTACCGTAAAACCAAGCAAGTTGAGAATAATAATAACAACAGCCAGCAGCATTAAGTGCGGATAAAACTTAGAAAAAATAACATAGCTTGGGATCACACTCATCGGAAAATTCATCTTAGACAGCATTTTAATTTTGGTATAAATCGACTTCGAAGCCTGGATCAGGCCTTGGTGAATCATAAACCAGACTACGATACCAGAAAGCATCCAAGGGAAGAAGTCCATTCCTCCCTCACCTACTCTATTTCGTATACCAAAACCAAACACAAACCAGAAAATGGCAATTTGAATTCCCGGATTGAGCAGCTCCCATAGCATCCCTAAATAATTATTATTGTTCGAGCTTTTCAACTCGTATAAAGATAACCGTCTTACTAAATAGAAATATTTTATCTGTTCTTTTAACACGGTTAAAGCAGACTTCATATATGGTACCTTCCTTAATCCTTTGATCATAACACCCGTCAAATTATACTAAGGATTCTTTAGAAAAACAACAAGCAGTCTTATTGAAAGACGGTTTCAACTACTCGCTTAGAAGATTCACCTTTTTCCCAGGCGCAAAATCTTTCATAAAACGCTTCGAAAGAATCATCGAGCTGGTAGTTATTTCGTTCGAATTCTTTTATAGAAGCAATGACTTCTTCAGTAGTCTTAGTCAATGGACCTGGTGCTTCCTTCTCAAGATCTAGGTAAAACCCGCGTAGACTGTCACGATATTCATCAATATCATATACGTAGAATATAATCGGCCTTCTTAAGTTCGCATAATCAAAGAAAACGGAAGAATAATCAGTAATTAAAATATCAGATATTAGATACAAGTCTCTAATATCTTCGTGTTTAGAAAAGTCATAAGCAAACCCTTCGAATGGGCCAAGATCAAAGTTCTCGGCAATTAGATAGTGCATACGCAGAACAACTACATATTCATCGCCAAGTTCATCCTTCATTTTTTGAAGATCTAAACTCAAATCAAACTTGTATTTCCCTCTTTGATAAAACTGATTGTCTCGCCACGTAGGTGCATAAAGCACAACCTTTTTATCTTCAGGCAGATTCAATTTGGTTTTTAATGCGCGAATCGTCTGCGGGTTATTTTGATTATATAAATAATCATTTCTTGGATATCCCGATTCAATCATATTTTTACCGAATAAGAAAGCACTCTTGAATATTTCGCTGGAGTACTCATTAGGAGCTACAAGGTAATCCCACTTATTTGCTTCCTTAATAAAGTTGCTCTTATATTTCAAAGTGTTCGTGCCGGGCATATGAACTTCATCCATATCAGCGGCCAAGCGTTTTAAAGGAGTACCATGCCATGTTTGGACATACTCAGTACCCTTTGGTTTAGGAAGCCAGTTAGGAAGACGTGTGTTCGTAACCCAATACCCCGCTCTTGTCATAACGAGCAGCCACTTTAAAGAGAAACGTCTTACAACAGGAAGATCTTTTTCCATAAAGTCCGGATAGTGGCGTCGGTCTGCACTCCATATCAACTCATAAGATGGATAATTCTCTTTCATATACTCATAAATCGCTCTTGGGCTGTCGCTATACTGTTTGCCATGAAAGCTTTCAAAAACCACTAAATTTTGATTGCTTGGCAGAAAGCTGAATAAACGGAAAACTTTCTTATAAACGTCTAAGGCCTTCTTGCCCCTTCTAACTTTAACAATTTTTCTTTCAGCTTTTCTAAGTGACTCCTTAATAAAGTTGTCTTCAACGATTTGAACACTGAGATACTTCATCACTTTAGTCTTAGAAACCTTAAATTTCACATCAATGTCTTCTATATTAGTAAGAAACGACTTATCTAAGTCATTTTTACCGTAGAACTTTAAGCGGGGACTCTCTCGCCACATCGTTTGATTTCCATCAGAGGTCTCTAACTCAATAGAAAACTTCAAATAATTTGGAAGTTCACCTGTGTAGAAATTAACGAGATCAGCTTCCGCCTCAAATTCATCGAATGAAGAGTTCTTTTGGGCTGTTATATTTAACGGGATTCTTGTTTCAACGTTTAAAGAATCACTAATCAACAAATTAGCTTCCCTTACGTTATCTAAATCCACTTTTTCTACTTTACCCAATAATGAAAGCTTTCCTTCTTCACTGAGAGTTAAGCTATTGATGCCGCCAAAGAAGTCAATTTCACTGAATCTAAAGGAAACATTTCCTTTCTTTGTTAAATATGGGTGGAATGTTTTTCCTGATTCTTCTCCTTTAACTCTGACATATTCAATAGCATGATTATTGGAATTTAGTCGGTGGTTTCCTTCTCCATTTTGCAAATAAAGATCCCAGAACTCTCCATTCAGCAATTTTTCATTCCACTTTTGGTACTCTAAAATTCCATATATTAGCCTTACATTATCGTTAACATCTTTTTCAAACAAAGGCAGATTAATCTCTTCATAAGATTGGCGATTAATTAAGATTAATCGATTAATCCTATCGTCTTCCTTTGAAACGGGAATATATATGGATATTTTTTCATCCTTGTGCAGCTTTACATCTGCTACGAATGGCTTCAACCTATTTTTCATATAAAATAAAACCCTTTCTGATGATATTTTTCTAATTAAAATTGTTTAATTTCATTGTACACTCTTTCACAATTGTTTGAATCAATATTATTAAAAATTAAGTCTTTCTTTCTAGTGAATATTTCTCTCTCTTTAAACCCATTCTCAATATAACTTTGAACCTTCTGAATTAAAGAGTCTTCAGTAAAGCAGATATCTCCTAAAAAAGTTTCTTCCACGGGCCTTAGTATACCGTTTCTAAAAAAAGATTCCCTATCAAAATGATAAAAAACAACTGGTTTTTCCATATAATGATAATCAAATGATACAGAAGAATAATCGGTTATCATAAAATTACTTTCCAATAAAAGGTCTTGAACAGACTTTTCACCAAGTTTAATAACCTTAATATTTTCCCGTGTAATGTCAAAATGGTCAATAAAGGGCTGCATTCGATAATGAGGATAGCAATTAAGTTCTACATTATACTCATCTAATAATTTATGCAGATTGGGATTTTTTAAAAAACTCTTATATCTGCCAAAATAATCAGATTCTAAGAATTGCTCTTCATTTAAAAGCCAATCTCTCCAGGTTGGTATAAATAATATGGAATAGTTATTATTCTTCTGTTTGAGCAGGTTGTCAAAGCGAGTCAGTCCTGTTACTTTTACATCTTCTTTATCATACCCCAATTTTTTAATGACTAAATTCTTTTCTGATAGTGAGCTTACACAAAATAAATCAAATGGATATTTATAATAATCTTTATGGTACTCTACATTTTTCCTTCCTAAAACACCATGTTGAAGAAAAACCCTTTTCCCATTCTTAAATGACTCAAATTCTACTGCTTTTGCCGGGAGAAAGTATTCTAAGTCATGCGAGCCTATGAATGCAGTAGCTGTAGCCGAAATCTTATAATGTTCTAAAGTTCCTATATGAAGTACGTTTCCTAAGTACTCAATATTTTCTAAATCACCTGACTGAGAGTCAATCGCATAATAAACTTTCATGTCTGGGAAATTCTCCCGGCAATATTTAAAAAAGTGATACCCCGTATCCTGAGCTGTATCTGGACGTTCCCCAATCAGCCAGATATCTTCATGCCCGCTACGGTTTTCCTCCCAATAGCTTTTAGTTAAATACGGTATGGCTTCTAAAGGAATCCGATTTATTTCAATTTTTATGTTGCCACTTGGAGTATAAGTTAAATACAGAATCTCATTAAAAGATGTTTTTGTTAATACTGTACGGTCTATAATATCATCTTTAAAATAATTAAACTCTTTTTGCCCTACTCTCCTCTCCTTAATATTCCCTTTGTATCGGAACCGTACATAAAGATCAAATATCTTTTTCTCCTCATTAGAAAGATCCAAAAATTCGTTCACATTAAGTTCACAGCTAAAACCACTATAAGTGTACCGATAACCGTGGCTTTCAAGATTGTTTTGAATCCCTTCTAATGGAGTAACATACTCTCTTTCTGACTCTCTTTCCCGAATAACTAAATACCTTAACACACCTTCTTTTTCAACCCACTCTACTGTGTCCAAGTAAGCATACCCTTCTATTTTCAAGCTTTCATGAGATAACTGAATGTTCGTGACATTCCGTTCGATGCTCAAATCTTTAAAAGCAATGGACAACTGTTGATTAATGGTAGAGTAAAAATAAATTTGAAAAATCTTATCATCTTCTATTGTAATTCTTGATTGATAGGCTAACTCATCATTTTCTAGTTGGAAGCGTATCTTTTGTTTATCGTTTTCTAAAGGGATCCGTAAAAAAACATCTCCCCTGTAAATTTCTTTATGTTCAGAAGGAATTAAATCTTTATAATTCAATTCAAACTCAAATTTATAGACGTCTTCATTCCCACTTTTTGGTTCTAGTTTTAGTGGCACAACAAACTCTTCATAAATGTTCCTCCTTAAAATTAAAACTTCGACATCTCCCGTTTTCGCTCCAATAATACTGCTTTTTAACACACCCCAGCATTTAACTTTCCAATCATTGAAAACTTTTGCTTCTACACTTTTCATCTTAATTGTGGCCGATTGAATTTTAGAAGAAAGTTTTCCATTTCTAGTTATATAGAATTTATTCCATCTGGATTCTCTTCTGGATGGAAATATACTGCCTTTGGTGTTGTTAATTAATTGATCATTTTCTATCTGAATTCTATACTTTTTATTTTCTGTCTTTAAATAATAGTCCCATATTCCTTTAGAAGGCTCCCAATTAGAAAAGTCTATATGACCTTCCCATTTATTATGTTTTATTACTAGGGGCAGTTGATAACTTAATTTAGATCCTCTTCTTTTCACAATAAACTCTAAATTATCTTTCAGATGTTTCTCTGCAAAAACCTTTCCCTTTATGGTAACTTTTCCATTAACTTTATCGAGGCTTTCTACTACATGGGGTAATGTATTAGAGGAGTTATGTTCACACATGTCTATTACCTTCACACTAAAATTGTTCTTTATAGTGGTATAAGGCACTACCAGGAAATCACTGATTTCTTTAGCATGAGACCAGCCTTTAATTTGGTTATGTAACGCCTGATCCAGGCTTAAACGAATTTTTTCTTGCTCAACAACTAAATAAAAAGCATACTTACCGCTATGTAACAAACTGTCCTTTAAATTAACAACTGCTTCAGACTCCGAATCAATATTAATTTTTTGGACAGTTTCTTCATTATTCATATTAGTGATTATTAATTCTTTTTTTACATTGATTTTATTAGGTAGATTTGCAAGCTGGATATGCAGCTCTCCCTTTTCATATAAGATAATATTCTCTATGTTGACGTTCTCCAGGTTAAGGGAAGTACCCTCAACATTTTCTTTCCACCAAAATATATTAAAAAAAGCCAGCGCGCTTTTTAGAAGTTCCATAAAATCGTACTCCCCTTCAAAACTTTATAAAAAAATTCTCACATCACAACGGTTATTTTAAACATATAATTGAACTCCATCAACTTATTATATCTAGAAATATCTCCCCTTCTTTTTAGAGCAGCAGCAAAAATTTGATTACATTTTTGGTCAAATTCTATCATTTTTCGACATATTTCATTCATTTTCCTGTAACATGATGATATACTATGTCCATAATAATGAACAACATGAAATTTATAGAAGTAAATTAATAGATTTGTACGAAAGTCTACAACCTACCTAGTTCCTGTTTTATTACATTTTAAAATTCCTTTTGAGAGGGTGAGGCTTATGACCAAACTTCTTAAAATGTAAAGGTTGAAACAATTAGAAACTAGGAGGTAGAAATGTAGATGCGTTTTGGGTTTTTTAAATTATTGTCAGCTCTTTTGTTTTTGTTACTGCTAATTGCTTATTTTCCTGCATCGGGCACTGTAACAGCCGAAGAAGAATTTAGAGGGGTTGCTCTTAAGAACCCTACTAAGGTTTATAGCACAGAAAGCAGAAATTCAAATGTGCTGAAACAATATAATGAGGGGTCGATCCTTCAATACAGAGAACACAGCAGCAGCTGGTATATTGCCACTATATATTTAAACTACAAAGCTTACACAGGTTACATACATAAAGATGATGTAGAAAATTCAGTGAGCACGCAACACGATTTAGAAGGACGAGCAATTAATAATCTAGTTAGTGTGTACGAGGAAGCAAATATAGGGGCACAACCTTTAAAATCATACGGGCAGGGTTCTATACTAAGATATAAAACTTTTTCTAATGATTGGTATGAAGCCACCGTGTACTTAGACCACAAACCCTATACAGGTTATATACATAAAAGTCATGTAGAGACTTCCGTGCAGCCTCAACAAGATTTAACAGGAATTGCTCTTCAGAATACTACGAATGTGTATTCTAAAGCAGCAACAGGATCAAAGATCTTAAAATCTTATTCGAATGGAACTATTCTGCAATATAAGTCCTTCTTAAATGACTGGTATGAAGCTACTGTTTATTTGAATCATGAACCTCATACGGGGTACATTCACAAAAGCCACGTAGAGACAGGAGAAGTAGATGGGGCAAAAGATTCGGGTATTGCGTTATTAAAACCAACTAATATCTATTCAAATGCCCGCACAAATTCACAAGTTATAAAATCTTTTTCTCCAGGTACCACCTTATCTTATAAAGATTATTCGAGTAATTGGTATATCGTTGAAAAAGGGGTGAACGGTGTAGAGGAAACAGGATACCTTCACAAAAGTCATGTGGAGAAGCCTTCTTCAACAAATAATGCCCGCAGAGGGATTGGATTGCAGTCCCCAACACATGTTTTCAACGCTGCTTCAACAAATTCCAAGCCACTGAAGTCATACGAACAAGGAAGCATCCTTCAATACAAAGACTTCTCGGCCAATTGGTATGAAGCTACAGTGTATTTGAACCATGAACCCTATACAGGTTATATTGCCAAGTCACACGTCGAGAATCTATCGAGTGATCAACAAATAGTCAGTGGACTAGCAGCTGTTGATCAAACAATTATGTATGAAAAAGCATCAAAGCGGTCAGGGATCATTCATGTCTACAATAAAAATGATATCCTAGACCTTAAAACATTTAGTGCAGATTGGTACGAAGCGAAAGCGTATATAAATGGAGAAAGTAATACTGGATATATTCACAAAGACCAAGTTAATACAGAAAAATTAATCTATGAAACTACTAACTACGATATTCACTTTGATGATGTGCTAGAAATTCAAATGACTAGAACTCCAAAAGCAGACGGTGCTGGAAAAGTGAGTGCTACTGAAGAAGAGGTATCTTATTACTTAAATCCTGATAATTTTGATAAAAACTCCAGCAGTTTTTACCAGTTTTTAAAATTATCACAGCCTGCAGGCCTGAATGCTGAAGAAGCCAACCGTAAAGTTCTTTATAATGCTGAAATATTGGAAGGAAAAGCTTCAGCTTTTATTGAAGCTGGTAAAATACACAGCATTAATGAAGCTTACCTGATCTCCCATGCTATTCATGAAACTGGATATGGCACATCCACCTTGGCTAGAGGTGTTCCTGTTGATAACAATGGTAATGTGGTTTCAGAAAGTAATAAAGTTCATACTGTTTACAACGTTTATGGAATAGGAGCAGTAGACGATTCACCGGTATCAGGGGGAGCTAAGAGAGCTTTTAACGAAGGATGGTTCACTCCTGAAGAGGCTATAATTGGAGGAGCGAGATTTGTTTCTGTTAATTATGTCCATAGCGGTCAGGATACTTTATATAAAATGCGCTGGAACCCTGACAACCCTGGTTATCACCAATATGCAACTCATGTAGCATGGGCTGATTTACAAACAAGAACAATATCTAACATTTATGATGCTCTTAACAATTATGTTTTAGTATATGATGTTCCAGCTTATATCGGTCAGCCTTCTTCTTCGCCTAAACCAGATCCTGATGACTCAGCAGGCACTTATATTGAGTACCCTGCTAATGTAAAAGGAGAAGTTGCAGTACAGACTGGTTCAAATCTGAACTTAAGAAGCGGCCCATCAATAAATGATTCAATTCAAGCTTCTATACCAGGCGGAAGTAAGATTGATGTGCTTGGTACTAATGGATCTTGGTATGAAGTCTCTTTTGATGGTACTAAAGGATGGGTTAGCGGAGAGTTTGTTAAATTGCTAAATCTATTAGAGGTTAAAGCAAGCAACTTAAACGTTAGAACCGGCCCTTCTACTTCCTATCAGCCGGTTGGATCACTGCAAACCGGAGATTTTGTTGCAGGCGTCTTAGACAATAGTGATAAAATCATAACAAGTAATGAATGGTATCAAATTAACTTTAATGATTATACAGCTTGGGCAAGCAGTGGCACCGACCATAGTTTCATTGTAAGAAGATAACAAAAAACAGCAGTTCTCCTTGAGAGAACTGCTGTTTTTATATAATTTGGTAATAACTTCAAAACTATAGAATTCAGTTGTTTTAATTTGTAACATCTTGTAGTATTAGACTAAGCACGCACATTTCTATTATATTCTATAATTTTTATTAAACTGTAAATATAATGTTTTAGTTTTGTAAAATAAAAGGTATATACTCTATAATGGTATGTTTATCAACCAAGGAGGAGAAAACAAAAATGAAAAAAGTAATCACATATGGAACCTTTGATTTACTTCACTGGGGACATATTAATTTATTAAAAAGAGCAAAAGATTTAGGAGATTATTTAATTGTTGCTATTTCATCTGATGAATTTAACGCCATTAAAAATAAAGAAGCTTACCACAGCTTTGAGAATCGTAAAATGATTCTAGAAGCCATTCGTTATGTAGATGAAGTGATTGCAGAAGAGAATTGGGAACAAAAAGTAGAAGATGTTCAAAAGCACGATGTGGACGTTTTCGTTATGGGTGACGATTGGAAAGGTAAATTCGATCACTTAAAAGATTATTGTGAAGTAGTCTATCTTCCACGTACTGTCGGGATTTCAACTAGTAAAATAAAAAACGATTTACTTGATGTGAACGATGGTTAGAGACTTTATGATAAGCAATTATCTGCTTATCATAAGAATTATTTTTAATATCGCTAAGTTAACTCCCCAACGGAAGAAAACGGTGTTTGTTTCTTCTTTTGGGGATAATATTTTGTTTACAGTTGAAGCTCTGAAGAAACAGTACAGTGGAGAAATCGTTATTTTAAAGGAAGATCGATGCAGTTTTGCCTTTCAAGAGGACGAACAGACGACTGTTTTGCCTTTCCAATTCAAACATCCTTTAAAGTTCGTTCAATCTATTTATCATTTAGCGACTTCTGAGAAAGTATTTGTAGATAATTATTTCGGTTTCTTAGCAGCTACTGAATTTCGGGATAATGTAGAGTGCATTCAGCTATGGCATGCCTCTGGTGCCGTTAAACGATTTGGACTGGCCGATCCATCTATTGAGGGCCGGACCCAAAAAGCGAATGAGAGATTTAGAAAAGTATATCAACGATTCGATCAAGTGATTGTAGGCTCTGATAAAATGGCCGACATCTTTAAGAAAAGCTTTGATCTTAAAGATCATAATATCTTAAAGACAGGTATTCCGCGTACTGATTTCTTTTTTGAGGATCACTCAGATATCGAGGAAAGTTTAAAACGAAAATATCCTCAAATTAATGGAAAGCAAGTCATTTTGTACGCTCCTACCTTCAGGGATCACCAATTAACTGACCCTGATATTCAGCTGGACCTTAAGCTTATGTATGAGTCTCTTCACGAAGACTGTGTACTTCTTTTAAGACTTCATCCTGCTGTAAATTCAAGTTTTCGTAATCCTTATCCTGAGTTTATTGTTGATGTATCAAGCGGAGATCATATTAATCATCTATTATTAATAACCGATATTCTCATCACTGATTATTCTTCTATACCGTACGAATTTTCACTACTCAATAAGCCAATGATCTTTTACTCTTTTGATCTTGAAGAGTATGCGAGAGTTCGTGGTTTTTGGGAAGACTATCATGCAATGACGCCAGGCCCTATTGCTTACACTACTGAAGAAATTGTTGAAATTCTTTGGGGAGAAAATTATAACTATGAAAGAATAAAACAATTTTCCAAGCAATGGAATGAGTATTCCGATGGCCGATCCAGCGAAAAATTAATTCAAGCAGTCTATGATAAGAAAGTCTTAAGGCAGCCTGAAGTCGCAGGTCAACTTTAAAAGCTCCATGTGCTTATGCACATGGAGCTTTTTTTAACTTGCAACAGATACTGCTTTTTTCTTTTTTTGATAACCTCTTCTCTTCGTATTTCCAACTACGAAAGATCCTAACGGAATGAGAGAAATTAATTTAATAATAAACATTGTTAGTAGTAAAGATATTAGGAATAAACCAATAACCCCCGTACTGTTGCTTCCAAAGAAATCTCCTACATATGGTGCAATAAGTCGCTGGACTTGCCAATGCACTAAATATATCCCTAACGAATAGTTACTGATTAAATTAATAATCGTGGAGTCCATAAAATAACGCTTTAAGCTAAGAATACTTAAGGTTATGAAGATCGTAAAGGCAAATAAGTCTATTCTGCGTGAATGAACGCCTGTTTCCCCACTCTGAAAATTTATATATATAATTGCTATTGAAAGAAATACACATAAGATTGGCAGCCATATATTTTTAGTAAGAAAACTCAAAATTTCCTTATAATACTTTCCAATAATAAAGGCGGCCGTAAAATAACCGAACCAGGCAGTAAATAAAAGCTTGTGATGTTTTGTGTAGTCTTGTAAAAATTGAAAATTAGCATTGAACGCCATTAAGTGAATGCACATTATAAATAAACTGACAGGTAATAAAGTTTTCATAGAAATATTAAAGGTCACCACAATATAATGAAGAATATAAAACTGCAGTATAATTAGAATAAAATACCCTTCAAATTGCCCAAAAAGCATATTGTCTACTACCTTATCTGATAAAATGATATTGGGGTCCATATATTTCTTTACTAATGCATCGATAATTGAAAAAGAGATAAAAGGCAATATAATAAATTTAAATCTTTTCTTAAAAAAACCTTCTGGTAATTTATCTGGATACCGATTTGCTAAAATGATTTCCGATAAAACAATAAAGGTAGGGGTAGCGTAACACAGTAATACTCTGGCTAATGCATATAAATCATAGTCCGGGAGGCCTAATTGTCTTCCAATGTGGGTTGTACTATGCAAGAAAACAATGGATAGACAAGCTAATACCCTTAAGTAATTCCACTCTTTAACCATACACATTTAACTCCTCTTCTTTTATTGAAAAAATCAACCTCCTAATAACATTCAATAATCTAACAAATTTCATCATTGTTTTCATTGTTATTTTTAGGCATACATTAAGGGAACCATGTATCATTTTCCACATAAAGTGACAAACTTCTCATTTTCGTCGAAGTGTAGTTATCAGTAAGCTAAGAATAACAGGAAACATTAGGACAAATGAAACCCTTAAGAATATCGCGAACATAAGCCAAATAAAAATCAAAACCCCGTTAAGCCAATTGAGACTCAACAGGGTTCTCTTTTCAATTACTATTATTCCACTCCGAACACTAACAGGAAAATCCCCCAATAACTAAATAGCGGGTCCTCTTCACTTTTTACCTCACTATTTACTATATGTGTTTACTAAGTTGTAGAAACTTTGAATTTCCTCTTCAAGACTATCGCTTGTAGGAACAGCGTAAACATTCTTGACTGCCTATTATTAGGGTATCGTTCATAATAATAGGCCTTGAAGGTATCAGCGTTCCCTCTAAATGTATCTCTCCTATTTTTTCACCGCTTTGAGTATCCAATGCTTGAACTGACCCTTTATATTTGAGAAATAAAAGGTCTCATCCTTAGCAGCTGGCGGAGCCTTCATTTCTTCATCTTCGTATTTCCAAAGGAGCACTGCTTACGATTAATAATACATTTAAGATAATGATAGAACTAATCACTGTTCAACAAAACTTCAAAACTTTATCAGTCACCCTTTTTGGTTTTTTTTACATTTCCCCTGTAAATTCTACGAATGGTATGGAGAACCGGTCGTTTACCTTTTTGCACAACCCCCGTCATCTCTGCAAATAAATGCAGCAAAAACAGCATAACAAACGTTATCCCCAGAGAAACACTAAAAGATGTTAATGAGAAAAGAATAGCTAAAAAGCCAAAAAGTGCACTGAACCCATAAATAATGAGCACTGTTGTTCTGTGACTGAAGCCCGCAGCCAAAATCTGATAGTGGATATGCTTATTATCTGGCATCATAATTTTCTGCTTGTTTAAGAATCTTCTTATGATCGAAAACAGAGTATCAAATAATGGAATTGCCAGCACAATGATAGGAATGACAAAGCTGAACAATGTCACATTTTTAAATAAGCCGACCATAGAGATGACCGCCATGGAGTATCCCAGAAATAAGGATCCTGAATCTCCCATATATATTTTGGCAGGGTAAAAGTTGTGTACTAAAAATCCTAAATTACTTCCAATTAACACGATACACAGATAAACAATGGCTACTTGAGGTTCTATCGCTAAAGCCATGATGGCGATGCTTATTAAGGATATTGTCGTAACCCCGGTGGCCAGACCATCCAAACCATCAATTAAGTTGATAGCATTCGTAATACCAATAATCCAAAAGTAAGACAAAACTATACTTACTGGATCACTTAGCGGAATCATCCCGATGAAAGGTATAGTAAGAATATCGATCTGCAGCCCTGAGAATATTAAAATTGACGCTGCCAGAACCTGGCCAGCAAGCTTTGCAATTGGCCTGATTTGAAAGCGATCATCTAAAAGACCCGTTAATACAATGACAAAAGCTCCAATTGAGATAGCTGTCATATATTGAATGGCCGGCTGAATAACCAGCATTCCTACCACCACACCTCCAAAAATGGCTAAACCGCCCATTCTCGGTGTAGTCACCTCATGAATTTTTCTTGCTTCGGGTTGATCCATCATTTTCCACTTTCTCGCCAATTTAATAACTGGAAATACCAAAAGGTAACTTACAGTCATTGCCAGCAGAAAGGCTATCGTAATTTCTATATAAATA
This sequence comes from Halobacillus sp. Marseille-Q1614, assembly GCF_902809865.1. Taxonomy (NCBI): domain Bacteria; kingdom Bacillati; phylum Bacillota; class Bacilli; order Caryophanales; family Bacillaceae; genus Halobacillus; species Halobacillus sp. Marseille-Q1614. Next base: position 434,803 of record NZ_CADDWH010000001.1, on the reverse strand, counting down.
TTCATAATAATCCTCGCTTAATCGAAAAGGGAATTCCCTTAAAATTAACTAACATTAATAAGAATCTCATTATATCACACGTAATGTCGTGTTTTGGGGAATTCAGGGGAAATTGAAAAAGCAATGTAATAATTCAGTAAGAAAGTCGGCCAAATTGGTGATTTCAAGTAACTCAGAATAATTTTGGAAACACATAAAAAAAAGCCCTGAAATCTCAGGGCTTCCTCTACTCTATTAAACGCTTTTTTTAATTTGTTCATTAACCGATTGTTTAACTTCTTCGATCAGACGTCGGCTTTCTTCACCGGAATTCGTTTTAACGCCATAGTAAAACTTGATTTTTGGCTCAGTGCCGGATGGACGTAAACAGAACCAGCTGTCGTTTTCTAAAATAAATTTCACAACATTGGCTTTTGGCAGATCAATGGATGCTTTTGTTCCATCCACGTTCACGCGCTCAGAAGTGGAATAGTCTTCTACCGCTATCACTTGAAGACCGCCAGCCTGTTTCAGAGGATTTCTTCTGAAGTCCTCCATAATTTGTTCGATACGTTCAGTCCCTGTCTTCCCTTCCATCGTCATGGATTGAAGATCTTCTAAGAAATAACCGTGTTTTTCATACAGAGCATCTAATGCTTCTAATAAAGTCTTGCCTTGAGACTTCCAGTATGCGGCTACCTCAGCCGATAAGACAGCGGCTTGGATGGCATCTTTGTCACGGGCGAAGTCTTTGACTAAATAGCCGTAGCTTTCTTCATAACCAAACATAAAGGTATGCTCGCCTGTTTGTTCATACTCTTTAATTTTTTCACCAATGAATTTAAATCCAGTTAACGTATCAAGACTGCTTAACCCGTGATGTTCAGCAATCACGCGGCCAAATTCAGAAGTAACGATTGTCTTGATGACGATACCGTTTGTTGGAATTTCTTCTGATTGAGAAAGCAGATAGTCAATGAGAAGGGCACCTGTCTGATTCCCTGTTAATACTTTATATTCCCCAGATTCATCCGGAGCTGCAACACCTAAACGGTCAGCGTCTGGGTCTGTGGCAATCAGAACATCTGCATTGATTTGTTTTCCTTTTTCAATCGCCATCTCAAATGCCTGGTGCTCTTCTGGGTTCGGAGACGCTACTGTAGAAAATTCCGGATCAGGCTTCGCTTGCTCTTCAACTGTATAAACGTTTTGAAGGCCCATCTGTTCTAGACCTTTTTCTACAAGCATTTTTGCCGTTCCGTGAAGTGGTGTAAAGACAACACTTAAGTCATCTGCCAAGTTAGATAAGTCTTTATTAACATTGACCGTTTTTAAAGCTTCCAGGTAAGGAAGATCGACTTCTTCATCAATCCACTTTAACAAACCGCTTGCTTCTAATTCTGATTGATCGGCAGCTTCAACCTCTAGTTCGTTTTCTACCTGATTTACCATATCAATCACAGTACTCGCTTCATTAGGAGGCAGCTGGCCTCCATCTGAGTTGTAAGCTTTAAAGCCGTTGTATTCAGGAGGGTTATGGCTGGCTGTAATTACTACACCTGCTGCTGCACCTAGGTGTCTTACAGCAAAAGATAATTCCGGAGTGGGGCGTAGAGAGGAAAATACATAGGATTGGATCCCCTGACGTCCAAGCACTTTGGCCGTTTCTACAGAAAATTCTTTAGACATATAACGGGAATCATAAGCGATTACAACCCCCTGTTCCTGCCCGTTTTGACTTTCCACATAGGAAGCTAATCCTTTAGCAGCACGTCGAACAGTGTAAATATTCATGCGGTTTGTTCCAGGTCCAAGCTTACCTCTCATTCCACCTGTACCAAATTCAAGGTTTTTATAATAAGCGTCCTCCAGCGACTGCTCATCCTGCTGCAGCTTATCCAACTGGGTTCTTAGGGAAGGGTCCAGTGAAGTAAAGTTGTTCCAGCGGTTAAAGTGATCATTCCAAGTCATATTATCAGTCCTTTTTTTAAATTTTCTTACTATGTATTAAGAAGTAATTATACCATATAAAACGAGTTTTTCGGGGCCTTTCAGGTACAAAAAAAAGGACACAAATTTTGTCCTTTTTTGTCTATACTTGAAGTTGTTGAATCATCTGTTTAATTACATCTTCAGAAGAAGACAGCTCGGAGCTTTCCGTCTGCTTTATAATGGATTGAAGGATTTCTTTTAATTCTTCTGCTTTCGTCATTTTTCTCTCACCTTTTTCTTTATACTTAGTGTCCTATATACCTTTATTAATCGAGCTTAAAACTGTTTTTTCGGCGGTTTTCTCTTTTTATTTATCTCCTTCTTAAGAAGAAGATAAATAATACGGCAGCTATCGCTCCTGTACTATCTAAAACGACGTCTCCGAAGTATGGTGTTCGATTAGGTGTAAGTCGCTGGTGAAGTTCATCTGTTATCGCATAAACAACCGTAAGCAGCCATGCAGACAGAAGCGAAATTTGGACAGAGAAATTCCAGGTGCGGACAATCGCCCAGTAGAAAAGCAGCGCCAAGGTAAAAAAGACCACGACGTGTGCTCCTTTTCTAATGAAAAATTCTACAAAACCTTCCGTTCCATGAGTGGCAGCACTGACTATCTGTCCGTTATATGTAAAGGATATCTCGCTTATGTAAGGAGTCAGCCATGCCAGATCCAGCCAGCGCTGTAAAAGCGGCTGAACGTTTTGAGCCTCATAAGGTGTCGAAGAAGAATAAAAAATAATCCCCATCCATAGGAAAGCAGGGATCCAGTTGCTTAACTTTTTCATATGTTGCCTCACTGCTTTTTTTACTTCATACATATATTAACACATTTCGTCAATTTTAGTTTTATTTTTTCAAAAAAATTAAAAAATAGCCATTCATTAGAATGACTATCCATTAGAATGAAGTTTTTCCCGAAATTCCTTAGGACTGACTCCCTCCTGCTTTTTAAATACGCGGGTAAAATAGCTTTGGCTGTTATAACCTAGAATAATACTAATTTCCATAAGCGAATAAGGAGTCTCCCTTAATAAATCTTTAGCTTCTTTAATTCTCTGCTCGTTTATATATTTAGTTAAAGATATGCCCGTGTCTTTGTTAAAAACACTCGAGAGATAATTGGGATTTACCTTTAACTCATCAGCGATAACCTTTAAATTGATTTCCTCTGTTAGATTTTGAAAAATATAGTTCTTCGCTCTATGTACAAGCGGTGAAACCCGGCTGGTCAAATTTTTCTGCTTCATCACATCCAAGAATGCCTGGATCACCATGAACTCGAGTTTTTCTATTTCCTTAATCCCCTGCTTTGTTTCCAGGTGGTTAATGTAAAAGTCATGGAGTGTAAAAGCTTCCGTTTTTGCTACCCCTTCTTCAATCGCTATCCTCGTTAATTTTGAAATCAATGTAATAATATTATTTTTGGCAGACCTCAGCTCATCGCCATTTCCTAGTGGAAACAATGACGATTTTCTTAATTTTTTATATTCCTCTAATGCTTGATTATCCCCCTGTTTAAAGTATCGGTTGAAGTTTTCGTTTAATTCAAGAAGATGTCGAGAGTATTTGGATTTAAGCTGATTATTCTTAAATTCCCGGTAAACCTCCATTTCTTTTGTTGGGATTTGCGCGATCGAATATTCCCCATCCGCTTCGCCGGGAAGCAAGGCTTTAAGAAGCCGTTCAACAGCCATGATTTCCTTTCTTTCTACTACCGGAAGCTGTTTGAAGTAGTCAATTGCTTCTTCTTCATAAGAGAAATCAAGCCCATTGAGCACCAGCAGCTTACGGACCTGAAACTTCCCAACTTCATGTATTAAATAAGGGCCAACCCCAATAAAAGTATAAACACCCTCCTTATTCACAATAGGATAAAAAAAGAAATACTGATAAAATACGTCAGAAAAGAGCTGCAGCTGAAATGGATGGTTTTTGCTTTCCGTTAAACAGTGTTGAAGGGTATGGTGAAAAATTTTAGGCGGACGCTGAAATGTTTCCGGAAAATGCCTAATAATCTCTTCTTGTTCATTAAGGATTAAAATCGATGTTCGAAATACCTGTGAACAATCTTTGAGCAGTTGAAACAGTTCCACTTGTTCCATTTTCATTGGACGAAAGCCCCTCCTCCCTGTACATCCAATATAAATGATTTTCAAAAAAATAACACCAGCTGTTTAGCTGATGCCCCGTTTATACCCTTTATTTGTTTTTGCGAGAAAAATTCTTACCTCTTCTACTGTTAATCCCATTTCTTTAGCCTCTTTGATCATCTCAATCCAGTCCGTATCTAATACAGTCTGATTAGCACATGATTTCATTAATAATGAACCTCCCCGTCCATTCTGCGAACTTTTTTTATTTTGGTCCGCTCGATCCTAAAACCTATGCCTATTATAAATAATTTACCAATAAATGTTTTGAACATTCTTTAGTTTTTTTTCACATTATTGCAATTAATTCTCGACTTCAAGATTAAAACTTTTGTAAAAAATACTCGAACTGTGATTCACAGTATAAGATCGGGTTTCAAAATAATACTTTATATCCTATATTAATTCTTCTTTAACTCAGCTTGTGCGGACCCTGATAAAAACTCTTCCAATGGTACATTAAGTGTAGCCGCCATTTTACCTAAGACGCTTAGTGATGGATTCTTCTGCACCCCCCTTTCAATATTGCTCACGTAAGACTTAGAAACTCCTGCTTTTTCCGCAAACTTATTAATCGAGAGACCTCTTTCTACCCTCATTCTTCTTATACGTTCTCCAATATCCGGCAATATTCCCACCCCTTTATGTTCTTTATAAAGAATAACTTACGTTTATTATAACTTATCATTAACGACAATAAAAGCGTATATTTCTTTATTAAGAACAAAAAACAATAAAAAAAACCCCCTTTCTATAGGGGGCAGTTAAGCATAAATTTCGTTCCATTTATCTGTAAGCTCTTTAAATCGATTCATATCATGGTCGTCCAGCGCTCCATCGATCAGCCTGCGCAGATTTTCTTTCTCAAGTTCAACAATGATTTCTTCCATTTGCGACTCTTCTACTTTTATGACTTCTTTCTTTTCAGTGTCAAAGGGCATAATGATGGAATGTAAATGTGTTAAGAAATCAGGAAGCTTTAGTAAATCTGCTACCGAAACGTAGACCGTCCGCTTTCCTCGCTGGAAAACAAAAATATCAAACACGTTATGAATACGCTTACTTTCTCTGTCATAAATAATTTCTCTAGACTCCATAGGGATAAACTGATACAGTTCTTCGTCAATAAACAGGGAAAAATACTGGTAGGCAAGAACAACTCGAATAAACCGTTTATCTTCCTTAACATAGTATGGCTTTAACATTTTAATATTAAGCAATTAGCCCACCTCTTTAAATCAGAATTTTCTGTATTTTATCTTATTATCTCTCATTTCGTGATAAAAATAAAGTGATTTTATTTACCAGCTGGTCATTTTTCTTTTACAGTCAAAAAAGTGCGAAAGTGATTACGAATCGCATTATGTAATAAGTAGTCATTCATGATTTCCCCGCATAAATTTTCATTATACTTGTGGAAGACCTTCATCCCTTCCTTTAAGAAGAAATCTTCTTTTCCCGACAATCCCATCTCTTTAATAATTCGTGAAATCATCCATTCACGCGCATCCCAAGAATGTAAGACTTTTCTCATATTAAGACCCTCTTTCCATTTAGGTATAATTACTTATATAATGTTGATTCAAAATAGTCAATCACGAGGGAGAAGGAATCACAAGTACAATTTTGTCGATTCATAGATGTTTATGTCGTTTTTTGTCACTTTTGTCATCAAAAAGGTCAAAATATGTAGAATATCCTCTAATCATTTAAGGGAATATGGTAAACTTGAAACAATTATAATATTTGTAATTTTCATTTAATCATGAAAAGAATGAGAGAATGCTGGCTTTCGTCTTGTGCAACCTCGATCTTTTCGTTACAATGTCCATTACATATAATAAAATGTTTATTTCAAGTGGACAGGGAGCGTGTGAGAAATGAAAGAAACAATTTCTGTAGGACTGCTGGGGTTAGGTACCGTTGGAAGCGGCGTTATCGAAATTCTGGAAGATCATAAAGAAAGTATTCAGCATAAGACAGGCTGCAATGTAAACATCAAAACGGTTCTTGTCAGTGACTTATCTAAACCTAGAAACCTGCAAAACCAGGAGACAAAACTGACAGATCAATATCAAGATATTACTCAGGATCCTGAGATAGATGTCGTAGTGGAAGTAATGGGTGGAATCGATCACACTTTAAAAATACTAATGGAAGCCATTGAAAATGGTAAACATATCGTTACTGCAAATAAGGATTTAGTCGCTCAATATGGCGCTGAACTACTGGAAGCTACCCAGCGCAACAGATGCGATCTCTTTTACGAAGCCAGTGTTGCTGGAGGAATTCCAATCCTTCGTTCCATTTTGGACGGGTTATCTTCTGACCGTATCCGCAAGATGATGGGGATTGTAAATGGAACGACGAACTATATTTTAACGAAGATGTCTAAGGAAGGCGTAGATTTTGACACTGTTCTAAAAGAAGCTCAGGACCTTGGTTTTGCGGAAGCTGATCCAACGGCTGATGTCGATGGGCTGGATGCGGCAAGAAAGATGACAATCTTATCTATTCTAGGCTTCTCCATGCCGTTTAACCTTGAGGATGTAGAAGTAAAAGGGATCCGCGGGTTATCACTGGCAGATATAAATTATGCCAAGCAGCTTGGCTATTCTGTTAAATTAATTGGGGTAGCGGACCACAGTGAAAAAGGGGCTGCCGTAAGTGTAGAACCTACGTTGTTACCCCTTGACCACCCGCTCTCCTCTGTTAATGATGAGTATAACGCTGTCTACGTATATGGTGATGCTGTAGGTGAAACGATGTTTTATGGACCGGGGGCAGGAAAACTGCCAACCGCTACAGCCGTCGTATCTGACTTGATTGCCGTAGTAAAAAGCTTAAGACTAGGGACTTCTGGCATGGCGTATGTTCAGCCGCAATTTCCTAAACAAGTGAAAACAAAACAAGACATTCTTACTAAAAAATATTTACGACTGCACGTGCATGATCAGCCTGGCATGTTAATGGAATTAACGAAGATATTCGCCCAGTATGATATCTCTTTTGACCAGATTATTCAGCGAAAAGCAGACCAGGACGACGAACGAGAACTAATGATGGTTACCCACCAGGTAAGTGAAGCTGATTTCGAGCAAGCTTATGAGGAGCTCGGAAACCTCCCGTCAATTCGTTCAGTTGATAGTGTATTCCGTGTGGAAGGGAGCGAATAACATGTGGAAAGGCCTTTTAGATAAATATGCAGATCATTTACCTGTTACAGAGGAAACTCCAAAGCTGACATTATATGAAGGAAATACACCACTTTTGCCAATTCCGACGATTTCTAAGGAGCTCGGAATTGATGCTTACGTAAAAATTGAAGGTGCCAACCCGACAGGTTCTTTTAAAGACCGAGGAATGGTTATGGCAATGGCTAAGGCGATTGAAGCGGGATCTAAAGCGGTGATTTGTGCATCAACAGGGAATACTTCTGCATCTGCTGCAGCGTTCGCTGCACGGGCAGGATTACGTTGTATCGTGGTCATTCCAGATGGGAAAATTGCTGAAGGAAAACTTGCTCAGGCTGTAATGTATGGCGCTGAAATTTTCTCTATTAAAGGAAACTTCGACCAGGCACTGAAGATGGTGAGGGAAATTGCTGAAAAAGAACCAATCACTCTGGTAAACTCCGTAAACCCTTATCGAATTGAAGGACAGAAAACAGCAGCGTTTGAAGTATGTGACGTATTAGGAGAAGCGCCGGATTTCCTTTCTATCCCTGTTGGAAATGCAGGAAACATTACGGCTTATTGGAAAGGATTTAAAGAATATCATGAGAGTAAAGGGACAAAGCTCCCACAAATGTTAGGCTTTGAAGCGAGCGGATCTGCAGCGATTGTAAGGAATGAAGTTATAGAAAACCCTGAGACAATTGCGACCGCTATTCGCATTGGCAACCCTGCCAGCTGGCAGGCCGCAGTAAAAGCTGCTGAAGATTCAAAAGGCAGTATAAATGAAGTAACAGATGATGAAATTATTGAAGCTTATCAATGGTTAGCTCAAACGGAAGGTGTTTTTGCAGAGCCTGCTTCCTGTGCTTCCATTGCCGGAACCATTAAAAAAGTAAAAGACGGTACAATCCCTAAAGGTTCACGTGTAGTGCATGTACTGACTGGAAACGGGTTGAAAGACCCTAACACGGCCATTGAGAAAAGCAAAATTAAACCAACGGTTATCGAAAACGACCTTCTACAATTTGCGGAAGCTGCAGGCGTAAGGTCATGAATACCTTCACGATCAAAGTACCTGCCACATCAGCTAATTTAGGACCGGGTTTCGATTCTGTAGGTTTAGCCTTAGATCTTTATGTAACACTCGAATGTGAACCTGCAAAAGAATGGAATTTCGTTCTTTCTCAACAAGATGCACCATTCATTCCAAATGATAAAAATAACCTGATTTATAAATCTGCTGTCTTTACAGCAGCTAAGTTTGGAAAAGATGAACTGCCTCCACACCAGATTAGAATGACCAATGATGTTCCAATTGCCAGAGGGCTTGGCAGTTCATCTACAGCAGTTGTCGGAGGAATTGAACTGGCAAATCAATTGTTTAGCTTAAACCTGACAAAAAGCCAAAAGCTTCAAATTGCCTGTGAAATTGAAGGCCATCCAGATAATGTAGCTCCTGCAATATATGGTGGAATCACAGTATCAAGTTACGATGGAAGCAATTTGGAATCCGTTCGTTTTTCTAAAGGGCTTGAAAATGTAGTCTTTGCCGCTGTGATTCCTGATTACCATGTGGAAACCGAGAAAGCCCGCGCAATCCTGCCTGATGAAGTTCCGTATAAAGAAGCTGTTTATGCTAGTGGAATGGCTAATGTATTAGTCGCAGCTTTAGCCGAACAGGACTGGGCTCTAGTAGGTAGAATGATGAAACAAGATAAATGGCATCAGCCCTATCGCGGGGAATTGATTCCTGATTTTCCGAAAGTGTCGAATGTCTTAAATACACATGGGGCTCTAGGTTATTATATCAGCGGCGCCGGCCCTACAATGATCGGCATGTTTAACGCAGATAAAGATTTCAAGAATCTGTTCTCAGATTTAGCGGATTACCAAATCGATCTTTTACAAGCTGATACGAATGGGGTAACTGCCGTTAACCCTGCTCCTATGAACCAGTGATAATTAATCACTGGTTCTTATTTTTGAGAGCCTATATTAATCTTAATTTTAATTTTTATAAAAAAGAATTAACCGCAAATATTGTTAAAATATGGGGACAAGTTACACTATAAAAATAGTAAAATATTGTTTACAATAAATTAATAGAGATTAATAAAGGAGTTAAAGTTTATGGCAAAAAGAAGCAAACAATATGAATATGATTTAAATGAAGTTAAACGTTTGATTCAAGACACCGACAAAAATTATCGTGAAATTTCCGCGGAAACAGGATGTCCTTATGCAAGCGTCGTTTACCACGGCCGTAAAATCCGCGGACGTGTCAACCGGAGCAAGCACGAAATCTTTTCTGAACTGGAGACCAGCCATAACAACAGAGCCGAGCCAGAAGAAAATCTCCCTCTATTTGGCGGAACTACTCTCACCATATCACGAAACAATATCTCTATAAATGACGCTGAGCAGGAAGCTGCACGTATGATTAAGGCGGCTAGAGCACTGGGATTAAGCAAAATTAACATAACCATCGAAAAGTAATGACAACCACGCTATTTAATGCGTGGTTGTTTTTCTGTATTTGGCACGCAGATTTTTGCGTGCATGGCGTCCCCAATTTTTAACAGCATCTTTCTTTACTCCCTCTCTCAAAGCAATTTCTTCTACCGACTTATCTAAAATAATAAAGTAATAAACCCATTTCCACTGGTTTGATGTCAGTAAGGACTGGATCTCCTTCCAAAAATAATGGTCTTCAATTACATCTTCCTTAAGATATCTGTCTTCCGACTTCTGATGCTGAATATATAAATCTTCTTTTTTCAATCTTTGAATATCCTGGCGTATACGATCAATCAGCGCGTTTCTAATTTTCCAGCTTAAGTATGTGGAGAACTTTCCTATGGAGGGATTGTATGTATGGTAGGCTTTCCAAAGGGCTTCTAACCCTTCTGCAAAGTACTCGCCGTTGGGGTCTTTAATGTGGAGGTTTTTGATGTGGTAGTAGATAAGTCTTTCATTGCTTTTTACGATGTTTTCAAATTCTAATTCGTCATTAGTCATCTTTCGGCTCCTCTATACTTTTTATCCTTCTATATCTATGATCGAAATGAGGAGCCATTTTGGTGTCATAAAAATCGAATTTTTATTCTTTTTTTATGTTAAAAAACGAATTTTCCATTAATTAATATAATTTTCAGAAAACTATTTTCATTTGCTGGCATTTGAGCGATAATGAAATTACGCGTAATAATAAATTGAATGTTCAATTAGAATCGAGTTGAATTTGAGTAATAAAAGTCAATTTATAGAATACCAGCCTCTTGTCTACTCCACCCTTCACAAACTTCGAGTTCCTCGCCCCTATGATGACTATGTTCAGGAAGCCTACTTTGTTTATGAGAAATGCCGTCACAACTATGATCCTTCCCTCTCAAAATTTTCTTCTTATTTTACCCTTCACTTACTCTACTACTATAAATCTCTCTTCAGAAAGAAAAAGAAACCCCTGCTGGCTTTTGTACCTTCACTGCACACTGATCCTCTGCTGGATGTGATTACCCTTTGGGATATAACGGATCACTGTCATCTAACTAACGTGGAAAAAGATGTACTGTTTCTTACGCTTAAAGATTGGACAATAAAAGAGATCTCCTGTCATATAGACAGGAGTCCATCCACCATTAAAAGAGCAAGAAGATCGATCAGGAAGAAAATTTCGCCTTATGTCAGATCTCAGTAGACCTATTTATAAGTTCTCATGTTAAAATAGTGGGGAATTCAAACGAGAGGGAGATTTATGTGTTTTATTTATTGTTTGCTTTGTTTTTTGCCCTTTTTCTAGTTGCTGGTTATTTCACTCCACTGGAAATTACTTCTACCGGGGCTGCTTTAGCGATCGCTTTTATCATTGCTAATTTATATATGTACTTCAAAAATAAAAATAAAAAAAGCCGCGATTAAATTCGCGGTTTTAAAATACCGAGTACACTCCAGCTTATATGCAATATTTACGTTCTGACAAACAGCTGCAATACCTATCTTCGCTCCCAGAGCCTGAGTTATTTTGCCCTCACTTTTATTTCTAAGATAATATATTTAAAGCAATCGGGATCGTTATCACACTTAATAAAGTAGTAATAAGGGTGATGCTCGATACGAGGTCAGGCTTTGCGTCGAATTGTACAGCATACATCGTTGTGGTTGCGGCAGAAGGCATAGCGGCTGCTATGATTAAAACACTGGCCATTAGATCATTCATAGGCAGTAGCAGCGTAAGACCCCAGGCAATGAACGGAGATACAACTAGTCTGAGTATAGAAGCATAAGTCACCTTGCTCCAATCTAATTGTTTAATTGTAATATTGGCCAGCTGCATCCCTAAGAGAATCATGACAACAGGAATCGCGGCTTGACCGACCAAACCGATACTCGATAACACATTATTTGAGACGGGTATAGAGGTAAACTTAGCAATTAAAGCTAAAATCACAGCATACGTTGGAGGCATCTTTAATACAGTCTGGATAGCCAGCCGAAAGCCAGCCGCTCCTTTGGCCGCGTAATAAACCCCGAAAAAGTTCATAACAATTTGCTGAATGACCATAAAGGATACAGCGTAAACAAAACCCTGCTCTCCAAAAGCGAATAATACGATCGGCGTCCCGTAGTTACCAGCATTCATAAAAGCAGTCGAGAGAATCAGCCCGCTCTCTACCGCGGTTGAGTAGTTCGCTACTCTTGCTGCCAACTTGTTGATCAGAAGGATACATACTAACAGGAGGATTGAAAAAGCAATCATCATCGCGTATTCCTGATTAAATTCTGCTCTGTAAAATGTTTCAAAAACAAGACAAGGCAGCATGATGTATAAAACAACGGTAGAGATCGACTTGATCTCCATTCTCATAAACTTCTGAAGCAGGAATCCAGACAAGAATATTAATATCACTGGCAGAACGACTTCAATAAATATAGCCATAGCCCCTGATTCTTCCTTTCATAATCAACGATTCTACTAGTTTACCAAAAATTTATGGATTATGTAGTTTTATTGAAAGAAAGAATCGAAGCAAAAAAAACGAACAGTCAAAAGACAGTTCGTTTTTTGATTAATTAGATTTCTTAAGCCAAACTTCACCATTTTTATATTGCACTTGTTCCGGATACCTGAGATCTGTAACTTCGTCCTGCGTTTCTTTAGATGGTGCCTTAGTTGACAAGGAAACAATCACGTTTGCTAAAATAGCTGAAATGGCTCCAAATACACCAGCCCCTGTGTCTATAATTCCGAGTATTGTAAAGCCAAGGAATTTAGCAGCAAATATATAGCTGAGTGTTACAGTTAACCCTGTAATCATTCCAGCAATAACTCCCGGACCGTTCGCCCGCTTCCACCATACACCTAATACGAGCGCCGGGAAAAAGGAACCGGACGCTAACGCAAAGGCCCAAGCTACAATCTGAGTAATGGCTCCTGGCGGATTGAGAGCTAATAGACCTGCCGCTACAGTGGCGAGCACAATGGACCATCGTCCTACTACTAAGCGTTTTGTTTCACTCGCGTTCGGGTTAATGGAACGATAGTATATGTCATGCGATAGAGAAGCAGAGATAGCGATCATAAGGCCGCCTGCTGTTGATAGGGCAGCTGCCATGGCCCCCGCCGCCATCAAACCGATGACAAATGCACCCAGGTTGGCAATCTCTGGTGTAGCCATCACGACGATATCGTTACTGATGACTAGCTCAGACCACTGCAGGGTTCCATCGCCATTTGTATCTGCGACAGACAGCTGGCCTGTATCAATCCATGCTGCTGTCCATGCAGGCAAGTTATTAATAGAGGATCCTGCAACCTCTGTCATTAAAATGAAACGTGAAAATGCAGCGTATACAGGCGCGGATAAGTATAATAAACCGATAAATAAAAGTGCCCACGCCCCACTCCACCTTGCTGCTTTCATTGTTGCTACAGTAAAAAACCTTACAATAACGTGTGGAAGTCCAGCCGTACCTGCCATTAGAGTAAACATTAAAGCAAGGAACTGCCATTTTGTAGCTTCAGTAAAAGGTACTATATATTCTGAGATTCCCAACTCCTGATCCAACATCCTCATTTCATCGATGACTTGCCCATAAGAAAGCCAAGGAGCAGGGCTTTGTGTCAACTGTAAAGACATAAAAATAACGGGAATTAAATAGGCGATAATTAATACAAGGTATTGAGCTACCTGGGTCCACGTTATCCCTTTCATACCGCCCATTGCGGAATAGTAAGCAATCAATACGACCCCAATAAGTGTACCAATTGAAGTGTTAACTTCTAATAAACGTCCTATAACAATTCCCGATCCGGATAACTGTCCTACCGAATACGTAAAACTAATAATTATGGTTGCAATCGCTGCAATCAATCGTGCTGTGTTACTCCTGTAACGGTCCCCGATAAATTCCGGCACCGTATAGCGTCCATATTTTCTGAGCTGTGGAGCCAGTAAAAAGGTCAGCAATAAGTAGCCGCCCGTCCAGCCCATAATATAAGCGAGTCCATCATATCCAAGAACCATAACTGTACCGGCCATTCCGATGAATGAAGCTGCACTCATCCAGTCCGCTCCAATTGCCATCCCATTATAAATGGGAGGCACTCCGCGGCCTGCTACGTAGAAGTCTGATGTCTGCCTCGCTTTGTTAAATTGGGCGATCCCTATGTACAAAGCGAATGTTGCTATAATTAAACTGAGAGATACAAGAAATTGTCCGTCCACTTAACGTTCACCCCCTAATGATCCATAGCTTTTTTCTCTTCTTCTGTTTCCTCGACAAACTCTGGATTGAATCCAAATTTTTCATCGATTTTATCGCCAACTATCGCATTAATAAACAAAAGGATAATAAAGGTGACTACTGCCCCTTGAGCTCCCATATAGTAGTGAAATGGAATTCCTAACACGCTAAAAGCTGAAAGCTCTCGGGCGAAAAATACGACGCCATAAGAAGCTGTAAGTCCTATGATTAAATAGATGACAATCATAGTCGTCCGCGCCTTAAAATAAGCATCTGCATGCTTGCGATCGATTTTCCTCATTGATTTCACCTCCCTTCAAGTCCAAAGTGCCCTACCCTCTTAAATCAAAGATAAATTTTACTGTATCCCAAAAAGGCATAGGAACCATCCAAATTTTCACTAAAGCAAATCCGAAAAGAGTAACTATTGGAAGTGTGAGGTAGATCATTTTCTTTTTCCTTAAAGTTAAAACCACCGATAAAATCGTTATCAGTGCTAGTGCCACCACCAGCGCCATAAAACCCCTCCATTGTAAGCGGTGTCATTTTAGCCTTCATTAAAATACATTTAAAATTGTTAGAATTTAAAGAATATTACGATAGATATTATTCTAGATTTATCGGAAAATGTCAAACGAAAATAAGCCTAATCCCATACATCTTTTGGAATCCGGCTTAGTTTATTTTGCTTTTACAAAATAGTGATATGCCCCCATATAGGCAGGGACGATCATCCTTTCGATCTTCAGAAAAGGACTTTCTATATAATGCTGAAACCTTGAGAAGAATAACTCACTTTTCTTTAGAATGCTCCCCGAGACGACAAGTACGGCAGTTGAATCAAGAGAGATTTTTTTATAAAAGCGGTCGACTTGCTCGGCCAGGTCTTTGGCTTCCTGATTGATGAGCCTATAAGCATCAGTATCTTTTTCAGCAAGCTGTAATACATGCGCAGCCAGCCCGGCTATCTCTGTTTTGCTTTGATTGTAGAACCAGTTCTTTACACCGCTTATATCGTGCTGATGAATCAGATGTAGGATCTTAAGTGAGAATACGGACGGATCGTTAACTGATTCTAAGTCTGCTAATACATGCTGGATGCTCAGCTTGCCGATGCTATAGCCTCCGCCCTCGTCTCCGAGCAGATGTCCCCAGCCGCCGGCGATATATGTAATTTCTCCTGCTTTACCGACATGTACGGAGCCTGTGCCAGCAATGGTTAAAATTCCGTTTCCAGAAGGAACCGCCGCCTCTAAGGCCAGCTCCGCATCAGTCATAAGTGTTACTTTGGCGGTCCAGTCCGCAGGAAAATCCAATCCATTTTTCACTGTATTATAACCGGCCATTCCAATTGTAATATGTTCGATCCTCTCTGATGATGCATCCATACACGTCTGCACAGTTTCTTTAATATTTCCCCATGCTATAACGCGGTCTATAAGAGGATTCCCAAATCCTGATTCACAGGTGAAAACTACCTCTCCCTTTAAATTCATTAACGCTCCTTTTGTGGAAGTTCCGCCCGCATCGATTCCAATAATCATCTCTTCACCTCACATATAATTACATTTCAGGAAATCTATTAATAATTTGAAATTTAATTTCATTATAGCATATAATGAGAAAAAGGAATCTGCTATTCGTTAAAGGAGGACTCCTATGTCTTATATATCCGGTGGACTTTCTATGCTTAAAAGTGTAGAAGCCAGCCTGCCTGCTTCTGAAAAAAAGATTGCACAATACATTATGTCATCACCCGAATCGGTCATTACTATGACGGTCAAACAGTTAGCGGAAAAAAGCCAGACAAGCTCAGCTGCAGTGATTCGATTATGTAAGTCGATGGAATTAAAAGGATTCCAGGAATTAAAAATGAGAATTGCCGGGGACGTCCAAAAACCTTCATCTGTTGAATACCGTGACATTGACAAAGGAGAATCTTCTCATCATATCATCGAACAGATGACTCATAATGGAATCCAGATGCTGAAGGAAACCGACGAAATGCTTAGAAGAGAAGATGTGGATCAATCAGTAAATGCTATTCATGAAGCCCGATCTTTACATATTTTCGGCATCGGTGCATCCGGCCTAGTTGCTTATGATGCTCAGCAAAAATTCTTAAGAGCCGGCCGCTATGCTTTCTATCTTCAAGACCCACATCTATCCTACACATCGCTCTCTAACGCCGGCGTTGATGATGTAGCGATCGTCGTATCATTTTCAGGGAAAACGAAGGAAACACTCCAATTTTTAAAGCTGGCTAAAAAGAATGGCTTACGAACGATCAGTATTACGAAATACGGTTCATCACCTATCTCACAAATGGCCGATATCCCCCTTTATACTTCAGCAACAGAAGAAGCGATGATCCGCAGTGCAGCCACATCATCACGGCTTGCTCAGCTACATGTGATTGATGTTCTGTTTATGACTTATGTTTCTAACTTTTATGATGAAGTGATCGAATCTCTGGACCGTTCTAAAGCAGCCATCGACCATAAAAAATAAGAACATATGAAAGAAACCCCGCTGGCTTTTCAGCGGGGCTTTCCTTTATCTAATGATGCTTCTTATGTCCATTACCTTCGCCTATCTCATGTCCTTTCCCTTTTCCTTTATCATGTCCTTTGCCCTTGCTTTTACCTTTATGCCCATTGGAATGTTCATGGCCAGGCTTTCCTTCACCCTTCGTATCAATCTGGGCAACCATTGGGTCATGATCACTTGCACGTCCAGCAAGCTCGGAGAAGTCGGCATTCATATGAACAGCATCGATTTTTGTATCATCTTCTAAATAATCACTTACTAGAATATGATCTAGTGTTTGAGAATTTCCTTGATAGATATAAGAATAACGGTCTTCACCAGGAAGGTTATTTGTTAAATTTGAAAGCTCATCCCCCTGCAAAACCTGAAGAGGATAAGAGAATTCAAAATCATTAAAGTCTCCCATTAAAACAAGGTTTGCGTCCTCTATTTCTGCTTCCGCTTCTTGGACAAAATCATTCAATACCTTGGCTTGCTGAAGGCGCTGCTCTTCACTTCCAAGCTCAATCGGATGACTTGCGCCAAACAGCGCATCGTCTCCACCTTTAGAATTGAAATGGTTAGCGATAAAGATAAACGTTTCACCCTTGAATTCAAATTCTGCAGCCAATGATTTTCTTGAATCTTCAAAAGCTTCATTTGCCGGGTCAATTCGGCCAGGATTGTGAGAGAGTCCCTCTTCATTCACGTCTACAGCTGTGGCTGAATCTCCTTTTGGTTTATCCGTTAACTTTACACGCTCAGGATTATAAATAAATCCGACGCGGATGTTACCGCCAGGCTGCCCGCCATCCTCTTTATCTTCAGGAGCAATATCGGTATATTCATATGATGGTCCGCCAGCCGATTCAATTGCATTAATGATCGTTTCATAGCTTTGGTCAGCTTCTACTGTTCCGTCATCTTTAGGCCCGTTATTATCCTGCACTTCCACTAGTCCTACAATATCAGGCGCGTTCATATTATTGGCAATTTGCTCACCAATACGTTGGGCTTTTTCAGCTCCGCTTGCCTGAGAAAAATTCTCCATATTGTACGTACCTACTGTTAATTCATGTTCAGAACCTTCAAGCTCAGTTACTTGAGGCTCCGTATCTCCTTCAACGAGCTCAGGAAAATCGCCAGTCGGGCGAATTTTAAAATTACTATAGTCATAGCCTACCACTCCAGTGGCTGTCCCATTAAAATCGTCTCCAGTCACAGCATCGAGCCCTAATCCCTCCACATCGAACATGACGCGTTCAGGGTTATAATCATCCGGGGAAACTAGAAGGCCGTCAGCCTGGGTCTTCTGCTGATTGTCACTTGTATGACTGTAAACAGTCAGCTCATCATATTTAATAGGAGCAGCAGCTGTTGCATCCTCTACTGCAACCAGCATTCCTTCAAGGCTTTCATAAAAATCCAGACCATCCTGTTCAGGATCAAAAGACTGCATAGCATCGTCTTCAATGACTTCAGTCGGCGGGGTGCGATCCTGGCCAATTACAATTGGCTCGGGCACTTCATTCCCTGAAGACTCGACTCTAACCCCAGATGCAGAAATCTGGGTTGTCAGCAGATCATCAGCATCCGAATACCCTTCTTCTCTCCACTCTGTCACCTCACCGTCTACTTCTACCGCATCCCCAACTTTCACTTCGTGATTACGGCTGTAGACATATATCCCTTCAGAGGTAGCTTTACTTTTATCAGGATTTGCGGACTGCATATAAAAACCATTTGATCCATCAAGCTTCGTAACGATACCACTTACTTTTTCAACAACTTCTCCTTCATATGGAGAAGAATGGCCAGCCCCTTGAATATGATGGATTTCAACTTCATCGATTGGAGTTAACACCTCATAATTAAATTCGGATATTGGACTTACTTCACCATTTTCACGAAAAACTGCCGCCCGTATCGTCGTATCCTCTTCAATCACAATCGATTCTTCATATAAAAGGCTGTTTTCGTCAGGATTTGAACCGTCCGTTGTGTAGCGGATGTCAGCTCCTTCTTCCGCTGTATATAGTTCAACTTTTCCGCCCGTAACGATGGAACCAGAAACAGGATCAGCTGTTACGGTGAATACAGTCTCTGTTACATCCCTTTTACTCCGAGGAACAAGTTTGTATTCTTCAAAACTATAGGTAACCACTCCAGAGATCCGTTCATACGTTTTTCCTGTTTCCAGAAGATTTTCATCTTGAGGAGTGATAACGAATTCTCCATTCGCATCTCTTACCGAAAAATCCCCATAGCTATTCTTAGATAGAACTTCGACATCTTCCACTTTTACAAGCTCTCCTTCAATAGCTTCTCCTTGATCGGCTGAAAATTGATCAGAACTTACGAGTTCAGTGTCAGGAACTCCGGCTCCTTCTTCCGTTATTTCAACATTAGCTGAAGAAGCAAGGATTTGCTGCATTCCGTAATAAGAAGAGAACTCACCAGTGGCCGTAATTTTGTCACCTACATTCACTGGACTTCCTGGGACACGGACAATAATGCCCGCCGACTCATCTTGAATGTAAAAATTCGTCTGCCCCCCTGTAGAGAAAGCAGCCGTAACAATACCTTCTACTCTTACGGCTGAGCCAGGCTCTTCACCACGGGCTTCCTTGATAGTTTGCAGTTCAACAGGCTCTGTTTCCGGCATTTCATAGGAACCTAAGTAATCAAAGGTGTTCGCCGCATAACTATCCCATTCACCACTTACCGAAAATTCATCAGCAGGATCCTTATCCCCTGCTTGAACTTCCTCCTGGCGAATAAGCGTGACATCGCTTCCAAAGTTCTCATCGTTTCCAATTTGGCCAATGGCGTCGACAACTTCTCCGTTCTTTTTCAAAACGAGCGGGTCATTTCCGTTAAAGTTGACCGCAGAGTTATTTGTCACCTCCGCTTTATTAAGAATATTTTCATCCGCGCGGCTGTTAGCAGCAACGAAAACATCGCCGCTTTCTAATGTGCCTTCCATATCAAGAGTACCTGTCGCTTCTGAAGATCCATTTGCGTACATTTCAATACTATACTGCGATAAATCTACATCTTCATTGGTACCATTATAAATTTCAATAGCTTTATTGTAACTGCTGCCTTCTATGTACTCAGAAAAAAACAATTCCTCTGCTGTCTCCTCCTGTGCATTCACTCCAGAAAGTGCACTAGAGAAAGGACTTAAAGATAATACAGCCACAATACTTACTAAGACTGTCTTTTTCATAACTATTAAATTCCTCCCAGAAAAAACATAATCATTCACCTTATCAGTATAAAAGAATTAAATGGAATAACTATCAAAATATTGTAAATAATTGAAAATGAGACATTAGTAATAATAAATTTGGCGAGTTTAATAGAACCTCCTGCCTATATCCAAAAACAGAAAAATAGCTTTTTCCAATATTCACCCTTTAAAATATAGGGAGAGGTGATGAAAAATGAAAATTGAAATTTGGTCTGATTTTATCTGTCCATTCTGCTATATAGGAAAACGTAAGTTAGAGGCAGCCATACAGCAGCTCTCCCTTACTAATCCTGAGGTCAATTACAAAAGCTTTGAACTCGATCCAGAAGCTCCTAAAAATTCCGGGCTGACCATCCACGAAAAGCTCGCGTCTAAATACGGGAGAAGTATTGAAGAGGCTAAGGAAATGACTTCAAATATGGAACATCAAGCTGCTGAAGTTGGTCTCGATTTCAAATTCTACCAAATGGTGCCTACTAATACATTTGATGCCCACCGACTAGCTAAATATGCTGAAAGTAAAGGGCTGGATAAAGAAGTAACCGAACGACTCTTTGATGCCGTGTTTACAAAGGGTCTGGATGAAAGGGTCTGGATGTAGGAGATTCTGATATTCTCGTGGAATTGGCTGTTGATTCCGGTCTTTCCAAGGAGGAAATCCGCGAGGTATTATCAAGTGAGAAATTTGCGGACAAAGTTCGCGAAGAAGAAATGGAAGCCCGCCAAATTGGGGTTCAGGGTGTCCCATTTTTTGTAATTAACAGAAAGTATGCGATCTCAGGAGCCCAGCCTGTAGAAGTGTTTGTTCAAAGTATTCAAAAAGTGCTTGATGAAGAAAAAGAAAAACCTGCCTTTGAAACTCTCTCTCCTAACCGCGGTAATGCCTGCACGGATGAGAGCTGCTAAAGCTATAAAAAGACCGCCAGGAAAAACTGGCGGTCTTTTTCTTAATTAATATTCATTTAGACTCTTAATAAACTTAATGAAAGCTTCTTTTCCGGCTTCTGTTCGCTTAAATACGCCGGAGTGTTCTAATACCGTAGAGAAGGTCTTTCCTATTTCCCTGCGTAACACGCTTTCTATGTTTGTTTCATTCAATTCCGGTTCTGCTTCTTTGATTCTTAAGGCCCAGTCCACGTGTTTGGCTGTTTTTTCATCAGCCCGGCCTTTTGTTTCTAATTCGTCATTGAGCAAATAACGCCCAACCGCTTCCATTTCTTCCACCAGTCGGCCTGGAAGAACAGCAAGGCCCATTACTTCAATAAGTCCGATGTTTTCCTTTTTAATATGGTGAACTTCTTCATGAGGATGGAAAATCCCTAATGGATGATCTGCATCTGTACGATTATTTCTTAAAACCAGGTCAAGCTCAAACTTCCCTTCCCTCATCCGCGCTATAGGCGTGATCGTATTATGATCCGTACCTTCCGTCCGGCTTAGAATTTCGGCACTTTCATCCGAATATTCCCTCCAGTTGTTTAAAATCTCTTCTCCCAGCTCTGCCACCTGCCGACGGTTTTGCCCCTGAATCCTTAACACAGACATCGGCCAATTCACAATTCCGACGGTTATCCCTGGATACTTTTCAAAACTATATGTTTCCTCCATCGGCGCTTTTGCCATAGGAAACTCATGGCGTCCTGCCTGAAAATGATCATGGCTTAGTATTGATCCGCCAACAATTGGAAGGTCAGCATTAGAACCTACAAAGTAATGCGGATACTGTTCTACAAAATCAAGAAGGCGGTCAAACCCACACTTAGAAATCTTCATAGGACGGTGATCCTTTGAAAGGACGATCGCGTGTTCATTGTAATAAACATACGGTGAATACTGCAGAAACCACCTCTCCCCTTCAAGCTCCATCGGAATCACACGGTGATTATGCCTCGCCGGATGATCGAGACGGCCAGCATAACCGACATTCTCTTTACACAAGAGACATTTCGGATAGGAGATAGAAGCATTCGCCTTAGCTGCTGCGATTGCCTTTGGATCTTTCTCCGGTTTCGATAAGTTGATCGTAATTTCAAGATCCCCATAAGATGTTGCGCTGTACCAATGCACATTTCTCGCAATTCGATTTGTCCTAATATAGTTAGAATCCTTAGAGAGTTGATAAAAGTAGTCCGTTGCACGTTCAACACTCTCTGTCTGATACTTTTGATAAAATGTCTGGATCACTTCTTTAGGTGCAGGGATGAGCTTGTCCATTACCTTTGTATCAAAGATATCCCGGTGAGTAATCGAATCCTCTGGAAGCAATTTTTTCTCAATCGCATAGAACAGCATTTGGTCTAAAATAGGTACAGGATTTTCAAGCTTTTCTTTTTCTACCACAGCTGTCTGATATTCACTCAGTTCAAACACATCTAAAATAGAATTTCTCACATAATCGATATCCCATACTGAGATAAGTTCTTTATCCAGTCCGTAGTTAATCAGCCGGTCAATTTCCCTATAGATATTTACTTCCACATCTGCCGCCTCCCTTCTATACTTCATCCTCATAGCCGTTCGGGTTCTTTTTGAACCAATTCCAGGCGGTTTCAATCATCGTATCCAAATCTGAGTATTTAGGCTTCCAGCCAAGGTCGCGAATCGCTTTCTCTGAAGAAGCCACCAGCTGAGCAGGGTCGCCCGCCCGTCTTGGCGCTGCTTCTGCGGGAATATCGCGGCCCGTGACACGTCTCGCTGCATCAACGACTTCTTTAACTGTAAAACCTTCTCCATTTCCCAGGTTATAAGTGGCGCTTCCTTTTCCTTCTTTTAAATGATAAATCGCAAGAAGATGTGCATCTACCAAATCAGTAACATGGATATAATCCCTTACACACGTTCCGTCTTTGGTTTCATAATCTTCACCGAATATATATACTTTTTCCCGATCTCCAAGTGCCACCTGCAGAATAATAGGAATTAAGTGTGTTTCCGGACGATGATCTTCTCCAATTCTTCCTTCAGGATCTGCCCCTGCAACATTAAAATACCTTAGCACTACATACTCAATTCCATGAGCCTGCTCTGTCCATTTCAGCATTTTCTCAATAGCAAGCTTCGTTTCCCCGTAAGGATTTGTCGGGACCGTAGGGTCGGTTTCCTGGATCGGCATACGTTCGGCTTCCCCATAGGCTGCGGCTGTAGATGAAAAGACAATCCTTTTCACATTGTGTTCCGCCATGGCCGTTAACAGACAAACCGCCCCATACACATTATTATCATAGTATTTCAGTGGCTCCTCTACGCTTTCTCCAACGAGGGAATCAGCAGCAAAGTGAATTACTGAATCTAATTTATTCTCTGTAAAAACTTTATTTAGAAAGTCTTTATCACGAAGATCGCCATTATAATATTTCGCTCCCTCTAAAATGGCTTTCTTATGGCCTTTTTGCAGATTGTCTAACACTACAACTGATTCATTTTTATCCAGCAATTGAGCTACAGCATGACTGCCAATAAACCCGGCTCCTCCACAAACTAATACGGTCATTATACGTCCACCTCCGAAAGAACTTTAGCACCATCTCCAATATCTACTACATAAAAGTCTGCGGTAAGACCGGTTTCTTCGGTGTACTTACGGCCTACATCAGCAATAAAACTTTCTACTGATTCTTCATGAACTAGATTAATGGTACATCCGCCAAATCCTGCTCCTGTCATTCTTGCTCCAATAGCGCCTTCACTCCAAGCTGCTTCTGCTAAGGCGTCGAGCTCTTTTCCTGTAACCTCATAATCATCGCGTAAGGATTTGTGCGATTCATTCATAAGCTTTCCAAATTCCTCAACGTTCCCTTGTTTTAACTTTTCTACCGCCTGGATGGTGCGCTGATTTTCGTATACCGCATGGCGGGCCCGCTTCGTAACGATATCATCACTGATTAAGTGCTTGTTCTGTTCAAACTCATCAATCGATAAATCTCCAAGACTAACGATATTTAATTCATGCTGTAATTCTCTTAAAGCCTGCTCGCATTGTTGACGGCGTTCATTATATTTAGAGTCTGCTAAGCCGCGTCGTTTGTTAGTATTAGCTATAATCAGTTTTTCTTTTTCTAATTTGATCAGTGTATATGTGTAGTTAAGAGAATCACAATCTAAAAGAATGGCATGATCTTTCTTTCCCATACCGATCGCAAACTGATCCATAATTCCGCAGTTAACCCCTACAAATTCGTTTTCTGCTTTTTGAGAGAGTTTCACTAATTCAATACGGTCAATGTTCAGGTCAAAAAGCTCGTTTACTACAATACCAGTTACCAGCTCAATTGAAGCGGATGATGATAGGCCGGCACCGTTCGGGATATTTCCGTAAAAAGCAATCTCAAGACCATAGGGCAGGTCCACAAAATTTTCCTGAATACCGGCAATTACTCCCTTAGGATAATTTGCCCAGTTATGTTTTTCTTCATATTTTAATTCCTTTAGGTTTGTTTCAATTATTCCAAGTTCAGAAAAATTCGTCGAATAAAACTTGACCTTTTGATCTTTTCGTTTTCTTGCGACAGCATAGGTACCTACACTTAGGGCACAAGGAAATACGTGACCTCCGTTGTAGTCCGTGTGTTCTCCGATTAGATTCACACGACCCGGTGCATAAAAATGAGTTAAATCACCATCTTGTCCAAATTGTTCAAGAAACACATCTTTTAATTTCTTCATTTCGTCACCCTCTGCGTATATTTGTGTTGACTTTCACTGCTAACTTCCAAAATAAATGAATCCGTTTCCATATAAAGTGTAAGTGGACCTTAAAACCACCCACTACAGTGACTGACTTAATTAACCAGAACTAACTTAATTAAATTATTTAATTAAGTAACTATTAAACTCAATTTACTATTAATAGATTTTTCTGTCAACAGTTTTTACCGAATTAGAATATCTGGTCTTTGATATTTTTGTTGGCCGACTGTAATATCCTGATACACCCAATTATTCGTATGAGTGATAAATTCGATTCCATTACCTTTTACAAGAACTGTGTCTTCAGACTTCACACCGGGAAGCGAGGGGTTCCACGCGTAGGCCTGGTTTTCTTTAATTACAAATTCTGTGTGTGGGTCAGCTAGGAATTCTCTTGAAGAATAGCCCGTTAATCCACCCTGGTGCAGCAGTTTCCAATCATTTGGAAAACCTTCTTCTTCGTATTGTTTAATACCGGCTCTAATCACATCTCCTGCCGTATTTCCCGGCTTTGTGGCTGCATTCATGGCGGCATCTATTCTGGCCGCTTTTTCTTTATGGGCTTTTATCTCATCTGACAGCTCCCCGAAATGAACGAACCTGGTAACATTGGCAACTAATCCGTTACGCTCCGCACAAAGCACAATCATCGCCTGCTTCTCAAGTGGTTTATTCGTAGGAATAGGATGACGATATTTAAAGATCCGCTCGTCTGTAGCAACGAGAATCACCTGAATACGAATCCCCTGAGCAAGTACTTTGGATGCCAGGTGAGCTTCAACTTCATACTCTGTCTGACCCGGCTCAACTTCCCGGCATGTTTCCTCAACAGCATGTGCTGCACGCTGACAAAGATCCCGGTAGTTCGCTTGTTCTTGTTCACTGAGCACAGATCTGATTTTCATTAGATCCTCATCAACGACCTCCCAGTCGCTAAATGGAGTATCAGTTGCCATTCTTTTTCCTTCCCCCGCCTGGTGGATTATTTTCTCTATATCCTCGTACCAGTCATCCGATAACACTTCTACCTGATAAGGCAGCTGAGAACACTCCTCCTCAAAAACTCTGCGCTCTTCCATTTTAGAAGTGATGAGATACACTTCTTCAGCTGTTATCAATAAGTCTGCTACACCTAATTCTGTCGTTTGAACGATGTGATTATAGTTACCTCCAGTTAACCAGGAAAAATTATTCCTTTTTCTTAATAGCAGTCCATCAAAGTTATTTCCTTCCATAAATTCCCTTACTTTCTGTATTTGCATTCTATCTCTCCTTTACTATCTTTTTTGCTATATCTGACCGTTTCACAGCAGCGTTTTGCATCGAATTATAATGATTTAACTTACTTAATTAAATTAACTATCTTTTATGTTATTATAGAAATATGAAGAATACAAACTAATTTTAAAATTTCCGTAATTATTGGAGGAATGGAAATGCAAGTTAAAGGCAGCTTCCAACTTATGAAATCTCTGAACCGAACCGTTATCTTGAATAAAATTCGTACCGATGGCCCTATTTCTCGTGCTGATATCGCTAAAGAAACCAAATTGACCCCTCCTACTGTCAGCAGTATTGTTAAAGAGCTGTTGGAGACGGAGCTGGTTATTGAAAGTGCACAAGGGCAGTCGAAGGGCGGGCGAAAACCTACGATGCTCGTTATTAATGCCAAGAACTTTTATATTATTGGTCTTGATGTCGGTCCCACCCAGCTTAAATCTGTACTTACTGATTTAAACGGTACGATTATTCAAGAGAGCCGTTCGGAAATCATAAAGCCCTCGACGAATGAAAAGCTTTTAGAGCTTATGAAGAGAGCCATAGTAAATCTGATGGATGTAGACAAGGAAAAAATTATTGGTATCGGAGTAGGAATGCATGGTGTTGTAGATGTTGCGAACGGTGTTTCCTTATTTGCTCCTAATCTGCAATTAAGAGATATTCCTATTCAACAAACTTTAGAAGAGGCGTTTGGAATTACAGTACGAGTAGAAAATGACGCACGAGCCCTTGTGCTCGGTGAATTATGGTTTGGAAATGGAAGCGGCTCAGAAAATATCGTGGCTGTAAACCTTGGCCGGGGAATCGGTGCTGGGATTATTATCAATGGAGAGCTTTTCCATGGAGACGGCTCTACTGCAGGTGAGATCGGACATATGACGATAGATATCAGAGGGGCTAAATGCAGCTGTGGAAACTACGGGTGTTTACAAACGTTAGCTTCTGGTCCGGCAATTGCGGAGAACGCGGCTAGAGAAATAGCTATCGGGAAAGAAAGCCTTCTTCGTGACAGAGTTGGCAGTCACTTAGACAAAATCGACGGAAAAATGATCTATGAAGCTGCTTTAGAAGGTGATCCTTTAAGCAAGGAAGTATTAAAAGAAGCCGGTATCTATTTAGGAATAGGATTGACTAACCTTATCCATACAATTAATCCTACGAAAATCATTATTGGAGGAGGTGTCTCCAAAGCTGGAGACTTCCTATTAAACAGTGTAAAGGAAACGATCCAAAGCAGAGCAATAACGTCATCGGCCAAACAAACTACTGTTCTTCTTTCTAAATTTGGCGAACAGGCGACAGCACTTGGTGCAATATCTCTAATTCTTTCTGAACTTTTCTCACGAACAGAAACTTCATGAATTTCGACCACCCCTTCTTTTTCTCGCGAAGGGGATTTGGTTATGATCTTTTTAAATAGGACCATTGCTTCCCTTTACATTTTTTTCTAACAGGTGATAATAAGAGATATGGTATATTCGCTAATTCCTCCCAGCTTTTAGTCAAATATTAATTAGGAGAGTGATGGATATCGCTTTTTCTCATTTTCCCTATAAAAATCCTGGCAGTTCTGGCAAAGATGGCCCCCCCGGTATTCCCGGTGAGTGGTACGCCGGAGAAAGTCCATCTATTATCGACTATAATAAATCCCCAATCGTATTTATCCATGGTTTAAACGGATCATCACATATTTGGAGGGATGACAATGATATGGATGACATCGCTTATAATCAAGGGTTTCAAACAGCTTATGCAGACCTCTATCCCGCTAGCGATATGTGGAATAACGGCCAGCTTCTAGCCAGACAGCTTCAAGAGATTTATATGCATTTTGGCGAAAGGGTTATAATCGTTGCGCATAGCAAGGGTGGAATTGATTCACAAACCGCACTTGTCCATTTTGGGGCATCCCCTTATGTGCGAAGTGTGGTTACCCTCTCTTCTCCCCATCATGGAGCCGAGCTGGCAGACTTGGCCTATAGCAGCTGGGCGGGATGGCTGGCAGAAATTATCGGCGGTAAAAATGAAGCCACTTATTCATTACAAACGGGTGCAATGAGCTTATTTCGAAAAAGAACTGACACTCAGCCTAATGTAACCGAAGTTCCGTTTTATTCATTGGCTGGAACAGGATGGGGCACATTTGGCACAGCCCTGTACTGGGGGGGTTTGTACTTAAGGAGCTACGGGAGAAATGATGGAGCTGTAACGGTTGAAAGTTCCAGACTCTCTTATGCGGAAGAAATTGAAGTCAGGGACTGGAACCATTATGAAATCCAGCAGGGAAGCTCGACATTTCCTTTGTTTCATGATTACTTATATGAGAACACCGAATCCCTACAGAAGCCCCCTTCTACCTATGATAGTCCTCCATCTGCGGGTGCTTACATTCGTGGAGGAAAGTGTTCAGGAGAAGCAATAGAATCTTTTTATGTAGAAGATGGAGTGAATTCCATCACCATTAATTGGATGAGTGAAGAAAAGCATAGTGAGTTAACCATAATAACCCCCGGGGGAGAAAAAGCCGCTGACTTTATGGTCCACATAGATGACAGCAGTATTTTTCAAGGGAGCTGCCATCATCTCCTCACAGTTAATAACCCTCTTGAAGGAAAATGGACCATTACCTCTAAGAATAAAAACAGCCATTACTTGTTATCCGTCCTTTTTGAAAGCCGTCTAAATAAAGAATTAGACTTAAACATTGCCAGTGTAAGCGGCCTGGAGTTAACTTTTAAAAAAATGCATGCCTTTTTACAAGGAAAACAGATTTCAAGCACCATTAGAGTGGAACATTATCATAATAGTCAACATACATCACACAAATCAACCTGGGATAATATGAGAGCATCTTCTAAACAAATTTCAACTCTTGGTGAAGGGATCTATAATATTACCGTAGATATAAACGGCAGGACCCCCTGTAACTATCCATTTAATCGAACGATCATCCGCTCCATTTATATGGACCATAACGGCGACCTGCTGAAATAAGAAAAAAGTCTCTTCCCAATTATTAGAGAAGAGACTTTTCTTTATGGCTGCTTAATTAAGCTGCCTATTCCTTTGAAAAGCAAATAAACTATACAAAAGGCTAAGAAACCTAAAATGCTGTAGGCCGCATCAGCAAATTCCATGTTTCCTGCTCCTGTATTACGCTGCTGAATCTCAACAGCAAAGACAAAAACGAGAACCACGGCGAAAGTAAATAGAAACGATATGGCGGTAATGCTCCATTTAGAAATAGCATGAAACACTAAATCTACAAATAAGAGACCTATTATCCCTAAAATTCCAATTACCCAAAAGTGTAATTCTTTATCAGTTAAGTTCAGCCCAAGGCTGTTGGAAATTCCCCAGATCAGTTCATGAAAGATATTCACTATTTCAGCTAATATTAATATAACTTCCCTCAAGAATAAAGCACCTGACTTTCATTAATTATTCCTCATTCATACTATCATACTACATGATAATTCTATGACTTATGAATTCACAGAATATTCTTTTACATTTTACACCAATACAAGTATAATATAGGGATAATGGAAGCCTATTTTTAAGACAGAGGTGGGTGCTCATGAGCCGTAAAAAAAGAAGATCTAAATCAAAAAAAGGCCGCTGGTGGAAGGTTTTGCTAGTCATATCAGGAGCCATTGTACTTACGGCGGGAGCTTTTGCATTATTGGTTTTAAATGATGTGAGGAGTACTGTAAACAATAAGCTCCATGAAGATATAGATTCAATTGATGCGGCGGCTGCAAAGGAAAAGGTGAAAAACGAAGAGCCTGTCAATATCCTGCTTCTTGGGGTTGATGAACGCGAAAATGATAAAGGCCGATCTGACACAATGATCGTGATGACCCTTGACCCTAATCGTGAACAGATGCAGCTCGTGAGCATCCCTAGAGATACGGAAGCAGAGATCATGGGCGATGGGCGGATTACCCGGATTAACCATGCTTATGCTTACGGCGGAAGTGATATGGCGGTCAATACGGTAGAAAACTTCTTAAATATAGAAATTGATTATTTTACTAAGGTGAACATGGAAGGTTTGTCTCAGCTGGTTGATTCAGTTGGCGGTATCACTGTATATAATGAACTGGCTTTTACACAAGATGGGTATCATTTCCCTGAAGGACAGACAACTCTTTCAGGAAGCCAGGCCCTTTCTTACGTCCGCATGCGCAAAGAAGATCCACAGGGTGATTTAGGGCGGAACAGCCGGCAGCGCCAAGTGATTGAAGGCGTTATCGAAAAAGGAGCGAGCCTTAATATGATTAACCAAGTCGGAGACGTCATGGAAGTGTTAGGAAATAATGTAAGCACGAACATGGACTTTGAAGACATGAGGAAGCTCGCCACTAAATATAGCAATGCCCGCAAAAGTACAACCACCTATCAAATGTCAGGGAGCAGCAAAACGAGTTCCGGTATGTATTTAATTGAAATGTCTGAGGAAGAAATAAATAAAACGAGTGAAATGATAAATAACTTTGGATCTAATCAAACGGCCCCTTAAATGCAGAGGCCGTTTAATTTATGCTTTCTTCCGTGTTAAGCCAACGCTTCCTCATTCCCTTTAGAAAGAAAAAAAACTAAAAACCGGTATTGGTTTCTAGTTAGAGAATCTATCTTTTTACTTTTGTTGCTTCATTAAGTCTATTTAATAAATGATCTAATTCAGTAGATACTTCTAAAACACGTTGATCTGTAGGGTTTTCTGAATAAAACTTATACATTTTTAATCGAACTTGTTCTATTTTCTCTTCTAATTCGCTGATTTTATCCACATCCGTACCCCCTAAGAAGATATCCGTCTCAAGATAGCTGCTTTGTGAAGCGGACCCTACTTCTTTTTCTTTATAATGAACACGTTAAACCTGTGGGAGTGTAAATCCAATTCATCGTTTCCCCAGAAAAATATTCACCCACTACTATACTCCAAAAACAGTAAATCTCATATTACATTTCTGTTTCAATTCTTTAACATTACAAACATTGATGCAGATAAGTACTCAGTCTTACAGTAATTCCGTTATTTTTATTATATTACATTTCTGTCTATAAAAAAACAAAAATACGAACTTATGTTTCAGAGCAAGAAAAAGAGGAAAAGAGTATACTACATTTCGTTAGAGGAGGTTCTATGATGGGATTCATTCTATACTTAATAGTCGGAGGTTTAATTGGCTGGCTTGCTGGAGCTATTATCGGCCGTGGTATGCCTCTTGGAATTATAGGGAATATTATAGCGGGAATTGTTGGTGCCTGGATTGGCGGAGAATTATTAGGATCGTTCGGCCCTTCATTGGCAGGCATTCCCATTATCCCAGCACTGATTGGGGCTGCTATCTTCGTATTTATTATTAGTCTTATTATGAGAGGATCACGAAAAAAATAAGAAATGACAGCTCAAGTGTATCTTGAGCTGTTTTTTATTTTTGGAAGTACATGGAATGAAGAGTTACTGATAAATGTATTTATTGTTCTTCTTAGTGAAGCTTTCTAATTCAGTATTCCATTTAGATAAACTAGTTGGACTTACCCCATACTTTTGAGCGATATCCTTCTGAGAAAGACCTGTTGATGGATGAATGGACTGATAATAAAAATATTCTAAGGCAGCTGCCATTACTTCAGGCTTCCTTAAGGCAGGCTTCTTTTTTTTATAAAATTCTTCCCAAAGAAACGTAAGTTCCTTATAGGAACCGTCCTTCACTACTTCCTGATCGACACTCGCCTTTAGAATTTCTATTACAGCTATTTCGGTGTCAGATTCTTCTCTGTTACTCTCCTGCTGATTAAGTTTCTCCTCGGAATAAATCCATAAAGGCAGGTGCTCTTCTAAAAATGTCTCGTGGAAGTATTCGGACAAGGATCGATAGGACGTCTGCTCTTGAAATCCTTTTTCGAGCTTTTTCTGGTAGATTTCATACGTATTAGGCTCTATAGGCACAGCCATAGGGCTGAACCTGTAAAAATCTCCCCAGTTTAGCAGGATCCCTGTGTAATAAGGAGCTGAGTCTAAATCTTCATCCTTTAATGGGATACGTGTTCTGTCTACCTTGTACGTTTCTTCATGAAGCAAATCCCTCACATACACAAATCCTTTAGGATCTACACCGGTCATTTTATAAATACTTGATTTAGCAGTTTCCCAATCTTTTAGAATCATCTCTGTTGCCGATCGTGAAATCTTTTTTTCTGTTTTTCTTAGAAACCGCTGATAAACGGTGGCCCCTCCTTTTTGAGGCATAAACATTCCTTTATAAAGCAAGCGTATAAAGGAATGGACCTCTTCCTCCTCGGAAGCGGGTTTTTTGCTTGGGAACAGGTAGGGGTAATAATCCCGCATATATGCTTGAAATTGAAGAAAATACTGTTCTAAGTCTTCGGCTGCTCTTTTAGAGGGAAATTCAATAAGGTTCGATTTTCCGTGGCATTTCTTATATTTCTTTCCGCTTCCACAAGGACAAGGATCATTCCTTCCTACTTTGGCCATAATTGAGTCTCCTTTCCTATACTATTATAGTTTAGTATAAACTATTTAAAGGAAAAGAGAAAAAACGCTGTTTTTTATCAAATAGGAGGAATTTACAATGCAGACAACAGAGAAGAAAAAAGCACGTCAACTATTCGACAAGTTAAAAGAAAATGCATCCGATTTAGTAAACCAGCCCGAAAAAGCAAGAGTGGTTTTAAAACAGGGAATTGATAAAGCTTTCGATAATGAAGGACCGTTAGCTGAAGTATGGCACGATTTACAGCTGATGTTCGCCATGGTAAGGGATTGGATTCGTGGAAACTATGACCAAGCACCCAAACGTTCAATTACAGCTATTCTTGGAGGAATATTATACCTGGTCGTTCCAATAGATGCTATTCCAGACTTTATTCCGATTGCTGGTTTAGTAGATGATGTATATGTCCTTAATTTAGTGATCAAACAAGTAAGAACAGACTTAAATGACTATAATCTATGGTTAATGGAACAAGATGATCAAGAGAATGAAGAGGATGAACTGCCTGAATCTTAATTTCATGCTCTGTTAGCTGAGAGGAAGCTTAATCGTATGCCTGTAAAAGCGAGAAGGCCTTGCCTTTAGTTAAATAAAAAGCAAAGTAAAAAAGCCGCTCAATAAAGGGCGGCTTTACTTATAATATTTATACAGCGCCTGGGTCCCGCTGTTATTCTCACCACCTTCTGCAATCTGCTCGTACATATTTTTTGCCAGCTTTAGGCCGGGAAGGTCTAAATCCAGTTTCTCAGCTGAATCAAGAGCAATTTTCATATCCTTTATGAAGTGCTTGATAAAGAACCCAGGTGAGAAGTCTCTTTTAATGACTCTTGGCGTCAGGTTGCTTAAAGACCAGCTTCCCGCTGCTCCACCGCTGATACTTTTAAGTACTGTATCTGGATGGAGTCCGGCTTTCTCTGCATAAACAAGTGCTTCTGTAACACCAATCATTGTCGAAGCTATGGCAATCTGATTACACATTTTTGTGTATTGACCTGCCCCGGCTGGCCCTTGAAGAACGGTCTGGCTTCCCATCTCATTAAAGAGAGGCTGTGCTTCTTGAAATGCCGCTTCTTCTCCACCAGCCATAATGGATAGTGTTCCTTTACGTGCTCCAATATCCCCTCCTGAAACAGGAGCATCGATCGCATCCGCTTGTTTACTTTTAGCTTCCTTGGCTATTTTTGCAGCAAGTTCCGGAGAAGATGTTGTCATATCTATAAGCAGTGTTTGAGGATTGATGTGGTTGAGTAAGCCACTCTCCCCAAAGTAAACCTCTTCTACGTCGCTTGGATACCCCACCATTGTAATGACTATATCCGAGTTAGCAGCAACATCAGTAATCTCGTTATGCCAGCTGGCTCCTGCAGTTATCAGTTCTTCTGCTTTTTCCTTTGTTCTCGTAAAAATATGTAAGGGGTAACCTGCCTCCATTAATCGCATCGCCATACTTTTCCCCATCACACCTGTTCCAATGAAACCAATCTTTTTCATCTCATGCATTTTTTTCCACCCCTCTGCCTTTTTCAACAATATAACATAAAAAAGTCCGCTAGTTTAATAATCTAGCGGACTTTTTTATTAACCTTTACTATATTCAATGATCTTCTCTCTAGTGTTTTGAATCTCTGATTCTGGGATATTCATATAATAAATGTCATTAATATACGTATCTTCTCCTTTCATTTGATACGTATGAATGTCATGGCGGGAACTGCGATAATTTTTCACGAGATTTTTTATATCTTTAAATTTCATATTGGTTGCAGCATTATTGCCAAGCACGTTCATCATTTCATCAATATTGTTGGCGATATTTATGTTTTCCCCTTTGTTTATCGTACCCTGAATAACGTCGCGCTGGCGGTCGTTACGCCCGGCATCACCTTGAGGATCGTTTTTTTTCATTCGAACATAAGCGAGAGCTTCCTCGCCCTCAAGCTGCAATGTTCCTTTGTCAAAGTCGTGTCCTCCTTGAGAAAACGCCTGGTCATTCTCTACTTCAATACCACCGACAGCATCAACCATTTGGGAAAGACCATCCATGTTCATTTTCACATAATAATCCAGGTCTACATCCAAAAAGTTTTCAACTGTCTGTACAGACATGTCACTTCCACCATAGGCGTAGGAATGATTAATCTTATCTACTATCCCCTTGCCCGCAATTTCTGTCCGCGTGTCCCTTGGAATACTTACCATCTGCATTCGGTCATTTTCCGGGTCCAGCGATAAAACAATCATAGTATCCGCTCGACCTGTATCCTTCTCTCTCTCATCAACACCCAGCAGTAATATATTAATAGGGTTCTGTTTATTTACTTTTTCCTGTGTTTGATCAATATCAATTCCATCTACATCTCTATGAATATCCTCATCCACCGTTGACTTCACATTATTATAAATAGAATAGAGATAGGCAGCACTTCCGCCTGCGATCAATAGGAAAACAGCAAGAGTAGCGAGCAGCCAAACGTTTTTACGTTTTCGTCTATATCTTACTTTTCTGGATTGCATCTATAGGTCACTCCTTTTTACAGCAAAACATATACCAACTATTTGTAACATAACTCGTCAACAAATTCAAAAAAAGCTGAAAATTATAGTCCGGGCATATAGTCCTACCCATGTAAGATGGTATATCACTTCATTCATCTGTGTATTGTTCACCGATTTGTCACCTGTATCTTCTTCCTCTATAATTTACTGTATGTTTCTGAAAATTTTATCGATATGAGGTGAAAATTTGGATTATACGATTACTCCTTTAGGAGACCAAGCGGTTGTAGTCACACTTAGTGAAACTATTAACGATGACGCCCAGAAGAAAGTTCGCTTTTTAACTCAGACCCTTGAGGAATCCGCACCTGAATGGGTTGTTGAATACATCCCCGCTTTCACGACGGTCACTATTTTTTACAACCCTTTATATTTCAAAAATTCGAGTTTTCCATATGAACAAGCGAAAGCTTACATGGAAGAATTACTTTCCACCGTAACCGAAAAAGAAACGGAAGAACCGCGAACGATTGAGATCCCCGTTTGTTATGGAGGCGATTTTGGTCCGGACTTAGAATTTGTCGCCAAACATAACGGCCTCTCTCCTGAAGAAGTTATTGATATCCATCAGTCTGGAGAGTATATCGTTTATATGATTGGGTTTGCCCCGGGATTTCCTTTTATAGGAGGAATGTCTGAAAAAATTGCAGCTCCACGAAGAGAATCACCTAGGCTGACTATCCCAGAGCGCTCCGTAGGAATAGCCGGAAACCAAACAGGTGTTTATCCAATTGAAACTCCAGGTGGTTGGCAGCTGATCGGCCGAACTCCTGTAAAATTATTCACGCCGGAGGAAGAAACCCCGAGTCTCTTGAAGGCAGGCGACCGGATCCGGTTTAAAGTAATCGAACAGGAAGAATATGAAAACTGGGAGGACCATCAGCATGTTAAAGATAGTTAAAGATGGATTGTTAACCAGCATTCAGGATTTAGGGCGAACTGGTTACCAGAAGTATGGAGTGATTTCCAGCGGCAGCATGGACACTTATGCCCACCGAATCGCTAACGTCCTTGTAGGTAATGAAGAACAGGAAGCCACTGTTGAGGTCACTTTACTCGGTCCTGAAATTAAATTTGAGGAAGACGCGCTTCTTTCAATATGTGGCGGAGATCTATCCCCTAAAGTGAATAATCAAAATGTAAGTATGTGGAAACCCGTCTATATTGAAAGAGGTTCTACTCTTAAGTTTGGAAAGCCAAAGTCAGGATGCCGGGCTTATTTAGCCATTGCCGGCGGTCTGGATATTCCAGAAGTAATGGGAAGCCGATCTACATATCTCCGGGCAGAGCTGGGCGGCTTTAAAGGAAGAGCGCTCAGTTCTGGAGATGAAATAGCTTTTCGATCTGCTCTTTCAGACGAAAGAAAGAAATCTTTAAGCGGAAAAGGTTTTATAGAAAGCAGATGGATGGTGGCAAAAGATATCATTCCGGATTATTCATCCCGCCCTGTAGTTTCGATTATTGATGGCCCTCAATATGACTGGTTTGATAAAAACAGTCAGGAATCTCTTTTCAAAGAATCCTTTAAAGTTTCTTCTCAATCCGACCGAATGGGCTACCGTTTAAACGGACCTTCACTTTCCCTAAAAAAGAAAAAAGAATTAATTTCTGAGGCCGTAGCCTTTGGCTCTATTCAGGTTCCTCCTGATGGAAATCCAATTATTTTACTAGCCGACAGACAGACAACTGGAGGATATCCAAAAATTGGGCAGGCAGCCAGTGTAGAGCTGCCGGTCATAAGTCAAATCAAACCTGGAGAGCAGATATCGTTTAAAAGGATCACATTAGAAGATGCTCAGCGTGCTCTATTAAAACAAGAACAAGATATTCATATCCTTAAACGTTCTATTTCCAATAAATCTAAGGAGGAATAAACATGGGTTACTCAGTAGATATTAATTGTGATATGGGAGAAAGCTTCGGAGCTTATACATTGGGACGTGATGAAGAAATTTTAGACTTCATTACTTCAGCCAACATTGCATGCGGGTTTCACGCAGGTGATCCATCCACGATGAGAAATACAGTAAAGATGGCTCTAGAAAAAGGAGTAGGTATTGGTGCTCATCCTGGTCTGCCGGATTTAGCCGGATTTGGCCGCAGGAATATCCATATTTCTCCTCAAGAAGCTTATGACCTCGTTGTTTATCAAATTGGTGCTCTTTATGGATTCGTAAAGGCACAAGGTGGAAATCTGCAGCATGTGAAGCCACATGGGGCTCTATTCAATATGGCCGCTAAAGACGCTGAATTGTCCAAAGGAATTGCAGAAGCTGTTTACGATGTAGATCCTGAACTTATTTTATTTGGTTTATCGGGCAGTGAACTCGTGAAAGCAGGTGAAAATATCGGTCTCAAATCAGCGAACGAAGTGTTTTCTGACCGCACGTATCAAGAGGATGGATCGCTCACTTCCCGTCGAGAA
The DNA here is from genome assembly GCF_902809865.1 of Halobacillus sp. Marseille-Q1614. NCBI lineage: Bacteria > Bacillati > Bacillota > Bacilli > Caryophanales > Bacillaceae > Halobacillus > Halobacillus sp. Marseille-Q1614. Next base: position 397,502 of record NZ_CADDWH010000001.1, on the reverse strand, counting down.
GAAAATGCCTTAATCACAGATCCCAAAGAAGCAATTCATCAGGTCATCCGTATGGTAAAAGAAAATAAAGTTCAGACAGTCCAAGGTCACGATATTGAAATTAAGGCTCAAACCATCTGTATTCATGGGGATGGGCAGACCGCTTTAGAATTCGCAGATAACATCGCTTCCTCGCTGGCTGAGGCAGGAATTGAAAAAGCTTCAATTAAAAATATTTTATAAGCAAAAGGTGGGAAACAAAGTTGAAAAATACAAACCGCAGTATATTAATAGGTGCCGCTTTTTTAATGGCAACCTCCGCTATTGGACCAGGGTTTCTGACTCAAACCACTGTGTTTACCGAAACTCTTCTAGCCAGCTTTGGTTTTGTCATTCTCATGTCAATCATTATTGACATTGGCGCCCAAATGAACATTTGGCGAATTATCGCTGTCAGTGAGAAGAGAGCCCAGGATATCGCCAATGACGTGTTGCCTGGCTTAGGGTATTTTTTAGCGGCATTAGTAGTAGCTGGTGGATTAGCTTTTAATATTGGTAACATCGCCGGAGCAGGGTTAGGTACTAATGTCCTTTTTGGTATATCACCTAAACTCGGCGCCTTGCTCAGCGGAGTTTTAGCGATAGGGATTTTCACCGTAAAAGAAGCTGGCCGTGTAATGGACCGCTTTACACAATTCCTCGGTTTTCTAATGATTGGTTTAACCATTTACGTCATGTTTACTGCTCAGCCGCCTGTAGGAGAAGCCGCCGTTAAAACCTTTGCACCCGATACCATTGACTTCCTGGCTATCGTTACATTAGTCGGCGGTACTGTTGGAGGGTATATTACTTTTGCCGGAGGCCACAGACTGATCGAAGCTGGCTTAAAAGGAAAAGAAGCTCTTCCGGAAGTTACGAGAAGCTCGGTTTATGCTATTGGTGTAGCTTCGATCATGAGAGTATTCTTATTTTTAGCCGTACTCGGAGTTGTATCTCAAGGACTAGCACTAAATCCAGATAACCCGCCTGCTTCCGTATTTCAGCTCGCTGCAGGAAATATTGGATACAAAATGTTTGGGGTTGTTATGTGGGCAGCAGCCGTAACGTCCGTAGTAGGAGCGGCTTATACTTCTGTTTCCTTTATCCGGTCATTTAGTCCGGTTTTAGAAAAAAATCACCGATACTTAACTATTGGATTTATAACAATTTCTACTATCGTTTTTATATTTGTTGGACAGCCTGTAAATATTTTAGTATTAGTAGGATCGTTAAACGGATTAATCCTTCCGATCGCACTGGGCGTAATGTTATTAGCTGCCCACAAATCGAGTATCGTCGGCAATTACAAACATCCGATTTGGATGACCATCTTTGGAGTATTAATTGTAATTGCTATGTCTTATATGGGTGTTTTCACACTGATTGAGGGTATCCCTAAACTCTTTGAATAACAAAAAGGTCACTGGCAATCCAGTGACCTTTTTTAGCTTGTAGAGAAACCTCATGCTTTTTAGACGACCGACTTTTCTTTTGAAAGGTTAGTGCAAAGGGCTTCGGGAAACGGATCGCTTTCCTTGGGCGTACGGTGAGCTTCCTTAAGGCTTTCGCCTTGTGGGATCTCACTCTGTACTTTCCTCCCACAGGAGTCTCACCGTTTCCCTTCACCCTATCCTAATAAGTTTTCTCTCTCGTTCTATTGGCCTCTTCCCGGGGTCTAAGCTCTTAAGGATCTCGCATGAGCAGGATACCCTTCGCCTTTTTCCACGTAATGGGAAGGGCAAGCAGCGAGACTCTCCTCTATCTAGCTAACTCTGTATAGGAGACATTAATTCTGCTTAAAACCGACAAATATTTCCGAGGAAATATTATGATGAGCTGACTTCTGTAATCATCTCATGGGCTTTTTCCACTTCAGATTGTGGCACCTGCAAATAATAGATGTTATCAATTCTGGTACCTTGCCCTGTCATTTGGTACGTCGAAATATCCTTGCGAGCTGCCCTGTAGTTAGTGACTAAATTTCTCATATCCTCAAATTTCATGTTAGTAGCTACATTATTCCCTAATACATTCATTACTTCATTTATTTTCCCAACAGCATTCATATTAGCGCCTTTATCAATTATCCCTTGGATCACCTGGCGCTGCCTTTCATTACGGCCGGCATCTCCCTGAGGATCATCGTACCTCATGCGTACCCAGGCTAGAGCTTCTTCCCCCTTAAGGTTAATCTCTCCTTCTGAAAAACTCTTGCCAGAATAATCGAAAGCAAAATCATTATGAACGGAAATACCGCCAACCGCATTAACGAGCTGTCCCAAACCTTCCATATTCATACGCAGATAATAATCAAGTTCGATATCCAGAAAGTTTTCAACCGTGTTCACGGACATATCACTCCCCCCAAAAGCATACGCATGGTTAATTTTATCTTCGATACCTTTTCCGGCAATCTGAGTCCTTGTATCGCGAGGAATACTCACCATCTGCATCCTTTCATTCGCAGGATCCAACGTCATAACAATCATCGTATCCGAGCGTCCTCGGTCCCCTTCCCGTTCATCAACCCCGAGCAGCAAGACATTTAACGGCTCCTTCGCCTCAACTTTTTTCTCCGTTATTTCACGATCAATCCCTGTTACTGACTCGTGTATTTCATTATCAACTGTAGATTTCACATTATGATAAATGGAGTAAACGTAGACTGCCACCCCCACTCCAATTAATAAAATTACGGTTAAGGTAATCCAGAGCCATTTCTTTCTTCTCTTAGGCTTATGTAAATCTTTTCTCTTTTTCATTCGTACAACCCCTTAATTCTATGTATTACCATTATAAAATAGTTTGATATGAATTTATACGTTTACACCTATTTTTCAGACTTAATACGACAAAGAACAGAGGCTTAAAGCGCCCTGGTAGACACGAAACGCATAAGCAAAACGGCCGGAGGAAGGTGGCCTCCCCTTTCCGCAGGGCGGATTGCTTATGACGCGAGTGTCTGGGTGCTGGAGCTGGATGTCGCTCTTTTAAACATATATATCCTCAGCTTGGTATTTTATAATTTCCTAGACAACTAAAAAGGCCGCCTGACAGCGGCCTTCCGTAACTTATAGAACTTTACTTAAGAATTCCTTAGTACGAGGATTATCCGGATCTCCGAAAATCTTCTCAGGAACGTTTTCTTCCATAATAATTCCTTCATCCATAAAAATTACCCGGTCGCCCACTTCCCGGGCAAAGCCCATTTCGTGGGTAACGACGACCATTGTCATTCCTTCTTTGGCCAACTCCTTCATAACCGCTAAAACGTCCCCTACTAATTCAGGGTCAAGGGCAGAGGTCGGCTCATCGAAAAGCATGATTTTCGGGTTCATGGCTAATGAACGGGCAATCGCCACTCTTTGCTTTTGCCCGCCTGATAAGCTCTCAGGATAAACATTAGCTTTATCACCAAGTCCGACTTTTTCTAAAATCGGCCTTGCTTCGTCTTCGGCTTCTTTTTTCTTTTTCCCTTTAATCTTTCTTGGTCCAATCGTAATATTATCCATAACCGTCATATGCGGAAAAAGATTAAAGTGTTGAAACACCATCCCGACACGCGTTCTCACTTCATTAATATTTACCTTTTTATCAGTCAAATTATTTCCTTCTATTAATACATCCCCGCTGGTCACTTCTTCTAATAAGTTCAAGCATCTCAGCAAAGTACTTTTCCCTGAACCGGAAGGACCAATGACGCAGACAACTTCCTGTGGTTTGACCTCTAAGTTAATTCCTTTAAGGACTTTAGTGTCTCCAAAGGATTTATGCAATTCTCTTACACTAATCATTAGACATCCAGTCTCCTTTCAACCCGTCGCAAATAAACCGAGGTTGGTACAGTAATAGCCAGATACATGAGACAGACCATCGTAAGGGCCTCAAACGCCGCAAATGTTAGTCCATAATACTGCTGACCCATATAGAGCATTTCCCCAACCGCGATAACGGAGAATAAAGAAGTGTCTTTTAAACTGATAACAAATTGGTTGCCAAGTGGCGGAATCATACGTTTAAACGCTTGCGGCCAAATAATATAACGCATTGTTTGTCCTTTTGTTAAACCAATAGATCTCCCGGCTTCTGACTGTCCTTTATCAATTGAATAAACGGCCCCGCGGACGATCTCTGCAATATAAGCCCCTGCGTTAACCGCAATTGCAATAATAGAGGCTGTGATTTTATCAATATTAAATCCTAATAAGTCCGGAAGTCCGAAATAGATAAATAGGATTTGTGCCAATATTGGTGTTCCCCTTAGTACTTCTACATATACAGAAGCAATTCCATAAACTAATTTGTTCTTCGATAAACGGGCCAGCCCGAAGATAGCTCCTAAAATAAACCCGAAGAATAGACCCACTCCTGTGATGAGAAGTGTATAAACGAGCCCTTCAAGTAAAAAAGGCATTACCCGCATATAGTGACTTTCCATGAAAGCTTCCATCAGTAATAACTCCCCTTATGTCTCAGCCTTTAGTATGTTTAGTGGTTGGTCATAAAAAAGCGCAACAAGCCATAGACCTGCTACGCTTTCTTGCATGTGAAGTTTATTCTGCTTCAGTACCGTATTTACGCTCACCGAACCATTCTTCATAGATATCGTCATAAGTACCATTATCGATTAGCGTTTGAAGAGCTTCGTTTACATCTTCCACTAACTCAGAGTCTTTAGGGAAAGCAATTCCGTACTGCTCACCTTGCAGAACATCTCCCACCGTTTTTAATTTGCCTCCTGAATCATTAGATACATAGTATTGAACGTTAGGCACATCATACATAACGGCATCCACGCGGCCATCTTGAAGATCCATGTAAGCTTCTACAATTCCAGGGAATGTTACTATTTCAGCTTCTGGATGATTCTCTTTTAAGTAACTTTCACTCGTCGTTCCTGAACGTGTGGCGACCTTTTTACCAGCTAGATCATCTTCTGATTGAATATCTGTATTGCTTTCTTGAACGGCAAGCATCAGACCTGCATCGTAGTAAGGATCTGAGAAATCAATTGTTTCTGCACGCTCTTCAGTAATAGTCATACCGGCAATACCAATGTCGTACTTACCTGTCTGCATTCCTGTAACTACGCCATCGAATTTCATAGATTCTATCTCTACTTCAAAACCCGCTTCGTCGGCAATCGCACGAATTAGATCCATATCGAACCCGGTCATTTCACCAGTTTCTTCATCGAGGAATTCAAAAGGAACGAAGTTATTATCGGTCGCTACAGTATATGTCTCGCCACCATCTCCTTCAGAACCTTCTGACTCTGATGAACCACACCCTACAAGGATGATAGAAAGTAGTATACCTAATAAAAGCCAGCTTAATTTGTGTTTTTTCATCTTGTCTCCCCCTTTTATAGTCAATATTTATTATCTCAAAGATTGCTAATCACGTAAATATTCTGAATAATCTCGAATAATATCATATTCCCCTATTTTTCTATTCTTCTATCAAATTAAGAGCTCATAGCTTAGTAATCCTCAGCAATCGTCTTATTTACTCCTTTTTTCATAAAATTAATGGGATCTTTCGAAAAGTCCTCGACATTTATAGACCAAATTCCTGTGTATTTTCAGAAAATTAATTCCAATTTTTCATATCTTATTTCCCATACCTTTGAATTTTATATAATGATATGATGTTAGGCGGACACTGGTTTGAGTACTCAGGGAGGTAGTTGTCAATTAGTTTAAGTCGTATTATAATAGTTCTGTTTCTTCCTCTTTATTTGTATATTTGTTATAAAGAGATGCTAATTGAGTCCTACGAAAAACTAGATAATAGATACATAGAGTAAAAAGCCGACCCTTCTTATAGATCGGCTTTTTTATTTAGATTCAGGATGCATGAGCATTTTTTCGAGTTTTTTTTCTCTCTTTCAACGAGAATCCCCACCTTGCAGACATTATCCATAATAGCAAGGACGACAGCGAGACTCCTGCAAGAAATTAACATAGTCAAAAGACAAAATAAAAAGCAAACAAACTTATCGTGTAAAATTCTCTCAAATTCATTAATGTAATCAAACGTTCACCTCCTATACTCCTGCTCAAATCTTTACTCATATATGTAATATGCAAAAAGCCCCAGATTCTAAAGAACCTGGAGCTGTTAGCTTTTTTCCATAGACTTATTTAGCTTTATGACAACGCCGCAATTCCTAATTTTCCTCCAGCTGATCTGTAATAAGCATATGGCCGGGGGCGTGAGAAATCATAATTTCCGGTTTCGCCTGCAGACCTACATTTTGTGGAGTAACTCCGCAAGCCCAAAATACAGGAATTCGTTCTTCCCTGTTAAAAACGACGCTTTCCCCATAGTCAGGATAATTAAGATCCATTATACCGATCTCTTCTGGGCTGCCCACATGGACAGGACCACCATGAGACGTTTGAAAGTTATTTGTGATTTCAACCGCAAGCTCTACTTCTTCCGGTTTGAGAGCCCGCATACTAACTACCATATGACCTTCAAAGCGGCCGGCTTTTTCACAAGGGATATTTGTTTTGTACATAGGGACAACACGCTGCTGATCTTGATGAAGAAGCTTTATTCCATCATCTAATAAAGCTTTTTCAAATGTAAAGCTGCAACCGATTAAAAAAGTTACAAAATCTTCTCTCCAGTACTTCTGAATATCGTGAACTTCCTCTTCCAGCTTTCCATTTTTATAGATTCTATATTTCGGCAGGTCTGTCCGTATATCTGCTTCTGCGACTCGCGGTTCAAATTGCCCTGGTTCTAGTACGTCAATAATGGGACAGGGTTTTGGATTACGCTGGCAAAATAAGAGAAAGTCAAACGCATATTCTTTAGGTAGAGTAATCATATTTGCTTGCAAATAATTATCACACATACCAGAGGTCGTCCCTCTATCCAGCTGGTTACGGAAACGGTGACGCTGTTCCATCGGTGTTACCATTTTATCTTCCTCCTTTTCTTTACTATATCAGAAATAAAAAACAACCCGTGAATCCGGGTTGTTTTACTGTTCAGAAGTCGTTATTTTTAAATGTACTCGATAAAAAGCAGAAAACGTTAGAAAAGCAATGATCGATCCAGTGAAAAGTGGAATAATTAACGGAAAAATATACAGGCTGATCATCAAAATAATTCCACTGCAAATCACGATCGCGGCGAATAATATAGGACTTCCTATCGTAATTACAAACGAATGCTTAATCACTTTAAGAAGCTTCATATCATAATGGACAAGGACGCAGAGAAAATTAATTGTCCATACAAACAAGAGTATTCCCATGATTAGAAAAGCATTCATTAGAAAAGAGTTTCTAGTTGAAAAATAGTAAATATCCGCAGCGAGAACGCTCCATAGTAAAACGAAGACAAGTCCGCCGGTCATGCTTTTGAAATAGTTTTCTTTATAGTAACTGAAATAAGACTGTTCTCTATTCCCTTCCTCTTCTTTTTTTACCCACTCTCTTGCCTTAGCAAAAAGTGCGGCAGTTGCAGGAAAGAACACAAAAGGTGTCAACAGCCCAAGCGGGAATAAAAGATAAAAACCAAGGTCACTGTTTTCAAGTGACAATAAGCTGAGAAGAAGAAGACCCACAGGCAGATTAAACAGGGCCCATTGAAGATTCCCCAATGAGAACTTCATAATCCATTCACTTACTCCAAATAATCCACCCATTAAACCTTTGGCCATCTTCATCTCTCCTTCTTATGATCTTACGCCCACCACATCTCAGCAGGCTGTTCTTCTATATTAACGGCTTTTAAATTTTTCACAGCCTGGCTGAAACCTTCGCTGATTGACATAATTGGATCTTCATGTTCGATGCTGATGACGTGATCATATCCAAAAGTTCTAAGTGCACTTACAATATTAGACCATTCCTGGATTCCATGACCATACCCGACAGATCTGAAGCTCCATGCTCTCGTTCTTACTTCACCGTATGGCTGCATATCTGTCAGGCCATACATGTTCACATTTTCTTGGTCAATGTACGTATCTTTTGCATGGAAGTGGTGAATTGCTCCTTCTTTGCCAAGAATCTTGATGGCTGCAACTGGATCAATCCCCTGCCACCATAAATGGCTTGGATCTAAGTTCGCCCCAACGGCTGGGCTTGTGGCTTCGCGCAGTTTAAGCATTGTGAAAGGTGTATGGACAAGAAAACCTGCGTGCAGCTCTAATCCAATCTTCACATTATTTTCTTCAGCTAATTTCCCCTGTTCTTTCCAATAAGGAATCAGCTTTTCTTCCCACTGCCACTGCAGAATATCGGAGTACTCTGCCGGCCACGGAGTTACCGGCCAGTTAGGTGTAGTGTCATTGTCAGATCCAGCTGGAGTACCAGAGAACGTATTAACAACTGGAACATTCATTAATCCAGCTAATTTTACTGTTTTTACAAAAGCGTCGTGTGATTCTTTCGCAAACTTCTCATCAGGAGAAATTGGGTTTCCGTGACAGCTGAAGGCACTGATCGTAAGGCCCCGGCTGCTGACCTTTTCTAAGTACTCGTTACGTTTTTCTTCACTTTCTAAGAGATCGTCCACTTTACAGTGAGCGTCTCCCGGGTAGCCGCCAGTACCAATTTCAACTGCTTTTAACCCTGACTCTTTAGCTTTATCCAGCATCTCTTCAAAAGAAAGGTCGGAAAATAATACAGTAAATACTCCTAATTTCATAATTTCGTACCTCCTCGATTAAGTTAACTTCACACTTGAACCAATTTCACTACTTTTATAGATAGCTTCCATTAATTTCGTAACCTTCAAAGCCTGCTCCGGCTTAACGACCAACTCATCATTTCCTAAACAGCTGTCTACGAAATTTTTGGCCTGGTAAAAGCCAGGGCTTAAATTCGCTTCTTTCAAATTAGGCTGGCTGTTCCATACCGTTCCGTATTTTGTCTGGTAAAGCTGAAACGGATAGACGTCCATTCCGCCATCGACTCCTGAAACGCTAAGAGCTGTATAATCTTCTTTAATATTGGCTGCCCACGAACATTCAAACTGAAGGGACATACCATTTTCAAAAGTAATATAGCTTGTTACATGGTCGTCGACATTAAAAGTTTCGTGATCAAAGGCACCCCAGTCATTTACCTGACCCGGCGTCTTGCTTAATTTGTCGTAAGTTTTCCCGATAACTTCAACAGGCTTTGGATCATCAAGCAGCCATAAGGCTAAATCCAGTAAGTGACAGCCAAAATCGATTAAGCTGCCGCCCCCCTGCAGATCTTTATTTGTGAAAACTCCCCAGCCAGGTACTTTGCGACGGCGCATGGCCTGGACTCTAGTAACAAGCGGTTCACCAATCTCCCCGTTAATAATCGCTTCTTTTCCGAGCTTTCCTTCCGGTGTAAAACGATAGTGATAGGCAATGGAAAGTAACCGGTCATTTTTCTGAGCGGCTGCGATCATTGCTTGACATTCTTCTGCAGTAATAGCCATTGGCTTCTCTACCAGTACATGTACGCCAGCTTCTAAAGCAGCAATAGCGATTTCAGAATGGAATTTATTTGGGGTACAAATCGTAACAGCATCTACTTCTTTAAACAGCTCGTTATAGTTCTCAAAAACGTGAGGAATTTGAAAGTTTTCAGCAGCTTCTTTAGCTCGCTCTACATTAATGTCCTGAAGAGCTGTTAATTCTACTATATCCTGCATACCAGAGTAAGCAGGGATATGCCGCTCCTGAGCAATCCCGCCAACTCCGATGACTCCCATTTTTAACTTCGCCATATCATCACTTCTCTACTTTCGTGATTTTACCTGACTCACTTGATTCCAGCGCAGCAATGATAACTTCCAGAGAACGCTTTCCTTCTTCTCCGTCAATCAGAGGCTGCTTATCTTCAAGCACGGATTCTACAAAATGGTCTATAACACCTGTGCTTGTCTGGCCGCCTGAATCATTGGATTGGATCTGGCCCAGTTCATATTTAACAGTGTCTCCATTAGAATATTGAGCAACTAAAGAGTACGTTGGATCATCTTCTAAACGCAGAATCCCTTTTTCTCCGTAAATAACAGTCGAATTATCTTCACCTGCATTGTAAGCCCAGCTTGCTGTAAGCGTTCCAACAATTCCGCTGCCTGTACGAAGGATACATACAGCGTTATCATCTACTGTAATATCACGTTTTGCATTGTTTTCAACAAATCCTGCTACATCGGTAAATTCTTCTCCAAGAATGTGGCGTAGCAGATCCGCTTTATGTACGCCAAGGTCTCCCATTGCACCAATAAACGCTTCGTCTTCTTTAAAGAACCAGCTGTTCATGCCATCCGCACTCCAGCCTTCAGGACCGCCGTGTCCGAATGTCGTGCGGAAGCTGTATACTTTGCCGATTTCTCCGGCTTCGATTATTTGTTTTGCCTTCTGATGAGAAGGTACAAATCGCTGGTTATGAGCAATCATGAGCTTTCTTCCATTGCGTTCTGCTGCTTCAATCATTTCATTTGATTCCTGACGGGAAGTTGCCATCGGCTTTTCGCAAAGAACATGAGCTCCTGCATTTAAGGCTGCAATAGAAACAGGTGCGTGTAAGTAGTTAGGTAAGCAGACACTTACAAGGTCGACCTCTTCTTTATTAAGAAGTTCTTCATAATCCGTATAAGAATGAGCACCAAATGCTTCTGCTGTTACCATTGCACGCTCTTCGACAATATCACAGACAGCTGTAATATCAACATTTTCATTCGCTTCATATTCCAGCAGGTGACGATTCTGGGCAATACTACCACAGCCGATTACTGCTACTTTTAACTGTGTCATTTACATTTCCTCCTCTTAAATCATTACCAATTATTTTTCTGAAATTTTTTCCAGAGGTTTAGCATTTCCATATACATGTTTAGGAGTACCGCCGTTGTACGCCCATTTTACGCCGTTTTGGATAACTTTTTGTACGTCTTTGTGATAGTAGGTTGGATAAGTTTCATGTCCTGGACGGAAGTAGAAAATCTTCCCACGGCCGCGCTTGAACGTCGCTCCGCTTCTAAACACTTCTCCGCCTTCAAACCAGCTGACAAATACGAGCTCGTCAGGTGTTGGAATATCGAAATGCTCTCCGTACATTTCTTCCTTCTCAATATCAATATACTCTCCAAGACCTTCGGAAATCGGGTGAGTTGGGTCTACTACCCAGATACGTTCTTTATCATCAGCTTCACGCCATTTCAAGTCGCATCCCGTTCCCATTAGCTTCTTAAATACTTTAGAGAAATGAGCAGAGTGAAGGACGACAAGCCCCATTCCATCAAGTACACGCTGTTTTACTTTCTCAGCAATCTCTTCTTTGACTTCCTCGTGAGCTTTGTGGCCCCACCATACGAGAACATCCGTATTATTTAGTACTTCATCCGTTAAACCGTGCTCTTCCTCATCTAACGTAGCTGTGCGTACGATATGATCTTCTTCTTCAAGAAACCCGGCAATTGCGCCGTGAATACCTTCCGGATAAATATCTGCTACCACTTGATCTTCTTTTTCATGTCTAAATTCATTCCATACTGTTATGTTCATTTCTCTCTCTCCTTTGGTATTGATTTGTTATTGAACAATTTTGACAGCTTTGCAAGATTCCCTTTCCACAATAGTAGTAGGAATAATTACACCTCTTTTTAAAGCCGAAGGATCACGTAAAATATCTATTAAACTATTGGATGATTGGAAGCCCAGCTGGTATGGATTTGTATCTACTGTTGTTAAAGGCGGATTGGCCAGCTTAGCAATCATTGTATTGTTAAACCCGATAATGCTTACATCATCGGGCACTTTTAAATTGTGCTCCTGAAAGGCGGATATTACTGTTAATCCGTTATAGTCATCTGTTACGAGTAATGCAGTAGGCCGATTGGGAAGCGCCATCAGCTCACTGACAATCTTCTTGCCATTTGTTATAGGATTATTTAAATCCATGCTGAGAATAAATTGATCTGCTTTCTTGATTCCATTATCTTTGGCAGCCTGTTTAAATCCCGTAAGCCGATCTTTTGCAACCTCAAATTTCAAATCGCCGCCGATAAAGCCAAGTCTTCTATGCCCCAGGTTAATAAGGTGATTGGTTGCTTCTCGACTGGCCTCTACATTGTCGTTATCGACGTACATATGTTTATTTGCTCCAAATAACGGCTTACCTACTACTACAAAAGGAAAGTTACGTTCCATTAAATAAGGAACAACTGGATCGTCTTCCCTTGAATACAAGACAATAATTCCATCTACGCGTTTGCCTTGAACCATTTTAATGACATCCTGGAAGATCGCTTCCTGCGATTCACCCGTTGTTAAATTAATACTGTAATCCTTTGCATGACATGAACCACTTATCCCCTTTAGAATTTCGGAGAAGAACGGGTTCTCAAATGAATGAGTTGCTGAGTCCTTCATCACAATCCCAATTGTTTGCGTAGACTGTCGGACGAGAACGCGGCCATTAATGTTTAAATGGTAGCCCATTTCTTCCATGACTTTCCGTACTCTTTTCTTGGTGTCTTCGCTGATTCTTGGGCTGTCAGATATTACTCGGGAGACAGTGGATGGAGCCACATTTGCTTGTTTTGCAACATCTTTGATAGTGACTGACAATTTTCATCCACTCCTTAACTATTATTTAACAGCACCTTCAGATACTCCCTGAATGATTTGTTTCTGGGCAAAGAAATAGCCGATGATAACCGGAATGATTGCAATCGTTAATCCAGCCAGAGCTAAGTGCCATTGCTTCGTATACTGTCCGAAGAAATAGAACATTTTCAAAGGAATCGTTGCATTTGACTCATTTAGTACTAGAGAAGGAAGGAGATAATCATTCCAAATCCAGATAACATTTAAGATTCCCACCGTTACAGAGATTGGTTTGAGCAGAGGGAAAATGATAAACCAGAACAATTGGAAACGGTTAGCTCCATCAATAATCGCAGCTTCATCCATTGATTTAGATACCCCTGTCATCGCCCCATGATATAGGAAAATGGAAAGACTGCATCCAAAGCCTAAGTACATGAAAATTAATCCACCGGCGTTTAACATGTCCGCCTGGCCAAACAATGCAATAAGCGGGATCATAACCGACTGGAACGGAATAAGCATCGCAGCTACAAATACGAAAAACATGAATCCGCTCAGCTTACTTTTATTCCTCTGCAGGGCATACCCGGCCATCGCTGAGAAGACGATAATTACCGCAACACTTAAGACAGTAATCATAACCGAGTTAAACAAAGATTTAAGAAACTCTAAGTCGATAAAAGCTTCTACGAAGTTTTGAGTAATCCACTCTTCAGGCAATCCCAGTACGCCTGAAAAAATATCTCGCTTTGTCTTAAAAGCATTAACGATCATTAGATAAAACGGGGCAATCCACAGAAGACCCAGGATAATCCCCAGCACTTCGATTGAGAATAAATTTCTTTTTTCATTGTTTTTCTTCATTACATCTCAACCTCCCGCTTCTTGTTGTAATACACTTGGGTTAAAGCTACGACGGATACAATCAAGAAGAAAATAACGGCTTTCGCCTGGGCATATGCCATGTCATTATCTGAGAAAGCGGTATTTACGATGTCCATTGCCACCATTTCTGTCTGGTTGGCCGGTCCCCCATTCGTAAGGGACAAGTTTTGGTCGTAAATTTTAAAAGACATAGAAAGCGTTAAGAACATGCTGATTGTGAATGCAGGTGCAACTAAGGGGAAAGTGATATTTTTAAATCTCTGAAATGCACTTGCCCCATCAATCTTAGCGGCCTCGATTAAGTCTTTTGGAATATTCTCCAGGTAAGCAATATAGATAATCATGATGTAGCCTGCCATCTGCCAGCACGTTAAGATGACGATTCCCCAGAAACCTGTATTGGCAGTTGATAACCAGCCATTAAGGCCTTCAATTCCTGTAAGGTTTGCGATGTCACCAAACACGCTGATAAAAATGAACTGCCAAATAAAACCGAGAATCAATCCGCCAATTAAGTTCGGCATAAAGAATATAGTTCGCAGCAGATTGTTTGATTTAATATTACGAGTAACTATTAAGGCAAGTGCCAGTCCGAAAATATTAAGTAAAAATACGGCTACTACAGCAAATTTGGTAGTAAACCAAACTGCGTTGATAAACCCTCTTTCCTGAAATAGGTTAATATAGTTCTGCAGTCCAAGGAATTCTCCTGCTCTTAGCCCATTCCAATCTGTAAAGGAATAAATAAATCCATAGATGAAAGGGATAACAACGACGATACCTAAACCTAAAATTACCGGAGCCATGAAGAGCCAAAAAGCAAAGCTTTTATTTTTCATGCGATAACCGCCCTCCTAAATTGAATGCGCTATGTATAGCGAAATTTGTGGAATATTTTATGAGATCGATTTCATAACATTTGAAACATCTCATCTATTAGGCTGTTTATACTTATAAACAACTTAATAGAAAAGATATTATGGAAGTCAACAAGAGTATGTTCCAACCCTTGTTGACTTAAAATTATTATTGACGGGAGCTTTCCCAATCTTCAATTGCTCTCTTTTCAACTTCTTCCCAAGTGATATCTCCACCAAGGTAGCTTTGCATCGCAGTTCCTAAAGCATCTTCCGTCCAGCCAGTCGGAGCTCCTAGGAAGACCCATCCTAATGTATTGCCATTAGATGCATATTCATAGATTTCTTTAGAAATTGGATCAGCAATCTCTTGATCTTCATATCCTTCATAAGCAGGGATAAACTTGAACTGTTCGGTTACAAACTTCTTGCCTTCTTCAGATGTGTACATCCAGTCTAAGAAGTCTTTACTTGCTTGCACAACTTCATCTCCAGACTCTTTGTTTACTACCCAATAGTTTGGCACTCCTACAGGAACTTTGCCTTCATATCCTTCAACAGGAATTGGAAGTAGTCCTACATTGTTTTCAGCAAACTCAGGGTCCATAGATTCGATCGTGTTATACACCCAGTTTCCTTGCTGAATCATTGCTACGTTACCAAGAGAGAAATGTTCTTCTACTTGTTGAGAATAGTCCAGGCTAAGTACAGGCTGGATAGAGTTTTCTGCTTGAAGATCAAGGAAACGCTTCATTTGATCGCCCATTGCAAATTCTACAGTTTCTGCTTCATAAGCTTCCTGAACACTGTGGTTAAACTCATCAGCAAGGTAAGTGTTCGCTAAGTGGTTACCCATAACCCACTTTTCTTTTCCTGGTAGAGCGAATGGTGCTTCAATTCCTAAATCTTCTTTCTGCTCATCGATCGTTTGTACTGCTTCTTCTAAATCATCCATTGTTTTAATAGATTCTGGATCAACACCAGCTTTTTCAAATATTTCTTTATTGTATAAGATGCCGTATCCTTCCTGGTTAAACGGAAGACCTAGAATCTTATCGTCTCTATCAACTGAAGTAAGAGTACCTTCAAGCGCGGCTCCTGCTGCTTCAGTGTCAGAAAGGTCTGCTAAGTAATCCTCATATTCGTCTACATCTGTAGGGCCGCCTACGTTGAAAATATCAGGCTCTTCACCAGATGAGAATGAAGTCTTTAAAGATTGGCCGTAATCATTACCGCCGCCTACTGTTTTAACGTTTATATTAACGTCAGGATTCTCTTCCTCATACATGGATACCAGTTCTTCAAACTGATCCTTAAATTCTACTTTAAATTGAAAGACATCTACTGTAACTTGATCTTCAGATGCTTCTTCAGAACCTCCGGAAGAAAAAGAACATCCCGCCAGAACTGTTGTTGCTAACGCAGCAGAAGCTAATCCAGTAAACAATTTTTTCTTCATGTAACACACTCCCCTATTTTTTCTGTGTAACAATGAATTGAATGCGCTTCCAATATCCACTGAAAAATTTATGGAACCAGCTAAAGATTACTAGTTTCACATAATAATAATAGTAATGCATGCAGAGTGCACTCGTTTGCATTTACACATGCGTCACCGTGCACAAAACTGCGAATACGCTTAACTATTATTGATATAAACAATGAAAGCGTTTTGTGAATACGTTTGCACAAATTCATTAAATAAACTATAACATGGACAATATTTAAACACAACATGATTTTTCGAAATATTTTTCACTTATCTAGAAAACGCTTTTATAAGAATAAAAATAATATATTGGCAAATTTTGCTGAATGTTTGGTTTTCTGAAATTTATTATGTATGATCGAAGTGTATATCTATTACATAGAAAAGAGGGATTCATAGAATGGCCATTCCAACCGCAGTACAGCTATATACGTTAAGAAAAGAAACAGAGAAGGATTTTGAAGGTACGTTAAGAAAAGTAGCAGATTTGGGATTTGCCGGAGTAGAGTTTGCCGGGCTCGGAAGCTATACCGCTTCTGAAATGAAACAGCTTTTAGACGAACTTGGATTAAAGGCCGTATCTAGTCATGTTCCATTAGAGCAAATCAAAAATAACCTCACTCAAGTAATTGAAGTTCAAAAAACTTTGGGCAGTGAGTATATTGTCTGCCCATATTTTGAACCTGAGGGCGAGGCGGATTACATTAAGCTGATCGGTGTTTTGAAACGTGCCGGGGAGATGTGTCGCCTAGAAGGAATCACTCTTTGTTACCACAACCATGATTTTGAATTAGACAAGCTTTCTGATGGAAGGACTGCACTGGAAACTATTTTTGATGATGTAGAGCCAGCAGATTTAAAAGCTGAGTTGGATATCTACTGGCTGCAAAAAGCAGGACAGGATCCCGCAGCTTGGATCGACCGCTACCAGGGACGAACGCCGCTCATCCACTTAAAAGATATGACGACAGATGAAGAGCAGTTTTTTGCCGAACTTGGAACGGGCGGAGTTGATCTCGAGGCTGTATTAACTAAAGGTGAGGCTGCCGGTGTAAAATGGTGGATTGTCGAGCAGGATGCCAGCCGTCTAACCCCTCTTGAGAGTTTAGAAATAAGCATAAATTATTTGAAGAAAAAAGGAATCGCATAAAAAAGGAACAGCCTTAAAAGCGGCTGTTCCTTTTTTCTTATTTCGCTGCTTTCTTATTATCCTCCGCCTTTTCTATTGCTAAGAGGAATTTTTCTTTATAGATTTCTTTATTAAAATTTTCTTGTATAAACGCTGCTGCTCTCTCTCCCATCTCCTTGGTTCTTTTAGGGTTTTGGAAAAGATCAATCATTTCATCAGCTAGTGCATTGATGTTTTTATCTTCCACCAGCTTTCCTGTTTCATTGTGCATGATTAAATCTTCAGGGCCATACCTGACATTATAGCTGACAACAGGCGTCCGGTTTGCCGCGCTTTCTAATACTGACAGGGCAAAACCTTCGCTTTTAGAAGTAAGAACAGAAAACAATCCCCGTTGATAAACATCATCTGGATCATGAGTATATCCTTTAACACTCACATGGTCCTCGAGATTTAGATCTATTATTAGCTTTTTCAGCTTTTCTTCTTCTGTGCCTGTTCCCCAGATTTCCAGCTTAGCATGCGGGACAGCTTCTGCTACTTTTTTAAAAGCTTTGATCGGATGATCTATTCTCTTTAAAGTAGATAACCTGCTGACAACGACAGCGGTAGTTGGATCGGTTTTATCGTCTTTAGTCAACAGCTTTTTAATTCCATTTTTCTGTTTGCATTCATGATAATGAGGCACCGTATGAAAGAAGTCTTCACGGCCAAACCTTTTAATTAAGTCCTGTCGCTGCTGTTCTGTTAAAACAAGGGCTCCGTCATAGTTATCGAGATTTTCAATCCCTGTTTTAACCTTCGTTGCAATTTCACCATTCTGGTCAAATGGATAGTGAACATGGCTGCTGTGGAGACGCCACAATTTCACAGAAAGACTGCTGTCAACTTTAGCTAGAATTTCATCTGTGCTTCTTGTATCAGAAACAATCACTGGATCTTTATAGTTTTTTAACAGCTGGTTAACCCAGTCTGTTTTAAATTGTACCGAACCATCTCTATATTTTTTCGTCACTTCACCGGTTTTTGGGTCGAATTTATTAATACGTGTCAGCTCACCCGTATTAGGGTTAACCCACTCAGACAGGTAAGCATTGCCTTTTTGATTATAATAGATGATCTGGCAAGGTTTGTTTTTTTGAAAATCCATGTAGCTCACACGTTTAATGTGTCCTTTAGGATCGTATTCCTCCCGCTTTGTCCGGTATCTATTTTCATTGAAATAATCGATAAAGCGAAGATGATCATCTTCTCCGTAATCAATGTATTTCACATACATTCCGTTTTGATAGATACGATAAGCATTTTTTCCTTTCCGCTTATCGATCACTCCTCCATCCGCCAGATCCTTAAGCGTAGCCTTCTTCAATGTTTTCCGGCTGGGGTTTTTGTTAATATGGCCGTCCAGTTCTTCATATTGGTTGAGGATCGTTACCTTCGGATGGATCTTGTCCATTTCAATCAGTTCTTTACGGATACCAGGGTAGTTGAGGTTATAGTTAAACGTCAGCATATAAACTTCAAAGCCCATTTCAGCAAACGTAGAAGCCTGCTTTAAAGAAGCTTTTGTTAAACCGCCGCGTACTAAATCAATAGAGTTCATGAGAAAGAAAATAGGCTGTTTTTTGTCCATGATTTCACCTGCTTATTATGAATTTTCTAAAATGATTCGTAAGATGTTAGTTATTTGCACGTGACATCCTTTTAATTCCCCATTTTCTAAACCATAAACAATGTCAATTCTCACCTTTCCCATAGGGAAGTTTATGTCCATAAAAAGGAAGCCTGATCGCTTTCAGTTTTAACAGCCCCTAATAAAAAAGAAGCGGGATAAGTCCTGTTTCTTTTTAAAGCCTCTTTAAAGCCATTGCCTTTCTCATCTGTGCAATCGCCTGTTTTCCTTTACTCTGCTGGGCTATCATTACATTCGTATATAAAGCATCAATGATACTCAACTGTGCAATTCTAGAAGAAAATGCTTCTGAACGAAAGTCGGTTTCCTCCGAAACGGTATAGAGGCAAATGTCAGCCTTCTTCGTTAATGGCGATTTAGCGAAGTTTGTAATTGCAATTGTTTTTACATGACGGTCTTTTAAAACCTGCAGCACATCTAAAGAATCCTTTGTGGTCCCTGAGTGGGATATTATAATCGCCACATCTTCCTCTGTCAGCTGGGAAGCAGACATTAACTGCATATGGGAATCCAACTGTGTCCCTACAGGTATACCTGTCCGGATAAATTTGTGGTAGCTGTCCAATGCTACGGCTGCGGACCCGCCGCAACCGTAAAACTCCAGTTTTTTTGCCCCCAGAATTGACTGGACCGCTTTCTCCATTGAGGCCCCGTCTAGAATCTGCAGCGTGCTGTCGAGCGTTTTGTTATTAGAACGAAATACCTTCTCAGATACGGTCCCGATACTGTCTCCATCTGTAATTTCCTCGTGAATGTCTTTAATGGGCGTTACGATTTCTGCAGCTAAGGCTATTTTAAAAGCCTGATATCCTTTAAAACCTATTCTCTTACAAAAACGAAAAACGGTAGATTCAGCCACACTTAACTCATCTGCCACTTGGTTGATTGTATGATGAATAATGATTTCGGGATTATCCAAAATGTAATCGGCAATTTTTTTCTCTTTATCGCTGAACCTTCCATAATGACTTCTAATCCTGGCTAAACCATGCTGGGCTTCATTTTCCATAATAGCGACACCTCTGTTTAGTTCATTAATACTATTATATACGAAAAAATATTTTATAAATATGTTGTATATGAAAAAAAATTTGATATAATTCTCGTTAGATAAAAAAATATTCTTTTTCTAACAGGAGGAACAACTTATGAAAATTGGTATGGTTGGCCTGGGAAAGATGGGCTTTAACTTAACCTTGAACTTACTTGACCATCAACATGAGGTGGCGGGTTTTGATAAGGACGTTACGATAAAGGAAAAAATTTCGAACGAAAATTTTTCCTTTGCCGATTCATTAGAAAACCTCATCCGAGAGCTGCCAAAACCTAGAGTCGTTTGGCTGATGGTACCAGCGGGAGATATAACTGAAAGTACAATTTCTGAACTAACGAAACATCTCGAACCTGGCGACATGATAATCGATGGCGGAAATTCCAATTACAAAGACACTCTTCGTCGTTCAGAAAGCCTTGAAGAACAGGGAATTTATTTCTTTGATTGCGGAACAAGCGGCGGAACTGATGGAGCTCGTGAAGGTGCCTGTACTATGATTGGCGGTCATCCTGATAAATTTAACCATATTGAACCCATTTTTGAAGACGTTTGCATAGAAAATGGTTACCTTTATACAGGCAAAACAGGAAGCGGTCATTTTCTGAAAATGGTTCATAACGGAATCGAGTATGGCATGATGCAGGCGATTGGCGAAGGTTTTGACATCCTACATAAGAGTGAATTCGATTATGACTATGAGCAAGTTGCCCGGGTATGGAACCACGGATCAGTTGTCCGCTCCTGGCTGATGGAACTGATGGAACAGGCGTTTTCCAAAGATGCCAAATTGGAAGATCTTCGAGGAATTATGGATTCCTCAGGTGAAGGAAAGTGGACGGTGGAAACAGCGCTTGATCTGCAGACCTCTGCTCCTATTATCGCCCTCTCTTTAATGATGAGGTATCGTTCCCAGGAAAATGACACTTTTTCTGGAAAAGTCGTCGCAGCTTTACGAAACGAGTTCGGAGGACATGCTGTCGTTAAAAATTAAGTTTTTATTCATTTTGAAAGCGTTTAAGGAGGAATTGAAATGTCAGATGTATCGTTAATTTTTGTAGCCATAACTGGTATATTTCTATTGTTATTTTTAGTAATTCGAACAAAACTCCATGCCTTTGTTGCCCTATTGCTTGTAAGTTTAATGGTAGGTATCGCCGCAGGAATGCCCCTTGGTGATGTTATTGGTTCCATGGAAGCCGGTATGGGAGGAACTCTTGGGTTCGTTGCCATTGTTGTTGGTTTAGGTGCGATGTTTGGGAAACTCCTTGAAATTTCAGGAGGAGCGGAAAGACTGGCTCAAACACTAATTGCGAAGTTTGGGGAAGATAAAGCTCAATGGGCACTGGGAATTACCGGTTTCCTTGTAGCTATCCCTGTATTTTTCGACGTAGGTTTTATCATCCTTGTACCAATTGTTTACGGTTTGGCAAAAAAAGCAGGAAAGTCTGTTTTATACTATGGGATTCCATTATTAGCTGGTTTGGCTGTTACCCACAGTTTCATCCCTCCTACGCCAGGGCCGATTGCTGTTGCTGATTTAGTCGGTGCCGATCTTGGCTGGGTTATCCTATTCGGTGCCATTGCCGGTTTACCTGCAATGATTCTAGCAGGCCCTCTTTTTGGACGATACATTGCTTCAAAAATCAATGTAGGCGTTCCTGATTATATGGAAGGTGACAATGAAGAACCGAAAAAAGGGTATGACAAAGAACTGCCCGGGTTTGGCCTGATCGCCAGCTTAATTCTAGTTCCATTAGTGTTGATTCTTGTGAACACGATTTCAGATGTATTACTCCCAGAAGGAAATACTTTTAGAAGCATCGCTACGTTTTTCGGCCATCCGTTTGTGGCTTTAACAATTGCGACTTTACTTACCTTCACTTTCCTTGGTACTAAGCGAGGCTATACACGCCAGGATGTTCAGGATATTGCTACGAAAGCATTAGAACCAGCCGGTATTATCATTCTTGTAACCGGGGCCGGTGGTGTATTTAAACAAGTACTAATCGATTCTGGTGTTGGTGATGTATTAGGTAATATTATGATCGAATCCGCTTTACCACCTGTTCTGCTTGCGTTTGTGATTTCAACGGCCGTACGATTGGCCCAAGGTTCTGCAACGGTAGCTATGGTAACAGCAGCCGGATTGATTTCTCCGCTGATTGAAACGTTAGGCCTTGATGGACCTATGCTTGGTTTATTGGTAATCTCTATTGCTTCCGGGGCTACTGTTTTCTCTCACGTTAACGACTCCGGTTTCTGGCTCGTTAACCGCTATTTCGGACTTGATGTAAAAGATACTTTAAAATCCTGGACTGTCATGGAAACCATCATTGGTTTTGTAGGATTTGCAGTTGTATTCGTCATCAGCTTGTTTATAGCGTAAAATAAATGATAACTAAAAAAGGGATAGCCTCGTCTATCCCTTTTCTCTGCAAAAAAAATTAAGTTTGATGGAGGTTAAACTCATGCAATCCTATTACTTAGGTGTTGATATTGGCACCACAAGTACTAAATCTGTACTTTTTAATAAAAAAGGAGAAGTGCTGGCGCAGCATACGATAAATTATCCTTTACATACACCAAATCCTTTAGTCGCGGAACAGAATCCAGAAGAGATATTTGAGGCAGTTCTTGGAACGATAAGAGATACCATTCGAAAAAGCGGTGTGGCGAGCAGTGAGATTCAGTTTGCTTCTTTCAGTTCTGCGATGCACAGCCTAATCGCTGTAGATGATAACGGTGCTTTATTAACGAACAGCATAACATGGGCGGATACGCGAAGCGCCGCCTATGCAACAGACATTAAAGAGAATCAAAATGGCCATGAAATCTACCTTCGTACAGGAACACCGATCCATGCGATGTCTCCCCTGTCAAAATTAGTCTGGCTGAGGACCGAAAAGCCGGAGATATTTAACAAGGCTGCTAAGTTTATTTCGATTAAAGAATACGTATTCCACAAGCTTTTTGGAGATTATATTGTAGATCATTCGATCGCTTCAGCGACAGGGTTATTTAACTTAAAAGGTCTTGCCTGGGATGAAGAAGCTCTTCAAGTAGCCGGGATTACAGAAGAACAGTTATCGACATTAGTCCCCACAACCCACTATGTTACGGGCATGAAAAAAGAATATGAGCAGTTCTTAGGGCTTGCTGAGAAAACACCGTTTATTGTCGGAGCCAGTGATGGTGTATTGTCTAATTTAGGAGTCAATGCCATCGATCCAGGGGTTATTGCGGTAACGATCGGTACAAGCGGTGCGATCCGCAGTGTAACCAGTGAGCCTAAAACCGATCCAAAAGGAAGAATCTTCTGCTATGCTTTAACGGAAGACCACTGGGTCATCGGCGGACCTGTTAATAATGGCGGAATGGTGCTTCGCTGGCTGCGCGATGAGTTTGCGGCAGCGGAAGTTGAAACAGCAAAGCGCTTAGGAATCGACCCTTATGATGTGCTGACAAAAATAGCAACCAACGTAAACCCGGGTTCTGACGGCCTGATATTCCATCCATTCCTAACAGGAGAACGAGCTCCATTATGGAACTCAAGTGCCCGCGGCTCCTTCTTCGGCCTGAGTATCCACCATGAGAAACAGCATATGGTTCGTGCCGTACTGGAAGGGATTATTTACAACCTTTATACCGTATTGCTGGCCTTAGAAGAACTAACGGGAGAACCGAGACGTATTCAAGCAACCGGAGGATTTGCACGATCAACCGTCTGGCGACAAATGATGACTGATATTTTTGACAAGCCTGTCGTTGTTCCTGAAAGCTATGAAAGCTCCTGCTTAGGCGCGGTAGTGCTTGGCATGTATGCTACTGGAGAAATTGATGACTTCAGCATCATAACCGATATGATCGGCACCACTCACACTCATGAGCCAGAGCCAAGTACATCTTCCATTTATCGGGAACTGCTGCCGATTTATATTCGCCTTTCTCGTTTATTAAACGAAGAATACGATTCAATTGCAGAATTTCAGCGAAAACATATCCAATAAACAAAAACTCCCTCTGAGGGAGTTTTTGTTGTTTTTATGAGAATAGATGTATGTATGAAATAGATAAGTGAAGCGTTTATCGAGCTCCGCAATAATGGTTTTTAGAAAGAGAAAAAAGGCCGCGGAAGGCGAGTGGTATTCTCTTCCACGAGACTTCTCTACAAGTTTAAAAACTCCCTCCTATTTAATTGGAAGAAGTTTTTAAGCTTTCTCAGATAAGTGTTTTAAATAATACTCAAATGTTAGATCTGCAAGCATCACGAGTGAAGATCGGTTAGATACATCATATCCTTCATATGCAACCTTCTGAACAGGAGCACTGACGGACTGGCTGCACATTTTATACAGCGGGCTGTCAGGGTTGTTCGTTATCGCTGCTGTATCAATATTTAAGTGTTCCAACTTTTCACAGGCATTAATTAATGTTTCCGTTTCACCACTGGATGAAATAAATATAACGAGATCATCCTGACTGATCCAGTTACTAATTAGATCGATCATATGTGATTCATAAATGTAAGTCGAAGACAAATTCATTTGCATTAAACGTTTGCTAAGGTATTCTCCAATCATCTTGGTCAATCCTACAGATAAGATGACAATCCGCTGAGCCTTATCAATAGAGGAAGCAATATTCTTTAAACTTTCTGGACTCAATTGGGATAAGCTTTGCTGCACATCCTTCATATATCGCATAATTGGATCGATTTCTTCTGGTAAGACATCTGCCTCATAATTTTTCAGCAAAAATTTAAGCTCCGAAAAACCTTCCAGACCCAATTTGTGACACAGCCGAATAATAGTGGTGGTGCTCACACTATTTTCCTCTGCCATCTTAGTCAAAGGCATAGTCTTTGACTCCTCAAAATGATGCTCAATATAGTAAAGCACTCGCTTCTCTGAGTGTGTTAGCAAAGGAATCTTCGTCGAAAATTCATCAAGTAAAACTCCCACCTAAAAAGCCCTCCTCTGGCAAAACTATTTAGAGTATAGCATTAAAAATGTACAATTGTACATTTTCTGTACAACCATCACCCTTCTACCTGTGATAAAACTAAATTAGGGAATGAAAACACTTACAAAAAAATGAAGCAAAGAGGTGACTGGAATGAACTTAGCACAGATGACGGATCAAGCTCTTGTTCGGTTTGATTTATTAGACACTAATAAAAAAGATGTCATTTGGAAATTAACTGAGCAATTATATAATGCTGGTTATCTTTCCTCAAAAGAGGATTTTTATCATGAAGTACTGGAAAGAGAAAAGCTCTCAGCTACGGGGTTTGAAGCAGGACTTGCGATCCCACATGGCAAATCTTCAGCTGTTAAAAAGGCTGGCTTTGCAGTAGCTCGTCTATCCAATCCGATAGATGATTGGGAAAGCATCGACCCTGATAATAAAGTAGAGCTAGTCTTTTTACTCGCTATTCCAGAAGGAGAAGCTGGTTCTACCCACTTAAACTTGTTAGCTGAGTTAAGCACACGGCTAATGGATAAAAGCTATTATGAACAGCTCATGAAAGCCCAAAACCCAAATGAATTTATAAAGGCATTAGATTATCAATCCGATAATTCAGATCAAGGAACACCTCAGGACACTAACCAGACTGTTCTTGTTATTACAGCCTGTGCGGCAGGAATTGCTCACACTTATATGGCTGCCGAAGCTATGGAACAAGCCGGTAAGAAAAAAGGCATCCGCGTCTTTTCAGAAAAGCAGGGCGCCAATGGTCTAGAAGACGAACATACGAAAGAAATGATTGAACAAGCAGATGCTGTCGTCTTTGCAACAGACATTTCTCCTAAAGGGAAAGAACGCTTTAAAGGACTTCCATACGTACAAACCAGAGTTGCCGCTCCCCTTGAACGCGGAGAAGAACTGCTTGATAAAGCTTTAAATAACCCTGATGGAATTATTGAAGGAAATGGTTCCAAAGAGGAAGAAACTACTTCACGGCAAAACCAAGGATTCCTTGCAGAAATGGGGCAGGCGATCCTTACGGGTATTTCATATATGATTCCAGTTATTGTTGCAGCAGGTTTAATGATGGGAATCGCTAAATTAGGAGCTATTCCATTTGGACTTGTTAACGAGATCAATGACCAGAGTTATGCCACTTCTGACAATGAACTTTTCGTTATCTTACATCATTTAGATAAATTCGGATTTTTGATCTTTCAGTTTATGTATCCTATTTTTGCTGCTTTCACTGCCTACTCATTGGCTGACCGAACAGGGATTGTTCCAGGTTTTATCGGCGGGATGTTCGCTGCAGGTGTCCACTATAAGTATTGGGGAATTGAAGAGGGTATTCCTTCCGGCTTCCTCGGCGCTTTAATTCTAGGATTAACCGCAGGTTATCTGGCAAGATTCTTAAATGAAAAAATTAAGCTCAATAAAAACTTCCAAGCCATGAAGCCGATGTTAATTATTCCGGCTATAAGTGTATTATCTATTTTCTTATTGAACTTCTATGTTGTAGACCCGGTTTTCGGCGGGTTAAATGAACTGCTGCGTACAACGATCGAGTCAGCGCAAGAATCAGGAGAAGTCGTACTATCTACGATTATTGCAGCGGCTACAGCCTTTGACCTTGGCGGACCAATTAATAAAGCAGCCGGTGCCATTGCGATCGGATTAGCAGCAGACGAAATTTTCCCATTAACAGCACGTGTGCTCGCCATAGTTATTCCGCCAATTGGTTTAGGACTGGCTACGGTATTAGACCGTTTCGTGGTAGGTCGTCGTGTATTTGATGCGAACTTGCGTGTTGCAGGAAACACTTCTATCCTGCTCGGTTTTATCGCGATTAGTGAAGGGGCTATCCCATTTATGCTGAGGAACCCTATCATCACCATTCCAATTAACATTGTCGGTGCTATTATCGGTTCAGTCACAGCCGTTCTCCTTGGAGCGGTACAGTGGTACCCGCTTCCAGCCTTCTGGGGATGGCCGCTGGTCGAGAATATCTGGTCCTATTTAATTGGCCTTTTCGTGGGTGCACTATTTATTGCTCTTGCGAATATCTTTATTCGTCACGCGCTTATTAAAAAAGGCCGTATTAAGATTTAACACAACCATAGATGTGCAGCCTGTCTGAGTAATCCTCAGACGGGCTGCCCTTATTAAAGGAGGATTTTTTAATGACTAAGAAACGCGTTTATATCGTTCCTCACTCCCACTGGGACAGAGAATGGTATTTTACAATAGAAGATTCCAACCTGCTTCTTGCAGAAAACCTTGATCACTTAATAGAGCTTTTGGAAGAGAACAGTGATTTCCATGGCTACATCTTTGATGCTCAGATTTCCATTGTAGACGAATATTTAAAAGTACGGCCTATGAATGCCGAAAGATTACGCGAATTGGTTACGAAGCGCCGAATCTTTGTCGGGCCATGGTACACCCAGGCTGATTCCCTTCTAGTCCATAAAGAATCCCTGATAAGAAACCTTCTTTATGGTGTGAAAGGCGCTAAAGAAATGGGACATTCCTTAAACGTCGGCTATCTCCCGGATATCTTCGGCCAGAATCAGTATCTTCCTTCTATTTTTAAAGGATTTGGAATTGAAAATTCTATCTTACAGCGTGGGATCTATACTGATGAGTTAGATGAGAATACAAACTTTCTATGGGAAAGTCCCGATGGTGAAAAAATTCCTGCCAACTTAATCCCACTAGGATACGGTCCTGGTAAGTTTCTTAGTTCTGATGAAGAATTTTACGAAGGCCGTCTCCTCCCGATGCTGGATAAGTTAAATAAAATGAATCGTGATTCCAGCCATTTATTACTTCCATCTGGAGGCGATCAAGTACTCGTCAGGGACCACTTCCCAACTACAGTGAAAGAATTAAATAAAAAAGGCAGTGAATATGAATTTGTGCTGTCTGATTACGAAACGTTCATGAAGGATACGTGGGAAAATAGTAACTTTACTCACACTGTTAAAGGTGAGCTCATCGGGACCGAATCAGCCCGAATTCACAGCACTATCGGATCTCAGCGTTATGACTTAAAACAGTTAAATGACAGAGTGGAACATAAAATAATTAATCAGCTGGAACCTTTAGCTGTTATCGGCCAAAGTCTGGGCTTACGCTATCCACAGGAATGGCTGGACGTTATGTGGAAGCAGCTGTTTGACGTTCATGCCCACGACAGCATTGGAGGCTGTAATTCAGACGATACGAATCATGATATTAAGCAGCGTCTCATCAAGGTTGAGCGTCAAGCTGATGGTTTAATGAACCTGTTAAAAAAACAGATGACAAAAGCTGTACAGAACCACGTCCAAAACGAAGAAATCGTCGTTTTCTGGAACACCCAGCCAAAGACTTATAAAGGGTTTCTTGAAGCTGTATTATTCACACGCTCTCCTCATGTTGGAATCCATTCCATAGAAGGAGAAGCGAAAGACATTACATTCATAGATCAGGAGTATTTAAGCGGCGGGAAAAAAATAGTAGTGACAGCCGAAGGAGACAAGGAAGTTGAAATCCCTGGCTACTACCGTACCAGAGTACTGATACACGATACGAAACTGCCTGCTCTTGGATATTCTACTTTTTATGTAAGGGAAAATGAGAAAGGCGAGTCCCTGCAGGCAGCCAGTCAAAATTATATAAATAATAACGCCTATACTGTTACTTTCAAGGACGGAACCTTATCTTTAAAGGAAAATTCTTCGGGTCTGACCATCGAAGACTTTATTCAGTTTGAAGATACAGCAGATGCCGGGGACTCTTATGATTATTCCCCTCTTGAAGGAGATGCTCCAATTTTAACTGGTGCAGCTGAGGTTCTATCTGTTGTGCATTCTAATGTAATGGACAAGTTAACTGTTAGACACAGTCTGAATCTGCCCAAAGACTTGGAATCTCGTAAGCAACATAAAGCAGAAGTCCTTTTAACTATTGATACAGAAATTGAACTTCGCGAAGGTGAGTCTTACGTTCGAATGAAGCATGTGATAGATAATAAAGTGAAAGATCACCGAGTGAGAGCAGTTATTAAGTCACCAGCTTCTCAGCCGGATCTTTCCTTTAGTGACCAAGGTTACAGCTTAATCCAACGTCCTGTAGTAAATAAGCGTATGGAAGATTGGCGTGAAAAAGGATATAAAGAAGCTCCTGTACCAATCTATAAAGTAGAACAATTTGCCGGCATTTTAAATGAAAATGGGTCCCTTATGGCATTTACTAAAGGAATAAAAGAATATGAGGTATCAGGAAATCATCTTTCATTAACTTTATTTAGAAGTGTAGGTTTGCTGGGACGTGATGATTTACTATGGCGTCCGGGACGCGCATCAGGCATTAACAACAAGGTAGTGACAACACCTGATGCCCAAATGCAGACAGAAATGACATTCGAATATGCTCTTCAGCTGTCCTCAAACAAACTGAGTGAAAATGAATTATTTACAACCGCTGATCATTATCGTGAGCGTTATATTTCGTACCATTGGCAGGATCTCAATACATTCGAAGAACGCCTAGATCGATTTGAGATTCCTTACCCTATTAACAGCCTGCCTGCGCAGTACTCTTTAGCTGAAGTGACCGGGGACCTCTTTGTAAGCTCTATTAAGAAATCCCATAATGATAACAGCTGGATCATCCGGTTATTCAATCCTGACCATCAACCTAAGAAAGTAGAGATTTCTACAACTGGCAAAACTAGATTAGTGGACTTAAAAGAAGATCCAATCGAAGGCGATTATGTTGTCCAGGCGAAAAGCTTTCAAACGATTCAGCTAAGTAAGGAGGCGCACAATGAATAAATCACAGCTGCTAAAAAATATAAAACAACACCTTGAAAAAATTTATGACAACGTAGAAGGAAAAGATCTTGAGGCGTTTGAAGATTTAATTGAACGCTGGGCAGAAGAAAAATGGGAGCCGGCAGAAGCTCCTTCCGAAAAGAATGTATATTTAATTACCTATGGAGACAGCGTTTATCATAATGAAGAACCGACACTTCCGGTTCTTCATCGTTTCTTACAACAAGAAGCGGGTGATCTGATCACGGATGTTCACCTGCTCCCTATGTTTCCATACACTTCAGATGATGGTTTCTCTGTAACAGATTATCGTGTCGTTGATCCGAAGCTCGGTGACTGGAATGATATCAAGAGCTTTTCTCGCGACTTTCGTATGATGTTTGATTTTGTTGCGAACCACATTTCAAAATCAAGCCCTTGGTTTAAGGGGTATTTAAATGATGATCCTAAATATAGAAACTACTTTATTGCAGAAGATCCCTCATTTGATACAAGTCAGGTTGTTCGTCCGCGAACTTCTCCCCTTTTTCACAACTATGAAGGAGGGAAAACCGCCTGGACTACATTTAGTGAAGACCAAGTAGATGTGAACTTTAAACATCTTCCGGTTCTTGTAGAGATGACGGATATTTTACTCGAATATGCCTATAATGGAGCATCGAGTATTCGTCTTGATGCGATCGGATTTATATGGAAAGAATCAGGTACCTCTTCTATTCATTTGCCGCAGGCCCATGAAATTATTAAGCTGTGGCATACGATTCTTAATGCGTTTAAGCCCAATACACAAATTATCACCGAAACGAATGTGCCTCATCAAGAAAATATCAGTTATTTTGGCGGAGGAGCAGATGAAGCGAATATGGTCTATCAATTCACCCTCCCTCCCCTGGTTCTTTACAGTTTGATAACTCACAATGCCAAGAAGCTGTCAGACTGGGCAAAAACCATTGATAAGGTGTCAGATCAAGCCACGTATTTTAACTTTCTTGCCAGCCATGATGGTATTGGCATGCGTCCGACAGAAGGTATACTCACTGAAGAAGAAAAGCAAAGTCTAGTGGAGCAGGTAAAAAGAAACGGAGGGGAAGTCTCCTATAAAAGTAATCCAGATGGGACTCGGTCCGTTTATGAGCTTAACATTAATTATTCAGAAGCTCTTATTAATGCCGAAGAAGATGTAACGGAAGATATCCAAGTGAAGAAGATGCTGGCAGCACATTCTATTCTCTTATCAGTCATTGGGGTTCCTGCCATCTATTATCACTCCCTGCTCGGTTCCACCAATGATTATAAAGGGTTAAAAGAATCAGGTATTCCACGGCGGATTAATAGAGAGAAACTATCATATAATTCTATTAAAGAAGAGCTGGTTTCTAATAGCCGCAGATCAGCGATTTTTAATGGCCTCAAGGAAATGATATCTGTTCGCACGAAGGAAAGTGCCTTTTCTCCATATGCCCGGCAGGAAATTGTGGAAACCGATGAACGGATCTTCAGCTTAAAACGGATCAATGAGGAAACGCAGGAGGAAGTCTTTTTCGCTGTTAATACTTCTATAGAAACTGTCAAGATCCCTCACCCTTACACAAGAGAAGGAAAATCTGATGTATTAAAAGGAAATGCCTCCGAAGATATGATCATATTAGATGCTTATGACTTCATTTGGTTAAAACGTTAACATAAAAATTATGTTACAATGCCGATAGAGTTGAACTAATAGTCAAAGGTGTGAAGTGAAAAACATGTATAAAGAACCCATTTTCTTAGAACCAGAGTTTAAAGAGCGTATTTGGGGAGGAACAAAGCTAAAGGAAATCTTTAATTATGATATTCCTTCTGATGAAACTGGGGAGTGCTGGGGAATTTCCGGGCACGCCAATGGACCGAACCGAATTAAAAATGGCCCTCTCGCTGGAAAGACATTAGCTGAAGCATGGGAACAGCATCGCGAGTTATTTTCCAATGAAGAAGGAGACGAATTTCCTTTACTCGTAAAAATTCTTGATTCAAAGCAGGATCTATCTGTACAAGTCCACCCCGATGATCAATATGCCCGGGACGTGGAAAATGAAACGTATGGAAAAACCGAATGCTGGTACGTGATTGATAGTGAAGAAGGTTCTGAAATTATCCTTGGACATCATGCTAATGATAAAGAAGAACTGACTTCTATGGTAGAAAATGGGCAGTGGGACAAACTGCTGCGTCGAATTCCCGTAAAACCTGGAGACTTCTTCTATGTCCCAAGCGGTACAATTCATGCGATAGGAGCAGGAATTCAGATTCTAGAAACCCAACAAAGCTCTGATATTACCTATCGTGTATACGATTATGACCGTGTTGGACAGGACGGCCAAAAACGCGAACTTCACCTTGATCGTTCACTGGACGTTACAACAGTCCCTCATGAAGACCCCTCTTTAGAAAGAGAATCGGCTGCTATAGATGGGCTCCGTTACGAAAAGCTTGTAGAAGAAGAGTATTTTACTGCTTTTCATTGGGCTCTTGATGGTCGAAGCAAAGAAATGACTTTGAAACGATATAGACTGATGAGTGTCCTTGACGGCAGAGGCAGAATTACGATTGATAATGTTGACTATTCATTTAAAAAAGGGGACCACTTCATTATTCCTTCAACTGTTGACAGCTACTCAGTAACAGGAAAAGCAACAATTATTACTTCACATTCGAATAAGGTTTAACCTAAAAACACGCCTGAACTAAGGGCGTGTTTTTTATTTTTGAACTTGATATGGGAATTAGAGTAGTATATCTCACGGTCTCCTATAGGGAAGGTTCTCCCCTATATAGCTAGAGTCAGCTATATAGAGGAGAATTTATTTAATGAAAGGAATACCAAAAGACTCCTGCAGAAATACGGACAACCCAGCCCGGCAGCGTGTTTTTGCGAGGAGGTTCATTTTTAATAAAGAAGGTCGATTAAATTCGGCACGCTGTACCAACATCGAACGCCTCCATATCGTGTGGGACCGCGTTAAGCGACGTTGCAATTAGCTCGCACGTTGGCGATAAAAAAACACGAGCTCAAAGGCTCGTGTTTTCAGGCTGTGGCGAGAAAGTCTCAAGCGATCCGTTTCCCGACGCTCTTTGCTGTATCCTATACAAGATGAATCTTCACCAAATGTTGAAGTCTTTTAATCCATTGCAAGACCTAAAGCCCCTTTTACCCCTGCTTCGTTCGTTAATCCAGGCGGGACAATGTATTCATCAATATTGTCTGCTGTCAGTCTTGGTGAACTCACATAGCCATTAAGCATTTCGATCACATATTCTCTAATTCTTCCAAACAGCTGCTCTTGCTGCATAACGCCGCCGCCCATAATAATTCTTTCAGGAGAGAGAACATAAATGTAATTGACAAGTCCTTGGGCTAGATAGTAGGCTTCCATATCCCAAACTTGAGGGTCGTCAGCCAGCTCAACACCTGCTTTCCCCCATCTTGCTTCTATAGCCGGACCTGCTGCCATTCCTTCTAAGCAATCTTTGTGATAGGGGCATTTCCCTTCAAAGGAATCCTCTTTATGACGACGTACTCCAATATGGCCCATTTCCGGGTGAGAAAGACCTTTAACAGTTGCTCCATTTACGACAGCCCCTGCTCCAATCCCTGTTCCAACGGTAATATACAGGCATGTATCTACATCTGTCGCATTTCCCCAGCGAGATTCTGAAAGAGCCGCAACATTTACATCGGTATCAACAATTACAGGGACGTTTAAATGCTTTTTAATTTCATCTGCCAGCGGGAAATCCACCCAGTCGATTTTAGGTGTTTTTTGAATCGTTCCATAAGAACCGCCATTTTCATTCAAATCTATGGGACCAAAACTTCCAATTCCCATTCTCTCAATGCCTTTACTTTTAAAGAATTCATAGACTTTAGGCATTGTGATAGAGGGAGCTTCTGTTGGAATTACAACTTTTCCAAGGATTTCTCCCTGGTCATTCCCTACGGCACAAACAAATTTCGTGCCTCCCGCTTCAATTGCACCAAGCTTCATACTGCATCACCTCTTGTAGTTTTCTTGCTTTATTGTATCATTTTTTAAATCCCAAACTTGCAAACCTGCAGAATTTATAGGTTTTATTTTCAGTGAATTATTTGATGGATCTGCGAACAGTCTTGAAGTGAAAACTTCCTCTCCATTATTTACAAATATTTCGAGAGAAGAGTGATCAACAAACAGATGCAAATGCTCAAGATCATTCTTTAAAATACAGCTCCGCTGCTCGATTTCACCATTTCTATAGCTGGGTCTCTCAAGTGTGAGGATCATGCGTTTACGATCATAGATTAATCTGGAGTAATCAAATAGAACGATAGATTCGATTTCACCATCAAGCTTTATTTCTGAAGTTCTTTCAATTTCGGTGCTAATCTCTTCCTCAATCGTAGTATTATTTCTATGAATCGATCTTAATTCTTTCATTTCATTTAAAGGAAGCTGATAGATCTTCCCATCCATCAGTTTCAGCTCACGAGGCATTGTCATTTGGTGAACCCAGCCGTTTTTCACAGTAGGCTGAAGCTCCTCATCCTGGTCAGGAACTCCCATCCAGCCTACAACTATGCGCCGTCCCTGGTCATCTAAGGCAGACTGCGGGGCATAAAACTCAAACCCTCTGTCAAGCTCAGTAAAATCACCATGCGTATATCGGGCCTCTTTGTAATCTAGTTCACCCACTACATATCCAGTTTGATATTGGTTGTTGAAATCGATTCCATCTGCCTCTAGCCCCTGTGGTGAAAACACGAGCACATCTTTTCCTCCCAACTCAAATAAATCCGGGCATTCCCACATGTACCCTAAGTTTGTAAATGGCTTTTCATTCCCGCGGCTGAGAATTCCTTTGTGTGTCCATTTTTCTAGATCAACAGACTCAAATAAAACAACAGATCCCCAGTTATCCTCCGTTTGAGCGCCGATGACCATATACCAGCGGCCGTTATGTTCCCAAACTTTCGGATCTCTAAAATGAGGAGTATAGCCCTCTGGCAGCTCTATTTTTACTCCCTTTTTCGTAAAAGTAATTCCGTCTTCCGACTCCGCTAATACTTGATAACTCTCTCTTTGGTTATGCTCATCTTTAACATTGCCTGTGTAAAATAATTTTAGCTTCCTGTCTGCATCGACGGCGCTGCCGGAATAACAGCCGTTTTTATCAAACCAGTCACTCGGGGTTAAAGCGATGGGTTCAAGATTCCAATGTACAAGATCTTCAGACGTGTAATGTCCCCAGAACTTAGCCCCGTGTCCGGCGTGGAACGGCATCCACTGAAAGAATAAATGATAGATTCCTTTCCATTGAATCCAGCCGTTTGGATCATTTAAAAGACCCACGGGAGGGGCTAAATGATATCCAGGATAATAGGGATCTTTTCGTACCGACTCCCCTTTTTCCTCAACTGCCAGATAGGCCTGTTGTTTTAGCATTTCATCTTGCTTCATAACCATATAACTCCCTTATAAGAAAAGGAGACCCAGCAAGTATCTCCAGGTCTCTCTTCAATTTAGTTCTTATTTTTTATCCACCATTTTATCATTAAATCCGAATAGGTACGTTAGGACAAACGCTAAACCAATTGCAATAACATTAACAATCAAGTACCCAAAGATCTGGGAATTAAGGTAAAGCAGTGTTCCCGGGATTACGGTAATAGCCATCCCTGTAGCTTCCAGGTTAAGAATGGATGCTACGAACCCGGAAGCACCACCCGCGATAAGCCCCATCACGAAAGGCTTCATGTAACGAAGGTTAACCCCGAAGATAGCGGGCTCGGTAATTCCTAGAAAAGCAGATAGTGCAGATGGATAAGATAGAGCTTTAAGTTTCTTAGAGCTCGTCTTCACTGCTACTGCAAGAGCTGCTCCACCTTGAGCGGCAATAGCCCCTGTAATAATTGGGTTGAATGGGTTAGCGCCAAGATTTTCTAACAGCTGTATTTCTAAGAAGTTAAAGATATGGTGAATTCCTGTAATTACAATCACTTGGTGTAATAGACCGATGATTAAACCACTAAGTCCAAATGGAAGTTCAAGCAAGAACAGCATAGCTTCGAAGATTCCGTTCTCAGCTGCGTGAAGAACTGGACCAATTAAGAATAGTGATAGTGTAATCATAACAAGTAATACAATGAATGGTGTCAGGATCAAATCCAGTGCTTCTGGAATTCGCTTACGGCACCATTTCTCAAGCTTAGCTCCAATAAATCCGGCAAAGAATGCTGGTAAAACAGACCCTTGGTAGCCGACAATTGGAATAAAGTCAAGGAAGTAAATTGGATCTGCATTTCCTTCGGCAACCGCCCATGCGTTAGGCAGTGATGGTGATACGAGCATTAATCCTAGTACGAGACCAATAACAGGGGTACCGCCAAACACCCTAAATGCTGACCAGGCTACGAGAGCCGGTAAGAAAATAAAAGCTGTATCTGTAAGTACTTGTGTAAAGAGCACGAGATTTTCGGGAACACTTTCAGGTGTAAGGCCAAAGATTTGCAGAACCTGCTCTTGAAGCAGTAACCCGCGAAGACCCATGAATAGTCCAGTCGCTACCAGCACCGGGATAATTGGGACGAACACATCTCCAAATACTCTGATCGCACGCTGGAAAGCATTCCCCTGCTTTGCTGCTTCTTTCTTCATCTCTGATTTGGAACTTCCTTCTACTCCCAGCTGTGTGACAGCTTCATAGACACGGTTAACAGTACCTGTACCGAAAATTACCTGATACTGACCAGAATTATAAAAAGCTCCTTTAACTTTCTCAATATCTTCTAAAGTTTCTTTGTCTACTTTCTCATGATCATGAACCATTATTCTTAAACGGGTTGCACAATGAGCAATAGACTGAATGTTTTCTTCGCCTCCAACAGCTTCAATAACCTGCTTAGCGATTTCTGAATAGCTAGCCACTTAAGTTTCCTCCCTTAAATACTTAATTGTGTGATCGATTACACACCAGTTAAAAATTAAAAGAAAGCCCTTACCTCAACTTCCATATGTGATCGATTACACATTACTTAAATAAAAAATGAAAGCGTTTGTAATTTTTTTCAAAAAAGAAAGGATGATGTGTAATCGATCACATATCCTGTATTTAGTTAGTACTATACACTATCTCTTTTTATGAGTCTATAGGTTTGTACATATTTTTTTCTTGGCATTTTTTTCTTCATGTCAGCAATAAGCAGTTGAGCCGCTTTTTCGCCGGCTTCTTTATTAAAGTAATCTACCGTCGTTAAAGAAGGAGTGACGTGTTTTGACATCGTTGAAGCGCCAATTCCAACTACAGCTATATCAGCCGGAATCTGAAAACCTTGTTCACGTAAATATTCCATTGCTCCGATTGCCATCCGGTCAGTAACAGCAAAAATGGCCGTCGGTAATTGACTGCTATTTTTAATAATAGTTTTCGTGCATTCATATCCGGACTCAATACTAAAGTCCCCTGTTTGAATCCAGCTGTCTTCGTTGGGAAGGTTATGTTTTGATAAAGTATCCAAATACCCTTGTTTACGTAATTGGCCGACAGATGGATCTTCCTCTCCTACTCCAATAAAAGCAATTTTTGTATGATCGTTACTAATGAGCATATTCGTAATATCTGCAGCAGCATGATAATCATCGTATACAATTGAAGTCACTTCCGGTAAATCCTGCCCTAGCGAAATAAACGGCAGATTCGCATCTTTAATAGTTGATATTAACCGGTCATTTATATTCGTAGCCAGAAGAATAATACCGTCAACATGCCGGCTTTGAAGAAGCCTGATGTACTCAATTTCTTTATTTTTGTCCAACTCTGTATCAGTTAAGAGGATTTGAAAGTTTTCTTTTGCCACCACTTCATTAATTCCGCTTACTACCCGGCTTGCCGTTTCAGTATTTATTCTTGGCAGGATTACTCCAATAACCCCTGACCTCTTTGTTCGCAATGATTTAGCAGAAAGACTGGGAATATAGCCTGTCTCTTCTACGATTTTCAAAATCCTTTTGCGGACTTCTTCACTTACATAGCCATTATTATTCAGCACTCGAGAAACGGTTGTGCGGGATACATTCGCCATTTTTGCTATATCGTTGATTGTCGTCATCTTTTGGCCCCCTCACTTGTCTACAATTATTTTAGGGGAAAAGTAAAGAATTGTCTATGTGGAGAGAAACTAACCTTGTTTACCGAACTTGGAGAATGTCTTTAGTTCTTCATAGAAGTTA
Source organism: Halobacillus sp. Marseille-Q1614 (assembly GCF_902809865.1). Classification (NCBI taxonomy): domain Bacteria; kingdom Bacillati; phylum Bacillota; class Bacilli; order Caryophanales; family Bacillaceae; genus Halobacillus; species Halobacillus sp. Marseille-Q1614. The sequence goes on along the minus strand of NZ_CADDWH010000001.1, from coordinate 359,778 downwards.
TAGCAGTCTTCACAAAGTTCTGCCCAAGAAGTTCTCCCATTGGTTACTGTCACTAAATCCTTTTCATCCACTAGCTCTTTACATTTCCAGCAAGTAGACTTCACAGATACAGTTTCAATTAGTTCTTTTCTATTTACATAATCAAAATAACTCAAAATCATCCCTCCGTTCTTCTTTGTCCAACCATACTAATGAATTAAGAAAAGTACGAATGTGCAAAATTTACTTTTTTAAAAATAAACAGATAGTATCTTTGTATAATTCACTGAAAGAGAATTATTTTTTGAGGATTTTCGCCTATTAAATTTGTGATTCATCAAGAGTTTCTTGAAGCTGCTGTTTCATTTGCTCAGCTTCCTCCCCTTTAAAATAAAATTGACGGTCCTTCGTGATTCTTCTATACTATCGAATAACTCAACCCACGTTAGACCTAGATAGTGTGTTCCTATAAAAAAGGAGGAAGCGATATGTTCCTATCAATGAATACAAGAAAAAACTTAGCGGCTGTTGCGCTGGGGAAGAGAAAAGCAGACGTTATTATTCAAAATGGTGTTTTAGTTAACGTACATTCGAAAGAACTGCTTCATCAAAAAGAAATCGCTATTACAGATGGATGTATTGCCTTTATTGGAGATTGTTCTCATCTGACCGGAGAGGAAACAACCGTACTTGATGCGAAGAACCGCTATATTACTCCAGGTTTGATGGATGGGCATATGCATGTTGAAAGTACGATGCTTACCGTCACTGAATTCGCCAAAGCTGTCATAAAAGAAGGGACCACTTCTATTTTTATGGATCCTCACGAAATTGCAAATGTGTTCGGTCTTGAAGGCGTAAAGTGGATGCATGAAGAAGGCCAGCAGCTCCCGTTGAGAGTTTTCACAACTGTTCCCTCCTGTGTGCCCTCCGCTGACACCCTTGAAGATGCAGGAGCAGAACTTCTCCCTCAGGAAATCGAAGAATCTCTTCAATGGAAAGACGTTGCCGGACTGGGGGAAGTTATGAACTTTCCTGGGGTTGTTCATGGTGAAGAGAAAATGATGAAAGAAATAGAGGCGACTATAAAAGCTGGAAAGGCAGTAACCGGCCATATTCCTGCTGATGATCCTAAATTACTTCAAGCCTATATCGCTTCTGGTGTTACGTCTTGTCATGAAACAGTTACACGTGAACAGGCCATTGAAAAAGTAAGATTAGGCATGCACCTGATGATTCGAGAAGGATCTGCCTGGCAAGATGTCAAACAGCTGGCCCCTGTTATTACGGAAGATCAACTTCCGACAGAAAATATGTCTTTGATTACTGATGACGTGTATCCTCAAACTTTAGCTGCTGACGGTCACCTTAATTATGTGGTGCGTAAAGCCATACAGGAAAGTGTGGATCCTGTCACAGCCTTGCAGCTGGCAACCATTAACGTTGCCAATTATTTTGGATATGGAAATCAATTAGGCAGCCTGGCTCCCGGAAAATATGCCGACCTTCTATTTATAGATGACTTAGAAAAAGTTGAGCCGTCCACCGTGATGATTAATGGAGAAATTATCTTTGATGAAGAAAAATATCAAGTCGACTTCCCAGCCTATACTTATCCTGAAAAAGCCAAACAATCCGTAAAGGTGAAAGAACCCCTCCGTCCTGAAGATTTTCTGACAAGGACTACGAAGCACCATACAGCAAAGGTTAATGTGATTCATGCCTTAGAAAATAATGCGAGAACAGAAAAATACAAGGCTTCACTCCCTGTAGAAAATGGAGTTATACGGCCTGACGTTAAACAGGATATTACTCGATTATCCTGCATCGAGCGTCACTATCAGAGTGGAGAGATCTCGAACGCCTTCGTCCATGGCTTTCATATTAATAAAGGCGCTGTTGCTTCTACAGTTGCACACGACAGTCACAACCTTCTTGTAATGGGGGCTGACGAAGGGGACATGGCATTTGCTGCGAACGAGATTATAAAAAGAGGCGGTGGAATGATTGTTGTTGAAAATGGCAAGATTCTTGCCGAAGTCCCACTGCCAATTGCCGGACTAATGTCTGATCAGCCTGTTGAAAAAGTTACAGAGCAAGTCCAGGAATTAGAAAAAGCGTGGACGGAGCTGGGATGTACGCTGCATGCTCCCTTTATGACTTTTTCTTTAATTGCCTTGCCGGTTATTCCATCCCTGAGAATTACAAATCGCGGACTAGCTGATGTCGATACATTCTCTCTAATTCCTTTAGAGGTTGATTGAGCAACGTCGGATATGGGCAGCTTAAAGCTGAAGTCCTGAATGCGAACGCCGGATTTTCCTCCCTGAATGTCGTATTCTAGACGAAAATATAGTTGAAACACCCACCACCTGTTGTTCGCATACTCTACTCCTAGATCGCCTGTGCCAAGTGGGCGGTCAAGGAGGCATTTAACCATGGAACTTACATTATCCCACTGGCTGTATGGATTCTTTACTTTTCTTATTATTATAACGATGGTTTTCCGAAAAGGGGTTGTCCTCCCCACCTTGTTAGGGACGTTTGTTATCGCTTGGGTTTTTAATGGCAGTATAATTGGCGGGTTTATTGCGGTATTTAACGCCAACTTGGTGGCGGCTACAGAATTATTCAATATATTTCTCATAATTACGTTTATGGTAGCCCTCCTTCACTCCCTAAAGGATCTCGGGGCTGACCGAAGAATGATTGAACCGATACAAAAAATAATGGTGAACAGTCATATTTCCTTTTTTGTGCTGATCAGCGTCACTTATGTCATTTCCCTATTCTTCTGGCCTACGCCAGCTGTACCTCTCATCTGTGCATTGCTTGTTCCGGCAGCTGTACGTACGGGCCTTCCCGCTATGACAGCAGCGATGGCTGTGGCCTTAGCCGGTCAAGGAATGGCTCTATCATCGGACTATATTATTCAAGTTGCTCCCGGCATCTCTGCTAAATCAGCGGGCGTCTCCACGAATGCTGTAATGGATCAGGCCATAATTCTGTCTTTAATTACAGGAGGAGTTGCGATTTTTCTCGCTTACCTCATGAATAGAAAAACATTTAGGAAACCTTCAGACCCTAAAAATGAGGAAGAAATTCTTTTGATGCAAGGAGTTAAGAATAAGCATGTAACAGAGAACAAAAACGTTCATACATGGAGTAAAGTATTTGCTGTTCTCGTTCCTTTATCCATGCTTGCTGTCATGATATTCATGATCTTTTCCAAACTTAACTCTGGTAGAATGGGTGGATTTGAAGGCGGTGACGGGGCAGCTTTTATTGGCGGGGTAGCCGTTGTTTTATTGCTATTATCGACCGTGGCTTTCGGAAAATACCGCGCACTTGATTATATCAGTGACCACATCACCGAAGGATTTGTGTTTGCCTTCAAAGCGATGGGACCTGTCATTCCAATTGCAGGATTTTTCTTTCTCGGAAGCCCAGACTTTGCGGGAAATATTTTATCGGTCAGTGATGAAGCAGCGCCTGCGTTGTTGTTCGACCTCGTACAGTCTATCCAGCACGTACTGCCGCAGAGTGCTTTCTTAGCGGCGTTTAGTATTCTAATTATCGGTATCATCACAGGTCTGGACGGCTCAGGTTTTTCCGGCCTGCCTTTAACTGGTGCCCTATCTGCTTCCCTTGCGAACACAAGTATAGATCCCGTTACTCTGGCTGCCATTGGCCAAATGGGATCCATCTGGACTGGAGGCGGTACGATTATCGCGTGGTCTTCCCTGATCGCCATTGCCGGATTTTGCGGGGTACCCGTCATGGAGCTCGTGAGGAAGAATTTTATTCCAGTCATGTTAGGCTTACTACTATCAACGGCTCTAGCGCTGTTTATATTTTAGGATTTAAAAGCTGCTGCCTTATTTCAAATTACAAGGGCGGCAGCTTTTTCTGAAAACGATCTATTCTATCATTAAGCTTATATTTATATTAAAATGAAAGCGTATACGAAACCTCACGAGTGAACCCTCAAAAAAACTACATCGATAAGGAGCGAGTAATAATGAAGAAAATCATTAACGATCCAGAATCCGTAGTTTCAGACATGCTGGATGGATTAACGTCCGCTTACCCCGATCTGCTTAAACAGCTTCCGGATACAACAGCAGTTGTCAGAAAAGATGCTCCTGTCCCTAATAAAGTAGGACTAGTCAGCGGCGGTGGAAGCGGTCATGAACCGGCACACGCTGGCTACATTGGTAATGGCATGCTTGATGCTGCCGTTTGTGGAGAAATGTTTACATCTCCTACACCAGACCAGGTATTTGAAGCCATTAAAGCGGTGGACGGAGGCGCAGGAGTTTTTCTCATTATAAAAAACTATTCCGGCGACGTTATGAACTTTGATATGGCCGCCGAATTAGCTGAAGCTGAAGGAATTCAGGTCGAGAAAGTAGTTGTAAATGATGATGTGGCCGTAGAAGACAGTTCGTTCACTACAGGAAGGCGCGGGATCGCCGGAACGGTATTCGTCCATAAAATTGCCGGAGCAAAAGCAGCAGCCGGAGGATCACTTGAAGAGGTAAAAAACGTGGCCGAAAAAGTGGTGGCTAATGTGAGATCTATGGGCATGGCCCTTACCCCTTGTACTGTCCCTGCTGCCGGTAAACCGAGCTTTTCTCTGCAGGAAAATGAGATGGAAATTGGTATCGGGATTCACGGTGAACCAGGTATTGAGAAAAAACAGATCTCTACAGCTGATGAAATTGCCGAAGAATTAACAGAGAAAATATTAAACGATATCTCATGGCACAAAAATGATGAAGCAGCTGTTATGATTAACGGCATGGGCGGAACTCCAGAAATGGAACTTTATATACTAAACAAAAAGGTGAATCAGATTTTAACAGAGCGAGGCATTCACATTCATAAAACATTTATCGGTAACTACATGACTTCCTTAGAAATGGCTGGGTGCTCTGTTACTTTGCTGAAACTGGATGATGAGTTAAAACCGCTGCTTGCATCTGAAGCAATTACCCTAGCATTTAATATGTAAGAGGAGGGAAACGATGGAACTTACCGTATCAAACATTGCCACTTGGATGGAAAATACGAATGAAAAGCTCCAAGCCAATAAAAGTTATTTAACATCTCTAGATCAGGCGATCGGCGATGGAGATCATGGGGTAAATATGGCTCGCGGCTTTAAAGAAGTGGTCCAGAAAATTTCAGGTCAGGAATACGAAACGCCTGCAGATCTGTTTAAGGATACAGCCATGACGCTTATGAGTAAAGTGGGCGGGGCTGCAGGACCTTTGTATGGAACAGCTTTTTTAAAAATATCTACAGATCTAAAAGGAAAAAACACTATCGATTATGACAGCTTTATCTCCAGTTTGGAAGCAGCTGTGGAAGGCGTAAAACAACGCGGGAAATCAGAGCCAGGGGAAAAAACACTTCTAGATGTCTGGGCTCCGCTGATCGATAGACTAAAAGAACAAGCGGATTTTGATTCCAACATCCTAAAAGAGACCAGTGAATCACTAATGACTGCCACAAAAGATATTAAAGCAACGAAAGGACGAGCCTCTTACTTAGGAGACCGCTCGATCGGTCACTTGGACCCTGGTTCTGTTTCCTCTTTTTATATTTTTGAGGCATTAGCTGAAGCCATTGAAGGAGGTCACTAACAAATGGCCAATGTAGGAATTGTACTTATATCCCACAGCCCCAAAGTTGTGGAAGGAATTAAAGATATCATCAACCAAGTCGCTATGGACGTTAAAGTTGCCACGGCTGGGGGCTCAGATGAAAACGAAATTGGGACGAGTGTAGAAAAAATCCAGCACGCGATTGAGAAAGCTCAATCTGATCGCGGGGTCCTCTTAATATATGACCTCGGCAGTGCCATGATGAATGCCGAGCTTGCGATTGAAATGAGTGAACTTGATAACCTTCAAATTGCTAATGCCCCTATACTGGAGGGTGCCTATGTTGCTGCGGTGGAATCAGGAATGGGTAAAGAATTAAGTGAGGTAAAACAAGCAGCGGAAAGTGCTTTACAAAACAAATAGCAAAACGATTAGAACCTCGTTTCCTTATTACAAACGAGGTTCTTTTTTACGCCGCATTAGACCGGGCTTTTCTTCTTCTGATTAAATAATCTACTGTCCCCGTGCCAATGAGCACACCGCTGACAATTAATACTAAGCCGGCGACGTGAAACCACTCGATCACTTCATCCAAAAATAATGCTGAACCGAGCAAGGCAAAGAAAGAATTAAAATTAATAAAAATTGCTGATTCGGCCGGTCCTACTTGTTTAATTGCGAAATTGTAAACCATATGGCCAAAGGCCGTACAAATGAAGGCACTAAATAAGAAAATAAGGCCGAGCTTAGGATCCCATAATTTTAAAATTTGAGCTGGATTGGATTCGAGGCTTAGCCCGGCAAGAAATATGACACATGAACCTCCCACCATCATATAGCCCGTCAAGAGACGTGGATCCAAGTCAGGGTTCAGTTTACTTATTAATATAAAGCTGAACGCCTGTGTCGCAATTGATAGAAAGATATATAAATCTCCGATGGAAACGGAAGCTATCCCCCCTGACCCTATCAATGTGGTCAACATGACGCCGGCAAATCCCAGGAAGAATCCAAATGCTTTGAAAACAGTAATATGCCTGCTAAGCATGAGGGTGGATAAAATCATCGTAAGGAGCGGGCCAAGACCGACGATTAAACCGGCATTAACTCCAGAAGTCAATGTAAGGCCTAGCGCCATAAACCCGTGGTGCGCCACTACGTTAAAAATGGATATATAAAATATCATAAGAAGTTCTTTTTTCGTAGGAAGGCGCAAGATTTTCATAAAATATAAGATTCCAAGAACTCCTAGTCCAGCAGCAAAGATGCGGACTGAGGTTAAGAGGATAGGATCGATATTGGCTACAAGCACCTTAATGGCAGCCACATTAAATCCCCATGCCATCATGACGAAAAGCAGCAAGATATATATTCGTTTCATTCTTTTATCACCAGATTCCTTCTCACAAGTATCCTTTTACTATACTACGAATTATATTTTTTTCTAGATCTGACGTTTAAAGTTGATCCATCTCCTTGAACTAATTATGATGGAAAGAAGACAATTTAAAAGATGAAGGTTGATCCATTTGAAAAATTCTAACTCTCTGCAATACTGGCTGAGCCGTGTCCAAGCCTCTGATCCCGGGCGCAAACGGTTGAACCAGGCAAGTAAAGCGACTTTAAGTTTAATACTTTCTGTATTTACCGTACTCTTAATCATTAATCTAGCAAACGGTCCGCAATTAACTCCCGCCATAATGGGAGGTATTGCCGGGATGCTCGGTATCCTGGTCGTCAACGATGACACGGAAAAAGAAAAAAAGCTGACGACCATTCTGCTTATCATCCCAGCGATATTGGGAGTAACACTGGGTGCTATCTTAGCTTGGAATGTTTACCTTATTTCCTTGCTGATGATCGGCATTATTTTTAGTGCATTTTATTTTACGAAGTATGGCACCCGCTATTTTTCTATCTTTATGATTGCATTCATTACCGTATATTTTGCTTCTTTCTTACAGCTCCCTGCCGCTGATATGCCGTGGTTCTACGGAGCTTCGATGATTGGGCTTATCTATGCCTACTTTCATAACTTTATTCTTTTTAAAAGTTCTTCTCACATTTTAAGAAGGAGCATGTCCTCCTTTCACAGGCAGGCTAACCTAACTTTTGATATGCTGATTGATTTATTAAAAGAATCAAAGGAAAATGCGAAAAGCAAAAAAAGACTTTCTTATAATGTAAGTAAGCTAAGAGAATATGCCGGCCACGTTTCCACTGATTTAAATGCTCATGATGTGCAGGAAATTTGGCCAGGTCTAACGACAAAACAGCTGAAGCTTTACATTTTCGATACAGCGATGCTTGTAGCCACATTAAATGATTCGCTTCAGCAATTAAAAAAGAATGACGCTCTGGAAACAGACGAAATCCGTCAGCTGGTCGTTCGGGTGATTTCCTCTTTACAGCAAGCGGATGTACTTGCGGAAAACTATGATGAAAAAAACCTGGCAGAAGCACAGTCAGCCACAAAAGAATTAAAGCAGACAATTAATAAACTTTTTCAAAAGCAGACCAACAAACCAGAAGGATGGCTTTTCTTGCTGCGCCGGATTGAATCTATTGCTAATCATGTAACGTATGCCGCATTGACGATTCAACGTGCTAAGAATCATCCTTTACCTGCAGCACAAGTAGATAATAAGTTAAAAGAGAAAGACGATAAAGAATTATCAGATTCAGACTCTGAAAATACAGGAGAATTAAAACCTTCGACGAAGAAAGCATTTCAAGCCTTGGTAGCGGGATCGATATCGATTGCCGTTGGATACGCTATTTCTCCGGTACAGCCGTACTGGGTGGTATTAACATCGTTTATTGTATTGCTTGGAACTCAATCTGTCGGACGAATCTATCAAAAAGGGCTCCGGCGTTCAATTGGAACAGTCGTAGGCGCGGTGATTGGCTTTTTCCTTGCTCAAATGGTTTCAGGCAATTCACAGCTTGAGGTATTTCTTCTGTTCACTGTTGTCTTTTTCGCTTTTTATTTACTCACGGTCTCCTACACAATGATGAGTGTTTTTATTACAATGCTTATTGCTTTTATGTATGACCTTCTTCTGGGAGGCATCAGTTTCTCTCTTTTAGGAGCCCGTGTAGTAGATACGATAACAGGCGCAGCAATCGCCTTGATTGTTTCATCGTTCCTGCTTCCTACAAAAACACGGGATAAAGTAAACGAGTCTTTTAAAGATTATTTAACGGAACTCGAAGAATACCTGACTCAATATATTCGTAGTTTCACACAGCCGATTCAAGTAAAGGAACTAACGGACCATGCATTCACACTGGATGAAAAACTAACCGCCATCCAGGATGAAGCGGATCCTATATTAAACAATCCCCTTGGCCGCAGAATGTCAGAGCTGCCGAGATGGATAACCATTTTTACAGCCATTAATTATTATTCAAGTCACTTAATCGCTTCCTCATACCAAAAAAATCTTGGATATCCCAAGGAAGTGAGAAATTCATTCCCTTTGTTGGAGGAGAAAATCATTCATAACCTGCGTACTGTTAGGCAGCTGCTTGATGAAAAAGACCCGGAGGCAGAGCTTTATACGCTCACAAAGGAAAGAGAGCAAATTGAACGGGCCGCGCCTCTTGAAAGCCAGCACCATATCGATCTTGTTCACCATGTGTATTATATTTGGAGAATCAATCAATCTTTAATGCTGCTAGGTGAAAAACTAGGAGCTAAAGAAAAAGCCATGTAGAGGACGGATCCTCGACATGGCTTTCTTTTATTTTATTCTAAGGACCTGTCCCAATGACGGTGCTCAGCAATGGCTTCTACAAATTCCTCTACGAAGTCTTTAGCGTCGTTCCCTATTACAACTCCGGGAGCTCCAGCTATCTCAACTTCTTCTATCCACTTTTTCCCGTCGTGGCTAGCTCCAATTGGCTTGAAGTGAGAGAAGGCTTCCTGAATAAAGTACAGGGCATCTTTTCTAACTTTATCACTTGGATTATTGCTGCCTGCAGCGTAAATAGCATCAAATAGAACAGATTCGCCGGTTAAATACGTATGGTTCGCTTCCAGTTCTGTTCCATCGGCTCCTTTAACTCTGCCTAATTTATCACTCACAATCTCCGGCTGAACGCCTTTATCTTCCAGACCTTCAATTATTGAGTGTACCTCTGATCCGTTAAAGCCATCCGTTAAAAGAACAGCAACCTTTCGGGTATCAGGTTTTTTCTTCGTATTTTCCTGGCTTAAGGCAGGAGAAGATTTCGTTACATCAGATCCGCCTGTTTCAGGAACGCGAACTCCGATATTCTCGGCAACTTCCTGAGCGAGCTCCAGGCTTACATTTGTGAACATGTCCACGACCTGCTGCTTAACAGACGCACTTTCCACTTTTCCAAGCTCAAAGCTGAAGGCTTCTTTAATATGATCTTTCTCCGGATCACTCATACTGTTCCAGAATAAAGTGGCTTGGGAGAAGTGATCCTTAAAGCTCTCGCTTCTTGCTCTTACTTTATGTCCGTCTACCTTTTCCTGATAGTGTACATAACCGCCTTTCTCTTCATCTACTGGGGAAGGAGTATTTTTCGCAAGAGAGTTTTTATGATAGCTGACCGGCCCTTTATTAATTGTCATCCGGCCGTAGCCATCACGCTGATTGTTATGAAACGGGCATACAGGACGGTTAATCGGCAGCTCATGGAAGTTTGGTCCTCCTAAACGAATGAGCTGGGTGTCTGTATATGAAAATAGACGTCCCTGAAGAAGAGGATCATTGGTGAAGTCAATTCCAGGAACTACATTACCTGGGTGAAAGGCTACTTGTTCCGTTTCAGCAAAAACATTATCGACGTTTCGGTTAAGTGTTAATTTTCCAATAATCTTAACTGGAATATCCTCTTCCGGCCATACCTTGGTCGGATCAAGAAGGTCGAAGTCAAAGTTAAACTCGTCCTCTGCTTTTACAAGCTGTACTCCTAATTCATATTCAGGATAGTCTCCTGCTTCAATAGATTCATAAAGGTCTCCACGGTGAAAGTCAGGGTCTTTCCCGTTGACTTTTTGAGCTTCATCCCAAACAAGCGAGTGTGTACCGAGGACTGGTTTCCAGTGGAATTTCACAAAGTGTGCTTCCCCTTTGTCATTTACAAACCGGAACGTATGCACACCAAATCCTTCCATCATACGGAAGCTTCTAGGAATCGCGCGGTCGGACATCGTCCACATGACCATGTGAGCTGATTCCTGGTTATTGGCAACGAAATCCCAGAAAGTATCATGAGCAGAAGCTGCCTGAGGCATTTCATTGTGCGGCTCAGGCTTTACAGCATGTACCAAGTCCGGGAATTTCATAGCATCCTGAATAAAGAATACCGGAATATTGTTCCCTACTAAATCGTAGTTTCCTTCATCCGTATAAAACTTAGTTGCAAATCCCCGGGCGTCTCTTACCGTTTCAGCTGAACCTTTAGATCCTGCAACGGTAGAAAATCGAACAAACACCGGCGTCTTCTTATCTGGATCTTGTAAAAAACCTGCTTTGGTATATTCTTCCATAGATTCATAAACCTGGAACTCCCCATGAGCCGCATAACCGCGGGCATGCACAATTCGTTCAGGAATACGTTCATGGTCAAAATGGGTCATTTTTTCGCGGAAATGAAAATCCTCCATTAAGGTAGGACCACGTTCGCCAGCTTTTAGTGAAAATTCATCTTCGGAAACCTTAACTCCATGATTCGTCGTCATTTCCTTCGCACGGTCATCCGCACGAAACTCTTCTAACTGTTCATCTTTTTTATTTTTACTCATCCATCTACTCCTCCTTCTTAACCACGAATATGTAATTGAGAATATGGATTACTAGTACCACTTGCTAAATGTTATTAAACCGTTTCCCCTATTAAAATTTTCCACTTTCTACATTTAATTAATTGTAAATAAACAAATTATATAAATTAAAATTTAATAAAATCCTTGATATCAAGGCTTCGCCATTTAGCACCCTATTTAACCTCGAAGTAAAGAAAGATTATTTTTTTATTTTTTCAAAAATATAGTATATAATTGAAATAAATGTAGTTAATCTAGCCTATAAAAGGCAGAAAGGGTCGTGCCGTGAATGGGGTGCCATAGCGTAATTGAGCCAAGTCCCATTACCAAAATTCAAATAAATTTTGTATCAAACATTTATTCATATTACTACCAGTCTTTAAAAAAGCATTCAAAAATGAAGGCTTCTACACTCACACGCGATTATTGCATGAAGCATGAACCTAAGAGTTTTGAAGATCAGCTAGCTTATCTGGAGTTTTTATATACTAATGATTACGTTGAAGAAGTGAATAAGCTGCTTAACTTCAGTTTTATTGAGAATAAAGCTGCCTGGCTGTACAACCTGCTCATCAAGCGCAAACATCGCCTGTTGACAAAAGAAGATGTAGAGATGCTTGAGTGCATGTCCTTTGAACACCCTTCGCTGCACTGTCTCCATATGTTTACTATTGTTTACGGCTACTATGATATAAAACAGTACACAGGTTTTGATAAGTATATCGAATTGTGTGAAGCTGCTCTAAGAAATGTAAATGAACCGCTCTTTTATTATTTTATGAAGCTTCGTTTCGATGAAATTGCTTTTCAGCATTATTGGAAAACCGATAATAAGCTCCTTGCTCAAAAATATGCTTATAAATACGTTAATAAAGTCCTTCCAGGCCGGCAATTAAGTAAGATGTATCATCATCTCGCCTTATGCAATTTATATGAAGGGTACAGCACCTCAATAAGTCATGCAGAAAGGGCTTTAAATATTGCAAAAGAACATTCTTTAACAACATCTATTTCATCGATCGAAAACCACACTATCCCCTTCATCAGTGCGTTTCATGGAATAACAGCAAACGTAAAGACAACAGATCCGACTGAAACCGCCCACCTGGCCTTGGCTAATCATGATTACAAAACTGCCTATGGAATTCTAAGTGAAATTAAGAACCCTACTCCTTTTCAGGAAACCTATTTAGGTGCAGCCTCGCATGATCACGAATTACTCCTAAACGCACACCGGCGTTTTAAATACGATCTAGGGGATCATTTTTTTGCAAAAGTCCCATTAATTTATCTTAAAAAATATAAAAAGTCTGCTTATTAAAACGTCAATTCATTTTGACGTTTTAATTTTTGGATTATTTTTTTATTTATTCAATTTTTTCCCTTACAAACTATTTACTATTCTAAAAGTACTTAGATATAATTGAATCAGTTAAAATGAAAGGTTGTTGAAGATATGTGTCAAGAACATAAAATTATAGAACCAGAACAATTTGCCGGCATTCAAATGAAGAACTTTTCATTTTTATACGAAATTTACCACCAGTTTCTTAAAACTACGTCGAAAGAAAAAGCTACTCAGATGACAAAACAGTACTGCCTGACAAATCCTCCAGTAAACATGGATGAAGAACTCGCCTATCTGGAATTCATGTATATGAATGGTTTTTTCGATGATTTAAAAACCTTTACCTCATCCGATCAATTCTCCTCAGAAACAACATTCCTCTACAAAATACTGCTAATTAGAAAGCAAAGACGATTCACACCCAAAGAGTTAAACCATTTAGAACAACTCAGCTTCAGCCCCCCTTCCATTAAGTGCTTGCACTTATTCACTCTCGTTTATCTTTACTATGACTTGAAAACATTTACAGGATTGGATAAGTTCATGGACCAATGTCTTAGTCAAATAAGTGAAATAAAAGAACCTTTATTCTACTATTATATGAAATTAAGGTTTAACGAGCTCGCATTCCAGCATTACTGGAAAACCAATAATACGATTTTAGCGAAGAAATATGCTTACAAAGTTATTAACTGTACCCTCTCTCCTGAAACTCAAGTGACCATGTATCATAACTTGTCGCTGTGTTACCTATTTGAAGGATTTAAATTATCCATGATTAATGCACAAATAGCTCTAAAAAAAGCGAATGGCTATGGAAGATTAAAAGATGCCGCCACTCTAAGGAATCGCACCATCCCTTTTATCTGCGCCTTCCACCAGCAAACCGATAATATTTCCACCCCAGACCCTATAGAAACAGCTCACTTAGCATTAGCTAGTAATAAAAGAGACAAAGCGATTCAAATTTTGACATCTCTAAAGAGGATGACGCCGTTTCAGGAAAGCTATTTAGGTCTCGCCCTGAAAGACAAAAAAATGCTTCACCAGTCTCATCAGCGTTTCATTCAGGAAAATGGTGATCATTTCTTTGCCCTATTGCCTAAATATTACTTGAAACATCTCATATAAAAATTTTTTCTAGGAGGCTTTATATGAAAAAGCTGTTAGCCAGTATCCTGATCACATTGATAATGATGGCCTCTGCAATTAGTAGTTCTTCATCTATTCAAACATTGGACGACCCCGGCGACCCAGGGATGGGATTAATTGAACTTGCCGCGGATCCCGGCGATCCGGAAATGGGTGATGTTAAAAGGTTAGCAGATGACCCGGGTGACCCAGGGATGGGCTGAGAGTTATTGGAAAAGGAAAAGTTTTTTATTCAAACATGCAGGGTATATAAAGGAGTGTTAAGTCAATTAATACTAAGGAGTGAAAGGAATGCCTTTTACACGCGAATATACCAATGATGAAAACCTCATGGAAGCTGTCAAAAAGCTTCAGAATGAAGGGGTAAACAGTAAAGACATTTATGTACTAGCGCACGATGACGACCGCACAAATCGAATTGCAGAAAACGTAAACGCAAATACAATCGGATTCTCTGAACAGGATACAAAGAACTTTATCAGCAACATATTCAGTAAGAAAGGTGACGAGCTACGCACAAAGATTGAGGCAATGGGTTATTCAGAAGAAGAAGCGGCCGAATATGAAGAAGATTTAGATGAAGGAAAAGTACTTCTCATGGTCACAAACCATGGGCATGTCGAAAGTCTATTACCATAACAAAAAGCCTCCAAGTGGGAGGCTTTTTGTTATGCTTGTTCCAATTATGCTAAAGTACATTTGAAAAATACGAGTGATTCGTGTGTTCGTTTCAAAAAAGACAATAAAAAACCTTATCCAATAAATAGATAAGGTTTTTAAAGCTAATTTGGCTGAAACAGCACTTTCACGTAATTTTCTTTCCGGTTTATAATTCTGTCAAAAATCTCCGGTCCCTGCTCCAAATTGAGCTGATGAGATATCATCGGCTTTACGTTTAACTGCCCTGTATTCATATAGTGAACCGTTGATTCCCACTCTTTCCCGGGAAATGGAGAGGAGATCGCGTTCCAGGAACCTAAGATTCTTAATTCATTTCGAACGATTTTTTCAAAATAGTAGCGTTCAATCTGAATATCTGCGTAAGGTATCCCCATAAATACGACCTCGCCCCCTTTTTTAGGCAAGGCAAAAACCTGGGCTGATGTTATAGGAGAACCAGCAGATTCAACGGCTACATCAACACCTCGGCCCCCTGTAAGCTTCTTAATCTGCTCATCAGCTGATTGATCTTTTGAATTAATCAACTCGTCTGCACCTACTTCTTTAGCAACGGCCAGCTTTCTATCATGAATGTCAATCGCATATACGGTTTTGGCGCCAAATATCTTTGCCCATTGAATGGCCAGGAGGCCAATACTTCCACATCCGATAACCGCGACTTCATCTCCCGGATTCATATGGGTCCGATAAAATCCATGTGCGACGACGGACGAAGGCTCGATCAAGGCGGCAGTTTCATAATCAACATGATCAGGAAGCGGAATAATATTTTCTGCCGGAAGTTTGACAAGTTGTGCGTATGCTCCCGGATGGCGGGCCCCAATTACCGTAAGCTTTTCGCATCTGGCCAGTTCTCCTTTCTGGCAGCTTTCACATCTTCCACAATAATAAGCAGGGCAGCCAGCCACCCGATCCCCCACTTTTACATGTGTAACCTTAGACCCCACTTCTGCCACTTCTCCTGCAAATTCGTGACCAAAGGTCATTCCTTCTACATATGGTCCGAGTTTTTTATAACGTGAAAGATCGGATCCGCAGATACCGGCAGCCCTCACTTTTACAATAACGTCATTCTCATTCTCGATAACCGGCTCTGCCGTTTCTTCATAGCGGAGGTCTTGAGCAGCATATAAGTTCAATGCTTTCATAAGCCATCTCCTTTATCGGCTAGTTCGCTGATGTCCGCTTTTTACCGGATAATTTATAAATAGCTATTCCTACAATCAGCGTATTAAATATCATTTGGTGCTCGAAATAAAAGGTACCTATGCCGCGCATGGGTCCGAGCATAAAGTCCAGCATTGCGTCTACCATAGAATCCTCCTTTTCGCTTAATCCACGGGAGTGAGCAGCACCTTAATGGCTTTGCCGCTCTTTATTGCTTCATATGCTTCATCCCATTGATCAATCTTGTATTCATGTGTGACGAGAGCCTGGGCATCTACAAGTCCGTCATTCATTAGTTCCAGGGAAGGCTCCCAGTCTGCTGATTTTTGACTGCGGCTGCCCACCACTTGAATTTCTTTTTGTATAATTTTCTCTAGGTCAAACGCTACCTCCGGGGAAGCAAAAATTCCGACTTGGGTGTATTGGCCTTTCTTTCTTAATAGATCAAGCCCCTGCTTTGCTGCAGGCGGTGCTCCTGAACACTCAAAAACTAAATCTACTCCGTACCCGTCGGTTAAGCTCTGCACAAGCTCTTTTAGATCCTGTTCCTGCACATTAACGGCGTAGTCTATTCCGAGTTCTTCGGCCTTTTCTAAACGGATGCGGTCATTGGAAAGGCCGGTAATCACCACAGTAGCTCCTTTACTTTTAGCTACTTGTGCAGTGAAAAGTCCGATTGGTCCCGGGCCGATCACAACAACGATGTCTCCTTCTTTAATCGTTGTTTTGGCCACTGCGTGATAGGTACATGCCAACGGCTCTGTCATAGCAGCCGAGCGATAGTCGACATGGTCCGGAAGGTGATGGACGCTTTCTTTGCGGGCAATTAAATATTTCGCAAAACCGCCGTCTTGTTGGGTGCCTAACCCTTTTCGATAATTACATAGGTTATAGTCACCGGACTGACAATATTCACATTCTCCACAAACATAGTACGTCGTTTCTGAAGTGACTCGATCTCCGGGCTTAAATTCGGTGACCCCTTCTCCTGTTTCCACAATTTCACCGGCAAATTCATGGCCTAAGGTAACAGGAGCTGCTACTTTATAATGACCTTCGTACGTATGAATATCAGATCCGCATATCCCGGCATATTTGACTTCAATTTTCACCTGATCGGGGCCGGGCTGAGGTATTGGCTTCTCCTGAATTTCCAAGTTCCCAAATCCGAGCTCTTTCTTAACAAGCGCTTTCATAATTGGCAGCTCCTTTACTAGTTAAATAATGCAAAAACTTTGTAGATCACCCAGTTGACTAAATTACCGCCCTGGTCGATACTCGAAATTCTTGCCGAGCCTTCCGGCATGTTGAAGTCCGCGTTTACAGCCATTTCTGTAAATATCGGGGCAACATCTGTAGCCAGGTATAAAGAGAGAGCAATCATGATGGTTCCTACAATGACTGAATGGACAATGTTTCCTTTTGCGCCGCCTACAATAAAGGCAACAATGAAAGGAATCGTCGCCAAATCACCGAAAGGTAGCAGTGCGTTTCCTGGCAGGATGACAGCCAGCACTACGGTAATCGGAACGAGGATGAGTGCGGTAGAGATAACGGCGGGGTGCCCCAGGGCTACAGCAGCATCAAGTCCGATATAGATCTCCCGGTCACCGAATTTCTTCGATAACCATTCACGAGCAGACTCTGAAACCGGCATTAGTCCCTCCATCAGGATTTTTACCATTCTCGGCATTAACACCATAACTGCCGCCATCGCCATTCCAATCTCGATGACATCGCCAGTACTGTATCCTGCCAGAATACCGATCGCTGCTCCTAAAAATAGCCCGATGAAGATGGATTCCCCAAAAATCCCGAATCGTTTTTGAATAGTGTCTGGATCAGCATTCCATTTATTAATAACAGGTACCTTCTGTAAAAGGTTGACTAAAAATATTCCCGGTGCATATGAGATTGTACTTCCAGTCGCAATTGAAACCCCTGGCAGTTCATAAAACTCACTGACCATTGGCGCTGTCCAGTCAGCTACCTTCAGACAGACAATCTGGAAAAGAACAGCAGCTATTAACCCTTGCACAATACTTCCTGAAACGGCATATACCATCGCTGCCATAAATGTGTAGTGCCAGTAGTTCCAGATATCCACATTCATTGTTTTCGTTGTTTTCGTAACGAGCATAATTACGTTTACGACAAGACCTAACGGAATAATGAAAGCAGCCACTACAGAGGCCCAGGCAATAGATGAAGTCGCCGGCCAGCCTACATCAATAACATTTAATTCTACTCCTAAGCGGTCCACCATTCCCTGGGCAGCAGGTCCTAAGTTATTTACAAGCAAATCTACTACTAAAAAGATCCCTACAAAAGCTACTCCGATCGTAAGGCCAGAGCGGAAGGCTTTTCCCGGCTTCTGCCCAAACAACAGTCCTAATAGGAAAATCGCTACAGGCAGGATTACCGTTGCCCCGAGGTCAAGGAATCCCTGGATAAAATCGACAAAACCTTGCATACTATTCGTCCTCCCCACTTAAAAGTTAATCAGCTTTATTTATTTTTTCAGCTCTTCCAGAATCTGCTGCTTCGTCTGGTCCGTTCCGATTCCTGTTAGAAAAGATCGGGCATTGATCACTGGGAAAGGATATTCCTTTTTCGTCATGGCTGTAGTTACAAGCAAATCAGCGGTATCTTCATAGCCGCCAACTTCAGAAATCTTAATTTGGACGAGATCCACTTTCAGATTATTTTCTTTAGCCATATCTTCAATAGCTCCATTTACGACTGTAGATGTAGCAATTCCTGCTCCACATGCAACTAATACTTGTTTCTTTTTCATTTAAAATTCCTCCTTAATATTTGAAAAGCTTAATTTTTCTTCTACCAGTTTTTTTATTTCCTGTTTGTCGTTTGCAGATGCCAGACTGTTCAGCGTTTCCTCATTTTGAAACAGCTGCATCAGTTTTTGCAGTAAAGACAATTGAGAATGGGCTTCATCCATTGCCAATAAGAAAATTACTTTAACTGCTGTCGTTTCACTTTCATCCCCCATGACTCCGAAATGAACAGGGTGCCGTAATACCGCGATACTTATCGTTTTCTGATTTACGTGCTCCACATCTGTATGCGGAATAGCCACAGATACACCCGCGGTCGGCAGGCCAGTCGCAAATTCTTTCTCGCGCTGCAGGATAGCCTCTGTAAATGTTTCTTTTACAAGCTTTTTCTCTACTAAATTTTGCCCCATTGCTGTCAGAGCTTCTTCTTTTGTCTTAACGTTTAAATCTAATAGAATCATAGATTCATTAAAATATAATTCACTCATTTTCTGTTCACCCCGTTTGTGTCTGTGACTATTGCTCATCCTTTGGAATAATCTGATAGAATATCGTGCATTTCAGAAACAGATCCAGTCTGGATTAAACGTTCTTGATCTCTTTCTGAACCTGCTAATTTCATAAGCTGCATCAATGCATGAATGTGCTGCTGCTTATCTACTGCAGCAATTACAAAAATTAAGTTTATAGTGTAATCTTCATTGAATGAAACACCCTTTTTTAACCGGAGAAGACTCATACCGACTTCATTTACCCCTTCATCAGGAGAGGCATGAGGGATGGCCATGTTTTTGCCGATAATGATATAAGGATCCCTTTCTTCCTGATGGACCATAGCTTCTACATATCTTTGTTCAATTTGTCCTTTATCCAGCAGCGGTCGGGCACTTTCTTGAACAGCCTTTTCCCATGAAGTCATGGAATGACGGATCGTAATATGGTTTGGGGTTATTAGTTCATTCAAATTAGCTTCCTGTCTGTTTACTTGTTGAGTTACTGAGGAATCTTCCTCTCGATGGATATATTTTTCAAGCTCCTTCGTTAACGCTCGTTCATCCTTAATAACAGAATGATTTTTTATAATCTCGATTAATTGAGGAACATGGATATCATCCACCATATAACCGTGCAGCTTCAGCATCACTTTCTTCCGTAAACGATACTTTTCTTCCTTATTTAAATAAGGTTTAGTTACAAATAAACTTTTTTCAGTCTCTAAGGTTGTTGAAGAGAATACGAGATTATAATCCAGCTTATAGTTCAGAAAATCCCGTACGGATAACGAATCGAGGAAGATAAATTCTGGAAACAACTCCCTCAATTCATTAAACATCAGTCTAGATACAGACACTCCTTGAGGACAGACAACGATCGCTTTTACCTTTTCGTCAATGCTGTCTCCCTGTCTAGTCATCCATCCGCCAATTAGAAAAGTAATAAATGTTAATTCACTTTCAGGGATTTTCTGACCAATTAATTCCTCAAGCGGTCCTGAAGACCTTTTGAGCAAGTGATGCAGTTCCTTAAATTTCTTACTCAACGAATCCTGCATGCCAATCACTTCTGTAAGCTGATATTTAATTCGATAATAGGCCGGCTTTAAATGCTGCAGAAGCTTACTCAAAAGCTGTTCTCTATCCTGCAGGTAGATACAGGCGCTTTTCTCAAATTGGCGGACCATTTGATCGACAGCCGGCAGCAAATTAGGAACAGCATCATTGTTCTCTAAATACTCTGACCAGTAAACGTTGGCTGTTAACAGGTGAAGCGTCATAAACAGCCGTTCCTGCTCGGGAATCTCTTTAGTTTCCTGAAAAAGTTCTTCTGTGGCCAAATATTCTTTCGTATCAGAAAGTTCTTCGTATTTAATGGAAGAGAATTCGACGAGACAGCCTCTATGAATCCTTCTTAAAACCAGCAGAAAAACGTAAGGCATGGTGCTTATCTTTTCATCTGTAAACTTAAGGTTCAGATTCTTTTCTACGTTTTCTATTTTTCCTACATACTGATTAATCTGCTCCTGCTTTAAATTCCCCAGCTTCTTTATCCAGTAGCTGCCGCCTGTCATCTGCGACAAATGATAGGTAACGTTGATCAGCAGCTTGCGAATTTGAAATTCCTGGCCTTCAAGAACATAGCCGGCTTTTCTTGTATAGCGAAAGGAAATGCCGTAATCGTTTAAGAAGGACTGAACTTTTTTAAGATCGCTGAGAACCGTATTTTTACTGACCTTAAGCTCACTCGTAAAATGATGAAGGGAAATCTCTTCTTCACTGCTCATAAGCATCATTAAAATAAAATAGATGCGCTGTTCTTCTGTCAGAAACTCAGCTTCTCGAATAAGCTCTGTTGCCTGATCCGTATTTAGAGCAGTAAAGACAGATTGGTCAATAATGAAATGGCCTTGTCTCGTACGTTCAATAACGGGAAGGTTTTTCTCCATGAGCCATTGGTTGATTTTATTGAAACTATAGCCAAGCTGCCGTCGGGTCAAAGAGTGCTTCTTCTCTAAGTCCATACTTGTAACTCTCGGATTAATGACCAATTCATCGAGAATAATTCTGCTCCGTTCGCTAAGCGTCAACTTGATCCCTCCTTCGTTTTTAATATTATCAATGAAATAAAATTTATGAATCCGCTTTCATCACAATCAGACGGACATTTAGTGTACATTATCGTGATTTACACTCCATTTCCCAATTCTCCATTCAATTGATTTCATTATCATATCAAATAAAAAAACCCTTACCTGCCTGTGGCAAGTAAGGGAATAGCTCTTAATCTTCATATGCGTTTAAAGCGTTCACGGAATGAGCTACTGCAGAACCAGCTTTTAAAGCAGTAGCTACAAAAATACTTTCCGCTATTTCTTCTTTAGATGCTCCCTGGCTTTTAGCCCCTTTTGTATGAATATCGATACAGTACGGGCAGCCGGTGGTGTGGGCAACAGCAACAGCGATCAGTTCTTTTTCTTTTGCTGCTAACACTCCTGATTTCATCGCTTTTTGATCGAAATCTATAAAACCTTGAAAAGAATCACCTGCTAAATCGGCAAATTCTTTGATTCGGTTAAAGTATTGCTTTTTATAAAGAACAGGATCCGTGTTCTCGTCATATGTATTAAGAGCGTTTCCCGCATGAGCGATAGCGGACCCTGCTTTTAATGCGGTAGCTACTAGAATGCTTTCCGACATTTCTTCTTTAGAAACCTCTTGTTTTTTTGCATTCTTTACGTGAACCTCTATACAGTATGGGCAGCCAGTTGTATGGGCTATGGCAATAGCCATGATTTCTTTTAACTTTGCAGTAAGTTTGCCCGAAGCAAGAGCTTTTTGATCAAATTCCACAAATGCTTTAAAGGCTTCCGGAGCTAAATCTCCTAATTCAGGGAGACGCTCAAAGTAAGATTTTTGGTAGAGAACTTCTTTACTCATTTACAAATCAATCCTTTCCTTATGTTATCTACCATTTTACATAATGTTCTATTAAGTACCAAGAATTGAATTTCAACCTGTTGGTACCTGGTACCAGCGAACTAGAAAAGTGTACCTGGTACCAAAATCAGTCTTTCCGGTACCAGGTACACTTCTATAATTTCTGAACGAGCTCCTCAGCGGAAGCTTTAATGTCTTCAAAGTCGTCTTTATACAAGCTGCCGCCTACACTTACAGCAACTGCTCCTTTCTCAAGCCATTCATTTAAGTTATCAGCACTGACTCCTCCGGATGGCATAATATTCGCTTGCGGCAATGGACCTTTAATTGCTTTAATTCCCGAAGGAGAGATGGTATTGCCAGGGAAAATTTTAATAACATCGGCTCCGGCTTCCATTGCTTCAACTACTTCATTTACCGTGTAGCAGCCAGGAATATAAGGGATTTGATAGCGATTGCAAAGTTTGGCTACATTTAAATTAAAGTTTGGTGCTACGATGAATCGGGCTCCCGCTAGTATTGCCATTCTAGCAGTAACCTCGTCTAACACGGTTCCAGCGCCAATGACCCAGTCACGTTCTTTGTCACCTGCAAGTTTTTCAATGAGCTGCGAAGCGTTTGGGACAGTATAAGTTATCTCCATAATTTTAATACCGCCGGCATAGGCTCCTTCAGTTATTTTTTCTGCTTCTTCGCTTGTTTCCCCACGAATTACAGCCACCAGCTTTTCGTCTTGCAAGGTTTGTAAAGTATGAAGTTTGTTCACGGAATTCGTCCTTTCTATCTCTCTATTAATTCTTTTTCACCTAGTAAAACCTGTACTTCTTCGTAGTATGGCAGCCCTTCGTTATCACCTTTGACTCCGACCACCATTGATCCGATCGTATTTGCGAAGTGAAGGATTTTTTCTAGCGGCCATTTTTGTAAAAATCCATAAAGGAAGCCTGCATTAAAGCCGTCTCCTGCTCCTACGGTGTCCACTACCTTTTTAGGAGGAACAGGGGGAGCTTTTAACTTTTCACCTTCATAATAACCAACGGATCCTTCACTTCCAAGCTTAATTGCTGTATAGGGAATACCCAGATTTTTGGTTTCCTCAATAATTTTATCCGGATCACTTTCTCCAATTAAAATATCCATTTCCTCTGCTCCCGCCAAAAGAATGTCAATATCAGGAAGGATTTTGGCCAGCGTTTCTCTTGCTTGTTCTTTGCTCCATAGTTTGAGGCGGATATTTGGATCAAAAGATACTTTAACGTCATGTTTTTTCGCCAGGGCAATAGCTTGTTCAATGATTGCTACGTTGCTTTCATCAATTGCCGGGAATATACCAGTGACATGGAGAATTTTTGCCTGTTTAATATAGTCTTCATTAAGGTCCTCTGGCCCCATAGGTAATGTGGGAGATTTCTCCCGATAGTAGAAGGTGCGCACACTTCCGTCTTCCATCATTTCTTTAAAGTAGACAGAAGTTGGATGCCCTTCTACAAATTCTACCTCGGAAACATCGACTCCTTCCCCCCGGGCGTAATTTCGAATCGTTTTTCCAAATTCGTCTTGTCCCAAACGGCTGATCCATCCGGTATTTAATCCTAAGCGTGAACAGCCGACCATCACGTTTAATTCCGCGCCGCCGACTTTCTTTTGAAACTGATTGGCAAATCTCATAGGGCCCGTTGAATTAGGTTCAAATGCGATCATTGCATCGCCTATCGTTATGATATCTTTCACTGTTACCTCTCCTTTACCTGATGATAAAAAATTAAGCCCCAAGAAGAGGCTTAATCATTACTTCATATCTTCCATATCCACATGATCCATATCGGTGAATGTATAATTCTCTCCAGCCATTGCCCAGATAAATGTGTAGTTGCTTGTCCCTACTCCGGAATGAATGGACCAAGGAGGGGATAGAACGACTTGCTGGTTTCTTACTACGATGTTTCTGGTGTTATTTGGTTCACCCATAAAGTGAAAGACCTTTGAGCTTTCGTCCATATCAAAATATAAGTAAGCTTCCATTCGACGATCGTGAACGTGAGGCGGCATTGTATTCCACATATTGTTTGGTGCCAGGAAGGTCATTCCCAGCATAAGCTGACAGCTTTTAAGTCCATCCTCATGAATATATTTACAAATCACACGATTATTGGATTCAGCATCAGACCCTAAATGAGTTTCCACTGTTTCTTCGCGCGTCAGCTTCTGAACTGGATACTCTTTGTGAGCGGTTGCAGAAACGAGGTAAAAAGAAGCAGGTGCTGAAGCATCTGCACTTTCTATTGTAACATTTTCTTTTCCTTTTCCTACATATAAACAATCCCTCTTATTCAGCTCGTAAGTTTCTCCATCAACAGTTACTTTGCCAGTCTGATCAGAAATATTAATAATTCCAATCTCTCTTCTTTCTAGAAAAAATTCTGTTTTTAAAGTTTCCGGATCATCCAATTTAAGCGGCGTTGAGGTAGGAATAGCTCCGCCGACAATTAAGCGGTCATAGTGAGAATAAACCATGTTCAGTTCCCCTCTGACAAAAAGGTTCTCAATCAGGAAATCTTCGCGGATTCTTTCATTATCATACTGATTAAAGTCTCTAGGATTCGTTGCATATCTTACTTGCATAAATACCACCCTTTATCGTTTTTTTAATTCATGCCTTTTAACCACTAAAATAATAACGTTGGTTATTAAACGGAATGACGTTCCATATTTTCATTGTATCAATAATTAAAAATATTTCAACATCTTTTATTGAGTTATTTAAAAAGCGGTTTATGTGGGAAAAGGAATTGACGTACAGCTAAAATGGAACTAACATTAAAATAAAGGAACAGCGTTCCATTATTTTAATGCAGTGTATAAGGAGTTGAAAAAGTGAAAAATAAAGATAATTCATCTCAATCCAACTCAGCCGTAGAACGAGCGTTAACAATCCTAGAGCTGATTGCTGCAAAAAGAAACCCGGTGAGCCTGGCGGAAATATCACAAGAGCTTGGTATAGCAAAAAGTACGTCCCATCGAATTATGGAGGCTCTTAAAAATAAAGGGTTTATTGAGCAAGTAGAAGATACAGAAAAGTACCAGGTCGGTTTAAAAGCCATTGAGGTTGGAGTGTCGAGTCTGACAAAGTGGAACCTGGTGGATATAGTGACTCCTTATTTAAGGCAGCTAGCTTTAGACTTAAACGAAACGGCCTTCTTAGCGGTTTATGACAAAGGAGAAGTTGTGTACTTATATAAAGCAGAAGCCAATCAATCTGTGAGAACGACAGCCGATCTCGGTACTCGCAAACCGATACATTCCACTGGGCTTGGAAAGGCCATCGTTTCCACTTTTCATTTGGAAGAAGTGGATCATGTTCTCACGGAAAAAGGAATGCCTAAATTTACGGAGAAAACAATAATTGATCCAAAGCAGTATATAGAGGAGCTAAGCAAAGTGAGGAAAAACGGCTATTCTATGGATGATGAGGAAGCTGAAGTTGGACTTACGTGTATCGCCGTTCCCATTTTCAACTATACGGGCAGGGCCATTGCAGCCATAAGTGTCGCCGGCCCCACAGAACGCATGATTAAAAATAAAGAAACGATTATAGAGTCCCTTAAAAAGGTTAATGGTTACGTTTCTAATCGGCTCGGGTTTGTGCCATCGATGAGACAGAATATGTAAAAAATCTCCCTGTTTTTATAACAGGGAGATTACTTGTAAAAGCTTTAAGCTCGATGGATGTCGCTGATGAACTTGTAACGGTCGGCACGATAAGAGGACTTCACTACTTCAAACGGTGTTCCATCTGCAAGATAGCTGTTACGTTCAATATGCAATATCGCTGAATCAGGCGTCATCTCTAATAGAACGGATTGGCTTTTATCTGCAATGGTTGCTTCTATTATTTGACTCGCTTTCCCAATGGGCTGTTTCAGAGTTTCTTCAACATATTCATAGATCGAGCCCTGGACGATTTGTTCATCTAACCCTGGAAGCAATGACTCAGGCAGAAATGAATTTTCGATCGCCATTGGCTTTCCATCCGCGTAGCGAATCCTCTGAATCTGAAAAATTGAATCATCTTGATTAATACCGAGCTTCCGTGCGATTTCTGGAGATGCACTTATTTTTTCGAATACCAGCAGCTTACTGCTTGCCGTCATGCCTCGTGCTTTCATATCTTCAGTAAAACTTGTTAAGCCTTGAAGCGGCTGCTCAATTTTTTTGTCCGCAACGAAGGTTCCTCTCCCCTTCTCTCTGTATAAAACCCCTTCATTAACCATGTTTGTGACAGCCTGCCTTACCGTCATTCGACTAACTTGGTAAGTTTCAGAAAGTTCACGTTCAGATGGAATCATATCAGAAGGGCTGTACTCTTCAGTTGATATCCTTCTCTTTATATCTTCTTCAATTTGGTAATACATTGGGAGTGGTGACTTCTTATCAATCATACATCATTTGCTCCTCTCAATAGCCTGCTCACGTTCAAAAGCAACCACGCCATTACATAAAGTCATAACCACCTGAAAATCCTCGTCAAGCACTACTAGGTCTGCATCTTTCCCAACCGCTATAGAACCTTTACGGTCATTAACTTTGAACTGTGCAGCTGCGTTACCTGATGTGATTTTCGCCAAGTCTTCGAGCGGTACATTTATATTGTTTTTCATATTACGGGCTGCTTCATCCATCGTCAGAATGCTTCCAGCCAGTGCGCCATCATTTAAGCGCGCTTCTTTCCCCTTAACTTTTACAGGCTGACCTCCTAATTCATACTCCCCTTCAGGCAGATGTTTTGCTCTCATCGAATCGGTAATAAGAATCGTTCGATCAGCTTTGATTTGCTGATAAGCCAGCTTAACGGCTTCAGGCCGTATATGGATGTGATCTACAATCATTTCTGTCATCAGCTGATCATTTAATAGGGCTGCTCCAACAATTCCCGGTTCTCGGTGATGGAACACGCTCATTTGGTTAAAAAGGTGGGTTATATGGCGAGCTCCATTATGTACTGCTTCTGAAACTTGATGAAAGGTCGCTTGACTGTGTCCGATTGACACAGTAACCCCTTGATTCGTTAGGTGCTGAATGAGGTCAAGGCCCCCTTCTTCCTCCGGAGCTAATGTAATCAGTTGAATAGTATTCCTACTTTCCTCCTGCCACTTATCAAACAGAGAAACAGACGGCTTACTGATATGCTCTTTCGGCTGCGCACCAGCTTTACTTCTGGAAATGAAAGGTCCCTCCAGATGAATCCCGAGAACTTGGGCTTGGCCATCAAAGGTTTGCTGCTTTATATACTCCCCTGCATTTTTTACTGCCTTCGTAATGTTCTCTTCAGACTGAGTCATCGTTGTTGCAAAAAAGCTTGTGGTCCCCTCCGAGGGCAGAGACTTTGCCATTCCTTCTATTGCTTCAAAGCTAGCGTCCATAACGTCCCAGCCAGCTGCCCCATGAATATGAACATCAATGAATCCGGGCATTAGCGTCCATTTTCCCCCTTTACCATTAATAGTTGTATCCGCTCCACCAATAAAATTAGGAGAAATCGCAGCTATCTTTCCGTTTTTCACAAGCAAAGATCCAGAAGAAAGAGTTCCAGACTCTGTAACAATAGTAAGATCCGTTAATTCAATTGTATCCGACATAATATCCTCCTTCAGCACTTTGAAAACACTTAACTTATTAGCACTTTATCATTACGGCATATAGTTGTCTATACCGATAATTTTACTATTTTACAATTGAACTTTGTTGATATTAATTGATAAATGGGCAGCCAGCTCGTTTTAAGAACGGCCTTGTTTTGCTCGTGACCTTACCCTTCATTATTGTTATTAGTGTTTTGCTGTCCTTCTTTCAACATTTTATAGAGATTAATGTGGCCTTGTATTAAACATATCTCCCACTATAATTCCTGTCTTATCTTTTAGGATATTTATATTGAATTAAGGCTTTTTTTATATAATAAATCTGGTCATTTCTTTAAAAAATAAGAAATGGTAATTTATAGACAATTTTAACGGTTTATGATTTTTTGTGTTAAAATTAGATACATCTATTGTTTTATTTAAATAATGATCGAAAGGAGGAACAGTGTGGCGAACCAATATAATTTAGCAATTTCTGAGTTTCGTTCATTAAAAAAAGCCTCTAAGAAGATGTTCGCATCGATAAGTAAGAGATTAAATGTACAAACGGCTTATGTAGTCAAACGAGGCAATAATGAAATGACTGTTTTGAGCTCTTATAATAAGAAAGAAGAAATCATTCCAGAAGGGTATTCTGTAGAATACGGGAAAACATACTGCCGGCTTATTATTTCCAGTGAAGACAGTGTTTTGAACTCGGTAAATTTATCGAAGGATGAGATAGCGAGAGAACTGGAAGTTACTGCCCAGCTGCAGGTAAAAGGATTTCTTGGAGTGACGCTTCGGGATATGAACGGCGAAGTGTTTGGCACTCTCTGCGTCATGGATAGAGAAGAGAAAGCATTCAAAAACGACGATATTGAATACTTACAATCTATGGCTGAAGTCTTATCTCATATCATTGAACTCGATCAAACTAAGTATAATATGGCATTTTTAAACGTTCCCATTATTCCCATAAGAAAAGGGGTATCCATTCTTTCAATACAAGGAATTATTGATGAATTCCGCGCAGAAAAGTTGTTAAAAACAGTCCTTCAATATGGAACAGATAATAAAATTTCCTTCTTTATTATTGACCTCTCCGGCTTAATTATTCTGGATGGTGACTTTCCGCCTTCTTTAATTAGTATTGTGCAATCCCTTCAACTTATGGGCATTGAAACCATTATGACAGGAATCACTCCTTCGATAGCCCAATATGAAGTAAATAACCATGCGTTAATTTCTTTAAAGGTGAAAACCGTGCATGATATACAAACGGCTTTAGAATATATCGGTTTTAATTTAGTGGAGAAATAAACATCCGCTTTTACATACCGAAACAGCCCATTCTTAAGAAAGGGCTGTTTTTTATGAGGATTTTACCCAGTAGGCCGCTTCACCTTCTGAGGGAGACGGCGGGAACTGATCTCCTTCATTTAAATTGATTTCTGTATTATCATCGGTGTTTTTTCCATTTTGGAGCTTGTCCACTTTATACTTTCCACTCTCTGGTGCTTTTTCACCTGTTTTATATTGCTTATTTGCCATTGAGAAACACCTCCGTTATACTGGTATCAGAAATTGTTTACAAAAGCACTCAATTTCTATCATTTTCTGTTTAGCGGTCGTAAATTAGGAACTGCGGTTAGAGTTAGAACCGATTCCTGAGTTGCGGCCGCCTTTTTGACCGATTTCTTCGAAGTGTTTTTGACTATATTCGTCACTAGTCGTCTCTCCGCCTTTTTGACCGATCTCTTCAAAGTGTTCCTCGTCGTATTTGCGTGCTGTTTTATTACCACCCTTACGTCCAGCTTCTTCCCTGCTCATGTTTCCTTGTTTGCTGTTGTTTTGATTACTATTAGCCATTTTCTACGCCTCCTTATAAGTAGTTGGTAATTGTCTGCTCCATAAAACACATTCCACGTATAACAGATCTAAAACCCTTTTTTTCCTGTAAAATAAATGTAATGTCTCCTTTACTTTACTCGACTTTTTAAGAGTGCGGATTGCTTCTTTAGCCACACTAACTTTGAACACAATATAGGAGGGTAAAAAGTATGGGCATTTTATCAGGAAATCAAGAAAAACAACCTCTTCATTATGGGGAAATATTCGGCATGTGGTCTTACATTAGTGTAGCTAAAGGCGACTATGCCGCTTATCAAACCTTTATTAACCATACAGGTGATAAAGAACTTAGACAGTTATTAGAAGAATTAACTCAAGGCATCAAACAAGAAACAGCAGAAATTGAAGATATATTAAAAGCAAATGGCATTGCTCTTCCTCCATCACCACCTGAGCGTCCAGTTGCAGAATTGGAAGAAATTCCAGTAGGTGCGCGATTTAACGACCCGGAAATCAGTGCTATGATTTCAGCTAATATCTCAGCTGGTCTTGTTGCATGTAGTCAGATAATTGGCCAATGTACTCGAGAAGATATTGCTATGCTTTTTGGCCAATATCATATGAATAAAGCACAGGTCGGTGCTAAATCTCTTCGATTAAATAAAGAAAAAGGCTGGTTAATTCCCCCTCCTCTTCACACGAAAGTTCCAGTACAAACAACCTAAACCTAAAAGAAGTCCTTCAATAACTAGAAGGGCTTCTTTATTTAGGAATACATGTCTCTTTTCCAATCGGACACAATAAGGATATGTCTCATATAAACTATATGGAGTGGATCCAAGTGGTTAAAAAAAATCAAAAATATACAGACTTTGCTAATGTGGAAACACAGCGCAGCTTTTTAGCTTCCGAAGAATTTCCGGAAGGTCCTTTTGGCGCTGCCAAAGGAAAAGAGGTTCCTGTTGAGAATAAAGATACGCCTTGGAAAGAAGGACAGCAGTATTACAGCAGCTCCGCGTTTGAAAACCGTAATCTGCACGAAGATTTGCCACGACAATTTCCAGGGGCGCATGTTCCGCATGATGATAAAAACCAAGAAAGCGAAGCCCCTTATGAGACGTCTCCAAATGAGAAAAACAGTCAGATGGAGTAAAAAAGTCGCTTCCTGTGTGGAAGCGACTGATTTTATAAGGGATTGATTGTGGAAATAAGCTGTAATTAATTATTTAAATGATTTTTTTTATTTTCCAATAAATATTGTTCAACCATCCAATGAATTAATTGTTCTTCTTCTTCTTTAAGCTCACGCCCCATCTTTATTTCGAAATCCTTCTTTAGATCTTCATAAAGTTTGCAGGCCTCCACAATCAATCCTCCTTCATTTTTCCATCATATGACAATTGTATCATTTTCTGCTTAGCGGGATAAGAGATATTATACACATTCGACAGATTGTCTCTTTTTATGCCTCAGCTTTTTTACCTATTATAAACGAAACCCTTTGCTATATCAATATAACTACTAACTTTTAACCTGCTTGGCTGTCCGGTTTAATGTTTCGAGTGGTTCAACTGCCGGGCCTTCTATGACTTCCCCTTCAGTCGTAAACCTTGAACCATGACAAGGGCAGTCCCATGAGTTTTCTGCTTCGTTCCATGCGACATCACACCCCATGTGAGTACAACTCGTATCGACAATAGTCACATGGCCAGAGTGGTCTTTATAGGCACCGGCTTTTTTTCCATTATAACTGACAACTGCCGCATCTCCCCTTTTAATACTTTCTAATTCGATGTCTTTTCTATTTAGTTTTCCTTTTAAAAACTCTTTGGCTACGTCTAAATTTTCTATAGTGAAGTTAGGAATGTCTTTAGCTGCATTAAATCTTGATGGTCTAAACAAATCCTCATATTTGTTAGGGACATGAGAGATCTGGTCGCTAATGACTTTGGCGGCTATTGTTCCATTTGTCATCCCCCATTTCGAGAATCCAGTAGCTACATATATATTTGAGTTTGTTTCCGTAACCGGGCCGATATAGGGGACCTGGTCTAACGTAGTGAGATCCTGGGAAGACCAGCGATAAGGAACATCAGTTACATCCCAGTGTTTTCTTGCAAAGGACAGGAGGTTCTCATAACAGCGTTCCGTTTCTTCCACCTGTCCGCTCGTGTGTCCTTCTCCCCCAATAAGCAGAAGCTGCTCTCCGTTTTCATCCACAGCGCTTCTTAACGATCGTTTAGGGCTGCCCGTACTCAGGTGCATTCCTTCTGGTATTGGATCATTCGTTTTTACGGCAATCGAATAGGAACGTTCAACGTGAAGACGGCCGAAGTATAGACCTTCTACATCATTAAACGGATAGTGGGAAGCCATAACCACGTGATTCGATTCTATCTTATGACCATCTCTTGTAGTAACAATTGGAATATCGCCTTTGTCGATATTTTCTACTCTCGTATTTTCATATATAGGAGTATTCTTCTCTTTTAGAAATTGGATAAGTCCCCGTAAATATTTTACTGGGTGAAACTGAGCCTGCCGGGTAATTACAGCTGCTGAGCTGACTGGGTAAGGTAAATGATTGTCATTAGTCCATCCTCCATTGACCCCCAGCTTTTGATAAGCTCCGGCTTCTTTCTTAATAAGTTTCTTATCCTTTATGGAATTAGCATAGAGAAAAGCATCTTGAAAAGAAAAATCACAGTCAATATTATGACTATTTCTAATTTGGTCGATCAACGCAAGCCCTTCTTCATTAGCTTCATAGTAGAGCTTCGCCTTTTCTTCTCCATGTGTCTTGATAAGTTCAGAGTAAATAAGATCATGCTGGGACGAAATTTTAGCTGTCGTATAGCCCGTAGTTCCTTCCACCAGCCTCCCTGCCTCCAGCAGCACGACATTATAGCCCTGTTTTACGAGCATATAAGCCGTTGTTATACCGGTTATGCCTCCCCCTACTACAGTTACGTCCGTTTTTATATCCTCATTTAACTTCGGAAAAGCATCTATCGTAAAATCTCTCCACATGGATCGTGGTTGTCTTGGCAGATTATTCATAAAGCTCGTTCCCTCCTTTTAAAGTAGTACTATCCTGTACCCCTATTAACCTTTCTTGAAAAGGATTCAGCCTATTATTCATCCCGTTACATTTCATTTTTTTAAAATAATGTTTAACCCGGCTGAAATACAGGAAAAACTTATTAAGATTACCTATTTTAAGAAGGTTTATAATAACTTCGATTCTTAAGACTAATGGCTGAATTCGATTCAGTCCTTTTCATACCAGAGTTTTTTATAACTAGACAAAAGGAGATAAACTTTAATGAGTAATATTAACTTTTATTTTAAAGCCACTTATGAAGAATCACGTGAAATTTTTCGCTCTCATTTACAAAAGATCCAGAAGAAATGGCCGCAGGCTGAGCTTTCAACTGAATCAATCGGCCAGGAGCAGGATAATACAATTGATATGATTTATGCGGATGCCCAGTCCACGAATCAACAGGTTCTCTTTTTTACATCCGGTGAACATGGAATTGAAGGTTACGCCGGAGCGGCTATGATTCATTTATTTGTGGAAGAGTATCTTGATCAGGTCGATCCGGAAACTACGGGTATCTGCTTTATTCACGCTTTAAACCCATGGGGGATGAGAAACTTCAGAAGGGTGAATGAGAATAACGTAGACCTCAACCGAAATTATCTTTATGACGCAGACTCCGTCCCAACTGACGTCAATATTAATTACGCCAAAGAAAGTGAGCTCTTCCTGCCAAAAGGAAAAATAAAGGATCTGGATAAGGAAAGAAAGAAACTTTATACAGAGTTAGGAAAAGCACTTGCCAAAGAAGGATATGGCGGATTAAAAGAAGCGAAAGGAATGGGACAGTTCCAGTTTCCACGAGGTGTTTATTTCGGAGGTAGTCGGGAAGAAGAAACCACTTCTTTCTTAAAGAGTGTCCAAAGGAAGTTACTGGAGAATTTCCAGCGTGTCATTCATATGGACTGGCACACGGCTCTTGGACCGACCAATGAAATAACTATGGTCGTTTCAGAAAACAATCCAAAGGACGTAAAGGAATTAGAATCTGAATATCACTTGAAAAATGTAAATAAATTCACTCCTAAAAAAGTAAAAGGAGATTCAACGAACCACTTTTACAAGCTTAAAAAAGAAGAATATCCAGATTCTTATCTTTTCACAGCTCTTTTTGAATTCGGTACATTCGGAACAACTAAAAAAGCCGAGCTGCGGGAATTCATGACGATTATTTTAGAGAACCATTTATATTGGGAGGGTACTGAAAAAGAAGAAGATAGACA
This sequence comes from Halobacillus sp. Marseille-Q1614, assembly GCF_902809865.1. Classification (NCBI taxonomy): domain Bacteria; kingdom Bacillati; phylum Bacillota; class Bacilli; order Caryophanales; family Bacillaceae; genus Halobacillus; species Halobacillus sp. Marseille-Q1614. The sequence continues at coordinate 326,009 of NZ_CADDWH010000001.1, read as the reverse complement.
GTGGATTCTAAATGAGTTCAAAGCGATGTTCTACCCCGATGAGAAAGAATGGAGACAATCCGTATTAAAAGAAGGACGTTTAGGTATTGAATCCGTATTAAAGACAGAGCGTATCCTGCCTCAGACTTCTACAAAATAATGATCAAAAAGAATCCTCGGGCTTTCAGCTAAAGGTCCGAGGATTTACTTATGCTTATGTCCAAGTTCTTCAGTACTTGTATCCATAATTAAATCTTTATACTTTTCATCTCCGCGGGCATTCCAGCCTTGGAAAAGATACTGCATGGCCACAGAGATTTCACCGAACTGGCCGCCAAGAATTTCCTGCAAGTGTTTGGCGAATAACGGATCTGGACGTTCAGGTTTAGCATGAAACTGAAGCTCTTTATTGTAGAAAACATTGAATTATTGTTATAAACGTTTAAAAATTTTAAAATTTACTAAACAAAGCCCTCTTGACCTTCATCAAGAGGGCTTTATATTCTTATGAGGAAGCTTTTACCCAATAGGCTGCTTCATTCTCAGATGGTGATGGTGGAAACTGATCGCCTTCATTTAGATTAATTTCCGTATTGTCACCGCTGGTGTTACCGTTCACCAGCTTGTCTACCTTATATGTTCCACTCTCAGGAGCTTTTTCGCCTGTTTTAAACTGTTTGTTAGCCATGATAGGCACCTCCGTTATATTAAATTAGAAATTTGTTTACAAAAATATTCAAGCTTTATCATTTTCTGTTGGTTCTATCTTTTTCTATTTATCGGCTGTTCTTAGGAATTACGATTATTTGAGTTAGAGTTAGAACCGTTTCCTGAAGAGTTGCGGCCGCCTTTTTGGCCGATCTTTTCATAATGTTCTTCGCCATACTTCTCACTTGTAGCTTCTCCGCCTTTTTGCCCAATTTCTTCAAAGTGTTTTTGATCATACTCTTTAGCGGTAGTTTCGCCGCCTTTTTGGCCGATGTTTTCAAAGTGTTCCTGGCTGTACTCCTGGCTGGTCGTTTCGCCGCCTTTTTGACCGATGTTTTCGAAGTGATCCTGGTCGTATTTCCGAGATGTTTCTTCTCCACCCTTTTGACCGATGTTTTCGAAGTGCTCTTGATCGTATTTACGGCTTGTTTTTTCTCCGCCTTTACGACCGGCTTCTTCTCTGCTCATTGTTCCTTGGTTACTATTATTGTTTTTGTTGTTGTTTTTAGCCATTTCGACTAACCTCCTCTGAATTTTTATTACATAAAGACAATTCACCAATCCACACAAAGATAAACCTGAATTTTGGTAATTTTCTACATGTAATACTATTTTAATAAAATAAATACTTCATTTACACTGCCATTACCTTCAGGCTTCCACTAAGACATAGATGTTATTGGATTCGATCCTTAAACCCTCGATGTGAAAGGATCATACAATTAAAATCCTTAAATAATCACTACATATCAGTATCTTCCAGAAGCCAAATATTGCTCTTAGATTAAGTCATAGTTCTATTTCATTATTTTTCTAATATTTAAAGGAATTTGACTGCCTTAAGTTGAAAGGGAAGTATATATACAAATTTTGGAGGAGGATGAAGAATAATGAAGAAAAAAGTACTATCAGTTGCATTAGCCACTACTTTACTGGCTTCAGGAGGTTCTTATTCCGCAATCAGTACCGTTCACGCAGGAGAAAATGGACCGAACGGCCCTAACTATGGGGGCAACGAAACGGTTAAAAATGAAAGACTGCATTCCTATGAAGAAATGGTAAAAGCCTTAGAAAAGGCTGATCAGCAATCCGAACGTCTGACGGTAGAAACGTTTGGAGAATCTGTAAAAGGCAGAGATTTATACTTAGCGAAATTTGGGACTAATGAAGACAATCCTACCGTTCTTTTCCTCACCCAGCAGCATGGAAATGAGACCCTAACGACAGAAGGAGCCCTAAAATTAATTCAGAAGCTTACGTCTAACGGAAAGAATATTAATGAAATTTTAGATAACGTGAACGTCTTAATCGTTCCACGCTTAAACGTTGATGGCGCAGAAGGAGACGTAAACTTTTCGTTAGAAGATTATGCCGCAGGAACACACACTAGGTACAATGCTAATGGTGTTGACCTTAACCGTGACCACGTAGATCGTCTGGAACCAGAAACGAAAGCCCTTCATGAAAATGTCCTGCAGGAATACCAGCCGGATTATATGATTGACCTTCACCACCAAGGAACTCAAACAACACTGGGGGATTCCGATGAATTAGTATCAGGTTCTATCCTTTATCCTACTAATGAAAATGTTGATGAAGAGGTTGTAGAGCGTTCGAAACAATTAGGGTCCATTGTATACAATGCCATTAGCGACAAAGGCTATGGGCTATTGTCCAAGTACGTGGGAGGCACAGCTGAAACCATCAGCCGAAACGGATTAGCTGTGGAATATGGAATCGCCACCCTTTTACTAGAGATGCGCGGAATGGCTGACCACGAACGTGATGATTATGTACTAGGACAAAAGAGTAACGGTTACTTAATTAACCAAGCTGTGACGGCTATGGAAGCCACACTTCAGTCTATTGCTGATGATTCCATTTCTTCCGCAGACACATCATTCTGGGATTCTTTGCCTGAAAGCGGTTATGCATCAGAATAAAAGATTAGAAGGGAGATTAGTGGAATGAAAAAGAAAGTATTCACATTACTGACTGCTCTAGCTCTCTCTACATCACTCGCCGCTCCGGCTGGTGCAGCAGGAAACCATCCAGGCACCCCTGATCAGCAAATCTACAACAGTTCAGGTTTTACAAACTACGAACAGTTAAGGATGAAACTTCAACAGCTTGAAAATTCAAGCCAGGGTCGTGTTGAAATAGAAGTCGTCGGCCAGTCCAACAACGGCAGAGATATCCATCAGGCACGTGTAGGAAACGGGGATAAAGTCATTCTAATTGAAAGTGAAATTCACGGGAATGAAAAAACAGGGACAGAAGCGATTCTTAATATCTTGTCTTACTTAGGTTCAAGCAACTCACCTGAAGCACAGAAGATTCGTGATGAAGTTACGTTAGTCACACTGCCTAAGATGAATCCGGATGCTTCTGAGCTTGATCGAAGAGGAAATGATATGACATGGCAGGAGGTTCTTGAGGATTTCCCTCAATTAGAAGAAGCGGCTGGTCCAACATGGAACTATTATTATGAGGGTAACAGACCTAACACCCAAGGAGACGATTATGCTTCACAGCCAGGATTTGATGTGAACAGAGACTTTAACCCTGACCTTAATTATGTCCCAGCATCTGAAGATATTCCTGGGAATTCTTCAGATCCAGGCTGGTACATCACTCCTGAAGCCCAGACAGTTCGAGATGTTTATAAAGACTTACAGGAGGAATTTGGTGAAGTAGACGTATTTGTCGACCTTCACCATCAGGGACTTTACTATGTCGAGGGAACGGCTGATCCTGTTACCCTTTCTTTATCCGCACAATTCGTTCCTGATCCGTCCAGCGAGGAAGGAGCTGAATACGCAGAGTACGCTGAAAACTATGACTACGACTTTTCTCGTCAGCTGAACGTTGCCGCTTATGAAGCTTTACAATCGATGGGCAGCTCTCCATTTGATAACATTACTTTATACAGCCAAGGTCTGGATTTACCTGGAACAGCTCTTGGTTCCTTTGCGCTAAACGGCAGTGGAACTGTATTATTTGAAGTTACCGGCCAAACTCAAAGCATGGGGCAAAAGAAAAAAGGGATGCTTGTAAAAGCAGTAGAAACGGGGTTAAATGCTATTATTGAAAGTGTAGCAGATGATTCTGTTAATCAGCTGGATGCAGATAAATACGAAGAAATACCTGAAACATCATATTCTCCAAGTTTATAAAGAAAGCGGCCGCATAAACGGCCGCTTTTTTACTTATTATAGTCCCACAGAAGCTTCCATTCACCTTTTTCCCGCACCGCAAACACTTCCTGTTGAATGTGAAAGGTGCCATACTTTCCTTTGAACGTCTGGCTCACTGTCGTCGAATAGGCAAGTTTAAAAGTGTGGCTGCCCTCTTCCATTGACCACTTTTTGACTTTATCCGTGCCTTCAAGAGAAAACGTAAAGGTCGTTACACCAAAGTGATTCATGAAAACGTGCGCACGATCTTGTAAATAATGACCCTTATCAAACTTTTCTTTCATTAATGGATGAAAAAGCTCCCATGACTCCGAAAACTCTCCCTCTTGCTCGTATTCATAAAAGTTTCCTACCGCCCGTCTTGCACTTTGAGAAGGCAGCATATATAGGGAAGCCAGTATAACCACTAAGGAGATAATAATGAGAATTATTATGAGAAATCCTTTTGTTTTGAACATAAGATCTCCCCTTAAGAAGCAAGCATTTTTATATCTGTATGCTTTTCCTAAATACATTAGGTATACCAGCTGAAACTTTTCATAAAAAAAGCCTTGTAGAGGGGTGCTCTACAAGGCTACATTTTTACTTAAGCTGTAACTTTCTTTTTCCGAAAAAGGAAGACAGCTCCTGTTCCCAGTAATAATCCTCCTATAAGAAGTCCGACTGGATAAGAGGTACTTGTATCTGCCAGCTCACCTCCATCTTCTCCCTGGGAAACTCCTAAGATCTTAAAGATATTTTTCGCTTGATCCGTATTGTCTATCATCCCTGCAAACATTTCAGATCCAGGTCCATAAGCATAAACAGGGACATCATCTCCCGTATGACCATCTGTCGTCCACCCCGTGAGGGAGCGTTGATCGAAAATTGATTCGATCGCATCGTCTACTGCCAGCACAAGGTCTTCTTCCTCCGTACCATCTGCCTGACCTTCTTCATAAGCTTCAGTTACTGACTGCAATTCTTCTGCTTCGATCTCGAAATCGATGTTATCATTTAGAGTACTCTCAATATCCTGGCCTTCTACTACTATCTGGTTCGCCATATAGTCAGGGGTTTTCTTTGCAGCTTTTATGACATCAGTGTTCCAGTTATACTCGCCATCTGCTCCAATCGATAATCCCCCCGTGCTGTGGTCAGCTGTGGCTACAACGAGTGTATGTTCATCTTGTTTGGCAAACTCAATCGCCGCTTCAAAGGCTCTTTCAAAGTCTTCCATCTCACTCATGGCCGCTACTACATCGTTATCGTGGCCTGCCCAGTCAATCTGGCTACCTTCCACCATTAGGAAAAAGCCTTCTTCATCCTTTTGCAGTACATCTAAAGCCGATGTAGTCATTTGCTTTAAGCTCGGCTGTTCTTCTGGACGATCAATGTATTTATCCATTCCTACCGGAGCAAACAAGCCTAAAAGCTGGTCATTTGTATTGCTCAACAGTTCGTCAGTTGTTTTCACATAATTGTACCCGTCTTTTTCAAATAACTCGGCAAGATTTCTATCTTCTCCTTCGAAGAAATCTGTTCCACCGCCAAGCAGAACATCGACTTTATGTTCTCCATCAATTAAATCGTCATAGTAATCGTCCGCGATCTCTTGATAGTTTTGTCTGGACACATCATGTGTTCCATAAGAAGCAGGTGTCGCATGGTTAACCTCTGACGTTGAAACTAACCCTGTTGCCATTCCTTTTCCCTTCGCTGCTTCAAGTACTGTTTTTGTATCTTCTTCCTCTAAGTCCTTAGCGATCGCTCCATTATAAGTCTTCACACCAGAAGACATAGCGGTAGCAGTGGCTGCAGAATCAGGAACATTTTCCTTTACATCGTCTTCTCCGCCATCGTAATACGGATCAGCTGAATATGTTGACTGCATGCCTACTAAGTATTTGTCAAACACGGTCTTTTCCATTTCCTGTGTATCGGGATTATCTTTCATGTAGCGGTGTGCCGTCGTATATGTAGCTCCCATCCCATCTCCAATCAGCATAATAACATTTTTAATTTCAGGTTTTTCTTCTTCTGCCTGAACGGAAGGTGCGGCTGCTCCTGCAGCTGTTCCAAATAATAGAGTTGCTAACAGTCCCATGGAACATACTTTCTTAACTCTTTTCTTTTTCATTTAATCCCTCCATTAATATATTTTTACATTTTCAGCCTATCACTGTTTGAATATTCAGCAAATAACATTAGTGCATAATTCTGGAAATGAATATATTATAGTGGTTCATTTGAACGAATTATGTTGGATATTGGATATTTTTATAAGTTAATGGAACTATTAGAGAAAACTCTTCTATTTAAAGAGCCCTGCAGACCTTTTCTCTACAGGGCTCATTTTTTGTTTCATCTTTAGAGGGATTAAACGTTTACCAGTCCCGGTTGAACCCGTGACACAATTTCCTTTCCGATTTCTATGGATGCCGTAGCTGCTGGTGATGGTGCGTTACATACATGGATCACCCGACGATTTTGGATGATTAGAAAGTCATCGATCAAATTGCCATCTGAATCTAAGGCCTGGGCGCGCACCCCTGATTTTCCGGGTGTAATATCCTCTTCCTTAATATCAGGGAAAAAACGCTGAGCATCTTTGACTAAGGCTTTCTTGCTGTATGAGCGGTACATTTCCTTTAAGCCCTCTGCTAAATTCCTTCTGGCCAGCTTTAAAAGCCCGCGGTGTGTTGGCGTTTCAAGAAAATCTTTCAGGAGGAAATCTGTTTTCCGATAACCTTCTCTTTTAAAACTAAGTACTGCGTTAGGACCGATGATTACCGACCCATCGATCATTCTCGTAAAATGAACGCCTAAAAACGGAAAATCCGGATTAGGTACTGGGTAGACGAGATTTTTTACGAGATGGCTCTTTTCAGCACTAAGTGTAAAGTAATTCCCCGCGAAAAGGAATGATCCGCATATCTGGTTTTATATTTGTCATCTCAGCCAGACGATCACTGTATAAACCTCCACAATTTATCAATTGACGGGTTTGGAGGACTCCTTGGGTGGTTAGTATCTCTACTTCATCTTCTTTTATGCGGATATCAAGCACTTCCGAATTTAACTTAAAAGTTCCTCCGGATGGACGAATTTTCGACGCAAAAACTTTGGCTGTCTGTTTATAATTTACGATTCCCGTACTTGGGACGCGGATCGCTTCCGTTCCTTGAACGTGAGGCTCTATTTCTCTTAGTTCTTCCCCAGAAATCTTTTCAACATCCAGTCCATTGGTTATCCCGCGATTGTACAAATTTTGAAGTAAGGGCCGTTCCTCATTACGAGTTGCCACTATGACTTTCCCGCAAACTTCATATTCGATCTCATGAGATTCACAAAACGGACCATCTGCTCATTTCCTTCCTTAGCCAACTTTGCTTTTAAACTGCCAGGTTTATAATAGACGCCCGAATGTATAACTCCGCTGTTTCTCGCTGTCTGATGAGTGGACAGTTCAGCTTCTTTTTCTATAATAACGATCTTTGCTTTCGGATACCGCCGGCTTAATTCCATGCCGACGGAAAGTCCGATGATGCCCCCTCCTATAATTGAATAATCATAAATCATGAAACATGACTCCCTTTAAAACAGATTGATCAGCTCTATCGTTCCTAAATAAGTAAATAGAAGAATACTTCCAATTAACACTGCATTCGTAATCCATCCGTTTCTAAATCCTTTGTCTACTCGTTTTGAATTAAGCAATGTCAGCAGTGTTATGGATAAAAACGGCATAAAAATGGCCCCAAGCGCCCCATAAGCTATAACAATTCCAACCGGCTTGTCTACAAATAGAAGAAGCATTGGCGGAAAGGTAAGCCATAATAGATACAGACGGTAAGCCGGGTCTTTCTCCGAAACAGGTGTTTCCATATTCTTTTTCCGAACCATGCGTATGAAATCAGCAAATAAATAAGGCACGCCATTCCATACACCAAGCAGAGAGGAGAACGCCGCAGCCCAGGCACCAATTAAAAATAACCAGCGAGCCGCTTCTCCAAATTCAGAACTGAACATGCTTCCAAGAGTGACTAAACCTTCTTCCCCATTAATTTCAATACCTGTTCCGTATAAAAATTCCGCTCCAATGACAAGCAGGGCAAGACAGAAAATAGAAGTTATGATATATCCCACAGATGTATCGAGCTTCATCATTGGGATCCATCCTTTTCCTCTCCAGTTCTTCTCACGAATCCAATAACCGTAAGAAGCCATAGTAATAGTGCCTCCTACCCCGCCCAGAAGACCAAGGACAAGAAGCATTGAGCCGCCACCTATTTGAGGTATTGTTCCTCCAAGAATATTTCCGATATCAGGTGTTAAAAGCAAAGCTGATCCGACAACGGTAATAAACATAACTCCAACTAATACAGTCATTATTTTTTCAAAAATTTCATAGCGTCCGATTAATACTAGGCACAGACCGGCAATTCCATGAATAATTGCCCATACCCACAGCGGCATAATGGGAAACATTGTGACCATCATAAGGGCAGAAGTGGTCATGGCCGCAGCTCCATAACTGAATCCCCATAAAACTGAATAAATTCCAAAATAACCAGTTGCCCATTTACCCATGGAATGCCATCCTTGAAGGATCGTTTTACCTGTGGCTAATTGCCAGCGGCCCATCCCTTCCGTTAAAAAGAACTTTAATATTGATCCTATAATGATAGCCCATATAAGTGTAAATCCAAAAGACACACCCGCCACAAGGGCGGCTACTAAATCTCCTGTACCAATCCCTGTAGCTGCGGTGACGAATCCTGGCCCGACGGTTTTTATTTTTTCTTTAAAGGTAATGGGCGGTGCCGGTGTTTCCGAGTTCTTTGTTAGAACCGGATTGTGCTGTTCGACTTCAATACTCATTTCGTAACCCTCCTATGAAAGCGTTTTAGATAAAGGACATAAAATATGTATAACTGCTATCCTACTCAAAAGTTTAGTATGAACTCCTTTCAGTAAATTTTTATAAAGAATAAAGTCCAATTAAGATTACTATAAGGATTAAATGCCATTCAACGAATTTTCTAAAAATTACAATATTTGAATTTATTGGTCTACTACTAATTAACTATTTAAAATCCCCTCACTGTTTATAACTACAATTAAATAAATAAATATTGTTATTTTTTCGTGTAGATAAACATACCAATAGGAGTCCTGATCACTTATGATAAAAGTAACTATACTTCTTTTAATGGAGGATTATTATGCTCGAGAAAAGTTTTATCAATCAATTGATACATATAGTCGGCGTAAAAGATGTACAAACCTCTAACGCCAGCAAGCTCGCTTATTCCTATGACGCCACACCTCAATTTCAAAGCATGCCGGACGCCATAGTTGCTCCTCATAATACAGAGGAAGTTTCCCAAATCGTACGGCTGTGCAATGAATATAAAGTTCCGATTGTGCCGAGAGGATCAGGAACGAACTTAAGTGCAGGGACGACTCCTTTAAATGGAGGCATTGTCCTTCTTTTTAAACACATGGATAAAATACTGGAAATTGATGAGGACAATCTGACAGTTACGACGCAGCCAGGGGTAAATACCCTAAAGCTGATTCAGACGGTGGAAGCGAAAGGACTATTTTATCCACCCGACCCAAGCTCCATGAAAATCTCTCAAATTGGAGGAAATATTAATGAGAATTCAGGCGGTTTACGCGGGCTTAAGTACGGAGTAACGAGAGATTATGTTATGGGTCTTGAGATCGTCCTCCCTAATGGAGAAATTATACGGACAGGCGGCAAGCTGGCAAAGGACGTAGCCGGCTATGACTTGACGCGGCTATTCGTAGGGTCTGAAGGCACTCTTGGAATCGTAACTGAGGCTACGCTAAAACTCGTACCTCTCCCAGACTCAAAGAAAACAATGCTCGCTCTCTATGAGGACTTAAACGCAGCAGCTGAGAGTGTCTCAAAAATTATCTCAAGCCGTATTATTCCTACCACCCTGGAGTTCCTGGATCAGCCGACCTTAGAGGTAGTAGAGGACTTTTCGAAAATCGGCCTTCCCACCCACGTTCAAGCGGTGCTGTTAATTGAACAAGATGGAGCTCATGATACGGTTGTAAGAGACATGGAAAAGATGCAGAAAATCTGCCAGGAAAACGGAGCCATTCAAGTCGATATTGCCGAAACGGAAATTGAAGCTGAAGCTCTGCGTACTGCACGACGGTCGGCCTTATCAGCATTGGCCCGGCTGCGACCGACGACGATTCTTGAGGATGCTACCGTTCCCCGGTCGGAAATCGCCAAAATGGTCCAGTCCATTAATGAAATTGCTGCAAAATTTGAAGTAGATATCTGCACCTTTGGCCACGCAGGAGATGGCAACCTCCACCCGACCTGCTTGACTGATGAAAGAAATAAAGAGGAAATCGAACGTGTGGAAGCTGCTTTTGAAGAAATTTTCAAGAAAGCGATTGAATTAGGAGGGACGATTACCGGCGAACATGGAGTTGGAGCTATGAAGTCAAATTATTTACACTTAAAAGTCGGTGAAGCTGGAATTGACGTAATGCAGAACATGAAGAAAGCATTTGACCCTAATAACATTATGAATCCTGGAAAAATCTTCGCTAAATCAAACCCTAATCGAGTGGTGGTGAGCAACTGATGAAGACAAAAGAGAAGCAAAACATTCAGAAAGAATTTAAAGAGAAAATGGACTATGATGAGCTGTTGAATTGTATGCGCTGCGGCTTCTGCCTTCCGAGCTGCCCAACTTATATAGAGTCAGGCTACGATGAAGTTCAGTCACCTAGAGGGAGAATTGCTCTTATGAAAGGTGTTGTTGATGGGGTTATCGAGCCTGATGAGGAAGTAAAGCGTTCTTTGGATTTATGTCTAGGCTGCCGTGCATGTGAACCTGTTTGCCCATCAGGAGTAAATTATGGTCATCTCCTTGAACAAGCCAGGGATATTATATATCAAAACCAGGACGTTTCGCTTCCTGCTAAAGTTCTTCGAAAAACTGCCTTTGAAGGTTTATTCCCCCACCAGAACCGGATGAGGACAATGACAGGCTTACTTAGTTTTTATCAACGATCCGGTATTCAAAAGGCTGTACGAAAATCAGGACTTTATAAAGTGCTTCCCGACTCATTAAGCTCGATGGAAATGATTCTGCCACAGGCACCAAAGAAAAAAGACATGAAAAACCGTCCGAGACACCTTAAGCCATTAACAAATCAAAAGAAAAAAGTAGCTTTCTTCTCTGGTTGTCTCATGGATACTCTCTTTCTATCAACAAATGACGCTACAACAAAGCTGCTTCAATATGCAGGGTGTGAAATCGTCGTCCCAGAAAGCCAGAATTGCTGCGGAGCCCTTCATGGTCACAGCGGCGAAAAAGATCAGGCCAAGCAGCTGGCGAAGAAAAACATTCAAGCTTTTGAAGAGGCAGAAGTCGACTATATCATTACAAATGCCGGCGGATGCGGAGCTTTTCTCGTAGACTATAAACATTTGCTCAAAGATGAAGACGAATGGAAAGAACGCGCGGAAAATCTATCAAATAAAGTTAAGGATATCACCAGCGTTTTGGTAGAGTTAGAATTTCATAAGCAGCCTTTAAAACTAGACACGCAAATTATTACCTATCAAGACTCCTGCCATTTAAAAAATGGCCAGCGGACATTTATGGAGCCTCGCTTACTTTTAGAATCGATTGAGGATGCTTCTTACGTCGAAATGGAAGATGCCGGCCGCTGCTGTGGGTCTGCGGGTATTTATAACCTTGTAGAAACAGAAATGTCGATGCAGATTCTTGATTATAAAATGGAGAAAACGATAGAAACGAAAGCGAAAACTATCGTTACAGCTAACCCTGGATGCCTGCTGCAAATGAAGCTTGGGATTGAAAAGGAAGGGGTATCTGAGGAAATGGAAGCTGTCCATATCGTAGATTTATTGTTAGAAGCTTATGAAAAAGCCCAGGTCCAGCCTGTTTAAGTTAATAAAAAAGGAAGTCCTGTTCGTTTTTCCCACAGGAGTCTGCTTTTTTTAACATAAAGGCTGAAAATTGAGAGGAAGCCCCAGCTTATTTAAGCGAGGGCTCCTTTTTTATGTACGATGGGAGTAGATCCCCATAAAGCAAAGGGCTAAATAAAATAAGGTAATCCCTTCAGCATCTCTCGGATCTATTCCAGTAGTATTCTTTAATTGGTTCAGGCGATAATGGAGCGTATTTACGTGTATATTCAGCTCTTGTGCTGTCTTAACAAGCGATTGATTTTGAGAAAAGTAGGACGTTAATGTTTCTAATAGTTCTGTTCTATCCTGAACATCCCGTAATACTCTGCCCAAGAATTCCTCTTTGGCTGATTCACTCACTTCTTCTAAAATAATATCAAGCATTAATTCTTCATACTGAACCATTTGCCTTCTTGTTTTAGATACTTTTAATGCTTTTTCAGCTTCAATATAAGTAGGTTTTAAATACTTTCGTGCTGCAAAATTACTCACACCGATCGCCAGGGTAAGGTCATATTTCCGATGAAAGGCCTCCTGCCATTGCTTCATTTCAGTCTTTAATATCTGCCTGTCTTTTTCACCATCTACTCTTTTTAATAGAAGAAACTGGCCTTCTCCCCAAGGAATAAACACATCTTCAGGACTTTTCGTAACTAATTGCCGATAAGCATCTTCCATATTAGCTTGAATACGAGTCTTGTTTGTTTTCACGTAAAAGAGAACGCAAAGATAAGGTGTACCGACAGAGATTCCTAACAACTCGCCCCGCTGAATAAAATCCTCATCCATTTCGTCTGCATATATCCATTCGTAAAAGTAAGATTCAAGCCCCCTCGATTCAGCAGCCTTTTGTTCGATATGATACTTTTCCCTGACCATCAGTTCAGTCATCTTCCTTAACAGATCCGCGTAAGGCTCCACACTCTCAGGGTCACCTGTAATACCAATCACGCCAATAACTTCACTTTCAAAAAAGATAGGAAGGTTAATTCCTGCTTTAACACTTAAAAAATACTGAGTCTCTTCTTCAGTAATATATTGTTTTTCTTTTGTCTGCAATACGCGGTGAGCCACTTCGTGAAAGCTGCCGACGCGATCAGGTTCTGTAGAAGCGATAATAAACGCATTTTCATCGAGGACAATGACGTGTTCTTTTAAAATGATTTGGACTTCCTGGATTATCTTATTGGCGAGTTCCGGGAGCAGCTTCAATGAAATCATCCTTTTAATGCGACAGTTTACCATCATTATATCACCGAAAGGGTATATAAAAAGGCGAGCAAGGAATACTCCTTTACTCGCCTTAAATCGTTATCTTGGATCTACATAGTCAGGAAAGTCTGTAATAATTCCATCAACACCTGCTTTCAGCAGATAATCAGCAGATGCTTGATCTCTGACTGTATACGGCTGGGTCTGCAGATCAAAAGAATGCAGACGATCAACAAACTCTTTGGTGATCATTGCTTTATTTGGATTAAAATATTCAGCATAAGAAGCAAACTCACTCAGCTGTTCATCCGTTACTTCTGTATTTCCGAGCAGCACGCCAAGCGGCATAGACGGTAGAAGTTCATGAACTTTTTGAACAGATTCATGGTTAAAAGATTGGACAATAATTTTATCATTCTCAGGTTTATCGAGGTTTCGAGCCTTTAATTCTTCAGCTACTTTTTCTTCAATTCCCGGGTATAGGGCCGGGGACTTCAGCTCAATCAATATCCCTATTTTCCCTCTATATTTATCGAGCACCTCCCCAAGGGTAGGAATTTTTTCTCCAGCAAATTCTTCACCAAACCAGCTTCCGGCATCTAATTTCTGGAGCTCTTCATATGTAAAGTCTCCAACATTTCCTGATCCATCTGTCGTACGATCCAATGTCGTGTCGTGGATGAGAACCAGTTCTCCATCTTTACTCATTTGCACATCAACTTCAAACATGTCAGCCTTCATTTCAACCGCTTTATCAAAAGCTGCGATCGTGTTCTCTGGGGCATAACCAGAAGCTCCCCTGTGAGCGATGTTCAACGTTTGTTTACGGTCTTTGTTCTTCACTTCGTCAGCATGCGCTGTACTTAAAGGTGCTGCAGCCACTCCGAAAAACATTAAACCAACTAAAAAGATAAAGATGTACCTATTCATAGCTTCCTCTCCTTTCGTATTTACCTGCTATACTAGAGAAGGAATATGAACTGGATATAAATAGCAGGTAAATTTATGTTACATTTTGGTAATTAACATCTCAATAGTTAAATAATACCAAATGTAATATTAATCATTACTTTAATGACTTCTGCGCTTTTTAGTGTTACGCTTAAGTAGAATAGAAGGAGGACAAGCAATGTCATCTTCAACCTTAACCGTTAAAAATAACCGTCTTACCCGGGAATTGACCATTAATCGTATGGCTATATACCAACAGTGCAAAGTAGTCGAAGCATACCAAGGAGATCAGAAATATTTTATCTTCTTTCATAAAGACCAGTATTTAACTTATGTCAGAACCAGAAAACCGAAAACTCACTCTTTTGTTGGAAAAGTTATGAAAAAAGGTCTGATTCTTAATAACCCTCACCCTTTAGTCAAAACCATTCTTTCAAATTACCCTCACCTCGAAAAGCTAAGCATTGATAACCTGTTTAAGAAACTTAAAAAGCAATACCCTCTCCAGGAAGCGGCTCTCATTTCCACTTATTTTGAATCCTTTATTAAAAAGGAAAAAATTATTGACTATATAAAAGAACTCTATTATATCCAGCGGCGAGACGGAAAACTATTTTCTTGTCATCAGCTTCTCCAGCTGCTCAAAGACTTCTCTCCGAATCACAGTCTGATTCAGACGTTTTCAGGCGACTTGCAAATTGCGAGTTATGAAACTCTTTATAAAAATAATGATGCTTCTTTGATCGATAAAGATCCTATTTACGCAGAGAAATATTTAACAAGCATCAGACCGTCCAAAAAATCTTTTCAAAAGCTTCTTTACTTATATGAAAAGCAGGATCGCAGAATAGATGTCATAGCCCTCTATTTAAAAAGAGTGATTCAAACAAAATCGGATGAAGTATACCAATCTTTACTGGCTGCGTTAGACAGCTATGATATCGATCTTGAGTACCTTGAGCTATATGAAGACTTGTATAAGCGAGGCCTTGCTGCAGATTCGTTTCTATATAATTTACTCGATTTATATATGGAAAACGAGAAGGTTGATAAGGCTTTAACATTAATTCACAAACACAACCTTACGGTTACCCCATTAAAACAGGAATATTTAGGGAGTCTGATTGAACAGCACAATTTTAGCAGCCACTCCTCAGATCCGGACCATTTAAGAGACTTATTCTTGCTGATCCTTGACTTTGCAAATGAACGAGTTTCACAGAAAATTCTTCATGAAGGCGTTGTCTCTTTACTGAAAAATAATAAACCTTCCTATGTTAGTGAATGGCTGAAGACATTTGAACATCGTTCCTTTACTCAGCCGTTAATCCAAAAGGTGAATGAGATGTGTGTAATGATTGAAGATCCTAACCAGCAAGGGAAGCTAGGCCAGCTCTATCACTATTTCCATCAGCCTCAGAAAGCCATTGACTGTATGAGCTGGGAAATGGAACTCCGAAATGAAGACCCGCAGCCTGTTCAGTGGCTCGCTAAGCTCTATGGAGAAATAGGAAATAAAGAAGAACAACAAGCGTACAAACAAATGTACATCCGCATGATGAAAGAATCATAAATAGAAAAAGCGCTGATCCTGGGATCAGCGCTTTTTTTCTGGTATCAGGTACCCGTTCTACCATTCCGCAATACTTTTATCTTTATGCCGCCATACCGGATTTCTCCAGTTATGGCCTTCTTTGGCACGTTTGCGTACATAATCTTCATCGATTTCAATTCCCAGCCCCGGTCCGCTCGGGAATTTCACATGGCCGTCTTTATAATCGAATACGCTTCTGTCTTTTACGTAATCAAGCAGATCATTTTCTTTATTATAATGGATGCCTAAACTCTGTTCCTGAATGAACGCGTTATAGGCGGTGGCATCTACATGCAGGCAGGAGGCCAGCGCAATTGGACCCAACGGACAGTGAGGAGCCAGCGCGACATCATAGGCTTCAGCCATAGAAGCAATTTTTTTCGTCTCTGTAATTCCGCCGGCATGAGATAAGTCGGGCTGAATGATGTCTACATAACCTTCCGCTAAAATTGATTTGAAATCCCACCTTGAATACATGCGCTCACCTGTAGCAATTGGGATATGCGTGTGTGCAGCAATGTCTCTTAATGCTTCTAGGTTCTCAGATAACACAGGTTCTTCAATAAACATCGGGCGGTAAGGCTCAAGTTCTTTTGCTAGAAATTTGGCCATTGGCTTATGTACTCTGCCGTGAAAGTCGATGCCAATCCCGACATCAGGCCCCACACTTTCTCTTACACTTGCTACCCGCTCAACGGCCTGATCGATTTTACTGTAGCTGTCAATATACTGAAGCTCTTCGGTTCCGTTCATTTTAACGGCTGTAAATCCAGTATCTACCGCTGCTTTAGCAGCTTTCCCTACTTCAGATGGACGATCCCCGCCAATCCATGAATAGACTTTAATGGAATCTCTGCATGCGCCGCCTAATAGCTGATAGATTGGGGCATTATAGTATTTACCTTTTATATCCCATAAGGCTTGGTCAATTCCGGCTAGAGCACTCATTAAAATCGGCCCTCCACGGTAAAACCCGGCGCGGTACATCATATTCCAGTGATCTTCTATGCGAAGAGGATCCTGCGAGATCAGCCCTTCCATTAGCTCTTCCACCGCTGCTTTCACGGTATGAGCTCTCCCTTCAATAACAGGCTCTCCCCAGCCGGTGATCCCTTCACTCGTTTCTATTTTTAAAAACAGCCACCTTGGCGGTACTTGAAAAAGTTCATAACTTAGGATTTTCATATTCGACGACTCCTTTTAATTCGAAAAATAGGCTTTGCCGATTTTTGCAGCACCATAGACAGAAGCCATTTCCACCTGTTCCTCGCTTGCCTCGATAATTTCTGCCTTAAGATTTAGATAAGATAGTAATTTTAAGAATACGCTTCTTAACGGATTAGACCCTCCGACTATGATCCATTCCACCTCTTCTTTCTCAAGCATCTCATCAAGAGCTTCCATATCGGAAGACAGAATAATTCCTGCATAGTAATTCGCTCTTTCGTTTTCACTTAATTCAGAGAAAAGCTGAAGCAAGCGGATATGAAATAAGCTCCTGGTCATTCCTTCTTGTATTGCCGCTTCATACCCTTTAATTAAATACTCAGGCAGTACTTTATCAACCAGCTTGGAACTCAAGGAATCCGAAATTATTGTCTGGTCTCTAACCGCCTTTAGCATCTCTCCCCCCAGGGTAGAGCAGCAGCTTAGAAGCTCTCCATTTTCATCAACTAGAACAAACTTAGTATGAGAACCAGGCAGAAGCATTAATCCTTTTCCTATTGGATTTACTTGCTGGAGCAAACCAAAGGTCTCCACTTCTTCTCCTCTCATAATGTCAAACTGATTGATGACAGTTAAATCTTCTTTGAGTAAACCACTCACCTTGTTCTTCATTCCCGGCACATACAGGCAAGGGATTTGGAAAAACTCTTCCGCATTTACTTGCTCAACTGAACCTAAGAAACCTTCCAATCGGGCAGGAGCTTCAATATGCGGAACTTCATATAGTCCTAGATTTGAAGTAATCATACCGGCTGCCACTATGTATTGAATATCCTCTGGAGATAGAGAATGTTTATCCAGTAATTCTTTTAACCCTTTGGATACCTCATTCTTTAATTTTTCATTACTTCCTTCGATTGCAGAGTTTCTAACGCCTGCCTCTAATTTAATAACATCAATTACGTTTACTTGTTTCTCCTCTACTAAACGGATTCGAGAGTTTGTTGTACCCGAATCGATTAAGATGATCATCCTGTCACCTCTTTTCGTTTACACTGTCTCTAATTTGAATAAACTTTTTAGCACGGGCTGTAATCTCTTCATAATTTCCATTCTTTATTAATTCAGGGTTTACGATCGCGCTTCCGATTCCTGCCGAGTGCCAGCCTTTTTCAAGGTAGCCTTCGACATTACCGAGAGAGACCCCTCCCACCGCCATTACTTTTATAAAAGGAAGCGGTCCTTTTAAATCCTTAGCAAAACTTTCTCCTACAGAACGCACTGGGAATACTTTAACTGTCTGGGCCCCATACTCATAAGCTTTTAAAGCTTCAGTTGGTGTATAAACTCCCGGAATAACTGGCACTCCATAACGGATGCCTGTTTCAATCGTTTCTTCACTTAAGGTAGGTGCCAGTAAAAAGTCGGCTCCTGCTGAAATCGCAGCGCGAGCACTTTCCCCGCCAAGCACAGTCCCTGCTCCAACTAATAAATCGGAGTATCTCTCTTTAATCGACTGAATGATTTCTAGGACGCCGGGCGTATTCATTGTTACTTCAAGAACACGTATCCCGCCTTCGTATAGACTCTCAACGAGTTTGTCTACGTGTTCACTGCTGTCTAAACGGACAATAGCAACAATTTTTTCTTTATTTATTTGATCTAGCGTTTTCATTTTTTCGCTCCTGTTCCTTATTAAGGAACACTGTTCCAAAGCTGATAAAAACAAAGTCCCTTGTAATTTATTTGAAATTATACGCAATTAAGAAAACGCTGTCAATTTAAGATCCTAGTTCTCTTGAAATCTCTTTAGAAACTCTTAAAACTTTATCAGCTAATTCTTCCAGTTTTTCATCATTTACTCTCATAAGCGGGCCCGCTACACTGATTCCTCCAACTACTTCTCCCTTTGAATTAAAAATAGGAGAAGCCGAACATCTAATTCCTTCTTCATGTTCTTCCAGATCAAAAGAAACACCTCGCTGTCTAATTTCCTCTAAGTGTTTTTTCATTTCTTGTTTATCTGTGATGGTGTTTTTTGTGAACTTTTTCAGAGGCTTTTCATCAAGTATTCGATGGATTTCCCCTTCTGAGAGAAAAGCTAATATTGCTTTTCCTACCCCTGTACAATGCATAGGTGCACGCTTTCCGATTTTAGAAAACATCCGTATTGTTGCATCTGACTCTGTTTTATCAATATAAACAATTTCCCCATGGTCCATTTGAACAAGGTGGACTGTTTCACCTGTATTTTCCGCCAGTTTATTTAGATAAGGAGCTGCTACTTTCCGAATATCAAGATGAGTGGAGACAGTTTCTCCAAATTCTATTAAACGAAGACCTAATAAATATCGTTCATTTTCATCATCCTGTTTTACAAATCCCTGTTTCAATAAGGAACTGAGCAGCCGGTGCACGGTACTTTTGGATACTTCCAGCCGATAGGATAACTCGGTTACACCTAACCCTTTTGGCTGTTCCTTTAAAATCTCTAATATATTTAATGCTCTATCAACAGATTGTACAGTTGTTGATTGTTTCTTTGCCATACTTTTAGACCTCCGGCTTTTTTGGAATACTCTATTGAATTAAGGAGATACGCCTCATGATACCGCTATCAGCCCATCCATCCTCCGTCGACAGTAATAATTTCCCCATGTATGTTTTCAGATGCTCTGGATGCCAGAAAAACAGCGGCTCCAATCATATCTTCCGGAGTCCCCCAGCGTCCCGCAGGAATTCTTTCAATAATCTGCCTGCTGCGAGCTTCATCACCCATTAAGGCGGTATTCATTTCTGTAGCCATGTAACCTGGTGCTATAGCATTTACATTCACATTTTTTGAAGCCCACTCATTTGCGAGAGACTTAGTAAATTGAGCTACTGCCCCTTTAGCGGCTGCATAGGCCGGTACAGTGTATCCACCTTGAAAAGACAGAAGAGATGCGAGGTTAATAATTTTTCCACTTCCCTGTTCAATCATCTTTTTTCCAACAAGCTGACAAAGGACAAAGACGGCTTTTTGATTAACCTGTATGACGAAATCCCAGTCCTCTTCGGAAAATTCAACTGCTGGTGAGCGGCGCTGAACTCCAGCATTATTCACCAGAACATCGATTTTCCCAAAACTTTCGATAATGGAGTCCACTAATTCAGGTAAACGGCGGGTCTCAGATAAGTCGAACGTAAATACTTCGCACTTCCTGCCTAAATCTCTAATGTTTTGGACCACTTCCGTCTCTTTTGCTGACTGCTGAACGATAGCAACATCTGCCCCCGCTTCTGCCAATCCATATGCCATTGCACCTCCTAATCCACGATTACCTCCAGTTACAACGGCTGTTTTGCCACAAAGATTAAAATAATTAATAAATATCACTCCTACTTAGATGATTAAAACTATATAATACCAATAAATAACTGTTTTGGAAACGCTATCTCTAACTATTGACGCTGCCCTACCTCACAAGTTATCTAAGTGATTCCCTCCTATTTGGAGAAGATGTTTAATAAGAATAGAATTTAAATCAGCTGCATTTCTCATCTACCTTTTCTGAGAACTCAATTTAACGATCAATACTTAAAGTTCCATAAATCGGGTAGGGTATTAAAAAGTCCATAAATAACTTTCTATTTTAGAAAGGAGATTACATATGACAAACCAGGCTTTCACAGCTATTAAAAGCGGATGGCTTCTGCTTCGCTCCATTGCTGTTGTTTCCTCGAGTGGAGCTACAATCGTATCTACCATTCTTCCTTTGCTTCTCTATTACTCTCTTTCTGCCAGTTACTTAATAGGATTGTTTCTCCTCCTCATATTCGCTTCCTTTTTAATTCACGGGGTTTTAACTCATTTGCTCAACGACTATGTCGACCACCTCTCTGGAACAGATGAGCATAGTCCAGCCCTTCTCTCCGGCGGAAGCCGTGTAATTCAGAATGGATTAATCACTGCAGAAACGATGTGGCTTTTAGGAAAAGGTCTGATTATAAGCCTGTTGCTCACAGACATAGCCCTTCTTTTGTTTGGTTATGATAAGCTGGCGATTTTACTTGGGATCGGCTTATGGGGAGCTATTTCGTATTCACTTCCCCCGCTGCAATTAAGCTATCGGCCATTTATAGGGGAGTGGCTTTCGGCGTTTCCTTCTGTCCTTTTCCTAGGATTAGCGGGAGCGTGGCTTTCTTTAAATGAAATCCCTGAATGGGCCTGGCAGAATGCGGTGATCAATGCGCTGTTTTGTATTGCCTGGGTAATGGTCCATCATATCCCTGATCGCGAAGCTGATAAACAAGCTGTCCCTCAAAAAAAGACTAGCGTTGTCTGGTCTGTCGATAAGTTCGGGCTTGCCTGCAGCCGGCTGCCTGCCTTGCTGTATTTTGGGATGACAGGACTCTGTGTGATTTGGCTCGGTATCGAGCGGATATGGGCAGGTATTGGATTGATAGCATTAGTGACAGGTCCGATCTTTTTAATTATTAAAATGGACGTCACCAATAATGAACAAGTTTCAATTTATGAAAAGATCATTTTAATGTTGGCTATTGTTAACGCCTTCTGGCTCGGAATCTTTATTTGAATATAAAAAAAGCAAAACACGGTCTGTGCTTTGCTTTTTTATGTTTCACTATTTATTTTACTTCCTTCAAAAGGCTATACGCATCTTCTCTAGTATCCGCCTTCAGAAGCTCATTTCTAAATTCTTCATCCATGAGTTTACGTGAAAGCATTTGCAAAATTTTCAAATGGTCTTCGCCTTCGCGTTCTTTAGGAACGGCTATCATAAAGATCAGCTTGGCACTTGTCCCATCAACGCTTTTCCAATCGACTCCTTCTGGTTTTCGCCCGAAGACTACAGCCGGCTGCTTCACAGCTTCCGATTTCCCATGTGGAATCGCGATATTCATTCCAAGTCCTGTAGTACCTTCTTTTTCTCGATTAAGAATAGCTTCTTTAAAAAGGCTCTGGGAATTAAGAACTCCATTTTGCTCTAATGTTTGTATTAGCTCCTCAATAACTTCATCACGTGTAGTTCCTGCAATGTTCGTGTCGATTAATTCAGGAGTGGTAATGTCCGTAAGCTTTGTTATTTCCTGAGGCGCTTCTTTACTAACTGGTTCTGTTTGCCCGGCAGGTTTCTTGGTTTCCATTACTTCTTCCCTTGCAGGCCCAGCTGGTGCTTCCTTTTTCAAAAAGTTCACCATAAAAGCAGTAACTACCATGCCGATAGCTGCAGCTACAAAAAACATCAGCACATTATCTACCGCGCCCAGTACAGCAACGATCGGCCCGCCGTGAGCAACGCGGTCACCAACACTGCTCAGCATAGCGATTACAGATCCAACGGCCGAACCTGCGACGATGCTCGGAATTACACGAAGCGGGTCCTGTGCGGCAAATGGAATGGCTCCTTCTGTAATTCCAAACAGTCCCATCGTGAAGGAAGCTTTTCCTGTTTCACGCTCAGCCTGCTGATATTTTTTCTTATTTATAAAAGTTGCAAGTCCCATTCCAAGCGGTGGAATACAGATCGCTACGGCTATAGCTCCCATAATTTCATAGTTTCCTTCCGCAATCATAGCAGCTCCAAATAAGAAAGCTACCTTATTAAATGGCCCCCCCATGTCTATAGCAATCATCGATCCTAAAATAACCGCCAGCAGTACGGCGCTCGATCCTTGCATTCCTTCTAACCACGCTGTTAATCCTTCAAAAATTCCCGCTACTGGGGCCCCAATAACAAAAATAAATAATAAGCCTACAATTAAAGTTCCAATAATCGGGATAAAAATAATTGGCATAACAGGCTGTACGACTTTTGGCACTTTTATTTTCTTAATTGCAAGCACGACATATCCTGCTAGAAAACCAGCAATTATGCCGCCAATAAATCCAGCTCCAGCTTCACTTCCATAAAAGCTTCCGTCCGCGGCAATGTATCCGCCGATTATCCCCGGTGCTAAACCAGGCCGGTCGGCAATACTATAAGCAATAAATCCTGCTAAAATTGGAACCATAAAACTAAATGAAGCAGCCCCTAAAGCTTCGATTTGCTTCCAGAAGGAATCTTCCGGAATGACGATTCCCCCTGGTGTATCATTTCCTCCGAGTGCCAGCGAAATGGCAATCAGCAGACCGCCAACAACGATAAATGGAATCATATATGACACACCGTTCATTAAGTGGCGGTAAACCGGATTTTCCTTTTCTTTCTTTTGCTGCTTTACTGTCTCCGATGATGGTGCACTCCCTGTATAAACGGATACATCTTTATCTATAATTCGCTGTATTAGACGTTTAGGCTCGCGTATGCCTTCTTGAACACCTACGACAAGCAGCGGCTTCCCTCCAAATCTTTCTTTTGAAACTTCTTTATCACTGGCAATAATAATCCCGTCTGCCTCTGCAATGTCTTTATCAGTCAGCGCATTTTCCACGCCAATGGAACCTTGTGTTTCAACTTTCATGTCAACGCCCATTTCATCAGCTGCTTTTTGCAAATTTTCTGCAGCCATATACGTATGAGCGATACCTACCGGACAGGCTGTAACCGCTAGTACTTTCACAACATTTTCCTCCCTCTCTTGTAACTGCTTTCATTGTACGATATTTTCTTCATAAAAAAATAATTCATTTTTACCGGAGCTGCGGTAAAAATGAATTATTGAAGAATTAACCGTTTTACTTGTGCAAAGTTTTCAGCATGCAAGATTTTCTCAACTTCATTAGGTGATTCACTGATTTTCGTAATCGTCTTCATAAGCGGCCGCAGTAAAGCACGATCTTCATTTGTGATCGCGAGCAAAAAGATAATCGAAACTTTTTCCGTCCCCCACTCCAATGGCTTGTCTAAAACGGCTATGGCTATAGCCGATTCTTTTACCTCATTTGGGTGAGCATGCGGAATAGCAATGCCTCCGCCGATAGCCGTAGAAGAAGAGCGCTCCCGTAAAATAGAACGGTGGGTGAATTTTTCAGATACCCTCCCGCGTTCTTCAAGCTTGCAGGCCAGTGTTTCAATCACTTTAAATCGATGTTCAGATTTTAAACGGAGTACAGTGAGATCCTCATCTAATAACGACCTGAAAATTTGAGTATTATTATTATTTTGTTCAACTGTTCTAAGCTTTTCTAGAAATTGGTCAAGCTGCCTCTTATCTTTCGCTTCCAGCAGCGGCGAAACTACAACAACTGGAACAGAAAGATTCTCAATATTTTTCGTGGAGATCACAAAGTCAATAGAATGAGTTTCAAGCGTAGAATGGACTTCACGCTCTCCAACACACCCGATAACCTCTATACCTTTGTACAGTTGCTCAAGCTTTGCTTCAAGCAAATGAGACATTCCTACTCCTAGCTCACATACAATAATCGCCTTTAAACGATCCTCTCTATTTTTTTGCAAGCGTTCCACCGCAGCTTGAAAATGCAGAACTAAGTAGGCTGCTTCATCTTCAGGTATTTTAAGTTCATACTCACGGCTCACGTCTTCAAGAGCAAGACCTACCATTCTAAACATATAAGGATACATCTTCTTGATTTCATTTAACATCGGATTTCTAATCGCCAGTTTATGGCGTATCCTGTGAATCGCTGAATTAAGGTGAATTCTTAATCCTTCCATAAGAATTGGATCACTGCTGAAATCTGTCATGATCATAATCTGCAGCTGTGTCGTCAGCTTACTAATTATGTCATTGAGTGATTCATCTTTTTCAGGAAGGAGCTGAGAATTTCTACGGCTCATTAAGTGCCACGTGAAATAAATCTTCTCCTCTTCAGGCAAAGTCACACGGAGAATTTCTTTTAAATAACCAAAAAATACCCAGCGGCCTTAAATTCTTCTGTTGTCCACTGATCAGTTGTTTTTATAGATATGGTGGATCTCTGTCTCGTTCGTTTGATCATTACCAGAGCATGTATAATCAGACTCTCTAGTTCGCCGGGGGCAAATTCAAGCAAAAAGCGATCCTGAAGTTTCTCTAAACCCTGTCTGACTATATCTACCTCATGTTCAGGAAATAACTGAAGGATATCACTTCTTGTATTTGATGCTAATTCAGGTAAGTGGGCAATAGCATTCCGCTTTGCTAATTCTCTACCAATCACTGTACTCCCCAGCCGCTGCTTAGAACAAATCTCAAGCTTAAAGTCTCCCAGCCAGCGATTGAGAACTTCTAAATCTTTTTTTATTTGAGGAATGGTTATAAAGTAAGCAGCTGCCAGATCTTGAAGGGTAAAGGGCTTTTCCTCAGAAAGCATTCTATACGCAATCTCTACTAAGCGTTCCTGATCATCTTTTCTTTCCGTCTGGAATAGCTCCTGGTATAATCGTGCTTTCTCAGCCTCTTCCACATACAGAGAGATGCCGACACCAGGCTTACGAACAAGCGAAGCCTGTGAATTTTTGTATAGATAATCTTCAACCACTTTCAAGTCATTCCGTAAAGTTTTCTCTGAGCATTCAAGCTGATCTGCCAGGTCTCGAACCTGCAATACTTCATTGTTATGGATGAGCATTTGATGAAATAATTTGGATTGTCTTTCATTCATAATAAACACCTTCTCAATGGATCTATGACTATTTTACCTAATCCCCCCTTATTTCACCAACTTGAGCCATAGTTAGATCTGGATCCCCAGCCTGCTCCTTCCCCCTTAGTTTCCTAAACTTTTTAAAATACCCAACATGCACACCCAGAAAAACTACAGCCACTCCCACCCCGTCCTTCACTAGATCATTGAAGGTAAATGACCTGCCAGGCACGTAATATTGATGGATTTCATCAATGAGGCCATACAGCATCGCAAATCCAGCTGCTAAACAGCTGAATAGTTCAGTTAACTTGTTGTTTACTTTTAATGCCCATATGAGCAAAATGTACAAAATGGCAAACTCAATGAAATGCATGCTTTCAAATAAAGTATTAACCGTCATGGAACCAGCCCCAGGAACGTTTTAATATCATTGATCGAATGACTGGACTGATACCAGATAAGCAACATATATACAACCGGCAAAACCGTAATAACTAATCTTGTCAACACTTTGCCTCTCCCTTCTACTAAACTATTGATTTACGAATCAGTATGGATGTAAAAGGGAGGCATTATACACATATTCCAGCAACCTAAAACAAATGGAATAATAGAACATGATAACTGTGATATAGTATAAATAAACTGTACTTTTTTACTAAACGCTTTTACCATAGAAGGAGAGTAAGCCATGGCCACAATTCGTGACATAGCGGAGAAATCAGGTTTTTCAATTGCCACTGTATCAAGGGTGCTAAATCACGATACAACTTTGTCGGTATCAGACCAAACCAAAGAACGGATATTCAAAGTCTCAGAGGAACTAAATTACCGTACGTTAAAAGAACGTTCGGCTAAAACAGAAAAAAAGAAATTCAGGCTGGGTATAACTTTATTTCATTCCGAAAAAGATGAAATTAATGATCCCTACTTTTTAGCGATTCGTTTAGGGATTGAAAAAGAGTGTATGTCCAAAAACATTGACTTAATAAAAGTGTACCGAAGAAATGACCATCTCGACTTATCATCTGTGAACCAAATAGACGGAATGATCGTGGTTGGACGAATCCCGCCAGAAGAAATAGACGAAATTAAGAAACTTACTAAATTTATTACTTTTGTTGATTATTCTCCGGACGAATCAGCCTATGACTCTGTCGTTATTGACTTTCAAAGAGCGATGCTCAATATTCTTAATCATCTAATGGAATTAAATCATCGTGAGATCGGGTTTATTGGAGGAGTGCTCCACATTCGCCCTGGAGAGACATTAATGGACTATCGTGAAAAAGCCTTTCGAGAGTATTTGAATTCCCGCAATATTTTAAATGAAGAATCTATCTTCATTGGACAATTCACTACCGAAGACGGCTACAAATTAATGAAAAAAGCTTTAGAGCAGCCGAAACTCCCAACTGCTTTTGTCATCGCAAGTGATTCAATGGCGATTGGGGCATTAAAAGCTCTCCATCAGCATAACGTCCGCGTACCAGAACAGGTTTCCCTTGTCGGCTTCAACGATATCGCCGCTTCTAATTACCTTCAGCCCTCTTTATCGACTGTAAAGGTATATACAGAGTTCATGGGTGAAACGGCAGTTGAGTTAATGATTGAACGGTTGAATACTAAACGAAGCATTCCAAAAAAAGTAGTAGTTCCCACGGAATTAATTAAAAGAGAAAGCACAGTAAAAATCCATTAAAAAAGACTTGGCTCAACTGCCAAGTCTTTTTTGGATTAATCTAATACTGTCAGTTTATAAATGGAAGAACGGTAATCTCCAAGCTTTTCTCCCTGCGGCTGAGTTGATCCTGAAAACTCATTTTCGAGCATTAGGCCGGCTCTCATCAGCTCATCTCCGTAGTAACTTCCATCAGTACCTTCAATCTTATATTCCTTATGTTCATTCAGTCC
The DNA here is from genome assembly GCF_902809865.1 of Halobacillus sp. Marseille-Q1614. Classification (NCBI taxonomy): domain Bacteria; kingdom Bacillati; phylum Bacillota; class Bacilli; order Caryophanales; family Bacillaceae; genus Halobacillus; species Halobacillus sp. Marseille-Q1614. Next base: position 298,770 of record NZ_CADDWH010000001.1, on the reverse strand, counting down.
TTTTAACATAAGCCGCTTAAACCCTGGGTTCGGCTCTGCAAGAACCTTGTAGTAACCGACAAGGGCTTCCTTCTGATCACTTGAAACGACCATCCATGCTACAAAATTGCCTCCCTCATCAAACGGGCTGAGCAAACGGTAGAAAGTTCCGTGTTGAATCAGCTCACGATTCTGCTTATAAAAATGAACCTGCTGCTTCACTTCCTCTTTTTCCTTGGGTGTCATCTTCGTAATATCCAGCTCGTAGCCAAACATGCCAAAGAATGAAACATGGCCCCTCATTTCAAGGCCTGTTTTTCGATGCACCTGGTGGTTCGGTATATCTGATACGTGAGCCCCCATTGTACTCAATGGATAAGCCATCGATGTTCCGTACTGAATTTTTAATCGTTCTACAGCATCGGTATCATCGCTTGTCCACGTCTGAGGCGCATAGGAAAGCATTCCCGGATCAAACCGGGCACCGCCGCTTGCGCAGGACTCAAATAGGACATCAGGAAACTCAGAAGTTAATCGTTCATACAAATCATAAACTCCTAAAATATAGCGGTGGGCCACTTCACTTTGCCGTTCGGCAGGCAAAGCGAGGGAGCCGATTTCCGTCATATAACGGTTCATATCCCATTTCACATAAGACACAGGCGAATTCGCCAATACATCAGCCATTTGTTCGTATAAATTGTCGACAACTTCTTTTCTTGAAAAATCAAGCACATACTGGTTTCTTCCATGTGAATTAGTCCTTCCCTTAACATGAATAATCCAGTCTGGATGCTCTTTGTATAACTCACTTTCTTTATTAACCATTTCCGGTTCGAACCATAAACCGAATTTCATGCCAAGCTCGGTTATTTTCCGTGAGATGCCCTCTATGCCATCAGGCAGCTTCTCTTTATCCGCAAACCAGTCACCGAGTGATGTTGTATCATCATCCCGTTTACCAAACCATCCGTCGTCTAACACAAACAGCTCAATCCCAAGTTCTTTTGACTCTTTAGCAATATCCAGAAGCTTGTCTTCATTAAAATCAAAGTAGGTGGCTTCCCAGTTATTGATAAGGACAGGCCGCTTTTCATCCCTCCAAGGACCGCGCACTAAGCGTTCACGGTAGAGGTTATGATATTCCTGACTCATCCCGTTTAGCCCCTCATCCGAATAGACCATCACAACTTCAGGTGTCTGAAACTCTTCACCAGGTGCAAGCAGCCAGTTAAAGTCAAAAGGATTAATTCCCATCGATACTCTCGCTACATCATAATGATCTACTTCAACCTGGGCTAGAAAATTTCCGCTGTAAACGAAATTAAAGCCGTAGACTTCTCCCCGATGCTCATCCGCTGTTTTTCGCTTCAGCGCAAGAAACGGATTTTGCTGGGTGCTGCTCGTTCCCCTCGTACTCGTAATGCTTTGAATACCAGGTACAAGCTCTCTCGTTTTGACATGCCGTTCCCTCGACCAGGATCCGGAAAGCTGAACCATTTCAAAATCTGCGTCAAATAAGTCAATACTGGCGCTTAGGGCTCGGATTAACTCCAGCTTCTGCTTTCCCTTATTTAAAAATTTCGCACTTCTTGTGATGACGCTGCGGTTTTCATAAACGGTATACATTAACTCAATTTCTGCATCAATTAATGGATCCTTCAGTTTTATGATAAGCGTAGAAGCTTCGTCATTTTCTTCAGTATAAGTGGCAGGAAGCCCGTTTAATCCAGGCTTCCCTTGGAAAATTTCATGTGAAACATATTCAAACTGAGTCGTCCGGCTCCCGTCTTCCTGAAGAACTTGAAAGGCAGGCTCTCGGTAGTCGCTCGTCCCGTAGGATGGATATTCTTGTTTTAAGATATCCAGGGAAAATGTTAAATCCCCTTCAAAGACGTTTGACATACCAGCACGTGACTGCGTTCTAAATAAGTGCTGAAAGGAATCGCGATGTCGGATCGCTTTTCCATAATATAAATGTCCGAGCTGCTGATTCTTCATAACTGTAAAAATATAGCTGAGCCCTTCATTTTGTAAATGAAATTCTTTCGTTGTTTCGTTAAAATGTATTGGCATGTCTAAATCCTCCATAGAACAAATTCAGTGGTGCGAATATTATCCTTTTACTGCCCCTGATGAAAGACCGGCAATAAAGTATTTTTGTAAGAATAAGAACAAGACGGCCATTGGAATCATCGCAATAAACGCGGCGGCTGCTACAAGGCCGAGATTATGCTGGTTTTCTCCAAAGAAGCTGGCCATAGCAACTGTTAATGTTTGAACATCACTGCTTTGCAAGAAGAAAATCGCAAACTGATAATCGTTCCAGATAAATACACATGCAATAATCAGAACGGATGCTGTTACTGGCTTCAGCAGCGGGAAAACAACTCTGAAGAATATTCCTATTGTACTGGCACCGTCAATTTTTGCTGCTTCTTCAAGTTCCTTTGGAATCGTTGAGCGTATGAATCCTGCATACAGGAAAATTGTCAGCGGAATAAACGCAGCCACATTATTTAATACCGCAACAGTACGCGTGTTCAGCATACCCATATCAACAACCAGCTGATAAAGCGGTACTAGTGCTGTAAGCGGCGGGATAACCATAATCGAAATAAAAAACATCATTGCTGCTTTATTCAATTTAGTCGCACGACGTGCTAAAGGATAGGCTGCCATCGATCCAAAAAGAATAAGTAAAACAGCAGCGAAAAACGTAATAATGATCGAGTTAACAAAAGCCGGACCAAGATTGGCTTCCTGCCAGGCAATTGCGAAATTCTCCAGAGTGAAGTATTCAGGAAGTGACCAGCGGGAACTGAAATCTCCCCGTGTCTTTAATGCCGTAGTGATCAGGATATAAAAGGGAATGATATGGATGGCTGCCACCAGAACTGCCAGAGCTGTCAACATTGATTTCTTTGTTCCGCTCATTATGCTTCAATCTCCTTCCGTTTGAAGTACCATAGGGCGACTAAGCTTAAGATAAGAATGATGAATGCAATGAGTACACCTTGTGTTGCTGCATACCCGGCATCCTGCCTGCTGAAATACAAGTCATACATAAAGGTAGAGCTGGACTGTGATGCGTTACCAGGTCCTCCTCCAGTTAAAGCTACAATGACATCAAACAATTTCAAACCGCCAATAATGTTAAGGACGACGTTGATCGTGATGGAGGGCGCGAGCATCGGAAGCGTAATCTTCTTAAACTTCTGAAAAGAGGACGCACCGTCGATATCGGCCGCTTCATAAAAGTCTTTCGAGATCCCTTGAAGACCTGCCAGATAAATGATCATTGCAATACCAACGAACTGATACGTATTAACAAGGACAATAATGTATGGATTAATATTTGCATTTCCAAGCGCATTGATTGGGTCAAAACCAAAGAAGATCAACGCATCATTTAGTGCCCCGTTTTGAAACGCAAAGAACAGATAGAAAATATATCCCATGATTAACGGACTGATAATAACAGGAAGATAAACAATAGTTCGGGTCACTGTTCTAAATTTAATCGAATTGTTCAATAACAGTGCATAACCTAATCCAATCGCATTTTGCAGAATAGTACTTCCTATTCCATATAAAAGAGTGTTCCTGATCACCGTCCATGTTGTCGGATCTGAAAACATCCTCTGATATTGCTCCAGCCCAACAAAGTTCATTGTCTGAGAAAAACCGTTCCAATCGGTAAAAGAGATCCGAACCCCGTCGAGGAACGGGTAGACGATAAATACGGTTACAAACAACACAGCCGGCAGATACATCCACCATAATGATTTTTCCGTTTTCATTTTTCGTCTCTTCCCTCCAATTTCCCCTGATCTGCTTTTCAACTTCCCAACCAGTTCGCTCATACTCTGTGTCATCTCCTTAATAATAAAAAGAGTTTACTCCTTAATATAGAAGGGAGAGCATGCACTCTCCCTTTTCCATTAACAAGAATTATTCTTCTCTTAATCGGTCATATTCAGATTCCATCGTATCAGCCGCTTGCTCAGGTGTGCCGCCAGCCAGCAGCTCTTCAGTAGTTGTCGACATTACGTCCCACATGCCGCTTGGAAGGTAAACCCGGTCGAAGTAGCTGACAATCTCAGTACCTTCATATTTTTTAAGATCTTCAGAGAAATAAGTGTCCGCTTCCACGCCCTCAAGAGCTGAAGCCAGGTTTGTTCCTTCGGCAATACGCTGGGCATTATCAGGCTCAGCCATAAACTCGATGAACTGCTTTGCTTCTTCTTTCATCTTAGAATCTTTGAAAATAGCAAGAGTAAAGCGCTCTCCGCCAATCCAGACAGGCTCGTCCCCTTCATGTACAGTTGGAGTCGGCATCAGTCCAAGCTTAACTTCTGGGTTCACTTGAGTAGTATCGGGTCCGATAGAACCACCAGAAAACATGAAAGCAGCTTGTTCACCAGCCATAATTTCAGCTGACTGCGCATACTTAGCGGTTAAAACGTCCTGGTTTAAAAGATTTTCTTCCTGAAGCATAAGAAGCTGTTCTGGAAGCCACTCATATTGACTCCAGTCAAAAGATCCATCCAAAAACTCTTCTGTATAATCATTTTCTTCATCCGTGGCAAACATAGGCGTCATCATCTGGTCAACCATCTGACCTAATGGAAATCCATCTCCGCCGGCAACCCATAATGGAGCAACTTGTCCGCCACTTTCATCACGGACGGTTTTTAGAGCTTCTACGAACTCATCCCATGTCTGAGGTACTTCAATTCCATATTTCTCTAATACATTTTTATTATAGATGACACCATCCTGAGCCATGTTCACTGGATAAGTGTACACCTTACCGTCTTCGTCAGTTACGATATCTTTCATTGCCGGCTTCAGGTTTTCCACCCAGTCCATATCTCTTTGATCAAGTACATACTCACCATAACGGAGCTGAGACCAGCCGTGCGTATCAAATACATCCGGCAGATCATTCGCTGCCATCTGGACTCTCATTTGGTCTTCGTATCCCCCAGCTGGGAAACTGGCTTCAACATCAACTTCACTTTCTTCTTCAAATTCAGCAATTAATTCTTCAAAAGTATTTCTTTCCCCTTCACTGCTGGCAGTAAGAGCTACCGTCAGCTTACCTTCCTGAGCTCCGCTAACCTCTCCATCACTGCCGCCTTCACTTTCTGCACCGCCGCCTCCGCATGCTGCCAGCAAAGCTGCCATACCGATACCGCCAACTAACTTCATCAATGAGTTCTTCATTGTGTACCTCCTCGTTTTATTAAAAATAGTTTAAGACGAAAACCTGAACTGCCCTTTCATCATCCTTAGTAAAACATCACTAATAGTCCTGTGGATATTTTTACTAAAATTTTATCTTTGTTACTATGAATATATCAGATAGAGAAATCGCTTACAAGCCATTTTTTGAAATTTCTCATAGTTTTTTTACTGGTGAATTACTCTTTTATTTCTTGCATTAATAAGGGTTATAAAGGCCGATTAATGTTTTGTATTAAAAACAGAACTGTGTTAAATTAAATAATAAGTAAAATTTTAGTTAAAAGAGAGAAGAGGTGGGAAAATGGCCAGCTTAAAAGATGTGGCAAGAGAGGCCAATGTCTCAATCGCTACCGTTTCCAGAGTGCTGAGAGACGATAAAACCTTATCCGTCGCAGAGTCTACTCGGAAACGAGTCTTACATTCTGCGAAAAAGCTAAACTATCTATCTTTAACCGATAAGAAAAAATCTTCTATATTATCAAAAGATAAAAAGTCGATTGGCTTGATCGTCTTCTGTTCACGAGACTACGAATATGAGGATGAGTACTTCACAGGACTTAGAGTCGGCATCGAAGCCGAATGTGCCCATTTAAATTTAAATATCTCTACTGTTGTGCGGCAGGGCCAAAATTTATTAGAAGAAAGCAGCCTCAACGACCTTCACGGAGTTATCGTCGTTGGAAAAGTTTCACCTGAGACAGTCCGCGAAATCTATGAAAGATTTAATAGAGTCGTTTTTGTCGATGAATCACCGAACCCTGAGATCTTTGACAGCGTTACTTCAAATTTCTACGGGGCAACGAGTCAGTTAATGAAACACTTGATCTCGCTTGGACATAAAGAGATTGGATTTATTGGTGGAAAGGAAACGATTCACTCCACCTCTTCCCCGCTCGAGTTAGACGATATGGATAATGTAGAAAAGCTGCGTTTTCTTCCTTACAAGAAAATCATGAATAACCTCGGTTATTATGATGAAGAACATGTTTACTTCGGTGAATGGTCAACAGACACCGGGTATCAGCTGATGAAGCAGGCCATCAGCAAAGGGAATCTTCCTACGTCTTTTGTAATAGCCAGTGACCCACTCGCTATTGGAGCTATACGGGCACTGCACGAATCAGGTATTAATTGTCCAGATGATGTATCCATCGTAAGTTTTAACGATATTGAAATCGCGAAATTTATTAATCCATCACTCACTACTGCAAAAGTTTTTACTGAACAGATGGGGAAATCCGCTGTAAAACTATTAAAGGAACGAATGGAAGGCAGAGAAATAGCTGCAAAGATCATTCACCCGTGCCAAGTTGAGATTCGTGAATCATCTGGAATAGTCAGCCGTGAATCATTAACTGTCTAACTCACATAAATTTTTTTCTACTTAATTAAAAACGCTTTCAATAAAAATTCATAAAAACAGGAGGAATGTTCTATGTCAAGAATTACATTTATCGGTGCAGGAAGTACGATTTTCGCAAAAAATATCCTAGGTGACTGTATGTTTGTTCCTGCTTTAAATGGTTTTGAATTTGCACTGCATGACATTGATGAAAAGAGACTAAACGAATCAGAACAGATGCTGAGAAATCTAGCACAAAAATACAATCAGTCGATTAAGATTGTTTCTTTCTTAGACAGAAAGGAAGCATTAAAAGGAGCCAAATATGTGATTAACGCCATACAGGTGGGAGGCTATGAACCGAGTACCGTAATCGATTTTGATATCCCTAAAAAATACGGGCTTCAGCAGACAATCGGGGATACGATAGGAATTGGGGGTATTTTCCGCTCCCTTAGAACTATTCCTGTTATGAAGGCCATTGCGGACGATCTAGAAGAAATTTGTCCTGATGCCTGGCTGCTTAACTACACGAATCCAATGGCTGCTCTTACCGGGTACATGCTTCGCCATACGAATGTAAAAACCATCGGGCTCTGCCATAGTGTTCAGGTATGTACAAAGGATTTATTCGATGCTCTTGATATGGAGCATGAAGGAATCGAAGAAAGGATAGCCGGTATTAACCACATGGCTTGGCTTCTTGAGGTTAAAAGAGACGGACAGGATTTGTATCCGGAAATTAAACGACGGGCTAAAGAAAAACAGAAGGAAAAACATGAGGATATGGTTCGTTTTGAATTGATGGACAAATTCGGCTATTACATTACCGAATCTTCAGAGCATAATGCAGAGTATCATCCCTACTTTATCAAGAATGCTTATCCAGAATTGATTGACCGGTTTAATATTCCGCTTGATGAATATCCGCGGCGCTGTGTCAATCAGATTAAAGAATGGGAAGAAATGCGCGAGGAAATTGTCCATAATGCACAGCTTAGCCACGAGCGTTCTCACGAATACGGATCCCGCATTATCGAAGCGATGGAAACGAACATCCCGTTTAAGTTTGGGGGAAATGTATTAAATACGGGAAGCCTTATTTCCAACCTTCCCAAAAACGCTTGTGTAGAAGTTCCATGTGTGGCAGATCGCAATGGTATTCTTCCCGCTTACATCGGTGATCTTCCAGAACAGCTGGCTGCGTTAAACAGAACAAACATCAACACACAGTTACTGACGATTGAGGCCGCTGTAACAGGCAAAAAAGAGCACATTTACCAGGCAGCTCTTCTTGATCCTCACACGAGTGCAGAACTTTCCATGGATGATATAGTTTCTATGTGTGATGACCTTATTCAAGCTCACGGTGATTGGCTTCCTGAATTTAAATAATAGACTAAAGACGACGGAAATCGGCGCTCCCCTGCCCCTTCCGCCGTCTTTTTCTTTGCGCCAAAATAAGGTCATCTATACTAAGACAGGTTTCTATTGAATACTGTAAATATAGAATGTTTTTTTACAAAGGAGAGTTCCTATGAGGATTCACGTCGTGAAAAGCGGAGATACCTTATGGCAGATCGCCCAGGCCTATGGTGTAGACATAAATCAGATCATATATCTTAATCAGCCCCCGAGCCCGGATGTTTTAGTTATTGGGCAGTCGCTAGTTATTCCTGAACCAAGCCGTGAATATGTCGTTATGCCCGGTGATAATTTATGGGCAATTTCCCAAAGGTATGGAGTCACAATCAATGAACTGGCAGCGGCTAATAGTTTAACTGATCCTTCTCGCATTATGGCTGGCGAAATGCTGATCAATCCTTACAGTAGATACATGATTCAGCCAGGTGATACCTTATGGGAGGTCGCTGATCGTTTTGATGTCAGTACCGAAGAGCTTATAGTAGCCAACAATATTACTAACCCATCCTTGATTTACGCAGGGCAGATAATCCGTATTCCTTTCCCTGATCGACCGATTAAAGAAATAAATGCCTATACCACTCAAATTAATCCACAGGGAGCACAGGAGGTAACGGCATTCGGCCGAAACTTCACTTATTTATCTCCTTTTATGTATGCGATTAGAGAAGATGGAAGCATTACGGAAAGGCAGGATCAGCCCTTACTGCAAGCAGCGGAGTCTCAGAACATTGCTCCGCTCCTGACTTTAACTAATTTTAAAGAGGGCAGTTTTGATTCTGACCTGGCAGCTGCTGTTTTGCGGAATGAAAGTGTCCAGGAAACGTTAATTACGAACCTGCTGAACGAGATTCAATCCAAAGGATATCAAGGGATAAATATAGACTTTGAATATATTTATCCAGAAGACAAGGAAAACTATAATAATTTTCTTAGAAGGTTAACGGCTCAATTCCATCCTGCCGGCCTTCTTGTATCCACTGCGCTTGCCCCCAAAATCAAGGAGGATCAGACAGGTTTATTATATGAAGCGCACGACTATCGCGCACAGGGGGAAATCGTTGATTTCATTGTCCTCATGACTTACGAATGGGGCTGGGCTGGAGGGGAACCGTGGGCGATTGCTCCGATCAATAAAGTTCGTGAAGTTCTTGACTTTGCAGTAACCGTAATCCCGCGAGACAAAATAGTTATGGGCATCCCGCTGTACGGCCGAGACTGGAAAATCCCTTGGGTGCAGGGGACATTCGCCCGCACTGTAAGCCCTCAGGAAGCCGTATCACTTGCTGCTCGTTATGGAGTGCCCATTCAGTACGATGAAAAATACCAGTCCCCTTACTTTTTCTATACAGATGAAAGCGGACAGAAGCATGAAGTTTGGTTTGAAGATGCCCGCAGCATGCAGGAGAAATACGACACAATCAAAGCATACGATCTAAGAGGCGGCAGTTACTGGGTGCTGGGTAATCCTTTTCCGCAGAATTGGCCGGTGCTGCAGTCTAATTTTCAAATACGAAAGCTATGAATTTTAAAAAAGACCAGTTCCTCACTTAAGAGAAAGTACTGCTCTCCAAAAGTTAGAGTGAAAAAATAACTTTTGGAGTGCAGTACTGAACTGGTCTTTTAACTGTTATTTAATTATTACATACTCACTTTTTGGGCTTTGGCTTCTGCACGGCGGCGTTGCAAAATAGGTTCCGTATAACCATTAGGCTGTTTAGTACCTTCAAACACCAGCTCACAAGCTGCCTGAAAAGCAATTGATTTTTCGTAATCAGCTGACATTGGACGATAATCTGGGTCCTGACTGTTCTGTTCATCCACGACTTTCGCCATGTTTTTCATTGTCTGCTGTACTTGCTCTTTAGAGACAACACCATGGCGGATCCAGTTAGCGATATGCTGACTTGAAATTCTGAGAGTAGCGCGGTCTTCCATAAGGCCGATATTGTTGATGTCCGGAACTTTAGAGCAACCAATGCCAAAGTCGATCCAGCGGACAACATATCCTAAGATTCCTTGGGCATTGTTCTCAATCTCTCTCTGGATTTCTTCTTCACTCCACTTTGGATGAGAAGCAGCAGGGATTTGCAATATATCTTCGCGAAGGTCTCTAATTTGTTCCGCTAATTTGTTTTGCACGTCGCTTACGTTCAGACGGTGATAGTGAATGGCGTGAAGAATGGCAGCTGTTGGGGACGGAACCCAGGCCGTATTAGCTCCTGCTTTAAGCTGACTTCCTTTTTGTTCTATCATCGCCTGCATCATTTCAGGCATCGCCCACATCCCTTTTCCAATTTGAGCACGGCCTTGAAGTCCAGCTTTAAGACCAACGTTTACATTGGAAGCTTCATAAGATTGCAGCCAGACAGAGTTCTTCATTTCCTGTTTGCGAATCATAGGACCCGCTTCCATGGATGTATGAATCTCGTCCCCCGTCCGGTCCAGGAATCCTGTATTAATAAACACAATCCGTTCCTTTACCTCATGGATACAATTTTTCAAGTTTAGAGTAGTTCGGCGCTCTTCATCCATGACACCGATTTTTAATGTATTTCGTTCTAAGCCCAGCATATCTTCAATACGGTCAAACAGCTTATTTGCAAAAGCCGCCTCTTTTGAGCCATGCATTTTAGGTTTTACAATATAAATCGATCCCTCTGCAGAGTTTTGGACCGTTGAGTTACGCAGCAAGTCATGCTTGGCAATCAAACTTGTAAGCACTCCGTCCATAATACCCTCAGGAATTTCTTGTCCGTCACTATCTAAAATAGCATCTGTTGTCATTAAATGTCCGACATTACGCATGAACATTAGAGAGCGACCTTTCAGCTTAACCTCTTTGCCTTCTGGACTTATATATTCACGATCTGGGTTCAGCCGGCGAGTGACCGTTTGGCCATTTTTGTTAAAGGAAGCGCTGAGCTCTCCCTTCATTAAACCAAGCAGGTTGCTGTACACTAATTCTTTATCTTCTGAATCAACGGCAGCTACTGAATCTTCACAATCCATGATAGTTGTCGTAGCTGATTCAAGCACAACATCTTTTACACCAGCCTGATCAGTCTTTCCAATAGGATGGTTAAGATCGATTTGGATCTCAACGTGCAATCCATTGTTTTGGAGTAATATTGAGGAAGGGTCTTCCAGCAGACCCTGGTACCCAGTTAATTTACTAGAGTCCTGAAGACCAACTTGCTTCTCGTTAGCTAATGAGGCTAATAAGTCTCCCTCTCTAATTTCATATTTTATAACGTCTTTATGGGAGCCTTCTTCCAGAGGAGATACTTCATCGAGGAATTCTTTAGCGAACTCAATGACTTTCTCACCACGAATTGGGTTGTAAGTACTTCCAGCTTCTGCCCCGCCTTCATCACTGATGGCATCGGTTCCGTAAAGAGCATCATACAGGCTCCCCCATCTTGCGTTCGCTGCATTAAGGGCGTATCGCGCGTTATCTACAGGAACCACTAATTGCGGGCCAGCCTGATTAGCAATTTCAATATCAACATTTTCAGTTGTTACTTTATAGTCTTCAACATCTGGTTCTAAGTAGCCAATCTCCCGTAAAAAGGAAGTATATTCGTCTAAGTCCCGGGCTGCTTGATTTTCCTGATGCCACTGATCTAGCTTCTCCTGAATTTCATCTCTTTTTTCAAGCAACGATCTGTTTACAGGTGTTAAATCTTTTAACAAAAGCTCAAAATCATTCCAAAATTTTTCTTGATCTACTCCACTGCCAGGAAGAGCTTTTGTATTTAAGAATTCATAAAGATTATGGGCAACTTGAAGATTTCCAACTTTAATATAATCACGCATTTTTCTCTTCCTCCTCTATTTACTGGAATCTCGTAAAAAGGACTTCAATGATTCTTCCGCCAATATACACTCCTGCGACGCCAAGAACTCCGGCTAAAACAGGAGGGGCAGGTAAAGGAAGTTTAATTAATTTAAATACAACACCGATTACGATCCCTGCCAGCATTGCAAGGAGAGCTTCTTTTATCATAGATTACGACCTCCTGCCAAACCTGCTTCTAGTAGTTTAAACCGTTAGTTTATCAATAACTTTTTTCAAATTCGTTTCATAAGGTGATGAAATTACCCCTTTTTCAGTAATGATCCCTGTAATCAGCCCATTTGGGGTTATGTCAAAAGATGGATATAGCGCGTGGGTTCCCTCTGGTGCTGTCGGGATACCTTTAAAAGTAGTAACTTCAGTTGCATTACGCATTTCTACCTCGATATCCCTGCCGCTTCGAGTGTTGAAATCAATGGTATGGCTCGACGTCGCCGTATAGAAAGGTATGTTGTGCGCCTGCGCTGCAAGAGCGTGCATATAGGTTCCCACTTTATTTGCTAAGTCCCCGTTTGCCGCTACACGGTCAGATCCTACGACGATTTTGTCGATCATCCCTTCACTCATACAAAATCCTGACATATTGTCTGTAATTAAAGTATGAGGAATGCCGAACTTTTTCAGTTCTAAAGCTGTAATGCGGGCACCTTGTAAGTATGGACGTGTTTCACAAGTATAGACATGAATGTTCTTTCCTTGCTCATGGGCCGTTCTAATAACAGAAATAGCCCTGCCGCCATAACCTGCACCGCCAAAAGCACCTGAATGACAGTGCGTCATAACAGTATCCCCATCATTAATTAACTCTGCACCATAAGCTCCCAGCTGATATTCAAAATCAAGCTGGCGGTTAAGTATTTCTACAGCTTTTTTTTCCACCCTTGAAATAAGTTCGTCGCCAGATCCGACGGCTTCAGCCACCATTTCATCGACTGTCTTCATTAAGTTTACAGCTGTCGGCCTTGTACTTTTTAATAGTTCTCCAGCTTCTCTTACTTCCTTTGAACTCCCTTTTGAGTTCAAAGCTGCCAAAAAAATTCCGTAAGCGCCGCAAATTCCTATCGCACCAGAACCGCGGATCATCATGGAGGATATCGCTTCACCCAGCTGGCTTATTGTAGTAATCGTGCAGACCTCTTCTTCAAAAGGCAGCTTTGTTTGATCAATCAGCTTAATAGCACCGCCTTCAAACCAGATAGGCAGGGCAAGTTCTTTTTCTTTAAAATGATTAACCAGTTCCTCGATCGGTCTCATTTTCTCTCACTCCTTATCAATGGTTTTATTGAGTTACAGCGCTTTTTTCATTTACGCGAAGCTGAGAAAGAATGAAAGACTGCTTAGCTGTAGCTTCAGCAAGATCTACTACGTTATAAGCCGCTTCGAGCGTAGGTCCTACTGAGCACACACCATGATCTTTCATTAGTGTGATTTTAATATCTGGATATTTCATAAATACATCTGTTACATGCTGAGCCAGTTCTTTTGATCCAGACGGAGCTACATCAGCAACAGGTACATGGCCCAACAATTTTTGAGCAGTGACAGTTGGTAGTGGAAGCTCCATCCCCATACATGCATATCCAATTGAGTAGTTAGGGTGGCAGTGAACAACGGCGTTAACGTCCGGTCGTACTTTATAAATTCCTAAGTGAAAACCGATCTCTTTAGATGGCTTGCCCTGACCTTCAACGACTTCTCCGTCCATATTGACGATAAGTGCATCTTCCCGGCTTACTTCCCCAAGACTGATTCCGCTGCGCTTTATTAACACATAGTCGGTTCCTGGAATTCTGACACTGATATTTCCGCCTGTGGCCTGTGTATATCCTTTTTGATAAACCTTATGGGACACATATTGAAGTTCTTTTTTTAATAGCTCTAAACTCATCGTTACACCCTCCTAGTTATAAAAATGCTGGTAGAACTTTTCAACGGAACGTCTTTTTCTTTCTGCTAAGGCAAGAGCACCTTTGGCTCCGTTTCTTATTTTCTCTGCTTTCTCCTGGATTTGCTGGATAACTTGCTGTTCATCAAAAGCGAGTATTTTTTTATCTCGATACACCCAATCTCCCATGATCATTACAGAATCCACTGAGTCTCCATTTTCGTATAAAATCATTTGGGAAACCGAATCTTCCTCTGAAATAAATGTCTTTGAATTTTTGTCTAAAAAAACGAGGTCGGCGTCATATCCTTCTGCAATTTTCCCTCTCTTGCTCTCTGTTATTACTTCAGCTCCAGATACGGCCGCCATTTTAAATACGTCCTTTGGCTCCAGCCATTCCTGGTAGTTTCGATTATTCACGCGAGACATCATAAGAGCGAGCCGCATCATCTCAAAGGAATTATGGCTGATTCCGCAGTTTGATGCATCCGTGCCAAGGGCAATGGGGATTTGACGGGTTACGTACTGGCTGACCGGAGCAAAGCCGCTGCCTAACATCATATTGCTGGCCGGATTGTGAATAATGGTTACTTCTTTTTCTTTTAAAAGGTCAATTTCATTCTCATTCAGCCAGATGGCATGAGCGGCAGATAGTCTGCTGTTCAGTAACCCAGCTTCATCTAAGTGACCGACTAACCCTCGTTTAAAGGTGCGGTCTCCCATGTCTTTTTGAACCTTTGTTTCAGATAAATGGGTATGGACGTCTAGTCCATACTGATTACTAACCTCTCTACATAAAGCTAATGCTGCTTTGCTGCAGCGCTGAGGTGCATTGGGCCCAAGCATGATGCGGATTTTATCATTTTTTAAATGCCAATCCTTAACTAACCTGGTGAAAAAATCTCTTAATTCATCGATAGATCGGACCAGCTGATTTTCCTGAGGCAGCCCTAAGAACTCTTCATCAGATATATCCTGAATCATAGGCGCAAACGCCACATTTATTTTTGATTTTTCGTATGCTTTTAGAGCTGATTCAACCCGTAGAAGATGCGGAAAATGATCGATGCATCCAGTAATGCCGCTGCGAATCATATCGGCTGCTCCTAATAGAACGGCCAGATAGATATCTTCATCGTCGAGAGAATGACCATAAGCGATCGTATATAGTGACCAAATCTCTAATGGCAAGTTGCTAGTTGTACCTTTTAATAGATTGGAATACGAATGATAATGGGCATTTGTCATTCCCGGAATTATTAACTTCCCAGAAGCATCGATTGTTTCATCGGCAGTAACTATCTGCGCCGGCTCACCAGGAAAAATTTTTGCTATTTTCCCTTTTTCTATTAGAAGACTCCCAGTTAGCACTTCGTCTTCAGAATCTATCGCAGTGAATTGCGCATTCTTTATCAATAAAGACATTTGAAGCCTACACGCTGGCTTTTGTTGTGGACTTAGCCAGCTTTTCTTTTCTGGCGGCTAAAGCTCTTTCATAAGCTTCATGTGCGATGGAGGGTTTATCATCTGAGATAAGTTCGATCGTTTTAAGGAACAGGCTGCGAATCTTTTCCTGGTTGTCTTTTACGACATTTTTATGTGTATCCAGATCTGGTGGAACGTCCGTCGTTCCTGCTGCTAAATCTGTAGAGATGGTTACAACCGCATAAGCCAGACCTAGTTCACGAGCTAATATGGCTTCCGTTGCATTTGTCATCCCGACTACATCCATGCCCCACTGCTTGTACACATTGATTTCAAGCGATGTCTCATAACGCGGACCGTCGACACAGATGTAGTTTGCTTTTGCTGTAATGTCATAACCTAATTCTTTCGCAGCATCTAAAAAGCTTTGATTAAGATCCGGGCAGTACGGCTGCGTGATTTCTACAGAGTATTTTCCATAAGTAGTTACACGCTTTGTAGTGGCATCCATGAACTGATCTAATAAAGCTAAGGCTCCGACGGGAATCTCAGGGTTTAGTGAACCTACCGCACACATGGCCACTACGTGGTTAATGCCTAACTCTTTTAATGCCAGCATATTGGCACGATAGTTAATCTCGTGAGCCAAGCTGTCATGAGTTTTTCCATGACGAGGAAGGAAGTAGATTTCTTTTCCTGCATGCTCTCCGGCAAATACCGTAACTTCTCCATATTCTGTGGATACGACTTGTTCTTCCATACCGTCAACTAAATTATAAAAACCTGTGCCTCCAACAATACCTACTTTCATATCTTCATCCTCCTTGATATCCATTGAATTATTTAATAGGTTCTACTGAATTATTTAATAGAGATGGGTAGAAATATGGCTTTCCTGAATTTTTCTTAAGCTCGTCCCACTCGTGCAGGATTTTCGTAGCTTCTGTTGCCACAGCAATCGATTGCGTAACTCCTTCGCCTTTATAGGCAAACTCATCACGAACACGGTTGGCAACGGCTGTAAAAATAGCTCCGGCACGTAAGTTAAATAAGCTGCTAAGAGTGAGCACTGTCGCTGCTTCCATTTCGAAATTTAAAACGCCTGCCTTTTGCATATCATCCATAATTGTATTCATAAAGCTTTGGTTGTAGCTGTTAAATCCCGGACGTCCCTGTCCGCAGAAGAAGGAAGCAGATGTGTAGCCAATTCCCACATGATAAGTGACGCCTAATCGCTCAGCCGCTTCAATCAAAGCCATTACGACTTCCTGATTGGCGATTGCAGGGTATTTCACATCGACATATTGATCACTTGTTCCGTCATAGCGCACGGCTCCTGCACAGATGATAAGGTCGCCAGGATTAATCTTTTCCTGCATGGCGCCGCAAGTTCCTACGCGAATAAAGGTTTCAGCACCGATTTCCGCTAACTCTTCTAAAGCGCTTGCTGTAGAAGGTCCACCGGCTCCTGTAGAACAAGCTGAGATGTCTACACCACCGACTTTTCCAGTGTATGTAACATGCTCTCGGTATGTGGCGATGTGTTCTTTTTCATCCCACTGATCCGCCATCTGCCCGACACGTTCCGGGTCACCTGGCAATAATACGTATTTTGCTACATCCCCTGGTTTACAGCGAATATGATACTGGGATTGATCTTCTAATTCTGGACGATTGGCTTTGGACTTCCATTTAAGTTCTTGTAGCAACTTTGACATCCTCCTCGTTATTGGCTTTCATAGATTGTAAGACTGAATCGATAGTTAAATAGGTTTTATTAGGATTTAAAAAGGATAATCGATTAGCGAGTGATGTAATCTGTGGAGGCTGAAGTCCTGCTAGATCCATAATCCCTCTGTCAGCAAATACGACGTCTGCCCGGTCGTCAGCAATCTTTTCACTTTGATGCATGACAACGGTTCGGCAATTTAATTCACCAATCAGGTGCATATCGTGAGTGATCAATACAACGATATGACCATGTTTCTGGAACATCCGCACAAGATGAAGGATACGCTGGCATCCTTTATGATCCTGCCCTGTCGTCGGCTCATCCAGCACGATAACCTGGGGAGAGATCGCCATAATCGAAGCCATAGCCACTTCTTTTCGCTGGCTCGAATTAAGGTCAAATGGGTTTTCATCCAGCTGATCTTCCAGTTCAAAAAGCTCGATTGCTTGATTGACGCGTTCCTCAATCTCTTCTTCGGACATGTTTAAGTTCTTACAGCCATATTCAAGTTCCTGACTGACTTTCGGCAGGAAAGTTTGGTGGTTGGGGTTCTGGAAAACATATCCTACGAGGCTGGATAACTTGGCAATTCGCTCTTTTTTTGTATTTAAGCCACCGACTGTAATCTGACCTTTCGTAGGTTTTAACAGGCCGTTAAAGTGTTTAACGAGTGTAGTTTTTCCCGATCCATTACTTCCTAAAATAGCGACTACTTCATTGTCATAAATATCAAGACTGACATCCTTGACAGCAGTGACACCGCCCTTATAGACATGTGAAACATTTTTAACCGAAATATACGGCTCCATTACGTCCACCTCCTCAAAATAATTAAGCCTTACTGTAAGCGCTTTCTGTAATAGCAGCAGCTTCATCCAAGTTGGTCGACAGTTCGACGTCCTGCCCAAATTTTTTATTATATTTATGAAGAAATTCTGTAACTTGGGGGGCATGAAGGGTTAATTCATGCAGCTTTTCAATCCTTGCAAACACTTCAT
Organism: Halobacillus sp. Marseille-Q1614; assembly: GCF_902809865.1. Lineage (NCBI taxonomy): Bacteria > Bacillati > Bacillota > Bacilli > Caryophanales > Bacillaceae > Halobacillus > Halobacillus sp. Marseille-Q1614. Next base: position 280,872 of record NZ_CADDWH010000001.1, on the reverse strand, counting down.
CCGACGGACCGAACATTTGAACTTCCCCATCACTGAGAACGAGCACCTTATCACAATATTCAGCGATTCTTTCTACTTCATGGTCAATAATGATGCCCGTCATGCCGTACTCCTTAAGGTTTTTTAAAACATCGTAAACTTCATTTTTCCCTTTAGGATCAAGCATGGAAGTAGGTTCATCCATAATCATGATCGTCGGCCGCATCGCTAGTACCGCCGCAATAGCGAGACGCTGCTGCTGGCCTCCTGATAACGCAAGAGGGCTGCGTTTTTCAAAACCTGTTAAGCCGACCTGCTTAAGTGCATCTTTAATACGTGCATCCATTTGCTCCCTGGGAACGCCCAGGTTTCCCATTCCAAACGCGACTTCTTCTTCAATGGTCATTTGACTCAACTGGTTTTCCGGTTCTTGAAACACAAACCCAACATGTTCAGACATTTTAGCGACATTACCTTCATGAACATTTATATCTTTTACGTATACCTGGCCTTCCAGCTCTCCTTGGATCACTTGAGGAACTAAGCCGTTTATACACATCGCCAAGGTAGATTTCCCAGCTCCTGTCGGCCCGATAATTCCAAGGATCTCTCCATAATCTACGGAAAAATTAATATCCTTTAACACGGCTTCATCAGTATCAGGATATTGAAAAGTAAGCCCGGAAACTTCAATAGCTTTTCGGTTTTTATGCATCTGCCATCCCTCCCATAAAAACTGAAATCCTTTTAATTACAAACTTGATAATCATAAAAGCAAATACGATCCACGTTCCGATCAGAGAATATGTCAGTAAAGCGTCTGTTGTTAAGTTGAAAGAACCACTTAGGAAAGCCATTAAATAAACCTCAAACGCTAGAAAGATCAGAATTCCGAATAGAAAACCGTAATCTCTAGAACCAATTTTCGTATCTCTTAGGCTTGTCTTCGTTCCTTCCCGGCTAAAGGCCCTGCACTCCAGAACGTAGGAAAGCTGGTGTACCTTCATAAAAGTGATAATAAACAGAGGAGCAAAGATAGGAATCAGGTTCTTCACTCGTTGAATAAGGCTGCCCTTTACGTCCAGACATCTCGCCTGCTGCGCTTCCATAACAATCTTTGCTTCGCGGGCAATGATCGGGATGATTTGAAAAGTTGACAGTAAAATGAAAGCAAAGGAGTGAGGGACCTTCCATTTTACAAGGGCTGAAGCCATGTCTGAAGGGTGGGTGCTCATGACGAACAGGACAGCAGCCGTACCAATGACTAAGATTCTAAATGACATAACACTTGCGTAAACCATCGATTCATACTTAAAGGTCAGACCGCCAAAAATTTCAAATACAGGCGTCTCGCCGATAGGGTTATATATTCCATGTACTGTCATGATGAGAACAGCAAACAAAAGCAGGAATTGCATTGATATTAAGTATGGCTTCACTAATTTAGCCGCCACTACTAGAGGAAACAGAGCAGCCAAAAATAGTAACTGAAGGGCAGGATCATTCAAAATGAATGAACTAAGGACGACAAAGGCCACAAAAATCATTTTCGTTCGTGGATCCAGCTTATGGATAAAGCTGTCTTTTGGCATGTATAAACTGTTCACGTGGTTTTTTCCTCCTTATAATCCCTTAATGTTTAAGGGGTACTTTTAATTGGACACTCTCTGTGTGGACTCGCGTTCAATTAACGTGGGCTGAAAAGTAATCGTTTCTTTAAAGTTCTTGCCTTTTCTTGAAATTTGAACAGCTAATTCTACTGTTTTTTCAGCCATATCTGTAATAGGAGTCCGAATCGTTGTCAGTGCAGGGAACACAATTTCAGCAAACTGTGAATCATCAAACCCAATAACGGAAAGGTCTTCAGGAATAGACAGATTCAACTCTCTAGCTGCTTTAAAGACACCGACGGCGATGGCATCATTCCCTGCAAATATAGCTGTTGGACGATCCTCTATAGACATTAATTCTTTTCCTTTGTTGTAGCCGCTGTTAATTTTGAATTCATCCAGTTTCGTATACTTTTTGTGCAGCTTAATCCCATGATCTTCTAAAGCTTGTTTATAACCTTTTAACCGTTCTTCAGTAGAATAGGAGTTTGGCTGACCACCGATATACCCAATTTTCTTATGACCAAGCTCTATAAGGTGTTTCGTTGCCTCATATCCACCTTCAAAGTTATCTACTAAGACCTCATCTATCTGTACGTTTTTCAACTGACTCCCCAGGCTGATAAAAGCAAGATCTGACCTTGCTTTCATGACTTCCTTAATATTTCTATCATTCATTTCCGGCGTAGAGAAAATTACCCCGTCTACTCCTTTTCTAATAAGGAAGTTCAGATATTCCGCTTCTTTATCCAAATCATTATCTGTATTGCAAAGGATGACGTTAAAACCAAATTTATGAGCATGATCCTCAATGGCTCTCGTTAATTCCCCGTAGAAAATGTTCTTAATATCCGGGATAATTAACCCAAAGGTGGACGTCTGCTTTTTAATCATGGCGGTCGCCACCATATTCTTTTGGAATTTAAGCTCTTCCACGGCTTTGTTTACTTTCTCTTTTACTTCTGAACTTGTATATCCGCTATTATTTAGCACTCGTGACACTGTAGATATGGAAACCTTCGCTTCTTTTGCTACGTCTTTAATCGTAACCATTGTTCTCACTTCCTCTTCTTTGTGGAAACGTTTCCTTCTCTTATTAAAAAAATATAAAATTTTAAGTAAGAGTCAGGTATTGCAAACCTTAATGAAAACGCTTTATAACCTGTTTTCATTATACTGGCTTTTTTTATACTATTGCAACACTTTTCTGAAAATAAGAAAAACTAATAGTTTTAAGTTTTTCCTTTTTCAAAGGAAACGTTTCCACAAAGTGGTAGAAAGAGATAAAATTATACTGGAGAGATGCTTTTCACTTTTACAACAGAGTTAGAAAGTGTTCCAATCCCTTCAACTGTACATTCAATCACATCGCCAATTTGTAAAAATTCTGCACCAACGGGGCTGCCTGTTAAGATAACGTCCCCTGGTTTGAGTGTCATAACATGGCTTAAATAAGAAATCATCCGTTCAATCGATACAATCATTAATCCCGTCTCACTGTCCTGCTTCTTAATTCCATTATGAACAGCTTGTATTCTAGCTTTAGATGGATCAAACTCTGTATCAATAACTGGACCTAATGGAGTAAATGTATTGAAGGATTTTCCAAGGGTCCAATGTCCATCTGAATGGAAATATTGAGGCGCTGTCACGTCATTACCAACCGTATAGCCAAAAATGTAATCTGCCACTTCTTCCTCATTAATATGAGAGGCTTCTTTTCCAATAACTACAGCAATCTCAGATTCAAACTTTACTTCATCCAGTGGCTCAGGGATTTTAATCTCTGTACCAGGACCAGTTACTGAAGCTAATGATTTAAAGAAAAACACAGGCATTTCAGGCGGGTTCTCTGGCAGATTTTCTTTTGCAGCTACAAAATTAGCGCCAATTCCAATCACTTGATTTGGCTCAATTGGTGCTAACAGCTGTACTTCCTCTTTTTTATAAGTTTTCCCTGTCAGCTCCCAGTAAGAAAAAATATCACCGGTGATTTCTTTAATAAAATCCGATGATAAAATTCCCTGCTTCGCTTCATCTCTATCACTTACTGTAAACCGAACAACCTTCATTAAGTGTCCTCCTTCATTCTATGCGAAAAATATAAAGGCCAAAGTTCCAAGAATAAACCTTGGCCAGAGTGTTTAAAATTGATTTCCAAAGAGACGTTCTATACAATAATTAGTAAGTCCTTAGGACATCATTCTTCAAATAAATCTATTTGTTGAATTGATGTTCTTTTTTATGCAGAGATTTTTTTATTTTTATTTGTTTTAGTATCTGTCATTCCGATTTTTTCACGGATTTCTTTAGCATTCGGCAGGAAGCGTACAGGGAAGGATCTTAAAATCACCCATACAATCCAGAGCGTTAATACTTTGTCCGCTACAGTACCAGGAATGTTAGCGATAAATGTAGCATTGAAGATTTCCTGACCTGAAGCAATTAATCCAGCTGTAAGGACATCCACCGTATGACCTGAGAATCCTCCAAAAGCGTAAACAGAGATTACAGTGGCCAACAGAGAAGATAATAACCCGATAACCGTACCGGCTGTAATAACTTTCCAAGTTTTCTTAAACCAGCCCTTCTTGAAGAAAAAGTAAGCCAAAAAGGCAACAAACATCCCGACGAGTGCAAAAGGCAAATAAGTCCAGCGAACAATTAGAGCAAGAACGACGTTTGTCATAAGAGCTGTTGCAGCTCCCCAGACCGGTCCAAGAACGACGGCATTTAATACTGTTCCAATGTTATTTAGAAACAAAGGCAGCTTCAGCATCTCAACAATCGAATTCGCAACCCAGTTTAATGCGATCCCCGCAGGAATCATAGCAATTATAAAACTTGAATACTTTTTCATCTTCGGTTTTTCCCTCCTAAGTATTAAAGTCTGTTACCAAGTCTCGTCCCATTCAAGCCTCCCATCCCTACGGTAATAATATAAAAACGTTTCCACACACCTTAAAAATTATATTTCGTTCTTATGTGAAAGCGTTTTCTTATAAAATTCATTATACATAAGCGGTTTTTTAATTTCAACAATATTTTGAAAATAATAATTTCCAATTTCGACAGGCTGCCCTAAATCTATCGACAAGACGTGTTTCCGGTGACTAGATTTTCTATGGTATATAGCTATAAAACGACAAAAAGACGCTTCTATTAAAAGCGTCTTTAGGAAAGAGTTTTTTCTCTCTGTACCTGGTACCTAAATTAATATGCGTTTCTCCTCTGCATTCTTGTGCGGAATATTGGTACAAGGAATGATAATAAACCGACTATAAGCAGAGTTAGAGATATCGGTTCGGTGATAAACACCATATAACTTCCGCCTGATGCTGTAAGTGCCTGGCGGAGGGACTGCTCCATCATTCCCCCTAATATAAAGGCTAATATAAAGGGAGCTGCCGGGAATGTGGTTAACCTCATGAGATAACCAATTACACCGAAGAACAGTAAGACGTAAAGGTGAAATACATTGAAGCTTACAGAGTAAACACCGATCATACTAAAAATAATGACTAATGAAATTAGCAGAGGTCTTGGAATTTTTAGCAGCTTTGAAATATAAGGAATTAACGGCAGATTTAACACCAGTAAAATGATATTACCAACATACATACTGGCAATAATTCCCCAGAAAATATCAGGATGATCCTGTACTAACAGCGGACCAGGCTGAATACCTAATACGAGAAATGCTCCCAGCATAACCGCTGTTGTTCCTGATCCCGGAATTCCGAGGCTTAACAATGGGACAAAGGCACCGCTTGTTGCCGCGTTATTCGCCGTTTCAGGAGCTGATAACCCTTTAATTGATCCCTTGCCAAATTCCTCTGGTTTCTTAGATATTTTCTTTTCGGTAATATAACCGATAAAAGAAGCAATCGTAGCGCCTGCTCCGGGGAGCACACCTAGAATAAATCCTAAGAAGGATTGACGTCCCATTGGCCCGCTCATTTCCTTTAAATCTTCCTTTTTTAATTTAATGCTTCCTACATCCCCTTTATCTGATAGAGATGTATCTTTTCGATTAATAATGAGAAAACACACTTCCGCCAACGCAAACAACCCAAGAGCAATGACGAGGAAATCAAACCCCTCTAATAAATTAGGATTGTTAAAAGTAAAACGGGGTGTTCCTGTCTGTCCATCAATCCCGACTGTTACAGCCATAAATCCAAGCGTTGCTGAAATAAGAGCTTTGATGGTAGATCCTTCTGATAGACTCGTTATCGCTGTTAACCCCATAAACATAAGAGCAAAGTATTCAGGCGGACCGAACGTAACAGCCACTTGGGCTAAGGCGGGGGCGAACAGCATCAATAACACGATAGAAACTGTTCCCCCTACAAAGGAGGAGACAGCTGCTATTGCTAAAGCCTTCCCTGCTTCTCCCCGTTGAGCCATAGGATAGCCGTCAAAGGCTGTAGCTACTGTGCCAGAAATACCTGGAGCATTTAATAAAATGGACGAGGTGGAACCTCCAAAAACAGCTCCATAATAAACACCGGCCATCATGACTAATGCTGATGCAGGTGCCATACCATAAGTGATCGGGATCATAATAGCAATCGCACTGATCGGGCCGAGCCCCGGCATCATTCCAATGAATGTTCCAATAAATACACCAATAAAAACAAATAATAATCCTTCTAAACTAAAGGCTACTTGAAAGCCTTGCATTAACCCATCTAATCCACCCATATACAATCCACACCTTTTAAAATGGTAGTATTCCTTGTGGCAGCTTGATTTGCAGCAAATAATTAAAGAGGTAATATAGAGACCCTGGAAAAACAATCGATACAATACAATTTGTTAACCATCGGCGATAGCCAAGAAACGTAGAACAAGCAAAAATAAATAGTGTTGTTATAATAAGAAAACCCAATATTTCAAAAAAGAAAATATAAACCAAGATCATGCCTGCTACCCCAAGCATCACCATAATTTCTTTTTTGGGTACAACTCTCTTAGCTTTTTGCTCCTCTGTTTCTGCGGATTTATCAAAATACAGAAAGAAAGCTAAGCCTAAAAGTAAAAACCCCAATATCTTAGGCACTAAGTCAGAGTCAACCGGCACATATGGATACTCTCTTAAGTTGAAGCTTAAATATAAATAACCAATGGAAAATACAGCCAGTCCTATACTCAGTTTTTGATTCATTGTCTTTATCATGTGTCATCACCTCTATTTCGTTTACTCCCCTAGTCCCATTTCATCAAGCAAACTTCCCAACTCTTTATTCTGTTCTTCCAAAAACCCTTTGTACTCTTCGCTGGTCAAGTACATCTCTTCCCAGCCATACTTTTCACGAATTTCTTTGAATGCTTCTGAATCACTCACCTCTTTAAAAGCTTCCTCATAGTATTTAACTTGTGATTCTGTCATATTTCCGGGTCCAAAAAAGCCCCTCCAGTTCACAAAGGTCGCATCTATTCCTTGCTCTTTCGCTGTTGCAAAGTCAGATAAAGTCTCACCTTCCAAACGTTCCTCTGCTGTAATCCCAAGCACTTTGATTTTTCCGGCTCGGACTTGTTCTACCGTTTCTGCAACACCAGTTGAAAGAACATCAGCATTTCCGTTTAAAATTTGTGTTAATGATCCTCCATCTTGAGAAGACACATATTTAATCTTTGTGATATCAACGCCAGCTTCCTTGGCGATCTTTACAAATTGCATATGGTCCATCGATCCTGGGGAAGATGTTCCCACCACTGTGATCTGGGAAGGGTCTTTTTTCATATCGTCAAAAAGTTCATTAAGATTGTCCCATTTGGCATCAGCCGAAACAGCGAAAGCCGCATAATCGGCAATCATATTTGCTAATGGAGTAAAATCCTCATACCCTAGCTGTGATTGACCATTTAACGGAATGAAAATTAAAGGCGGGGAGCCGATAAACAAGTGGTGCGGATTTTCTTTTTTGCTATCAATATAAGCCCACCCTACGGCTCCGCCTCCGCCTGGTTTATTAATCACGCCAATATCCTGATCAATCATGCCTTCTTCCTCCATAACCATCGCTACGCTTCGAGCCGTCGTATCCCAGCCGCCTCCAGCCCCACTTGGTGCTACTAACTCAATAGACCGCTGAGGCACAAATTCACCGTTGTCTGAGCTTGCTTGCTGATCCGAACAGGCAGACATAAAAAACAATAAAAAAAGTCCAGAGAGAAATAATCGTTTCATTATAGGTCCTCCTTTTTTGAAAATTATGAATTGTATACTTCCTATCGTAAGTGACTCAGACTTTAATGTAACCGTTTTCAAAATAAGCCGTATTAAAAAAATAAAATTAATTAACCACATAAAATTTATGAAATAAAAAAACAGCCCTTTAAGGCTGTTAGAGCTGGTAAAAATATTTTCTTTCCGGTCGGCCTACTTTTCCATACCTCATTTCAGCCGTCCCTTCCTTCGTTGAGATTAAGTACTCCAAATATCGCCTTGATGTAGTTTTCGAAGCTCCTAAATGAGCACTCGCTTCCTCTGCAGTCAACCCCTCTGTAGCATATTGTTTTAATAAATCTCGAACTTTTTTCAAGGTAAGCTGATCGATTCCTTTAGGAACAGAAGAAGTTCCCTGGGATTCCGTATCTTCTGTTTCTTTTCCAATTAATTGGTCAATCACTTTCTGGTCAAGGGTATCACTGCTGTTGATCAGCCTTTTTTTCTGATGATAAGCTTCGATCGTTTCGATAAACCGATTCATCGAGATGGGTTTAATGATATAATCGACCACGCCATAATTGAGTGCCTTGGCAATCATGTCTTTTTCGTTGGCCGCTGTAATCATAATAATATCCAGGGCCGGCTGAAGCTCTCTTAATTCATGAAGCAAATCCGTGCCCAGCCGATCAGGCATGTAGACATCTAATAATAAAAGGTCCGGTTTGTGCTCACTAACTGCTTTCAGAGCCTCTTCAGCATTCAATGCTTTTGCTGATACCTCGATATTGCCAATTTCTTTTAAAAACTTCTCATGTAATTGAGCGACACGAAAATCGTCTTCCGCCACGATAACCTTAATCATCACTCGTCACCTCTCTCTTTATGATTTATTTAAAAATACCGAAAATGTAGTGCCTTTCCTAATCTCTGTATCAATTTCAAAATCTCCGCCCATTTCTTCGACAATTTCACGCACGTTAGCCAAGCCATATCCTCTCTGTTCGCCCTGTTTTGTAGAGAACCCTTGGTCCAAGATATAAGGTAAAACTTCTTCTGGAATTCCCGGCCCATTATCGATTACTTCCAATACGATTTCTTCACCGACGTCTGTAGCCGAGAAAACGACGTTCTTTTCTTGATTATTAACGACCGCTTCAAAGGCGTTATCAATTAAATTCCCTAAAATAGTTACCAGCTTAGACCGATGAATACGCTCAGGAATAGCTCCCAATGAAGCATCTTCATCCACTTGAAAATTTATTTTTAATTCTGAGGCTTTGCTGATTTTCCCTAGTAAAATCGCTTCAACTGTTTCATCTTTGATTTGGTGGAGCCTATTGGACTGCGTTTGAGCTACTTGGAACTCGGACTCTATTAAATCTATCGCTTCCTGATAGTTTTTCAACTGTAAAAGACCAAGCAATACATACATTTTATTTGCAAATTCATGGGTTTGTGAGCGCAGACCTTCGGAATATCTTCTAATCTCTGATAAAGCATAAACCATCTCTCGAACTTCTGACTTATCACGGAAGCTGGAAACCACACCAACGACTTCCCCACTTTCAAAGACGGGAGTTCGTGTAACGATAACCGTTCGATCTTTTAAAAAAATCTCCTGATCCCGCTCTTCTTTTCCCGAGTGAAGGACACGTTCCACTTCCAGATCAGGAAAAATAGCATGAATCTCTTTTTCGGTAACTTTTCCCTTAAGATTTAATAGATTCCGAGCAGAGGCGTTGATCATCGTTACACGGCCATCCTTATTTATCGCCACAATCCCCTCTTTCACAGAAGATAATACCGCCTCACGCTCCTGATATAAAGAAGCTATCTGATATGGCTCAAGTCCCATCGTGTCTCTTTGAATACTCCTTGTCAGCATATAACCACCAAATCCTCCAACGATCAAAACGAAAAAGGAAATCCCCGTAATTTTCTCCAGCCTCCGGAAAAATGCTGTATAAATATCCTCCATTAAAAACCCAACCGAGACAACGCCGATCACTTCCTGGTTTGCGTTAAAAATCGGAGCCTTGCCCCGCAGCGAAGGCCCAAGTGTCCCCTCAGCCTGGGAAATATAGTATCTCTCCTTCTCTAGAGCCCGAACATTATCGCCGCCGACCATCTTCTCACCAATTTTGGAAGGGTCTGGGTGCGCATAGCGAATGCTTTCCGTATTCCCAATGACGACAAACTCCGCCCCTACCCGCTCCTGGATTTTTAAAGCAATCGGCTGAAGCTTCTGTGAGGGATTTTCTTCTTTAAAAGCCTCCTGAATTGAGGGCATATAGGATATGGTCGTCGCCGTCTGAAGCGCCTTTTCTCCCATCACATCCTCCGTTTGTTCAAACTCCCAATATGTAAAAATCCCAGACAGAAAAACGATAATTGAAACGATTAAAGTGAAAATGAGAACCTGAATTTTTGTTATAAGTGCAAAGTGAAATTTACCTTTCATCATTGTGGTCCTCTTATGTAAACACTGCATTTTATTAATAGTAACATATTGATTAGTTTTAGCTGCCTGGTACTTAAATCCACAAAAAAAGACTCGACACCAATGTCGAGTCTTACTACTTAAAACGGGTATTGGAAACTGGTATTTCCAGGCACCAGATACTTATAATTTCTCTTCACGTATCGGCTACTACTTCTGTATTTACTCATACTTCCGCAGCTCAAGCCGCCCGATATCTCTTAAGTGGACTTGTAGGTATTTCCATTATTATCATAAAAGCGGTACCAGGTACAGGGAATTTTCTGATGTGTACCTGGTACCGCTCATGTGGTTACTAAATAAATTACCACAGGGATTGTAAAGAGACTGACTACCGTTGTAGCTAGCGTCGCACTAGTTACCGTATGGGCATCTGTTTGATATTGAATTGCGTACATTGTTGTATTCGCGGCTGTAGGAGTAGCAGCCATAATAATCATAATTTGTTTCACTAATTCATCTACCGGCAGTCCCCAAACAATAAAAGTGGCTATAATTGGTGCGACTATTAGTTTTATAATGAGTGCAGCTGATACCTTATTTACATCTAGTACATCGAGCTTTATATTTGCCAGCTGCATTCCTAATGTAATCATGATAATTGGAATAGCGGCATCAGCAATTAAATTGACACCTTCTTGAATCGTTCCAAGCGGGATGTTGAAAATATTAAATACAATTCCGCCTAATGCACCGTAAACCATAGGCATACGCCGTATAGAACGTAGAGCCTCTGTTACTCCATCAGCAGAATCACTACCTTTTGCGGCATAATAAACACCAAGCGTACTCATCAATAATTGCTGCAGGACCATAAGCACAATAGCTGTTTCCATTCCAGCTGCGCCAAACAAGAATAGAACTAGCGGTGTGCCATAGTTACCATTGTTCGTAAAAGCACAAGCGAGGACAAGGGCACATCTTTCTTTTTCCGTGAATTTACGAATCTTTGAGAGTATAGTTACCAATAAAATAATGACTAAGCTTAGCCCTACCATATAGATAGCTATAAACATATAGGAGAAATTGATTTGTTCTTGATAAAATGTCCTAAATACAAGAAAAGGAACGAGAATATATAAAGCAAGCTTAGAGAAAGTCGCTGTATCAAATCGGAAAATTCGCTGTACTAAATATCCGACTCCAAATACGAAAAAGATAGGCAATAGTATCGTTATTAAATTCATGATTCTTCTCCTGTTAATTTTTCGATTATTAATAGAAAAGAAGGAAGTCCACTGACTCCCTTCCCAAATCCTTAAGTGTTAATGACGATAATCTTCTCTTCTGTCATTTCTTCAATGGCGTAACGCGGTCCTTCTTTACCAGTACCACTCTTCTTCACTCCGCCATATGGCATATGGTCGACTCTATATCCAGATGTATCATTAACCATTAACCCACCAACATGGATTTGATCCATTGCCTTCATGGTAAAACCCAGGTCATTTGTAAAAAGTCCTGCTTGTAACCCGTATTCTGAATCATTTACTTGAGCGATAACCTCATTCTCATCTTTATAAGTGTCTATGGCTATCACCGGTCCGAATACTTCTTGGCGACACACCTTCATATCTGGGTTTACATGAGTTAAGATGGTTGGGTGATAAAAGACTCCTTCACGAACTCCCCCGGTTTCTATTTGAGCCCCTAAGTCTGCGGCTTCCTGTACCCATTCTTCAATACGTATAGCTTCTTTCTCATCAATCATTGGCCCCATTTGAGTTTCCTCATCGAGAGGATCCCCCAACTTAATCTGTTCCGTTTCAAGTTTTACTCTATTAAGGAACTGATCATAAATATCTTCATGGACATAAACTCTCTGAACAGAAATACAAACTTGCCCGGCATTATTGAAGCTTTTTTGAGCTACAAGTTGTGCCGATTTATTTATATCAGCATCCTTATGGACAATAGTAGCCGAGTTATTTCCAAGTTCGAGAGCTACATTTCGTAAACCTGCTTGCTCTCTTATAAGCTGACCTACTTTAGGGCTTCCTGTAAAAGTAAACATAGCGATATCTTGGTTTGAGGTTAACCAAGGACCGACTTCTTCTCCTTTTCCTGTGAGGACGTTAAGACGGCCCTTTGGTAATCCTGCTTGTTCAAACAGACGTGTTAATAATAGGGCAGAAACCGGTGTTTGCTCAGCAGGCTTTAGAATTACGCTGTTTCCTGCGGCAATAGCAGGTCCAATTTTATGGCATACAAGGTTAAGAGGAACATTAAAAGGAGTAATAGCTGCTACAACTCCAACTGGGTAACGTCTCGTAAAAGCTTTTCGATTCTCTGATCCTGGAGAAGCTTCTACTGGGATTTCCTCTCCATGAATTCGCTTTGCCTCTTCAGCTGAAATCTCTAGAGTTAATGCAGAACGGCCGACTTCACCCCGAGCTTCTGAAATGGGTTTTCCAACCTCTTTGGCAATTACTTTTGCAAATTCCTCCTGATTATTTTTCAACAGCTGTGCGACACGTAGTAACACTTCATACCTTTCATACATGGAAAAAGGAGAGGAGAAAGCAGCTTTTGCACATTTTACTGCATGTGCCACATCCTCTTTTTCCGTAACAGCGGTTTCTGCAAATGCTTCTTGGGTATATTTATTTAAAACCTCATCTGTCTGAATTTTTTCACGCCAATCACCACCAATAAATAATCCAAAAGTGTAGTCTGTAAGAGTTTTACTCATAGGAACGTCCTCCTTATTCGTTATAACGTTACGACCTTTTCTCTCGCAATAAATTCATTTGCTCGTCCTGCACTGCCAAAAACATCAATTTTCTCTTTCACTTTTTCCTTCATCTTGATTCGCCCGGCTCCTAAAGAGTTAGCAAGGACAATATCTTCAGGATGTTCCTGCATATAAGACTTTAAGCCTTGCGTATAAGCTTGACGCAGCTCTGTATCTACATTAATCTTGGCAATTCCAAGTGAGATGGCACGCTGTACCTGTTCATCCGGAACATCTGATCCACCATGTAAAACTATTGGACGCTGAACAGCTTTAGATATTTCTTCTAAGCGTTCGAAACGAAGGTTTGGTGTTTGACGATAAATTCCGTGAGCTGTCCCAATCGATACAGCCAAATAATCGACTTCGGTTTCATTTACAAAGTCGACCGCTTCCTGAGTAGTCGTAATTAAGGCATCCTTTTCATCAACCGTGATATCGTCTTCTGTACCACCGATTTTCCCGATTTCACCTTCAGATCCAATACCTAAAGCACGGGCAGCTGCTGCCACCTGTTTTGTAATTTTTGTATTCTCGTGAAAGTATAAAGAAGATCCATCGAACATAACAGATTGAAATCCTAACTGGATAGCTTTCATTGTTTGTTCATATTGACGACTGTGATCCAGGTGGACACATACAGGAACAGTAAAGTCTTCAGCTAAGCTGTCGAGCATATCTTTCATTGGTTTTAAACCTAATGTTTGGATAACCTTTTGACCAATTTGTATCATTACTGGTGACTGTTTTTCCTCGGCTGCTTCTAAAATAGCTAGTATTGTTTCAGCATTATGAGCACTAAATGCTCCAATTCCATACCCATTGGTTCTAGCTTGCTCTAACATTGTCTTTCCATCAATAAATGCCATTCTTCATCTCTCCCTCTACTAACGTTTCAGCTCCAAACTATAATGATACTGATCATTACGATACTTCGTTTTTGTATATTCTATCGGCCGATCATTAACTCCATAGCTTAGTCTAGTCATTTCTAATAAAGCTTCCCCTGCACGAATACCTAAAGCATCTGCTTCATCGATAGTCGCATTTATTGCATTGATCTTTTCACTTGCCCGATTTAAATACACATTGTAATTTTCCAAGATCTCATAGTAACGTGCTTCATCAAGATCATGTTTTATCAAGATATCACCGATATCTTTTGGCCAGCAGGTTCTCTCAAGAGCAACTGGGATATCATCAGCAAACCGGATTCTTTCTATAAGTAAAATCGGCTGGTCATCTTTAATATCCAGCATTGTTTTTTCATGGTGAAGGTTTTCCTTAAACTCCGCACGTATTAAGCGGCTCCTGGGATTTTGTCCCCGCTCTAAAACTTCTTCAGCAAAGCCCTTCAATTGGGTTAAGTTCCCGCTTAATTTACGAGGTTTTACAATGGTACCGCGTCCTTGTTTCTTTTCTACCAATCCTTCTTGCACTAAAATAGAAACAGCTTGACGAATGGTAGTACGACTCACATCAAATTCCTTCATGAGTTCTTGCTCTGTAGGAATTAATTTGTCGGGTTCCCAGTCTCCATTTTGAATACGCTCAATAAATAGTTCTTTTAGCTGCAAATATAACGCTAAATCTTTATTTGGATTAACTTTAGAATTCACTGTATTCTACTCTCCTTTGCGTAATCGGAGGATAGGAATGGACACCCCCTAACAACGGAGACAGCCACTGATAATAGGCCTCTCGATTATCAATGAATGAGATAGGCATTAATCGTTCTTCCTCTGCAATTACGTTTTCTAGTTTTACAGGCTTAATGTTAATTGTATAATAATCTGCAGGTTTTCGCTCGATTGAAACCATACACTCATCATAACCTTCTTTTATAAAGTGCCCGCCGATACAGCCAACCTGATAGGCTTCATAAGCATCTACCTCTGAGACACTAGAGGCAGCTGACCGCTGGTTCATTCCTAGTAATTCAGCTCTTGTCGTAACATTTAGCTGTTGGGAAAGAAAATCGCCCACCTGTTTAGAAATCCCTCCAAGAATTGAACGTCCGTTAACCTGATTAAGCTCTATTTGAGCTCCCTTTTTCCACTGTACACCTTCACTTACAACTATAATGGCATAGCCGTGAGCGTGTACGGCATCTTGGACTGAAACAAGCAACTGATCACGGTCAAGAGGTTTCTCTGGTATGGCAACAAAATGAGGGCCTTCTTCCTTATGTTTTTTCAGAATTCCTGAGGCGGCTGCCAACCAGCCAGCATTTCGCCCCATCGTCTCAAGAACGCGAATTTGTTCGAAGTTCTTCATAGAGTATAAATCACGGCTCATATCTCTCGTCGTTTGGGCGATATATTTAGCGGCACTGGCAAACCCAGGGGCATGATCTGTAGCTCCCAAATCGTTATCCACTGTTTTAGGCAGCCCAATAACTTGAAGGTCGTACCCCTGATGTTTGGATTCTTGTTTCACTTTAAACAAAGCTTCCATTGTTCCGTTTCCACCTAGAAACACGAGAGTATCAATTTGATGTTTTTTTAGATTTTGTACTGCTCTTTGAATGGCTTGTTCATCAAATGTATATCGACCGGATCTTAAACAAGCTCCTGGGATATTTCGATTGGCAATTACCCAATTCAGCATAGCAGGATCACCAGGTATAAAGTTCTCTTCTACAAGCCCTTCATAGCCACTTTCAATAAAGGTAATTTCACAGGATCCTTTTATACTCTCTACACAGCCAGAAAGTGTTGCATTTAGAACAGCCGTCGGTCCGCCGGCTTGCCCAATCGCTACTTTTCTCATCTGACCCCCTCCCTTCAACCTTTCGTATAAACCACCGTTTCCAAGCCAAGCTGACGTCCGAGTTCAACCAGTTCTTCAGCAATATCCTCATATACTAGAGCATAATGAGGTTCAAATCCTTCTTCCATTAAGCTGTATAAAGTATCGTTGATTTCCGCTTCCAGCTGCACCTCAACCGAAGTGCCGTTAAATCGCTGTGGCGTATCTAAAGCATTTCCTCGCATAACTAACAGACGGTATCCATCCGGTGTATATCCGACACGAAACATGGTCACTTGTCCTGGTTTTAATCCGAATTCCATCGTGAAACCAAGCTTTCGATTAGGATGGACTCCCGGCCTGGCTCCTTGTTCAGGATGTGCAAGGGAATAGGCACCCGCGCCACAATGCCAAAACACAACAGAATTACTTGCTTCATTTACATGAACCATGTCACCAAGATAAGGAGCTTTTCCACCACTTAATTGCTGCAGAATAAACATAGATACAGAGCCATGGATATCGGACTCACAAGAGGATACAATTCCATCTTCGGTAAACTGGGACAGTGTTGAACAAGCCGCGGCTCCTAGTTCGTTAAAAAACTCTGGCCAGCAGCGAATAGCTAGCCCCGTTAGCTGCTCCCTCTCAATAACGGATTCTACATAACTCGTAAACTGAGCAAATCGCTGGACCGTTTTATCATTACGATTCAATCCGATCACCTGTTGTTCTGCTCTATCTGCAGTATGTTCCCACTCTTCCTTGGTAAGTTTCTTAGATTCTTCAAATGCTTTCATTAAATCAACGTTTTTAACCTCAACGCCTAGCTGCTTGTGTAGAAGTTCTTCATCTGTACCAGAGAAAAAGAAACCTGGGGGATGCTCTCCAATCACTCCAATCTTAAATTGCTTTAATTCATGAATAACCTTCTGAACTTTAAGGTATTTAACAAGCCGGCTGCGAATTTGTGCTTCTTCTGGATTACCAAACAAGAAAGAAAAAGGATGGTTTGCACATTTTAATACATGACTCGTACTGTTTCCTCCAGTCAATGAGTTGAGCCGGAGACGACCGTTTATGCTTGGCTCGCGAATCGACCAAACGATAACAGGAGCTTCAACTTTATTAATTAAAGCTTCTACAAATTCCCCATCGGCAAAAGTGACACTTTGATAAATCGTCGTCATAATATCTTGTTTTTTAATAGAATTTAAGAATTCATTCAACTCTTCTGGAGAAGTTAGTATTCCGCTCGGTTCAATAACTTCTACACCAAGGGCTTCCAGCATTTCTGAGCTTTTCTGTCTTTGTATCTCTCCTGCTTCTAAATCAAAAGTCTTCCTTCCGATTGGCACATACAATACACTCATTAACCGTTCCCACCTTTATCGTATATAACATACATTACTACCTTTAATAAAACATCGTTACCTTTATATTTTATAATGAATAATTAGCTTGTATGTCTCTAAACAATTGATTGTATGGAGATTTTTTACGATAAAATACAGGCGGCTCCCCTATTCTGGCTTCAACTTCAGCGTTTCCTCCACTGAATTGCTTTCCACTCCATAGATGGACCCACTCATCTTCAGGCAGGTAAGCCGTCCAAGTATCCATTCCTTCTTCATAAACAGGCGCTACCATGATATCCGAACCTAGCATGTATTGATATTGGATATCGTAAGCTTTCTCGTCTTCTTCGTATTCCATAAAAAGTGGACGCTGCACAGGGATGCCGTGTTCTGCATTTGTCTTCACCACGTCTTTTAAGTAAGGAGCAAGCTCCACATGAATATCCGTCATTCGGGCAAAACTTTTCATCGTCTCATCGTCTTCGTCATATTGAATGCAGTCACTGGGACGGTTTCCTTCATGGCTTCTCATAACAGGGGTAAAAGCAGCCAATTCTACCCAGCGTAATAAGAGTTCCTTTGAACGCTTATTGCCATGCAGGCTCGTATAACCGCCAATATCGCTATGATGCAGACCATTACCACAAAGTCCAACAGACAAAGCCGCTGGAATAACAGAAGCAATGCCATCATCCAGCTCCCAGTTCACACTTTGATCCCCTGCCCATAATAAGCGGCAATATTTTTGACTTCCTGTATATCCAGCACGCATGAAGTAAACAACACTGTCTAATTTGCCTGCCTCTTTCACAGCTTCATAGTTTACTTGTGCCCATAACATCGGCCAGGCGTTATGCATTAATTTGGCAGAAACCTGATTGTATAGTTTAGCGTCGGTCGGGAGATATTCTCCGAAATCGGCCATCCAGCCATCAAGACCAAAATCAATTAAGTTGGTTTGAATAACTTTCTTATACCAGTCGAAGGCCTTCGGATTAGTCAAATCTACGATCCCGCAGTTAAACTCCCCAAAATCAACGAGGTAAACATCACCCTCTTGATTGTGGACCAGATAGTCATTTTGAAAAGCTTCGTTATAGAGTTCACCGTCTAAGATGACATAAGGATTAATATAGCCCATAAATCGAATGCCTTTCTTTTTCCACTCCTTCAATTTTTCATCAAGTTGAGGATATTCCTTTTCATCCCATTTCCAATTCCAATTAAGACGTCTGCCAAACGAAGTTACTCGCTTTCCTTGCCAATCCTGAGCCCAGATCGCTCCTACTTTTATTCCACTATCTAAAGCACAATCCAGTTTTTCTTGTACCCTGTCGGTGCCCCCTTGCATTCCCAGCCATATACCGTCATATACCCATTCTGGAAGTTCAGGCTGGCGTCCTAATTGAGCAGTCAGTCGTGTAACCAATTCTTTATAGGTTTCACCGCTCTCAAACATAATAGCTGAGGGAACTTCCCACACATGAAGCTCATGAAAGCTATCTTTTCTAAAATCAAAATCTGCATAGGCCGTCGTTTCTACATGGCAAAAATATTTTCTTGTTGATAAGTAAGTCGGCTGAGGATAATTGGTATGATAATAATCGCCACCGGCTTTATCATGAAGGTCAGCCTGCCATGTTGTATATGTTGATTTGTTACGGCCAACACCTGGTTCAGATGTCCATAAAGGGAAGTGTTTTCCCCTCAGATTTAGATGAGACATTTGCTGCCCGCATCCATAAACCCTTTCTTTTTCTTCAGCATTTACTCTAATCCAAAAACGATTATATTGTTCTCGGTCTCCTGAAAAATTCAAGCGCAAATTATTATTTTCATAGGATAAGTGAATTGAGAGGCTTTGCATTTCTTCTTGAGAACGCTTTAGTAAAATGTGATAACTCTCTTCATTCTCCGTTACTTCGGCATATCTGAGTCCATAACGTTCTTCAATATAATCGTCAATATCATAGTTTCCGCGATACATCTCAATTTTCTCTTCTCCCCGTCCTACAAACACGCATGGAGAGTCCTGTGTATGCCGTAGTAAAACCCGGCCGTCCAATTCAATTTCAAATGTATTTTCCTGATATTGCACATGCAATCCCTGACTATTTCCAAGCAGAGTTTCCATAAATAATCCTCCTTGCAAGTATTTCGATTATTGGTTACCAGCTTTCTTTAAATGTTCTCCTACAACGTGGTCGTAGTTCTTTTCCCATTTTTTCATGGCAAGTACAAGCGCAAACCCTGTAACCACAATTAATGCTCCAGATGCTAACCAGAACCAATTTGAAACAATAGCGTCTGGATAAGCTAAACCAATTGGTGAGAAAACAATATAAGTAAATACGATTAAGCTTAATAAGAGAAGAGATGTTGGAATTGCATATTTCCAAGGAACCATACTAACCTTAGGGGCATGTTTGAATGCATAAGGTCTAGGGAGCGGCCGAATATAACCAACAGTCAGCATAATCCCTACTTCAATCACGAACAAAATGGCTGAAATGTGAATAAAGTTCATAGTGATCTCAATTCCAAACCATTGATTGAGCCCCCAGACAAGCATGTAATAGGTGACCACGTGGAAAATAACAGCAATTTTCGCACCTAGTGGCGGAACAAACTTAGAAGCAATACCTACGAGAACAATAGCTATGATCGGAATATTAAAGAATCCAGTAAACTTACGAATGATATCCCAAAGCCCTTCTGGTGCATTCATCAGCATAGGTGAAATAATGAAAGAAACAAGCGCTAAGAGTGTACCAAAATATTTACTGATTCTAATCAATTGTTCATCTGAAGCGTTCGGCTTGAATCCTGGTTTATAAACATCTAATGCAAACATAGTAGCTGCACTGTTTAACAACGAGTTAAAGCTGGAGAATACAGCACCGAGCAGCACGGCTAAAAAGAGACCAGAGAAAATAGCAGGCATTAGATTTGTAACCATTGTTGGATAAGCCAGGTCGACTGTTGTCAAATTACCTCCATACAAATGGAAAGCAATTACACCGGGAATCATCATTAAAATAGGAACGACTAACTTGTAAAAACCTGAAAATAAAACCCCTTTTTGACCTTCCGCTAAGTTTTTCGCACCAAGTGCACGCTGAATCACATATTGGTTAGTTCCCCAATAGAACATGTTCATGAAAATCATGCCGGTGAAGATAGCAGAGAAAGGAACAGAATCATCAGCAGATCCAATAGCGTTTAATTTTTCTGAATGGTCCGTCGCCATCGTTTTAAACCCTTCAAAGAAGTTACCGTCTCCTAAGGCTGCTAATCCTATGATTGGGATCATTAGACCTACCAGCAACAAACCGATTCCGTTTAATGTATCAGAAACCGCAACCGCTTTCAATCCACCGAAAATAGCATAGATTGCACCCACAATCCCGATAACCCAAATAACCAGCCAAACAGAAGATTCAAAAGATATCCCTAACAAACCTGGCACATCGAAAAGTTTCAATACAGCTAGCGCTCCAGAATACAAAACAGAAGGAATTGTGACAAAAGCGTAACCAAGCATGAACAGTATGACAATGTATCTTCTAACCCCATCATCAAATCGACTACTCAAGAATTCGGGTAGTGTGGAAAACGCTCCCCCTAAATATTTTGGCAGTAAGATCAAGGCCATGATAATAACCGCAATAGGAGCTGTTACCTCCCATGCCATGTTAGACAAGTTTGTCCGATAGGCTTGACCATTTAGGCCAATTAATTGTTCAGCTGATAAGTTTGTCAAAAGCAAACTCCCCGCAATAAAACCACCAGTAAGCCCGCGCCCCGCTAGAAAATAACCATCAGAATCATTGACTTGCCCCTTTGCTTTCCGATAAGAAATCCACCCTACGAGCCCCATAAAAAATGCACACGTGATTAACGTAAATAAGATACTATTCATAACCTTCCTCCTCCTTGGGAATTTGAATTCTTCTTATACTGAACAAATACGTTCGGACCCCTGATTCCTATATGAGCACCTTGTGACACAAACCTCTCATGCTCCTCATGAGCGAAAAGCCATTTATTTTTCATAAAAAGTAAAGGATCGTTCTTCTTCTCCTCATCTTGTAGAGGAATATTTGTACCTTTAGGTAAAATAACCACACATTTAAATCCAGCCTGAGTCACTTTACACGGGGCTAAGTGAAGAGTAGTCTGATACATCTCAATCGCCGTACCCTTTGGCACATAGAATGCTTTTAAGAAAGTAGTATCAAAAAAGTCTTCTTTTACTTCGGTTAGATGTCCTACTAAAAGAACCATATCTGTGATCGCTACATTGATCTCACTGCCTTTATGGTACTCCAGCCCACCTAAATTTGAATTGCTGCCATTACAATAACCAATTTGACAATCCATTCCTCCATAGTATTTCTGCTCAATCAGCGTCTTTACGTCCGCTTCTTCAAGCTCGGAGACAGAAGGAACATAACGGTTACCTCCCTCAGGAACAGGAAAGTTCTCCATTACCTTTGCCAGCCATTCCGATTGAAAATCCTCTAACACATTCCCATACCTTTGGAATGCCTGACCTCTTACATCATGTATCTCTAAGTGACGGTTTTCTGCTCTTAAATTCTCTAACATATGTACCTCCCCCTGTAAAAGGTATCTACCTTTAATTAAACATCATAACCTATCGTTGTTCTCTATTCTAATGGAAGCGCCTTCAAAATATCAAGAGGTTTTTTAAATTTTTAGATATTTATTTTTTCATAATGAAAAAAGCCTATAACAATGGACTTTTTGTACGTAACTGTTCCTTTCTGTTCGGTAACAGGTACCGATACTCTCCTTCCGCGTACCAGGTACCCACCCGGTATCAGGAACTTTTTTATTTTTATTACATTTTAACTTGTAATAAAACGTATTTATATGTAATAATAATGAGCAAGAAATGAAAACCCTTTCTAAAGCAAGGACACAGAAGAGGAGAGATGACGACTTGGTAGAAACTGTTTCAAGTTTAGAAATTAAAGACAGCCGAAGTATAGACTATCCACGACCTCAATTTAGGAGAGAGCATTGGCTCGACTTAAATGGGGAGTGGCAATTCGCTTTTGATGACGCAGAAGAAGGAGAAGAGAATGGATGGTACCAAAATGCAGGTGCTCTTCCAGATAAGATACTTGTTCCTTATGCCTATCAGAGCAAAAAATCAGGCATTCATACAAATGTTCATCATGATGTTGTTTGGTATAAACGTTCATTTTTCTGGGAGAAAGAAGTTCAAAAGGAATATATTCTTCATTTCGAGGCTTCCGACTATCACACAAAAGTATGGGTGAATGGACAGTATATTGGAGATCATCAAGGAGGACATACTCCATTTAGTTTTCCTATCTCCCGGGCAATGAAGGATGGCGAAAATACCATTGCAGTGAAAGTTGAAGACCGAAATAGCGTGGAACAGCCTGTTGGAAAACAATCATGGAAATCTGATAACTTTCTTTGCTGGTATTCCAGGACGACAGGAATTTGGCAGTCGGTTTGGATAGAAGAGCTTTCTCCATTGCATATTGAAGATATAAAAATGACTCCGAGGATTGAGGAGTCCAAGCTTAATGTAGATGCCCGTCTGCCTCGTCATAATGAAACCGTGTATTTAGAGGCTGAGGTCTCTTATAAGGGAGAGTGGATCAATACTGTGGGCAGCTGGATAAAGCCTAATCAAACATTGGCCAGTTTCGCCATCAACGTTGAATCGGATGAAGCTGATTTTCGTGTCTTTTATTGGACACCTGACAATCCTCAGCTCTATGACATTACCTTTACGCTGTATTCAGAATCGAAACAGATAGACCGTGTGCAAAGTTACTTTGGAATGAGAAATATAGAAGTCAAAAATGAAAATGTACTTCTTAATCGTGAGGCTTTTTATCAGAAATTAATTCTTGATCAGGGGTACTATCCTGATTCATTGATGACGGCTGACTATGAGCAAATGAAATCAGATTTAACAAAAATAAAAGATATGGGATTTAATGGAGTACGCAGACACCAGACAATTGCTGACCGACGGTATATGTACCTATGTGATGTATTAGGGCTAGTGATGTGGGCGGAAATGCCTAGTTTTTACCGCTTCTCAAACCAATCTATGGACTCCTTTCTTTCTGAATCTCGTCAAATGGTACTCAAACATTACAATCACCCTTCCGTCATCGTGTATACACTTATGAATGAGTCTTGGGGTGTGAATGAAATTTACCATAGTACGGAGCAGCAAAACTTTGTAAACGCTCTCTATTTCCAGACAAAAGCACTGGACTCTTCCCGCTTAGTCGTTGGCAACGATGGATGGGAACACACAATGACAGACATCCTAACAATCCATGACTATAATTCAGACTCAGCTGATTTAAAAGCTAGTTATTCCGATAAAAGCAACTACGTAAATGGAAGTCCATCAAAAACAAGCAGAAAACAAAATTTTGCAAGCAATTATACCTATACAGATCAGCCTATTATAATGAGTGAATTTGGCGGGATTGCATTTGGAGAAAAAACAAATGAACAGGACTGGGGATATGGGACCAGACCTCAGTCCGAAGAAGAAGTATTACAAAGATTTGAAGATCTTACAAAAACCGTGATGGAAATCGATTCGATGCAAGGTTTTTGCTATACCCAGCTTACAGATGTTGAGCAGGAAGTGAATGGTCTCTTAGATCATAACCATGAGGAAAAATTCGATCTCAAACGAATAAAGAGCATTCTGTCGACTAAAAGGTCAAATGGGTTTGTTTTCGAATAAAAAAGGAGGAGTTTACTATGGAACCAGTTAGAGATAATTCATCTGCAGAGGTACATGTGAAAGAAGATATTCGTTCAAAAGAAATTGCTTCGTATTTTGGTTATGGATTTGCCCAATGTATTAGCTTTGGGTTGTTAGGGTCCTATATATTATTCTTCTATACGGATATCCTGGGAATTTCTGCAGCCGCAGCCAGCATTATCTTTCTCATCGCTCGAACGTGGGATGCAATTAACGATCCTCTTATGGCTTCAATAATTGACACCCTTCACTCGAAAGATGGGAAATTTAGACCTTTCCTTAAATTTATGCCTTTCTTTATAGCGCTTTCTACCATTGCATGCTTCATCCCGCTCGATGGGATGAGTATGACAGCTAAACTAATTTACGCAGGCGGAACTTATATTTTATGGGGAATGGTCTATACAGCTTCCGATGTTCCTTTCTGGTCATTGTCCTCTGTGATGAGTCAGGATCCTCAGCAGCGAACTAAATTGATTACTTTTGCTAATATGGGGGTTTTTACAGGAATAGCCTTATCACCTACCATCTTTATCCCACTCACAGAATGGCTTGGGGGAGGAGATATGGGACAAGGGTACTTCTTAGCCACAGTCGTATTGATGGTATTTGCTGTACCTATTATGTTAAACGGTTTCAAAAATACTAAAGAACGTGTAAAACCACCGAAAACGAAAGTCAAGTTCTCAGATGGTGTACGAGCCATCAAAGCGAATAAACCAATGTTTGCTATATTAGTTGTGTTTTTCTGTAACGTATTTATGAACATTACCCAGGCTTTAAATATCTTCTTTTTCACTTACAATCTTGGCAGCGCTTCATTGATGTCGATATTTGGAATTATTAGCTTTGCAAGTTGTATTGGATTTTTCATTATCCCATCTTTAGCTAAAAGATTTAAAAAGAAACATATGCTTATGACGATCGTTGCAGCAGATGTCGTGGTGCGAATCATTTGGTTCTCTCTTGGATATTCAAGTGTTATCGTATCGTTCGTATTTATTGCGGTAACGATGATCCTTTATACGGCCACCGGTCCGCTGATCTCTTCCATGTTAGCAGAAACAATTGAATACACGGAATTAAAAACCGGAAAGAGAAATGAAGCTGTTATATTCTCCGGCCAGACGTTTACAGGAAAATTATCAGTGGCTATTGCCGGCGGTGGTACAGGGCTTATCCTTACAGCAGTTAACTATCAATCTAATCAAGCGCAAAGCGAATTCACCCTGGACATGCTCTTTTTCGTAATTGCCTTACTTCCAGCGGTTGGATCGATTATCCGCTTCATCATTATGTATTTCTACTCCTATACAGAAACGGAATACAAAGAAACACTTGCCAAAATTCATTTAAGAAAAGAAAACAATCAGGCACCCCTTGGTCATTAGAGGCTTAAGCGAAGGATCTTTCTATAATCCTTCGCTTGTCGCATTTTTATAGAAAAATTCCTCTGTTATAATAGAAGAAATTAGACGTATGGAGGCTCTCTTGTGAAAAAGCTACCCCTTACTTTTGAAAATATGCTGCCAATTAATAAAGCGCTAGCTAATCCAACACGTATACAGATACTCAAGTTATTAAGCGAAAAACCCCATAATGTCAATGAATTGTCTGAGAAACTAAATCTCCCATTCTCTACAACTGCTTCCCATATCAATAAGCTGGAGAAGGTAGATTTAATTTTAACTGAACTGGTTCCTGGCAGAGGCACCCAAAAAGTAAGCGCCATGAATTATGATCGTATCCAAATTGACTTATATAATTCAGAAGAAAAATCCACTGAACACGAAGTCATTCTTGAAATGGACATTGGTGAATATATTGACTGCCATGCTCTTCCTCATTGCGGGATTGTGAGTGAGATAGATTACATTGGCAACCAAGACGATCCACGCTCCTTTTACGAGCGGGACCGAAAGAAGGCTCAGCTGCTGTACTTTCGTGACGGTTACGTAGAATACCGTTTTCCTAACCGCATCCCATATGGTCATGAACCTAAAGAAATTGAGTTTAGTGTAGAGATATGCTCAGAAGCCCCTAACCATAAGCTTGACTGGCCCTCTGACATCACCACATGGGTGAACAATAGAGAAACCGGAACATGGACATCACCAGGAGATTTCGGAGGAGAAAGGGGATCCTTAACCCCTGACTGGTGGCGCACTAATTTAACACAATACGGACTCCTCAAACAATGGAAAATTACAAAAGAAGGATCTTATATAGATAATGAACAAATTTCATCAGTTAAAATAAATGACCTTCAACTTGATAAGCTTCCCTATATTGCCTTTCGTTTAGGAATTAAAGAAGAAGCGGTAAATAAAGGCGGGCTTAACATATTCGGACCGAAGTTCGGCAATCACGAACAAGGCATTGTGATGAAAATAAAAATTGAATAAGAATAAAAGGGATAGGCTTAGTGATGGCCATCCTTTTTTATTTCTTTAGTATCTGGTACCAATCTTTTCATATTCCGTGGTTTTCAAAGCTTTTCACCTTTCACTTATTGCCTTCATTACATTTGAAAAATGAAATGTTGATTATTCCATTGAACAACTCAGGTTAGTAAGTTTTTAGTTTCTATTAATAAGGAGACCCTTTCTATCATTGAATTACCTCTTTGAAATGTTAGTTTATTTCATTTGTGCTATGAATTTCGAGCGATCTTCCTTCACTTCCTCTTCATCAAATAAATGACAAGCTACCCAGTGATTGTCATCCACCTCTTGGTAAGCAGGCATCTGAATTTCACACCTCTCATGCACCTGAGGACACCTTAATTGAAAAGGGCAGCCTGAAGGAGGGTGGGAAGGATCGGGAACATCCCCTTTTAGAATAATTCTTTCTTTCTTTTTCGTTCGATCATACGAGGGGATGGCTGAAAGCAGTGATTTAGTATAGGGATGCAACGGGTTCTCAAATAACGATTCCGCACTCGCCATTTCCATCATTTTCCCTAAATACATAACTCCAATCCGATCGCTTAAGTGTTTTACGACATTCAAGTCATGTGAAATAAAGACATACGTTAACTTAAATTCTTCCTGCAAATCAATTAACAAATTTAATATTTGTGCCTGAATAGAAACATCAAGTGCAGAAACGGCTTCATCTAAAATGATCAGCTTCGGATTCATAATAAGGGCTCGCGCAATGCTGATCCGTTGACGCTGGCCTCCACTGAACTCATGGGGGTGCCGTGACACTTGTTCCTTCGATAAACCTACTCGTTCAGCTATATTATAGACTTTTACTAATGCTTCTTTCTTAGGATAAAGTTTATGAGTGAGTAATGGCTCCAGTAATAAGTTTTTTACTGTCATTCTTGGATTTAATGAACTAAAGGGATCCTGGAAAATCATTTGCATATCTTTACGATACTTCCTGAATTCTTTTTGTGAGTACCCTAAGATATTTTCACCTTTATAAAAAACCTCCCCCGCTGTAGGTTCTATTAAACGAAGGATTGACTTTCCCGTCGTTGATTTTCCACAGCCACTCTCTCCTACCAGCGAAAAGGTTTCCTGTTCATACACATCAAAACTGATCCCGTCTACAGCCCGTACATGATTTTTTGTTCTCTTAAAAATTCCTTCCTTAATTGGAAAGTAAGTTTTCATGTCCTTTACTCGGAGAATTTGCTGTTTGTTTGTTGTCACGGAATTCACCTCTTTCTGTATGCAGCCAGCATTTACTTACATGGTCTTTGGAAACCTCCGCATAATGGGGGGTCTCTAATCTGCATAATTCCATGGCGTGTGGACATCGTGAGGCAAACCGGCAGCCCTCCTTACTCATTTGCGCCGGTGTCGGTACATTCCCCGCTATCGAATAAAGTCTTTGGGAGCGATCCCCCAGTGTATGAATCGATTTTAATAATCCCTGGGTGTAGGGATGCTTAGGATCATTAAATAAATCATCGACCGTACTTTCTTCTACAACTTCACCGGCATACATAACAGCCACTCGCTCACATGTTTCATTAATTACACCGAGATCATGTGTAATCATTAGGATGGATGTATCATATTTTTCGGTAAGTTCGTTCATCAAATCTAATATCTGGGCTTGAATGGTAACATCAAGAGCCGTTGTAGGCTCATCGGCAATTAACAGTTTAGGTTTACAAATAAGCGCCATGGCAATAACTATACGCTGACGCATGCCACCGGACAATTCATGCGGGTAGCTTTTCATCATGGACTCAGGTCTTGGGATTCCTACATCTTTTAATATGTCTACAATCTTTTGATGCATTTCTTGTTTTGTATAATTAAAGTGGATTTTTAGTACCTCTATCATTTGATATTCGATCGTAAAAATTGGATCTAACGCTGTCATCGGTTCCTGAAAAATCATCGCGATTTCTTTCCCGCGGATTTCCCTGATTTCTTTCTTAGAAAGTTTGAGAAGATCTTTAGATTGTTCAAACAAGATTTCTCCATTACTTACAGCTAAAGAATCTGCCAGTAAATTAAGAATGGCCAGAGAAGTTAAGCTTTTTCCGCTGCCTGACTCTCCAACGATCCCATACTTTTGCTTTTTAGCAATCGATAAACTTAAACGATTGACAATGTTGTGATATGTTTTATCAATCTTCACGTCTATGGATAAATCTTTTATCAAAAGGATTGGGCTGTTCAACGTATTCCACTCCTTATAGACATGACCCGCTCATAGGCAGCTGGCTGAGAGTATGCAATTTTCCCCATGATGACCGGACGTTCAGCGCCAGTGGCTGCAGGAATTTGGTTTTCCTTTCCTTGGATCGTTTGATATCCCATTACAGCAAAAGCTAAAGCTTCTTTAAATGAACTTGAGATTCCGAAATCATCGATCGTTCTCACCTTCGTATGAGGCATTTTCTGCTGTAACCGATCGAGAAGGTAAAGATTAAAGCTCCCGCCGCCTCCAATGATAACCTCATCCAGCTTTATTCCATCTACCTCTATGAAATCCTGATATCCTTTTACAATGGACACTACTGTCCATTCACTGACCGTTGTAATTAGGTCTTCATCGGATACATGGCTGAATTCATTCATAAGCCTTGTTGTGAAAGATCTGCCAAACAGTTCCCTTCCTGTTGTTTTAGGAAGGGGAATTTGAAAATATTCATGATCCATAAGATGAGTGAGCACTTCTTCATTTACTTTGCCTTGTTTAGCTATTTTGCCTTCACAGTCAAAAGTTAATTTACCATTCGTTAGTGAATGAACGACTGCATCAATCACCATATTTCCGGGTCCCGTATCAAAAGATTTAACTTGTGATATATCACCATCAGATGGAATATATGTAACGTTTCCAATACCGCCAATATTTTGAACAGCTCTTGCTTTTCCGTCTCTGCTAAACAGCAGGTAATCCAGATACGATACTAGCGGCGCTCCCTGTCCCCCAACAGCCATATCAGCTGTTCTAAAATCCCCGACAACCGCAATTCCTGTTTCTTCAGAGAGTACAGAAAGGTCTCCAATTTGTAGAGTATTTTTTAATTCATATCGCTTCTTTCCTTCTATTGGCTGGTGAAAAATAGTTTGTCCATGGGAACTGATAAAATGAATGTCGTCTGCTTTTTTATTCGCTTTTTCCAGTAATTTGTGAACAACAGCCCCAAACTTTCTGCCAAGGTACATGTTCATAGCGGATACTTCTTCAATCATTGCCATTTCAGGATCACAAATTCTCATAATTGATTCATAAATCTCTTCATCATAACTTTCTGTTAATGACTCGATAATCCGAAAAGGAAATTTCGTCTCATCCTCATTCTTTTCAACCAGTACAGCATCAATTCCATCTAATGATGTACCTGACATGAGTCCAATTCCATATACCTTACTCATTCATACACCTCATTACTTTAATTTTGGATCTAAAATATCTCTGAGACTATCTCCGAATAAGTTAAAGCAAAAAATTGTCGCCACAATAGCTCCTGCAGGAAACAAAATCGTCCATGGTGCAAATTCCATTAAGGCTCTGCCATCATTGAGCATCACTCCCCATGATGGATTAGGCGGCTGAACCCCCAGGCCCAGAAAGCTTAAAGCCGCTTCTGTTAAAATAGCTCCTGACAAACCGAGTGTGACCTGTACAATAAAAGGAGCCATTATATTTGGGGTAATATGTTTTATGATGATTTTTATTGGAGATACTCCAATAGCTACCGCGTTGGAAATATACTCATTTTCTTTCACGCTTATGACGGTTCCGCGTACTACCCTCGTAAACACAGGCATAAATACAATCCCTATTGCAATCATTGTATTGGTGAGGCTGGGTCCTAAAACAGCTACAATGGTCAGTGCCAGAAGAATGTCAGGAAATGCGAAAAATACATCCATGATTCGCATAATAACCTGGTCGACTTTCCCCTGAAAAAAACCGCTGATTAAACCAAACACTAAACCAAGGCCTGCTCCAATCCCTACGGCTATCAGCCCGACCTGCAGAGAAACTTGAGCCCCATATACGATTCTGGAAAATATATCACGGCCAAACTCATCTGTCCCAAAGAGGAATTTCTGGCTTGGACCTTCCATTACATGAGCCTCAAACATCTGCTCAGGACTGTACGGAGCAATGACCGGAGCGAGTAAACCTATCAGTACCACCACACCAATCCCAATAAATCCGGCGAGCCCGACTCGATCCTTTCTTAACCGTTTTAAAAAACTCTTCATGACTGTTCACCTTCCTCCTGTTACCTATTTGTATTTGATTCTCGGATCGAGATAAGAATAGAGGACATCTACCAGTAAATTAATAAATACAAAAACAAAAGCAATGAACAAAACAGCCCCTTGGACAACGATAAAGTCCCTTTGATTAATCGCAGTTAATACAAGCTGGCCGAGCCCAGGGAGTGAAAATATTTGTTCAATGATGACCGTCCCCCCAAGCAGGGTTCCAACCTGAAGTCCTATTACCGTTAATATAGGAATCATGGCATTTCTTAACGCATGCTGGAAAATAACTAATCTCTCTTTAGCTCCTTTAGCCCTGATTGTCCTGATAAAATCCTGCCTGAGAATTTCTAAAACGGATGAACGGGTCATTCTCATAACGGCTCCCGCCATTGAGGTTCCCAGCACGATCGATGGAATAATCATGATCTCTAAGTTTTTTAGTGGGTTTTCAAAGAATCCTACATATTCTATTGGAGGACTGTAAGAAAAGGCTAAAGATAAAACGAGTATAATAATGATGGCAAGTGCAAAGTTAGGAATCGATACTCCAAGTAAAGAGATTAACCGAACCCCAAAGTCTGTCTTTGAGTTACGCTTAATTGCTGCAATCACTCCAAGCGGGATCGCAATGATCCACGAAATGATCGCGGAAAGAAGGGTAAGCTCGAAAGTTAACTTAAAGCGGTTTAATATATCAGGGAGCACTTCTTTACCTGTACGCATAGATTCACCGAAGTCCCCAGTAAGAACGCCGCCTATCCAATTTAAATATTGAACATAGAGAGGCAGATTAAGTCCAAAATCTTCCCGAAGCTGCTTAATTGATTCCGGAGTAGCGTTATTTCCAAGTATCGTCATCGCTAGATCACCCGGAACAATTCTCATAACAATAAAAATAAACACCGACACACCAAATAACACCGGAATAAGCATTAAAATTCTTCTCAATATATATGTAGTCATACTTTTTCCACCTTTAAATAAACAGTGAGTGCTGCCTATAAAGGCAGCACTTCAATTTTTTATTTTTTAGATACTTCATCAATATCTTCTGCATTATGAGGATAAGGTGTATAATTTTCCAGGCCGCTGTTAACAGCTACATAGTTTTTAGGAGAAACGAGGAACAAGTTCGGCGACAAATCGATGATCATTTTTTGTGCTTCTGTATATAATTCTTTGCGCTCTTCCTGATCAGTTGACTGTTTCGCTTCCTCTACAATTTGATCAAATTCTTCATTAGAGAAATTCCATACGTTAGCAGATCCTTCTGTGTGGAAGAAGTAATTCAGCGAACGATCCGGATCCGTTCCAGAACCGTTTCTTCCTATTAAAATATCAGCAGAAGTGTTCGACCAAGTATCAATGTATTCGCCCCACTCGATTTGATTAATAGAAGCTTTCACTCCGATTTCTTCCCATTGCTGCTGAAGAAGCTGTGCCGTATCTACCATGTCTGGATAAGTCGAAGCAGTTGTAATCGTAGTCTCAAACCCATCTTCATAACCCGCTTCTGCTAATAATTCTTTTGCTTTTTCAATATTTCTCTGATACAGCTCTTCTTCTTTAACATCAATTGGCCAATCCCCCATAGAAGGAGCTACAGGCCCTGATTGTTCAGCATCCCCATCCCAGGCAATCTCCGTAATCTTATTTCTATCTGTGGCAAGACTTAACGCTTGGCGCACCTTCTCATCATTAAAAGGTTCTTTATCCACGTTAAACCCAACATAGCTGTACTCTAATGACTGATAATCGATAACTTCTACATTTTCCTGGCCTTCAAGGAGGGAAGCAGATTTCGCTCCAACTGTCGTCAGATCAACTTCTCCTGTACGGATCGCTGACAAACGAGAAGCTTCTTCCTTCATCGTATAATAAGTAACTTCATCAAGCTTAGGAACACCATCTACGTAGTAATCTTCATTTTTCTCAAGAACGACTTTGCTGTCAGGCACCCATTCCACAAATTTAAAAGGACCTGTACCAACAGCGGTTTGCTGGATGTCTCCGCCATTTTCATCTACTAATTCTTCAGGAATAACAGCAGCACTGGAATTCGTCAAGTTATTAAGAAAAGCAGCTGATGGCTCAGATAGATTAAATTGAATCGTGTATTCATCTACCACTTCAATAGAATCTACTACACTAAAATAGGAAGCAATATGGGAAGCTGTACCCTCATCTAGTATTCTTTCAAAGCTGTATTTCACATCATCAGCAGTCATTTCACTTCCGTCATGAAATTTAGCTCCTTCAACTAAGTTGAATACATATGTCGTATCATCTGGCTGATCCCAGCTTACTGCCAGCTGTCCTTTAATCTCCATGTTTTCGTCAAACGTAACCAGCCCTTCATAGACTTTAGAATAGATTCGAACAGAGGAATGAGCAGGTGTCTTATGAGGATCCAGGCCCGCAGGCTCTTGATCATTGGCGATTTTCAATGTTTGTTCACCGCCGCCTTCGGATGATTCCCCCTCGTTTGCCCCGCTTTCTTCAGAACATGCTGCCAACACTACTGAAAGTACGATTACTGTCAGTAACAAACTAAATTTTTTCAGCATAAGATCTCTCCTTTTTTATGTAAGGTTGAATAATATGAATAACTCTTCTTCTAAATTCATTTAGGTTTTTGGGATTTTTGACATTCAAACGATTGGTGAGAAGTCCAACTGATAATTTTAACTTGGGATTTACCCAGATCATCGTCCCAGTAAAGCCTGTATGACCAGCTCCATTTCGTGAAAAGGGTTCAGACACCTGCCATCCTAACCCTCTTCCTGGTGCATGTTCATTCATGGAATCGCGGAGCAGATTTCGATCAATCATCTGGCTGGGGTGACGATTTAGAGCATAAAGCTCACCTAGAGCCACAAGGTCTTTTACATCTGAAAATAAACCTGCGTGACCGGACTCTCCACCAAAAAAATAATAAGCGTTTCCGTCATTTACTTCTCCCTTTATTGGATGGTTCACATTCCTCCATTTATTAAATGTTAGATGTCTGTCTGTAACCATTTGTTTCTCAATTTGGTTGCCAAACTCTGTAGCTGCGATTGTACGTCCAGGAATTGGCTGATAGTGTAAGGATTCTAGCTGCAAGGGGGAAGAGATTTGCTGATCGACTATCTCAGATAAACTTTTTTGATAATGAAGCTTGATCACTTCACCTAACAAGATAAAGTTTAAGTCACTGTAGACAACTTTTTGATCAGATTGGTGCAGTAGTTTTATATTGTTAAGTACGTTCCATATATTTTTCTCTGGGAGGTTAGTGTAAAAAGGGTACCAGCTGATTAAACCACTTGTATGTGTGAGTAATTCTTTGATGGTAACAGAGGCTAAGTTGTCATTGACATAAGTTGAAGGAAGGCAATTATCTAATGAAGTAAAAAGGGTAAGCTTTCTCTGTGAAACTAGTTGAAGTATTAACGTGGTGGTAATGATCTTAGTAACACTAGCTAAGTCAAATAAGGTATCCGTTCGGCATTTTTCATCATGGTCAACTCCGGTTCCCCCAAAGGCTTCATGGTAAATAGGTTCACCGTTTAAGGAAATACAGCAAGTTAACCCTGTGAAACACTGATCTTCAAAGTATTCTTTAAAAAGGTTTTGTAGTTGATCATTCAAATGCATCCCCCCTTAGTTTGTTTTTTTCCTAAGAACTTCTCTTGTTTCATCAAGCATCTGAACAGACTCTTCAAAGTTAATCGATGCTAAGGCAGTAAACAAAACATCCACAATATTAAGCTGTGCAATTCGCGATGCCGTAGCCCCGCTGCGAATATTTTTCTCGATCGGTGAAGCGAACAGGTTTATATCTGCATTCCGCTGAACCCAATTATCGCTATAACCTGTAATCGATATGGTTTGAGCCCCATGGTTTTGCGCTACTTTCATCGCATCGATAATTTCTACAGTCTCGCCTGAATATGAAATCGCTAAAACGACATCTTTATCCGTCAGGTGTACGGCTGACATCAGCTGGGAGTGACCATCTGTAAAAGATTCACACCACCTGTTAATTCGTTTGCATTTCTGTTCAAAATCAAGAGCTACAATTCCAGAAGCTCCTACGCCCATTACAGCAATTCTCCTAGCATCGTTTAATATCTTAACGGCTTTCTCCATTTGATTTTCATCAATTAATGAATGGGTTAATTTAATTGAACGCATATTGTTATTCGAAACGAGCTGAATAATTTCAGAAAGACTTGCATCTCGTGAGATATCTTCATATTTATCTTTGTATTCTTTCGCTCCATTCATAGAAGCAGATATACTCAGCTTCAGTTCGGTATAGCCTTTTAAATTCAGCTTCCGGCACATTCGAATAATTGTAGCTTCACTTGCAGAAGTAACTTCCGCAAGCTTAGCAATCGGCATATCTAGTACTTTAAATGGATTATTTAAAATGTAGCCAGCCGCCTTTTGTTCAGAGGGACGTAACCCGTCATAACACTGGCGCAGCTGTTCAAGTGTATTTAACATGACCATCATCCTTTATTAACACGAAGCAAAACTTCAAAAAAATATTACATTCGTGTAGTTAAGTTTCATGTTAGATGAAGGAAAAATAAAAGTCAACGAGGATTTTAAAATTTTCTGACTTTTTAAGGACAGCTCATAAAGAAAGCTCACCACTTGAAAGTGATGAGCTTTTTACGTATATTTTCCACGGCTCGTAAATCACAATGTAATAATTCCTCACCTTTGCTCTTATTCTATAGTTCCCCCAGCCTGCACATAGCGCGCATTAAATTCTTGTACAAATTGATTGGTAATGTCCTGATCATGAATAAACAGCATATTTTCATCGTTAATATTATTTCCATTGTTGCTCCAATTGGTGGAACCTACAATCGTGGTCGCGTCGCTCGAGGTATCTGCATCAATTAACATCGTTTTACTATGGAGCTTCCGGGACTCGCCATCCTTATAAACGGGGGCAGGGTTTGCCCATCTAATATTTGGATTTCCTTCACTTTCTTGTGTAGACGTGCGTCCAGTCATATCTACACTTGCAGACCACCACTGATTCCAAAAACTAGAATCGAAAACTCCCTTGATATCAAATCCAGTTAAAGTTCCTTTTCCATCTTCGTAAGAACCTTCATATTTATATTTTAATTCGTTTAATAAGCTTTGATCACTCCAGGCAAAAATTGAAAAGTAAGTATTTTGATCAGCCTCTTCTTTCACATAGTCGGCCATGTGTCCAATCGCAGCATCTCCAGAGGAAAAATACACCTCAACAGGTACGCCATTTATATTAACCTGATGCTCTGTGTTATCCGTTTTTCGTGTTGAAAAGTTTGATGCTTCTATGTCAGGTTTCCTCAGTGAACTTCCCCACATTTCATTAAATTCTGTCTCATAAATGTCAGCAAGCTCAGTCGAATTTATTTCTATCACATGCTGCTGATTACCATCAAGAACCCTATTCTCCTGGTTTTCTTCTGATCCATAAAGACCAGTCACGGTGAAATTCCAGCTACCGGTAAACACCCACTGGCCATCCACTAAGGCAAATTTATTATGCATTTGATTGCCGGGTGAATAATACGTTCCTTCTTCATCTTTCTGTTCTCCTTCAACAAAAAGCCGTCCGGTTTCTTCACTATTTCCTACTTCAACAGTGACTTCTGGGATATCTGATGCATCCTCTGGCAGACCGAGTTCAATGCGTGGTTCCGGATCTTCTACTGCCATCATCGGAGAATCAGATAAAATTTCCGCGTCATCTTCGGTACCGATCTCCCCATCAGCTCCGCGCAGGATTTTTTCCACATAGAGCCTCATTGTTTGATAACGCTTCTCATAATGAGGATCATCCGCATCTTTCGCATCAGCGATTATTCGAACTTCCACGCCATTTGCTGCTTGGTTGATTAATGTTTCAGCAATGCGCGGAAGATTAAGTTCATATGTAGCAAAATCAATTCGCTCTTCCGCCTGCTCTAAGCGTTGTATTAAACGATCCTCAAGGTTAACCGCTTGATTGGCTTCATTTCCACTGGTAGCATATTGGTGATCAACACACTTATTAAAATAAACATTAATGGCTCCTTCTTGTTCAGAAACGTTAGCTACACTTTCTGCACATGCTTGATCTTGTGCATCACTAGAGTTTTCTGCCTTTGGTGTGCCGAGTCCTTCTTCATAAATGGAGGTCGCATCTGCCCAATTAGTGGAGGTTGTCCCACTCTCTCCTGGATCTAACCGCTCCATTGTCGCTTTCTGATCATTATCACCTGCATGCCAATCATTTACCTCATCGACCAGACCTCCTGAATCATCCATAAGTTCAAGAGCTTCATTGCTATTTGCTAAAGCCCCCGTATAAATTTGGTCAGCTGAAACTTCTGAAACTGTGGAATCATCAGTTCTCTCTAACAAATAGTAACCACCAGCTGGAATTGATCCTGATAAACCGATATTTGGTGTGCCGTCTACAGCTTTCAATGTCCATCCAGATAAGTCGATTGATTCACCCGTCGTATTATGTATTTCAATCCACTCAGCATTATAACTATCTGTTGTCCCCATCCAAGCAACTTCATTGACAACAACATCCCCGCTGTTTGCAGCAAATGCTGTATTTTCCTTTGGACTTAATGGAAAAATCAACACTAGCACAATTATTAATAAACTTGCTTTAAACCTGCTCACATTACCCACTCCATTAGTTAATCTCTTATTAAACTCACTAGTAAGTGTAATAGATAATCATTAACGTTTTATTAAATTTTTCTAAAATAGTAGGAATGAACCAAGAGAACCCTTGTATAGCTACTGAGATTAATGAGCAATTATTCATCATGAACTGATCGCTCCATAAAAAAAGAGACTACCTAATAGACAGCCTCTTTCCGATATTTAAAAATAAACCGCTTCACCTGTTTCCGCCGACTTATAAATCGCTTCTAAAATCTCACTCACTACTAAAGCCTGCTCCGGCTTTACTACAGGTTTCTCATCTTTAAGCAAACTCTCAATCCATAATCTAGCTTCGCGGTCACTGTCACTTTCATCCGCACCATCGTAGAAAGCGACTCCCCCGGCATCCAGTTCTGGTTTTGTCGTATGAAGCTTGCCGTACTTCTCACCATTTAGGCGCAGACCGTCCTTCATATCTGCGCCGCCTTCTGTACCACACAGAGTACTTTTAGCTTCATCAATATCGAGCGTGTTTAAGGCCCAGCTCGATTCAAGAATGATCGTCGCACCATTTTTCATCGTAATGAACCCAAATGCAGAGTCTTCCACATTAAATTCTTCCGGGTCCCATGGTCCAAAAGCATTAGCTGCATCCTTTTTATCGGAAAGCTTGTGATACACGTTGCCGACGACGCTTTTCACTTCATAGTTATCCATGAGCCACAAAGTAAGATCAAGAGCGTGGGTTCCGATATCGATCAGCGGTCCGCCGCCTTGCTCTTCTTCGTTTAAAAATACCCCCCAAGTTGGAACGGCACGTCTGCGAATGGCGTGGGCTTTGGCAAAGTAGATTTCTCCAAGGTCCCCGTCTTCACACACTTTTTTCAAATACTGTGAGTCGCTGCGAAATCGGTTGTTATAGCCGATGGACAGGTGTTTCCCTGTCCGTTTGGCCGCTTCTACCATGTCGCGCGCTTCGACTGCGGTTTTAGCCATCGGTTTTTCACACATTACGTGCTTGCCTGATTCAAGGGCAGCAATACTGATTTCAGCATGCGACTTGTTCGGTGTACAGACGTGTACGACATCAAGGTCTTCTTTTAATAGTTCACGATAATCCGTAAATATCTTGGAGCCCTCACTGCCATATTCACCGGCTGCCTTTTCTGCCCGGTCTACTACTATGTCACAAAAGGCGGCCATTTCCACAGCTTCTACTTTCGATAGTGCCGGCATTTGTTTTCCATTTGCGATTCCTCCGCAGCCGATAATTCCTACTTTAAGTTTGGATTCTGCCATTTGTTCATCCTCCTACACTATTGTTTTCAAATATTGATAGCTTTCCTGGATGCTTGTTAATGGGTCCTTATCGAATTCTTCCTGCTCAACGGTGTACCATTCCACTTGCTGGGCTTTGCCGGCTCTGATAATTTTCTTAAAGTCCATCGCTCCGCTGCCGATTTCTACATTGCGCTTTTCTTCAAAATTGTTCATATCTTTAATATGTAGAATTTTAAGACGCTGTTTGTATTTTTCGATGAGATCGACGGATTTAATCCCGCAAATTTCAGCCCAATACGTATCTAATTCGAGGAAAAGGTTTTCTTCTCCTGTATGGTCAGCAAGAATATCCAAACCATATTCACCGTCATACTTTTCAAATTCAACGTGGTGGTTATGGTAGCCAAACAGCAAGCCTCTTTCCCTGCACTTTTCACCGATTCTATTAAATTGTTCTGCGGTTCGCTTATAAGCGTCCGCGCTGTTTCTATACGATTCCGGCAGACCGGGACAGATGATATACGGACTTTCAATGTTAAGGGAATACTCAATCATAGCTTCTAAATTTTGCTCAAGGTCTTCAATGGCAATATGGCTGCCTGCTGCATTTAATCCTAAATTGTTTAAAGCTTTTTTAAGATCCTGACTGGTTGTATTAAAATAGCCTGCAAATTCTACGCCATCATAACCAGCCTGAGCCACCTTTTCGAGCGTTCCGATAAAATCTTTCTCCGTATATTCCTTCAACGAATAAAGCTGCAAACCAATCTGTTCGATAGCTTCTCACTCCTTTTTTTCTTTTTTCTCTCGGTACCTGGTACCGATCTTCAAAACCATTACTTCAGCACGAACTGCATGCCTTTTTTGAAGTTCTTACTGAAGATGATAAACAGAATCAGGATCGGCAGGGTCAGCAGGACGGAGGCTGCGTACATTGGGCCAGGATATCCGCCGTATGGTCCAAACATTTGAGCGAGCAATACGTTTAGAGTCAGCATTTCCTCACTGTTAACAACGAGCATGTCCCATAAGAGCTCAACCCATCGTTCCATAAATACAAATAGGAAGATAATCGTCGTAATTGACTTCGACATCGGCAGAACGATTTTCCAAACGATCTTCCATTGACTTGCTCCATCAATTTTGGCCGCTTCGATCAGTTCGTTCGGCAGTCCTCTAAAGAAATTCGTATACATAAAGATCGCCCACAGGTTAACAGCTTTTGGCAAAATCATTGCCCAGTATGTGTCGTACATGCCAAAGTAGCGAATAATTAAAAATAACGGGATTAAAAGAATGACAGCCGGGTAGAACATTTGGAACAGAATCACGTTATTAATCAGGCGGTTTCCTTTAAATTTAAGCTTGGCTAAGGAAAAGCCGACGAGCAGTGCGGTCGCAATCATTAGGAAAGCAGACGTTGTACTTACGAAAATACTGTTAAAGAAGGCCCTAAGCCATGGTCTTGCATTCGCTCCTTCTCCTCCGAAAAACAGCCATTCATAGGATCGCAGCGTAAATTCAGTCGGAATAATTTTGCGGTCAACTTGATCCCAAACCGCGAACGATCCAATAACCATATAAATGTACGGAGCTACCATAACAATGAGCACACTGAAAGCAATAATATAGAGTAACGTTAATTTCAGCTTATTATTCCCAGCCATGTTTGGCACCCCATTTCTCTAGAATTTTACGGAAGACGAGGATCGATGCAAATGTAACTATAGAGTTAATGACAGCGATCGCTGTTCCATAACCGGCGTTCAATCTTTCAAAAGCCTGACTGTAAATTTCCAGCTGCCAGGTATGGGTCGCCAGGTCTGGTCCCCCGCCTGTTAGTACATACGGTTCGGTAAAAATCCCGAACATTAAGCCGACAGCTAAAATGGTAACTGTATAAAAAGAAGGATAAAGCATCGGAATGGTGACATGCCAAAACTTTCGAAATCCTACAGCTCCATCAATTTCAGCAGCTTCATAAACTTCTTTCGGTATACTTTCAAGTCCGGCAACAAATAACAACGCATAATAACCTGCGA
This sequence comes from Halobacillus sp. Marseille-Q1614, assembly GCF_902809865.1. Lineage (NCBI taxonomy): Bacteria > Bacillati > Bacillota > Bacilli > Caryophanales > Bacillaceae > Halobacillus > Halobacillus sp. Marseille-Q1614. The sequence continues at coordinate 240,273 of NZ_CADDWH010000001.1, read as the reverse complement.
ATTTCCATGCCATCATAAGTGCAATAATTAAAGGCGCTAAAATGGAAGAACCCAGCCAGTCAATATCAAGACCGAATGAACTTCGCAGCCACACGTTAAATGGGCTGTTGTAAGATAGTACGCCATTTACGATAATTGCAGAGGCTACCCCTGAAGCTAAGTAAGGTAAGAAGAAAGCTACAGAAAATAAACCTTTAAACTTAGGAAGCGTATGGATGATCATCGCAAGAATTAAAGCCCCCCCCACGACAATCGGTACAAACATTCCTAAGAATTTATAAGTAACAAAGAAGGCCGCGCGTACACTTTCACTGAAAAACGCGTCGATAAAATTTTGTATCCCGACGAATTCGTAGTCAGGAGCAATTAAGTTCCAGTTAGTAAATGCTAAATACGTTGCCCACAGTAGCGGAAATAGAAAGAAAATGAGGGAATAGATAAGGTAAGGGCTGGCAAACAGCCAACCCAACCTTGCATTACTTTTTTCCATTTTATTTCAACACCCCGTTAATCGCGGCCTTGATATCCTCCCATGCTTTCTCGGCATCCTTCTCTCCGTTCACAACTGGATTTAAGCCTTCTGTTCCAATCAGCTCCTGGATCTCAGCCGTTTGCGGGCTGTCCATTGGCGGTACGGAATTCGGAATGTTGTCTGCATATTGTTTAAGCTCCGGATTTTCTTCTAAGAATGAAGTAAATGTTTCATTCGTTGCTAGATCATCACGTGCTGGCGGCAGATTCGTTGCTTCAAACCACTCTAAATCATTTTCTGCATCTGAGAATACCCATTTCACAAAGTCAAAAGCGGCCTGCTGCTGTTCTTTAGAGGCAGAAGCGTAAATGGATAGACCTTTCGTATCAGCAAACGTTGTAGACTCTTCTCCATCATGTACTGGAGGCATTGCTAACTCATAAGTTTCGCCCTGCTCCATTTCCGGGAATCTTTCATCCCAGTAAGAGAACGTCCAAGGACCAAGGTCCATCATAATGGAATCTCCTGACTCAAACGGATCTGTTGCTTCACGAGTTAACAGAAGTTCATTTTCACTTAAGTCCTGGAAAAATTTCAGCGTTTCTACACCAGCCTCATCATCGGCCGTGAATTCATTACCTTCAACGAAACCATTGCCTTCAGAAGCTGCGTTATAAAGCATGAAGAAATCAAACCAGCGGGCAGACCAAGTAGGTTTCACCAAATCCGCACGTGCCCAAAGGTGTTTTTCAGGATATTCTTCTTTTAGTTTTTTCCCTACTTCTAATACTTCATCGTAAGTCTTCGGTACTTCTTCAAAACCAAGTTCATTCAAGATATCGATTCTCCAGCCAAACAGCATCGCATTTGAGTAAATCGGCAATACAAACTGCTGGTCTTCAGTAAATGTCCATGTAGACATTGTTTCGGTCATTTGGCGTTCATCAATTAGTTCATCATAACCTTCAAATTCATTAAGCGGGACCACTGCGTTACTTTCCGCTAATTGAGCCGCAAAGCCACGGGAAATATTTTCAGAAATCGCCGGAGCATTTCCCGCTGCGATTGCGGATTGAATGCCCGCTTCAGAAGAAGGACTTTCCGGCATTGGCGATACGTTAATCTTTACATCTTCATTTTCTTCCATATACTGCTGAGCCATATTATCCCAGAACTGTTCCTGCGTCGGGTTCGGCGCTGCCCAGAATTCGAACTCCACCGTTCCATCTTCTGAACTCCCATCACCTGAACTTTCACCGGATTGACACCCGGCCACTACAAACAGACTCGCAAACATCAAAACAAATAAACGAAGGTTAAGCAGCTTTTTCATTCTTCCATTCCCCTCTCATTTTTTCTCTTCATTAATTATTAGATAAAAGGATTCGGCACGACGGCTTTATGAGCCTCAGCGTCACTGACGCCGACATAAAGTTCCGCCTCACCATTTTCTAAAAAGAGTAATCCTCCACTAAACAGCACATCAGCAAGGTCCGGCCGTTTCGCGGATCCTTCTGGAAAATCACGACGTGTGGCGATAATCTTCATATCCGTCAATTGATTAGAATCTATCTTGTACCGGCTGGTAATCGGGTAATAATGTCGATCTCCCTCTTCATCAAATTCAGCAATATGGCCAAGCACCCCAATATCTCCATTCTCGAGCAGATAAAGTTCATTCGCTCCTCCCCACTCCTCACCGGTAAAATGAGGTTCAATCAGTGGAGCTTGATCAATGGTTTCCACTGTAAGCTGTGATAAAGAATTCACTTTTGTAAACCCAATTTTACCCCGACCGCCTTTTTCACCTTGCGGGCGGGTGAAGACAGCAATTCTCCCGTCCTGAAGTTCAAGCAGGCGAATATCTTTCATTCCTTCTGGGCCTTCTGTCAAAGGCTCAAGCTGTCTAATACTGTTTCCTTTGTAAAAAACAGTCTTCCATGTCAGCTTACTTTCATCGTTTGGATCAGGTGTGACTTGTACTCCTCCAAAAACGAGCTGACCTCCGATTGTCGTAACGAATGGATCCTGGAGAGAGAATGTCGGGGTGTTTTCCCGCGGCACCCAATGCCCCTCTTGTTCAACAAAGAAAAACACATCTGAATACTCCGTGTCTCGTCCCTCCACACGTCCCGCAATGACACGTTCTCCTTCATCAATAAAAGGAGCTGTAATGTTGTAAACATCTCTGTCACCAACACCAGCGAATGTAAGCTTTTTCGCCTGTTTCACTCCTCCCTGCTTTTGATAATCCTTAAGCAATGATTGAACTGTATAGGTCATTCCACCGCCCCGCCTTCAGGCACTTTTAAGTAAGTCAGCTTCGCTAAAATGTCATCAATGCTCATATCAGCTGCGGCCATCGACGTATCAGCTACTCCATAATAAACGCGAACGTTACGATTTTGTAACGTGACGCCACACGTGAAAACTACTTGATTAAAAAAGCCGTTTACTTCATAATCAGCTTCTGGAACTAAAATTGGCTCGAAAGTTTTCGCCAGTACTTTAGAAGGATCATTTAAATCCAGAAGTAAAGCTCCTAAACAGTAACGGTCGTTTTTATCAGCAGCATGGTAGACTTCAAGCCAGCCTTCCTCTGTTTTAAAAGGAACGGCTCCGCCTCCAATTCGTCCGCTGTCCCATCCATCTTCACTCAAGCCGAGTAAGTGCTGGTGATTGCCCCAATGAATTAAATCCCTGGATTCGGCAATCCAGATTTCCGGACTTCCAATTCCTTTTGGAACCGGACGATGAAGCGTGTAATACTTTCCGTTAATTTTTTCAGGAAAAATCGCTGCGTCTTTATTTTCAGGATGAAGCATTAAACCATGACGTTCATATGTCTGAAAGTCCTCTGTAGTAATGAGGCCCACTCCAATGCCAAGCTGCGAAGCTGCGCTGTACTGGATGTAATATGTATCGTCGATCAGCGTCACACGCGGGTCTTCAACCCCCCAAGTTTCATGCTTAGTCTCTGGATAGATAAATGGTTCAGAATCAATCGTGAACTCCTCGCCATCTTTACTTCTAGCCAGACGAATATAAGAAAGCGAAGTTAAGTAAGCTGTCGCCCCATTCTCCTGATAGCGGATCGTCCGCGGGTCTGAAAAGTCATATTTTGAATCCTGCTTATTAAGTTCGATGATTTTCAAATTTCTATTTCCTGACGAAAAATCAATGATCGGCGCGTTTACGATATCTGGATTGTCCGAAATCGGCCGTTCTGCTACTCTTAATAAAAGAAGAGTTTCTCCTTGATACTCTGCCACACCAGCGTTAAACACTCCGATAACTTCATGATTGTCATGATAAGGAGTCACATCATCCGGTGTGATTAACGGGTTTGTTTTTAACCGTGTCACATTTATCACTTTTGTATTTCCTCCATTCTTTTTTGTAAGCCCTTTCAATTCTAATAAAAATAACATTACAAAATAATTTAAAATCTCGTTATTTGTCGAATTAGTAACCTTACAAATGATTATACAACTCTCATTTGTAATGTCAACAAATAATTTTATTGATCCCTTATATTACTAAATTATTGTGTTTACACTAACAATAAAGTATATTATTAAGTAACGTTACAAAAATGATTTTTATAGAGAGGTTGTTTTTCTTCATGGCAAAAAAAGTGACAATGCAAGACATTGCCAACCAGCTTAATATATCGAAGAATTCCGTTTCCCAAGCGTTAACAGGCAAGCCCGGAGTGAGTGAAGAATTAAGAAAGCAAGTTCAGAAGGTGGCTGAGGATCTCGGCTACCGTTATAACCGCTCTACTCAAACCCGCAGTCATACACGGAACCAAAGCGGAAACATCGCCTTAATTGCCTCCGATTTTGCTTTTTCGATGAGAAGTTTTTTTGGAGAAATTTACTTAACAATTGAAGAGGAAGTCAATAAACGAAACAAAAACCTGCTGATTCAGTCCATAAATCAACAGGCCAAAGAATCACTTACGCTTCCCTCTTTTATTAAAAACAGAGAAGTAGAGGGCGTTCTTATCCTCTCTCATATAAGCAATACCTACATTCAGAAGGTGCTTGATACAGGGATACCTACTGTGTTAATCGATCATCATCATCCTAATATTAAAGCCGACGCAATTTTAACAAATAACCGTTTCGGCGCTTATGCCGCCGTTCAGCATTTAATTGAACTGGGCCACCAAGAAATTGCGTTTATCGGAGACACCGAATTCTCCCCAAGCTATCAGGAGCGTCTGGAAGGTTTTTTACTCGCCCATAAAGAATTCGGTCTCGAAACGCAAAAAGAATATTTGTTTACAGACGCCCCTGAAGAAAGCAATATCATTAACCACTTTATTGGCCAGCTGGTAAAAAAGCCGACCGCCTGGTTTTGTGTAAATGACGGGCTCGGCTATCTTATAACGTCCGGCTTACAACAGCACGGTATTCAAGTTCCAGGTGAAGCCTCAGTGTGCAGCTTTGATAACGGACAGCTGTCTCAGCTTTCGACTCCATCGATTACTACTATGGATATCAGCTTTAAAGCCTTTGGACAGAATGCGGTAGAAAGGCTGTTTTGGCGAACAGAGAACCCAGATGAGCCCTATCAGGAGCTACTGCTCCCGGCTGAGCTGATCGTGCGGGAGTCAACACAGAAAATCTAAGGTAAACAGAAAGTAAAATATAGCACGAACCCCCTCACCCAGATCGGATGAGGGGGTTTTTCTTTTTTTCTCTAGGTACCTGGTACCCACTTTCTATCACTTTTCTTTCACAGATTGACGTTCGACGAACTCTGTTGCCAGATTGTATGTTTTTTCTACTTTTTCTCCGGCCAGCAATTGAAAGATTAAATGAACGGCAAGGGCGCCGGCTTCGTATTTCGGCTGTTTTACGGTTGTGAGAGGCGGGTGGACATATTCAGATAACTGAATATCATCAAATCCAATAACCGAGATATCTTCCGGAACCTTAATTTTTTTCTCAGAAAACGCTTGAAGCCCGCCAATCGCCATTTCATCGTTAGCAAAGAAAATAGCTTCCGGCAGATTCTGCTGGGCAATTAGCATTTTCGTCGCACGGTAGCCTCCTTCACGTGTGAATTCCCCTCCGATTTTCCAGCGTGATTGATAAGGTATGTCATGGTGTTCTAACGCTTTTAAGTACCCCTTGAATCGTTCCTCATTATCATGGGAATTCAAAGGTCCGCTCACATAAGCAATGGTGCGGTGACCTTTATTGATCATATATTCTGTTGCCTCATACCCGCCCTGCCAGTTATTAACCTCAACGTGGACAGCATACGGACTATCCACTTCACGATCGAGCACAATAACAGGGAAGTCTTCTCTTGCGGAAGATTTAATGAGCTCTGTTGTAATGTTTTGAGCCAGGACGATCGCTCCATCGACTCTCTTTTCCTTCAAAAATTTAGAAGCTGTTGACTTATCTCCTCCTACTGAACTGCAGGCAATGAGATCATAACCATTGGAAGCCGTTACTTCTTGAACTCCCTTGATCAGTTCAGAATAGTAAGGACCGGATAAATCACTTAAAATCAATGCGATTGTATTTGTTTTGGTACGCTTTAAATCAGACGCAAAACCACTTTTTTTATAGTTTAATTCCTGAGCTGCCTTTAATACCTTTTCAATGGTGGCGGAACTTACTTTGTCGATTCCGTTTAATGCGTAGGAGGCTGTGGAGACCGCCACTCCTGCTCTTTTTGCTACGTCTTTAATTGTCGCCATCTTTAACTCCTGCTCCCTTTTGTAACGAATACTTACATTTCATTGTACTTATTTTTAGGATGACATAACGAACTTATTTAATTCCTGACATTGTAAATCCTTCCACGATGTACTTCTGGAAGAAGGAAAAAATAATGATAATCGGAACGACCATAAATGCGGCACCGGCCATCTGCAGTGCGAAGTTATTGGCATACTGGCCTTGCAGTAAAGAAAGTCCGACAGATAAAGTATAAAGGCTTTCATCATTTGCAATGATTAGCGGCCATAGGAAGCTGTTCCATCCGGCGATAAAGGTAAGGATCCCCTGCACGGCAAATATCGGCTTCGCAATAGGTACGACAAGCTTGAAAAAGATATAAAATTCACCCGCACCATCCAATCGCGCTGCTTCGAGTAGATCGTCAGGCACTGTTGTCATGAACTGGCGGAATAAGAAAATGCTAAACGCTACCGCAAGCCCCGGAAGGACAATCCCTGTCATTGTATTCGTAAGTCCCATTTCGTTCAAAATCAAATAAACAGGGATCATTGTCACCTGACCTGGGATCATCATAGTCGCTAACACAAGATAAAACACCTTTTCCCTGCCTTTAAATTGATACTTGGCAAAACCATATCCGGCCATCGCATTAAATAATAGGCCGATAAATGAGAAGAAGACAATGATTAATGTGTTTCGTAAATAGACAGTGAAATTCATGTTTGTAAAAAGGTTGATGTAATTCTCAAGTGTAGGGTTTTCAGGAAAAATTGTTGGCGGGATGGCCAGCACTTCACTTTCCGGCTTAAATGAACTGGAAATCATCCATATAAAAGGAATTGAAACGACAATTCCACCCAGGATTAATAGCGTAAGCACGAGGTATTTTTCCATCTTATTCTTCTTTTTAGTTAAAGCCATCAGCTTCCACTCCTTTCCTTAATATTGTGTATCTGATTTTCTAAATTTGAATTGAATCATTGTGACGATAATAATCATGGCAAATAATATAAAGGACCCGGCAGCTGCATAGCCGAATTCACTAAATTGGAAACCTTCTTTATAAATAAACAGCGCTATGGAAATCGTCCCATCCAATGGTCCTCCATCTGTCATAACAAATGGTTCTTCGAAAAACTGCATCCAGCCGATCAGTGTTGTAATGGTGACAAAAAAGGTCGCGTACCTTAAAAGAGGGAGTGTCACATTAAAAAGCACCTGCAATCGATTGGCTCCATCCATTTCCGCTGCTTCATAATAAGATTTCGGAATCCCCTGCAAAGCCGCAAGGAAGATGATCATGTTAATCCCGATGCCTTTCCATACCGCTAAAAGGATGAGCGATAACTTAGCGATGGTCGGCTCTTCCAGCCACGGAATGTTATCTACCGTCAGTAAGGAAAGTAAATAGTTAAACAGGCCATATTCCGTGTTATAAAGGTAGCCCCAAATGACGGCCACAGCGATGATATTGGTTATGGACGGCATATAATACACCGCTCGAAACACGGTGAAAATTTTGTTGGTTCCATAGTTCAGCAGCAAAGCAATCGATAATGAAGATACGATCACAAGCGGCACACCGACTATGACATAAAACAATGTGTTATAGACCGATTTTAAAAATGTATCGTCTGTAAACAAATCCTTATAGTTTTCCAGTCCGATAAATGTAATTGAAGACCAATCCGCCAGCCCTTTTAAATTCATATCTGAAAAACTGATAACAAAGGCGACAAGGATCGGAATCAGACTGAAGACCGTCAGCAAAAGAACGGCCGGGGCAATGAATATATAAGGATGTCTATTTTGATATAAGTTTTTTAACTTGTTCATAATTACCCACCTATCCTCATCATCCGAGTAGTTGATATAACCCCTAAAAAATGATGATGGCGTGAAAGAAAATCCCTTCACCCCATCATCCTTTATTTATTCTTCAATAAGCTCATTGGCTTTTTGATTGAACTGTTCCAACTCTTCATCAATATCTGCCCCGCCTTCAACAATGCGCTCAATCGATCCTAAAAATTCTTGAGCAATACGTTCAAATTGAGGTGTCTGCAATCCAGGCTTTGTATCTTCAAGCTGTTTACCAAACGTTGCATACATTGGGTCTTCGGTCATAACATCCTCTTCCCATGCTTCTGTACGGGAAGGAAGGGTATTAGATTCTTCCAGCCATTCCATCTGAGTATCTACTTCTGTCAGATAAGAGATGTATTTTAAAGCACCCTCGACATTATCAGATGATTCGAAAATAGACAGGTTGGCACCGCCCATGCTGGAAGTATTCGTTTCTTTCTCAGGCATGACAGCTGTTGCCCATTTCCCTTCAATATCGGGAGCCTGATCATTAATAATATTGATCATCCACGGGCCGCTGAAGAACATTGGCTTCGTACCTTCTTTAAATCCTTGTACGATATCGACACCTTTCTGTTTCTGGCTGATTCCTTCCTCAAAATAGCTTGTGTAATACTCAATCGCTTCTTTGAATTCCGGCGACTCAAAATTCAGCTGTTTTTCTTCAAGGTTGGCTTCATAGCCATTCTGCCAGGCAAAAATAAATGGAGTGATCTGGTCGTTTCGGTCAATATCGAGTCCAAAAGAACCTTCCCCGCGGTCCGCTAAAGTGCTTGCCGCATCTTTAAGCTCGTCCCACGTTTTCGGAGCTTCTTCATACCCTGCTTCTTTTAACAAATCCGTCCGGTAGTAAAGCACTCGTGTATCTACATACCAAGGAATTCCTACAATTTGATCTTCATATTCCATAGTAGAAACGGAACCTTCAAAATAGTTTTCCTTTGCAAAAGACGGATAGTCTTCCGTGTATTCAGATAGATCAAGAAGTGCTCCAGCCTCCGCAAACTCAGGCACCCATGTTGTCCCCAGCTGGACAACGTCTGGTCCATTACCTGAAGCTACAGCTGTCAATAATTTATCGTGAGCTGTATCCCATGGAATCGCTTGAACATCAACTTTAAGATCCGGATTATCTTCTTCAAATCCTTTACTGAATTCCTTAAGCTTCTTTCCTTCTTCACCCATCGCCCACACGGTGACGGTTTCATTATCACCTTCACTTGAAGATGAATCATTTGAACAAGCTGCTAACATACCCGCTAATAACACGACGGCCAGAAAGGCAAACAATTTCGTTTTCATAATAAAACTCCCTCTTTTAAATTTTCGTTGAAACGTTTCGATAAATTTATTGTACTGAATATTGAATCCGCTTTCAACACATTTTTTTGAATTTACTTAATTTCCAATAAAACCAAGTATAAGTCAGGGTGAATTCTAGTTGACGAAATGAAGTACCACGCTTATACTTCTACCCATGAGATTATTGAAACGTTTCGAATAACCATACTAGGAGGAAGACAAAAATGACCGATCATCAATTAAAAGAATTACTAGATCAAATGACGCTGGAAGAAAAAACAGGACAGCTCGTTCAATTAGCTACACCTTTTTTTGAAGGCGCTTCCGATCGCGGACAAATTACGGGTCCAATGCAGGATATGGGGATTAGTGATGAAGATATAAAAAAAGCAGGTTCTGTATTAGGAGCTTCAGGAGCTTCTGAAATTAAAAACATTCAAAAAAAGCATTTGGAAAATCATCGGCTGAGTATTCCTCTTTTAATCATGTCCGACATCGTCCATGGCTTTAAAACCATTTTCCCTGTCCCCTTAGCGATCGGATGTTCATGGGATGTGGAACTTGCTGAACAAAGCTCAGCCATCGCAGCCAAAGAGGCAGCCGTTTCAGGGGTACATGTTTCCTTTGCACCTATGGTTGATTTGTCACGTGATCCACGGTGGGGACGTGTAATGGAATCAACAGGCGAAGATCCTTTTTTAAATAGTACGTTTGCCCGCGCCTTTGTTCGAGGGTTTCAAGGAAATTTAGAGAGCGACAACTATAAAGTAGCTGCCTGCGTCAAACACTTTGCAGCCTATGGGGCACCTGAAGGTGGAAGAGATTACAATACGGTCGACATGTCTGAATGGATGCTGCGTGAATCCTATCTGCCGGCGTATAAAGCAGCATTGGACGAAGGCTGTGAAATGGTAATGACGGCATTTAATATTTTAAACGGTATCCCTTCTACCGGAAACAAAGCATTAATGCGTGACCTTTTACGGGAAGAATGGGGATTTGACGGTGTGTTGATCTCCGATTGGGGTGCTGTCAAAGAACTGCTTCCTCACGGCGTCGCAGCCAATGAAAAAGAAGCAGCCGAGCAAGCTTTAAAAGCCGGAGTCGATATTGAAATGATGACCTCCTGCTACGTGAATCATATCAGTGAGCTGATTGAGGAAGGAAAGCTGACCGAAGATTTAGTAGACGAAGCCGTCTTAAGAATTCTTACATTGAAGAAAAAATTAGGATTATTTGAGAATCCATATCGTGACGCAGATGAAGAAGCAGAAAAAGAATTTATTCTATCTGCTGAGCACCGAGCGGCCGCCAGAAATCTTGCCTCAAAATCTATCGTTCTCTTGAAAAACGAAGACGTTCTGCCTCTGAAAAAAGAAAAAATCGCACTGATCGGCCCTTTTTCCAACAGTACCGATATTTTAGGTCCATGGTCTTGGGCAGGAGCTCCGGAAGATACCATTACACTAGATCAAGGCATGAAAAATCACGTGACTGAAGATCAGTTACTGATATCTAATGGTTGTGAGATTGAAACAGGAACAGAAGAACAGCTACAAGAAGCTGTTGAGAAAGCGAAGCAGGCGGATACGATCGTCCTCGCAATTGGCGAACATTCTGATATGAGCGGAGAAGCCGGATCTCGTGCGGAAATCACGATTCCTAAAGTCCAGGTTGATTTATTGAAAAAAATCAAAGCACTGGGTAAACCAGTAGTCGCTGTCTTATTTAATGGACGCCCGCTTGACGTAAAAGAAATTATCGAAAACGCAGACGCCGTCGTCGAAGCATGGTATCCGGGAACTGAAGGAGGAAACGCACTCGCTGATATTTTATTTGGAGAAGTTAATCCTTCAGCAAAGCTATCCATGTCATTCCCATATTCAATAGGACAAGTTCCTGTCTACTACAACAACTACAATACCGGTCGTCCAAAAGACGCTCCTGATGCTCAAGTACGATATGTCTCCCAGTACTTGGATAATCCAAACGAAGCCTTGTTCCCATTCGGATACGGCCTCAGCTACAGCAATTTTGAATATAGCGAACCTGTACTGTCATCTGAGACAATAACAAAAGAGGAGCCATTAAGGGTAAGGCTTAATGTAAAAAACACGAGCGATACAGCCGGTGAGGAAACCGTGCAGCTTTATGTAAGAGACCTTGTAGGACAAGTCGTACGCCCGCTGAAGGAATTGAAAGACTTTAAGAAAATCTATCTTGAAGCCCGAGAAACACGTCAAATAGAATTCACAATTAGTGAAGAGCAATTACGCTACCATCATGCGGATATGGAGTACAAGAGTGACGCTGGCGAATTTGAAGTGTTCGTCGGAGGAAACAGTCGAGATGTCCAATCGAAGAAATTTAATTTATCAGACTAATAGCAAAAAGCCTCACCCAGATAAGAAAGGTGAGGCTTTTTTTCTTTTTTCTCTGGGTACCTGGTACCGTTTAAAGCAGCTTCATTACTTCTTTTACGGAGTCCGCTGATTTGTCTAATGCTTGCTGTTCTTCTTTACTAAGCGGCAGTTCGATAATACTCTCTATTCCTTCTCCCCCTAAGATCGTGGGAACTCCTAAATAAATATCCTGATATCCATATTCTCCTTCCAAATACGCTATTGAAGGAAGAATACGCTTTTTATCTTTCACAATCGCTTCCATCATTTCGACGAGAGCAGCTGCTGGTGCATAGTAGGCGCTTCCTTTGCCCAAAAGGCTGACAATTTCCCCACCGCCCTTCCGTGTTCTTTCTACTATGGCATGTATCTTTTCTTCAGAGAGCAGTTTTTCTAGTGGAATTCCTCCTGCATAAGAATAACGGACGAGGGGAACCATCGTATCTCCGTGGCCGCCTAATACAAAGCCTGATACATCTTCTACAGAAACCCCCAGCTCCTGAGAAACGAAAGTGTTAAATCTTGCGGTATCGAGGACGCCGGACTGTCCAATTACACGGTTTTTCGGGAAGCCTGTAGTTTTATAACACACATAGGTCATTGCGTCCACGGGATTACTGAGAACTAAGATATAACTGTTGGGGGCGTATTTTTTTATGTTTTCAGCGACGTCTGCCATAATTTTTGCGTTAGTGGAAACGAGTTCATCACGACTCATACCTGGTTTCCTAGGAATGCCTGCTGTAATAATTACTAGGTTTGCATCAGCGATATCTTCGTAATTAGATGTTCCAGTAATAGTGGAATCTACTTTTTGAACAGGGGTAGATTCCAGCATGTCGAGCGCTTTTCCTTTCGTCGGCTTCTCCATGTCGGGGATGTCCACAAGAACGACATCGCCGAGCTCCTTTTGGGCGATCATGAGGGCGGCCGTAGTTCCAGTGAATCCTGCGCCAATTACGGCAAATTTATTTCGTTTAAAGGACATAGGGCACCTCCTTATTCAACATCTTGATTATCTTGTTCTTTTTTCTCAGTTGTCTTATTTACTTTTTTTCTAGCTGCCCGTTTGGGTGGTGTAGTTTTCACGCTTTCCTCCGGCCCTTTTTTCAACATTCCTCTTGTATCGTCATCAGGATGCGGAATCACATGAAAGCTCACTAGCTCACCGACCCGCTGTGCTGCTTCTTTTCCTGCATCCACTGCAGCTTGTACAGCACTTACGTCCCCTTCTACTAGTATCGTTACTAACGCGGCGTCAATTTTCTCTTGTTTGACGAGGCTTACATTCGAGGCTTTTACCATTGCGTCTGCTGCTTCAATAGAGCCGACCAGACCTCTCGTTTCTATCATTCCTAAAGCCTTAGCCATGCTTATCCTCCTTATCTACTTCAACTGAGTCAACAATTCCTATAATGACAGCATCTATGGGAATCTTATCCTCCCCTTGAAGGTGTGAACTTGCACTGCCTTTGGTGACCATGACTTTATCTCCAACACCTGCTCCAATTCGATCAACCGCCACAAACGTAGGAAGATCGACTTGTAAACCGAGCGAGTCAGGCTGGACGACTAAAAATTTCAATCCAGTTAATCCTTCTTCTTTTCGTGTGGCCCAGATATTTCCGACTACTTTTCCTACAATCATAATCCACCCCCTACGACCCTTTATTCTCAATGGAAATATTAAATTCTCGCGCCGCGTCTTTAGCTAATGGAGTAATGATTGTTTGGCTGGAAACACGAATCACCGGTTTCCCCCAATCCTCCACATCTTTCTGTGTCAGTAACTTGCCTGAAAACGTATAAGGAGATGAGGAAAAGTCAGATTCGTATTCTTCCCATTGCGTCAGCTTTACGCCAAAAGAATGAAGCTGTTTCACGTAACTTTCTATCATTTGTGCATATGGTGAATTTTTTTCATGAGCAAATAGAACCCATGAATCCTTTTTAGATAAAATAAAATGAACGCGGATTCCTTGTCTCATAAGATCAGAAAATAACTGACTTTCATCGGTGTCCGTTATGCCCAGAGCGCTTTTCACAAGTAAATCCTGATTTACACTTGGAAAAATTACGTGGTCGATGTTTTCAGGATATTCCCGCTCTTTAACATCTATCCAACGTACAGACCCGTGCTTTTCAATTTCTTTAAGAGCCCTATCATCCTTTTCGCAAGTGCGCACGACATAACGGAGCGGTTTTTTTTCAGATTGAAGTTCCTGAGAGCTTGAAATTTTATTTAATACCTCCAGAACGATTTCTTCGATCAGTCTCTTATTATCCATAGCGGGATTCCTGCTTAATTAATTTTCCGCTTTGTCCTGTTTTCACGCTTCCGGCATTTGCTTCATCTGTATCTATATGCATTTCTAATTGATACTTCTCAGAAACTCGGATGACGGTCTTTGAAAATTTAATCGGCCGGGGTCCGCTTTCTACCGCCACTTCAACAACTTCCCCATTTTGCACATTAAAGTGCTCAGCATCTTTAGGTGCCATGTGGATGTGAGCCTGGGCGATAATCAACCCTTCATCAAGGTGAAGACTTGCCTTTGGTCCGATGATCGTCACGGGACTTGAACTCTTAATATGACCTGACTGGCGGATTGGCGGCTTAGCTCCTATTTTAAAAGCATCGGTTTGGCTTATTTCTACTTGTGTAGCTGATCTCAGTGGACCGAGGATGCGGACATTAGAAATACTTCCACGTGGTCCAGCGATCATGACCGTTTCTTCACATGCAAACTGCCCAGGCTGTGAGAGGCTTTTCTTTTTCGTTAATTCATATCCTTTACCGAATAAAATGTCCAGTGATGGCTGATTTAAATGACAATGTCTGGCAGAGACCCCAATAGGGATCTCGCCGGTATTGTGAATTGTTCCTATTACTTCATCTACAATTCTCTCAATGTCTAATTGGTTCATATCTCTACCTCACTCCTCTGACTCCTTAACAAGCAAGCGAGAGTATTAATGATTTACGCTTCCTTTAAAGGCTTGTATCCATTTTCGGAAGAATGCTTTCGAGTTCATTATGAGGACGAGGGATAACGTGGACAGATTTTAATTCACCTACACGCTGAGCTGCTGCACTTCCAGATTCGGTTGCTGCTTTTACAGCTCCTACATCACCAGTTACTAAAATAGTTACAATACCTCCCCCTACATGTACTTTACCAACAAGATGAACGTTTGCTGCCTTAACCATTGCGTCTGCTGCCTCTACGGATGCTACTAAACCTTTCGTTTCAATCATTCCTAATGCGCCATTAAGTGCCATTTTAAATTCCTCCTATTTTTTTATGAGTATTTTTGTAGTACTTTCTGAACAACAGAAGAAACCATCTGCTGGTCAATTTGTTCTTTATCTACCTTTGCTAAAACTTGAGTAACAATTTTCGCGACTTCTTCCTTATTTCTATCAGCTGTTTGCTGTACTGGCTGACGGGCAGATGGCTGCGGAATTTCCACTTCTTTGATTCCGTAAGCCAGCCGCTTAATATTGAGAAGGTGTGTGGCTGTTATATTATCTGACGTGATGTTTCCTCCATAAGATCCACACCCTAACGTCATCGATGGTTTTAACCCTGTCGTTGCCCCGACTGCCCCGATACTAGAGAGAGTATTAACGAGCAGCCTGGAAACCGGCATTTTATGCCCGAATAATCGTGCAATTTTATCTTCATTCGTATGCAGGGATAAACTGTGGCCTCTTCCTCCAATATTCAATAATTCAATACAGCGGTCGACCGCTTCATTTTCATCCCGGACGGTATATAACGGAAATATAGGGGCCAGCTTTTCGATGGAAAAAGGTATATCCTTGCCTACTTGATCTTCTTCTGCAACTAACAGCCTTGTTTTGTTGGGGACTTCTATCCCTGCCATTTTGGCGATAGCAATCGCTGATCGGCCGACGATTTTCGGGTTAAGCTTTCCTTTTACCGGAGAAATTACATCCTCCATTTTCTTCTTATTTTCACCTTCTAAGAAAAAGGCTCCGTTGTTTTTCAGCTCTCTAACCGTCATTTCTTTAATATTTTGATCGACCACAATGGCTTGTTCTGTTGCACAAATGGTTCCATTATCGAAGGTCTTACTGTCGACGACTATTTTTACAGCTTTCTGGACGTTACATGTTTTTTCTAAATAAACAGGTACATTCCCTGGCCCGACCCCATAAGCAGGCTTTCCTGAACTATATGCTGCTTTTACAAGACCACCCCCTCCCGTAGCTAAAATGACATCAACATCACGGTGCTTCATCAATTCTGTAGTAGCGGGCATGGAGGGAATCGATATCCATCCAATTATTCCTTCTGGGGCTCCGGCTTCTATGGCGGCTTCTTTACAAATTTTTAAAGCTTCGATCGTACATTTTATAGCTGACGGGTGGGGACTGACGACGATGGCGTTTCTTGATTTTAATGAAATTAAGGTTTTAAAAAATGCGGTAGACGTAGGGTTTGTCGTTGGTATTATTCCTGCTACCACTCCAAATGGATAAGCGAACTCGAGAACTTTGTTTGCTTTATCTTCATGGATGATGCCGACGGTTTTTTCATCTTTGATGGATTCGTAAACATCACGCGAGCCCACTTCGTTTTTTATTTTCTTATGTTCCACAACGCCCATCCCAGTTTCCTCTACGGCCATTCTGGCTAGGTAAGCTGAGCTAGCAAATGCTGCGTCAGCTACATTTTTTACGATTTTATCTACTTGCTCCTGACTGAAACCTTCGAATTCTTTTTGTGCTTGTTTTGCGCGTTGAACAGCATCTCTCATTTCCTGCATAGATCTTAAGTCATTATCGAATTTCACCGTTTCACTCTCCTTTCTCTTTTGCCGTTATAATTTATTTGGGTTTCGTGCGATATCGACAACAGCTTCGCGAAAAGCATCAGCAGCTGCTGTACAGGAGGCTTGAGAGCCTGTTAACAGCCCTCCGCCAAAGTTGGTTTCGGTCGGTGGTCCATAAAAGGCGGCTAACTTCACATCTGAAGCTTTTAATGCAGCATCAATACCATAGGCCGATTCCAGAGGCGGTGCGATAAGATAAGCGAGGGCTTCCCCCTGCTCGATATTCGCTTCTTTTGATAAAAACGAACCCGTTCGGGAAACCACATGCGCATAAAGGCTGTGAGTTTTCTTATCATCAATGGCTTCAAAAAAAGCTTCCGACTCAACAACCTGCTCCACAGCAGCCATTCCGCTTTTTACCTCGTCGGGGTTAGGGCCTGCTAAAATCCCGATAAACTCTCCCGAGAGAGGCCCGGACGCGTGGTCTGCGCCGGCGTAAAAAGACCTGGCATATACTACCTCTACATCTGCCCGCTTCGTTGCTTCATCCAATGCTGTGACACCAACATCATCCATCGTGATTGTAAATAGGGCAAGGCTTCGATACCTTTGATTTAAGCTGAGCTGCTTAGCAAGCATTGGATCGACATTGGGAATAATTCGGGCAGCTAAAACTTCTGCATAAATAGGTTCTAGTTTCATCTTTTTCACCTACCCTTCCTTTTTAACAAGATCGACACCGCTTGCTTCATAATCTAAAATCTTTTCAATTACTCCTCCAAGATAGGCTCCAGCTTCCACAGGCGGAATTCCTCCTCTATGGATGTTGGACACTACTTGCCGCTGAGATTCAATCGTGCCATGCCGAGGTTTGTAACAAAGATAGGCGCTAAGCGATTCTGCACTGACCAGTCCAGGGCGTTCTCCAATGAGAAGCACAATAACATCAGGCTGCAAGTACTCTCCGACATCGTCCATGACAGCCACTCTTCCTTTTTCAATGAAGAAAGATGTTCCTACTTCCATCCCTAAACTATTTAATGACTGCTGCAAGGATAGATACACATCTTCTAAATTTTCATTAATAGCTTTAGAACTCAATCCGTCGGAAACAATGATTTGGACTAAAGGCTTATGCTTACATTTTTCTTTTATTGTGCGGACAGCCTCGTCGGACAGCTTCCTTCCATAGTCAGGCCGCCGTATATAGGTTTCCTGGTTTGTCACTTTCGTGTTTACAATAAATAAATCTAAATCGTTCAGCAGGCTTTCATCCACTTGACCGAATACTGCATCTACAGCCGCTGCATGGTCATAACGAAACTGCAGCCACGTATTTGTTTTTGGACGAACACCCGCTCTTCCTACTCCAATTCTTGCGGGGGTCTGACTAGTTAAATCTTTCAAGTCCTCTTCAGATGGAGGAGCCTTTTCTTGAGACTCGCCCTTCTTTTGAACTTTTTTTTTCTCAGCAGGCGATGGACGAATAAAGTTGGATATTTTCACTTTCCCTGAAACATCCGGCTGGTCTTTAAAGACCCCGTTGGCTTGCTCTACTCGTTTTTCTTTCGAGTTATGTCTCCATATTTTAATTGGCCTCTGTTCTTCTTTTTTTGATGTATTCTCATCGCTTAAACTTTCCATTACGAGATTAGTAATTTCTTCAATCATTTGCTTATCCATGTATGTCACCTCCTATTGATTAAAAATAGTGGGATTTCCAGCACGGGCGGTCAATCTTCCATTTTCTACGATCCCCATCTGCTCTAGCCATTTCTCAAATTCAGGGGATGCTCTCTTCCCGAAGGTTTCTCTTAAGGTAGCAATATCGTGGTAGCTCATAGACTGATAATTGAGCATACAATCATCTCCCATTGGAGTTGCGATGATGAAATTGACACCAGCAGTTGATAACAGAACACCGAGATCTTCCATATCATTTTGGTCAGCTTTCATATGGTTCGTATAACAAATATCGACGCCCATCGGGATCAGGTGCATTTTCCCCATGAAGTGATCTTCAAGACCTGCGCGTATAACTTGTTTCGTGTTGTACAAATACTCAGGTCCAATAAATCCTACGACTGTGTTGACGATAAATGGATCATAATGACGGGCAAACCCATAATTTCTTGATTCAAGGGTCAGCTGATCGATATCATGATGAGCTTCGGCAGACAGTTCAGATCCCTGCCCCGTTTCAAAATATAATCGCTGGGGGCCTGTACCGGTCCCTTTTATTTTGGAGAGCTGATTGGCTTCTTCAAGGATTGCAGCATCAATCCCGAATGAGTTATTGGCTTTTTCAGTACCAGCGATACTTTGAAAAATCATATCGGCCGGAGCTCCTTGCTCGATAGCTTTCATCTGTGCCGTTACATGACCAAGCACACAGTTTTGAGAAGGAATCTTCCATTCTTCGATAAACTCATGAGTCGCATGCAGCAGTCGTTTTACGCTTTCCACCGATTCTTCCACCGGATTGATTCCGATAACCGCATCACCAATACCGTAAGATAAACCCTCTTTTAATGAAGCGATCATGCCTTCTACCCGGTCTGTCGGATGATTCGGCTGCAGCCGTGAGGCCAGTGTTCCTTTATGGCCAATCGTAATATTGCATTTTGTTAAAACTTCTAATTTATTAGCTGCAAATACTAAATCAAGATTGGACATAATTTTTGTAACGGCTGCGATCATTTCACTGTTTAAGCCCCGGCTCAGCCGTTTCAAATCTTCGCCTGTTGTCTCACTCGATAAAATGTACTCTCTTAATTCTGAGACGGACCAATTTTTAATCGTAGAATAGATCCTCTCGTTGACATTGCTTTCAATAATCCTTGATACTTCATCTTCTTCTGGTGAGAGAAGCGGGTGATCTCTAATGTCTTTTAATAGAAGTTCACTTAACACTTCTTTTGCTGCAATTCGCTCCTGGACACTTTCTGCAACAATTCCTGCTAAACGGTCGCCCGACTTTTCTTCATTGGCCTTGGCCATAAGCAGCCGTAATGATGAAAATTGATAGGTTTTACCGAGATGGCTTGTCAATAGTTTCAAAGTCATACCCCCTAACTTTAGTGAAATGTTAAAGTTTTGATAATGACAGGGACGACGCCTGAATCCAGCATCCTTCCAATGTCTAAATAATCTCCATGCTCGACTTTAATTTGATCGATGCAGATGGACTGTTGACTGGGATGGCGCGCTTTAATCATCTGTCCCAGTGATTTGGCGAGATCTCTTTCTAATATGACGATAAGGGGATGCTGTCCTTCTTTTTGTGAATCCGCTTTCACAAGGCAGTCTGCTAATCTTTCCATATCCTTGAATCCGAGAAGGGGAATATTAGATAGATATAGAGCAAAATTCACGCCTTCTTGATTAGGATCAAACAATTCTATCGCATCTTCTATAAGCTGAGGGAAGCGTTCAAGAACGTTACTGTATTCTCCATCAAACTCAACCGTATAAACAGGCAGGCTGAGTAAAGGAAGCTGATCAGACTCCACTTGTATCGTCGCACCGCTGATTTCTGTCGTTTGTGTACCAGCTCCTAATACTGTTGCTCTTACGGTTTCAGATGGTTCCATCCATTCCAGTGTCTGCAGTTTGTCATGCTGAGAGAGTGATTGTGCGAGCAGTACGCCTATATCGTTATATAGCCCGTTACCTTTACAGTGCTCTGAATGATAAATGCATTCAGATACACCACCTGAGAACATGATGACATCTACAGGCTGTTCAAGCTCTAGGAGTTTACCGAGCAATAATGGTTCATCTGGAGTAAGGGTCCCAGAAACCAAAGAGTAGATGACATCAGCCATATAATCAGTGATAGTTGCTAATTGGTTTTCGTTGATCTCATCACCAGGATGGATGGATAGACCGAGGTTCTCGATTACCTTTTTCACCGGTTCAGCGATATATTGAACGTGTTGACCGGAAAATTCGATTAACTTCCCTCCAATATGCAATGTGCATGTCCCCAGTAATTTCGCGTTTCTATAGATGGCAATGTTTGCTGTTCCACCGCCAATATCAATATTAGCTATCGTTTTGCTCGACCTTTTTGAAAAATCATAGGCTCCTGAACCCTTGGCTGCGATAATGCTTTCCAGGTCAGGACCGGCAGTAGCTACAAGAAAATCACCGGCGTGTTCTGATAATTGATTAATCATTTCCTGAGCATTTGATTTAGTGGCTGTTTCTCCTGTGATAATCACCGCACCCGTTTGAATATCCTCTGGTCGTATTCCAGCTTCTTCATATTGATCGCGAACCAGTTTTTCGACTTCCTCCATATTGATTTCTGTTCCGGTTAATAAGGGGGTGCGGAAAATCGGGCTTTTGTAAATGATCTCTTTTTCTGTAATTTCGATACGGGGCATGTGAGTGCTTCCGGCTGTGTTTCTCAAAGAAAGTCTGCTTATGATTAATTTAGTGGTACTTGTCCCAATATCAATACCGGCACTAAGAATATTCTCTGTTTTTCTTTGATGCACAATCCTTTCCCCCTTTCGAAAATAAAAAGGCACCTCATATGAACTATCCATTGAAGATAGTTCATATAAGGCGCCTTTGCCCGAGTGTATGGATTTTTAAATAGTGCTTCTACTCAGAATAGTAAAATAATTATCGTTATTTGTAAAGGGATTCATTAAAGATGATATGTTCATCATCCGTTTGCTTCACATAACCTTTCATCTCACTGAGACTGTTACACATAACGAGATCTCTGATCATCTGTATTCCTTTATTTTCCTTAGCTGACGTAACAACAATCGGTCCTTTCGGTATCACTTTTTTAAGCTGTTTAATGGAATGCTTGATGTCAGCCTGCTCATCATCGGCTTTTGTAACAATTCCAATAGGTAATTTATTTAACCCCGTGCTGAATCCAGGAGGAAAGATCGTTTTCTTCCGAGTAGCATCCTGGATGAATAAAACATGCGTAACTTCTAAAGCAGTCGCCATGATATTTTTATAATACATAGGGTTTTCGGTATATTCACCTGGAGTATCTACAAGCCAATCTTCATAAGTGAGTGATTGTGTTTTTATCGCTTTCGGCTTGCGGCCTAATAATGCCAGCGCCAGTGTAGATTTACCAGCACCAATCGCTCCAACGAGCATTCCTCTATTCTTCTTAGACACACCATCCCCCCTTTTTAAGATTTTGTAATTTTCGAAGGGGTATAACCCAGCGTTTCTGATAAGAACCGATTCACTTCTTTCATCGACATTTCAACCTCTGAAACACTCCCAATCAGGACGAGGCTTCCCGTAAACCGATCTAAAAAACCAATCCCTACATGAGCTGCTTTTGTAGCATAATCACCGGCAATAATCACCGTTTCACTCGGAGTTAAGGTGAGAATACCTAAAGCCCCTGATTCTTCAATGCCCAACTTTTCAAACATATCTACATCCGGGTTAGCAATTAAATGACTCAGCGTCACTTGTTTTCCAGGAACAAATTCTTGAATAAACCTTTTCTTTTCTTCACTCAACTTCTACCCCTCCTCACCGGTTATTCGATTATTTTGCATCCCCGCTTGTTGCTACGACGTCACCTTCAAATTCTTCTTTTTCGATATACTCATCTTTTCCAATGACTCCATTTGCTCGATCTTCTCTTTCAAGTTCTCTCGCTTTTGGAACGGAAAGCCAGTAGGCAACACCAATTGCAATTACCCCGGCTGATAGCTTACCGGCTATGATCGGAAGGATTAAGGTTGGCTGGAAGTTCGCAGTAAATGATAGATGATCTCCCAGTAAGAACGCCGCACAAACAGCAAAAGCAATGTTAATAACTTTATCTTTAGGAGGCATAGAGCGGACAAGTTTAAACATTGCTAAAATATTCGCAATGGTTGCTACAAGCCCTGCACTTCCCACCGCACTTAAACCAAGCTTCTTACCAATGGACTCCAGCGGACGAGCCGCATATTTCTGCAGTAAATATACCATTGGAAAAGCACCAGCAAGCATAATTCCAATGTAACCGGCTGTTTCAAGTGCTCTAAACTGGTCATCCGCATCAGCCATAATTGGATCAAAGCCCCACCCGCCAAATACGAGAGAGAAAAACCCTGTAAAATACTCGACGATGGAGAAGACGAGTACTAATTTGATCCCTGCATCTAAAATTCTTCCAAACCACATAAATCCATTAATCATCATGTCGGGCAAGAAATATAAACCAGCCGCTAATACAACAACGAAAATAATAAGAGGTGTTAAATTAGCAAAAATGGCTAAGTAGTTCATAGCAAATTCATAAGTGGAATCCGCATTGGTGGATACGACTTCCCTTACATTGGCATTTGTCATCGTGATAATTACACTCGAGATCAAAACACCGATCGGAATAGTCAGCAGCCCTGACATAATCCCTAAAGCCATATACTTATGGTCTCGTTTATCTAGCATCGCCAATCCCATAGGAATCGAGAACACGATGGTCGCCCCTGCCATAAAGCCGACAATTAATGCCATGATCCAGGCTTCGTACGATTGCTGCAGCGCCTCAGCCAGCTGATAGCCTCCCATGTCAGAAGCAAGAATCGTCGTAGCGGCAATTGCAGGATCTGCCCCAATCTTTTCAAAAAATGGACCAAATACTTTATCAATGAACCACGATAAATAAGGGATCGAAGCCATAATACCGGCAGCAGGTACAAAAATGTGGCCAATTGCATGAAGACCTTCCATAAATTGGCCGCCAATTCCATCTTCGCTATTTTTAATAGAAGCAATCGCCCCGATAACAGCACAGGTCATAATAATGTAAATCACTATATTTCCGACTAAAACCATAAGATCTCCCACTCCTTTTTTAAAAAATAAAAATGCTAGAAGAACAGTGACGATTGAATCACTGCTCCTCTAGCACCTTTGCTAGCTTTATTTACTTGGTATTAGTAAGCTGACGTTCCGGCGAATATTTCCTCAAAACTTGCTGGGCCACTTTTTCCAGCGTCCATTGTTTGTTCATGCTGATCTTTCTCAACTTCTTGTAAGAGGTGTCTTCTGAATAGCCAAATTCCTCCATTAATAATCCTTTAGCTCTTTCCACCGTTTTACGTGCCTCGAGACGAGCATCCGCCTCTTTAACTTCTGATCTGT
The DNA here is from genome assembly GCF_902809865.1 of Halobacillus sp. Marseille-Q1614. Classification (NCBI taxonomy): domain Bacteria; kingdom Bacillati; phylum Bacillota; class Bacilli; order Caryophanales; family Bacillaceae; genus Halobacillus; species Halobacillus sp. Marseille-Q1614. Next base: position 216,589 of record NZ_CADDWH010000001.1, on the reverse strand, counting down.
ATCTTTCGGATACTTCTCCTTGATGAAGAGCAATTTCAACTGCGGGAATTAATCGGTTTTCCGCCACAGGTTTGACAATGTATCCTACTATATTCGCCTCTTTAGCTTTTTCGATAAATTCCTGCTGGCTGTAAGCTGTTAAGAGAAGTATTGGGATGTTAAACATTTTGGAAATTATTTTGCTGGCCTTTAATCCATTTAATTTCGGCATTTTAATATCCATGATTATGAGATCAGGTTTCAAACTTTCCGCCAGTTCAATCGCTTTCTCGCCATCCCCGGCTTCTCCTATTACTTCAAACCCAGCATCCTGCAGCATTAACGATATATCCATGCGAACAATCGATTCATCTTCTACTAGTAATATTTTCTTACTCATTTTACACCCTTCTTTCTTGAGGAAATGTAAGATAAGCCTCTGTGCCTTTATTCATTCCCTTTATTTGAAAAGTTCCTGATAAATCATGCTCGGCCATTCTTTTTACAATATCCAGTCCCAAGGATGCTTTATTCTCTTCTTTATAACCTATCCCATCGTCTTTGACGACAACTGTCATCTTCTCATCCCGCTGCTCAAATCCTATGCTGATCGTCCCTTTAACTCTATTTTCGAATGCATGATTGATACAATTTTGGATCAATTCATTAATAATGAGGGCAATCGATACTGCTCTTCCAGATTCAATGATTAAGCTGTCTCCCGCATATTCAATTGTTATTTTTTTACCAGAATAACCTGTCGTATAGACAAGCATATTGCCAATCTTCTCTGTAAGTTCGTAAATATCGACTTCATCAATACTGCTGTTAGATAAAATTACTTCATATACGGAAGCAATGCTCAAGATACGATTTAAGCTTTCCAGAAAGTAGACCTTACTCTCTTCCGGAATTCCCCGTCTCATTTGAAGTCTCAGCAGGCTGGCCACCGTCTGCAGATTATTTTTCACTCGGTGATGAATTTCCTGAATAGCTACAGACTTCATAATCAGTTCTTTCTCTTTTTCCCGAAGTTCCGTCAAATCCCTCATAATAATAAACATGCCGTTGTCTTTCTTGCTGTGAGGCAATGGAATCTTTTTGAGTTTGAATGTCTTATCATGGGATTCTAGTTCTTTTACGAGAAGCTCGCCAGGCTCTTCAACTATTTCTTCTAAAAGCGGCAGGCAAGCGGCTAAATTTTCACCATATTCACACGACATTCCTTCTAACTCATGGAGGAGATTGATAGCCGCGGGATTCGAATATAATAATTCGCCTTTCTCCCCGATATAGAACAAAGCTTCTTCCATTAATTCAGGAACAATCGGCTGACTGCCTGAATCATTCATGAGAAGACCGCTTAGTGTTTCGGTTGTTTTTGACAGCGCTTTCAATTCTTCCTGTTTTTCAACATGGTCACTAATGTCCTTCTCCATAATGAGTGTTCCAATAACTTTATCTTTATGATTAAAAATGGGTACGACGCTTTGCTCTACCTTTTTTCTTTCTTGTGTTATGGCACGATTGGAGCTCATCGTATTCCCTGTTCTTAAACAATACAACACAGCAGGTTCAAACGTTTGATAAGCAATATTTCCAGCGACTTGCTTTTCATAAATAGACTTTGCCGTTCGTGGAGCTGCTTCAGCAACAACGATGGCATGGTTCTCATCACGAAGTAGACAATCAATAAAAATATTGGCCTTTGATAAATCAGCCATCATTTGCATTGATTGACTAACTTCAATAATCTTCTCGATATCTTCCCCTTGTAGATTCGTATGTTCTTTACATAAAGAAGTAATCATTGAGCGATCAGTCATTTTCCCCATGACCTCCACATCAGGCGTGCTTTCTTGCTCTTTTTCATCGAAACTAATAGAATTATAGACTTCGATGTCAAAAAAGTCAATATTCTGAATGTTTAGTTTATTTGGGAAAATTTTACTCCGCTCGCTTTGTGCTTGAGCATTTTTTCTATAATTTCTGATAGGTAAGCACCCGCTTCCACTGGGGGAACTCCCCCTTCATGGATATTTGAAAACACGGTTCGATCTGCTTCAACACTGTCCTTATTAGGTTTGTAGATAATATACGCACTGATGCTTTTCGCCGTTGCCAATCCCGGTCTCTCTCCAATTAATGAAATTACTAAATCACAATCGACAATCGAAGCTACCTCATCCTGAAGCCAGACTCTGCTTTTCTTAACAAAAATTGGAGTGCCCATAGAGATATTTTTTGATTTTAACCCTTGAACTAAAGAATGATAAAGGTCGGGTACTGTATGTTCTACCCCAGTAGAGCTCAATCCATCGGAGACAATAATCTGTACCTGTTTCCCTTTTGAACCATTTTCCTCAAGCCACTCTGCTGATTCCTTATTCAGCTTTCGTCCAACATCCAAGTTCATTAAATACTCCTGCATGGATTGTGCTCGAGAATGAAGAATAGGCAGTCCCATATCCTTAAGAACAGATTCTTCTGCATCCTTAAAAACCGCATCCTGCGCAGCGGCGTGGTCTACCCGAAAATCCAGATAGTTTTTCGTTTTCATTCGTGTGCCTGCCCGTCCAATACCGATCCTGGCAGGTGTGATCTTCTGCACACTTTCAATCATGTCTGCATCGGCGGGGTTGTCTACAGTAACCTTTTTTGAAAATTGATACGTAAACTCTTTTTCTCTGTCGTATTTCTTATCTATATATGGAGTTTTCACCTTTTTTTGTTCCATTTCTTCGATCACACTTTTTACGATTTCTTCAATATTCATCTCCTGTTTACCCTCCCTTCATTAATTGAAGATCGATAAGTCGCCTGCTTTTTCTGTCAAACGTCCATTTTCCATAATTCCCATCTTTTCCAACCACTTCTCAAAATCAGCCAAAGGGCGTAAACCTAACATCTCACGTAAACTTGCATCATCATGATAACTCGTATCCTGATAGCTGAGCATGACATCATCACCGCCGGGAACCCCCATGTAAAAGTTTGCTCCTGCCACTGTTGTTAACATACCGGCAATTTCCTGATCATTCTGGTCCGCACTCATATGGTTTGTATAAGTAGGTGCAATCCCCATTGGTAAATTATGAAGTTTGCCCATGAACAAGTCTTCAAGGTCTGCCCTGATCATCTGCTTGCCGTCAAATAGCGTTTCAGGCCCAATAAATCCTGAAACATTGTTTACCATAAATGGATTCCAATGGCGCGCATACCCGTAAGTTCTCGCTTCCAAGGTCTGCATATCTACACCTAAATGACCGTCCAGCGACACCTCTGAGCCTTGACCTGTTTCAAAATAGAAAAAGTTAGGTCCGGCGGATGTCCCCTTCGCCTTCATTAATTCATAACCCTCATCTAAGATTTTCGACTGAACACCAAAGTCATCGTTCGCCACTTGAGTGCCTGCTAAGCTTTGAAAAAGAAGAGCGACAGGGGCCCCTTGCTTCATAGCCTGCATTTGAGTGGTAATGTGGGCAAGAACACAGTTTTGTGTAGGAATCTCCCATTGCTGCATGAACTCATGGCTCATTGTTAAAAGTTTAGCAACTGATTCAACAGCTTCGTTGTTAGGGTTAATCCCAATTACTGCATCACCAGCACCATAAGATAAACCTTCTTTAATAGAAGCTAAAATTCCATCAGGATTATCAACCGGGTGGTTCGGCTGACATCTGAATGCCAATCGTCCAGGTTCTCCAATCGTCGTATTACAGTGAGCTTGATGCTTCATCTTTTGTGAAGCTAACACCAAATCAATACTCGACATCAGCTTCGCCACCGCGGAGATCATCTCACTTGTTAACCCTCGGCTGAGTCTCTTAAGATCAGATGGACTCGTTGAGTGGGAAAGAATATATTCCCTTAGTTCACCAACCGTCCAATTTGCCACTTCTTTATAAATATAGGTACTCACATCCTCGTAGATGATCCGGCTTACTTCATCTGTATCGTAGGAAATGACAGGATTCTCATAGATATCTTTTAACTGAAGCTCACTTAATACATATTTTGCTGCCATTCTTTCTAACGAAGACTCTGTTCCAATCTTCGCCATGACATCTCCTGACTTCTCTTCGCTCGCCTTTGCTAATACATCTTTAATGGACTTGAAATGGTAAACTTCCTCAAACAGCTTGCAAGATAATTTCATAAAACCCTCCCCTTTTTATAAAATACAAAAGGCGCCTATGTAGTCAGCATAAAGCAGACTACATAGGCGCCTTCACCTTAAAATCATTTACTTTTAATCTAGTATAACAAAACCGTATCTGAAAATACAGAAAATTTTCGCGTTTTTTGTAGATGGATGTTTTTGGTACCATGTACCGGCGGTCTCCCCAGCGTACCAGGCACCTCCCTTAGCACCTGGTCATAATTTAATAAAGCAGGAATACTAGTGTTCTTGCTATCATTTCTGCAAATGGGATTGGGAGACCTTCTTCATTCAAGGATAGAGTTAAAGCCTCAGTTAAATCATTAGATGAATGGAGAGAAGAAGATATATTTTCCTTCACAGCATCGTAGCTCAAATAATTTCCAAGCGTTTCTTTTGCTTCCTCATCTATAGGCAGCTGCTGGGCAAATTCTTGGACGGAGCTGTTCCATTCCTTCTCTCCTGTCGCATTAAGATTCTTAAGCATCTGCTCTCCCACATCATCGGATGCTGACCTTTGAGTCTTGCTCATTTGTTCATTGAATGTTGGTTTGCTTGATAACTCTTCGTCCAGTCCAGTTACAAAATGAAGTTCAGTGATTCTATGTTCTTCAAGTTCTTTTACGAGCTCCCGCTCCTGCTGCTTGTCTTCAATAGCTGCAGACTCTTTATGCGCCTCAACACGTTCGAGCATAGGGCTGAAAGTTAACAGCATAAGACTGCATATAAAGAAGCTTGCCAATTTTTTCACATTCATCCTCTCCCTTCCTCCTTTATGGGTATCAAAATAACACAATCTGGTTGGAAGAGACATAGTACGAGATGAAGTTGAACAAAAAATACTATAATGCTTATTCCGAAATTCTCACCATATAGGCTGGATGAAACTATTGCTTGCCAGGCTGTAATTCCTTTTAGCTATTTAATTATTAGGTCCATTTACATTTACTTCACGCTATATAAATAAATCCTCCATGGTGAATCCTCAGTTTCAAAGGATTTCTCTAATGACAGCCCGATTTCTTCGTAGTTTTCAATTGGCAGCCCTGCGAGGACATATTCTCCTCCTAATCCTTTTAACGCCTGAGTATTTATTAATAGCTCTTCAATCGTTTTATCACTGCTCTTTTTAAACATATATTTTTTGCCTAGTTCACTGGAATAGACATAGGCCCTTCCGCCCCACGTGTCGTAGTAATTTTTTAATTTGGGGCTTTTCTCAAGTTCAGGAGCGATGACTTCCCGGAATTTATGTTTATACTCTAACGGATAGGTGTTGTTGTAAGTATCCAGGGTATAAAAACCGTTGTATTGTGGAATCGTTGGGTGCATAGCGACACTGACAACACGGTACTCGGAAGGATCTTCTCCGATATAGGCTTGAATCTGATCAAAAAGCTCTGTCGAATAAAACTCGTTAAACGTCGGGGTATTGAACTCGCCATACTTCGTTTCTTCCTTAAGTTGATAGACATTCCAGCATTGCATAACAATTAAAACGGCGGCGATCAGCTGGCTGCCTTTTACCTGCCTGGCTATAATGACAAGTGCCAGAGCAAAACATAAATACCACAGCATCGGGTCAAAAAAGTGAATACGGGCAAAGTTGAAGCTGTTAAACAGACCCATGTTGTCTTTAAGCAGCCTCAAGCCTTCCCAGTACCAAAAGGCATACCATAGAGAGAGAACCGGGATGGAGCTAAACATCAGTACAAGCCGGGTCGGATAGCCTCCCCGAAGCATTGCGATAAACAATGCGGCGATGATCACCAGTATGACGTAAGGCGTCTGAATTGCCTCATCATGGGTATGTCCGTACAAAAAATTCTTTTCGAACAGCTCAATCGTTTCGGAGATGTCTTTATGGCCGAGATCATTTTCCTCACGGTGCGATGTGAACGAGGAATCTATGAACATCGTGTAGATCAACAAATAATTTTTCACGACATAAAGCATGGTCATACCGGCAATTGCAATAAAAAAAGGGGCATTAAATTGTTTTTTCCGTATCCATTCCACCAGCCAGAGGGCTCCCATAATTCCGAGGAAGAAAATAAAGGTTAAGATGAAATTTGAGAAAAACGGAATAACGGCTAATGCCAGCCAAATATACCGTGGCGTTTGTTTTCCTTTTTTCCGAATGGTTAAAAACAGATAAAAAGCTAATGGCAGGCCAGCAACCGTCAATACACCGGACGGCCAAAACGGAAGCATGGCAAAAGAGAGTGAAACCCCCGCTGTGATCCATTTTCTTTTATTTTCTGGAATGACGAAACGGCTTAATAATAGATACATGCCAAAGAACGCGCCGATTCTCATAATCGTCTGGCTGATGATATAGGCACTCATTGGACCAAACCACACATGTAGCCATAGAACGCCGTCTAACGCAGAAGGGAGCGCACTTCTTGGCAGCCCGTTGATTACGTTAGGCAGAGTGGCGTCGGGGCCGGCAAAAATCTGTCCGCTTTCGGCGAGCATTTTATACCAAACGATGTTGGAATCGAGATTATCATGCACGCGAATGTGGGTATCCCCGCCCAACGCGTAATAGGGTAGTAAATATAGAAACAGGACCGCACATGAAAGTACGATCCATCTATGCTTGATAAAATATCTGAACGTATTTGACCACATGACGGACATCCTCTTCTGTAATTCCATAATATAAAGGCAGCCGGACAATTCGTTCGCTTTCCCGCGTTGTAAAATTGTCTTTTCCTATAAACGTACCAAACTGTTCTCCTGCATGGGAAGAGTGAAGCGGCACGTAATGCGGAACAGCCATTACATCATTTTCTTTTAAATAACCGATAAGATCGGCTCGTTCCTGCTCATCTCTGCATTTCAAATAAAACATATGGGCATTATGTTCGATTTGTTCCGGTATAAAGGGACCTTCTATTTCTGGGATCGCGGTAACTTCCTGCAGATCGTCCCTATATTGATTCCATCTTTCCATGCGATCTTTATTAATCTGATCAATATTTTTAAACTGCTGAAAAAGATAAGCCGAGTTAAGCTCGCTTAGGAGATAGGAGGAGCCGAGGTCGCGCCACGTATATTTATCAACCATTCCCCGGGAGAACTGGGCTCGGTTCGTTCCTTTTTCCTGAACCATTTCCGCCCTCTCAATCAATGGCTGGTGGTTGACGATCAGCGTCCCCCCTTCACCGCATGTGTAATTTTTCGTCTCATGAAAACTGAAGGTGCCTAAATGGCCGATTGTACCTAAAGGCTTTCCTTTATAAGTACTTGTTAACGCCTGGGCCGCATCTTCAATGACCCAAAGTCCATGCTCTTCAGCTATCCTCATAATCTCATCCATCTCGCATGACACTCCGGCATAATGAACGACAACAATCACTTTTGTTCGCGGAGTAATCGCCTGTTCAATTTGCTTAGGTGAGATATTGAGCGTTTTTTCTTCAATATCGACGAAGCGAATTTCAGCTCCTCTTAAAGCAAATGCATTGGCTGTTGAAACGAACGTGTATGAAGGCATTATGACTTCATCGCCCGGCCCTGCTTCTGTTAAAATAGCCGCCATTTCCAGAGCAGCAGTACATGACGGTGTCATAAAAGCACGTGTACAGTCTAATCGATCTTCAAGCCAGGCGGTGCATTTTTTATCGAATGGTCCATTTCCCGACAGCTTGGCATTGACTACAGCTTCTTTGATTAGTTCTTCTTCGCCCCCGACGACACAGGGGCGGTTAAATGGAATCATCAGATCACCTCATTACAATAATTCCTGCTACGATCAAGGAGATGCCCATAACCTTTTTAAATGTCATCGGTTCTCCAAAAAGAAAAACGGATAGTACAAAAACAAGCACAAATGACAGGCTCATAAACGGGTAGGCATAGCTGATATCAAACTTTGTCATCGCTGCCATCCAGAAAATAGATGCGACAAAAGCTGATAAGAAGCCGGATAATATAAATGGGTTAAGAAGCAGCTGCAGCAGAAAGATGAATTTATCTTTCCATAAAAGAGGCAGTCCTCCATATTGATCAATTTTCCATTTTAAAATTAACTGGCCGTATACGGTGAAAAAGATTGTTCCGAAAATATATACGTATCCCATACGTCACCCGCCCAGCCGATTGAGCTTGTGATAAACGTCTTTTGTTGTACGCAGGCGATATCCGAGGGAATAAAACAAATTGAGAGAAGCCACATTGGCTGCCGAAATAGATGTCGTTAGCTCCTCACTTCCTGATTCAATCAGTTGCTTTTGGCAGGCTGCGCTTAAAAACGGCCTCGCCAGCCCTTTTCCACGATATTTCCTGCTCATTCCAAGCAGGAGGACTTTATCCTTTTCAAACCCATAAAAACCGGCTGTTTCACCTTGAACATTTAATGCATAGACTTGCTCTTTCTCAATTAAATCCTTCGTCCAGTTCATGTACCTTTTATCCGCCTGTTCATTTGGAATATTAAAATCACGGTGAAACCGGCCATGATGGAAGGTTTTTTCAGCAATCTCCAAAACGGTGTTCAGGTTATATCTCTCTTCTATCGTGATACCTTCCTGATCGAAGTTTAATAGCTTTTCCGCTTTACAGACGGGTTCAATTAACGTATCCACATAGTAAAACCCGCTGTCTAACAGACGCTTTGGGTTTGAAAGCGGATCTATTTTTATCGTGTAATGGCCTTTACGCTCTTCGGTTTGCGCAAGCGCCTCTTCCTCCATACTGGTTACTTCAAATGTATCGATATGAAAATTCCGGACATCCCAGGGAGTGGGACGCAAATATTCCGTCACAAAATCATCTCCGATCCTTCGCCGCTTCCTTTTCATTTATCTGTTCGCGAATCAGGTAAAGCGGTCTTCCTTTGGCTTCATTGAAAACTTTTCCGATGTAGAGCCCGATAATTCCGAAGTTGAAAAACATCAGACCCGCGATGAAATACATACTCACCATCACACTTGTCCAGCCTTGAACATGCTCATCCATAAAGAAATATCTGAGAAACAGGTACATTCCATATAAAAATGAACCGAGCGATATAAAAAAGCCTATTTGAATCGATAATCGTAAAGGTTTGTTTGACTGGGCGATGATAGTATCTGTCGCTAAAGTGATCAGTTTTTTCAAATTATACGAGGACTTTCCCTCGCCTCGTTCTTTGTGCTCGACTACAATACTCGCTGTCTTGTACCCCATCCATTGAAGAAAAAGCGGATATAGACGGCTCTGCTCCCGCATCTGCCTGAAGCCTTTTATCACCTTTTTATGGGCAATACTGAAGTTCGCCACAGTGTGATCAGAAACATGGCCGGTAAAGTAGTCATATACACGGTAAAAAGCCTTTGAGGACATACGTTTCAACCAACTGTCCCGGCGCACGACTCTTTTGGCAAACACAACTTCATAGCCTTCCTGAGCCTTTTGAAAAAGCGCAGCGATTTCCTCAGGACGGTCTTGTAAGTCACAGTCCATAACGACGACCCAGTCTCCTGTCGTATGATCTAGACCTGCTGTAATCGCATAGTGCTGACCAAAGTTCCTCGCTAAATCAATGCCTCTGATCAGGGGATCCTCACCGGCTAATTCGGTGATCGTTTTCCAAGCATGATCAGGGCTTGAATCATTGACCAATAGGATTTCATAATCAGCTGGTATATCTGCAATCGTTGCTCGGACACGGTTACATAATTCACGTAAACAGGAGCGGCAGCCATAAATAGGTACAACGACTGAAATTACCGGCTTGGCTGTGCCCATTGCCTTACATACCAATTTACGGTTTCTTGTAATCCTTGCTCGATCGTAACTTCCGGCTGCCATCCCAATGAATTTCTCAATTTAGTATCATCTACCGCATATCTGCGATCATGTCCAAGACGGTCTTCTGTAAAGGTAATTAATTCTTTATAACTGTTAAGCTCTCCTTTTTCCTGCGGACAGGTTTGATCTAAAATCTCACAGATTTCACCAGCGAGCTCAATGTTTTTCAATTCATTTCCACCGCCGACATTGTAGCTTTCCATCGCTTGGCCGCCGTGGTAAATAAAGTCCAGTGCCCTGCAGTGGTCTTCAACATACAGCCAGTCTCTTATATTTTCTCCGTCTCCATAAATCGGGATCGGCTGCTGTTTAAGAGCGTTGGAAATTATCGTAGGAATCAATTTTTCCTCGTGCTGCCGCGGGCCATAGTTGTTTGAACTGCTCGAGATGACAATATTCATCCCGTATGTATGCCCGAAGCTTTTTACGAGTAAATTCGCCCCTGCTTTTGATGCACTGTATGGATTTCGCGGATCATAAGGGGTATGTTCATGGAACTTTCCATCAGTATCTAAGGAACCATACACTTCATCAGTTGAAATTTGATGAAATCGATTTTCTTTGAGCTTTCCGCGCATTTCCCAGTCGCGCTTTGCAGTCTGCAGCAGAACCTGAGTTCCTAAAACATTCGTTTCGATAAAAGAACGTGCATCTTCAATCGACCGGTCAACATGAGACTCGGCAGCGAAATTGATCACGCCATCAATCGGATAATCATTGAATAAGCGGTCCACAAAAGCAGCATCTGCAATATCGCCTTGAACGAATTGGTAGTTTTCATAGTGTTCGAGATTTGAAACGTTGGATAATGACCCGGCGTACGTTAATTTATCAACGTTCAAAAGCGCGGCATCCGGGTATTTTTTACAATAATAGTTTATAAAATTCGAACCGATAAAACCGGCTCCCCCTGTTACTAAAAGATATCGCTTATTCATACTTACTCACCTCTAACATCGGATGGCTGTCCATCTCATCCCAGTATTGTTCAATATGCTTTCTATTGGCAATATCTATTAAATATTGGCCATAGTCCGTTTTGGACATAAACTTTCCAATCTCCCGGAGCTCCTGCTTATCGATATTGCCCAGGTAGTAGGCAATCTCTTCAATACACGCGAGCTTGAAGCCTTGCCGCTGCTGAATATTTTTCACAAATTCAGACGCTTCAAATAGCGACTCGTGAGTGCCTGCATCCATCCAGGCAAACCCGCGCCCAAGAAGCTGAACATCAAGCTCGTCCATCGCTAAATACTGTTTATTCAGGTCGGTAATCTCAAGCTCTCCACGCCCTGAGGGAGAAAGCCGCTTCGCAATATCTACGGCGCGATGATCGTAAATATAAAGCCCGGTCACCGCAAAATCCGATTTAGGATCATTCGGTTTCTCTTCTAAGGAGACCACTTTTTTGTTTTCATCAAATTCTACAACTCCAAATCGTTCCGGATCTTTAACGCGATATCCAAATACCGTCGCATGCTTATGATCCTGAATGGCTTTACGAAGCAGTGTCGTAAATCCTTGGCCATAAAAAATGTTATCCCCGAGAATTAACGTGACGTCATCGCGGCCGATAAATTCTTCTCCAATTATGAGCGCTTCCGGTATGCCGTTTGGATTTTCCTGTACCTCATAGGTAATAGAAATTCCTAAAGACTCACCATTGCCCAGCAGTCCTTTAAATCGGCTCACATCATCAGGGGCACAGATAATTAAAATATCTTTAATCCCGCCCAGCATTAAAACAGATAAAGGATAGTAAATCATCGGCTTGTCAAACACCGCCAGCAAATGCTTGTTTACACTGAGTGTACTTGGTGACAGCCTCGATCCACTGCCTCCTGCTAAAATAATTCCTTTCATTCCCATCCCCCTCACCCTATTAATTTTCCACTATAATGCTTATTACCTTTTTTAACAGTTTTCACTCTTACTTTTTCGTTAACTTTTTATGACAGGGCTGTTACGGGTACCAGGTACATAGATTCAGACCTGCGGTACCTGGTAAAACTGCTCTCCTTTTGAGTACCAGGTACCGAAAAAAACAAAAAAAAAGAGAAGGACTTTTATCCCTCTTCCTTTCTTTCGGTTTCATTGATGTCGATGTTCGTAATCTTCAGTCCATCCTCCGTGTTAGTAAGCGTGTAGTCTTTCACTCGGACATAGTAAGTTTCTTTTCCATCCTGAGCAACAAATACAAACTCTTCATTCGTCTGCACATCATACGTATTCTCATCAGTCTGCTCTGCCTCTATTACCTCGTTAACTTGAAAAATGAACTCAAACCCCTGACCCTCAATTTCCATCAAGTAATCTTCCAGTTCAAGCGCTGCGTCACTGCCTTCATCTAAGAAAGTGGCGATATAACTATAGTCAGCTTCATGTAAGGCAGCTTCATAAGAATCTCTGAAGGCAAGAACGTATTGACCAGCCTCCTCGGCTGTAAATTTATCCACATCTACGGTCACTTCTTCAGTCACCTGCGGCTCTTCCAGAAATGCATCATCCTCATAATCAAAGTCATACTCATACGAGTCAAACCAAAAGGTGAGTGTCCCGCGATACACATAGTACTGGCTGATCTCTTCGCTTCGCTGTACTTCTCCATTCTCATCGGTCCATTCGGCATGCATCCAGACTTCTTCATCTTCTGGAAAAGGACCAAGCTCTTCGAATTCACTTAGTGATTTCCCTGTATTTTTTCCATTGATAAATAGAACGGCATCCGGCTTGTCGGTTTCAATTGTATAGATTTCATCTGGGAAATACAGAGAGACGTCTGATAGATGCTCAGCATTGGATTCAATAAACACCGTTTCTTCATAACCGATTTCACCAAACTCATTTTCGTAAAATCCTTGAAGCTCGTAAGCACCTGGATATGCTTTAAATACTACTTCCGTGTCCCCTTTCATCTCTGCTGATTTACCCCCCATTTCAAGGGTAGCCGGATTTAAATTTGTCACTGCTTTTATTTGCTGGGGCGTGGCATGAATTTCATAAGTATCATAGATACCAAGCAGGAACGGCTTCTTTTTCACTTGAAAAAATTCACTGCCGTCTTCATCTGTAACTGAAAAGTTTTCACCCTTTTTTCCATCCATTATGTCTTCTAATTGACCGCGAATTTCTTCCCATCCTTCCCCATCGATATATCCCAAATATTCGCTTTTAATTAATAACGCTTCTTTATCAAGCTTCACATGCGTGAAAAAGTGATCCGCATCGAATGTTGTCATCGCCCGATCCATCGCTTTTATGGTTTTCATCGGATCAATTTTAGAAGAAATGATCTGGTGAGCGCTGAATATCAAAATAACGGCCGCTGCCACAAACCAGATCGCTGTCTTCGTTCCTTTTTTCATAGGTTTCTTGGAGGCTCGAACTTGCCGCGAAGGCGGATGGTGGTCTGTCTGTTTAGCCCCGCAATTTATGCAGAAAGTGTTTCCGTTATTTAAAGAATGACCGCATGCTGTGCAGTACTCCAATAATTCTTCTCTCCTTTTTTAAAAATAGAAGCCGCTAAAGAACGAATCGATCTGATCGATTTTCTCAATCAGCATCCACTTCCAGAAGAAATAAGTAAGGAATGAAATAATGATACTCGTGCCAACCGCTCCATAAAAAGCGTAGGAACGAGACTGGCTGTTAAACCCATGATTGAAGATAAAAAGAACCGGGACGAAGTACAGTGCATAAGACAGCGACGCTCCAAGCAAAACCAAAGTAGCCGTGACCGTGCCGCTTAATGCAAACAATACAGCGATTAAGTTAACAAGGAAGAAAGGTGTTATCAACGCTCCATACTGTGCAACGATTTCCCGGTCATTGAGCGTCAGCTTCATAAGTTTAGAAACAATCATAATAGCAGCAAGACTGAGCACAACACCGACAAATGAATAAATAAATATCTTCGAACTCGTTTCAAAAAAAGGAAGCCTCTCTGGCTCTCCAAAGCCGAAAGTCATCACTTTAATAAGAGAGTTCGCAAGGAAATAGATACTTAAACTGAAAGCGAGCGTATAAAGCAGTAAAGTTGCCACCCCTTGGGCAAATCCTGATTCAGACACACGAAAAGCTTCGAGCGGCTGTTTTAAAAATAGAAGCGAATTATCCCAGTACATCTTCATCTTTCCGGCCGAATCTTTACTTCCCTGTTCCACCGTCACAAGAGCGGTTGATTGTGAAGCTACGACTTCACCAGACAACGCACTTCCGCAAACTCCACAAAAATTTCCTGATGACTGTTCGTTTTGACATTGTGGACACTTCATGAAACCATCCTTTCGATTTTGAGATCTAAGAGCACTCAATACAGCATGTATACGTGATTCAAACAGGCTTTAAGAACCACGATTTAGCTTTGAAGATAAAAATGTTGAAAGTGTTATAAATAAAAATTGGAAAACCTGACGAGCACAAAAAACCCCTTCACGTAAGGCAAAGGGGTTTAGAAGAATTAATGATCATTTTGTAAAAAGAAAGTTTCCAGTTCATTCAATAAATCATCTAATTCTTGTGAAATTTTAACGAGCTCAGGATCATTTGGATTTTTCATATAACATCCATACATTTTCTCTCTAAGGGATTCAATACCTTTTTCCAAATTTTCCAGGTGCGACATGCAAACTTCCTTTCCAACATTGGTAAATGTTTTAGAAATCGAAGTAGAGCAATGAAGCTCCTAAAAAAATTCACTAAAAATAGGAAACCCTTAAGTTTTTGCAAGCCTAGTTATTTTGATAACTAGAAACAGGGTTCCGATTAACTTGCGGGAAAAGTTGAGTTTTTGGTGAATGGATTCATTAACTCTACTTCGTCCTCTCCCTCCCTTCTTGCACAGTATTTTCACCTTAAAACTAAAAATCCTAATAGAGTACAAATCATTAGGATCCTTTTTCAGCAAGTTAACTACTCTTAAATACCCCCGTCAGCTTCTTTGAAACTTTTTCCTTTTGATGGCTGACAGGTACCGATCACCCCTCTTTTAAACTCTCAAAAAATCCGGCCAGAACCTGATTAAACTTCTCGGGTTCTTCTAAAAACAAACAGTGGCTGCTTTTTTCAAATGGAACCAACTTAGATCCAGGTATCCTCTCTTGAATATACTCACCAGCAGCTACAGGGAAGAATTTATCATCCCTTCCAAAGCAAATCAGTGCCGGTACATCTACATTACTTAGCGTTTCCCTGTAATCAACCGCCGTCTGGTTAAAAACAATTGTACTTGCAATGGAAGCTGGAACCTTCATCATTTCTTCTAAAATCCACTCGTGAACATCTGGATCTGGTTTATCCTTAAACATGCCGAAAATAAATTCACTGTTAAAACCGAGCTGATTTTCCTGAATCGCCTGCATGACACCTTTTATAGCGTCAAAATTAAACGCTCCATAATCCCAGCCATCCCACAGGTAATCAGAAGGCGACTGATCGACGACGGTCATCCCTTTAATGTTTTCAGTTCCAAACTGATTCACGTAGTCCCATACAACAAAAGCTCCCATCGACCAGCCGACAAGAATCACATTTTCTAATTTTAGTTTTTCAATTAACTGCTTCACATCACGGGCATACTGGGCCACCGTATGGCCATGCTCTACTTTACTAGACCGTCCATGGCCGCGCAGGTCGAAGTTGATCGTCCGATACCTTTCTTTAAAGTATGGAATCTGATAATGAAAGAAACGGCTGCTCATCATGACGCCATGAATAAAAATAACGGGCTGGCCCTCTCCCTCATCTTCGTAATAAAGCTTCGTTTGTGAATCAATTTCTAAAAACGCCACGAAAACCCCTCCCCTTTGCTGCAAAATCGATATCATTCAAATTTATGATGGATGGTTTTGTCCTATACTTTTTCTCTTTTTTCTCTGGGTACCAGGTACCGCTTTCTTTTTATTGCGTACCTGGTACCGAAGTTAAGACCTGGTCCTAATTATTCCAATAAAAAAGAGCCAGCGACTGGCTAGCTCTTAATTTTATAGGTGGTTAAGACGGATTGATATAGTATCTCTACTCCGTTCATTAGCGCCTCCTGATTGAACGTCATGTTCGGGTGGTGCAAGCCTGGACTTAAATCACACCCGATCCCAATCATCGTAGCTCTCAACGATGGGCGCTCAATCGTATAAAAGTGAAAATCATCTCCTCCCGGCGTAACCAGCGGAGGGTGAAGGTGATCTTTTCCAAGTGCCTTTGTAATAGCTGCACTCATAATGTCAATAGCTTCCTCATTAGTCCTCGCGGCTGCAATCGCATCAATATGAGTGGTTTCCACCACAACATTATAAAGGCTCCTTACACTCTCAAAAATCTTCTGCACCTGCCCTTCAATCTCATCCATCACTTCATTGGTCTGCGCCCTAAGATCGAGAGAAAAGGAAGCACTGCCTGGGATAATATTCGCGCTCTTTCCTCCTGCATGGAATTTCGTCATTTTTACAGAGTGCGGAATGGTCGGATCGACGTGAATTTTTCCAAGCTGCTGAACGATTTGGGATCCGATTTCAATCGCATTATGGTTAAGGTGGGGTCTCGCTCCATGAGCATCCTCCCCCTTAATTTCCACGTCATACATACGGACCGCTCCATGACTGATGACAGGGGAAGCATCTCCCATTTCCACTTCCTGCTTCGGCCGGAGGTGAATACCGTATAAATAATCGACTTCATCGATGACACCTTTATCGACCATTTTTAACGCTCCGGATCCTTTCTCTTCTGCTGGCTGAAAAATAAATTTCACCGCTATTTTCTCAGTAAGCTCAGGGACTTGATTCAGCTTCCACAGCAGCCCAAGAACCATCGCCATATGTGCATCATGCCCGCACGAATGATTGGCCTTAAATTCACCGTCGACCTGCTGCCATAGTGCGTCCATGTCAGCACGTACACCGACAACGGGGAGATCTCCATTAAAATTGCCGTACTCTCCAATCACTCCTGGGCAATCTTCAAATGTCGTAACTTTGCATCCGCTTTTTTCAAGAGTGTCTGCTAAATACTTCGTTGTTTCGATTTCTTCCCAGCTGATTTCGGCGTGGTTATGTAAGTACTGAAAGGTTTCAGTTACTCTCTGCCCGATGTGTTTTTCGATAAGTCTCACCAACCTCTAATGAGTTTTCTACTATTGTAACGTATTTTATAAAACTTCATAAGAAGGCGGCAGCCAGCGGCCTTTTTCTTCTTTATTAATCGAGTAGATTTCTCCGGTCTGTTCGATGCTTCTCTCCTCAATAAAATCACAGATGAAATCCGCTACTTGTTCAGATGTGCCAATGTCCCAATATGCGGCTTCTTCCTCAGATGCTGCTTTTTCTATAAACGGCCGGGTCATATCAGTTACAGCAGCAGGAGAGATGGCGTTCACTTGTATATTTTTTCTTTTCAACTCTTTAGCCATAGTCATTGTCATGCCAATCACAGCGGCTTTGGCGGCACTGTAATTCACCTGGCCGGGATTGCCGATCAGACCGGCGAGTGATGTCATATTAAGGATAACCCCCAGTACTTCTGCTTTCTTAAAATAGCGGGCAGCTTCCGTGCTGCAGACAAACGTGCTTTTTACGTGAGAATCGATCACATCGGTAAAGTCCTCTACGTTCATTTTGTAAGATATACGATCTCTCGTAATGCCGGCATTGTTGATGATCCCTGTTAAGCCGCCAAAACAATTGAGTGCTTTTTGCACGAGTTGATACCCGGCATCATCTTCTGTCACTGATTTCGCCAGACCTGCGGCTCGGCCGCCATGGCTCTTAATATCATCAACGATTTTAGCGACTTTTTCCTCATTCCTTCCGTTAACAATAACGGCTGCTCCTCTATTCGCTAACTCAATAGCAGTGCTCCTTCCGATCCCTCGAGTAGAACCTGTAACAATGATGATTTCATTTTTTAAAGTTCTCATAGAATCCTCCCCCATATTTAAAATGCTTCAAATAACGTGGCAAGTCCCATTCCTCCGCCAATTCCGAGAGTAGTGATGCCTCGTTTAAAAGATTTCCTGCGCATTTCCGCAATAAGCCTTGTAACTAATATCGCTCCTGATGCACCGTATGGGTGGCCTAAAGCTAATGCCCCGCCAGAGCGGTTGACTTTGTGATGAGGTATATCCAGATCTTTTAAGGAAGCCAACACCTGGGAGGCAAACGCTTCATTAAATTCAACATAATCGATGTCGCTCTCTTTCAAATTCTGTCGTTCCCACAGTTTTTTGACAGCAGGAACAGGCCCTATCCCAAGCAGGTTCGGATCAACTCCAGCCGATGTACTATCGACAAACCGAGCGATCGGATCAAGGCCGAGATCCTGACATTTTTCTAATGACATAAGCAGGACAGCTGCTGCTCCATCATTCATCGGGCAGGCATTACCTGCTGTGACAGAGCCTCCTTGTTTAAACACAGGATTTAGACAAGCTAATTTTTCAAGAGAGGTGCTGGGGCGTGGACATTCATCAGAATCGATCCCTTCAAGCGGAACAATCTCTTCTGTAAAAACCCCCTCTTCCTGCGCCTCGACCGCTTTTTGGTGACTATGATACGAGAATTCATCCTGCTCCGCACGTGAGATGGAATAGTGCTCGGCCACATTCTCTGCGGCTTCTCCCATTTCCGGATCACCGATCGAATCAGGAGAAAACCGGGCTCTTGTAAAAAATTCAGGGCCACACAGATCATGTATTGATGCTGGTTTTTTGATTTTCCATGGGGCGAGGCTTGTGCTTTCCACTCCTCCAGCTATATAAACATCTCCTGCTCCCGCCTGGATCATTCGCGCCGCCATATTGATGGCCTCTAACCCTGAACCGCACTGCCTGTCCACCGTTACACCCGGAATCGTAATCGGCAGTCCAGCTGTCAGCAGTGACAGACGCGCCATGTTTCCTCCCGGACCGACGACATTTCCTAAAATGACATCATCAATTTCATTAGGATCGAAATCATCGGTCAAACATTGAAGAAGCGGCTTCATTAAATTTTCCGGAGGGAGATGAGCCAGATTTCCTCCCACCTTGCCAATGGGTGTTCGCTTCGCTTTTACGATAACAACATCCTTCATCTAATCCCTCCTTGAAGGTATAACCAGTTCTTTTCGGGCAATTTTCCCACTGCTCGTATAAGGGAATTCATCTAATTCCACCCATTCTTTCGGGCACTTATATTTAGGAATCTTGCTGATCAGAAGATTTTTCAGATCTTCGAAGTTCAGAGAATTGCCTTTATTCACCTTTACAAAAGCAACGACTTTCTCCCCCCAATAGTCATCTTCTATTCCTTTTACGACAGCTTCCTGAATCGCTGGGTGGGTGAGGATCACTTGTTCCACTTCTTCCGGGTAAATGTTTAAGCCGCCGCTGATAATCATATTTTGCTTGCGGCCCTTTAAAATAATCTGCCCTTCTTCATCTATAAAAGCGAGATCACCCACTGTAGCCCATTCCCCGTGAAATACTTGCTTCGTTTCTTCCGGACGATTTAAATAGCCGTCAAATACCCATGGACTTTTCACATAAAGCTGACCGACTTCGCCGTGTTCAGCTGGTTCGCCGTCTTCTCTAAGGATTGAAATTTCAACCTCAGGAAAAGGAGTTCCTATTGATTCTTTATCTATAGTAGTTTCATGAATAAGACGATAACTGACGAAGCTTAGTTCAGAAGCTCCGTAGAATTCATAAAGGGAAGCCTGTGGAAAAAGTTGGAGTGCTTCTTTTTTAGAGGATGTGGGCCATTTTGCTCCTGAAGAAATCATTGTTGTTAAGGAACTTAGATTTTGCACTCCCTTAACCCTTTTCACCGCTTCAAACATCGTAGGAACGATATACATGACTGCGATTTCTTCCTTATTAATAAGCTGCAAAGCCTCTTCAGCGTCAAACGAAGGCTGTAAATGTAACGAAGCTCCAATATGTAAAGCCTGCACGGCAGCATATAAGAAATGTGAATGGACGAGAGGGCCTGGGCAGAGAATCTGTTGGGAAGCATCTATGGAAAAAACGTCACGCCCCCGTGAAAAACAATTAGCCCAGGAAGCATGACTTCTTACAAAGCCTTTTGGCTGACCTGTCGTTCCCGAAGTGTACCCAATATAAAAAGGGTCTTTATCAGATAGCGGGCCAGCAGCTCCTCTTTCTGATGAGTGCTTAAACAAATCATCGACCAAAACCGCACCTTGCAGCCCCTCAAGCCTTTGAACAAAGGAATGATCATAGATAATGAGATCAGGCTGTGCATCATCGATCACATTTTCCAACTGGGAGTCACTCCATTTTGGGTCAAATGGAAGAGCGATGTCCCCGCTTTGACTGATGGCGATAAATACCTCCAGCCACGTCGGTCCATTGGCTAGCATAAACCCAATCTTTCTTCCTTTACCATTCGGGTATATCGATTGAATCTTTTCCTGAAGAAGTCGGCTGAATTGATAGAATGATTCATAGGTTATGGACTCGTCTCCTGATTTTATCGCTATTCGATTAGGATAATTCTCTGCTGTTTCTCTAATTCTCTCTCCGATATACGCCATAAGTACTCCCTCTTCCTATCTGCTTTTGAAAAAAAGGCCTGCCTTGATTCAGGCAAGCCTAGGCAACACTTGAATGCCTTTTTATATTTTTCTCTTTCTCTATGATTGGATAGACTCGATTGATTTGTCGGGCAAGCAAGGAAGCCGCTACAACTTTTACTAAGTCACCAGGGATGAAAACAAACGCTGCCCACATTGCACTCGTCCAAGGGGTCTGAGTCATAATAGATAAATACGTGACTCCAAATGCATATACAAGCACAACCCCGCCCAGCAAGTTAAATAAAAAATATAGTCCTAGATTTAGTTTTTTCCAAAAACGTTCTACTAAAAATCCAATGAGAAAAGCTGCAATTGGCCATGCCATAATATAACCGCCGGACGGGCCAAATAATACACCAAGTCCGCCTCTTCCACCTGAAAGCAGCGGAGCACCAAAGGTTACAAGTAAAACAAAGAGTAATAGACTCAATCCCCCTCGTTTTGCACCCAGGATTGAACCGGCCAGCATTACTCCAAGAGTCTGGGCCGTAATTGGCACTGGAGTAAATGGTGTAACAATTGGCGGCAATAGTCCGAGAGCCCCTATGATTGCTGCAAATAAAGAAGCGTAAACCATCGTT
This sequence comes from Halobacillus sp. Marseille-Q1614, assembly GCF_902809865.1. NCBI lineage: Bacteria > Bacillati > Bacillota > Bacilli > Caryophanales > Bacillaceae > Halobacillus > Halobacillus sp. Marseille-Q1614. Next base: position 195,493 of record NZ_CADDWH010000001.1, on the reverse strand, counting down.
CGTAAATTCATCGATTGCACCTACTTTTTCCTATTATGTATGAGTGAAGATTACCCTATTTCACCGAACTATGTCAACCTTTTATACAAACGGTTTACCTTAGTAATTTATAGAAAATTATATTTTCGAAGCGATTACTTTTCAACACAGTCACGTCATATAAATAGGAAAAAGGAGAAGGTTATAATGACTGAAGAAAACCGGATCAAAAAGGGAAAACCTTGCCTTAAGTGGACAATCACTTCTTTGTTATGGCTGCTGACAATTGGGACAGCCTGGGGGATTGGGAAGGAGATGTAATTGAGCTAACATCATCCGCTACTTTTACACCTGTTGAATAAAAAAGGGAGACAGATTTCATCTGTCTCCCTTAATAAAACAACTTAGGGTCTGGAAAGTTTTTCTTAGGTTCTTCTTTTTTATCGCCCGCTCTACCAAAATCGTCAAAATCCCCTACCAGAGAAGTACAATCATTTGGAAACTCATAGGGGATAAACTGCTGGTAATCCTCCGGAAAAATTCCTGCGTCCCTATAATCGTTTACTGGGTGATCAACTTTCTTATGACGTGCATCCCGCTCGTTTTTCAAATATTGGACAATTCTATGACCGATATAACGGCCGAGTCTGATTCCTTCCTCGTTATCTGAAGGAAAGTGAACACCGCCATACAAGCGGCTGACCGCATCATCTTCAGCGATTTTCTTTAGCTTTTTTGCTTCTTTAGGGAAAAAGTAGCTTAGTACCACTTCACTGCAGCCTGACATTGTGGCGTGTCCGGATGGATAGGTTGGAAATCGCGGCGTACATAATAAAGTTTTCATTTCCTGGTCATACTGATCGGGCCGAGCAACGTCCCATCTATACTTCAGATCCCAAACTAACATCATCGTATCATTCACCGCCGCTTGAACGACGGCTAAAATTCGTGCCGCATAGGTCGGACTTACGTTATACGTATCAAGCAATCGGTCGATTACAGGCGTCCACTGCTTAGTCGGTACACCCGTTCCATAATATACCCCGATTTTCTTTTGCTCCTCCGTCAAATGTTTTAATGTGTACTTGACTTCTTTCAGCTCGCGCTCAAAATCTATTTTATCCGGGTGAACAATTGGAAGATCCATTTTACGTCCATCCGGTCCATAATAACTGCCTTCCCTATCTTTTCGTAAATACATAAGCGGCCATGATCCGGCGCTTGGAGTTACGGCATTTGCAGGCGGATGCTCTTCGCCGGCATACGGAGTTTCCGACCAGCGCAGATAACCTTCATCCATTTTCCATCATCTCCCAAAGTTATTTACATATTGTATGAGTGTGAGGAAGTGATGGGAGCTTGGCCACATTATAATTATTTCCAGTAAGTTTAAGCCTTATATTCGGCGTATGAGGCTTGTATTAAGAACCCAAACCCAAAATTTTAAAAAAGCTGCCTTATGGACAGCTTTTTTGGTTTAGCTTTGAATATCACGTTTGTTGTAACCGATAAAACCGATGACCATTAGGACAAGAGCCGCCAATGAAAGTACAATTAAATCCGACCACGCCACTTCCTCAATAGGAAGCTCCGGGATATGGCCAAAGGGAGACAGCTTAGTCACCCACTCCTCGAACTGAAAGAGCCCTCCTAAATAGACAACAATAAAAGAATAGATCAAGTACAACCAGGCGATCCCGGTGTAACGCTGCGCCCAGCCTAATAACAGCACACAAATGGCAATCATCAGCCATAATGCTGGCAGATAGACAATAGCTGAAGTGTAAAAAGTGCTGAAGGCTGGAGCTTCCTCCATCACGGACAGTCCCGCAGAACCAAGGCCGATTGCAGCAAGCGACAGCATGATGAATCCAACAACAATCGAAATGACCAAATAGCTGATCAGAAGTTTAGTTCTTGAAACTGCTCGCCCTAATACGTGTTCAACACGACCTTTATTTTCTTCTCCTTTTAGCTTTAATACTGCCATCATTGGTGGAATCGTGCTGATCATCGCCAGCACAGCCATCAGCATAGTGAGAAATTGTTCAGTCAACGATACCCCTTCAATCGGTGTCAGCAGCTGCTGCATCATATCGTTATTAGCAAAAAACGATTCCAAGTCTCCCAGGACTGAACCATAAGAAGCTCCAAGTACGAGCATGCCGAATGCCCAGGAAATCAGCGCAGTCCGCTGAAGCCTTACAGCTAGACCAGCCGGGCTGAGCAATAGGGCGGAGGCCTGTTTGCGTCCAGGCTTGGATGGTAAAAACCCAGCATCCACATCACGGATCATATTTAAATAAAAAGCCACACCTATCAATACAACAGCGAGACCCAGTATTAAAAATAGGGGCCCCCAGTAATTGTTAACAAAAGCTTCGGTACGAACCACCCATCCGAAAGGTGAGAGCCAGGACAGGGCCTCGCTGCTTACATCCCCGATGGCACGAACCATATACGCGATAAGCAGCACGGCCATGGACAGACCGATCGTTCCCCGCGGGTTTTCCGATAATTGGGCAAAAATGGCTGTGAGACCTGCGAAAAATATACCGGCTGCACTTAAGGTTAATCCATATATAAAGGAACCTTCAGTGTCAATACTCTCTACTCCCATTAACAATAGACCTGCCCCAATTAGCAGCCCCATAAGAATATTAGCTATAGAGATCACAGATAATGCTGCGGTTAAGCTGGACAGTCTTCCTGATGGCAGTGCACGGATAAGCTCTAGCCTGCCGTCTTCTTCTTCAGCTCTTGTATGTCTTGTAACCAGTAAAATGTTCATAATGCCTACGACCAATGCCGTCAGTAATAACATTTGATGAGCGAGCATAGCTCCTACCGTATAATTATCAATGCCATATCCAGGTCCGACCATCGCCGTCATAGCAGGGTTCAACATCGTCTCCGCCATAGCCTGCCTCTGGGCCTGTGTTGAATACAAAGTAGAAAAAGAGTTAACAACAAGCAGCGTAGAACCAATAAACGCGAACAGCCAGATAGGCAGTCTTACACGATCCTGTCTTAAGACGAGTCGCGACAGCACGCCCGTTTTAGCATATAATTGCCGGTTCATTACTTTCCACCTCCCACTCCTGTTCCTTCATAATGCCTCATAAATAGATCTTCTAATGTCGGTGGAGCACTTTCAATTTTCGTAATACCAAACCTGCTTATATAAGCAATTACTTCAGCCAATTTTTCTGAATCGACGTGGAAGGAATAGGTCCCTTCGGATTCCTCTACGTTATGAACGCCTTTTTGCTCGTTAAGCTCAGAGATAGGCTGCTTCGTCTTTACATGCAGAGAGCTGCGAGTTAAGTGACGCATTTCTGACAGTGATCCTGTTTCGATGACCTTCCCTTGGCGGATAATGCCAACACGGTCACATAACTTCTCAACTTCAGATAAAATGTGACTGGACAATAAGACGCTTTTTCCTTCTTTTTTTACATCCATGACACATTCCTGGAAAACCCGTTCCATCAACGGGTCCAGCCCTGAAGTCGGTTCATCAAGGATATAGAGGTCAGCATCTGATGAGAACGCAGACACTAACGCTACTTTCTGCCGATTTCCTTTAGAATAGGTGCGGCACTTTTTCGAAGGGTCAAGAGCAAATTTACGAATGAGTTCTGCTTTACGATCATTTCGTTGACCGCCGCGCAGCTTTATAAAAAGATCAATTACTTCCCCACCGGTTAAATTCGGCCACAAGTTCACATCCCCAGGGACGTAAGCAATCCGCTTATGAATTTCAACAGCATCATCCCAGGCATCTTTACCAAAGATCTTAGCTTCACCCTCGGTCGCTTTTAAAATCCCAAGCAAAATGCGAAGTGTTGTCGACTTTCCTGCTCCATTAGGTCCAATAAAGCCAAAGACTTCTCCTTCATTTACTTGAATGTCCACCCCATCAAGTGCTTTTACTTTCCCATAATGCTTGGTAAGATTGATCGTTTGTAATACAGTCATTTCACTGCCTCCCTTACGAATAAAAGGTCTTCTTTAGAACCTCTAAATATTCATGAAACTCTTCCCACATTGGATCAAAATTCATTGTTGCCAGATTCTGACCCTGCAGGCGCTGTTTCAATTCATTCTGATACCCATCGATGGACCAGCGGATCAAGTTAAAGGCTTTTTCTACGTCGATGTCCTGGCGGAATAAGGAGTAGTCAATATTGTCATAAATGATGGAATACCCCTTCTTCTGTACTTTTTCCACTCGTTCTTTAAGCTTCTCCGGCAGATCGTCTTCATGTAAAACAAGGAAAGTCCCTGTAAACCGAAACAGTGCCGGATGCTCTAAATACGTTTCCATTTTGATTTGTGAGGCCTGCTTAAATCGCTCAATAAAATCCTTTTCGGTTGTATCAATACGTTGAAAGTATTCTCTTGTAATTACGTCTAAGCTATATTCCATTAAATATTCGTATAACGCCTTTTTATTTTTAAAGTAGTAAAAAAGCATCCCTTTTCCAATACCGGCATCTTTAACAATTGCATTCGTAGAGGCTTGATCGTACCCCTTCTCAGCAAATTCTCGAAAAGCTGCATCCAATATTTTTTGGCGTTTCTCTTCATCTAAGCTCTCGAACTTCTTACTAATGAGGGTTCCTCCTTTCCACCAGGGTAATTAGACCACCCTGGTCAATTTCATTGTATTCCTTTCGACCATCCCGGTCAACTTAATTTTTCCAAATCAGATATTAAACGCTCCCAGAAACAAATAATATTGTTTCACAAACAATAGTGTATGACATATACTATAAGTATAGTATGCGACGTACAGTATAAACAGGAAGGTGAGGGAATGAGTCAACTACTGAATTCGTTATTAACCGAGCAGAGACGAGGCAACTTGACACTGGCTGTTTTAAGCCAGCTGCGAACGCCGCAATATGGGTATTCACTTGTCCGCCTTTTAGAGGAGTCAGGGATTTTCATTGAACAGAGCACCCTCTATCCATTGCTTCGCCGATTAGAAAAACAGGAGCTCGTGACAAGCTGCTGGGATACAACGGAGTCCCGTCCCCGCAAATATTATGTATTGAGTGACTATGGAGAAGAAGTTTTTCAGCAGTTAAAATCAGAATGGCTGAAAGTGACAAAAGAATTATTCCGTTTACTGGAGGAGGAGAACGATGAATTTAATTGAAGTATATCTTCAAGAAGTAGAGCGGCGGCTTCCGGAAAGAAATCGTGAGGATATATTACTTGAGATCAGGTCTACCATTGAAGATATGCTGCCGGATGGTTATACGGAGGAAGATGTAAAAGAAGTGCTTAAGAAGATGGGTAATCCGATTTTGCTCGCGGGCGGGTACAGAGACAGGCCGATGCATTTAATTGGCCCGCGCTATTATGATATGTATATTTCTCTCATTAAAATGATTTTGCCGATTGCCGCAGTGATTTCATTAATAAGCCTGGTTTCTGAGTTTTTCCTGACTCCTGCTGAAGGAAATTCATTTATCGATATCATTCTTACATTCATCGGTAAAGGCGTCTCTAGAATCATCGAGGTCGGTATCCAAGTATTCTTCTGGATGACTTTGACCTTTTCGGTGATTGAACGAGTAGATAAAGAAAATGATCAGCAGCCGCTGACCTCAGACGGGAAGAAGTGGACACCTGATCAATTGAAGAAAGTTTCTTATGTCCCTAAGAAGAGAGCCATATCACTCGCGGAAGTGTTCGGGACCCTCCTATGGACAGCAATTTGGGCTACTGTTTATTTCAATGCAGGGCGCCTTTTAGGGATTTACGAGAATCAAGGAAACGGATTAACATTTGTTGCGCCTTCCCTGAACCAGGACGTTCTCAATTCTTTCTGGCCTCCCATAATTATTGTGATTGGTTTGGAAATCGGGCTGGCCCTTTTTAAGATGGTTCAAAGGCAGTGGACAAAACAGTTAGCATGGTACAACTTGATTCAGGAAGTAATGGGGGCCCTTGTTTTTGTATTTATCATTACAACCAGTGGTTTATTTAATCCGGAATTTGTAAGCTATACGGCCGACTTATTTAATGTAACGGCCGAACAGGTTCAAACAAGGGTGATCTGGGGAAGCAGCGCAATTTTTATATTTTTTGCTGCTTTGAATAGTTTCGATGGCTTCCGTAAATACAAACGAGGAACAAAGAAAGTTTAGCTTTCTATATCTCGATTTATTGAAACTTAAGATAAGGGAATCTATGACACACCTGCGGAAAGGGAATGTAATAGATTCCCTGTACCCGTTTAACAATTGGAAGGATGGCGGAAACAATCCAGCGTATGGTCATTGATCAGACCTACCGCCTGCATGTAAGAATAACAAATCGTAGGACCGACAAACTTAAAGCCGTCTTTCTTCAACTGTTTGCTCATCGAATCACTCAACTCATTGGATACAGGAACTTCCTCTATCGTTTTCCACTCATTAACAATGGGTTCATGACCGACAAACTCCCATATGTAATTGGAGAAAGATCCATACTCTGCTTGAATCTTTAAGAAAGCTTTTGCATTTGAAACAACACTTTTCACCTTCAGCCGATTTCGTATGATGCCCTCGAATTCTAATAGAGTTTGAATTTTTTCATCTGTGTAACGAACAATCTTTTCTGGATCAAACTGATCAAAGGCTATTCGGTAATTTTCTCTTTTTTTTAAGATCGTCCACCAGCTTAGACCAGCCTGAGCGCCTTCAAGGCAAAGCATTTCAAATAAAACCTGGTCATCATAAACCGGGACTCCCCACTCTTTATCGTGATACTCAAGGTATAATGGTTCATCTGTTACCCATGCACATCTATTCATCTTCTGCCCTCCCTTTATATGTTAATCATATCATTACTAAACAAAAAAACAGCCACCTCACTCGATGGCTGACTTATTAATGAAAATCTACATTAATTCTGTTTTTAGTATCTCTCGTTAATTTAGGCATTCTCACTTCCAGCACACCATTTTTATAAGTGGCTTTAACGCCTTCATGGGAAACAGGACATGGGAGAGAAACCGCACGGTGAAAACTGCCCGTGTAACATTCTTTTCTATACATGTTTTCTTCTTTCGTTTCGTTCGTCTTGTTCACGGAACCACTGATGCTTAATGTATTGTTTTCGAGATCGATGTTGACATTTTCCTTCTTTTCAAGCCCTGGGATGTCACAGGCCGCAATGACTTCGTTTTCTGTCTCATGTACATCCACACGAATCCCGCCAAAATTACGTTCATTGTCAAAGTTCATTGGAAAATCAGAAAAAATCCGCTCAAACTCTCTTCGCATATTGGACAGCTGCCGGAATGGGTATTCGGTACTAATGCCATCATTCAGCCTCCTTTAAATGATTTCACCGTTATTATTTCTAAGCAGTGGCATAATATACGCATTAGACTTTTTCAGAGTGTACTTAAAATTGGTCGATATTCAAAAAGAAAACGATATTTTTATAAAAAACCCCTTGAGCTTTACGTTGCGTAAAGCCTTATGATTATAAATGTCAGGAGGGTTAAAGATGGAATATACCGTAAGCCAATTAGCGCAAATGTCGGGTGTGAGCGGCCGAACACTTCGATATTATGATCAAATCGGGCTGTTAAAACCGGCAAGGATCAATTCTTCTGGTTACCGCATTTACGGTCAGAAAGAAGTGGATCTGCTGCAACAAATCCTGTTCTACCGGGAACTGGAGGTTAGTTTGGAGGATATCACCGAGATGATCCACCAGCCGGATTTTGATCCAACCAATGCCCTGAAAAATCATTACAATAAACTAATAGAGAAACGGGCCCGCCTGGACAAAATTATTTCAACTGTCGAGAAGACAATTGAAACCCGACAAGGAGGGATTGCGATGTCAGACAAAGAGAAGTTTGAAGGCTTTAAGGAAAAAATGATAGATGAAAACGAGAAGAAATATGGGAAAGAAATTCGGGAAAAGTATGGTGATGAGACAGTGGACGCAAGTATCGCCAAACTTATGGGGATTTCCGAAGCAGATTATCAAGCCATGACAAAGCTTGGGGATGAAATTATCACGTTACTTGAAAAAGCCTATAAAACAGGAGATCCGGCATCTGAGGAAGCTCAGGAACTTGCAGCAAAGCATAAGGATTGGCTGATGTATTCATGGTCCTCTTATTCAAAAGAAGCCCACTTGGGACTTGCTGAAATGTATGTGGCAGATGAGCGCTTTACGGAGTACTACGATCAGCATGTTAAAGGCGGGACAGAATTCCTGCGGGATGCCATCGTAATCTATACAAAAAAGAATAAAGCTTAAAGAAAAGAGACTATCTAGAGGTTAGATAGTCTCTTCTTTTTTAGTGGCTATGGTTTTTAAGAACCTTATGGATGGTCTGTAGAAGACCGTAATAGTCGGGTTTTACAATGACTTCCGCAACGTTATAATTCCAGGAAGTCTTAATTATGTCTTCATCATGATGATGAAGAATGAGGATGATGGCTGTTTCCCTTATGATACTGTTTAAAAAACCCATCATGGAAAAGCATGATTCATCCAAAAGAATGAGATTTATTTGGTGATCGTATATTATATTATTTAGATTGCAACGGTCTATATAGTCACAACGAACGAAAATGTTATTATCATCTAGAAGATTTAGTAAATCATTGTTCTCCTTGTAACTTTCCGCAATAAATAATATGCGCGGTTCCATTATAATCCTCCTTTTTATCCCTAAGAAAAACTGCAGTATTTAAACGTCATCGTCAGGATGTCAAAGTGAAAATGGAGGATTACATGGACAACCAAGTAATCACAATGGCATGTACTTTGCCCTTATCCTCATGGTAACAGAGATGGAAGATTAATCATACCAATTAAACGGGCTGAAACTAATGGATAATAATAGAACTCCAGAATAAAGGCTGCATTCGGGGAGCCTGCTTCGCTTTTAACCTAGCTCGTGACCACACTGTGGCATCTCAACTGCCGTTATTTATATTCTTAATAATATCAATAAATCCACAGCGCCAACTAAAAAAAGCCATGCAGAGCCGTACTCTGCATGGCTCTCCATATTTTAAAAGTATAGATATCCTGTTCCTTTGCCAGAATTAAGGTGGATCTTTTTCATCACTTTCTCATAAGGAAGCTCCTTAGTAAATTCTCCGCTCCCATCAGCTTTTACTTTATAAGTTTGATCTCCGGCCTTGATCTTAATGTGTTCATTCTTTACGGCTTTTCCATTCATGTCCGTAACTTTACCTTTAATCACAACGGTACTCCCATTTAATTCATACTCTGAATTAATCACGTGACGCTTCTTTACTTCTTTTAACTCATCTACTACCAGGTTATTACTGACGCTGTCGCGTACTACACTGAAGGTCTTACCTTTTAATGTTTCGTAAGTGGCACTGGTACGAACAGGATAAAGCGTAATTTGATCGACATCTGCCGGGCTGTCACCTTTATTTAATAAACGGAAAGAGCGGTCGCCTTCAGTAATTTGAACTGTACCTGTATAGTTGATATTTACATCCTCTTTCTCATCTTGTAAATCAAGAGATAATACTTGACCGCCGCCAAAATTCATTTTAATCTGGCTGGCTTCCTCACTGCTTCTAGCGCTCACATAAACATGATAGGCTCCTGTCTGCACTTCTTCTGGTAAAATGATTTCTTTTTCATCCCCAGCTGGCATTTCAATGTACTGGCCTTGAGAAAAATCAGTTCCACCAGCTCTTAATTCAGGTGTATTCGCTTTATAAAGATTTACATCGGCTAAAGCAACATAACCCTTGTTATACCATTGATTTTCTGAATCGACGCTAAACTTAATTCTTAAATCCATAGTGCCCTCGGGTATAGGAGCCACTGGGGTCGTCTTAATTGCACTGCTGCCTGAATACCAGTGACGGTAATGATAGTTCATGCCCTGCACTTCAGAAATCACCGTACTTTCCCCATTTTCATCAAGGGCAAGCACCTCTGCCTGAAGCTGAGTTTCGAACTCTAAACGTGTGGCGAATTCTAAATTAACGAAATCACCCACTTCTGGAGAACCGGCTTCACTTTTTACCGGAATATCTTTGTATAAATAAGAATCATCATATAATCTTGTATTATTGGCCCCATCGCCTTTTATAAATAGAGCATTTTGGCCGAACCAATCCTCATATATTTCCGCTTCCTGATCACGTGATTCTTCAGGAATTACATCTTCTTTTACTGCATCCTCATTCGTCTCATCCAGGGCTGGATCGGTGGAATCTTTAAAAACGACTGCTTTCATTGGGTCTGATAATGAAGCGTTACTAAGATCATATAACTCATCTGGCTTTTCCACATATTGATCTTCTATTTCAATGATAGAAGCACTCTCTTTTTCTATTTCTTTAGAAAATAAAGCTTTCTTACTCTCATCATGCTTTAAAATTCTTGCAAGAGCTCGAATCGCCTCTACATTAGATTCCGCTCCAGAGTTCACGTTCACCTTATTTTCATCAATTGCATCAAAGGCTGCACCATACTCCTGGTTGAACATCGGCTGATCTTTGTCGTTATTTCCATGCCACCATTGGCCAGCCACGCCTGCCATAAATGCATACTTATCTTTGCCTGTAACTTCATATAGTTTAATATAATTATCTACATAAGAGGCTGTCCCATAATTAATCTGAGGATATTTGATGTTATTAGGCTGCATGGAAAAAGCTCTGCCGGAAATAACCAGGTCACTTAAGAAACTGTCAGCCGCAAGCTCTGCTGCATCGATCCAGTTTTCATTTCCTAATGCTTCACCAGCCAAAGCCATCGCAGCCACTTGCTGACTTCCCCACTCACTCCAAGTATCTAAGCGATCTCCATAGGTACTCATAAACCCGCCATAAGGGTATTCAATGAAATCCCCAAATTGCGAAGCATATAAAGCTTCACCAAGCATTTGAATATTTTCTTTTACTCTTTCATCAGGTGATACATCGTAATGCTTCGTTAGTGCATCAAGCGCAATCGTTGATACCCAATTATCCCCTAAATCCCAGGCTGGATAATCCACGGCGCTTTTCTCTTCATATGTACCATACAAAGGTTTTATCCTTTCATAAATGCGCTGACTGGATAAATCCATGTGTTGTTTAACTTTTCCAGCGAATTCAGGGTCCTCTTCCAGTAAAATTTCATAGGCATAACTCATCGCCGTATACCCGCGGGTTCCCCAGTAACTAAAATCTTTAGATGAAGAATGCGAATCTCTTTTATAAATATCACCATTTTCATCAACAGCTACAAAATTTCTAAAGTCCCCATCTGACTCTTGCATCCACATAACAAATTCTAAGCCTTTTTTAATTTGCTCTATACTATGCTGATCTTTGTATAATTTGTAATGTTCTACATAGGCCGTTACCGCACGGGCCACATCATCCAGTGCAGCAATTCCCTCTTGAGGGTCCCCCACATAATGATACCCTTCACTAATATCATCAGGATTGTCAGGCTCCGCATAAAGCCTCGTAATTAACATATCGATGCCCTCCACTGTGACATCCTGGTTCAGCCAATTCAAGTGATCCAGATTTAAATAAAATTCATCTTCTGCTTTAAGAGCAAACTTCTTAAAGTAAGAAATGTCTTTAAGTGTGAGCTCATGATCATCATCTAAATCAAAAATAGGATTATACTCATTTCGATCAACCGCTTTTTCCAGCTTCTTTAAATCCGCTTTATTTAATTTCCCATTGCCGTCCAAATCATAACCAGCTTCTTCAGCTTTTGCACCTGTTGGCAGGAGTAAAAAGGCAGCTAAACTAACCATTAATAATATGGTGAACCATTTTTTCATTTATTTCCCTCCAGTATTTTTTTAGCCCAGCTAACTACTACACCTCCTATACGTATGGTTTAAATAATAAAAGAGGGAAGCTTTTATCCCCTCTGCTATCCTTATTTATGTAAGCCCTTACAAAAAACTTCAAAAAAACTTATAATATATTAATTATCTTACATTACAAAATATAATTTGTAATGTTAAATAACACTCATTACAGAATAAGAGTAATTATATAATCATTATACATAGTTGTTTTATAGAGTCAATGATACTTTCTCAATAATAACCTTTAAGGTCGTTGTTTTGTAACGTTACAAAACAACGACCTTAAAAAACCCACTTAAAAACCTACTGCTTTAAGCGGGTGCTTTAGTCATTTTTTAATTGTAAAAGTCTGTGATTGATTTACTTTAATAGACAGCTCTATTCGTTCTCTATTCATATCCAAGTCTTCCAGTTTATCTTCATTTAAGTTTGTAAGAACAGCCTCTTTTAATCCTTCAATTTTAAATCCTGCTTCCACCTCTTCTTCTTTTGCATTATACACTCTCATCACAAGGGAATCTTCCCATTCTGATTTCTTTAAAGTACTTAATACAGCCGAATCGTCCGTTTCTTTTAAAAGTTGATATTCTACTGGAGTAATCACATCAGACTTGTTAAGCTTCATCGCATTATAAGGAATCTTATTGTAAGTGTGAACAGGTGTTAAAAAGTCTTTCGCTGCCCTTGCTGAATTGGCTTTCAATGTACTTCCTTTATGGAGGTACAAGGCAAAATCCACTGTAAGCTTTCCAATCATTTGAGAATCGGGCGTTGGCAGCTTAATTCCTGAAGGCCTGCCAGGTCTTCTAAGCATTTCCGCTTTCCCTAAATGGCCGATACTCCTAAATAAAGTGATAGCGATTGTATTATAGGAATCGCCTGTAATCTCATATTCTCTTGTACTGTTTGTCAGTACACTGACACCATACTCTTCGTTCGATAACCCGATATAACTTAACATCGGATAAATGGCATCTGGACGTTCGCTCCAGTTCTCTTCCTGCCATACATCCATGGCGGGGTCAACTACACTTCTTTTAATATGGCCAAATTGATTATCGGCAATTGAAAAGCTTGAACTTAAGTCAGTTGGGATGTAGGCGCGCAGCCGATGATCTCTTGCTTGATTATCAAGTTCACAGGAAACCTCAATCATAGGTTTATGATTAGGTATGTGGATGTTCAGACCTACGTCAACACGGCTGTTTTTCTTGCCAACCTTTCTGTCCTCTAAATTCGCAGGAACTTTTAAGCTGTATTCAATGTCAATTTCGGCAGCATATTTGTTTTGCACGGCCTTAATATCAGCTTCGACCTCATCACTGAAAATCAGCTCTTCCTCTTCAAGTGGGGAGAAGTCATATTCATCCCCGTCATCTCCGCCATTCTCCAGCAGAAGCACTTGATCAAACGACTTTCCTAATTGCTTATCATAGATGTTTAACGTTCCATTCTGATTGACTGATACTTCATAGTACTCTGTTTCTACTCTATCTTTTTGCCTTCTTTCCTCCACCGATTTCTCGTCATTCTCTTTGACAAAAAAGGTGGTGTAGCCTATCGGCGGCAATGTTTCTTTCAGCTGAATTTGATACTTAATAAAAGGTTCATAGTTTCCGTAGTGAACAATTTGGCGGTCAATCAGTCCAGGGTCAATTTCTTCCTTGTGAAGAATCTCATAATCTAACGCCTTGCCTCGAGCATCTTCCAAAGAAAAGCCTTTATATTTTGAAATAATCTCTGTGGTTACAACTTCCTCGCGCTCATATGGCAAGAAGTTAAATAACGTTAATCGGTCAGTATCTTCTTCAGTATCGACCGCATCAACAATTTGTCTTTTATAAAATTCAATCAGCTGATCGGTTTTTTCTTCAGCTAGGAATAACCTGTTAGCGATCTCTCTATGAACTTTATCTGAACAACAGCAGCCAATACTGTCATGGGCGTGGTTTTTCATGATTTCTTTCCATATTAATTCTATTAACCCATGGTGATATTCAAAACCGAGATCATAAGCCATGGAAGCCAGCGGCTCCAACACATTAGTAATTTTATTTTCGACTCTTGTGTTGGCAGCTTTAATGTCCATACGGGTCGAGTAAATGCTTCGGTGTACTCGCATGTATTTACCGTCTAAAAATTCACCTTCCAAAGTGGCCAGATCATTTTGTTTTTCAATTTCTGCAAATATGTTTTCATACTTGCTTAAGAAAAACTCACGGTCAGGGTATAACTGCTTCAGCTTCCCCATGACTTCAAAGATATCTTTTTGGATCGGCATTTGATCGTGACCGTTGGGAAGCACTAAATGCTCAGTGGTTGCCCCGCGATCTAATACAGGAAAGTACTTTTCCATTCGCTGCTTTAACGCTTTTTCTTCCTGCGGCAGGTACTTCCCAATTGCGTATCCTAATGGCAGGAGCTGAACGAGCACCTTCGAACCATCAGCTGTTTCCCAGTAGAATTCCGTTTTATCGGTACCGTGACGTTCAGACGTCCCCCGCCAGAAAATTGTATATTTTATATCAAATCCGTTAAAAATATGGGGCATTTGCGCGGATTGTCCAAAAGAGTCAGGAAGATATCCGATCATCATCGGCTGGCCGAATTCCTTGCTGTCTTTAATCCCATAAAGCAGATTACGAACAATCGATTCACTGCCAACGACCATTTCGTCTGTCTGTGTATACCATGGGCCGATAATCAGCTTGCCTTGCTGGACAAGTTTCTTCACCCGATCCTTAGCTTCCGGTTTCACCGCAAAGTAATCTTCTAAAATAGAGGTTTGACCATCTAAGACATAGTAAGGATAGTCAGGATCCGTTTCCAAACGGTCCATAATCTCTTCCATATTATTAACGAGTAAAATTCTAGATTCTTCAGTTGAAAAATACCATTCCCGATCCCAGTGCATATGCGGAACGACGTGGACTTGCTTCATAAAATAATCCCTTCCTTTACTACGCAGTCTTCCATTGCTTTTCTTCTTCTGTTTCTAATTTTGTTTTTTGTTTTTTAAGTTTATGTTTACGAGTTATAATTAATAGAATCATGGATATAAAAGCTCCAAGCAGAGCTGCTCCAAACCAGACACTTGCAGCCAGGAACAGGGGTTGTCCTTCCAGCAAGGCTAATGAAAAGATTCCGGCACCAGGCACATTCAATCCAATGCCAAAGTAAGCCACAATCCCGCCAGTCACAGCAGATCCTGCGATCAATGATGGAATCACGCGGAGCGGATCATTGATCATAAACGGAATTGCACCTTCAGTAATTCCTGCTAAACCAAGCAGCCATGTCTGCTTTCCTACTTCCTGCTCAGGTTTTGTAAAGTATTTCTTCCCGATAATTGTGGCGCCGGTTACGCCAAAAGCAGATACCATTTTTACGGATGCAAAAGCAGCATAAGGCATTATATTCCCACTGGCCATGGCACCAATACAGAAAGTGTAAGCCGCTTTGTTTACAGGTCCTCCAAGGTCAAAGGAAACCATTGCTCCTAATATCACACCTAATAAAATGGCATTCCCTCCGGACAAGCCTTCGAGCCAGCTAATCAGGCCGTTATTTAGAAAGGCTAACGGTTCTCCAATAACAAAGAGCATAATCGCTCCAACCGATAAGGTACCGGCGACTGGATATAACCAGAAGCTGACGAATCCAGAGAATGTTCCAGAAGTTTGTACATGCTTCTTTAAAAACTTAATAATATAACCAGCTAAGAAACCACCAAGCATTCCGCCAAGGAAACCACTGCCGATTAAGTTAGCGGCAATCCCTGCAGCAAAACCTGGTCCAAGTGCAGGCTTATCACCTATGGAGTAAGCCATGTATGCGGATAGAATCGGAATCATTAACGTTCCGAGCATATTACCGCCTAACTGACGGAACAACCACAGCCATGAGCCCTCCTGGTCATACACTTCCTGTAATCCAAAGGCTTGCGCTACTAATACAGCAAATGCCAGCGTCATACCGCCTGCGACAATAACAGGAATGATATAAGAAATCCCTGTCATAATGGAATCTTTGATTTCTGCTTTAAATGATTTCTCTTCAGGTTCATCTTCTTCTGGATAATCCTCTACATCCTGCTCAGATGGCTTCTTTGCTTTTTGAATCGCTTCTCCTACAATCCCTTTTGCATTTTTAAGCGGAGCCGCTACACTAGTAGTTACTTTTGGCAGTTCAGCAAACCTGCCTGGATCTTTAACCGCTACATCAGCAGCAAAAATAACTGCTTCTGCACGCCGAATATCTTTTTTTAAATGGCGGTCTTCAATCCCATTTGCACCTTGTTTTTCAACCTTTACTTCTGCATTTAATTCTTTACCAGCTCGAACTAAAGCTTCGGCAGCCATGTACGTATGAGCGATACCTGCCGGGCAGGCCGTCACGGCGAGAATTAGTTTGTCTGCCTGAGGGGCTGCAGTTTCTTCCTCTTCTTCATAATCAAGAGCATAGTAAAACTGTTCACTTGTTTGTGCAGCCATCAATCTTTGTTTATAGGCCGGGTCTGCCATTCGTGTCATTAATTCAGATAAAAGGCTTAAGTGTGTAGAGCCTGCTTCATTATCAGGGATAGCCAAAAGCATAACGAGTTCCACTCGATTGTTCTCATCCACACTCTCCCAATCGGCAATTGGCTTCCTTAGAGTGGCAACTGCAAACGCGGCTTCCTTAACCGCAGATGACTTGCCGTGAGGAATAGCGAGCCCTCCCTCAAGCCCCGTCGGAGATAGGGATTCTCTTTCCATCACGGCTTGATAAAACTCATCAGCCGAATGGAGTTTTCCTTCTTTATAAAGCTGGTCAACTAAATAACGAACTACTTCTTCTTTTGAAGAAAACATTTGATCTGTATGGATTAACTGCTTAGATGTTAAACTTTTTAATAACAAAACTTTCTCCTCCCCTCAAATCATCATCTCATTTGCAAAAAGCTTATCACACAACTGGTAAGCGCTTTCTTTTCTTTGTAAAAGTACACGGACTAATAAAAAGAAACCACTTATTTGTGTATTTATACACATCAAGTGGTTTCCCAAAATATATTTGAAAACTGCTGAAGCGCCAGCATCACAGGAGTTTTATCAGAAATGTTGTAGTTCTCAAGCATCCGCTTTGGAGAGTAAAAGAAAAAACGGTAATCCGCCATCTTTTCTAACGTGTTGCTTGAGAAATGAGTCAGTGAGATGATCGTAATTCCTTTCTCCTTTGCCAATCGAGCAATTTCCAAAATCTGCTCAGTTTCCCCTGACATACTGATTAGAAACAAAACATCCTGATTTTTCGCATGGTTAATGGCATAAACCGCATCATGCCGATGAAGGAAAAACTCTGAATTCATTCCGCCAATTTTAAAATGAGTGGACATAATCTCACAAAAAGGAGCGGTATCGCCGACACCAAACAAATACACATGACCAGACTGCTTTATCTTTTTCGCCATACTCACAAGCAATTCTTCATCTAATAACTCAAGCGTCTTTTTTATATTGTAGATTTCAGTCTCCGGTTGTTCCTCCTTTATGACCTCTTCCTTCAGGCTGTTTTTTAACTGTGAAAAGCCATCATATCCTAATTTCCTTGAGAGCCGTGTAATTGTATTTGGAACCGTATATAAATTTTTTGCTAAGGTTTGAATTGAGGTTTCAACAACGGTCGATTTATTGGCTAAAATGTATTCAATAATCTGGTCGTCTGTGTCATTAAGCTTATATTCATATTTATGGGCTCTATCTTTAATATTCATCTATTCACCTCTTCAAAGGCTTATTATAACATTTCTTTCTTATCGGGAATCGGCAATTAATAGAAGTGAATTGATATAGTGGGAAGTTATTCAAATTTCCCGGGAAATAACACTTAAAATAAGTCATCATGTCGAAACTATTATATTTTACAGATATTTCATAAAATTTCGTTTCTTTTTTATATATAATCTATTAATCTATACAGAGAACCCAATATGGAAAGGAGCGCATTTGGTATGAAAAAGAAGTTCTCAGTATTGATGACTGCTTTAATCATTGGCATGCTTACTCTTGCAAGCAGTGTTTCTGCAAACCCCGTTACATACCACCCGTCAGCTGTCCACAAATCGGGAGCCATCGCTTATCAACACATGAAGCATCTCGCTTATGAGATTGGTCCTAGAGTGGCTGGGACAGAAAATGAAAGAAAGGCCGAGCAATACATTCAAGGTCAGTTTGAACGAATCGGACTAGAGACAGATGTTCAGGAGTTTACCTATGGAAATTCAAAGTCCTCTTCTAACCTGGTCTCTTATAAAAAAGGTAAATCGAACAAGCAGATTATTGTGGGGGCACACTATGATTCGGTATCCGTTGGCCGGGGCGTGGATGATAATGCCTCAGGCGTTGGCGTCCTTTTAGAAACAGCCGAAGTGTTAAAGCATATCAAAACACCTTATTCGATTGTCTTTATAGCATTTGGTGCGGAAGAAGCCGGGCTGCAGGGCTCAAAATACTATGCGGATCAGATGTCAGAAGAAGAGATTGCCAACACAGTGGGCATGATTAATTTGGACAGCCTTGCTGTGGGCGATCAGATGTATGTGTATGGCGGAGCTGAAGAGGAAGGCTTTATTCGTGATCAGGCGTTAGCGATTGCGGAGAAGAAAAAGTTGGATGTGGAAACCAATCCAGGCTTAAATCCTGACTACCCTGCCGGTACGACAGGCGACTGGAGTGATCATGCCCCATTTAAAACAAAAGGCATTCCTTATGGATATTTAGAAGCAACAAACTGGGAAATCGGCTACTTGGATGGCTATGATCAGACGGTAGAGCATGGCGGCATTTGGCATACGAGCAACGATAATCTTGAGTTTATTGAGGGAGAATATCCCGGAAGAGTGCAGGCGCATTTATCTACGTTCAGCACGCTGTTGACGGATCTATTAAAATTTATGAATAAAACAGATACGTCTAAATAAAATAAAGTCAGGCATTTTCAATGCCTGACTTTATTATTTTTTATTCTAAAAGGAAAATCCCATCTGACACAGGTCGCTCTCCCGCTGGATCTGATGGAAGATTGACGATTTGATTATCTGCCACCATTGTAGTTGATCCCCCGCCATCAAGGTTCATACCTTCGATTGCTCCTAGAGATCGAAGCACCTCGGCACTTTCATAGAAACTCAGGCCTATACTCTTCTCTGGATTACGGCCATCGACAGTTACCAGAAGGATGTTGCCATTTTCTTTAATCCCGGCAAGTGATCTTGGATGGCGATATTGGGCAAAGTGATAATAAAAGTCTTTGCTCCAGCGAAACCCTTCTTCCTGTGCTTGAATATTAATCGTGCTATTCTCAAGAAGCTGAGGGCCGCCGCTGGTCAAGTCTAGAGTAGCAGGAGTATCTATTTGACGACCATCAGCGTATACTTTTTCATTAATTGTTAGCGTATCCCCTATAGTAGCCTCTTCCTCCAGCCATTTCGCCTGCTCTCCTGTCGCAGAAATTACGTTTCCTTTTTCCGGTATCTGGTGACCAAGCTGAGAATAAGTTTCTATCACCTTGCCAGATTCATCTATTACCACTTCATATCCTTTTCCTTGAGGAGTAGTGTCTCCGAAAAAGTGATTGTATTGGATGATTTCTGATTCATCGGTACAGGTTACGTCATGTTTTGGAAGATTCGCAGGTTCATCGCCGACTCCGCCACAGCTTCGTATTAACCCGGGCTTACGATTAATCCCATCAATTACTTCCGTTGTTCCATCCTCTAGCTGCAAGCTTAATGCGGTCGATACTTCAGCCATTTCTGCCTGGTTTTCGGAAAGCAGTAAACTCGTTCGCTCTCCAATCGCTTCGCTTACTAAATGGCCATCGACGATATAAGCCCCTGCTGGATCTCCAGGTGTTCCATCTCTTGATCCAACGACAAAATATCCGCCATTCATTCCAGCGATCGCATTTTTCCTGCGGGCCATCGACAACACCGTTTCACGCTCCTGAATTTTATCGTTTGCGAGAACATTCGTTAGTTCACCTTTAAATTGATCAGGATCGATTTCGATCACATCAAGCTTCCAAGGGCCAGTAGTTTTAGTGGTTCCATCGTACTCGGAGTATGCGACACTAGCCCCTTGATAACCATCAGCTTTCACTTGAGCAGCTAAATCGTCAGCTTGCTGTTTTTGTTTAAATTTCCCCGTCCGCACAACATACCCAATTTTTTTATCAGTCACATCTGTCGATTTCTTATGTAGATTTTTTACTTGGTGAATCTCCGTTTGATAACCGTCATCTTTTAAATTGGCAGAAAGAGCCTCTGCCTCATCCCTTTCATCAAAAAAATCAATATCAACAGTATAATAGGCTTTATCTGATTTATAGCCCCGCGAAATTTCAGTGTGAGTAACCCCAGTCGTCAATTGTGTGACCGTTCGTGATTCCGGCAAATGATTTTTTCCGATAGAAAGACTTTCTTCATTTTTAGACGGCTGCGCTTTAACATCTTCATTAGTCAGTCCAGCTAAGAAAATGGCAGAAAACAACAGGAGGCTTACGATTAATTTTACCCTTAATAGATGTTTCATAGGAAATCCACCCTTCCACTTTATTTTGTTGTTAATGTACCAGTGCTATTAAAAACACTTCTTTTCTATTCCCTATCCAACCAAAATCCATACACAATTTTATAACAAAAATTCCTTATTGTGGAATTAACTAAGATTTGAAATAATGAACATTAAGATATTGAGCAGGAGGATAAAATCTATTGAGAAAAATCACTTTATCAAATGGTAAGACCGTGGAAGTAGAATGTTTAAGCTGCGCCTTAACGAGTGGCCTTATAAAGCCTGATGGAGGTGTGGTTGTAGAAACCGAATACTTCCATGCTCATCAGGATGTCGCCTACCCTATTAAGGGCTTAATGATTTTAGCTTCCAAAAGGCACATTAAAGGATTGGATGAATTAACTGAAGCTGAGAAATTGGATTACATTGAGGTGTTAACAAAGATAAGAGAAGCTCAAAGAAAAGTATTAGGGCTCGAACATGTTTATTATTTTTATAATGAAGATACTACTCACCATTTCCATACTTGGATGGTCCCAAGGTACGAATGGATGTACAAGTTCGGACGGTCTGTTGAATCAGTAAGACCATCCTTACTTCACGCCAGAAATCATATGAACGATCAAGAAAACATTAAGGAAGTGATGAATGCGCTCAGTTCCTTAAAAAAGGAATTAAATAAAAAGTCAGCTTCTGGCTGACTTTTTACTTCCTAATTCGTTTCGCTCCATAATACTTCGTTGCCCAATAATTATCCGCCTCAAGATAGGTCCCCGTCACACCGTCATCCGGCGTCACGTGAATCACCTGCCCTTTCCCTGCATAAATCGCCGGGTTTAAAAAATCGGCTTCAAAAAATACCACATCGCCCGGCTGAAGATCTTCCTTCTCGACATTCTCTCCCACTTCCCACTGTTCATCAACGTAACGAGGAAGCTCTATTCCTTCTGCGTCCTTAAAAACATATTGTATGAACCCCGCTGTATCAAAACCTGAGCGAGTCGTCCCACCGCTTTCATAAGGGACTTCTTGAATATAACGCGCTGCCTCCGCTACAAGTGGATGATCACTTGTAATCTTCAGATCAGTAAATCTTTTAATCCCCGTGAATTTCTCCTGCCAGTAAGCAGCACTGACATAAGAGGTTGTTACTTCCTGTGTTCTTGACGCGTGAATAAACTGGCCGCCTCCAATGTAAATCCCATTATGAGAAATCCCCTCACGATAAGTATCACTGAAAAATAGAACATCGCCAGGCTTGATATCTTCCATAGGTACTTCCTCCCCTGCTTCCCACTGCTGATCGGTTGTGCGAGGGAGATAAATGCCGCTTACCTTTTCAAATACGTATTGGATCAGTCCGGAGCAGTCAAAGCCATCCGGTGTTTCTCCTCCAAATACGTAAGGAACTCCTATATATTCCAGAGCTCCAGCGACAATATCGTTATCCTCCGCTATGGCCGGCGGCTCTGTGATTCTTCTCGCTTCTGTGAATGTTTCGCTCCAATAGCTGCTCCCTTCAAAAGAAGTGATCTCTACTCCGTTAGAAACCGTTGGATGAATCAGGCGGTCATCTTCCATATAAATCGCCGAATGAGACACTCCCTTCTCATCTTTACTGAAGAACAAAACATCGCCTTCCTGCAAGTCATCACGAGCTACTTCCTCCCCTAGTTCCACCTGGTGTTCAAGTGTGCGGGGCAGCATGAAACCGTACACTTCATTGAATACATATTGTATAAACCCCGAACTGTCAAAGCCTTGCTCGGGAAAAGCTCCTCCCCCCTAAGAGGTACACCGATATGCTGCTCAGCCTCTTTTACCACAGGATGGGGCTGAGTGAAATCAGTTTTCCAGAGCAAGATGCCAAAGAAAGAAATTATAGTAATAAGTACTATTGGGTACTTTAAACGTTTAAACAAATAAATATCCCCTTAACCTTGAATTACAATATCTTCATTGTATCAAACCGGGCCATAGAGATTGAGTTAAATCCTTTATTCTGGAATAATTAATGTGGAGGTGGATTTGATTGAAAACCTATTTTGTATTGTTCCTTGTTGTTTTATTCATGCATACGATGACGCTCGTGAATGTAACGGTTTATGATGGAGAATTAAACGGAATCGTTCTTTGGCTTTCCACTGTTTTGTTTCTTATAGCAGTCATCAGCTTTGCCACAGAACATCGGGCGAATAAAAGAACGAGAGGTTAACCTTCTGTGAATATATTTTTACACAGCAGACTACATAAAAATGATTAAATTAAAAGGGTAGCACCTGATCGACGGATACAGCCCTTTTTACATATTAATGTGATGAAACTCTGTCAAAGTTGCTGCCAGTAACGTCTGCAATATTTTCGATGGCCACTAGCGCATCAGGATCAATTTCTGCAACAACTGACCTTAGCGTCGATAATTCTATTCGTGTGACAATCGTATAAATAATCTTTTTAGGCTCATTTGTAAAAACACCCTGCCCTTGAATATACGTCATTCCTCGTCCCAGTTGTTTAATGAGAGAATCCGAAATTTCTTCAGGGACATTTGAAATAATAGTCACCGACTTCAGTTCTTCCATACCTTCTACTACAATATCGATCATTTTATAAGCTATATAATATGTAATAATGGAATACATCGCCGTTTCCCAGCTGAAAACTAAAAAGGCAGCAAGAATAAAGATAAAGACATTCACGATCATAATAAACTGTCCGACAGATACAGGACGTCTTTTGCTGACAAAAATCGCAATGATCTCCGTACCATCTAAAGAGCCTCCTGTACGAATAACCAGCCCAACCCCTGTACCGAGAATGACGGCTCCGATTACCGTTGCCAGAAATAAATCGTCGGTAGCCCTCTCAAAATGGTGAAAGTAAGCCGTACTGGCAGATAAGATGATAACTCCATATAAAGTATGTACCGTAAACTTCGGCCCAATTTTTCGATAACCGATATAAAGGAACGGCAGGTTTAAGATAAGGAGGAAGATACTCATCTGCAGGCCGGTCAATTCGGCTGCAATGATAGAAAGACCAATGACTCCTCCATCTAAAATATTGTTCGGAACTAGGAAAAATTCAAGACCAGCTGCCGCAATAATTGCACCAATAGTGATCATGATGATTTGCTTCGTTTCGTTCAATACACGTTTTTTCTTACTTATTGCCAATGAATATCAAGCCCTTCTCATAGAAATAGATGATAGAAAAATAACTTTCTTATTATAATACTATACTTGAGAGGTGCTCGCTTTCCGAGGACGAACACTTTACATACTTATTTTAAAATCTAACAGACTAATTATCCATATTTTGCAAAATTTATCGATATTTGTCTAACGATTTTTACAGGGGATTTGATTATTTTGTAGAATTTCCTAAATATAGGCCATCGTAGAGTGCCAATATAAAAGGAAGGTGAAATGGTATGTCCAACGTTAATATCTTCAAGAACATTCTATTCAAATGGATGCCATACAAAGAGCAGTTTATGTGTGAAAAGAAGCTGGCCAAAGTGATCAAGAGATTAAAGGTAGACGACTTTATTTTCAATTGGGACCGCAACAGCTGTTTTATAGAATTCGAGTACCAAGAAGATACTTACAGATTGGAGCATTCTGTAGATAAAGCGAAGGAAAAAGGAATTATCTTAAGGAACGGACTGGATTGTTTAACGGAACTTACTCAATCTCTCGAAGACTTGTGCCAAATTATTGATCGAGGCACTTATAAATTCGACACGTGGATTGCAGGGATGAGGCAGTCCGAAGCCAATCGAGACGAAGAGCCTGATTTCCATGAAGAGTTCCATATTAAATATAAGTCTTCCGGAAAGCACAGTCCTGCCCGTTATGAAGATGAGGAGTATAACCCGCTCCTTCGTGACTACGACCGCGAAAATAGATATCACGAGCATGAGAAGATTCTGCAGCAATCTCACCGTGAATAGATTTATAACTAGAAGCTTGTAGAGAAACCTTTTCTCTACAAGCTTTTTTCGTTAGATGCTTTATGAGCTTTTTTAGGGAACTACCTGAAACCCTCAAACTTATTGAAACTTAATTCCCAACCGATCGTAAGTAATAGGCAGAAGTAGAGAAGGAGGGAATTTTGATGAAATCCATTACAAAAAAACGAACCAAAGCGCTGATGATTGATTTTGCCATTTCTACGGCAGTAACGGCTGGTGTTGAATTCCTGCTGCGTAAGAAAATCAAGAATGAAGCGTTTCATGCTTTGGTGACGCCAACTGCTGTTATGTGGAGTCTTGAATACGCCCAAATGCGTCAATGCGGTCAGACGATTGGCTACAAAACAATGGGACTGGCTCTTGAAAATGAAGAAGGTTCAGAGCTGAGTTCAAGCCAAATCATAAAGCGAATGGCATATCGGGATACTGTGAGCACTTTTGATTACCTAAAAAACCGAAAGTCGTTTGAAGGCGAAGATGGATCCGTCCTTCCCCACGATCGTTATTCAGGAACGGCAGTGAGAGAGCCCTAATAACCACAAAAAAATAACGCCTTTGGCATCCACCAAATGGCGTTTCTTTTTCACTTCATCACGTTCCACAAAAAGTTCGGTAGGGACGATCGCAGGCTGGCGGCAGCTTCGTGTATTCCTCATGCTTAGAAGAATACGCATACGGTTCTGCCAGAACTTCAAGCAGCCGCTCCATCACGCTGTAATCTCTATCCTTCACGGCTGCCTCAAGAGCACCTTCAACAAGATGATTTCTTGGAATTACGGCAGGGTTTGATTGCTTCATTCGTTCATAGGAAGAGGTTTTCAATGCTTCCTGCCTGTCGAGGCGTGCCTGCCACTGATTATACCAATTCTTGAATTCAGGTGTATCATTCATTGGCGTATCTTCAGGCTTATCCATCGATAACGCACGGAAGGTGTTGGTAAAATCAGCTTCATGCTTTTTCATTATGCTTAAAAGATCATCGATTAATGGTTCATCCTGAGCGGCTTCATTTTGGAAACCGAGCTTTTTCCTCATGCCTTCAAGCCAGTGGCTCCGGTACAGCTCTTCATATTTTGAGTGAGCGTTCTGAGCGAGTTCCACCGCTTGCTCCTGATTTTCATGAAACAGCGGCAGCAGCGTTTCTCCAAACCGCGCGAGATTCCACTGACCAATCGGCGGCTGGTTTTGATAAGCGTAGCGACCTTGGACATCAATCGAGCTGAATACAGTTGCCGGGTTATATTCGTTCATAAAAGCACATGGCCCATAATCGATGGTTTCGCCGCTGATCGTCATATTATCCGTATTCATCACACCATGGATGAAGCCGACGAGCTGCCATTTGGCAATTAATGCAGCCTGTCGATCGATCACTTCTTCAAATAACTTCACATAACGATCTTCTTTTTCTTGAAGTTCTGGGTAGTGACGTTTGATCGCATAATCAGCCAGAGTTTTAATTGCCTCTTCGCCTCCCCATTGAGCCGCATACTCAAACGTCCCAATCCTAAGGTGACTTGGTGCAACACGAGTTAAGACGGCTCCAGGGAGTTCGTTTTCACGGAGCACAGACTCGCCGGTTGTCACGACAGCAAGGCTGCGATTCGTTGGAATGCCAAGCGCATGGATGGATTCACTAATAATATATTCGCGCAGCATTGGTCCAAGTGTTGCCCGGCCATCACCCCCGCGTGAGAACGGGGTACGTCCTGAGCCTTTAAGCTGAATATCAAACCGTTCACCTGAAGGCGTCATCTGCTCACCCAGCAGCACAGCCCGGCCGTCGCCCAGCATTGTAAAATTCCCGAACTGATGTCCTGCATAAGCCTGGGCAATTGGAAAAGCCCCTTCAGGAATTTCGTTACCAGCAAAAACATCTGCGCCTTCCCGGCTTTCCAGCTTCTTTGAATCTAACCCTAATGATTCGGCTAAAGACTTATTAAATAAGACGAGCTCCGGTTCAATTACAGGGTCCGGTTCGACCTTTTCAAAAAATGGATCAGGCAGACGTGCATAACTGTTATTAAAATTCCATCCTGCTTCGTTAGATTGTATCATTATATCTCCTTCGTTTCATTTGTCATATGTCCATCTAATCATAGTCTCTGCAAAAAGCAAAAAATCATAGGTCTCCTATGATTTTCTTTTAAAATTCTTTTTACTGTTAATTACCCGATATAACCAGAGATATAACTTTACAAAAAAGCCGGCAGGTGACGCTGCGTTACTTAATATAGTAAAAGTATTTCTTTGAATTAAAGGAGATCGAGTATGGAGAACAAGCCGCTTTGGAAACAAACCGATCCATGGACATGGAAAACCTTTATAAGCCTGCTTTTATTAGAATTTTTATTCGTCATGATTGTAGTAAAATACGGAATACAGGAACTATTAGAGCAGTGGTTCGACAACTCCTTGTACTCTGGAACTTTAACTGGCATTGTTATCGCGATGGTCCTGATTACCGGTGTGTATTTTATAGCCTTAAGGCCGAAGCAGCTAAAGTGGAATGAAGTCGGAGTCCGTGCTTTTCCAGCTAAGGACTGGAGACGCATCCTTCTTTGGACATTGCTGCTAATGATTGGCGGCTTTGCGGTTTTAACATTCATCAGCTATTTTGGGCACACCTCGGAAAACAGCAAAACCGAAAGCCTTCAGCAGAACTTAAGCCTAATGACATTGTTAATTGGGCTAATCAGTGCAGCGGTTATTTCCCCGATTTACGAAGAGATTTTTTACCGCGGCTTTCTCTACCGCTGGCTTCGCACACGCGTCGGCATGACGTGGGGCATTTTAATAAGCTCTTTAATATTTACAGCTGCTCATTATCCGACGACAAATACAATGCCTATTAACTTCATGGACGGGGTTGTGTTCGCATGGGCCTACGAACGTACGAACTCTATCTGGCCGGGAGTAATAGTCCATGGATTAGTCAACGGGATTTCGATTTTACTGGTCGTAGGTTAGGAAGATCTAGGAATCGCTGGTGATCTGGATAAAACTGATTTGGCTTTGATTTAAGAAACGGATCGGAGCTTTACTCGTACCTAAGCCGCTGTCAATGTAAAGCATCTGATCTTGACCGGTTTTGAATGTTCCTTTATCGAGATTTGGAAAAAGTTTCTGTTCGGGAGCCACCACCGCCCCAATTAAAGGAATCCTTACTTGTCCGCCGTGTGTATGTCCGCTTAAGACCAAATCAGCCGGTAAACCGCTGTACTTTTTCGTAATGCTCGGTGAATGGGACAGCAGGATCGTATAACGTTCCTGGTCTATCCCGTCAAAAGCTTTATCCGTATTTTCATGATCTGTAGAGCAGTCACCAACCCCTATTAAATGAAGCTTGACCTCATTTTTAGTTACTATCGTATGCTGATTATCTAAAATGGTAACTTTTCGCACCTTGAGGCCATCGAAAAATTCTTGGATACGGGGATTATCCCACTCATGATTCCCAGAAACAAAATAAACAGATTCATGGACTGAGGTTAGTTTCTCAACGAAAGAAAATACCCGTTCAAACTGCTTTGTCCCTCTACTGATAAGATCACCAGTCATTACGATGATGTCCGGATTTAATTTCTCTGCCGTGTATAACAGCTTTTGGTTGTTCTCTCCAAACTCTTTATTGTGCAGGTCACTTATCTGCAAAATGGTGATTTTAGACCCTTTCGGCAGTTTATTACTGAGAAAGTGGACGCTGTTCACTTTAAAAACATTCGTATCAAAAATGGCCTTTATTGAAGCAAAAATTATTGGTATAAAAGTAAAGAAAACAAGCCGCTTTTTCATTGTGCATTGCCCGTGGTATTCATTAAAATTACTCCTTTTTTGAATCTTTTTATCCCCTTAATACGTATATCATAATGAAAGCAAAACCATTTTAGTGAGGTGAATGCTGATGTTCTTTAGAATCTTTCATAAAGCTAACCTCCCCGCCAGAATCGCTCTAGTAGTCGGGTCTGTCGCTCTATTAATCGCTGGAATTATACAACTTGTTCTATAAACTCTGCCAGGCTCATGCCTGGATTTTTTCTGCTCTGTGATAATAATAGCTTTTATTTTGGCAAATGACCATACACTATGGTTTCGATTCTTTCCTCAATAAAAAATTGCACATAAAAGAGGTTATCTTTAAAGATAACCTTTTGAATGAATTATTCAGCTTCCATTGCATCAGCTTTTGTTTCATGAACCGTACCAAACGGATGCTCAGGCGGTGCATAAATAGTGTAAAGCTTCAGCGGTTCATCTCCAGTATTTGTCAAGTTATGCCATTTCCCAGCAGGAACCATGATAGCATAGTCATCATACACAGGAGCTTCAAAATCTAATTGATCTTTACTGTCCCCCATCTGCACCAATCCTTCTCCCTCTTCTATACGTAAAAATTGATCAACGTCTGGGTGGACTTCTAAACCGATATCATCTCCAACATCTATGCTCATTACTGTTACCTGAAGATGATCTCCTGTCCATATAGCTGTTCTGAACGTAGTATTTTGCTTAGAAGCTTCTTCAATATCCACAACAAACGGCTGTGTCCCATAATCATCCAGATCAATGCGTTCTTCATTTGATGACAATTTAGTTAAGCGCTCGACTTGATCAACCTCATCATTGCAAGCTCTCATGAACACTTCACGAATAGGTAAATGCTGCGTAAGTTCGTAACCTTCGCGATATTCTTCATAATTATGAACGCCTGCTTCATATGCCTTCTGTAATCCTTCACTGTAACTATTAAATGTGATTGGCTGCAGGTCATACATCGGCGGATTACCGGTAAGTGTGACATACAGGTCCGTAAAATGCTTTAAGTGTCCTTCTTCCTCTTCTAACGTACGGAGAAGTTCACTCTTATGCTTTTGATTTGGCGCAAAAGCAGCTAATCGGCTGTAAAAATCAACAGCCGACGCTTTCCCTTCGATACTAGTGAGCACAGCGTTTAGCACTTGCTGATGATCTTGGTGGTTTCCTTGGCCTCCGTTAAACATTGGGTTGTTTCCATAAGGATTTGGATACATATTAGGGTAATTGAACATCTGCCTCATTCCCTTCAAAAATTATAAATTCATCCTATACTTTATGATTGGGGAATGTACTTATGCAGCTGATATTGTAAAAACCTCCCATTCTCCTTCAGGAAGCTCACCGTACGCCCAAGGAAAACGATTCGTTTCCCGGAGGCCTTTGCACTTTCCTTCGAAAGAAAAGCCGGTCGCCCGAAATCATGAGGTTTCTCTACAAACTGACAGGCATCTATGAAAAATAGATGCCTGTCTTCACTCTTCGTTGAAATGAACTATATAGGTGTTCCAGTGATTTAGTTTATGCTTTGCTGCGGCGGATTCCAAATACAGCCAGCAGAACTGCTGCCATGCTTGCAAATGCAATCGCCCATGCGTTCATTCCGCCTTGGTCACTCATCCCGCCCATACCTGTTTTCGGCATTTCAGATGGCATATTGGAAGCGAACATATCCGGATTTTGAGCGACGATCGCTCCAGATAGTCCTTCACCTACGCCATACATGTGGGCATAAGCTTCACGAAGCTGGTTATAAGCAGTTTCAAAGTCACCTTCTAAATAGCTGTTAAATGATCCAGTCAGCTGGTCTACGTGCATTTGCAGACCTTCTGCTGTCTGTTCAGCTTCCAGACCGCCTTCAGTCGCTGTATCTAAGAACTCTGAGAATGTCGTACGATATTGATCAAGATTATTTAAGGCTTCTTCTTTTGCCGCTTCATCGCCAGCGCCTGTTGCTTCCACATAATCAACGAAATACCCGATATGCTCTGACCACATTTCTTCAAATTGAGATCCTGCTTCTTCACCGTAAACAGAAGCGATGGCTGCTGTCAGATCTTCAGTATTATTGCTCAGCGCACCTGCTGCATTTTCAAAGTCTTCGGCACCATCGCCCCCTTTTTGCATCGCAAGAACAGCCAGTGCTGCATGCTCAGAAAGCAAGTGGTTTAAGTCAGCACGCAAGTCTGCCGCTGGTGTATCAGGGTTCGTATTTTCAAAATTCTCTGGGAACTGATCTGTGATTGCTACAGACAAGTTTTCCCCTACTCCGTACATATGGTCAATACTTGTACGCAGATTCTGGTAGGCTTCGTCAAAATTGCCTTCTTCATAGTTATCAAACGCGCCAACAAGCTGATCGACGTGCATTTGCAGTCCTTCAGCTAAGGCAGAAGCGTCAAGGCGCTCACTGTAGCTGTTTCTAAGAATGCAGAGAAATCATCCCGATAATTTTCAAGATTGCTTAAGGCTTCTTCACGTCCGGCTTCATCGTCTTCGGCCGTTGCAGTTACGTAATCAACAAAAAATCCAATATGTTCAGACCACATCGACTCAAATTGAGCACCCGCTTCTTCTCCATAAACGGACGTGATCGCTGCCGTTAAATCTTGTGTATTTCCTTCAAGCGCTGCGGCTGCTTCTTCAAAATCCTCCGCCCCTTCAATCCCTTTTTGCATTGTAACTACGGCCAGGTAGGCGTGCTCGGAAAGGGACTGATCAAGTGCTGCCCTTAAATCGGCTGCTGGTGTAGAGACACTTACTTCCTGCTTATGATTTCCATGATCATTTGCGAATGCCGGGGTCGCTGTCGGTAAAATCAAAGCTGCGGACATCGGTACTACAACCAAAGATTTCTTCCAGTTCATTTGTTTTTTCATTTTCCAACCACTCCTCTTAAAATTAATTTCACTAAGCTAACGTGAGGAGTTTTGTTTTGGATCACAAAAAAACAAAAAAATTTTCAAAAAATTGCTTAATCTCTTTTCTATCAACAAAAAAAGAGGCTGATTTTTTTATCAGCCTCTTCATTTCCTTACAATTCTGCCTGCAGGACAATCTCTCCTTGAGGGAGCTGGTTATTCGCATGAGGTTCTTTTGTAATCGCAATCGCATCCCATGATTTCAGATTCTCGTCATCTACACGGTAGGTGACTGCACCGTTACCTTCCTGGTTGGTTGTAAAAGTTCCGGCCGGCTCAGGTTTTTCTCCTTCGATCAGCCATACTTGATACACTTGATCTCCTTCTAACTGATTTAAGTTATTTACCTGAATAAGCAGTTCAGCTCCTGCCTCTCGATCGACCATAGTAGCCATTCCCTGACCTTCTTCTCCTGTGGATGCAAGCTGGGCCTGCATCAGCGGTGACACCGTCCCACCGCGATCCTCAAGTTCAGTAAGGGCCGCCTGGAGATCTGACAGCGTCGTTTCAAGTTCATCGTTTTGAGAAGACAGCTGCTGCAGCTGCAGTCCTGCGAATATATTTCCTCCGATGGAAAGCAGCAGCCCTGCTGCAAGTGCTCCAGCCCAGACCTTCCAGCGCGCAGGCTTAGGAGCTATGACTCGAGCTTCCTCTTGCTCCGGCTTTTCTTCCTCTTCCTCAAATACACGATCAAGCACTCGCTCCTTCATGCCGGAAGGGGGGACTGTTTCTTTCATATAAGAAGGGAATTCTCCCATAATCTCTTCCAGTTCCTGAAGTTCCTCCTGACAGTCGGGACACTCCCGCAAATGCTCTTCAAATTCTTTTCTCTCTTTTTCCATCAGCTGATCGTTTAAATAATCAATCACTTTCCCGCATTGTTTCTCATTCATCGGTGGTCCCCCCTTTCTCTTCCAGGTGCTCACGAAGCTTCTTTAAGGCGAGCCGAACACGCCCTTTGACCGTTCCAAGCGGTATATCACATTTTTCGGCAATCTCCCTCTGGGATAAACCTTGAAAATAAAACAGACAAATTATCCGCTGCTGTTGATCGGGAAGTGTATCTATCGCCTTTCTCAAGCGGTCGCGCTCTTCTTCATCCTGGATTACCTCTTCGACAACAGGCATATTTTCATTTAATGAATCCCGGCTGTCCCATTCCACTTCCTGTACTTTCTTTTTTCGCATCAAGTCTATGGAAGCGTTCCTCGTAATTGTCAAAAGCCAGCTCGAAAATTTGCCGCGCTCACTCACGTACTGGCCCGCTCCCTTTCCTTTCCACAGTTTTATAAATACATCCTGCATCACTTCTTCTGCGGCCTGCTGATCCTTTAATAGACGATGAGCGAAAGAATATAATAATTTTTCATATCGATTATATAGTAATTCCAGTGCTTCTCTATCTTTGTTGCATATTTGTTCGTATAGTTCAAGGTCCGTCAATCTGCTCATTCAGGATTCCCCTTTTTATGCCATTGGTATTCCTTAGTATATCTATAAAAAGGAAATCTTTCACGTATTTATAGAGCATACGTACAGGAACAGCTTTTGGATGTGTTTTTTCTTAAAATAGGATAAAAGAATTATACAGCAAAAATAAAAACGGAAGACCTCCTATAAGGCCCTCAGCTGCAGCAGTTAAACCGCGGGCGTGCCAAACGTTCTCTCATAAGTCTGCTTAATCTCTTTCACGGGATTCATCAAAAACGGTTCGCGGGTCACGATTTCCTCCCTTATCAGTTCTTTGTAATAGACCAATACTTTCCTTCGGCGCTTATTGGACTTTATAGCGAAACAGTAACTAGAAACGTTTTTCTACTTACGATTTGGGGAAAAATATAATCAAAGAAATTTTAGTAGACTGAAGTATTTACATAGAATTTTATAAATATAGAATTTTATAAATATTAAAATAATATTTGAGAAGAAGATAGGATGCTTCTTCTTATAAAAAGGATGTTTCGCAATATGGAAATTAGAGAACAGCAAACGAAGCTTGCTAATAATTTTGGTAAACTGCTGCGGGATAAATTCAGCAAAGGTCCACAAGCGATCCACGTTACCATCTGCCCGCCGTATGTTATTTATTTAAGTGGTTTCGTATCTGCAACAGAGCAGGTTCTCTTAGAACAAGAACAGGATATTACAGTTAAAACAACTCGGGAGTATGTAATGAAATCTCTCGAACCCGAAATACGCGGACAAATAAAAGCTATTACAGATTTAGATATTCAGCAGATATATTATGATTGGAATCTCGCCAATCAAACGGGAGTAATTGTCGGTGTCAGCTACGAGACCCCCGCACCATCAGAGGCTTATCGCGGCAAAGAGGAAGTCCACAAGGAAATTATCCGCATCAGTGAAGAAGCGGAGAAAGTTCCGGACCATGTGGAGTCTTACAGGCTGAGCAACCGATCATTAGTGGTCATTCGTGAAGGAATTCTAGTCCCTATTGAAAAGCAGCTGGTCGCCCTGGGCTTTGATGAAAAGCTCCGTGTTGCAAAGAGGCAGCTGGAGGGTGAAATGCTGCTGAACAGCACTCAATTTTCAAGGATTCTTGATGCCACGGTTCAGGATGTTTTTGTAGACTGGGATTTCGCCCGTGATAACAGCGTGATTTCATTTGTATTAAAACCGAATAATTAGGCAGTAGTGAACTGGATAAATTTGTGCCGGACATAAGCCGAAAAGGACAGGAGATCCCTGTTCTTTTCGGCTTTTTCTATTTTCATAGAATAGATAGTAAGACTCTCGTGCACACTGTAGATAAAGTGCACATTATGACTATCCATTCAGGTTTCTATCTTATTTGAAAGGGTTTTTTCACATGATTAATAGATTTGAAATGAAGCTCTTCCATAAGGAACTGAAGCGTTTAGAGAAAGATTATGAAAGAGCAGAGGATATCGATATAAAAGAGATGATTTTAAGCCATATCGAGCTGATGAAGACGGCCATGGCCAAAGCGAAAGTTGAGAATTAATCCGTTCTCCCCCACACTCTTTTGTGCTTCTTCGAAAGATTTAACTCATCATCAGGGTTTTAGTTCGATCGCAATACTGATAGAATAATAGGCATAATAAAGAAGTGGGTGTTTAACTATGAAAGAAAATGAAGTAGAACTGCTAAAATTAATAGAAAAAAATGCGAATCTTGAAGTAGAGAAAATTGCGAAATTAATGGGTAAAAGTATAGAAGAAATCCGTGAATTAATTGATGAGCTTGAAAAAAAGAAAGCGATCCTCGGCTATTCCACGCTGATTGACTGGGCGCAGGTTCTAGACAAGGAAGACGTTACGGCAATGGTTGATGTAAAAGTAACCCCTGCGCGCGGTGTCGGTTTTGATAAAGTAGCCGAGCGTATCTATCGTTTTCCAGAGGTGAATTCCGTTTATCTGATGTCCGGCTCCTATGATTTATCCGTTTCTGTAAAAGGTAAAACGATGATGGACATTGGGAATTTCATTTCTGAAAAACTTTCAACGCTTGATTCCGTCATCTCTACAACGACACATTTTGTTTTGAAGAAGTATAAACACGATGGCATCATTCTGCATGATGATGAGGACGATGATAAGAGAATTGTGGTATCACCATGAACCAAAACCAAACCTCGTATATATCCAAGCAAGTAGCAGACTTAAAGCCATCGGGCATCCGCCGCTTTTTTGATCTCGCTGCCCAAATGGACGATGTAATTTCCCTTGGGGTCGGCGAGCCGGATTTTGTGACGCCCTGGAATTTTATCGAACAGAGCTTTCACGCTTTAGAACAAGGATACACTTCTTATACGGAAAATGCCGGCATGCTTGAGCTGCGAGAAGAGATAAGTAAATACCTCAAAAACTATCATCTGACGTATGACCCGGCGGAACAGTTAATTGTAACTGTTGGCGCAAGTCAGGCGATTGACCTTGCGCTAAGGGCAGTTGTGGAACCTGGTGATGAAGTAATCGTAGTTGAGCCAAGCTTTGTCGCTTATGTACCGACCGTCAGCCTGGCCGGAGGAAAACCTGTAACGATTCAGTCTAAGCCGGAAAATGAATTTAAGCTGACACCTGAGCAAATCGAAGAGGCGGTTACACCAAAAACAAAAGCGATCATCTTATGCAACCCCAATAACCCGACAGGCACTTTTCTAGCACACGAAGAATTAGAACAGATCGCCGAAGTTATTGAAAAGCATAACCTGCTCGTTCTATCAGATGAAATCTATGCAGAGCTTACGTACGATGAAACGTATACGAGTTTCCCTGCGATTGGACGAATGAAAGATCGTACGATTTTGATCAGCGGGTTCTCAAAAGCGTTTGCCATGACTGGGTGGCGGTTAGGCTATGCAGCCGGGCCGCCCGAGATCATCGCCGCAATGGTAAAAATCCACCAGTACACCATGATGTGCGCTCCTACGATAGCACAGCATGCAGCACTAGAAGCAATGAAGAACGGAAGACAGAGTGTACAGGATATGTTTGAGAGCTATAAACAAAGAAGGAACTTTATCGTAAGCAGCCTGAACGAAATTGGACTTACGTGTCCAAATCCGGGCGGAGCATTTTACGCCTTCCCATCCATTAAGGCAACTGGATTAAGTTCAGCCGAATTCGCAGAAGAGCTGCTAAAGGAAGAACATGTAGCTGTTGTCCCAGGTGAGGTGTTTGGGGCAAGCGGAGAAGGCTACATCCGCTGTTCGTATGCAACTTCGCTGAAACAGCTTGATGAAGCAATGGAACGTATGAAACGATTTGTTGAGAAACGGATTTAAAAAGTAGATTATAAAAATTCACGGATAAGTGAAAGCATCATCAATAGGAAATTCCTAGTTCAAGGAATTTCCTGTTTTTTTTACTCTAAGCCAGCAGGCAAGTTTGTGGAAATATAGAGAAAAACACAATGGGAAGTTACACTCGAAAATCTTCCCCTAGTTAAACTCTTCAGTCTCAGAAACCTGCCTATTAGTCACCGTTCCCTGATGAAAAAACAGCTTCCACCTTCCTTTTTGGAACTTCCAAATAGAGCTGCGGAGAGAGTTTCGCTTTTTTGTTTTATTATGTATGTAATAAGTTGTTAAAACTACATCCCTGGCGAGAGGGTGAATTTCAAAATCATACAACTTTAATTCATCAAGCGTTACACCAGCGTTTATACAATCATTTTTATTAATAATTTTTCCTGAACTCCCGAATTCAAAAAATTCATCTGCAAGTATTTTATCCAGTTCCTCAGAAGACCTCCGAACTTCGAGATTTAAATGACTTTCCTCTAATTTTTTTAATTGTTCTTTAAAGTTGTTATCCATCCATTCAGCTCCTTGTTTTGAAAAGCATGATCTACTTAAGAATAACTGCCATGTACTTTTACAGGAAAAATTTATTTAGCGTTTAGGTAATAAATCAGATTATCTGTCCATTCGCCAAACTCATGGATAAATCCTTTTCTTATACATTCAAACTCCATTCCAACACTTTCTGCTAACTTAATGGAGGGAGAATTATCTAAATTGATATGGGCTTCAATACGGTGGAATTTTAAATCGTTTAATGCAATATTTATTGCTTCTTTCACTGCTTCTTTTCCGTAGCCTTTCTTCCAATACTGGTTATGTATGGTGTAACCGATCCTGCCCCATTGAAATTCGCCTCTATATAATGTGGAAAAGTCGATCATTCCAAGATGAGTATTATCTTTTTTTCTAAAAACACCAAAGATATGAGCCGTGTCTGACACCGCTAATTCTTGATGTTTTTCTACTAGATTTGCAAACCATTCTTCCGTACATTCCTTCATATTCACTTTTCCTTTATCATACCTGTGTTGGGAAGGAAAACGGCTTTCAAATTCAGTCAGCCAATTCTTATAATCCGATTTCTTTAATGGCCTTATTACTAACCTTTCTGTTTCTGAACAAATTGTAAACTCTTCCAATGAAGCACCTCTTTTAAATTACTTAAAACCTTATTTTGTTTAAGCTGCTATCTGTTTATAGTCACCCTTAACCAGCATTCTCCGCTTCTTGCCTGACTCTTTCTAAAAACTCAAAGACAACTTTATTATTCCCCTTCTTGTTTGCCAGTTTCATCATCGCTCGACCGACAAAATTAATACCCTTGTTTTCTCCTTCATAAATAAATTTGGTTTCATGATCATCCATTTTGATTAATGTGAAGGACAGGGTGATCTCAAAAGCCTTACCGATGATGAAGTTTATTTTCTTGTGTTTCTTGTCTTCTAAGTTATTATAAGCCAATGTATGGACAATGTAGGTTTCTAACCTTTTTCCTTCTCGATATGTCTGTTTATGCTTAGCGCCAGCTTCCTCTTCACTTTTCTCAATTAACTCTTGTTCCTCTACTTTGGGCATAATCTTCTTTATATTTTTATCACGGAATAACTCCCAGACTTCCTCAATGTTCGCATCAATCATCGTTTCTTCTCTCCAAGTAATCATTCAATTTCTCCTTTGCCAGATAAAAGAAAGTCATCGATTTCTTCCATCTTTAATATTAGATCCTCTATCTGTTTGTTTATTTTGGTTCTTTTTTGCTTTAGTAACTTTTCCAGATTTTCAAATGATTCATCTTCCATAACAGCAATCATTTCCTGAATCGTAAAACCTAAACTCCTTAGCTTCACTAATAGAATGGCCAAAAAGTAACTTCCATCATCGTAATAACGATAACCGTTGTCAGGGTGGATGCAGGCAGGTTCCAGTAGTTTAACTTCAGCATAATATCTTAAAGTTTCTTTGCTTAACCCCGTTATCTCAGAAAACTTGCTAATTTTATACACACCTTGATCCTCCTGCCTCCATAATAAACCGTGGGCTGCACCCCAGAGTCAATAAAAAATAATGAAAATTTATTAACTGCTCATTATTATTCTTCTCGCAAATCTGACCATAATCCTTTCAATT
Source organism: Halobacillus sp. Marseille-Q1614 (assembly GCF_902809865.1). Lineage (NCBI taxonomy): Bacteria > Bacillati > Bacillota > Bacilli > Caryophanales > Bacillaceae > Halobacillus > Halobacillus sp. Marseille-Q1614. Next base: position 157,488 of record NZ_CADDWH010000001.1, on the reverse strand, counting down.
ACTCTACTTTTTATAAAATAAAAAGCGATATTTCACAACTTAACTCTATTCTCCATACAAAAAAGGTTCCCCAAAGGAAACCTTTCGAATTTTTTATAGCGTATCTTAATTTGCTATTGAACTCGGTAACTTATAAGGTCCCAAATCTAACTGACACCTGTTTCCAGCTTATTCTGATCGAGTAATTGAACTTCAAGTGTATGGGTATGCTCTAACTCCAGAATCACTAATTCATTATCCTTATCTTTCAACAAAGGGCCTGGCAGATAGATTCTTTGCTGCGGACCAGCTGTATTCCAGTACCTGCCTAAGTTAAAGCCATTAATGAAAATATTCCCTTTGGTAAAGCCTGTACTGTCAATAAACGTATCATGTAACCCTTCGGCATCGAATGTTCCACGGAAGAACTTCGGATATCTAACATCTTTGCCCGCCAAGAAGTTATCAGGCAGCCAATCCAATTCAATCGCGTACATTTCCCAATTAAAAAAGTACTGCTCGCCCAGCCAGATGTTACTTGTAATTCCTTTTCTGTCTGCCAGGTGTTCTCCATAATTGGCTCTTCCCATATTTTCCACCAATATTTCTAACGTGTTGCTTTCATTTGGGAAATTTAGCGTAACCTTTCTCAATTCATCATTCTTATAAATAGTAGAAACATGTTTTCCGTTAATATAAATATAGGCCCTGTCGTGGATGTCATCGATTTTCATGCTTAAACCGCCTTTTCTGTTTACCTCTGTCCGGTACAGCGTATAGCCATACGATTGATCGATCTTTTCTATGGGCAGCGGCCTGATATGCTTCACCCTACGGCTTATTTTGTTTAATACATCAAATAAACTGACCGATTCGTCCATGCTTACTGTGCCGTAACTTTTCGTGGAAATCTTGCTTTCATAGTCTTGCGGGACTTCGACATAATCGCTTAATGTTCGTTTAACGGCACGGTATTTCTCAGTGATTTCTCCACTTTCTGTTAGCAAACTATCATAGTCATAGCTGGTAATCGTGGGATAATAGATATCGTAATGGTTGGCGCCATTCATGAAGCCAAAGTTGGTTCCTCCGTGAAACATATAAAAATTCACAGAGCTTTTTTTCTCCATCAGTTCTTTAAATACGTAAACTGCCTCTTCGGCGTCTCTTGTATGGTGTTTGCCCGTCCAATAGTCGAACCAGCCAATCCAGAATTCAGCGACCATTTTGGGCGAACCCGGCTTAAATTTCTCTAACTGCTGAAAAGCACTCTCAACCTTAGAACCGAAGTTTAAAGTCGTCGTAACGTCCGGCAGGGAACCCTGATTAATGAATTCAGGGCCATCTGAAGTAAAAAGAAATGTATAAAGCCCATGCTTTTCATATTGCTTTTTGAAAAACTTCAAGTATTTCTGGTCGTTCCCATAGGCTCCGTATTCATTTTCAATTTGCATCGCTATTATGGGTCCGCCGTTTTGATATAGATACGGACGGAATTTAGGAAGTAAAACATCGTAGTATTCTTCAATATGGTGTAAGTAAGCTGGATCACTGCTGCGCAGGACGATGTCTTCTTTTAATAACCAGGCAGGAAGACCGCCCATCTCCCATTCCGCACAAATATAAGGAGACGGCCTGATAATCACATATAGTTCCAACTGATGCGCCAATCTAATAAATTGTTCAATATCGGCCATTCCTGAAAAATGAAAATCGCCCTTCTTCGGTTCGTGAAAATTCCAAGGAATATAGGTTTCCACCGTGTTTAACCCTAAAGCTTTCAATTTCTGGAGTCTGTCTTCCCAATATTCAGGCACGTTGCGAAAGTAATGGATGGCCCCAGACAAAATTTGAAAAGACTCGTTATCTAAATAGAACTCGCCATTTTTAGATTCTAACATCGTTTAACTCCCTTTTTAATATAGAAAAGCCAAAAGGTGATAACTCGACTTTTCCAGATAGCGATGCTCCATCAATCATGCTGATAAACTCTCCCTTCGGCAATTTGACTGCCTGCTTGTCCTCGCCAAAGTTCATCAGAAAAATATAATCATGATTCCCATCTGTACGGGTTTGAGCCGATATTCCCACGGGCAGCTTGCTTTCGAGTGATTTTTTAACACCGATATCTTTGATGAGTTTAGAGTAAAATTCATCATGAAAGGGCTGCTTATTGCGAGATGCCACATAATAGGCTTTCCCCTGACCGAGCTGATTTACCGTCAGAGCAGGGCGACCGGCATAAAAATCATCCTGATAGGAAGCTAAGACTTCGGCACCTTCTGCATGAATTAAGTCACATAACTCATAAGCCATATACTCTCCGCTAATTCCTAAATCATTTTCTCCGAATTTAATAGAATTCGTCTGTCCGTCATACAGTCCGTCGATTTCTTCAGACCAGATGCCCATTGTGTGACGAAGAGGACCAGGGAATCCTCCTAAGAAGGTTAAATCATTTTCATTTACGATGCCGGACCAATAAGTGGTTACAAATGTGCCGCCTTGTTTCACAAACTCTTCTATTCTTTCTCCCACTCCCGGCCTCACCATATACAGCATGGGGGCAGCGACAAGTTTGTATTTAGATAAATCACTGTCCATATCGATGACATCAACAGGAACTCCTTGTTTCCAGAAGGCCTGATAATGCACGGCTACTGTTTTCTCATACTTGACTCCCTGATTGCGGGGACCTTGAGCATCTTTGACAGCCCATCTATTTTCCGTATCAAAAATAAGAGCCACTTCGGCATCGACTGAGGTTCCAACGACAGCGTCTAATTGATTAAGAGTTTCGCCCACTTTTGCAACGTCATTAAACACCCGGGTATGTTCGTTTCCGACATGATCGACAACCGCTCCATGGAACTTTTCACTAGATCCTCTGCTCTTTCTCCACTGAAAATATTGAACAGAGTCTGACCCGTGCGCCACTGCCTGCATGGAAGACAGCAAATGCATGCCGGGCCTCTTCAGTTTGCTGATTGGCTGCCAATTGGTCAGGCTCGGCGTGCTTTCCATCAATAAAAATGGCTGGCCGCCCTTGATGGAACGAAACATGTCATGATTCATCGCCACCCAAGCCGCTTGATTTACATCGCCCTCATTATCATGCCACGTCGGGTAGGAATCCCAGCAGACGAAATCCAGTGCTTCAGAGAACTTCGCGTAATTTAACCCTTCAAACGCCTCCATAAAGTTAGTTGTAGCCGGCAAGTCAGGGTTCACAGATTTCAGCGGTTTAACCTCATGTTTATAAAAATCAAGCGTCTGATCGGTCACAAATCGCTTCCAATCTAGATTTAGACCATGTACCATCTTCTCTCCGTGTGGTGCTGGTGATTCAATTTGCGGCCAGGACGTATACGTATGGCTCCAAAACGTCGTCCACCAGCTATGATTTAAGTTATCCAACGTCTCATATTTATCTTTCAGCCATTTACGGAAGGCCTCCTGGCAATAATTACAGTGGCATTCCCCGCCATATTCATTGGAGATATGCCACCCGATTACCGCTGGATGAGTGGAATACCTATCCGCCAGTTTACTGTTCATAATCGAAACTTTTTCGCGGTAAACAGGAGAGGTATAACAATGGTTGTGTCTTAGACCATGCAGATTTCTTACCCGGTTTGGCCCGACCCGCAGGACTTCCTCATACTCTTCAGACATCCATGCAGGACGCGCTCCAGTGGGTGTGGCTAAAAACACATAGATGTCATTCTCCGCTAACTTCCCGAGTACATGGTCCAGCCAATCAAAGTTAAATACACCTTCCTCCGGCTCAAGTTTTGCCCAGGAAAAGATGCCGACAGACATAACGTTACATTTAGCCAGCTTCATTAACCGAAGATCTTCTTCAAATATCCCTGGATACTCTGCCCATTGTTCCGGGTTATAATCAGCACCATGAAGCATTTTGGGAATTTTATTACTGACTGGTTTATATTTTTTCGTCATATAATCACCTTTCTTCTACTTAATCAAGTGGAAAACTAAATAAAATTCCCCCTGTCTCCCTTCTAGGCAAAACAAGGGGATGATCATGTACTTTATTGTTTTTCTAAGACAAAGTGGTCGAGGTAACCCGAGTAAGATCCACTCGTTTCCGCATCAAAATTAATTTCTAAGTTTCCGTTTCTAACTTCAATATTTTCAATCGAATACTTTCTCCAAATCATTTTACCTCCAGGAACGTCCATCGTTTCTACCTTAGTGCTGAGCTCCTTTCCTTGGGTAATTGCAGAAAGCTGCATGTCTGTCTCATCAGTGGTTTGGTTTTCTCCTCTGGCATAAAGAGAAAGCTTGTATTGACCATCAGGGAGTTTCTTAACCTTTTGTCTTAAATTCAACTTTTCTCCCGGCTCAAGGGAAAACTTAAGCGAGTGATCGCCGGCATAAGCTTCTGTTACAAAATCATCAGGTGTAATGACTTCAGCTTCCGCTGCTTTGCTCTTCAGTTTCCATCCACGCAAGTTGCCGGTTTCAAATCCGCCATTAGCGAGCAGCTCATCACTATAATCGTAAACGGCCTTATAGCTTGAACTTACGATTGGACTGTAATCCAAGATCGTTCGTTCTGAGCCCCACTGGCCAGACACGTAATTGTAGCCCGATCGTTTCGACGCGGCCTGAATATTAACGTTTTGAGAAATTTGGATCGGACCGGCATATACACGGATCGAATCATAGTCTTTAATATACGGAGCTCCTGCTAGTTCTTTCGTTGATCCGCTGCCGCTGATCGGATTGGCGCCATCGATCGTAAAGTAAATCCCTGCATTCGGAGTCTCTGTATCAAGCTCAATATAGCTCCCACCCTTTACAACATGCCTCGTCGAATAAGAGTATCCATCACCATCTGCAACGTTTACCTCACGGCCATCAGGCAGGCTGAACGTTGGCGCTTTGGCAGCCGATGACGCATTTTCTCTTACAATGACATGAGCAAAGGCATTATTTTCTTTACCGGCAACACTTCCAAACACGATGTATTCTCCAGGAACATTTACATTAACTTCCGCCACGTTTTCCTCGTTCCATTCCACCGGCTGTTTCGTGATCGAACGCTTGCTATCTCCCATCATTCCGTTGTTTTTGACAGCTATAATCTCTTCCGGCATCTGAAGGCTGTTACCCTTATTTAAAACGACTTGGGTTTCCCAGCCGTACGCATACTCTTCCGCATCATCAGGTACCATCTGGCCGCCTCTTACCAGATTAAAAGTTTGAAGCGAAGGAAGCGCATAGCCATTGATATCAAATAAGCCGGCTACTTCCCATCCTGTTCCATATGGAGTCGCCCATCCTGTTGTGTTACCCGGCAGCCAGGCTGGTTCCCAATAAAAAGCCCCCAGGCCTTTTTCATTCTTAATATTTGCTGCCACATTAATAACCTCGCGAAGAGCCGTAGCTTGTCCTTGAATAGAAGCTGCCAATCCAACAGTACTGACATCGCCATGCTTAAAATTTTGTGGTGTGTCGTCACCGGCATCTTCCTGGATCGTCCAAGGGTAGGCTGTTTCAGCGATGAATGCATACTTCCCGTATTTCTCGGTGATGTTATTGAGATTATTTAACACTTCATCGTATGTTCCATGCCATGATAGATAGTAAGATGCACCAATGGCATCATAGTCGACATCATTTTTTTCCATAGCTGAAGCAAAACTGTTATAGAGCCATGTATTGTTGCCGTTAGCAAGATGGAAAGAAACCATTGCTTTGTTCTCTGGATCATCTGCATGAGGATCTGTGCTGCGTACAGCTGCGGCACCGGCTTTAAAAATGTCTACGGCCACAGGATTCATGTATCCTTCAGAGGTAAGGTTGAACTTCTGATCTAAAATATCGCTATTTGTCTCGTTGCCGATACCAACCATGTTCGGATACACGCTTTCAGCCTTCATTTTCTCTAAAGACTCTGTCGTAAAGTCTCCCACTGCATCCACTAGTTCCTCGCCTTCTAAATCCGACCATTCTTTTGGTTTAATCTGCTGGCCGGGATGTGCCCAAAAATCGCTGTAATGGAAGGTGACAAACAGGTTCATGCCTCTTTCCTTGGCCTGCTTGGCAAGAGCAATGGTGGAATCCAGATTACTGTTTCCACCGCCATAAGGGTTGCCGAATTTATCATATGGATCGTTCCATACTCTCAATCGAACCCAGTTCACACCATTTTCCTCTAACACATCAAATAGGTGTGATTCTTGACCATCTAAATTATAAAACTTCTTACCCTCTTCCATAATCTGGTGCAATGAAGAAACATCTGCACCCATCATAAAGTCAGGTCTATTGTTGTTTTGAAGTTCATGTACGGGTTCTACTATTGGTGCGGGCCCTCCAGAAACTGTTACTTTCCTAGTGACCTGATAATCTTTTCCATTATCATCCGTTGCATTTAATGTAAGAGCAGCCTGTCCTGTTCCTACGGCATCGATTCTTCCAGTATGCGAATCTACATCGACAACATGATCATTGCTTACTTCCCAGGAGTAATCTTCAATCGAAGTTCCATTAGCTGAGAATTGCAATACAGTGAAATCCCCAGGAACCATCGATAAGTCTCCACCCTTGATTTCAACTGAAGATTTTTCAGCTGATACAGGAGGAACTATTGAAAAAAGCATTAGAACGATTAAAAACAAGCTAAGTAATTTTCCTGATTTCATACACGATCTCCTCTCTTAAATTATGATATTGCCTTGAATGCACGGTCACCTCCCTATTAAACAATCTAAATAAAACTACCCGTCCCCTATAGAGGACAAGGGAACAGGTAGTTTTGCAGGCATGTCTTTACTTCTCCCAGATTGCGGGCATGGCTTAATAAAAGTTAGGTTCAATATCCAGCCCAAACTGGAAGATACCGCTTTTCAGACGGTACTTTTCCAAAACATCCGGTCCGCAGCTTGAAAAACCAAGGCCATGCTGTTTGTGATCGATGAGGAGCGTAATGAAATCTTGCTTCACTAAGTCATATGTGTGCTGTGCTTTTTCCAGATTTTCAGGTGTGTAATACTGGGCGTTAAAATCAAAGACAGGCTCACCATTAAATTTAAGGCCGATTCCTGATTCGTTGGTAACTTGAGCCCACTGTACTTCATGCCTGCTGCCGTTTTCCTGCGGATAAACATATGGGGTATAGAAATCCTCTGCTTTTTTCGTCCAGACTCCTACCCTATTTGCCTGTTTGCTATCGACGTACGCTTCTCCCGGTCCCAGTCCGTACCACTTTACACGATCAAAATCAGCGGGAACTTCCATTCTCAAACCGATTCTAGGAAAAGTCTGAGGAAGTCGGCCATAAGGTTCACCTTTCACGTCAATCTCGAGCTTTCCACTGAAATCGATCGTATAAGTATAAGTAGCCGTAATTCCCCAATTTAAGACGGGCGGGGCTACACGTGCATCTACTATGATTTCCACTTCTTGTGATCCATGCTTTTGATAATGTACGGAATTTATACGTTCCTGCAGCAAATGGAGTCCATATTTTTTCCACCCTTTACTGGAGGAAATATCCTTCCAGTGAGCTTGGGCCCACAGATCATTATCGATCGGCGCACGCCATAAATTGAGCGCCGGCCCTGTTTTAATTAGATCAATTCCTTGATACTTATAGCCGGAGAGCCTTCCAGACACTTTATCCATTTGAACTTCAAAATCTTCTCCAATCACCTCAAGCTTCTGTTTGGAATCTTTGACTTCAAGAGGCTGTCCCTGGCGAGCAACCTTCTCTCTTTCTTTCTTTGGAACGGGCAGTTCGAATTGAGCCCATGCGACAGTATGTCCCGTTTGGGCCCATCCCGTATGATTTGCCAGTGTGAATTCAAGGTTTAACAAGCAGTCGTTTTCAGATTTAGGAAGCAATTCATACGGCAAAACCACTTCCTGACTTGTACGAGCTTTTATATCGCTGACTGAAAAAGTTCCACTTGCGATAACTTCTTCTCCTGACATAATCGTCCAAGCGGCGTGTAGATGATCCAGTGAAAGAAAGTCATAGCGGTTGGTTACTTTGACTTTTCCTTTTTCCAAATCTACGGATTCTACCAAGACAGGTTCGATAACTTTTTTGTATTCAATAAGCGCCGGAGAAGGTGTACGATCGGCCATAACGAGACCGTCAATGACGAAGTTGGAATCGTTTGGTTCTTCTCCGAAATCTCCGCCGTAAGCAAAATACTCTTCTGCGTCTTCAGTCATCTGGCGAATTCCATGATCAAGCCATTCCCACACAAAGCCGCCTTGCAAACGGTCGTATTTATAGAAGGTATCCCAGTATTCCTTCAAACCGCCAGGTCCATTCCCCATGGCGTGAGCGTATTCACACAAAATGTGAGGCTTTATTAAATCGTTACGCTGACCTAATGCATCCATAACTTCTACTGCAGTATACATTGTCGTAAATACATCAGAGCTTTCTGGATCTCGTTTTGGATCATAATTGCTTTCAGATCTTGTGATCGCGCGGCATTCTCCTTCATAGTGAATGAGCCTCGTATCATCATATTTTTTCGCCCAGTCAGCCATCGCGGTATGGTTTTGGCCAAAGCCCGATTCATTTCCGAGGGACCACATGATAATGGAAGGATGATTTTTGTCGCGGCATACCATCCGCTTCATCCTGTCCATGTACGCTTCTTCCCACTCTGGATCATCACTCAGCTGATCCCAGTTGCCGATTACTTCAAATCCATGAGTTTCCAGATCTGCCTCGTCTATTACATATAAGCCATAGCGGTCACATAAGTCATAAAAACGCGGGTCATTTGGATAGTGGGCCGTCCTTACTGCATTGATGTTGTGCTGTTTCATCAGCTTGACGTCGGCCTCCATCCATTCCAATGGCACAGCACGTCCTAAATCAGGATGATGATCGTGGCGGTTGACGCCTTTGAGCTTAATGGCTGCCCCGTTTACAAAAAACAGTCCATCCTTCAACTCTATTGATCGAAAGCCGACCTGCGTAGGAATAACTTCTGCAACATTCCCTGCTTCCTGTAAGGAAATTAGCAGCTTATACAAATAAGGATTTTCAGCCGACCAATTACTTGGATTTTTAATAGAAAAAGTCTGGATTACGGTTTCTGTGCTGTTCGCTTCAATCGAAACAGCCGGGCTTTCCTCTTCATTCATTACCTGCTGATCGTCTGCATCGAGCAAGTGATACTGCAGTTTATAATCAGAAACAGCCTGATGGCTGCTGTTTTCTATAATGGTTTCTACATGGAGCGTTGCATACTCGTAATTCTCATCAAAACTTGTTTTTACAAAAAAGTCCTCGAGATGCACCTTAGGAACAGCCAGTAAATAAACATCTCGGAAAATACCGCTCAGCCACCACATATCCTGATCTTCAATATAGGATCCATCTGACCATTGATACACCTGGACAGCTAACTGATTCTTCCCTTCCTTCAGGTAAGAGGTGAGATCAAATTCTGCTGGAACACGGCTTCCCTGGCTGTAGCCGACTTCCTGGCCGTTTACCCATAAGTAAAACGCGCTGTCTACACCTTCAAACCTCACCATCACCTGCTGATCCACCCAGTCTTGTGAAATCCAAAAATCCCTCACGTAAGAGCCGGTTGGATTTTCGCTTGGCACATATGGCGGGTCTACCGGAAATGGATAGACGACGTTCGTATAAGCGGGCTTGCCATATCCGTGCATCTGCCAGGAGGATGGAACATATAAATCATCCCAGTCGGTTGTGTCAAAACCTTTCTCATAAAAGGCTTCCGGTGCAAGACTTGGACTTTCCGCATAGTGAAACTTCCACTTTCCATTTAGCAGTTTAAAAGATGATGAATTTTTCCGATCGAATGTTAAGGCACCCGATTGATCTGCAAATGGAATGAAATGAGCGCGTTCTTTTTTTCGGTTTCTGTGAAGTACTTGTATGTTTTCCCAATCGTTTCTGTTCTGTGACAATGCTCCTGCCTCCTTTTTATCCTTTGACTGATCCCATCATGCCGGCTACAAAATGCTTCTGCATCACGAAGAAAACGATAGCCGTAGGCAGAGTGGCGATCACAATCGCGGTCATTATGACTCCATAGTCCGGTGAATAGCCCGCCCCCAGGTTTGAAATAAGCAGCGGAATCGTTTGGTTCTCTGGTGATTGAAGAACAACCAATGGCCATAAATAGTTATTCCAGCTATTCATAAACGCAATTATCGCAGCTGCGGCATAAGTTGTTTTCATCGTTGGCAAATAAATACGGAAAAAGATTCCTAATTCACTTAAGCCATCAATTCTTCCCGCTTCCACCAGCTCTTTTGCGAACATCTTCGTATTCTGACGGAAGAAAAAGATGAAGAACGCAGTGATGACTGTCGGCAGGATCGCTGCAGCTAATGTATCAATCCCAAGGAACGGGATAGTCGATGAAACACCTCCAAACAATCGATACAACGGAATCATAATTGCTGCAAATGGAATCATCATAGATAACAGCAGTATGTTGAAAATCCTATCTTTTCCAGGAGTGCGGTAAATTTCAAAACCATATCCGGCAAGAGATCCGATTAATAAAGTTAGAAAAGTCGTAATGACGGCGATAATGGTTGAATTCACGAGTGCCGTCACAATATCGACGGATCCAAATAAGACTTTAAAGTTCTCGAATAAGTGAGTGCCGGGCAGTAACCGCCCCTGAGTCACATCAACGGACTTATTTGTCATACTGACGAGCATCCATAAGAACGGAAAAATGGACACAAGAGCCGCAACGCTTAAAAAGGTGTATGTAGCTATTCGTTTTAATTTTCTCACTTGTCATCACCTGCCACTTTAAATTGGATCAAGGATAAGATAACGATCAGAATTACAATCACGTAGGATACTGTTGCTGCATATCCAAAGTCAGGGCTGTACTCAAAGGAAAGGTTGTAAATGTACATGGAAATGGAAAGCGTGGCATTCCCTGGCCCACCGTTTGTTATGTTCATGATTTCATCAAAAATTTGCAGCGTTCCGATCGTAGAGATTATCGAAGTAAATAAGATAATGGGTTTTAGCATTGGGACGGTAATATAGAAAAATTGCTGAGAGCTTGAAGCTCCGTCCATTTTCGCAGCTTCATACATGGACTTGTCTACATTCTGTAATGCCGATAAGTAGAAGATCATATTGTACCCTGTCCATCTCCAGGTGATCGCTGCAATGATTGTGATTTTTGCAAGAATTGGATCGGACAGCCAATTAAGCGGTTGAGAAATCAATGACATATCAAGAAGAAACTGATTGATTAAGCCATCTACCCCAAACAGATATTTAAAGATAACGGCATATGCTACAAGGGAGGTTACACATGGTAAAAAGATAGCTATCCGGAAGAACCCTTTGAATTTCAGCGTGGCATCGTTCAATAAAACAGAAAAGAATAATGCAAGAACAATCATAATGGGAACTTGAACGAGCAGGTAAATAAAGGTGTTCGTCAGGGCAGCAATGAAGGTCGGATCATTAAATAGCCTGATATAGTTATCTAACCCTACATACTCCAAGTTGGCTCCCATCCCTGACTGAAAGGAAAGGAGCAGTGCTCTGATCATCGGATAGAAATAAAATAAACAGATCCCAAGTGCAGCGATAAGAATAAATATCCATCCGATATAATTCTTTTTCAGCCGGCTTTTGGCTGATTTTTTGTTCATGGTATAAGACATACTTGCTCTTTCGGTCAACTTATTCATCTTTCTCCTCCTTACACATAAGACAATCCCGGCTTTAAAGAAAAAGGATTCTTTGAAAGTACGAGCAGCTTTCGCAGAATCCCTTTTTAAAAACCTATTTAGCCGTGAATCTCTTATTAGAGATGGGAAGGCATTATCCTTCTCGAAAAATTACTTCAATTGCGATTCAGCTTGTGCCTGGGCATCTGCTAATGCATCATCTAAGCTTTTCCCTTTTAAGTAGTTTTGCATTTCCGCTGCCAAAATATCTTCAATCGCATAGGTATGCAAACCATAGTTTACGCTAGGGATCTCTTCCATCCACGTAGAGTAGTCAGAAATAACCTTTTGTCCACTGAAAAATTCGTCTTCTTTCTGATAAGCTTCTCCGTCTGAAGCTGGTGTGTAAGTACCGATCGCACCGACTTCTTGGACGAGCTCCTGATAGAATTCGTTGCTTGCGCCAAATGTTTCACCAAGAAATTCGGCTGCTTTTTCTTTACCAGGAATGTTTAACACATAGAAGGAGCTTCCTCCCTGGTTTGACGCATTAACGGCACCTTCCATATCAAGGCGTGGAATTGGAGCTACTTCCCAATTACCAGCCTGAGATTCTTCCGCCTGAATACTGGCTCCAATCCAGTTACCGCTTGGAACAGTTGCCACATCGCCGCTGTTGAAAGAAGCAATGAACTGGCTCCAGTCAGAGTTAGCTTTTACAAAATCTGCTTCAATCATAGCTTTATAGTTTTCAAAAGCTTTTCTTAAAGGTTCGTTATCTACAAGGTTTACCGTGCTTCCATCATCTTCAACGTACCAGGAACCTGCACTTTGAATCATGACACGAATAATACCTAAGTCATTTGGATCAAGGGAAATCATATCTTTGCCTGTTTTCTCTTTTACATCTTTACCGATTTCAATATACTTTTCCCAAGTGATACCGCTAAGGTCTTCCTTCGTGTACCCAGCTTCTTCAAGATAGTCGGTACGGTAGAAAAGTCCCGTTACGCCTGTATCAAATGGCAGTCCATACTGGTTTCCATCAAGACTTGTAGGTTCAATTTTGTAGTTAGCGAAATCATCCGTATTAATATAGTCGTTAATTGGATAGAAAGCATCTGGATATGACTGCAGGAAGCTTTGTGCTCTCTGGTCTTCAATTAATACAATATTAGGCATCCCCTTCATACTTCCGGAGCTAAGCCCAGTATTTAATTTTGAAACAATATCATCCTGTGCATTTTCAATAATTTCGAGGTTAATGTCACCATCATAATTTTCTTTCGCAAGATTCAGGGCCGCAATGTTAAAATACGGATCCCATGCCCAAGCTGTAATTTGATCCGGCTCTTCACCGTCTCCAGAATCCCCGCTTGCATCATCAGAAGAACAAGCTGCCAGCATCAGGACTGTTATCATGGCCACCACGAGAAGCCATCCCTTTTTAAACTGTAAATCCTTCATTCATGAATCCCCCCTCTTTTATGTAAGCGTTATCATTACCGCTTGATCAAATCATACCATCCATAAAAAAAAGACCGTTAGAACGATCTTTAGATATTTATTTAAATATCTTTAGAAGTTTTCCCCGCGAAGAAAGCCTTTTTTTGTATTATTTTTAGATTTGGTAATTTCTTTAGAACTTTCGTCTAATAGAGGCAAGATAATTTTTACTTTTGTCCCTTTTTTCAATTCGCTCGATACTTCCACTCCATAGTCAGAACCAAATAACAGTTGAATTCTCTCATGGACATTCCTAACACCAATGCCGCTGAAAAGCTGTCTCTTCCCTCTATGACTGTGCATTTTGTCTATCCTCATGCCATCACCCGTGTCGATAACCTCACAAATAAGCTTATTATCTCTTTGGGCAATCATGATTTGAATAAACCCTTGCTTCTTATCGGTGAAAGCATGGAAAAACGCATTTTCTATAAATGGCTGGATTACAAGCTTAGGCAAGTGATAGTGTAAACAATCCGGAGAGATAAGGGTATTTACTTTAATTCGATCTCCATATCTTGTTTGATTAATTAAAACATAGTTTTTTATGTTAGCCACTTCTTGTTCAACGGTAATGGTCTCGTCCACATTACCAAGTGCATTCTGTAATAGTGGAATCAGCGCATCAATGGTCTCAAAAGCTTCTTCTTTTTTATTCTCTTTGACGAGGAATTTGACGGACGTTAACGTGTTATAAAGGAAGTGTGGATTAATCTGGTGCTGCAGGGCTTCAAGTTCAGACTTTCTCTGCTTTCGCTGAGCCTTAAGTAAATCATCAACATGATCCTGTAATTCACTGAGCATATAGTTAAAGGCATGAGCCAATTTCCTTGCTTCATAGCCGCCACTCTCTTCGACAGGTTTATTAAAATCGTACTTTGCCATATCAGAAATTTCCTTAACTAGTCGGCGCAGCGGGGTTGTGATTCTTCTCGATATAATAAGTACAACTGCAACCGCGAGCACTACAATACCTATACTTATCAGGACAATTTCTTTAGTATCCACCAAGTTTTCTAAAACCAGTTCTTTATCCACAAGGTTTACAAGATACATATCAAGTGCGGGCAGATCAGCCGTCAGCAGCATATAATCTTTATCGAAAACGTGTACATTCTGATATTCCAGCCTGTTTTCTTCTGTTTCTTTGGCAGCTTCCAACAAGTCAGGTGCATGCTGTCCAATTAATTTCTCGTCGTTACTAGAAATAATCCTGCCGTTTCCATTCATGACGAGTACACTGTTCCCTTCGCTCGTGTAGCCATCATAAAACTCCCTGAGATCGCGTTCACGAATGGGGATATATAAATAACCATAAACGTTTTCCGTGGACCTCTCCGTAAGCGCCTTTGTCGCGACGATCATAGGCCGGCCGTCAGTAAACTCCCCATCTGAAACAAATTGATACATAATCTCATTAGGATTCGCCTCTGTGGTTTGCGTGATCTGATGGTCGATAAGCGTATCAGCCGAAACCGACCAATTGATATATTTCATATTAAATAACCGTCTGTTTTTACCCAAAATAATCATGTTGGCGTCATTTGGATTACTAGAAAAAATCCTTTCCATTTGCTCCTCGATGGTATAAAAGGTATTGGACGTTTCAAGTGAGCTTACATTCTCTTTTGTTAATAACCGCTTAATCGTCCCGTTGTTCTGCACGTTGATGGTCGTAAACACAACCGAATAGCTGTAAGATTCAAACTGCTGCCTAATTTGGTTAAGTACTTTTGTGTTCGTAATGCTGAAAGTTTCAATAAATAGATTATTAGACATGCGAATGGTGCTAAACGTAACGAGCACAGTAACGGTAATGATGCTAATAACCATGACAAGAAACATTTTAATAAATAAACTATTGATTTGAATGGCTCGTAAAATTTTTTTCATAGTCAGTCCTCAAATCATTGATGAACTTTTCTTTCGATAACGGCCCGGTGACAGTCCTTCGATCCGCTTAAATACTTTACAGAAATAACTGGGTTCTCCATAACCCACCATCTCACTTACCTGGCTGACAGAAGCTGAGCTGGATGCGAGAATATGCTTTGCCTTCTCTATTCTCACTTGATTCAAATAATCACTAAACCCGATATGAAGATGAGAACTAAAATAACTGGATAAATAAGAAGGATTAAAGTGAAAATGTTCAGCTAAAGTGGTTAAAGATAGAGGTTCTGTATAGTGATCTTCGATGTATTGCAGCAAATGCTGGATATTAGGAGAATCATTCTTATTATCATGTACCTTGATTATTTTTTGAACAGATTCCAGAAAATCTTTAAATCGGCTGACTGCCTGTCCAGCCTCCTGGGCTTCATTTATATCCGTAAAATATTCATATTTTGCTGTCTCCAAATCTTCTACATCATATTTCATATTGCCCAGCAGAACGATCACATTAAAAATGATATTTTCCAGCCACGATTTAAATTCAAATATATCTTTCGTATAGTTGTGAGTTAATAATTCGATATGCTCCTCTAAAGAATGAATGGCAACATCGAACTTTTTCTGCTTAAAAATTTCAATAAACTGACTTAAATTAAAAGGTTTGTATTCGATGACCTCAGGTAAAGAATCATAGAACAATACAGGTTCTTCTGTCAGATAAAATAGGTAATCTATCATCTTTAAGAGATTATTTTCGTACACGCTTTTTATCTCATCAATGGTTTGAAACGGAACGCTCATCACCATAGAAGTGCTTGACTGGCGATACTGCTCATTTAATTGAGCAAGGCTTTGTTTAATGGAAGGAAGCTGATCGGCTTCAAAATTATAAAGCACCACTTCGGTACCGCTTACATTTAAAGGAATTAGCCAGGATTTAAATGACCCAAACTGCTGGCTTAATTGTTCAGAGACTGCAGCGTAGGTTAAGGCTTCTCTCTTTTTATGAAAAAGGGCGGCCAGACAGTATTGCTCATAGGGCAATCCTTCCATAAGCCTCTCTTCTTCACTTGTTAAAGCATAACCGTGTACACACTTTTGTAAAACTTCCTCGATGGCAACTTCACTAGGCTTCCTTTTATCAGATAGGGAAGGAGCCGGAACGATCTTCCGCAAGGTTTTAATTAATTCTTCCCCATTTAGTTGAGGCTTAAGAATATAGTCCGCGACACCGCTTTGAAACGTAGATCGAACGTAATCAAAATTCTCAAAACTGCTTAATACGATTATTTCAATACTTGGATACTTCTTTTTTACCTGTTTTACTAATTCGATTCCATCCACATCAGGCATCACAACATCCGTCATAATAATATGCGGCTGCAGTTCCTCAATTAATTGCAGTGCTTCTCTCCCATTGGAAGCTTCCCCGACGATTTGAAAACCTTCCTCTTCCCAATTAATATAATTGATAATCCCCTGTCTGATCAGCATTTCATCATCGACCACTAAAACCCCGTACAGACTACTCACAACAATCTCCCCCTTTAGAAATCGTATAGCCTTTTGATAAACTGCCGGCATCCAGCATAGTAACTTGGCGTACTTAGTTCGTAAACGGGCATAATAACATCTCTATTTTTGTTACAAATCATCTCGAGTTTCTAATCATTTTAATATAAAACCTATAGTAAAAATACTAATTTTTATTTATATTCTGTTTTTGATCCATCCAGGTTTTTCAAATGCTTTATTTTTAATTATTCCAAAGGGCTTTGTTTTGCTCAACCTTAGTTCAAAAAAACCATCCCTTATAGCGGAATGGTTTAATAATATTTCTATATAATTTTTAAAGGTGACTAGGCTTTAATCGGCCATTAAACGCTCTGCTTCCACTCTTTTTTAAGAAGACTGTAAAGAACCGTATCGAGATAATGATCGTAGAGAAACTCGTCTTCCCTTACAACCCCTTCTTTCTTCATCCCGATTCGCTCAGGAATGCTTCGGCTCTTGTAATTTTCTACGCCGCAGTGGATTTCCACACGGTTTAGATCGTATTCTGAAAAAGCGCAATCGATTAAAGCGTTGACCGTTTTCGTCATAATGCCATGCCCCTGGTAATTCTCAGCCAGCCAATAGCCGATGCTCGTTTTTCGATTGGACCAGTCGATTCCATGAAATCCGACCATGCCGGCTAGTTTTCCATTGTAGAGAATGCCCGCTTGAAAGCCATCATTGGAAGCGAACTGTTTTAACCACATTTCGATGATAGGTTCATAGTCTGTTTCCTGATTCATGTTGTCAACCCATGGCAGCCACTCTCTTAAGTATGTACGGTACTGGTCGACCAAAGTAAACAGCTCTTTCGCGTCTTTCTTTTCCAGCAGCTTTAAGGAAATCTCCTGATCTACTTTTAATGTGAACATGGGAACACTCCTCTCTTAAACGTGGTTTATTGCTGAGCAAATTCCTTTTTAATTCAGTAAAGCCTGATAAAAAAGGTTACGGCTGGTCCGATTACTAAGAAACCGAATAACAAAGCAATGATCTTCATAGCGGGTGAAAGCCCTTTTGTTTTTTCTAGTTTATCAAGTCGTTCATTCATCTTTTTTAGCTCTTCTAGGATTTCTCTATTTAATTCCTCGGACACCTTGATCCTCCTAAGCTTTTTATGGCAATTAAGGTAAAAACGCTGAGTCTCCTAATGGGGAGGTAAACTCGGTTCTATCAAAAATATGCACCTTTTCTTCGCCCCCGCTAATTTCAGCAGTTTTTCCGCCATCAGAATACAGTTTGGCAATGTTTTTATAATGACTATCTATTTACTACGTTCGACCTTCCTACTGGTTTCACCTTCCCATACTTATTCGACAAAAAAGCACCCTCCCCATCTGGGAACAGTGCTTAAACATCAATGAATCGTCTGTCTCTATAAAAGTCTTACATAGGAGTCATAATGTCTTCGAACTTTCCACGAGGAGCTATGTTTTTTGTTAGTGTTTAATATTTTTGCCAAAAGCTCTGCGGAACGGACATCGTAAAGGACCTTATCTTTATTTTTTAAAGTATCCTTTAAAGTTACAGTACTGCCATTTGATTCCCTCACAATTACATAGATCGTTACCCACTCCTAATATGATACTAATGTTCATTATAATATACTTTTATAAAATTACATATATTTTCAATAAAATCCATGAAAAAACATTTTCCGACATATCAGTTACTTTCCTTCCACTCTCTTCGTAGAATTCCCATTTTCACAACGTCATAATACTCTCTGTTACGGGCTTCTTTTATTCCAGCCTCTTCCTTCATCCCTATTTATTCTTCGACTTCACGAGTTTCCTGATCAAGTGAACATGCCTAATCTATGTAAGTTCGCTACGTCAAAAAGGTAATCAATCCCTCCCACGAGATTCTTCTTTTGTCTTTTTCTCTTCTGAACTATAGGGACCGTTTTTCCATTTCTTTGGCTCCTGCTCTTCTTCTTCAAGGACCCAATTATATAGTTCATCTATATCTTGTTCAGATGCTTCTGTTAAGACCATTCTATCACCGGTAATTTCGACCAAATTTATAAACCCTCTCTATAGTTTTAGAAAATTGTTAACTTGCTGCATATGGTGTAAATCGTGTTCTGCGAGCCCTTTAAGATATTGATAAAGGGTTACTTCCTTATCACCAATCCTGAATGGCCGATCCCATAAACCGCTTTCAATATTTTCTAAGCTTTTTATTAAACGGTTCTGATTTCCACAAATCTATCGATAGTAATAAGTTGATCACTCCTTCTTCCTTCCATGGCGGCTTTTTCATTCAAGGCCTGCGCCTCTGGAGCTTTTGGCAGGGGACGATCCGTAAAAAGATAAGGAATCCGATCTTTTAGTATAAATTCATCCCAGGGAATGAAATGACTGATGATCTCAGCACTACACCACTTATTTTCTTGTATCGGATGGAACCATTCTTCTTTTGAGATATCTCTCAGCGACTGAACCCATTGAATCATATCTACATGGTGATTAATTATTTTTTCTTTTACTTCGTTTATAGGAACCACTTCTTTCTTTAGTTACTTTGATTAATTTAACATGCCAAACCTGCTATCGTTTGAATGAATAAGTTTGTTCTACTCTCATAGTAAACTAGAATTCAATTTTCACCAATCTTGTAAGATTAAGTTTTCTAGTAAGAAGCTGTGGTTAAAAATCACTTTCTACTGATCCTTCTTTTAATATTCAGCTAATAAACATTATAAAAAGACATCATTTAAGAATGACGTCTTTTAACCTGCTTCTACCGTATAGGAGTGATCATTGGATGCTTATTCGTCTTTAAGAAGCGGGGCGATTATATCTATACGATTCGTCCATACCACACCATTATATTCTTCAGGGAGTCGTTCCAAATCTTCTCTGTGATCAAACCCTTCTGACCAGGATCCGTCCCCGGCTACCAGAATGACCCGGGTATCTACTCGATTCATCCGCTCTACGAACTTTCCGGGCCACCCCCACATCCACGGAGCAAACTTTTCAGGCAGATGGATCTGAGTATCCTGGCATTCAGAAGGAACGGTGCCTGTCCATCCTGCAGCTGCATAATTCAGCAGGCAGCTCTTTAAAATTTGCTTTGACATGACTCGAAGATCCGGGAGATGCTCTCTTAATGTTTGAACCGGCTGATCGCCTCCGTATACAGAAATACGCTGCAGTCGATCCTCAGGCTGTTCTTTTAGATAGCCGGCTAATACTTTCCCTTCTTTTGTATCATCGCTTTTGATATGAAGGAGAAATTCTTTTTCAGGGAAATGGTTGAGCACTTCATCAAGGGATGGCATAAAACCAACCCCTTTTCCGCGAAAAGGATACGTCTTCCCATTATCTGCTGTGTAACCATAGCCTATATCGAGCTGCTTTAACTCCTCCATCGTGTACTCTCTAGTTACTCCTGTTCCATCAGTTCGACAGTTCAGTGTCCAATCATGAAAGACGGCGAATTTCCCATCTGTAGTCGGGTGAATATCAAGCTCCACAATATCCGCTCCCGCTTCAAAAGCTGCTTCCATAGATGGAATCGTATTCTCCAGGTATGGATGTTCAGGTTCATGAATTCTTTCAGCCGTACACGTATCCCCTATAATTCCTTCCATAGGAAATGTCTGCCCCATCCCTCTATGGGCTAACAGCAGCGGCTCCTCTTCTTGGCTTTCCACAAAAAGATTACTGTTATTTAAGAACATAAACATAAAAAGTCCTAATAGCAGCAATCCAGCTGCTTTTAGTAGTTTTTTAAACTTCATAATTCCTCTGCCTTTCATACTCGTCT
Organism: Halobacillus sp. Marseille-Q1614; assembly: GCF_902809865.1. NCBI lineage: Bacteria > Bacillati > Bacillota > Bacilli > Caryophanales > Bacillaceae > Halobacillus > Halobacillus sp. Marseille-Q1614. The sequence goes on along the minus strand of NZ_CADDWH010000001.1, from coordinate 137,085 downwards.
TGCTGGGTGACTAGTGTTGTATTAGACTAAACGTTGACTATCGCAATCATACATAGGGACTAATCAGCTTATACTTACAGGGGAAGCAATATTTCTATTAATCTTTTAACTTTATTCACTTAAAGAAAGAATGAAAGCACTGTTCAGGGAACGGCGGATATTAAAAAAGGGGGGAAATGATGTTCAATAATTGGAGAAATACGTTGTATTTTTTGCTTCTGGGAATCATTGCCTTTTTTACAGGGGAGATTGTAACGTTTATTATGTTAGGGTTTATATTAATTAGCTTAACTAATATCCACACAACACTCCAGAGGATTTATCTTCAAAATCAAAAAAACAGTTCGTCAACAAATGATAACTATTAATGATTTTTAAAAAACCGGCCATTCTTTCCTATTAATAAATGGCCGGTTTGCTTGTCTTATAGTCCCATAATGTTGTAACCGGAGTCTACATATACAATTTCACCTGTAACTCCGCGGGAAAGATTGCTGAGCATGGCTAGTGTCATGTCACCGACTTCTTCCTGGGTTACGTTTCTCTTAAGTGGTGAATTCTCTTCGATCTGATGAAGAACCTTGTTGAAGGATGGAATTCCTTTAGCTGCAAGCGTACGAATCGCGCCAGCCGAAATTGCATTTACACGGATGTTGTCTTCGCCTAAATCATTGGCTAAGTATTTAACAGAAGCCTCAAGGGATGCTTTTGCTACACCCATCACATCATATCCAGAAACTACTCGTTCAGCTCCAAGATAAGACATAGCAATGATAGATCCGCCTTCCTTCATAAGCGGCTTCGCTTCTTTAGCGACAGCGATCAGCGAGTACGCACTTGTGTCCTGCGCAAAGGCGAATCCATCTCTAGACGTATTCACAAAACCGCCTTTTAAGTCTTCCTGATGGGCGAAAGCAATTGAATGAACGACTCCGTGGATAGTCTGCACTTCATCTTTAATTTTTGAAAAAGCTCCTTTAATGCTTTCGTCACTGTTCACATCACATTCAACAACAAGTTTAGCATCAATGCCCGTTTCTTTTAAAAGCTTTTCCAATTTTCCAAAGGAACGTTCTTTACGATATGTGAAAATGAGATTCGCTCCAGCTTTGTGAAGAGATTTTGCTACTCCCCACGCGAGGCTTCGCTGGTTGGCTACGCCCATAATTACGATATTTTTATCTTTTACTTGAAGTAAGTCTTCCATGATTGTCCTCCTAAAAATATTCCTTTTTCCTTGTAACAGCTAATATTAAGACCTCATGCTATTTTAAATGATTTCGCACCTAAATGCCAAGTGCACAAGAAAGGAAGTTGTTTAGGAAGGACATTTCTTTCTTATGACAGGGTATTAATTTGCCAAAGGACGCCGAATTTATCAGTGACTTGTCCGTAAGCAGAACTCCAGAACGTCTGCTGCAGCTCCATATTAACTGTGCCGCCTTCTTTTAGTTTGTCAAAAACTTCTTTCGTTTTTTCATGATCGTTTGTTTGAATCGCAATACTAACTTGTGAACCTAATTGGTAAGGCTGGCCTGGAAATGTATCTGAAAGCATGAGATCTGAACCTCCCACTTTCAGTTGAGCATTCATTACACGGTCCTTTATTTCCTCGGGAAGCGGATTTTCCGGATCTGAAGGCATTTCTCCAAAGGTTTGCACACTCAATACTTCTGCATCTAAGGCTTCTTTATAAAATTTCAAAGCTTCCTGGCCTCTACCATCTAAAACTAAGTATGGGTGAATCCCTGCTATCATTGATACTCCTCCTTTTACAGAACAAACGTTCCCTTATATTATATTCCTTCCCCTCAGTAATTGCAAGAATATTCTGATTGGTTTTTTAGACAGTTACCCAATTTAAAGCAGGCATTCACCTAATCCCTTCATTTATCTATCCTATAGTATCGGCCAGGAGGGATAAGATGAAGTTATACAGTTCATTGGATGAAGATATTAAGCAGCTGAGCGGATGGAAGATGGACGCTTTAAAAAAGTTCAGCCGCAAGATGATGGATAAAAAGCACAAATTCCCGTGCATCCCCGCAACTCAGGCTCATGCTCTAAATCACTTAAGGTATGGTTTTGTTGGCAGCTTTTTAAATAACAGCACGTCAAAAGATGTGGCTCAACTGTTAAAAGCCTTTACTCAAAACTCAAGAGATTACGGAAGCTACGCGACCTTAATCGTCTTTTTTGATACGCCAAAAGTTATAAAAGAAACCTGCTCAGTAGAGGACTTTGAGACAGCTTTCTGGAGTCAGATAAGGCAGTTAACCGAGCATGATGAAATGAATTGGCCCGCCCACATTCCGATCGATCCTTATAACAATGGATGGGAGTTTTGCTTTCACGGGGAGCCATATTTTATGTACTGCGCTACTCCCAGCCACGAACGAAGAGACAGCCGCTCCTTCCCCTACTTTATGATGGCGATTACGCCGCGATGGGTGCTGCGGGAATTTTATTCAAATGAAAAACATGCTGGCAAAATTAAAAATAAAATACGAGAACGGATGATCGAATATGACTGCGCAGACCCTCACCCAGATTTAAAAAAATACGGAGATGATGACAACTATGAATGGCGCCAGTATTTCCTGCGTGATGATGATACTGCGATTTCCCACTGTCCATTTCATCAGATGCTGAACGAGCGACTGAAAAAGTAGGCATTCTTCTTTTTCAGTCTGCATGTACGAATTTAGCCGTTAAGATCGCCGGTCAAGTTCCCACATCAAGCTCAAAAAAGCTCCTTCGTCATAAACCTACTGTTCGGATCCTCTTTGTAATCCGAAAAAGGCGTACAATACTCAAATCCGAAGCTCTCATATAGTTTTCTCGCAGGTTGGAAAGCTTCCATCGAGCCTGTTTCCAGGCTGATCCGCTTGTATTCACGCTGTTTAGCGACATGAATAATATGCTGAAGAAGCTTCCGGCCGATTCCTTTTCTTAAATGGGACGAGGAAGTACGCATTGACTTTATTTCTCCATGCTTGGAATTAAGCTCTTTCATCGCAATAAAGCCAACCAGCTCCCCCTCTTCCCATGCGCTCCAAAAGGTAATTTCCGGCTTTCGTAATCCTTTAGTATCCAAGGCATGCTTACTTTCTGGAGGGGAATGGCTCCGCATACTTTCGAGATGCTCCTTCAACAGTTCCGCTACTTCAGATCCAGTTAAATCGTCTACAACAATGTTCAATATAAAAACCTCTCTCGATTTATTTCATTTATAATGGAGCCAAGACTCGTTTAAACTTACCAAAACCATCGCTTGTTTTTGGGCTCACTTCCTCCTTTTTTATAAAATTAAATTCTACAAGACTGGCCGGATTTCCTCTCAAACTGGAAAACCAATAATAGGCAGGCAAATAACAAAGGCGCTGGATGTCGCTCTTTTAAACATATATATCCACAGCTTGGAATTTTATAATTTCCTAGACAATAAAAAAAAGCGCCCCTCTTTGGGGACACCTTGTGGATAGCCGTTTTGCGAGTGGATGTGCTATTTTCGCGCGTATTTCTAAAATTTCGAGAGTAACAGCGCCGCCCTCCGCTCCTATGCTCCTTTTTTATAGGCATAAAAATTGAAGCTTGAGTATTGTTTAAGGTCCTTCCACTTCTGGTCAAAAACGTGATGCCATTCCCGAGCCATTTTTTTGTCGCGTATTATCAGGACGACTTCATCATTTCTCTGTTCAGCGGAATGCGTCCAATTGTAGGAGCCTGCTGAAACGACCTGCTTATCTGAGATCATGAATTTTAGATGCATGTTCCCATCATAATTGTTTACTTTTACAGGAACGCCACAATCGATGAGTTTTTTCATATTGGCTCTTTGCATTTCTTCGACTGATTTTTTTCGATCCGAAATGACCCGCACTCTGACGCCTCTTTCTGTCGCCTGGCACAAATGGCTGACGAAGTCCTGCTCGGTCAATAAAAAGATGGCTACGTCGAGCGTTTCGTTAGTATCATCAATGATTTTGAAAAGTTCATTTTTTATGGAGTGACTTGTTCTTGAAAAGTGATAGCTGAGAGTTGGAGATTTTTTTGCTTTTCTTTTATAAAAAAAACAAGCTGCTGACACCGCTGCAATCGTTACACCCGCACTTATGATAATTTCCATAGAATGCTCCCTAAGCTTGTGACTTATGAGAGGGATCAACCTCTCCTCATTATACTAATCTATGAAGATCGGCAGGCAATCATGAATTCGTATAAATCATTACAAAGTGAAGAACCGCTGGAACTGAGCCTGGATTGATGTACCCGTGTTCCTGGTCTGCATTAAATTGAATCGAATCATACTTGTCCAGTTCATATACTTCCCGTTGAACTCTAACGTTTACACGGCCTTCCATTACCGTTACATATTCGATGACGCCGTCCTGATGGGCATCAGCTTTATATTCGCTGTTTGGTTTTAAAAAAGCCCGATGTGTTTCCAGCGAGCCATACCCTGAAGTAGAAAACATCGGCTCCAGGGCAAGGGATTTATCCGTGCTCATAATTTTGTTTCCTTCATTCTTCCTAGAGATCTGCACTTCTCTTTTTTCTACAAGTAAAGAGGAAATCGGGATGTTTAATCCATTAGCGATTTTCCAAATAATCGTCAGTGACGGATTTGCTTCGCCTCTTTCAATTTTTCCAAGCGTCAGTTTACTAACCTCTGTTAATTCAGTAAGCTGCTGCAGACTGATCCCTCTTTCATTTCGAATCCTTCTGAGAGTTAAACCCACCTGTTTTGAAAGTAATTCAGGGGATTCCCAAGTGCTTTTTTTATCCATATTTAAAAACCTCACTATAAAAATGTAGTTTTAAACGGTATATTATAATATACTTAAAAATAAATATAATATACATTTGTTATAAGAAAGGAGCTGCTTCATGAAAGAGCTGTCTCTTGGAATTTTATCTTCCATGTTCTTTGCTGTTACTTTTATTTTGAATCGTTCGATGGAAATATCAGGAGGAAGCTGGATGTGGAGCTCTTCGTTGAGATTCCTTTTTATGGTTCCTTTTTTACTATTGATTGTACTCGTTAGGAAGAAATTAAAACAGGTATTTATTGAAATAAAAAATAATCCTGCCCCTTGGCTCTTATGGAGTTTTGTCGGCTTTGTTCTGTTTTATGCTCCTCTTACCTATGCGGCTGCCTATGGACCAGGCTGGCTGGTGGCCGGAACGTGGCAGTTCACGATTGTGGGAGGACTATTACTCGCTCCCTTGTTTACTCACACCGTCGTTAGATCAAAAGGCCCTGTTCAGCAAAGGCATCGTATTGAGACCCGGGCATTAGCCATCTCTTCTATTATTTTACTAGGTGTCCTCTTAATCCAACAACAAAAAGCGAGCGAATTATCTTTGCTTGAAATAACATTCGGGATCTTACCTGTCATTATTGCAGCATTTGCTTATCCTCTTGGAAATCGTAAAATGATGGAATTATGCGACGGCAGGCTTGATACCTTCCAGCGAGTATTAGGGATGACTCTCGCCAGCCTGCCTTTCTGGCTGATTATTAGCAGTATTGCTTTTGTTACAAACGGACCGCCAAGTGCCAGTCAAATGACTCAATCATTGGTCGTTGCTCTATGTTCTGGTGTTATCGCAACAACCATATTTTTTATTGCCACAAACAGCGTGAGAAACCATCAAGGAAAACTCGCAGCTGTTGAAGCTACGCAGTCTACTCAAATACTCTTTGTTATCGCTGGGGAAGTGCTGCTTTTAAAAAGTCCGCTGCCAACCAATATAGCTTCTATTGGTGTCCTTTTTATTATTATTGGAATCATCATTCATACAGTGAATATGAAAAAAATGAATGCCAAGGCTCTTCCGAGTACTTCAGCGGCTGTCATTAAGAATGGATGATATTTAAAAAGCGTGCCGCTGTAATCACACGGCAAGTTTTTTTCGTTTTGCAAAAACATGGTATTCGGTGAAGTCTGACACAACAATCTTTTTTATTTTTAAAGGAATTAAATGGAGGTTTGATTCGTTCTTATTTAGGTAAAAGTCATTTCACAGGAGACAAAAACTGACAATCATTTTTCATTAAAAGGAGAAATACCATGCTGACGAAACAAAGTCCTTACCTTCTTACTAAAGAAGAGATCGAACAAGGCGACAATCTGCCACAATGGCTGAAAGAAGAGTTTAAGACATTCAGCAAGATAGTAACCGATAAAACTTTTCCATGTTTCTTTGGCAGAACCGGCCACCTGAGGGGTGAGCTGCGGTACGCCTATATTGAGCACGATAATTGGGATCATCTCCCTGATGCTGTCGAGAGTTTCTTACAGCTTTTTGAGGATCCAGATGCGAAACGACACGGGTTATTTATCTTTGTAGAGCCTGAAGAGGAAGAGCAGTGTTTAGAATTTTATCGTTCACAGTTCTGGGACATCCTTCAGTATCTGCATGGGAATGATCGGTTCCCTTGGCCCAAAAAGGCTCCAAGAGATCCAGATCATTTTCTGTGGGACTTTCACTTTGCGGGTGAACCGATTTTCGCATTTGGGAATGCGCCTGCCTATAAGCAGCGGAAGACGCGGAATCTCGGCAACAGCTTGATCTTAGGATTCCAGCCCCGTAAGATTTTCCAAGGACTTGAAGGCACCGAAAAAGGCGGCATCATGTCCCGTGAAAAGGTTCGTGAACGTGTAGAAAAATGGGATGGGCTGCCGAAGCACCCAGATATCAGCCACTTCGGAGACCCGGATCATAACGAATGGAAGCAGTCGTTTATTGGAGATGACATTAAGCCGATTGAAGGAAAATGTCCATTCCATCATAAAGGTTAAGTAAAGAGGACAATCACACATTGTCCTCTTTTTCTTATCCTAAATATTTTACTTGAAGTTCTTTTTCAACTATACCCTCGTCCATATAAACTTTATACGCTTTCGCCTCAGGCCTTGAGCTTACTATATTGGATAGTTTGTCCTCTTTATAATGGAGAGCTGCTCCATCAGCGACAGCAAGTCCAGGTTTTATATCACCAGATTTGATCAGCTTTGTATATGCAGGCCGCCTCTCTGCTTCACCATCATAATGGGGGCAGTTGCTGCCTTTTAGAAAACCTAAGCATGTTAAAGGCTCGAGGTAATCCCCATAGGAATCGGTCAGACCCTCTTCAAACCAGCAAATCGAGCCTGCGCTTATGCCGGCTAAGATGATCCCTTGCTGCCAGGCTTTTTTCAATATATAATCTAATCCCCATTCCTTCCACAAAGCTAATAAATTCTTTGTATTTCCACCGCCTACATAGATGATGTCCTTTTCTAGAATAAAGCTTTCGAAGTCACGGGTTGGCGGCTTAAATAAGGATAAATGGGAAGTTTCACATTCTTGTTTTTCAAAAAAATTATAGAATCTTTTGATGAAATCTGGAGAGTCTCCGCTCGCAGTTGGAATAAAGCATATCTTTGGTTTAGGGTTGGTCGACTGATTCAATATATATTGATCCAGCAATGGATTCTCTGGTTCCATTAAGAACCCTCCGCCTCCAAGAGCGATAATTTGCCTCATGGACTTTCTTCCCTTCTAATTGTATCTTCCTCTCTCGTAACGATTGTGCCATAAGAAGTTTTATTATAACCCTTTGACTTCGTTCCCTCTGCCTAATAATCCCATTGTTCCTTATCCTCATTCCTGTTAATATTATCTCTATTGTAAAATATAGAGTTACATCTAGAAAGGACATAATTATGAAAAAGAAAATACCATTTTCAACGTATGCCATCATTGGCACCATGCTGTTCGGGCTGTTTTTCGGTGCCGGGAACTTAATCTTTCCTATTCAGCTTGGACAGATGGCTGGAACAAACTTCTGGCCGGCTTTAACCGGCTTTCTGGTAACAGCCGTTGGACTGCCGCTTATGGGGATTCTGGCGATCGCCTTATCAGGAAGCAGCGGACTGCGTGATTTAGCGGGTCGTGTTCATCCTCTATTTGGACTGACATTTGCTGTGGCCCTCTACTTAACGATCGGACCGTTTTTCGCAATTCCGCGTACAGCGACAGTACCGTTTGAGGTCGGATTTCAGCCGTTTTTGGCTTCTGACCATATCGCGTTATGGCTGGGGATTTTTACTTTTATTTATTTTGCGATCGTCTATTATTTTTCACTGAACTCTGCCAAAATTATGGACTACATCGGAAAGTACTTAACACCGACATTTTTAGGATTCTTATTTATTTTAGTTATTGTAACGCTTGTCCAGCCGATGGGCAGCTTTAGTGAACCAGTCGGCGAGTACGCACAGCTCGCCTTTATGACAGGATTTACAGAGGGCTACAACACGATGGATGCTCTAGGATCGCTCGCTTTAGGGATTGTCGTAATTCAGGCGATCAAAAGCCAGGGCATTACGGATACGAAGGAAATTGCAAAGGCCACGTGGAAATCAGGTATTTTTGCATTGGGACTGATGATGCTGATTTACGGTCTGATCACCTATATGGGAGCCTCAAGTGTTGCGGCTATTGGAAGCTATACTAACGGCGGTCTGATTTTCGCAGGGGTTGCTCAGCATTATTTTGGTGCTTTTGGCGCGATATTGCTTGCGATTATTATCGTACTCGCTTGTTTAAAAACCAGCATTGGGCTGATTATGGCATGCAGTGAGTTTTTCCATAGTATTCTTCCAAAAGTAAGCTATCGGACGTTTGTGCTCCTCTTATGCCTTGTCTCGTTTGCGGTTGCTAACTTCGGCTTAAACAATATCATTCAATTTGCTGTACCAGTATTAATGTTTCAATATCCACTGGCTATTGTTCTTATTGTCTTAGGCCTCACTTCTTCGCTATTTTCGCATAAGCGAAGCGTGTACGCTGTGTCCATGTTTTTAACGTTATTCGTCAGTATCGTCGATGGCTACAGCGCCTTAGCCGAAAGCCTTCCGGGCGTGACGGTTGCATCCATTGAGTCTGTAAGAGAGTTTTATGTTCATTATTTACCTTTTTATGACATTGGACTTGGCTGGATATTACCAGCTTTAGCGGGAGGCGTGATCGGCTGCTTCTGGCCGGCACGAGATCGTTCCAATCCTCAATACGTGACAGCAGAAAATGAAGTTTAACAAATAAAATCCCCATACTAGGTGGTGACCCCTAAAAGTTAAAGTAAAAAAACTAACTTTTGGGGTGCAGTACCTATTTATGGGGATTTCTTATGTTTATCACTTACCTCAGCACTGCGCGATTCTGGCGGTATTCTTTTCTCGAAGGTGCTGTTTCATAGAGCCTTTTTTCATGTTCTTCCTTATGGCAGGTCTCCTGGCTCAGGTTCATCAACATACTGCCCTTCTCATTTATTGAACAATGGTTCTTCTATATGTCCTCCCCTTTACAGTGGCAGGACCACGCTGGATTTTCACCAAACTTCCCTTTTTTCAGCTTCTGTATGAAGCCACCATAGGCGTATTCAGTTGAATTCCATTTCTCTTAAATAATAGATTCAGCTGTCAATTCTATACTTAGCCTCTTCTGCCTTAGATAAAAACGGACGATCGTTGTTCCAGCTTACTTGAACCGGCAGTCCGAAAAACTCGGTAAGCGTCTCGCTGTTCATCATCTCGTTCGTATCTCCCGAATGAAAAACTTGTCCTTCTTTCAGCAGTAAGGTTTTATGGAAAACCGGCAGGATCTCCTCTACATGATGAGTAACGAAGATCATCGTCGGGGCGTCCGGCTTTTGTGCCAGGGCTTCGATGGATTCAAGCAATTTTTCACGGGCAATAAAATCAAGGCCGTTTGTCGGCTCATCAAGGATCAGCAGGGAAGGCTCAGCCATTAAGGCCCGGGCGATCAGCACACGCTGCCTTTCTCCTTGTGATAAGGTTTCATAATTTCGGTTGGCATATTCGATGCAGCCAAGGTCCTCAAGCAGGGAAATGGCTTGCTCCCTCATTGCCTCGGTAGGCTTTTCATAAAGGCCGATCGAAGCAAAAGCGCCGCTTAGAACGACTTCAAAGGCATTATCGCCACGGTGGATCTTCTGCTGAATCGCTGACGAAACAAAGCCGATCTGCTGGCGGAGTCGTTCAGCCAGATACGTCTTTCCAAACTGCATATTTAACACGTTGATTTCTCCCTTGGTCGGGAAGGTATAGGCATTGAGCAGATTTAAGATAAGCGTTTTTCCAGATCCATTTAAACCGAGCAGTACCCAGTGCTCTCCTTTTTCAATCTGCCAGTTGATATCGTTTAGTATCCACCTGTCCCCGCGTCTTAATGAGACGTTTTCCATTTTTAACACCATAGGCACGGCTCTCCTCTCTCATTTTTCCAAATGTCATATTAATTTCTATTTATCATAACATGGACTTCTTTTTCTTAAGATTACGGTACTCCTTACAAGCGAATTTGGAAGAAATACTGGGGAAAAAGCATTTCCTAAGGCTTATTAAAAGAGCGATGATCCCCCATCGCTCTTTTAAATCCCTACCCTCTTCTTTCAAGCATCAGAAAGGGCTTTTTAAAGAATTTTATATTTTGACTGGCTAAGAAGACGCCCGTAAAAATAATGAGAAGTCCAGCCACTAAGTTTTTAGTCACTGGTTCATCAAGAAGGAAACTCCCCCAAAACAGTGCAGAAACAGGCACTAAATAAGTAACTGTGCTTGCATACTCCGGACCTCCATTGTTGATCAAGTAATAAAGTAAAAGATGTGCAATTCCCGACCCAAAACATCCTAAGCCGATTAACGAAATTACGAGATTCATATCAACCGACGATAAAATCGTTCCATAGAAACCAGGTCTGCTCACAGCTGTGAGAACTGCCCCTGCTGCAGCTCCTATATAAAGAGAAATGGTGGTTAAAATAACGATATTAAAGCCTTTTAAGTATCGTTTTGTAAATTGAGAGCCAAACCCATAGCAGGCGGTGGCCAGCACCATTGTTCCTATTCCTATGAAATCCTCAGAAAACAGCGCGGCCACATCAAAATTCATAAGTATGAGAATTCCAATAAACCCGAGGATAATTCCTGCCCACTGCTTTTTGCGAAGAATTACAGAAAAGATAAAGAATCCAATTAATCCTGTCATTATGGGTGTTGAAGCATTAAGGACAGCCGCTGTATTACTCGTGATTTCCGTCTGGCTAAGAGCGATAAGCCCCCATGGCAGTGCGGCATTCACAACACCTAACGTAATTAAGGACTTCCATGGCAAGGGGGAATTAATTTGTTTCATTTTTATAATAAATAAAGGGGTCAGGATGACGGCCCCTGCTAAACAGCGAAGGAAAACCGTTCCCCACACACCGGCGGGTCCTATTAAATTCTCTATAAATACAAAGGAAAGTCCCCATATTAAACTCAAACCTACTAATGCACTTAACAATCGCAATGCTCATCCCGCCTCTCATCGTTTTTTTTAAAAACGATAGCTATGAAGTTATAAATCTATTAATTTTTGGTAACACTCATTTTAAAGGATATCATTAAAAAAGAGGTGCTAGATATGCAATTTGAAGCAAAGTGTAAAAAATGTATCATGAGCAGCATTCCAAAGTTCATAGCCGAAGCAGCAGATGAAGAGTCGTTTAGAAAAGCCCTTAATGCCCCGCATCATTGCTTTTTCACTGAAGGAAATACTTATACCTTTAAAGTAACAGATAATCAAATGTGGGAAAGCATCAACAACTTCTCAGAAAAACATCTTTTCAATGCCGCGAAGAACTTCGACTGGATAGCCGACCATTTTGAGCTGAAAACACTGACTAAAATATAGAAAGAGCGATGATCCGTATCGCTCTTTTTGTATGGTTGGTTATTTAATTTTACTTTTGCCCCATAAATGAAGTGCAAAGAACAAAGGCTTAAAGCGCCCTGGTAGACACGAAACGCATAAGCAAAACGGCCGGAGGAAGGTGGCCTTCCCTTCCGCAGGGCGGATTGCTTATGACGCGAGTGTCTGGGTGCTGGAGCTGGATGTCGATCTTTTAAACATATATATCCACAGCTTGGAATTTTATAATTTCCTAGACAACAAAAAAGCAGCCTTTTACAGCTGCTTTATTAATAGAAAGTTATTGTTTTAAATCTGGATTTTCTTTTTTCGCTTCTTTTACTTTCGGCTTGCGGTAGCCTCCCGCAATATCTGCCTGCTTAAATTCTTTTGCGTAAACGACTTCCTGCGCATCAGATAATTCGATCCCATTTCCTTTGATCGGCTGATACTGCTGCTTGCCTGTCATAGTGCTCATCCTTTCTGTGGAATTGGGTTATACTGTATTTCTTCCCATCCCACAGCTTCATCAAACATGATTTTATACAGAAGGGCTACCCCAGAGCAATCCATTGGTAATGGCATAAATCATGACTTCTTCCTGGTCACTAAGAATGCAATTCCAGCCACAGCAAGCAAACCAACAGCAATTACCGGCAGCAGCCATGAGCTTTGAGAGGACTCTTCCTCTTGTGAACTGTCAATGGCTTCCTCACCGGTTTCTTGATTAGATTCTTCTGCTTGTTCTTCGGCCTGTTCTTCTGCCAGCTCTTCGGATTCAGCCGCTTCCTCTTCTTCAGTACCCTCATATGTGTAAGTAATCTCTTCTTCCATCACATGGCCATCTTCCCCGACAATGCTGTAAAACAACTGGATGTCCCCACTCTCTAGTTCTTCAGGCAGCGTGACCTCCATCACATTGTCAGGAGAATGTGTGATTTCCTCAATCGTCGTTTTATTTCCGGAAGCATCAGTTACGGTAATCGTATTTAGATCTTGGACAGAAGAATCAAATGTTAAGGTAACTACTGGATCTTTCGCTGTAACGGTCTCACCGGTTTCTGGATTGGAACTTTCCAAATAGGTATGAGCGCCGACTTTAATTGGAAAAGCCAATATAATCAAAAGAAAAAGAAAGTAACTATATTTCATATTAAACTCCTCTCGATAGTAAATGGTTATTGCTAAGACTTTTTCACCTTAACACTTACAGTTATACCAGAGGAAATATCCACTCGCTATGCTGAATGATTACAATTCAGCTGTTGTTCAGGTTCATTCAATAAGGCTGCTCCATCCTTATCTGTCAATCCCGTAATTCCTGTCGTTCCTCCAGCCCTCTTTCGCGTACCTCCTGGCGAATTTCCAGGCCTTTCTCCCGGGCTTCCTGCCTCATATCGAGGAATTCATCCCGTATATGCTGCCTCATGTTGATAGCACGTTTTGAAATCATACTGCGGACAGCAATCGTGTCGGCATCTTCCATCGTTTCTTCCATATATTCCGTCAGTTCCCTTTGGCGCTGCTCTTCTTCGTTGTTCAATTCAACGGCTTCCTGGGAATATTCATTCGATAAATCAACGTATTCCATCATTTGATCATAATTTGCTTCTACATTCTCTGAGGACCATTCAAACCATTCATCAATCAGAACAGCTCTTTCTTCTCTAAACGTCTCGCGAAAATCCTGCGCGGTGTCTGCCCCTAAATACTCCCCTTCTCCTGCCTGTGCAATGGCTTCAAGAGCCTTGCGCTCAGAATCCGCAATATCAAAGCCAATAATGTTTACTAGAGCACCGATATCTGAGGAATGTAAAGCTTTTGCCGCTTCTACAGGATCTCCGCCACACGTTTCTTCTCCATCACTCACAACGTAGACTACATTTTGAACGTCATCCCCACTTATCCCCTCTAAATCAGCGGCTGCTTCTTCGATAGCAAGCCCAATCGGCGTATAGCCTGTCGGCGAAAACTGATCTAACGCTTCATTAAATTGATTCTCGTTGTAGGACCCTAAAGCATACACTTCTTCTGTCGTCGAGCAGGATTCTTCTTTTCCATCCTGCTGATTCGTTCCCGCATGGCCGTAAACTCTAAGAGAAACTTTCGCATTCTCCGGCAGATCCTCTGCGAACTCCGTAATGGCTTCTTTCGCTAGGTCCATCTTCACTTCACCGTCTATTTGGCCTGCCATACTCCCACTGGCATCGAGTAAAATCTGCACGTTCAGTTCTGGCAAAGGTGCTTCTGCACCGCCCCCGCTCTCACCATCTGGCGTTGCTGTTACTTCATCGAATTCTACGACTACTGTATCCAGAAACTCCTGATATTCCCGGTAATCTACTGCGGTCAAAGATACAATTCCGTAAAAATATTCTTCCGGCTCTAACCCATCCGGCCATTTGTCGATTTGGGCATGTACCGCTTCCTCATCATATTCATCCGCTGGATATTGACCAGGCCCTGCCTTCATGCCTTCATCCAGGCTATCGTGTCTTTTGGATCTATTTTAAATGGTTCAGATCCAAGAGAAGCCGTTTCCTGACTTTCCTCCTCAGCCTCCTCCTCTTTCCGTGGCTCTTCGTCTTTATCAGATGAGGTATCATTGCTCTCGCTGCATGCGGCTAAAAGGAGAAAACTCCCCAACAACCATATGTAAAGATAATTTTTCATGGGTATCCCCACTCCTCCCTTTCCCCTTATATTTAAACACCATTTTTTGTTGGGACCAGTCTGTATTCCCAACCTGAGTGGCATTCTCTTAATACATAAAAAATTTGTTCCTCATCTGTTGTAATGCTGCTGCACTGCTGCCCGTAGTTAAGGACTGTAAACTCCTCATTTTGTTCAGCTTCATAATAGGTATAGTCCGGTTTTACTTCAATCCACTTCTGATCGGCATTTTCGTCATACCGCGATTTCAGCTCGTAGATCATCGCTCCTTCTGATCCAGGATCATCTTTGTCTGTATAGTATTTGACGACCCTGATTTTTTCTTCTTGATTAGCCTCCGCACTATCAATAAAACTTTCCAGCAAGTCTAAGTTTTGATTTACCCCCTGACGTTCAATTATATCGGCTTCCTTAGTTGACAATTCTTCAATAGGCTTCTTTTCGATTTCTTCTACTTGTACTTCCGTATTGCTATTGGTTCCAATGCAACCCGCCAAAAAAATAATGATAACTAACAGAAATTTCTTCAGCTCGATTTCCTTCTTTCTCTCCTATTTTATTAATACCAATTATTTCAAAACGATGTAAATAACTCAATCGTTATTTTAAGTAAATCATTAATTCCAGCCGTTTCCCGAAGCCCTTTGCACTTACCCTTCGAAAGAACCGTCGGTCGTCTAAAAAGCATGAGTTTTTT
Source organism: Halobacillus sp. Marseille-Q1614 (assembly GCF_902809865.1). NCBI lineage: Bacteria > Bacillati > Bacillota > Bacilli > Caryophanales > Bacillaceae > Halobacillus > Halobacillus sp. Marseille-Q1614. The sequence goes on along the minus strand of NZ_CADDWH010000001.1, from coordinate 121,970 downwards.
CTACAAGCTCATGGTCCCTTTACGGTGAGGGAATTTTTTTATTATATGATATTAAAGCAAACGAAAAAGACGCTCATCTCCTAAAGATAAGCGTCCCAGTCATTCTAATGATTTGTTCCTTCCTGAGCCAGATCCCTGCCTGATAGGAACCAGCCGCCCGCTGCGATTGACAGAAGGACAGTCCAGAACGTAACGGTCCAAGCCGTACCGTGGGCAAAATGCACATCTAACACGCCGACTTCTTTATGAGAAAGGGTGATGACAGCAAGTTTGACTCCAACCCAGGCAACAATCATATAAGCTGTCGTTTCTAAGCTTGGACGAGTTTCAAGAAGTTTCACAAACCATGTGGCCGCAAATTTAATCAATACCAGCCCCGCAATTCCGGCTGTTACCACAATGATAAATTTACCTCCATCCATGCCTCCAAAGTTCGGCAGCGGAGAATTTGGAAGAGCGATTGCTAAGGCAACAGCGGCAAGAATCGAGTCAATGGCAAATACTAAATCAGCTAACCCAATTTTAACAACTGTAGGCCAGAAACCTTTCCCCCTTTGTTTTCCTGAGGATTCTTCCATTTCATCTGATGATTTACCAAGGATATTTTTCAAACCTAAATAAATGAGATAAATAGCTCCGATCGCCTGAACCTGCCACACGTTGGCAATAAAAGAAATCGCGAATAGAGTACCAAATCTAAATATAAATGCACCTAAAATCCCATAATTAATTGCACGTTTCTTTTGATCTTCCGGCAAGTGCTTTGCGATAACTGCCAATACAAGTGCATTGTCGGCAGACAGCAAACCTTCCAGGCCAATCAGGATTAATAAAGTCCAGCCATATTCAATCCATATAGAATCCAAAACAGTTTTTCTCCTTTCAAAAAATAAAATAGAGGTCTTTACCAATTTCACACGGTAAAGACCTCTAAAAATATAGACCTTTACCGTAATGGTAAAGGTCTTGCTAGCAACGTTATGCCGCCAGTATTGCCGAGAGTGTTGAACTCTGGGATGACGACAATACTGTTAAAGCTACTCCCCTTTTTAACTACTCGAAATATATCAAAGCTTCATATAAAAGGCAACTTTCCTCTTTTAACCAATTCTTATATCAAAGAATAAAAACCTTCCATTATAATAGGTAAGAGGACCTTTTCTGATAGTAAAAAGAGAGCAAACATGACTCAAACACCCTTAATTTAGTAAAAAAGAACCCTTTTGTTATTCTCCTTACATGAGGCTGTAAAATAGAAATATAACCGCAAGAATAATTCCACATAACAGAATGGACAGCAGACACGCAAATAAACACCCTTTTGCAAAATTCCCCTCATGATACTGCATTTAGCCACCTATTGGATTAACTCAACGTTGATTACACTCTCGCCAGAATTGATGGCTTTCATTACGGCCCGGCCCACATTCTCCGCTTCTGCGTAGGCTCCCACCTGACGGCCGTTTACTTTTACTCTGTAAATAGCTGCTTTGGATTTATTTTTAGATTTGTCGGCATCAAGATAAGAAGCAACGGCATCAGCCAGGGCTTCAGCATTCGTTTGAAGAAAAGTTTCATCCCGCAGCAGCTTATTATCCTGCTGGTTGACGATGAACCCAAGTTCGACGAGCACGGACGCCCCTTTAAACTCCCGAATGACGGCAAAATTTTCTTTTTTCCTGCCACGGTCCTTTCGTCCTTTCTCCGTCCATAGTTCAGCAAGGGCAGGATGAAGCTTTTGCTGTAAGGCGTACGATTTTGTGGTTTTACCATCAGTCGTGTAAATGTACGATTCAAAACCATTCGCTGCACGGGAAGACGCACTGTTTACATGGACGGAGACAAAACAATCTGCGTTCCACTGATTGGCTTTCTTCGTACGATCTGTAAGCGAAATGAATGAGTCAGCAGGACGCGTAAGCCGGCAGTCGATACCAGCATAATGTTCAGCTATATACTTCTGAACACGCCGGCAAATATCAAGAACGATATCCTTTTCTTTTATTCCCGAGCCAGTGGCCCCCGGGTCTTTTCCTCCGTGACCTGGGTCTAAGGCAAAGATTTTCTTGGACATAACCTGCACCCTTTCTTATATATTTAATACAAAAAATACACCCTTCGAATTTATAATCGAAAGAAGTGCAGCGGCAGGTGACACAAAAGTTAACTCTTATATGATTATATGTCTTTACAGCCGCCCTCTTACAAATGAAGGCTGTAAATTTGATTGGGTTAAAAGTATAGGTCCTATTAACATTACATGGGCTTCCTTTTTAAAATCCATTAAAGTTCCGATTGTTGAAGGAATACTTTGTTGGCTTAATAAGTTAAATTTATAAGGAAAGGCCCCCTCCCCAAGAATGCCCCAGAATATAAAATGGGCTGCTCGCCATCTCTTCTATAACAGGAAAAATCCTTTTGACAAGGGAAGAAAACCTATACCCTTCCTCATATTTTAACGGCTCCGTTTCTCCATGACCGGGAAGATCTAAAATAATGAGGTGAAAATCATTTTTAAAGTAATCAATCAGTCCGAGAAAACTCCGGGAATCACCCGTCATCCCATGAAGGTCAGGAAGATTTTTGTCACCGGCTTCATATCCGTGAAAAGTACAGCCATCCGATGTTTTATAGAACTCTTTCACCTGAATTCCTCCTTTTTAGGGCTTGCGAAAGAGTTTCCTCTGTTTCATATAATCCCTGGCCTTCGTTTTATTCTTTTGTTTAGAAATATATTCTGTCTCATTTTTCTCTCTATAATAATTATGGAAGTGTTCTTCTGAAAGAATCGCTTCTAAAATGGCTTCTTGAACTGCGCAGGCCGGCTCATTTGTGTGGGTACAGTTAGAAAACTTACACCTTTTGAATAGTTCAAAAATATCTTCAAACCCGTGATCTCTGTTTTCTTTCATATTCAACTCCCTGACCATTCACCAATAAGAATCTCAAACAGTTTCGATGACTTTTCTTCATTCAGCTGAACATATTTATTTTCATACACTAATTCTATTGTCTCAAGGCTTGGACCGATCCATAGTTCATACGTTAGTCCTGAAACTTTACTTTCTTCATGAAAGTAAAATCTAAAATCCGCAGGCTGGTTCATACTTACGACTGCATTTTCCCACTTCATGTCTTTTATCTCATCCCTTACCTGATCGACTTGATCCACGGTATCTATTTTTCTTAGATCAATATATTGATCAGTTTCTCCGATTCGTTCTTGGACGATAATTTCATTCCCCTTATTTTCGATATCGTTTGAACAAGCCGTAAGTATACTTCCGAGGACTAGAGTTAAAATTAACCAATCCTTCACTTCATAGCCCCTCCTATTCATATTCGGATGATGAGAATTACTTCACTTCCTATAAACTGGTATATAAAACAAGTTCGAGATTTATTACTAATCCCCTTCTGATCCCGTAAACATCTCTAAATTCACTTTTCCTTTTCCAAGAAAACGTTTACAATAAATTTAATTAATAAGAAGGAGGCTATTTACATGAGAAATATCACGATCAAAACCGTACAAACATATAAGGGTGGTACGCCTTCTTAACGTTTAACGGTCGTCCCCCTTATATGTGTTCATTTAAATAACACAATAAAGGGGTAAACTATGCAATTTCCAGTTAATAAATTTCTTTCGTATTATAAGCCGTACCTGAGAATTTTCCTTACCGTATTAGCTTGTGCTATGATCGTTTCCTCACTAACTTTGGTATTTCCGTTACTTGTCCGCTACGTTACCAAGGACGTTCTTGAAGGCAGCCTATCCACTGCACTACATGATGTCTTTTGGATTGGCGGTCTGATGTTACTGTTAGTGATCGTACAAAATATCGGGAACTATTTTGTAGATTACAAGGGACATGAAATTGGAGCCCGCATGGAAAGTGATTTACGAAGTGAATTGTTTTCCCATATGCAGAAGCTTCCTTTCAGCTTTTATGATAAGCAAAAAACAGGTCAGCTTATGACTCGAATCACCAACGACTTATTGCTGCTGTCTGAACTCTATCACCATGGACCGGAAGATTACGTCAAGTATCTCGTACGTTTTGTTGGAGCATTCGTTATTTTATTTTTTATCAATGCTCCTCTGACCGTTGCCGTCTTCTGCTTCCTGCCCATCCTTGGGATCTTTTCTTTGTATTTTAATAAGAAATTGAACCGGGCATTAACGAACAATAAAGAACGGATTGGTGATGTGAACGCACAGGTCGAAGATAGTCTGGCCGGCATACGTGTCGTTAAATCCTTTGCTAATGAGGCATTAGAAATCGAAAAATTCAATCGAGAGAATGACCGCTTCCTTAAAAGCCGAAAGGGAACGTATAAGGCTGAAGCTTATTTTTTTAATGGTATGGAAACGTTCATTCAATTAATTACGATTACAGTGATCATCTTTGGCGCTGTGCAAATTGTTAATGCGTCGCTGGACTTAGCCGACCTGATTACTTTTCTGTTATACATTGGTTTCATGGTCGAACCGATGCAGCGTCTCACTCACATTAGTATGCAGTTTCAGGAAGGGATTACGGGGTTTCAGCGGTTTATGGAAATCATGAATACGAAACCAGCGATTGACAACAAACCAAGCGCAAAAAGGCTGCCAGCTATTAAAGGACATATTGAATTTAAAAATGTTACTTTTGGTTACGAAGACTACTTGGGTCACGTTTTTGAGGATTTGTCTCTGCAGATTCAGCCTGGAGAATATGTGGCACTCGTCGGTCCATCCGGTGCAGGGAAAACGACTCTCTGCTCTCTGATTCCTCGTTTTTATGAAGCAGTTGAGGGTGAAATATTGCTGGATGGTAAAAATATTCGTGATATTGACCTAGCCTATCTAAGAAGCAGCATTGGCTTTGTCCACCAGGATATTTACCTTTTTTCAGGGACTGTCATGGAAAATATCCGATATGGCAGCCCAAAGGCCAGCGATGAGGAAGTCATTGCAGCAGCTAAACAAGCAAATGCGGATGATTTCATTACTAGCTTGCCACAAGGGTATCACTCTGAAATTGGGCAGCGTGGTGTAAGACTGTCAGGAGGTCAGAAACAGCGCCTAAGTATTGCCCGCGTTTTCCTCAAAAACCCGCCTGTCCTCATTCTCGATGAAGCGACCAGTGCACTAGACAACGAAAGTGAAAGCATTGTGAAGGAATCTCTGGAGTTATTAGCCAAAGGCCGTACAACTTTAGTGATTGCCCATAGATTATCAACAATTCGAAATGCCGAAAGAATTATCGTCCTATCAGATGGAAAAATCACAGAGCAGGGTACGCATGAGCAGCTGCTTGAAAAAGAGGGGAACTATTCCCATTTGTATTCGAAGCAATTTGAATTACAAGTTTAATAGAAAAGGCTCTCACTTTGATTAAGTGGGAGCCTTCTTTATTCTCGTTATCATAGGGAAGCGATATGCTTAAATGATCTTCGTTATATCCTTCCACCCATAAACACATTCGCTCAGTACTTTGCCAGAAACCTCTAGGTGGTTTTCCACGTATCCACCTGAAGATTGGCTATGGATTCAGCCTCTTCTACAGCTGCTCGTCGTATCTTCATGCTCGCCTGCTTCTCTCCGCTAGTTGGCCGTCCAGTACTGTTTGCAGCTGAATTAAATCGTCGATAACCTTGTCTGCCTGAGCGAGTTCATCCTCCACAGCGAAGTCAAAATTACAGCCTACCGCCATTAAGTGATTGGTTTTTGCCGCATGAATATCGGATAATCGATCCCCTACGACAACCGCATTTTCCTTTTCATACTTCACCAAAATACTTTTCACTAAATCTCCTTTATCCAACGTAGGGATGGACTGAATACTGAACGTCTCCTTCACCCATTGGTCCAAGCTGTAATAAGTAACGATGGCCTCAAGGTATTGGGGCAGCCCGTTGCTGGCAATGAAAATGGAATAACCCTTCTCCTTTAGGCTATTCAACATTTCTATTGCATGCGGATATAACTCGCCATTACCCTTATTAATATTTGCAATCAATTGATCGAGGAAATATTCATCGGCTTCATGCCTTATTTCTTCGGAGTGATCAGGTAGTAAGCTCTTCCACACCGTAACTAGAGGTACTCCCATGATTTCTCTGTACTTTTCAATCGGGGTTTCCCCTTCCCATTGGCCGTTGGATCTTAAGTGATTAAATGTATCTTCTAGTGATATTTCGAGAATGGTATTGGTTTGAAAAAGTGTTCCATCCATATCAAAAATAACGGTTCTGCTCATAGAATCTCTCCTTAATTTCTTCTTAAAGATTGTGAATCTCCTTTGATCTCATGTTGGGTAACTTCAATCTCTATGACAGAGCGACTTCCACTCCTGATGTTCGTTACCTCTCCTGTTAATCGAAAAGCATATGTATCCCTGTTTTCATTAAAAAGTTCAACCTACGATGAATATTCCAAGAATGATAATCGCCCCAATCAATATAAGACTATATGAAATGTTCGGCACTCAATACAATGCTGGTACGAGTTTTAAAAAAGAACTGTTTCTTATTTTGCAGTAGAAGCTACACCCTCTGTTACTTAATCGTTATCCATTAATTCTAAACTGTTTAAAACGATTTCTTAAATCTTCGGCAATTTCCGATGGGTGCTTGTCCGTTGTATCATAGAGAAATGACTGATTAGACTTTTTCCCCTCCAGTTCCTCTAATAATTGTAAAGAACGCTTCCCTAATTGAAGATCTCCTCGTTTATTCAGCCGCTTCATTAGCACCTCTTCATCTGCTCGTAAAACGACATAATAGATGTGAACATTTAGTTCCGTCAGCTGCTTACAAAACCACTCCAACTCACTTTCCACGACATAATCGATCACGACATTAAGGTTGTTTTCAACGAAATTCCTCGTAAGCGAAAGGATATTCTGCCATACGATTTCTAAATGGCGCTCCCACGAAAGCTCAACAGTAAGCATGGAATAAATGACATCCCCTTCTAATAGAGCAGCCTCTTCCATCTCTTGCGCGAGTGCTTTTGTGATCGTAGACTTACCCACTCCACAAGGACCTGATATTATGTAAATGGATTTACTACTTTGTATACTCATTTCTAGATCACCTTACCTTCCTCATTCCTTAGTACATTGTAATAAATGCCCCATCTGCCTTGGAGCAATTCTTAACTCTAAAGGACGCCTCACACAGAAAAATCACATTTCCGCCAGCAGTCCTTTTTTCAAACCATACTGAATCAGTTAAGGATCTCCTTCTAAGATGATTCTAAAGCATAAAAAAATCCATATGCTAAAAACTAGGTAAGGAATCCATGGAGGAGGTTCGTTATGAGGAGATCACTTGGTATTATGGCCGGCAGTACGCTTCTCTTTATTTTATTAGCCTGGGCTATTCAAGCAAGCACACCTTACATAGTAAAATGGGACGACCGGACAGTGGAGTGGTTCAGCACGGCTCAGGAAGGTGAGGCCTTGCAATCCGCCCTCTTCTTAACACACTTTGGGGATTATTGGATTTGTGCAAGAATAGGAGCCGTGCTTCTTCTGATTCTACTGTTTTTGAAAAAATACCGGATGTTGATCTGGATTCTTGTCGGCCTATGGGGCATGCGGGAGGTTAATCATGCTTTAAAAGCCTTTTTCGATAGAGAGCGCCCGCCAGTGGATGCTTTTACTAATGCAAGCCTCGCTTCGTTCCCAAGCGGACATGTTATGTATGCCACGTTCACTTACGGAGTTGTTTTACTTGTCGTGCTGTATCTGACACACAGCACGTTTCTAAAAGGGTTGGCTGCTGTCCTCACGGTTTCCATAATTGGAGCGGTGCTGTGGACCAGAGTTTACCTTGGTGTTCACTACCCGACGGACGTTGCTGCGGGATTATTTGCAGGGCTGGTGTGGCTGCAGCTGATTTGGCTGATGGCAACTTTCAAGCGCACATCCAGAGAGCAGGGCTGTCAATAGCTTCTGCTCTTCTTTTTTAACGGCGTAATGACTGGACGTCGTCTAAAAGTTCAGGAAGATCATCCCTAAAAAAGTGGCCGTAGTTTTCAAATTTCCGGGTCATGGCATGCGGAAGCTTATGAGAGTAATACTCGAAATGCGCAAATGGCACCACTTCATCATTACGGCTGTGTAATTAGAACCCAGGGATTTTTAGCTCCGCAAAATCGTTGGACTTCTGCTTTCTTCGTGTTTCCTTCCAGAGTAATTACATTGTTCCTTATGTAATATTTTTCATAAATAATATCCTGTCTTTTCCGGGTCCATCATAATCTGAATACACCGAAACCCCCTCCACTTCTTTATCCCCTTCTTTTATCTCAAACCCCATCTTTGTATGATAGGCAATGGAAGTCTTGTTAACGGGTGAAGTCACAGCTCTAACAATGCTTCTATTCTCTCTTTTAACGGCTCGATAAAATTCGTGATAGAGCTGTTTTCCGATATAATGCTTCCGGTATTCCGGGTGAACGCCTACGAAGTGGATGTAAGCTTCCTCTTTATTAGACTGGGATAAAAAACCGATTAAGAAACCAACTGCTTTGTTATCTTCTTCTACTATAAAACTTGTATTGTTAAAATGATCAAAAAACAGCTTTGGCAGCAGGTGAGACATGTTTCTGCCGCCCCACCACTCATTAATCAAAGGTGATAGAACATAATAATCTTCACTTTTAACAAAACGGATCACCCTTCCACCTCCTTAAAGAAATAGGTTCTATCTTATTATTAACCTTTTAGCCAAATATTTCAAAACGCTTCTCTTAACTTCACCGTTGCTTAAAATAAATACACCCCCTCGATTATTTACAATCAAGGGGGTGCTCTCTATTTCTACAATTTGTCTTTAAAATTCCCAATTCCTTTTTGCATATCTCCTTTGGCTCTATCTTTCTTTCCTTTTGACTGCATTTCAGGATCGTTTTTAGCATTTCCTACTTGATCCCTAACTTCTCCCTTTGTTTTATTAACGTTTCCTTTCACTTTATCACTCAATCCGTTTCTATCTGCCATAAATATTCACACTCCTAGTATCGTTTGTTATTGATTGTATTCCCGGAAGATTTCTAATCAAACATTCCCCTTGTTATCAGCGCTCCCTTCACATCCTCAAAATCCTGCTCCAGTAAGTTTTTTTTTTCTGGGTACCTGGTACCGATGGGATGTCTGCTGGTACCTGGTACCGAAGCTCTCTCTACCGGTACCTGGTACCAGCTACGCGCTATTCCAGTTTAGAAGAATTAAATTATGGTTATATAGTATTAGATAATATGAGAGAGGTAGAAGAGGTGAAGATATGAGCAAATCAAAGAAAACGCTAGGATTAATTACAGCACCGGGATATCCAAATAAAATAGGAAAAGAACTGCAAAGTCAACTTCCCGATTTGCTCAGTTATTATGTGGATGATCAATATGAGTGGCATTCGGACTATATAGAGGACCCTCTTACAGGCGGGACGGAAAAGTCCTTGGAAGTGCTGGGGGACACCATGGATAAAAAGGCGGAAGAAGAATGGGATTTTGCGATCTGTCTTACCGATCTGCCGTTGTTTAAAGGGAAAAGGCCGATTGTAGCTGAGGCATTTGAAGAAGAAAATGTTGCCTTGATCAGCCTTCCAGGACTTGGGTCCACCCCTATGCTCAAACGAGTCCGTGAATCAATTTTACAATTAGTGAATGAGATGTATTATGGAAGCTCGGACGAAGACCGGGAGAAGGCCGAACAGCGGATCCAGTCCAAAGACGACGGCGAACATGAAGAGCTGAAAAATAAAAGCTCTACGAGACTGGTCGGGAAGCGGGCGTTTGAACGCCTTTCCCCTATTCAGCGGGAAACACCGGATGAGAATGAATCGAATATTGATGTCCGCTTTACCGTGAAGTCACGGTTCAGCGGAGCATTAAGAGTTTTGACAGGGATGGTCCGGGCCAACCGTCCGTGGGCGATGTTTCCAGCTTTTATGAAGGTGATCATTATCGCCTTTACGACTGGTTCCTACGCCCTTGTTTTTCCGACGTTATGGCAGCTCAGTAATAATTACGGGATATGGCGGATGTTCATGCTTTCGATCGTTGCTATTTTGGCTATGGTCGGCTGGATCATACTGGCTCACAGATTATGGGAAAGAAAGTCCGATAGTGGAGGGAATGATTATTTAAGGAAGTTATACAATGCCTCGACTTTCTTTACGCTCCTTGTCACCGTTTGTCTGTATTACGTCTTATTGTTCCTCTTGTTCTCTGTTGCAGTTATTGTCCTGATTCCAATAGGCATGCTGGAATCCCAGCTATCTGGCAGTACAGGGTATGTCAATTACTTCTATATTGCATGGACAGCGACAAGTGTTTCAACGATCATTGGCGCGCTCGGGTCTGCCCTAGAGAATGAAGATGTTGTCCTGTCTTCCACTTATGGATACCGCCAGCGCCAGCGTTACGAAAAGATAAAGGAATCCAAAGAAGAGAAGAAAGAAGCCGAGGAAGAGAAAAAAGAGGCAGCCGAAGAAAAGAAAGAAGCGGCCGAAGAGAAAAAGGATGCCGAGGAAGAACGAGATTAACCAAAACCCTGCCTGCGCAGGGTTTTTTTCTTATTTTTCTGGGTACCTGGTACCGGAATTCTGTCCTCACGTACCTGGTACCGGTTTGATGAAAAAAGCGCTCCTTCTTCAAATCAGAAAGGAGCGCTTTTTTAGTGCTATTCTCTTTTTCCGAACACATGAATGGAGAGAGCTTGCTGCAGGGAGTTGTAAGTCTTAATCTCAGAGAAATCAATTCCTAAGCTCACCATCGTATGAGCCACTTCCGGACGAATGCCTGCTAAGATCGCAGTCACTCCGAGTAAATCCAGGGAGGTGACGATCTTAGCGATGCTGTTGGCAACGTGTGTGTCGATCATCGTGACACTTGATAGATCAATTAATAAATAGGAAAGCTGCTGCTTCATAGCTTCATTGAGTGTGGTGTCCATCATATAGTAGGCTCGTTTTTCATCCACACTTCCAATAATCGGCATTACGGCCACTCCATTTAACAGAGGCACCACCGGGGCTGATAGATTCAAAAATTCCTGATGGGCTTTCTCTAAGGAGGCTTTATACGAATGAACAAAGGAGGTGCTGAACGCGTAAACAATGTGGTCGAGCAGCGGATCGACGCTCCGCGCTACTTTAAAGATCGTTTCCTTGGAAAAATCCTCTTCCTTAGTAATGTCCTCGAGAGCATTCCAAAGGTAGACTCGAAATTCCATCGTTCCTTTTAGTGAATTATCCAACTGAGCGCCTTGTTCAATGGCCAGGCGGCCGATATGTTCGCCCCACGCGTTCACCTCGTCCTTCGTAGCTTCGTTTCCTTTCTGCAGGCCGTCTGCAAAAAGCTGAAAGAGCTCCGCGCGAAATTCACGATTCTCAGGAGCTTCATTCTCCTCCTGCTTCATGGCATCGGCAAATTCGTACTTTCTTTCTTCAATCTTCTTTCCAATCATGATTAAATCTTGGTTTTGCTGCACTAGGAAGTCACCTCAGATCCATTATTAAAAACAGACATGTCATTTTTCCTTATTATACCGCACTTTTATACATACTATGGCATTAAGTTTCTCCAATCCGATAAGCAGTTATACTTTCTTTACCCCGAACTAAATATAAAGCAGAGAGATGGACTATTCCGAATTAACCGGCTTTCCTAAGAATAGGGAACACGAAAACAATTGGACGGTACTTTGACTACGGACTTCCATATCATGAAGCTGGGATTCTGGAGAAAAAACCCTCATCTAACAAATGAGGGTTCCTGTTGTTCATTACTTTTTAAAGGGCAGCGGCGCATCAGGAGCTATAACTTTTCTTTCACGCATTTCCTGCCAGAAGGCTGCGGGAACCTCCGTGTTTAAAGCGTCCTGATCTTCTTTTATCCTCTCCGGGCGGCTGGCCCCTGGGATAGCGGCAGTAACAGCCGGATGAGCGAGTGTAAATTGCAGAGCCGCGGCCTTTACGCTAATCCCGTGCCGATCTGCAATATTTTTAATTTTTTCCACTTTCTCTAGGGTTTCCTGCGAAGCTTCTTGGTATTCGAAATGACTTCCTCCAGCAAGGACCCCGGAGTTGTAAGGACCCCCGGCCACAATCTTCACATTCTGTTTAATAGCTTTTGGCATCAGACGCTGTAAGGCATGTTCATGATCTAAGAGCGTATAACGGCCGGCCAGCAGGCACAGATCCGGCTTTGTTTCTTCAAGGTCAAGCGTGATCTCAATCGGTTCCACACGGTTAACCCCAATCCCCCACGAATGGATGACACCTTCGTCACGCAACCGCGACAGTTCGCGAAAGGCGCCTGTTCGAGCGATTTCAAGCTGAGAGAGCCACTCATCCCCGTGGAAGTCCTGAGCCACATCATGAACGTAGACAACATCGAGACGGTCGGTGTTCAAACGTTCGAGGCTTTGTTCGATTGAGCGTAAAACAGCATCAGCACTGTAGTCCGTCACGACTTTATTGTTACGGCCATGCTCAAACAGTTCACCTTTAGCTGGCTCTTCTTCTTCATCCAGCATATATCGGCCGACTTTTGTACTTAACACATAATCATCACGATCGTAATTGGACAATGCTCTTCCGAGGCGGATCTCAGAAAGACCGGCGCCATAAAAGGGAGCTGTGTCAAAATAGCGGATCCCATGCTCCCAGGCAGCATCTACGGTGTCGGCCGCCTCTTCTTCAGGAATATTACGGAACATATTTCCTAATGGTGCTGTCCCTAGTCCAAGTTTTCCCTTCTGTATACGATTCATATAAGGTAACCCTCCCTTTTAGATAGATACTACTTTATTTACCGGTCACGTTTCTTCTCAAACTCAGTTCAAAATATTCCCTAGCCAGTTCGTTGAACCGAAGAGAATCGATTTCCTCTTTTCTTACTTCCCCTGCTGCCCAGGGAGTCCATGAAGTATCGGTTATCTTCAGTTCCGTTTTCGGTGAATTTGGTCAGTAATAGATGTTTATTAAATGGGGATTTTTCATGTTCTACAATGATGCGCTGCATGGCATTTAATTCTGTGACATCAATTATCAGATCCGATGTATCAAAGGTGTAGCCGGTTCTCCATTCTTTACCTTTGTCTTTAAGCTTTATCATCAAGGGAAAGCTGCCCTCCTCGGTTGAAATAACCCAGAATTCTCCAATTGGGGTTTGGATTTTTTCCGGTTAAAGGTACAGGGGTTAACGGCAAGTTCCCGCCAAACCCGGCATCGACAATATACGTTTGACCTTCATGCTTCAGAAGAAGAGCGACATGGGTTTTACCTGTCTCTGAACCTTCAACGGCTGAAACTGATTTTCTTTAAGAAAATAGTAAAGAAGCGGATTGATTTCATAGCAGACCCCGCCTTCTTGATGTATGAGCGCCTTACTTATTAGATGTCCTTTCGTAATCCTTTGCTTTTCACCTAAAATAATTCGTAAATTTTTCAAAAGGAATGGTTCTTGATACCTTTTGAAGGATGACATCCAGCTTTTCAAAAGGAATTTTTTCATTTTCAGGAAAGCCGATTCGATTTCGAAATATTCGAAATAATTGATCCATAGAATTCCCCTCCACTTTCCCATTATAGTTTCCATAAATTTGAAAAAACAAATCATAGGAGCCATCCTTTTATCGGCACCATTATCAGAAGCACCAGGTCGCCATTCCGTTTAATTATCCCCTATTTTAGAAGCATTTTTTCAAGGTTATGTCGGACGAATGATTCGAATGAATGTAAGAGTTTTTGAAAAAGATGGTGCCCAAATTAAATTTAATGAATAGGATGAGGGTGTATATCAAGGAGGCGAATGATTCATGTATTACCATAATCCTTACCACCCTCACTGGTACCCGCGTCAGCAGGAGGGCTATATTTGTATTCCAAAAGATCAGTACGAATTCGAAGGAGGCATGGAGGGCACAATTACGACATCAGATGAAGAAGAACTTTCTGTCGTATGCTTTCCTATTCCTCTTCAAGGAGCTGGTCAGGAAGGAGCACCTCAAGGGCAAAACGGGGGCAACGGAACAGGAAACGGTCAAGGCAATGGCGGAAATGGCCAGGAGCAGGGCGGCGGCATGATGCCAGGATTCCCAGGTGCCGGTGGCGGTCAAGGCGATATGCCGGGCGGCGGCATGATGCCAGGACTCCCAGGTGCCGGCGGCGGCCAAGGCGGTATGCCGGGCGGCGGCATGATGCCAGGACTTCCAGGTGCCGGCGGCAGTCAAGGCGGTATGCCGGGCGGCGGCATGATGCCAGGACTTCCAGGTGCCGGTGGCGGCCAAGGCGGTATGCCGGGCGGCGGCATGATGCCAGGACTTCCAGGTGCCGGCGGCGGCCAAGGGCAAGCTGGTATGTACGGAAGAAGCCATTATCCAGCGAATCCCTACTATTACCACCCCGGAAGCCGACACCATTGGTAATAAAAAGTCGCTCAAAGTAACTGAACAGGCTGTCATGTATTGCATGACAGCTTAATTAGTTGTTTAAGTCAGCATGGTACGCCCACTTAAAAGTGAACCGTTTCCCGGATCCTTTACTGCATCCTTCGGTCGTCCGTAAGCATATGGTTTCTCTACAAGCTAAAGCCTTCTCTTAACAGAGAAGGCTTTTTCCATGTTATTTGAATAAATCTATGAAGCGGTCCCAGAAGCTTTTTTCTTCTTTCTCCTTAGGGGCCTCTTCTTCTTTTTCAGGTTTCTTAATGCTTTCCGTCTTGATCACGAACTGCACAGACTCTACCTTTTCGTTCTCAGATGAAACAAAGGAAACCGGCTCGAAATCTGATTTATCGTATTCCTCCACCATTTGATCGATTTCACTTTGCATCTGTCCAGGAATGTCGCTGGTTGATTCCGCTAATTCTGATGTTCCATTATGAAGTTCAGCTGCCCCATTTTCCAGCTCACTCGTTCCATTTGATAGTTCGCCTAAGCCGTTGTGGATTTCCTGATAAGATCCAGCTAATTCGGAAACACCGCCGGTATAATCCGTTAATCCGGAATGGAAATTATTATAATTGGACGACAGGGTCTGCAGTCCTTCCTGCAGCTCTTTCATAGATTCATCAATGTCCACGCTGTCAAGACTGCTCGCCAGGTTATCTGCCAGAGCGCTTAAGCTCGAGCTCATTTCGTTCAGTGAGCCGGCGCTCGTTTCAAGCGCCGGGTCGACGGCATTGAACACTTCTTTTACATTGGCATAGGTTTCTTTCGTGGCAGCGGCGGTCTGATGAGTTTCTACAAGCTGATCGACGACTTCCTTGTCAGCTCCGCTTTCATACAAGACCTGGATTTGTTCTTCGGTAATATTGTAAGCAGGAATCGATTCGATCGTCTCGCCTAGTGCCCCATGAGCCTTGCCATACTGCTCTTTTAGATTGGAAAGACCATTCTCGGCTTCCTTCAGGCCTTCGGCGACCTGACGTATGCCGTCTTCCATCTTAGACAAATCACTTAGATTCATTTCACCAGAACCTGCTCCGACTGATTCGCTCATTTTTTGAAGAGCGGACTGGATCGACGCCGATCCTTTGACGAGTTCAGCTGAGCCGTTATCAAGCTCACCTATACCATTTTTGTATTCGGCAGAACCGTCGTAAAGGACGGCGGCGCCATCGTTTAGTTCTGCGATCCCCTGCTTCAGTTCGCCGACACCCTGATTGAGTTCTGATGTGGCGTTAGATAATGAGTTCATATCATCCGTCACCGCACCCGTGTCTGGGGCGTCAATAGACATGGAGGATGGAATCGCCACCATTTCAATGCTTTCCATTTCGAGATCAGTGACATCCGCACTTAAAGTAAAACTTCCTTCTTTTTCAGGCATGGCGGTAAATGTCACTTGGCGGTTCTTCCCTGCATTAGCGACTGTTCCATCTGGAGCTTCAATGTTTTCATACAGCTTGGAATCCAATGTGAGAGTAATCTGCATCAGATAATTTTCGAAAAAGGCTGGGTCGGCATCTTCATTTTTTTCTGTATCAATCTGGATCTCAAACTCTCCGTCCTTGCCGAGCAGTTCTTCAGGCTGTAATTCTTCACCATCTAATTTATAAGAAACATCTATATTCCATGGAAGCGGCGTGTCTTCAAGGTTTCCCTGATAATAAAACTCATCTTCTTTCGCCGTCAATTCCACACGGTTATCGTTTTGATCGATATCGGTTAAATCCGTCAGATTTTGCACACTGGTATAAGATCCATGATCGACGATTTTCCCAGGTTCCTCAATGCTGAAGTTGTTGACGCCATACATTTCTTCCTGATTCCCGGACGCATTCAATGTGGCATACACGACTTCATGCTTCTCAGAGTAAGACCCTTCTCCCCCGGGAGTTTTCTCTTCTGAGGATTTATTTTGTTCAGCCGATACGAGAAAGGCCGGCATCACAAGAAGAAATGCCATGAACAGAGCAGTTATACGTTTATATTTCATCATCATTTCCCCTTATAAAAATTAGGTTTCCATGTTGTTTTTTCAATCACCTTATCAAATACAAGTAACAGCGCAGGCAGGACGAACACAACCATGACGAACGCAAGCAGCGCTCCCCGGCCTAACAATAAACCGATGGAAGACACGATCGGGTTCGACGATGTAAGTCCTAAGATAAACCCGACACTGGATAATATGGAAGCCGATATGAAAATCGCAAAAATCTTGTCATCAATCGTTTTCTTGACCGCCTTTATTGCCGGCATTTCTTTCCTCAGGTAATTGTAGTTTTCCGTAAATAAGATGCCGTAGTCGACGGTAGCGGCCAGCTGGATCGTGCTGATGAGCAGATAGCCGATATAAACGAGAGGCGTGTCCGTAAAGTATGGGACCGCCAAGTTGAACCATACGGAAGCCTGGATAGTCAATAACAAGACCACAGGGATCGATAGCGAGCGGAACGTGATCAAAAGCACGATCGCAATCGTGATGATCGTCAGCCCATTCACTAACTTATTATCTTCCTGGACGACATTTCTTATATCAAACAACGTGACACTCTCACCGAGCAAATGGGTTTCTTCATAATACGAGTCAGCTGTATCCTGAACTTTTTCAATCAGAGAAAAGGCCGCTTCCCCTTCCGCATCTGTCTCTGTGAAAAGGGTCATGCGTGCGTAGTTATCGGAATAGAATGGCTCTGTCATTTCTTTTTCTAAATAAGCAGGCGGAACAGCTGTGCTGACCATATTGACATAAGAAATGACACTTGAAACTTGAGAAAGGTCTTCTAAATCCTGTACGAGTTCTTCCTCTTTGCCTCTGTCCCCTTCAGGTACAAGCAGCACCATCGGCATGTTTTTCCCGAATGCTTCCTCAATGGCCGCTTCATCCTGAGCCGCTCGTGTGTCCTTTGGATGTTCCCCAAATCCATAGATGAAAGTTGTATGACTTTGCGCAAGGAAAGCAGGGACAATCAGAAGCAGTACTAAGACTAAACTTGGAAATCTGGATTTAAGTACATTCTTACCGATATTTTTAAACGCCGGCACAAATGGCCGGTGCTGTGTACGATCAATCCAGTGATAAAACATCAGTGTCAATGCAGGCAATAAGACCATAACACTGAGGAAGCTCAGCAGGATTCCTTTTAACAGGTTCAGACCTAAGTCAGCACCGATGCCGAAATCCATGAATGTCAGTGCGGTAAAACCGAAGAATGTGGTCGATGCACTGGCTGCGATCGCCGGGAATGAGCGTTTCATTGCTAGCTGCATGGCTTCCCCAGGGTTTTCCGTCTCTTTGCGGTAATCGGAAAAGCTATGCAGCAGGAAGATCGCATAGTCCAGCGACACCGCCAGCTGCAGGATTGGCGCCACCGACTGTGTCACAAAGGAGACTTCTCCAATAAAGATGTTCGTCCCTAAATTGATCAGGACAGAAACCCCAATCGCTGTTAAAAAGAACACGGGTTCAATCCACGAATTCGTCGATAAAAGCAAAATCAAAATAATGATCGGAACTAATAAGGCGCCGGCATATAACGATTCGCTGCCAGCCATCTTTTGTGAAACAGCTGTATTTAAGGCTTCACCTGCAAGCGCATCTTCTTTTCCGATCAGTTTATAAATCTCATCGGTTGCTTCCACTTCATATCCTTCTTCTATGTTCAAAGAGAATAATGCAGACTCCTTTTGATAATAGGATTTAAGTATATCCTGATCAGCCATCTCAAGAGGCACTTTTAAATCAACGACATCATCGAGCCAGGTAACTTCGCTCACCCCGTCGATGGCCTCCAGTTCTTCTTTATAGGTTAATGCCTCGGTTATCGAGACATCCTCTACCATCACTCGCGCATTCTCCATTGGTGTATCAAACTCTTCCTCCATCAAATCCATCGCCTTTATGGAGGGCGCCTCTTCCGGGAGGTAATCAACCATATTGTGATTGACCGATACGCCAAATTGCGCAACCGCACTGATCAACGTGATGATAAGAAATGTAAAAACAATGCTTTTTTTATGTTTAATCATTCGTGCTGACAGACCGATAAGACGTCATCCTCTCTTGCATACACCTTTCACACACTCTAATATTGTATTTGACACTGTGTCGGATATTCAACAAACAGTTTCACAAATTCCGTCAGTTTCCCAACATAATGCTGCGTTTGTGTTGGATTGTCACACAAATTTAACAAAAGGAGCCTTTAGAGATGAGCGAGAAATTAGACCGACGTAAAAAATATACGCGAAAAGTCTTGAAAGAAAGCCTGATTACCCTGCTCGCCCAAAAATCAATTTCAGAGATTACGGTAAAAGAAGTCTGTGAAATCGCAGATATCAACCGCTCGACTTTCTACACTCATTATTCCGACCATTTCGATCTATTGGATAAAATTGAAGAAGAAATCACAGAGGATATGAACAAATACTTGAACAGCTACAGCTACGAAATTGAGGAAGAATCTATCCAGATGACCGAGAAGATCCTGGAATACATTATCGAAAACAAATTCATGTTCCAAACCTTGCTGAACAAGGATGCAGCCCCTACCTTTGAAAAACGAATGATGGAATTGACCCGCGGATTTATGGTGAACAATTGGTTGAGTGAGAACTATTTGAAGAGGGAAGAATCGAAGTATTTAAGTTCCTTTGTGATCAGCGGAGCGATTCATGTGATTAAGGATTGGCTCGCAAATAACATGGATCAGCCGCCGAAAGAAATGGCTGTGATGATTAATAATTTTATTAATTATGGATTTTCTTATTTGGATTAAAAAACTTCCTGTGAGCTTTTAGTCAGCACAGGAAGCCTTAAGTTCGTTTATTTATACAGACATCAAAAATAATTTATCGTTCGGTAAAGATAGCGAGATTCTCCAATGTGGACATTAAACCTGTGTGGTGATCTTCCTTACGTATTCCTTCAGGTACGTTCTCACAAACGATAGTGACTTTTGTGCCTTCTGAAATGGGCTCCAATAGCCATTTCTGCGTCATTTCACCTGAAAACGATGGATCCTCAGAATCAAATTTTACTGATTGTACAATTCGCTTGTCTGGAACCAACTCTAAAAACTTCCCTTGGGCTACGTCAGTGTTTCCCGAAGTCTTACCAGGGTTTGGGTTTGAGTGATCCGTTTCGTACGTGAGGGTCACTCGATAAGTTCCGCCTTCGCGGGGATCAAACAAGTCAATATGACCCGACATTCCTTTCGGGGGAAGCCACGACACTAATGCTTCTGGGTTTATGAATGCCTGATAAATGGCTTGCGATGATGCCTTAATCACTCTTGAGACAGAATCTGTTCTCTTATTTCTTGATGAATCTAACATGATTAAACCCTCCTTTTTGACGTACTTTCACTAAGTCAATTTTTAAAGTTTATCACATATGAATGCTGAACATTTTCCTTTACTCCATAATTTGGCGCTTAAGTCGACTTCTGTTTCCAAATTTTCGTACTAACCATACTCTTCCATAATTAAACATAAAAGTTATGAATCCTTTATTATAGTATTGGTATTTATGAAGGTATCTTGAATTCATCATTTTGAAGAGGCGATCAAGATAAAATGAATGATTCATTTTTAGTAATTATTAATTATAGATCGGTAAGTAAATCTCTACTTCTTCCCCATTTACCATTGGATGATAGGTTTCAATGATATAAGATTCTAGATCTCTTTTATATCCCTGTCCCTCTGCCCATTTTAATAAATGATTATGCAGGCTATCGAGATTATTTATATTTCCCCTTGTCGATACATAATCTTGAGCCTTTTCGATATATTCCATTCCAAAAGGAACCTCTCTTAGAGTTTCATTAACAATTAACCCTACATAATAGTGCCCTGTTTTATGACCAGCATCTCTTTTAGGCTCAAAGAGTGCTATTTCGGTGTTGCAATGATTCTTAATTTCATCTTTACGAGCTATAAATTGTTGGGCAAGTTTTGGAACCTCTTTACCCAACTCACAAAAATTCCCACTACCTTTTATGCCTACAACTCTAAAGACTTTGTTAACCTTTTTACAATCCATCAACGGGTCCTCCTGCTTTTTATAACTTATCTTCCATATTCTCTTCGAAGAAGTTAAATTCCTTCTATAATAAATTGTTGCAGTTAGCTGCCCCTTTTATGGAGTAACTAAAAGGCGGTTACTTTATTCCTCCCTCCTTCTTTTACAGCAGCTTCTGGATATATAGCCCTCAATGAACTTTTTTTCTTTTTTCTCTTGGTACCTGGTACCGAGAAAGGCTGACTCGGTACCAGGTACACATCAAACTCAACTGTTCATTTTTGCAAAAAACCGATATACAAACTCTACACACTGAAAACCCTTTCAAAACTGATAAAAAGCCTATATAATAAAGCCATAAGATGATCATCGAATTACTACCTGTTCAATTATGCAAAAACTGACACCTTAAGAGATAGAAGACAAGGGGGATCCTCATGGTACTGGATAAAAGACGTGCACACTTATTATCCATCATTCAACAATCAACTGATCCGGTCCCGGCAAAAGATCTTGTTGCCAAAATGAATGTATCGCAACGCACGATTTATTACGATCTCGATCAGATTAATAGTTGGTTAAGGACTCAGAACCTGGAACCAATTGAAAGTATACATGGCAAGGGATTGCTTTTGCCTGATTCATCGAAAGAGAAACTGATGATTCAGCAGGATCAGAGTTTTGAAGATTGGCAGTACCAATTATCAAAGCAGGAACGCGAAATTCTGATTAAAGCAAAAATTCTATTAGAAGAACATGATGCATCGATGCAGAGGTTTATGGACCTGACAAGCATGAGCCGGGGAACGCTCGCCAAATCCATTAAGTCTATCAAGCAAGAGTTCAAGGAAGCTGGTCTGTATTTGTACTACCAAAAAGGCTCAGGATACCGCTTGAATGGTTCTGAGGATGCAAAAAGAACGATGCTTTCCAATATCCTGGCGACCATCATCTCACATCCGGCTTGGCACAACGTCAGGAATGAGGTTCATAAGATGATCCTGCCGGAAGCCGATACTTGGTCACAGGAGACCGATCAGCGGCGCTCTGTGAGAAACCTTCTTTTTGAAGCTGAAAAAGAATTAGGATTGACTTTGACAGATGAAATGGTTGAGATCCTTTCCTTACAGATCTTAATGATTATGAAGCGAATCAAGTTACAGAAGTATATCCTGGTTGAGCCAGAAGAGAAGCAGGTATTGCAGCAAACAGAAGCTTACCAGGCTTCCTTACTCATCACGAATAAGCTTGAAAACTTATGGGGGGTTGCTTTCCCAGAGGATGAGGTTTGCTTTATTACCATGAATCTGTTGGGTTCTAAAGTCCAACAGGATGACTTCAGCCGTTATTCCGATCGAGAGCTGTCGGGGCTGAAAGAAGTCGTTCAACAGATGATTGCTGATTTTCAACTTTCTGCTTTTGTGGTGTTTGATGATAAGGAAGGACTTGAGGAAAACCTGATTTCTCATATCAAGCCAACATATTATCGGCTGAAGTATGGGGTGCAAATCGCGAATGACTTAGCTGATACCATTCAAGAAACCTATCCAGACATTTTCCATTTGACGAAAGGGGTGATGAGGCACCTGGAGCTGTATGTTGGGAAGACGATTCCTGATGAAGAAGTGGCTTACATTACCTTACACTTCGGAGGCTGGCTGACAAAAGAGAAAAAGCATGTCGAAACAAAGCTCAGAGCCATCATCGTTTGTGAGAATGGGATCGGGACCTCCAACATGTTACGGACCCAATTAGAAAACTTGATTGCCGGCTTGAATGTCATCACCACCCTGTCGATGAGAGAATATCAAAACAATGAACATCAGGTGGACGTGATCTTTTCAACGAATTATATCAAACCGAAAGACATTCCCGTCATCCACGTTCCGGCCATCTTAACTGACATCGAGAAGGAACGGGTCATACAACGGATGAATGAGCTTTTCGATTCGAAGCCGCCAGAAAAGAATTCTATCGATCACCTGATGGATGTGATCGAACGCCATGCGACGATCCATCAAAAAGACGAACTGAAAAGAGAATTGGTTCACCTTTTAGAAAAAAATAACCCGCGAACAAAGGAGCTCAAAAAGCCTATGCTCAATGAATTACTAACGGATCAAACGATCCAATTTAAAGACAATGTACAAAGCTGGGAGGAAGCCATCAGAGTGGCGGCTCAGCCACTGATCGACCAGCAATCGATTAAACCGCATTACGTTCAGGCAATGATTGATAATGTAAACGAGTTAGGACCTTATATTGTCATCGCCCCAGGAATCGCTATCCCCCATGCGCGCCCAGAAACAGGGGTCGAACAGCTGGGAATGAGTTTCTTACGATTGAAAGAACCGGTTTATTTCTCCGAAAAAGAGAAACATCGCGCTCAGTTAATCATCGTACTAGCGGCGATTGATAATCAAACCCATCTAAAAGCGTTAGCCCAGCTCACGGAATTGTTATCGGAGGAAGACAATGTCGAGAAGTTAATTTCAGCAAGTGATAGTAAAACTGTTATTGATTTAATCAATCAATCCGTCGAAGTTTAAAAAATTTGAGGAGGAAACTATTATGAAAAAAGTATTAATCGTATGTGGAAATGGTTTAGGCAGCAGCATGATTGTAGAAATGAACGTGAAAGCAGCACTTAAGGAAATGGGGAAAGAAGCGGACGTTTCCCACACGGATTTAACTTCCGCCAAGTCTGAACAAGCCGATCTCTACTTGGGGTCAGAGGATATTGTCGGAAATCTGGAAGATGGCAATAAAAATGTCGTAAAACTGAAGAATTTGATGGATAAAAACGAGCTTCGTGAAGCCTTAGAACAAAATTTGTAATCCACTAAAAAACAAAAGGAGCGTTAAATATGATTGATTTAATAATGAAGGATATCTTAGGTACCCCTGCGATCCTGGTCGGTCTATTCGCCTTAATCGGACTCCTTGTGCAACGCAAAAATTCCGGAGACGTCGTCTCCGGAACTCTTAAAACGGTAATGGGCTTCGTCATCCTTGGGGCTGGGGCGAATGTACTCGTCCAGTCCCTGGACCAGTTCAGCAGCATGTTCGACGAAGCCTTCGCTGTCAACGGGGTGATCCCGAACAATGAAGCGATCGTCGCGCTTGCACAGGAATCATTTGGTACAGAGACAGCGATGATCATGCTGTTTGGTATGATTGTCAATATTCTGCTTGCACGATTCACGCCTTTTAAATATATCTTTTTAACTGGACATCATACCATGTTTATGGCCTGTTTAATCGCTGTCATCTTAATCACTGGAGGATTTTCCGGTATTACAATGATCATCCTTGGATCAGTTATTCTCGGGGCATTGATGGTCCTTTCCCCAGCGATGCTTCAGCCTTTCACCCGAAAAGTCACCGGTTCGGATGACTTTGCCATCGGCCACTTCGGATCAGTTGGTTATTTAGTGTCCGCGTTAGTCGGTAAAGCTGTCGGAAAAGGTTCAAAATCGACAGAGGATATCAAAGTTCCAAAATCACTCGGCTTTCTCAGAGACACCTCTGTTTCCGTAGCGTTAACCATGGTCATCCTGTTCTTTGTCGTCGCAGCTGCAGCCGGTCCAGCCTTCGTGGAAGGAGAACTAAGCGGTGGACAGAACTTCCTGGTTTTCGCCTTTATGCAGGGTCTTACATTTGCAGCTGGTGTTTATATCATTTTAGCCGGTGTGCGTATGCTTCTTGCTGAAATTGTTCCAGCCTTCAAAGGAATTGCGGATAAAATCGTCCCTCACGCTAAACCTGCGCTTGATTGCCCAGCCATTTTCCCATTCGCTGGAAACGCTGTCATCATCGGTTTCCTATTCAGCTTCATCGCTGGACTCGTCAGCATGCTATTCTTACCTTTACTAGGTTTGAAAGTAATCGTTCCCGGACTAGTCCCTCACTTCTTCACAGGTGCAGCGGCCGGAGTCTTCGGTAATGCAACCGGCGGTCGAAGAGGAGCGATTATCGGCTCCATGGCGAACGGTGTAATGATCAGCTTCCTGCCAGCCCTCTTGCTGCCAGTTCTAGGCACACTAGGGTTCCAGGGAACAACGTTCGGGGATGCTGACTTCGGTGTAGTTGGAATCGTGCTAGGTAATCTGATCAATCTTTTTGATTCCAATATTATCATCATTGGAGGAATCATTCTCATCCTAGCCCTCTTGTTCTTGGCCGGCTTTAAATCAAAATCAAATGAGAACAATAAGGGTACAAACGACGCAGCATAACTAAATGTAAAACACTCCCTGCCTCTTAGAAGCAGGGAGTGTTTTACTTTACGCTGGATGCTGGCTGGGAGATGATTCTTCGGGCTGACTCGCAAACTAGATGTCTGTGCAAAATTCAGACCCTTAGCGATCCACGGAACCCCCTTGCACTATAGTAGGATTCTGCTCCATTGTGGTACACAAAGACAGTATCGTAGCGACGGTCACAAAAGAGGGCACCGCCAAGTTTTCTAATATGAGCAGGTGTTTGCACCCAGCTCGATGTTTTCAAGTCAAAATTTCCAAGCTCCTGCAGCTCCCGGTATTGTTCTTCCGTTAAAAGTTCAATGCCCATTGAAGCTGCCATATCACTAGCGTTATTCTCTGGTTTGTATTTTTTCCTTGACTCCTGCGCTTCACGGTCGTAACAAACCTTTCTGCGGCCTTTAGGACTTTCCGCTGAACAATCATAAAAAATATATTCATTAGTCTTTTTATCATAACCCACAACATCCGGTTCACCGGCAGTTCCTTCCATTTCATGAAGAGACCACATCTTTTCAGTATGAGCTTCGAGGTTAGCTTGTACTTCAGCCCATTTAACATCTTTATGGCGGTTCATGTTTTTTTCAAAACGGGCTTTCAAAGTTCTGAATAGTTCTTCACGCTGCTCTACTGACAACTCCGTATTTCTTTTTGTCATATTAATTCCTCCTTATTATTAGTAAAAGTTTTATAAGGATTAAACGGCCACGTTATATGGAACAATCGCCCGATAATTTCCAATCAAACCAACGGCCATGTCCATCTGTTTCCCCAACAGTTTTCTTCTGGACTTTTCCATTTAAAATTGAATCTACATGCAGCTTTCTATCCTCCATATTATTGTAAATGTGAAAAATATCTCTTTGGCCGCCAATTTCATTTATTTTTTGTAGTAAACTTTCTTTAACACTACGTGGCATCTGATTAGCTACATGAGTATGAAAGATACAAAGTGTCGTATCAGGAGGAATTTCTTCTACTGCCTCTGATAATAGAGCTGCGCCATCTCCTTCGATAAGATGAGGAGGATGTAACCTTAATTGCTTAACAGAGTCTTCAAAGTTTACAAATCTGTCCTTATGTTCTGGCCATATTAGGGCTTTTAACCATAAGTAATCTTCTTCATCGGTAAGGTCACTAATATGTAAGTCAATCCCTAGTCGATCATTAACTGGAGGGTTTAGAGATAATAATTGATGAGGAAGTCCTCCTTCACGCACTTTAGAGGTTAAATGTACAAAGGAATCTTCATTGCCATAAAGATGATCCTTCTCGTATGAATAAGAATAATGATCCCATAACAGCTGGAGACCTGCACTTGTCCCGATTTCTATAAGAGAGAGCGGTTTATTAGTCTGCTGATAAATGTAACAGAATACAGGATATAAATAAGCACAACGACGGACTTCATTAGTCTGCACCCGCTTATTTTTTAAAATGGACTTTATATTCGTTACGTTTTTCAGGCAAAAATCTTTAAATAATGCGAAGGAGTGACTATCTTTCTTAGTGTTATCGACTATACTTGAGTAGTATTCCTTTAGTTCGTGATCAGTACCTTGGAGTAGTAAATAATGGACAGCACCAAAGAGCAAATTTGGAATAGGCTGTCCTTGTCGAGCATATAGACATAACTCTAATAAATCATGATCTTTCGCAATCTGCAGGGACAAATTTTTATAAAGTTCACTTGAACCTTCACACTCTAAAATCGCAAAATGATTAAATCGTTCAGCAACCCAATGAGTATCCATATCCTTCTCTCCCTTTAATGATAACGCTGACACTTACAATTCTAGACCACTTTCAAAATTTTATAAATGATGGAATGAAAAAGAGAACAATTCCATTTAAGAATTGCCCCCTTATGCGGAAGACACGTCCTTCACTCCCCTTTTCACACGAAATCACTCAGGTAACATAACTTTAGTAAACTCTTTTAAAAACGCTTCGTAATGGAGATGGACAGCAATACTTGTATTTCCTGTTTTACTTGTGGGACGAAGGTCAATATAGGACTGTCCCCTTGCTTCTATACCCTCAATTACATGGGCATCATAATATATGTAATCCACAACGTTAGGATTTTTAACAAGAATTATCGTTAGAAGATCATGAATAGGCGCACCTATAATACCTGGCACAGATTTTTTATAGAATTTGTAGTAATACTCAAAAATGGGAGCCATCATGAAAGCATAAATGTTTTTCTTGTTTTTAGAGATGTTATCAACAATATCCGGAGTAATGATAGCGAATTGAGTGACGTTTAACGGAGTTATCGTTAGGTTATGCGCATACTTAAGAACATAATTAGAGGAAGTCGGGTCTCCAAAGAAGTTTGCTTCTGCCAGTGCTGTTACGTTTCCTGGAACAAAGAAGGCCCCGCCCATCACGTAAAAGGAATGAACCATTTTCATATGATCTGGAAACAGGATAAATACAGTTGCCAGAGTAGTCGAACGGCCAGTGTCTACAATAATGAGCTCATTCCTGTATCTTTCTATAATGAGACGAATCGTGTCAAAAGGATACGTCTGATATTGCATATTACCAGGAGGCTGTATCGGGCCAATGCCTTCCTCACCGTGGATTTCCGGGTAAAAGGTCACTTCCTCCTGCTGCACAGGATTGGAAGCTCCAGGAATAATGGGAATATCTTTTCTACCCGCTAATTGCAGCAAATAAGCAGCATTGGCTGTAGCTTGGTCTTTAGTCACATTCCCATAACTTGTAACGATACCGGCGAGGTCAATTTCAGGATCCATTATGGCATAAATAATGGCTAAGGAATCATCAATTCCAGGATCACAAAATAAAAGAATTTTTTTCATAATAGGAATCCCCCCTTCCTATTTCTTTATATTCCAAGGTTTCATGAATCATGCTTGATCCAGTTTTATGGAGGATTCAATATCATGTTAAAATACGTACATGCTTCTATACCCTAAGTTAATTACTAACACTTTTAAAAATTTAATTTGCGAACTCCAGGATAAAGAAAACAATTATCCCTGTGATAAAGGCAATGGCTATAGGTATTAGGTAAGACAGAATTATATATAGTTGTGACGTCCTCGCCAAAAATAGCTGCACCTTTGGAATAATCAGGTGTCACATCAATTTTTCCATTCACATGAACGCCATTCTCAAATTATTCTGTTAACATTTGTGCAAGTCTTTATCCCAGTTATCATATAAATTCCTTTTCGAAGAATCATAATACTCCTCTTTAGTATAGACCTCAGCCTCATTCACTTTTCATATCAAATCTTCTAACCTGTAAGGATATCTTCTTTTGGATACTTTACTAGATCAGAGGTTTGTTTGGCAAATGCAAAAGCAAAGGTTAACGGTCCTAATTTGCCAATCAACATCGTTAAAATAATCGTTATTTTCCCGACTAATGTTAAACTCCCTGTTAACCCCATAGAAAGACCAACGGTGCCAAAGGCTGAGATACTTTCAAACACGATCGTTAAAAAGGGAGCATCCTCCGTCAGTTCTAATATGAAGATGGTTATAATAACTACACACGCACTTCCTATGGTTAATGATAAAGCCTTTAAAACAATGTGCATGGTAATACTCCTATTAAAAATCACGATATGTTCCTTCCCTTTAAAAAAGAAGAGTGTGGCCAGCAGAATGGTTAAAACCGTTGTAAGCTTTACTCCTCCAGCCGTAGAGGCACTTCCTCCTCCTATAAACATCAAAGTAATAATGAAGAATAAGCTGGACTCTTCCATTTGCCCAATATCTAATGTATTAAATCCAGCAGTTCTCGGAGTAACTGCTTGGAAATAGGCAGCTTGGATTTTTCCGAAATTACTTAAATTGGCTAAGGTCTGCGGGTTATTAAATTCTAAGAAGAAAATCATGAGAAAACTAAAAACATTAATTGCTAATGTACCCACTACCATCACTTTAGTTTGTAGGGAGAGGTGATTAAACTCTTTACTTTTCCACAAATCAAATACAACCGTAAAACCTATACCGCCAATTATAAAAAGAACGGAAATGATAATGTTGACAAAAGGATCATCTACATACCCCGACAAACTGTCAGACCAAATAGAAAACCCGGCATTATTGAACGCAGAAACAGCGTGAAATATACTCGCATATATCCCTTGCCCCCAACCCATTTCCGGAATCCACTTTGAAGCTAGAAAAAAAACAGCGATTAACTCTACTAGAAGTGAAAAAAGAAATAACTTTTTAGCCAGGCTGACGACTCCGCCAATAGCAGATTGATTTAAAGCTTGTTTTAAAAGCAGGCGCTGTTTAATTCCGATCTTTTTACCGACCGCAATATAAATGAGTACGGCAAATGTCATGATTCCTATACCACCCAGCTGTATAAGGATTAAGATGATCATTTGCCCAAACAGAGTAAAAGCAGTGCCCGTATCCACCACAACTAATCCTGTTACGGTCATAGCTGATGTTGCAGTAAATAAAGCGTCGATGACAGATATACCTTCTGTACTTGAAATGGGCAGGCATAATAATAACGTCCCTATAAGAATAATGGAAATAAATAAGCTGATAACTACTTGAGGAGGATTAAGTGCACTCAGTTTCATCAGAATGTCTCCTATTATTTAATTATTTAATTGAGTATAGTATATTCTACCCTATATAATTTTTTCCTAAAGTTCCCTTGAGAAATTTTACAATTAAAGAGAAACCTTTTTATGTTAAAATATGTTCAATTACCTGAAATGTGGAGGAACAAAATATGGGCAGAGATTTTGCAGTTATAGGTTTAGGGCGGTTTGGCGGAAGCATATGCAAAGAACTCAGCCGTGAAGGAATGGAAGTTCTAGCCATAGACCGTGATGAAAACAAAGTGAATGAATTCAGGGATATTGCGGCACATGCTGTTATCGCAGATTCCACGGACGAAATCGTTCTTAAAGAACTAGGCATACGCAACATCGATCATGTCATCGTTGCTATTGGGGATAACATTCAGGCCAGCATGCTGACCACGTTAATGCTTAAAGAATTAGGAATAAAGAAAATCACAGTTAAAGCCCAAAACGATTATCATGAGAAGATTCTAAACAAAATTGGAGCCGATCATGTGATCCACCCCGAACGAGACATGGGCAAGAGGATTGCGCACAATATTATCTCTAATAATATCCTTGATTACATTGAACTATCAGATGACCATAGTGTCGTAGAAGTAAAAGCAGGCTCAAAGATGAGTGGACAGACACTTACCGAATTGGACGTTCGAGCTCACTATGGCTGTAATATTGTAGCCATTAAAAGAGGAAAAGATGTAATTGTGTCCCCCGTGGCTACCGAAGCAATAAAGGAAAGTGATATCTTAATCGTGATTGGTGCAGACAAGGATATTACCCGTTTCGAGAAAAACCTGGTACTTGAAGATTGATTATAGCGCTTAAAATAAGGTAGCTCTAACGTATTAATAGAGCTACCTTATTTTATTTATAAGAATTGGACACCTTTAACTGAATGAGACAAATAATGTTAGTAAGACCTATTCGCTTTCTAAAGTTAGTTTTTCTGTCTTGTCATCCCATTCTATTGTCACATCAAACTCTTGATTTTCTCTTGTAATAGAACATCCCGAACAAGGATGACGAGATGACTCTAAAACGCCTTTTTCTAAAGATACATTGTGGCCAGTTTCCTCCCCGGCATTTATATTGCAATCAATTTCCTCAGGTGGTTCTCCGCCTCCTATATAGTGCATCGTGAAGCTGGCAGACTCCTTATCTTCTCCCTGAATTTCAGCTTGATAATTAACTTTCCAATGATCACTCTCACCTTCAAAACGCAATGTTTCCTGCCCTAAACAAGCTGAAAGCAAAAGTACTATACCCAGCAAAACATATATCCTAATATTTAATTCCTCCTTAGAAGTCATGATGATGCTGTACATGTAAGTTCCATCTAAATATAAAGACAATTGAAGTAAATAATAGTTTCTCTTGTCCAATAACCAGCCACTCTTTTATAAAGCAAATTTTTCAAGAAAATATTCTTCGTTACTATTTTTTATCACCACATCAAAGTTCCGATGATAAGGGTGCATAAAGATGTCGTATTGAATTCTTCGCTCTTCATGAGAATGCCTAATAAAGTTAATATCGGCCCCTCTTTCAGAAACATCTCGAACGCCTCTTCTATTTAACTCTGTTTCTCCACCGGTATATAAGTAGATTTTGATTTCGAATAAATTTGGATCGGTAAAAGCAACACTCATGCCTTCAACAATAGTCACTTTTTTGCCCGAAGAAATTATAGTGCTCTTCTTATAATCCGTCCCTATGGAATAAAAATCTAACCCATTCCTGATCATATGGATATCTCTTTCTAAAGCTGATACATGGTGAGCGGCCGGATGACAGGCTGTCATTTTATAATGATGGTTTTCATTCTTATATTCATAATCTATAATCGTGTGTTTTCTAATATCGGAGCCGATAATGTAAGGGTCGGTATTTATGTAATTCACATTTTGCTGAGTCAAAAGCTTCATGAGATTCTTAGCAAAGGTAGTCTTTCCTGAAGCGCCATGACCTGAAATCCCAATAATTAATTTTTCACGTTTCCTATTTATTACGTGTGCTAAATCCTGTAATACCTTCTCCATCATTTATCCTCCTTTTTACTCGTCGGTTTAGTGCCTGAACACGAGAACTTGACCACCTCACGTGGTGAACTGGCGCATTAACTCTCGCCGGGAACGTCCTAACTTAAGTATACTAATTTGAACAAGTGGAAGGCTTTAAATTTTAAAATAATTTAACAGCTGCGGGACAGTCTTTAACTTATCTGCTGATGATTGGTTATAAGTAAGCCAGTCATAATTAAAAGGCGCCACCCTTCTAAAAGGTGACGCCTGCTTCCTCATATTTATTCTTCTGTAGCACTTAATTCACTTTCGGTTACCCACTTGTGGTTTGTTATTTTTTCTCCACCATCAGTTGGTTCAAAATCTACCATATACACAGTTGTTTCTTCGGCAGAATCGATGGTCGCTGTGGCGCCATCCATGCCTTCCATATGGGAAGCATTCAGCGTCACTTCATCGCCCTCTTTAAACGATTCTTCCCCGGCTTCTTCTATCTCTTCATGAATGACCCATTTGTGGTCTGTTACTCGTTCGCCGCCATTTGTTGGATCATAGGAAACGACGTAAGCTACAGTATGGAAAGCTCCGGAGATGGTGGCTTCTGCTCCTTCCATTTCAGCCATATGTCCTTCTGTTATGAGAGCCTTACTTCCGACTTCATATGTAGGGTTTTCGGCTTCTTCGAGATCCTCAGGAACCTCGCCAGAACTGGAATGGTCCATTTCATCCGATTCTTCATTAGATTCAGTTTCTTCACTTGATTCGGTGTTTTCGTTACCATTCGTTTCTTCATTTCCTTCTTCACTGCTTGAACAGGCCGTTACTAAAGCCAGAAACAAAAGAAAAGTAAGGCCTGTTAACAATTTTTTGTTCATTTCATGGATCCTCCTTGATGCTGCGTTTCCTCCAAAGGGAGTATATTCCAACACTAGTATACAAACTATAGTGAGAGATTACTAGTATTCTAACTCGTTTCCTTATACTTTACCCGGGATAGGTATACATAAACTTATAGTAAACAAACCAGCAGTCAGTATTTAACCTTATATCTTATACAAAATGGGGTAATTCCCTCTGGAAATCTCTCGAATAGATTGGTATGTTTTTAAAGTATGTTCCATTTTTAAGGAACTGGCCTGATTTACAATCAATCTGTTGAGGAGATGATAGCATGAACAAATTTGGTCGAATCGCCGTTGCCTTAGTGGCAGTATTCGTACTTAGTTTTGGAAGTTTTGCTGGAGCCAACCCCCTAAATGTTGTGGAGGCAGCAAAAGTCAGCGAAACGATTGGTTCCACTTCTACAGGAAGCGATTGGAAAAGCGGACAAACTGGATTCACAGCAGGCTGTGCCCTTTCCGAATGGCTTGGCTGGTTTGAATGCCACGACTCACAGGTACCTTGGTAAAAAAGCCTGATCAGTTAACAAAGGACTGCCTTGATGGCAGTCCTTTTTGCTTTTATGGAAGTTTGTCACCCTTTATTAAAATTAGCTCACATCACTTAATCGGAGAGCAAGCGATTCAATCTCATCTACGATCGTAGTATCAATCAGCTATTCATTCAGTTCTGGATACACTACCGTGCCGTCCTCTTCGATTATCGGCATGGCCCCCCATTTCCCCAATTCATGATGGACCAGCTCAGGATTCCCCTTTGAACCATCGATGATGTGGAAAACATCCCAGCCATTGGCCAGCAGCCAGTTACTGACGAGCAAACGGTGGCATCTCGCCGGATGACGTTCCGAACACATATAGACCAGGTTGGCATCCTCCGCTTGTGCCTTAAGTTTCTCCAGTCCATTTTTGAACTCCTCAGTCAGCGTATAATCCGCATAATTGTGAAACGAGCGATTGTTCCATCCGGAATTCAGCTCCTCCCCAGTCTGGCTCGACTGCTGCCGTCTGCCTCCGAGAACCGAGAAATGACGGTATTTGATTCCCGCTTCCCCAAGCCACTGCTCCATGTTTTCCTTTTTGTATTGAGGGTGTTTACGGCTTGCAGGAAATGCTCGGATATCCGCTACAAAGTGGATGTCAGCCTTATTCAGCATCTTCAGAAAATGTTCCTGGGAATGGTCCGAATGCCCAATCGTATATATTTTCATAAGAGTGACCCCTTTCTCGGATATTCATAGAATGATAGGAAGATGAGCATTTAAAAAACTATACCCTCTCATCTATTATTTACCCTTGCAAGAGTCCCTTGCAGCCGCCAGTTCTTCTACAACTTCATTTGTTCCTCTTTCAGCTCACCCTTAGATGCCATCAGCACCGTCCCATCCTTGGAAACATGTTCAGTGACAGCTGTGCCGACATACGAGGTGCCTTCAAAGTCCGTAAACTGCAGGCTGTACGACGCGTCATCGGACTGTAAGCCGCTCGGTTCTTTAACTTTAGATAAGCTGACGTTCCAATTACGGTGAGCGCCTTTATCGTCGATCAGCAGCAGACCTTTGGAGAAATCTACTTCTGTGTTGTTATCCATATGGTAAACTTTATCTATCTTTATTCTTTTCATACGTGGACCCTCCTTTTCTATACCTATTCAACGTCCCTGGTGGGTTCTCCTTCCAAAGAGTGAGGCAGGTCTTGAGTTTTACTCGCGATATTTCGATAAATACCCTCGAAATTCGGGAAGTACTCTCGAAGTTCAGGGAATACGGGCGAAATTTTACTTCCTTTCAAAGGATAGGATGAAGCGAAGGGCTCCGGATAAGTTTTTATCTCTTGTTCTTATGGCTCTCTACCCGAGTCAACGCTCTTATGGATGCAAAGTACCGGGTGAAAGGTCAGCTGATTCCTCTTCTCGAATAAGGAGGATTCCATTCACCTTTTTCCTTGTAATGGGAAGGGAACAAGCGAGACTCCTACAGGATGTGCAAGGCTGGAAAGACCCACAGGGCAAAAAGCCCGAAGAGGCTTGCCGTCTTCCCCGTGGAAAGCGAGGTGGTTCCCGTCCCATTCGTCCCCTTTTATGGCCAATGGAATCCTGCCTGCCGCGCTATGCTTTAACAGGAAACTCCATGAGAAAAACTGTTGAGACTTTCTCGACAGCCTGAGATTCCCTCTATTATGAGAGAATCTTCAGCTGCTGTTCTTTAGGCGGCACACATAATTAAGAAGCACGCCCCAATTGTAGCGTACTTCTTAAACAAAAATGACTATTCAACTGTTGGAGACTGATCAGCGAGTACCTCAGGATCTTCCGTATACTCTCCTTTGCGCCAACCATAGAAATACACACAGGTGAAATAGACAGGGATGGCGATGATAAGATAAATCCAGCCTTCGTTAAGGACGGCCTCTTCGTAAGGATTTGGATTAAACATCAAATGAAAGATCCACGATAGATAAGATACAATCCCAATCAAGTACATAAAATTAGTCTTGCTCATAAGTTATTTATTCCTTTTCCTTTAATAGGGATAATCCTCAGAGTTATTCCAGCATTATTTTTAGTATGATCTTTTTTAGACCTTCTATTCATCCCTTATTTTTATCCTGTGTTTATTACATACAATATCGCAAATCGTGAAATAATAAGGCTAGCTGTATCCAGTTAAGTTAGTTAAATTAACCTTCCGTAACCTCCAAGTATTCAGAAGCCACCACTACTCCATCTTCGTCGACATAAACGTAATCGTTAGGATTCCATAGTGTATTACCGAACTCCAGCGTTACATTTTCTTCTCCTTTTCCTTCTTTTCGACTCTTCAAAGGGATGGTACCTAATGCGATCACTCCAATATCCGTTTCACATACTTCTGTTGAATCTCGAATATATCCATTAACAATAATTCCAGCTAATCCCCTTTTGGCTGCTATTTCTGCTAAATTGCCCCCTAACAAAGCACAGTTTTTAGAAGCCATTCCATCGACTACTAAAACTGAACCAGGAGCTATTGTTTCAAGTGCCCTCCTGACAAGGACATTATCGTCTTTCACTTTAACTGTGGATATAGGACCAAAAAAGCTTTTTCTTTTACCGAAACTTGAAAACAAAGGGTCAACGATACTTAACTTATCCGGGTAATGATCGCATAAATCGGCTGTTTTAATTTTCAACACGGGTTCCCTCCTATTTAGTACTCATCTCACTTCTTTGTTCTAGAATAACTTTATAATAACAAAGTAATTCGAATTTTCGAACTTTGAGGAATAGTTTATTGATTCAAACGTGCTGCTGCCATTGAAACCTTGCCCACTCATGAGTAACCATAACGGAGAAGTTTTATTTTAAGGGAAATAGGATAATCAACCACTATAATTAAAACTGACGTTATCTAGAAATGTGCCTCCGTATACCCCGGCTTTGCGGGGCTTTTTATACTTTAAAGAGAGGTGGGTTTATTTTGCATATATCGCAATATATTTTGCTGATTTTCATTGGTTATATCATTTTCACGATCGATAAAAAACAAAAAAACTTCCCAGTTCCTACAATACTGGTGCTGCTGGGTATCGGCCTTTCCCTGATCCCTTATTTTGCATCAATCGAAGTGACGAAGGATATGATTTATCAAATTTTCCTTCCTCCTCTGTTATTTTCGTCTGCCTACCGGTTCCCTGCCAAAGGTTTTAAAGAAAATGCAGGAATCATAAGTGTACTCGCATCAATCGGTATCATGCTCACCGTGGCACTGCTTGGGGCAGCTATATTTGCGCTCAGTGGACCGTTCCTATCGTTATCCTTTGTGGGCGCCTTGATGGTTGCCGCGATATTGACGCCGACGGATCCTGTATCTGTTACCTCAATACTAAAGAATTCGACGGGTAATGAAAAAATGGCGGATGTGGTGGAAGGGGAATCGCTGATCAATGATGGGACAAGTATTGTCATCTTCACAGTCCTTGCAGGAATGCTGACAGAAGGAAAATCGTTCGGACTTCTTTCGTTTTTAGGCGAATTCCTGCTCGTTTCCCTCGGAGGTGCTTTCATCGGCGTATTATTCGGATGGCTTGTCAGTAAGGCTGTTCACTTTACACATAACCGCGAGTATCAAGTGATGCTTTCGATTGTATTAGCGTTCGGCGTGTTCAACATGGCCGAACACTTCCATTTTTCCGGCGTTCTTGCTACTGTTTTTGCTGGAATTATGCTTTCCTTTGAATTCGGGCGAGCGATCAAAGAAGATGACCTGCGCGACAAGCTGGACGGCTTTTGGAATATCATCGAGCTGACAGTATTAGCGCTGATCTTTCTCTTGATTGGCATCCAAGCTGCCCAGCATCTTGTTTTTGGAGCCTGGGGCTTTGCGATCGTCATCTTTTTACTCTCCCTGATTATACGTTTCCTGATCATTTTCGGGACAACCCAGTTATTTCCCCATTGGAGAAATGATATCAACTGGAGGGAATCGATTATGCTCACCTGGTCCGGTTTAAAGGGAACTATGTCTGTTTATCTTATATTGAATCTGCAATCCAAGAGTGCAGGAGAAGTAGATATGATACTGTCGCTGGCGTTTGCAGCCGTATTGATTTCCTTAGTAGTCCAGAGTCTGGGCGTCTATCCGCTGTCCCAAAAATTGGTGAAACAATAAAACCAACCCGGAGAAAATATTCTCCGGGTTGGTTTTTGAGGAATAGTAAATAAATTTCCTCCCCTCCCCAAACACCAGCCTCCTTTTATGAAAGATTGCTCTTCAAATATCTAACAAAAATTAAAAGTTAAAAATATGTTACTATCATATATAATTAAGAAAATTCTAAACAATGACTATAAAAATAGAAGTCCTGTTATTTCAGGTATGAAATAGAGATGAATTTTGAAAGGGGATACCATAAAGTTGAACACAAAATACTTAGATTTACTTGCCCAAAAATATAATAGTGAAGAAAAAGTAGCCGCTGAAATCATTAACCTTGAAGCTATTCTTAACCTTCCAAAGGGGACAGAGCACTTTGTCAGTGATTTACACGGGGAGTACCAGGCCTTCCAGCATGTGTTAAGAAATGGTTCGGGGCGGGTTGAAGAAAAAATAAGGGATATCTTCAACGGGGTCATTTACGAAAGTGAAATAAATGAAATGGTGACCTTAGTCTATTACCCTGAAGAAAAATTACAGATGATAAAAAATGGCTTTGACCAGGAAGAAGAATTAAACCAATGGTATAAAGAAATCATTGAACGGATGATTAAGCTGATTTCTTATGCTTCCTCCAAATATACACGATCGAAATTACGCAAAGCACTGCCAGATCAGTTTGCCTATATTATTGAAGAGCTGCTGTACAAAACGGATGAATCGTCAAATAAGGAGCAGTATTACACAAAAATCGTTCAGCAGATTATTTCTCTCGGACAGGCGGATAAACTGATTATCGGGCTTGCTTACAGTACGCAGCGATTGGTTGTTGACCACCTACACGTCGTCGGAGACATTTATGACCGGGGACCTGAACCGGATAAAATTATGGAGACGCTGATCAACTACCATTCTGTAGACATTCAATGGGGGAATCATGATGTGCTGTGGATCGGTGCCTTTGCCGGTTCAAAGGTTTGTCTCGCGAATATCATTCGAATCTGTGCGCGCTACGACAATCTCGATATTATTGAAGATGTGTATGGAATTAATCTCCGGCCTCTTCTCAATCTGGCGGATAAATACTATGACGACAATCCCGCCTTCCGGCCAAAAATCCATTCCGACAAAAAACCATCAGAGCACGAACAATTACAAATCACAAAAATTCACCAAGCCATCTCCATCATTCAATTCAAACTGGAAAGCCCGATCATCAAGCGGCGTCCGAACTTTAATATGGAAGAACGTCTTGTGTTAGAGAAAGTGGATTATGAGAAGAACGAAATAACGATTCACGGAAAAGCATATCCACTGGAAAACAGCTGTTTTGCAACCGTTAATCCGGAGCAGCCTGAACAACTATTAGAGGAAGAAGAACAAGTGATGGACAAACTTTTATTTTCTCTCCAACATTCGGAAAAGCTGGCCAGACATATGAAATTTCTTATGAAAAAAGGCAGTCTTTATCTAAAGTATAATGGGAACTTATTAATACATGGTTGTATTCCTTTAGATGAAAAAGGAAATATGGAGAAAATGGATATAGAAAATAAAACCTATGGCGGCCGTGATTTACTTGATATCTTTGAACATTTTCTGCGCCATTCCTTTGCCCATCCGGAAGAAAACGATGATCTGGCGACAGATATGGTCTGGTATTTGTGGACAGGAGAATATTCTTCCCTCTTTGGGAAAAGGAAAATGACGACGTTTGAAAGGTATTTCATTAAAGATAAGATCACCCATAAAGAGAAGAAGAACCCTTACTATCATTTACGAGAAAATGAAGAAACCTGCCGCAGAATCCTAACAGAATTTGATCTGGATCCTGATCAAGGCCATATCATAAACGGCCATACACCCGTTAAAGAAATTGACGGAGAAAATCCAATCAAAGCCAATGGAAAGATGATTGTCATCGATGGAGGCTTTTCCAAGGCTTATCAATCAACAACAGGCATTGCGGGATACACTTTATTATATAATTCCTACGGCATGCAGCTTGTCGCTCATAAACAATTTAACTCAAAGGAAGATGTGCTGCAAAATGGAACAGATGTCTTATCAGTAAAAAGACTGGTGGATAAAGAACTAGAGAGAAAAAAGGTGCTGGAAACGAATGTTGGAGAGGAATTATTACAGGAAATTTCTATTTTGAATAGTTTAATGAAATATCGCTATATGAAGTGAGGCTAATCCTTACAAAAGATGTTACGGCTTTATTTTCTGAAGCTATGAGGACGATACTTTATGTATCAATCACTATGAAAGACTCAATAGCTGGATAATAGGAAGAAGGGCGATTGTCATCCACCAATCGCCCTTCTTATGGAAAACTATATACAAAATGAAGCCTTGAATCCTTATAAATGCGAGCCCCACTGATCACCTTGCCAGTACAAGACTTTGGCTTCCCCTTTTTAAAAAACGGAGCGTATGTTCAAGACGCTCCGTTTTCCTTATCCATCAGCTTTCCGTTTGCAAAGCTTGAAGAATGATACGTTTAAAGTATGGAGTCATTTCTCTTAATTGGTCGACGTCATAAGTACCTATATAGTACTGGATAACCAAACCGTCTACGAAAGCGACGAGCACTGAGGCTCCGTGGTTCGAGTGCAGGACAGGGTATCCCATGTCAGGATCCAGCTGCTCCAATTTCACTTGAAGATGGTCGATCATTTCATTGAATGCTCCGCTGAAGGTCCCTTTATAAATTTCACCACTTGTGTACCGGCTCAAAACGCTCTTGATGTTTTCTATATTCCGATCATTATAATCCCAGGAATCATACAAAAACTGTTCAATGAAACCCTCTACGGTCGTGCTTTCATTGCCTTTGACTGCTTTCACATAATCATCTTCCAATTGCTTCAATAACTCATCCATCCCCTGGTGGGAAATTCTATGTTCCATTACGAATGACCTCCTTTACCATTTTCCCCCCATATTCCCTAATGATGTCGTTGTCAGACATGCTTTTTAATTAATACATTATATTCTTTTGCACATACTTGATGAGAAGGAGATGTAGTTCTATCGCTAAACTTCAATAATTAGAGAGTTAAAAGGCGTTTCCTTGCAATATTAGAGGTATTCAGCCATTTTTGTTATGTCAAAAAAAGATGACCTCAAATAAACCTAGAGATCATCTTCTTTACTTAATTTGGTTATTCAATTAGTTGTATCACTGCTCTTACTGTATACATAACATGATTGGTATTTTTATAGTTCTGAGGATTAATGCATAACTTGCCCGCCAGTAACATTAATCGATTGCCCAGTCATGTAAGAAGCTTGATCTGAAGAGTAAAAAACAACAGCATTGGCTACATCTTCATAAGTGCAGCCTCGCTTCATTGGTACTTTATCGATATACACCTGCTCAACTTCATCCTCAGCTATACCTAATTTTTTGGCATACGAGGGAATCAAGCTTTGGAACATTGGGGATTTCAATAAATTTCCAGGCATGATACTGTTTACTCGAACTCCGTGTTCCGCTAAATCTAAGGCAAGGCTTTGGGTTAAGCCCACTCCTCCAAACTTAGAGGATGAATACCCCGCATTATGCTTACTACCCACTTTTCCTGATTTAGAATTGATCTGTATAATATTTCCGTACCCTTGTTCGATCATCACTTTCGCCACTTCTCTTGCACATAAGAAATATCCTGTTAAATTTACATTCATCATTGCAGCCCAGTCTTTGAGTTCAAAGTTGGTGATTTTTGTACTTTTGGCAACCCCAGCATTAAAGACTAATAAATCGATTCTCCCATAAGTCACTTTCACCGTGCTGACCATGTTTTCGACACTTACTTCGTCTGCTACATCAATTTGGACAGCCATTGCTTCTCCATTTAGTTCATTTTTGATTTTACCAGCAACCTTTGAAGCTGTTTCCTCATTAATATCAGTAACCACCACTTGATAACCTTCTTTTGATAAACGATAACAAAGGTGTTCTCCTAAATTCTGGCCTCCACCCGCTACGATTGCTACTTTATCTCCCATTTAATATTCCTCCTTATTATCTAATGATTTCTAATACATCGCCCTGACGAATTTCAGGTACTTCTACATCGTCCAGGGACAATGTTCCAGGCAGCTCAGGGTCTTGGCTGCCATCAAACTTTAAAGTAATATGACCTAATGAGGCTAAGTTTTTGTTAACGGCACTTCCAACACCCGTAATTTTATACTCATGTTCATTTACTTTTAACGTATCATTTACTTGAATGTCTTCCTTCAATTGATTGATCTCATGAGATACACAAAACTCTTCAAGTTCAGCTGGTGCTCCTTGTTTAAAAAGAATAATCATCTTTTCTTCATAAAACTCCGTAACCATTTCTCCTAATTCTGTAACTTCTGTATAATAAATCTGCTTCATATTTCTCTCTCCTTATTCGTTTATTCATACATGCCGAAGCTGGCTAACCATGCTACAAACACCGTGGGCGCGCCGGTTAAGAAGCGTCCATATAACACGGCTGGCACCCCAACTTCGACGGTTTCTGGTTCTGCTTCTGCTAAACCTAATCCGACAGGGACAAAATCTGCAGCTGCTTGAGAATTAATGGCAAATACGGCTGGAAGAGCGAACTGCGGTGGAATATTTCCTCTTCCAATCTCTACTCCAATTAAGGTACCAATGACTTGCGCAATGACAGCTCCAGGTCCAAGAAACGGGGAGAGCAGTGGAAAGGAAACAATAGCTGAAAGTAATAACAGCCCCCAAATGCTCCCTGATAATGGAGACAATAGATTTGCGAACACATCCCCAATTCCGGTTTCTAGAATGAGACCGATGAGCATAGATACAAAGGCCATAAACGGCAGAATGGTTTTTAGCACTGTGTCGATTGCATCTCTTCCTGCTTGATATAAGACGCCAATCACATTTCCCATCATGACGCCCACTTTAGTCATGATGCCGTTGGACGACTGTTCACTAATCTTTTTACTTGCATCATACTTTCCAGAAGGAGTCTCTTCTTCTATTTTTTCTTCCAGTGTATCTGTACTTGGTTTCATCTCTTCTAATTCACTCTCATCGCCAGAACGATTGATGAGTTCAATGTTGTTTGGTGTGACACCAGATACATAAATATCTTCTTTGATATATTTCGCCATCGGACCACTTTGCCCTGTAGACATGATATTAATGGTTGGTATCCGTTTCTTTGGATATAATCCAGCTCTTAGCGTTCCGCCACAATCAATAATGACACAAGCTATTTCCTCTTCCGGCACAGAAGTTTTAAAGCCATTTACCAGTTCAGCACCTGTTAATTCAGCTATACGTTCAGCTGTTGACGAAATCGGTCCACCGGTAATATTGACGATCTTATTTTTCGTTTCCGTAGGTGTGATTTCCAAAGGACCCCCAAATCCTCCTGATCCCTTATTGACTCTTACACTTTTATAAAGAGTATTAGGCATGGGCATTTCCTCCTTTCATAGATTCAGAGAGAGTGGTTTTTAATTTTGTCTTTTGCTGCTTCTCCACAAAAGTGACACAGATGTCGGTCACCCATCCTCGAATCATATTCATAAGCAGACCGACTAAAAAGTAACGTAACGCTAATTCTGCGGTAGAGAACCCTAACTGTTCGATACCGGCAGCCACACCCAAAAAGACAAATAGTTCAGCTGGGTTTACATGAGGAAAGAGACCATTCATCGAGTGACAGGAATAACTTGCTGATGCATAATATCCAGGTTTAAATTTCTCAGGAAGAAATCTTCCAAGAGATAACGTCATAGGGTTTAACAAGAAAAATGTCCCTAAAAGAGGAAGCACTAAATACCTTGTAAATATGTTACCTGAAGACTTCATGGCCAGCCTTTCAATTCTTTCTTGCCCCACCATAGCTACTATCGCATTCATCGCTACTAGCAGCATAATAAGTAAGGGAATAATATCGGTAACAAACCCCATAAATGTTTCTCCGCCTCGTTCAAATAAGCCAATGAAACCTTCTGCAGCGTTGATCAGAAAATCCATCATAAACGACTCACCTCACCTTTCTTTTTAAATAGATTTAATAGTTTTTCAACAGGACTAGCAGGCTTTGGAGGTTCTCCGCCAGCTTGAATAATCCTATACGTATGCTGAGCATCCCTAATCGCCTTTCTAGTAAATCGATCCACTTGAGCTAATGTTTCTTCATCGATTTTCAGGAGTTGTTTCCCATTCAGTTTCTCGAATGTCTTAAAGCGAGCAAAAATTGTAGTTCCTTGCATTTTCCTTGTTTCTATAATTCGTGCCTTTTGATCGATTCTCATCAACAAAACAACACCCGTAGTCACTAACCCTTTACTTCTTCCAATGGAAACTTTATTTTGACATCGCATTTCATTATAGTTTTTATTAAAGTCTTTTAACTGTCCGTAACCCAGAACGCTTTGAAGGATAAACATGATCGCTATTAGACCGAGTAATGTGAAAATCAATTCTCTTTTTCACTCCCTTCAGAAAATCCCAAAATCGATTTGGCTGTTATGTCATTGGTCACGAGATGAGAGAGGTATCCTCCTCTTAGTGCCCCGACGATCGATTCTGTTTTCTCTATAGACTCCGCCACTCCTATGGAATAGGAAAGGCTTTTTAGTTTTTCTAGCGTAATGGCAATCGTCCGTTCATCAATCTCTCCAACAATCTGTTCCCCGTGAATGTCATAAAATCTTGAACATATATCACCAATAGCACCTTTGTCATTCAAATAATTGAGATCGCTTTCACCAAAGAACCCAGAAAATACAAGGTTGGAAGAGCTAACGGGTGTACCAACACCCACAACGGCAATCGTCAAATTCTCCCACAAGCTAATAATGTCTTGAAAATATTTTGATTCTACGATTTCTTTTTTACTCTGAGGGGAAGGAACAATAGCTGCCGCATCGATAAAATTGGCATGTCCCTTATAGGCCTTAGCGTAAGAGTAGACAATTGTATTCACGTGATGCTCTACAGGCATCTTTCCTGGTCCTCCGACTAATGGAACAAACTCTACGTCTCTATTTTTCGAGCCTCCTAAGGCATCCACCATTTTTCCAAGGGTACTTCCCCACGCAAATCCAACAACATCGCCGTCTTTCATAATGCCGTCAATTAAATGAACAGCCGATTCCCCTAGTTTTTGTTGTCGTTCATCCTTCGATTCCGTGTCTTCAGCAGGAACAACTACCACCTCTTTCAAACCGAACTTA
Source organism: Halobacillus sp. Marseille-Q1614 (assembly GCF_902809865.1). Classification (NCBI taxonomy): domain Bacteria; kingdom Bacillati; phylum Bacillota; class Bacilli; order Caryophanales; family Bacillaceae; genus Halobacillus; species Halobacillus sp. Marseille-Q1614. The sequence goes on along the minus strand of NZ_CADDWH010000001.1, from coordinate 77,857 downwards.
TCTTGCAATTGTTGTTCTAAATTCACCTGCTCCCTGTAATCACCTTTAATCGTAATTTGAACAATCCCTTCATCCCTTGCCTTTTGAAGTAAACGGGTAATTGTGGTGCGATAAATGCCCGTTTTCTTAGCAATTTCATTTTGAGTCAAATTGTCTTCATAATACATTTTCGACACCTTTATTAATCGACGCTGTTCATCCCAGTCCATTTCTCAATCTCCCTTTCCTTTTGCACATTTGTGCGTAATCTTAATCATATGTGCTAAATAAGTTATTGTCATAATAAAGGAGTAATGTAAGCGTAGTCAATAAAATATAACGAATATTAGAAAATTTGTGTATCAATCGCACATTTGTGCAAAAAATCCAAAGGAAAACCGGCACTCTCAAATAAGTGTACCGGTTTTACTCTGAGTGTAAGGCGTTTGACCTTCCTAATTACGAAAGAGAGGGCGATCACCTAGGTAATCGCCCTCGTTAGTTCAATAATCCATACACGTAAATACAACAGTGATAAGCAGGTCTATCAGAATGTCGTTCGTATTGTTAAAAACCCTTAAGATCCAGACCAGACATCCTTCGCAAAGCGACCGGATTGTTCAAGTCCTTCCAACCATGCAGCTGCTTCTTGATCGCTTGTTTGATGAAGATTTTGATAACACCTGATCAGCGTATCCGTCACTTCAGGAGCCATCTTGCTGCCATCGCCGCAGATGTACAGTCGTCCTCCTTGATCTAAGAGGGAAAGAATCGTTTGTGCATTTTTCCTCATCAAATGCTGCACATACAACTTTTCTTCATTCTCCTGTCTGGAAAAAGCACTATGAAGTTCAATAAGCCCGAGGCGTTCGGCTTCCTTCAGCTCTTTCTCGTACAAAAAGTCCTGTTCTGGATGACGGCATCCAAAGTACAGATGGGCTTTTCCCAGCATTTCGCCTTCCTCTTGCAGCACACGGCGAGCTTGGATGAAGCCTCTAAAAGGTGCGATTCCCGTTCCTGGTCCTACGAGAATCATCGGAGTTTCAGGATCGTCAGGCAGCTGAAAGTCCGATTGCGGCGTCCGGATGAAACAGGCGATTTTGTCCCCTTTCTCTCGTGATGCCAGATAATTAGAAGCCACTCCCTCATACTCACCTTTGCCGCTCCAGGCCTCTCCACGGACGACACTGACCGTAATACTTGTTTGATGTTCATCCACACGTGGAGAACTTGAGATCGAATAATAACGGACTTTCAAGGATGGCAGCAATGATATAAAGCGTTCAAATTCCATTTCACAGGAAGGATAAGCTTCCAGCAGCTCAAGCATAGTCTGCCGTTTCTCCAAAATCTCTCGTTTATAGATTTCATCCTCTACGAGCTGTTCAAGCTCCATTTTGTGAGGAGGGCAAGGATTGCTGGCTGCGAGCTCACGAATTTGCGCGCGAGTCGCAGGCTCCTGCAGTTCCACATAAGACGATAACAATTGAGCAAGCTGAACAGGCTGGTCGGTAGGCAGGTGGTTCGCTCTTCCTGTACCTTCCCCAAGAATGACGTACTCTTCTCCTTTTATTCCAAACCGTCTCAACACCCTGTTCACAAGTGATGATGTATTTTCGGGAAGCACTCCAAGATGATCGCCCTCCTTGTAGGTGACCCCTGAAGGCAGCTGCACATCAATGTGACGAGTGCTGCGATCACTTGAATTCAAGAGTTCCCGGTTGTCATAAACAACCGCTGAGAAAGCATCATACGTGCGGGCAACTGGTGTATAGCTGACTCCACTGACGAATTCCATAGACACGTGACTAGACGTATGATCCCCTTGCTCCAGCTCAAGGTTAAAACGATCCGCTAAAGAGGGCCATAAACGCTCCTGCCATTTTTCAAAATCCCCATCAAAATCTTCACTGGCATCTCCTTCTCCACGTTCAAGGAGTCTTGAAGCCCCTTTGGCTGCAAGTTCTCCATCGATAATGGCCGGAATGCGTTGATAGGTGTTCGCCCAATTACGATCCCCGCAGCCGAAGACGGCGTAGGTTACCCCTTCCAGATCTGCTTTATCAGCAGAAGGAAGCCAATTCATAAAGGAGGCGGCATTATCTGGCGGGTTTCCGTTATAGGACGCAGATACAATCAAGACAGCCCCTTCAGTCGGAAGATTCCCAGCAAATTCAGCGAGTGGTGAAGTGGTCACTTCAAATCCCTGATATCGCGCGGTTTCCGCAAGCTCCCGGGCTACGCCCTCTGCCGTTCCCAAATTGGATCCAAATAACACAAGTAACGGTGTTCCATGGGATTGGATGACAGGCCCCGCCTTCGATTCTACGGAGGTTTCTTTTTTCTCTTCGGCTTTCGCCGCTTGGAAGACCTTTGCTTCTTTTCTGGATTTCACTTTCATCGTTAATCCATCAGGCTTGAACGTTAACGTTTCTTTGACGTTAAGTTCATAATCCGTATGATCTTCAAGCTCAAAATACTGCAGAACCATGCCGAGGACGAGCGTCGCTTCATGAAGAGCGAACTGTTGGCCAATGCAGGCCCGCTGCCCATTCCCAAAAGGTTTATACGCATGATGCGGGATGCTGGCAGGATCTTCAAACCTCTCTGGTTTAAACTCTTCTGCATCTTCTCCCCAGACAGACGGGTCACGGTGCAGCTCCGGTATAAGGAGGGTGAACGTGTCTCCTTTTTCAACTTCATATTCTTCATTAAGGGTCGTATCTTCCTTGGCATAAACAGAAAAAGCCGGTGCAGTCGGCCATAATCGTAAAGCTTCATTTAAGATCATTCGCACATATTTCAACTGTTTCACCTGTTTATAAGAAGGCGTATCATCACCAAGCACTTCATCCACTTCTTGATAGGCTTTCTGTAATTTCTCAGGATGTTTCAACAAATAATAGGTGGCAAAAGAAAGAAGACCACTCGTTGTTTCGTGCCCGGCAATCAGAAAGGTAATGATTTGAAATCGGATGTTCTCATCATCAAGAGATTCCCCTGTTTCAGGGTCTTTCCCTTTCAGCATGTGGGCAAGTAAATCGTTCTCTCCTTGATCACCCGCTTGTTTACGTTCTTCGATTAATTGATCGACAAGATTGAACATATAATCAATATCTTCTTTATACTGCCGTTTAGACCGGACCATCAGCTTATCCTGGATCCCCAGCCGCTGCGTCTGGCTCATCGATTCATCCATCGCCCTCACCATTTTTTCTACGAATGGATGAGCATCTTCACGATAGAAGCTGTTGAAACGATAGTTGAATCCACACAAACCGATCGTATCCAGCGTAAGACGTGTCATATCATCCGGCACATCAACTTCTTCGTTCGAATTAAGCCTGGCCCATTTTTGGATCAGCTGTGAAGCAAGATCGACCATTTTTTCATGGTACCCCTTCATCGCCTGCTGGCTGAAACTAGGCAGCAGGATATTGTGGGCTTTCTTCCAATTCGGTTCTTCCGTCTCACTTGTGAACAAACCATCTCCGCCAAAGGCGCGTACCTTTTGAAGAGCGGGTCCCACTTTTTTATCAAATCGCGTCTCGTCACAGATTTCTGCAGCAAAGCGGGCACTGGAAACGAAGGTACTTACCCGGCCTGGGAATTGAAATCGATAGATCGGCCCCAGCTCCCGAGCATGCTTCATAAACGATTGCACAGGTTTTTCTTTATCTATGCCCGGTAAATTGCCGAGCGGTCCATAGGATTTCGGTTGTGGTAGTTTTTCTATATGATTCATGAACAAACACCTCTTTCATGGAATTGAAAATAACGGAATGAATATTCATTCCTAAAGTAGGAGAAAAAAACTGAGCCCCATCACTCAGGATGACGCACAGCGTCCCAGCAGCTTTCCTCTACTCCGGCCAATAATTCGTCCGATGCTTCGATCTCACCTGTACGAATCAATTTAAAAAGCTCCAGAAAACCACCAAATATAATAGCAATTAACGCCTTCGATGGAAGCTCTCTTATCTGCTTTTCTTCTTTCCCCTGATCTAAGAAATTCTCGAGAATCATCAGCAGATGATTAAATTGCTCTCGACTCGTATCATCAAGAAAGTAAGCAGCATTATGTGTTTTTATGAAATAAAGGGCATGCTCATGTTCATTTGTAAAACGGACCATCCCTTGAAATAAATGATGAAATTGATCACGGATACTATGTTCTTGCGGATAATCTTCCGCCAGCGTATTAGTGAACAATGTTACATAATGTTGGAACAATGTATTAACGAGAACCTCTTTGTTCTCAAAATAGCGATATATGGTTCCTGCTCCCACATTGGCATCATTAGCAATCATCGGAATCGTTGTGGCATCGAATCCACGTTCTGCAAATAGAGTCAGCGCACTATGCAAGATATGATCACGTTTACTTGTAGATGTTGGCATCTGGAAACTTCCTCCTTCTGTTTCGGAATGAACATTCATTCCTGATCAGTTTAGTACATCTTGCTATACAGTGCAAGCATCCAAAGGACTTAAAATGTCCGGGAGCCCATTGGAGCTTCCATCACCATATGTATGTTTAATAGCTTCAGCAGCAAGCAATAAAAGCCATCAACAGCTGAAGACTTGAAATCAAGACATTTACTTCCGCCAAAAAGTTGAACAGTCAGCTTTATCTTGAATATTAAATTCTATTATTTTCTCAAGTAATTCGTAATTTACCGGCTCATTCCACCGAATCCGAAACAGGCCCTTGGTAGCGCTGTAGCCAGCTTGTGCAATGTCATCGGCAAAGTGCGCCATGGCTGCTTCTTCTGGTGCGAAGCTCATATGATGCTTCGCTGTGGAAATACCGATGATAAATGTACCGTGATCCGTAAACATTGGCGTATTCCACTTGATCTGCGGTTCCAAGCTTGGGAATTTATTAGCAACCCACGCCAAAATTTCTTCTGCTCGGTCGCGGTGGTCAGGGTTATCGATACCTGTTAAAAAATTCGAAAAAACTTTCATGTTATGTCTCCTTAAACAAAAGATATTTTAAACGGTGTCATTACTCATGCCTTATGGGGCATTCCGCAAATACATCTCTCACCAAATATATTATCTCTACTTGATTATATCATTATCCCTCTGCAATAGATGTTCATAGAAACCACCGTTACTTTAAGTACAACCATTAATTAGATGTCCATGTACCACATTAATTTAGCCTCATCCTCAACTAAGGATTCGCCATATCCATGTAGGTCGATAGTTTCTAAAACAAATCCCTTGTTAGAGTAAAATTTACAAGCAGGAGTATTCACGTTTTGGGTTTCAACCATCAGTGTTCTGTAACCTCGTTCTTTGGACCAAAGTCTCACCGCTTCAAGTAGTTTCCCTCCAATGCCCTTATTCCTAGCATCAGGCTGAACACGTAAGTCCCATAAGTTTGCCGCACCTCTCTTAAACCCCGCCATTTCTGGAGCCACCGCAGCTCCGCCAACGTAAATGTCGTTTTCTAAAGCTATGAACAATCCCCATGCATCTAAGTCAAACTGCTTTTTCCAACTGAGTGGATGACAATCTGGTAAGAGATCATAGTCCTTCACATAGGATCTACATGGTCTTTCCACCAACTGAAGTCCCCCAAGCCCGTTGTTTATTGGACAAATTTGAAGTTTGGTTTTCACTTCGAATGCAATTGAAACTTTTGCGTATTCAGAAAGCTTTGAAAGGTCGATTTGTTGAATTTGCATTTGGGCCTCCAATTCTTATTGACACTTACTCTGTGCCTGTCTGTTTGTCTCCTTCTTCTTGTACTCTTCTGCCCGATTCTTATCAAATAGTGGCGTTACCCTTCTTAGATGAACGCCCCCTATTCTTGAGTAATGGATTCAGTCACCACACATTTCACAAGTAAATGAGCTCTTACAATCTATTTTTCCTCACTTATAGAATGACTTGACAATACATTTTATGTTTCAATTTATTAGTTTAAATAATTCTACAATTAATATCGTATCATCATTTAGTATAAAACCTTCTTCAATTTCTTCTTTCCAAGCCCGTCTATGTTGTTGTTTAAAAACATCAACATTATTTCCATTGCTTACAGACTCTCCCTCAATTAATCTAGGATCGGGGTTACCAAAACTAGTTTCAAAAATATCTATAATATGTATATTACACCTAGGATTATCGAATTTATCCATTACAGTTACATATTGATCTTTCATTGCCAATAATTCCTTTAGTTCTTCCTCTCCATATAATTCCTTCGGAGAACAAGTGGCTGTTTTTTGACCTTTTTTAATTTGGTTAATTAATTTCTCACCTATTCCATTATCATTTTCCCATCCAAAATACGACTTATTTGAGTATTCATTTTTTTTCACCATTACCTGCACTCCAGTTAAATTAATTTAATAGCCTGTTCCAAGTATTTTTGTAAAAACACTTAAGTTCAAACATCTTTAAAAACCTTCTGTTCTTGCCCCTTTAGTTGAATACTTGTGTTCAAAGACAAAGGTATTGAAGTAACGGGTGCGTTAGTTTAAGTTCAGCCCCAATATATCTCGAAATCAAGTCTTACAGTATAGGGGCGATTGCTTAATACTGTAATCGCCTACACCCTTAAAAAGGAATTTCCCTGGAGCCGGACTCTAGTTTTAAAGGTTCTCAAAGAATACGATTCTATTTCCAAATGGGTCTCCAATGCGTACCTCCCGAGTATTCCAGGGAGTGGTTTCGACACCAGGGCGAGCATATTTGTATTTCTTTGAGGTAAGGTTTGAATGGAGTAACTCTAAGTTTTCTACTTCAATTCTAATAGCAGCCCCTGGACAGCAGTCCCCATGGTTTTCTGACAGGTGAATCGCACAATTATCATAAGAGATTTGCATGTATAGAGGCAGATCATCTTCAAATCTATGTTCCCAATCCAGTTCGAATTCCAAGAATGTCAAATAAAATTCTTTCGCCTTTCCTTCATCAAAAATACGGAAAATCGGTGTAGAGGATGTCATATTAATTTCAGATGTCATCAGCGAATTTATCACCTTTCTTTATTAAATTTTTAGGAATTGCATTATTTCAAAGTTCATTAAATGATTCCAGTATCTGGTCAGCCTTTCACTCCCTAATCTGCTTCTTTCAGCAGGCGGTTGTAAGATTTATGACGGGTAAGGTATGATAAAAAAGAGAAGTGCTGCAACACTTCTCTTAATAGAGTCACTATCTCTATGTCTCCACCTTATGTCTTTTTGATATAGGGTGGTTGTTTTTTTATAGAGGCTGCCTGTTTTCTAAATGGCTTCTTTTTCATCTTCATAGCCACCATCCTTTTATTTCTTTCTGCTGATACGTGTTGTAAATAAAAGAACTAACCATAATCCTAACCCAATCATGAAGAATACCATAAATGAGCTGATGGCTATAAACATTTCTCCTGTCGCAATGCCTGAAGTAACTGCTGTAAATAGGCTGAACAATATGAGGCCGACCGCCAGGGTATAGAGTAATGCTCTTCCTTTAGTCATGGCATAATATTTTGCCGTTTCACGTGTGAGCATGCTATACGCCGCAAGCGATCCGCCGATTACAATAAAAAATGCCGGCCCGGTCACAGCTTCGCCAGGAAGATCCATAAAATACAGCATGGCAGTCGTCAGGGCGCCAAATACGATGACGAGAATGCCGACAATCAGTCCCGCGGCAGATATTCTCGACGACATGGATGTGTACACTTCTTTTCTGGCTTTGTCTTCTCCAAGACGACGCATATCTTCCTTTAGCCCGCTTAGATCCCCCATGGTACTAATCGCTTCTTTAAAAGCCTTTTCCTCGGTTTGGCCTGCTTTTTCATAATCTTTTGTTTTTTCTTTTAGATTGATAGCTAGTTCTTCTTTCAATTCATACAGCTGCTGGCTCTCCCCTATGCCTGCGAATTCCCGATCAAGATAGGTGTGAATCTTCTTATCCAGGTTACTCTGATACTTCATTCGGATCTCTTCCCCCTTCGATTAATTTGTTTAAAATTTCTTTAGCGAATTCCCAGTCCTCTTTGTTTTGCCGGAGCCTTTCCTTGCCTTCATCGGTCATTCGGTAATACTTACGGCGCCCTCCTTGTGTTTCATCCCCCCAGTATGAAGCGATGCAGCCGTCTTTTTCCAGGCGGCGGAAGGCCGTATAAAGGGTCGCTTCTTTCAGTTCGTACTGCCCTTCACTTAACGACAGAATGGTTTTGTAAATTTCGTAACCGTAACTGTCATGCCTCTGAAGAATATTGAGCACAATGGTATCCGTATGCCCGCGAATCAAGTCATTAGAAATATTCTTTGACAAAATAACCTCACCTCCTCAATTACAATATAGACCAAATTACTTTGTGTGTCAAAGTAATTTGTGTGGAATAGTTATTCACTCAAGAAATGAGACGAGCAGCCATCCAAGAACAAAGGCTTAAAGCGCCCTGGCAGACACGAAACGCATAAGCAAAACGGCCGGAGGAAGGCGGCCTTCCCTTTTAGCAGGGCGGATTGCTTATGACGCGAGTGTCTGGGCGCTGAAGCTGGATGTCGCACTTTTAAACATATATATCCACAGCTTGGAATTTGATATTTCCTAGACAATAAAAAAAGGACTAAACCAGTCACGATTTAGTCCTAACCGGCTGGCTGTCACCAAATTTGTTCTACGAATTCCGGGTGATCTACGAACGGGTTACGGTTGCCTTGATAGTCGCTGTAAATCACGTCATTGCGATGTCGTTCAAATGCATCGACAGGGTCGTTTTCATGCCATTGTTTTAAGGTAGTCAGCTTCCCTAAGTATGGTCCGCTTGTCCCGGCATAATCAGCGACTTCCAGGTCCAGCTCGCCGACATCGCCTTCATAACGAACATCCATGTAAAAGATCATTCGAGCCACGTCCCCTTTCACTTCGTCACGCGGCTCCCAGGAATCCAAATCATAGTAAGTTCCCGGTGCTTCCGGAAAAGTGGAGCCTCCGTTATCAAAATCCAGGTTTCCGCGCGCCGAGTTGACCGTTACATCCGTCGGTCGTAAATGGTGGATATCTGTACCCGGACCGCGGGAGGTTCCGAAGTCTCCGTGTGATTTGGCCCATACGTGCTCCCGGTTCCAATCATCGCCATTTCCTCCGTTATCAAATTTAGAAAGAGACTTTCCGGAATACAAAAGAAGGACATTATTCGAGTTATTGGGGTCTTCGTCCGTTTCTCTTAATGCCTCCCAAACGCTGCTGTAAGATAATTCCGTGTGGTCGTCGATAATATTATGGAGTTCTTGTTTTAAAACGTCCCCCGAAAGTCCGTCAGCACTATCATAATAACCAGCCGGGCTTGTCTCATCGTCTCCGCCTTCATTGCCCTCGTCATTAACCGCTGAAATCGAACGGATGCTTTCCATTCCTTCATGACTGAAATAAGGATCTCTTGTACCATCGACTTGCATGCACTGCCCCATATTTTCCGGATTGTCCGCAAGCCCAAACTCCCTCCTATAGTCAGCCTCAAGCTTCACAAAAATCATTTCATTCACTTGCGTTTCATTTGGGTCATCGGCCAGGGCAAGGGCATAGTTACTCGTAAAATGACTCTGCTGCACGTAATCAATGGCTGTTGGAACACCAACGATGTACCCTTCTACCGTTATATCCGCACCGTTTGGCTGATTCATTGCTTCCTCAACAGAAAGTATACTGGCTCCTTGAACAGGGCTGGTCATCAGAATTAGAACAACAGCCATCAATACCATCCATTTCCTCATTTTTAAACACTCCTTCTATGTATTTGGGAATAAGTTCGATAAACCCTTTCACATCCCTTCAAATAATGGAAAACTTTACAAAAAAAAGAACAAGCTCCTTCATAGGAACTTGTTCTCTGCCTTCTTCTAAAATGGGATAACCCTTCTCAGTTCCTCCGCGTTCACTAATTCCCATGAAAACGAAGGGAAGTGTTCCATTAAGTTTAATCCTGCCATATTTCCAGACACCCAGATGATGCCGAAAAATAAAAGAAGGATGCCGAAAATAGCAATAAAGCATTCCGACGTTTGGCTTTTATTAGTTTTTAAAGATGACGTCACTTGTACATTCTCCCTTCCAAATGTTTGGGGCAGAAAAATAAGTGACTATACTAAATAGCTCGACTGATACTTTCTTGCATAGAGAAAGCCGCTGTCCTTTTCGATAACAGCGTGCTCCCGCCTGTCCTCAAAATGAATGTCATCCCCGTTATCAGATGACCAAGGTACCGGGACAGTTCCAAACGAAGGGTCACTTTCTTTAGGAACACCTGTTGAGTGGGGCGGCTCAGCTGGAACCACTTCATAATAAGCCTCCACTTCTGTGATCGCCGGTGCCTGATGCTTAGAATCGATTGCCAGCTTATCCAGATCTTCCGAAGGGGCGGCGTAGCCGGTGAATAGAAAAACAACAAATGATAGAACCTTGCAGAGTCTCTTTTTCACGGGCTTGTCCCCCTTCTAGTGTCGTTCCTTTCCATTATACAATGCGATGCAGCAAGGGGGAATAGCCTATGTCATTCAGCATTTTCATCCGGCTGATGAACACCAAAAATATTTCCCTCTGTATCAATAAAGTATCCCTGCCACGCCATCCCAGGCAGGGCATGTTTCGGCATGGCCACCTTGCCTCCATGTTCGATAATTTTAGCTTCACTGGCATCAAAATCCTCTACAGCCATGGTGCAGGCATAACCATTGACCGGCTGGTTTGCTTTTAGGGGCGGGCCCTGGCGCTGCATTAATGCTCCATCGATGCCCAGCTCCTTTTTGTCGCCGGTCACGGCTCCAAGGTAAGGCATGCCCGCGTACTCACTCCAATCTTCAAACGTCCACCCAAATACCTCTCCATAAAATTTCCTGGCCCGTTCCATGTCATCCACATGAATTTCGAAATGAACTAATCTCCCCATGATTTCCTCCTATTTTTTCGAATTTTAAAACCTTAAGTATTAATATTCGATCATCGTTTTAAATCTCCTTCTTCAATCAAAGCGATCCCTTTGGCAGACTTAAAGTAAGGTCTATCGTATCTATCTCTTCTATAATTCTGCCACTCGATATTATCAGTAAATTAATAGATCTCAGAAAAATTTACATTCCGTAAACATATTACAATAATTCCCTTAATAATGTTTGATTACAATGATAGGTAATTAGGATCTTACTTGAGCTGATGATTAGCTTAGTAAAAACAAAGGAGAGAGCTAAATGCACATAGACTTTCATACCCACGCAAATTTATCAAGAAAATCACCCATTACTTTAGATGAATTCATGCAAAAAATGGAAGAAGCGAGCTTGAATGGACTAGATGCGTTAGCTTTAACGGAGGATGTTAACCACCCTAATTTTACTAATCTTTATAACATGCTCGATAACAACTTCTCTTATGAAAATGATTATTATGATGTAAATGGACTAAAAGTGTTTCCTGGCATGCAAGTTGAGGTTAAAGATAAAGGGACCTTTTTAATTATTGCTAATCGGGAGACTGTCAAACTCATTTATAAGAAGCTAAGTCTACAAGAGAAGGGGATCCGTGCGGACGAATTGCTGGAGTTAGTTCATAATGATAATGTTTTGAAGATTGCAGCACACCCTTTAAGAGAATCCAATCCTTGGCTCCATCATAGGGACGAAACCTTAAAACAGTTTGATGCTTTCGATATTAACGGAAAAGATTTATATAGATATGGGAATAATATGAAGAATGAAGTGGAAGCTTTAGCTTCTCACCTTCAAATCGGTGCTGTGGGTGGCAGTAGTGCTGATCAGCGTTTTCACTACGGATGTATCTTTAATGAAATTCCAGAATGTACAACCATTGATCAGTTGAGAAAGGCTATTAAAGGAAAAGAATATAAAGTTCACGTTTCCCCTTTCTTACACCCTAAGATAAAAGCGGCTAATTTTGTAAGCATGTTTTTCAGAAAAAAAGCTGTTTAATAAAACACGCGGTTTTAACAACCGCGTGTTTTCAGCTTATAGAGAAACCTCTGCATGGGGACATCAAATTTTTCTTTCAATAATACAGCAAAAGGCTGCGGGAAATGGATCGCTTTCCATGGGCGTACGGTGAGCTGCCTCGGGCTTTGCCCTCCGGGATCTCCCCTGTACTTCCTCCCATAGGAGTCTCCCCATTTCCCTTCGCCTTTCTCCCATTATGTGGTTCGTGCTTTTTCTCTTCCCAGGGGCAGAGGTCGCTCATTTCTTCTCGCAAGGGTTCCATTCACCTTTTCAACATCATGGGAAGGGAAGCTCCGAGACTCCTGCAGGAGATGCAAGGCTGGCAAGACCCCACAGGGCGCCAAGCCCGAGGAGACTTGCCGTCTTCCCTGCGGAAAGCGAGGGGCTTCCAATCCCCATGCGCTGTTTTACGGCCAAGGAACCCCGTCAACCAGTTAAATATAAATGAATGTTTGCATGTAAAAGCATAAAGACTTTCTCGACAGCCTGAAAACACGCGGCTGTTAAAACCGCGTGTTTTTTATGGAGTTTCCTGTTAAAGCTAGCGTGGTTTCCCGAAAGCCCCTCGCTGTATCTGATCCTTTGAAAGAAAAGTTGGCCGACGGCTGCATAAGGTTCTCTTATAAATCGGACAGTTTATACACTCTTGCCTCAAATGGCTGTAAGAGATCTTCCCCATTGTTTTCATAGTTGCTCAAACACAGTTCCAAAGAGTGGTCGGATGACAGCTCAAGTGCTGTCCTCTCTTCAAATAAATTCGCGGCCACAAGGAACGTCTCATTTCCGAGAGTCCTGCGGTAGGCAAAGATTTGATCATGGTCGGGCAGAACAGGTGTGTAATCCCCATAAACTAAAGCAGGATGCTGCTTTCGAAGCTGTATGAGTTTTTTATAAAAGTGATAGATAGAATTTTCCTGTTTAAGCGCGTGTTCGACATTGATTTCTTTATAATTAGGATTCATTTTCAGCCAGGGTTCTCCTGAGGTAAATCCTGCATGTTCACCAGCTGTCCATTGCATAGGCGTCCGGGAATTATCGCGGCCGCTGTGCCAGATGGCTTCCATCACTTCTTCATGCTTTTTCCCGCTGGCCATTTCGTGTTGATACAGGTTTTTCGCTGCGACATCATCATAGTCGTCAATGGAGGAAAACCGGACATTCGTCATGCCAATTTCCTGTCCTTGATAGATGAAAGGCGTCCCCTGCATCAGGAAATACAGAATAGCTAAGCATTTGCTGGATCGATCATGATACTCTCCATCATTTCCCCACACGGAAACGGACCGCGGAAGATCATGATTTTCCAAAAATAAAGCATTCCACCCTGCACCATGGAGTGTGGTCTGCCATTTTGTAAAAATATCCTTTAATCTATGGATATCTAAACGTTTACTTCCGTCTTTCCCCCATAAATCCGTATGTTCGAATTGAAAAATCATATTAAACTTTCCGCCTTGTTCACCGACCCACTCGTGAGCCTCGTCAACACTTACCCCGTTGGCTTCCCCCACTGTCATAATGTCATAGCGGGAAAAAGTCCGGCTGTTAAGTTCCTCCAAAAAGTCATGAATTCCTTTCTGATTCCGGTGACCGTCAAACGAGCAGACGAATTCTTTCTCCTCAGGGTTCGGCAAATCAAGCAGCCCGGGAGCCTTTTTGATATGGGAAATGGCGTCAATCCTAAAACCATCTATTCCTTTATCGAGCCACCAATTAATCATTTCATATAAATCTTCCCTTACCTGCGGATTCTCCCAATTCAAATCCGGCTGCTTGCGGGAAAAGATATGCATGAAGTACTCCTCTGTGTCTCTATCCCATTCCCAGGCAGAACCTTCAAAAATGGAAGCCCAATTATTTGGCTCTTTTCCATCTTTCCCAGGATGCCAGATGTAGTAGTCTCTATAAGGATTATCTTTAGATGATTTCGATTCAATGAACCAGGGATGCTCGTCAGATGTATGATTGATGACTAAATCCATGATTAACCTCATGCTTCGTTTATGAACTTCATCCAGCAGCAGATCGAAATCTGTCATTGTGCCAAATTCGTCCATAATCCCTTTAAAATCACTTATGTCATAACCATTATCGTCGTTGGGAGAGGGGTAAACCGGACATATCCAAATAATATCGATCCCTAGATCTTGAAGGTAGTCCAGCTTTGAAATAATCCCCTGAATATCTCCGATTCCATCCCCATTGGAATCCATAAAGCTCCGGGGATATATTTGATAAGCGACGGCTTCTTTCCACCAATGCCTTTTCATTTTATAACCTCCATCTTTAACTATTTCACAGCACCTTCAGAAACACCTTGAATGATTTGTTTCTGGGCAAAAAAGTATCCGATAATCACTGGTATAATCGCGATCGTTAAACCGGCAAGCGCTAAGTGCCACTGCTTCGTGTACTGTCCAAAGAAATAGAACATCTTAAGTGGAATAGTCGCATTAGACTCACTTAAAACGAGAGAGGGAAGCAGGTAGTCATTCCAAATCCAAATGACGTTCAATATCCCTACCGTTACAGAGATCGGTTTAAGCAGCGGGAAAATAATGAACCAGAAAAGCTGGAACCTATTCGCTCCATCAATAATCGCAGCTTCATCCATAGACTTGGATACTCCGGTCATCGCCCCGTGATATAAGAAAATGGAAAGACTGCATCCAAACCCTAAATACATGAAGATTAATCCACCTGCATTTAACATATTGGCCTGTCCGAACAATGCAATCAGCGGAATCATCACTGACTGGAAAGGAATCAGCATCGCCGCTACAAAAACAAAGAACATGAAACCGCTGAGTCTGCTTTTGTTTCTCTGCAGGGCATATCCCGCCATAGCGGAGAAAATGATGATGACCGCCACACTCAGCACCGTGATCAGAACCGAATTAAACAGCGACTTCAGAAACTCTAAATCGATAAAAGCTTCCACAAAGTTTTGTATGCTCCACTCTTTAGGAAGCCCAAGCACGCCTGTAAAGATATCCCGCTTTGTTTTAAAGGCATTAACGATCATTAAATAGAAGGGAGCGATCCACAGCAGACCGAGGATAATCCCAAGCACTTCAACCGAAACTAAGTTTCTCTTTTCATTGTTTTTCTTCATTACATCTCCACCTCCCGCTTCTTGTTGTAATAAACTTGTGTTAACGCTACAACAGATACAATCAAAAAGAAGATGACAGCTTTTGCCTGGGCGTAGGCCATGTCATTATCTGAGAAGGCCGTATTTACGATATCCATCGCCACCATCTGCGTCTGGCTGGCTGGGCCGCCATTGGTAAGAGATAAGTTCTGGTCATAGATTTTAAAAGACATCGACAGCGTTAAGAACATGCTGATCGTAAAAGCGGGCGCTACAAGAGGGAATGTAATGTTTTTAAACCGCTGGAAAGCACTGGCGCCATCAATTTTAGCCGCCTCGATTAAGTCTTTTGGAATATTTTCTAAGTACGCGATATAAATAATCATGATATATCCCGCCATCTGCCAGCATGTTAAAATAACGATGCCCCAGAAACCGGTGTTCGCTGTAGACAGCCAGCCGTTAAACCCTTCGATCCCTGTCAGGTTCCCAATATCGCCAAACACGCTGATAAAAATAAACTGCCAGATGAAACCTAAGATAAGTCCGCCAATTAAGTTCGGCATAAAGAAAATCGTCCGCAGCAGGTTATTGGATTTAATGTTACGAGTCACAATTAAAGCAAGAGCCAGTCCGAATAGGTTGAGTAAAACAACGGCTGCGGCAGCAAACTTTGTCGTAAACCAAATCGCGTTTAGAAACTCTTTTTCCTGAAATAAATTCAAATAGTTTTGCAATCCTAAGAATTCTCCAGCGGCCAATCCATTCCAGTCGGTGAAGGAATAAATAAAACCATAGATGAAAGGAATGACTACGACAATTCCTAAACCTAAAAGGACGGGAGAAAGAAACAACCAAAACGAGAGGGTTCGATTACTCATAAAATCCTCCTATGTGTTTAAATAATGAGAGCCAACAGCATTAGGCTGTCAGCTCTTTTATAAGATTCTCTTATTCCTGCCTGTATTCTTCCCATTTGCTGATCGCTCGGTTTTCTACTTCTTCCCAAGTGATATCGCCGCTTACATACTGCTGGATGTAGCCGCCTACATCATCACCCCATGTCCCTGGGTAGCCAAGAAATACCCAGCCGATCGTATTACCTTCAGAGGCATATTTGTAAATTTCCTGAGATAATGGATCTGAGATCTCGGCTGTATCAAAGCCTTCATAGGCCGGAATGAATTTAAAGTCTTTTAAGACGGCTTCTTTCCCTGTTTCTGAAGTGTACATCCAATCAATAAAGTCTTTAGAGGCCTGAATCGTCTCTTCATCACTATTCTTATTAACGGCCCAGTAATTAGGAATCCCTACAGGCATCTTCCCTTCATGACCTTCCACCGGAATTGGCAGGATGCCCATGTTTTCACTCGCGAATTCAGGATCCATTTGCTCAACCGATGGATAAATCCAGTTCCCCTGCTGAATAATGGCTGTTTCCTGCAAAGAGAAATACTGCTCCACCTGCTGGGAGTAATCAAGCGTCAATACAGGCTGAATGGAATATTCGTTTTGCAAATCTACCATTCTTTGAAATTCTTTTCCTTTTTCAAACTCCACGCTCTCTGACTCAAAAGCATTTAATACTTTCTGATCAAATTCAGGCGCCATAAAGACATTCGACAGGTGGTTGCCCGGCACCCACTTCTCTTTCGCAGGGAAGGCAAAGACCGCCTTTATCCCTAAGTCTTCTTTTTGGCTGTCCAATTCCTCAACAGCCCCTTCTAAATCTTCATAAGACTTAATTTCATCAGGATCAATTCCTGCCTCTTCAAAAATCCTCTTATTATAAATCAAGCCATACCCTTCCTGGTTAAAAGGAAGGCCATGAACTTCCCCGTCCTTCGTCACAGGCTCTAATGTGCCTTCAAGGGCAGCATCAGCAGCGCTTGTATCCGACAAATCAGTGAGATATTCTTCGTAGTTGGCCGCTTCTGTAGGTCCGGCAATACTAAAGATCTCAGGTTCATCACCTGAAGCAAATCGCGTTTTTAATGTCCCGGCATAATCATTACCGCCGCCGACGCTTGTGATCTTAATATTTACATCCGGATTTTCTTTTTCATACTCTTCTGCGAGACTTTCAAATTGATCTTTAAACTCCACTTTTCCCTGATAGATTTCAATCGTGACCTGATCTTCAGACCCTGCACCTGATCCGGAGGAAAACGAACAGCCTGCTAACCCTAAACAAGAAACTAAAACGGCCAATAAAATCTTCTTCATACCTCGTACCACTCCTTTAATTTTATGATATCGGTTTCACAAAACCTTAAAAAATAAAGAATCTCCATAAATCCCCTGCCTATCAAATTCACATTTTCCAACAACCTATGAACGAAAGCGACTGAACGTTAAACAATAGATGATATCGGTTTCACATTTTCATAAAAAAATATAGTTGATTTCCCGATATCACACTCTCTATGAATTACTTTGTATTATACGTCAATGTGATATCGGTTTCAACAGTATTTTTTATTTTTCTGATTATTTGATGACTTCAGGTTGAATCTCTTACCAGCAATTCCACGGGTAATTCAACATTCTCAACAGCTGCTTCCTTATGGTTCATCAGCGAGATTAACTGCTCGACGGACTTCTCACCAAGGTCATTAATCGGCTGACGGATCGTTGTCAGCTTAGGCTCCATCATTTCAGCGGCCGGCTGATCATCAAATCCAATCACAGCGATATCTTCCGGCACCTTAAGACCATGCTCCTTCGCCTCGATGATGACACCTGCAGCGATCTCGTCACTGCCTGTGAAAATAGCAGTAGGCTTGTCATTCATCGCCATCATTTGCTTCATCACTTTTTTGCCATCTTCGGTTGTATGCTTATTAATAAAAATCCAATTTGGATTAAGCGTAAGCCCCGCTTCTTCTAATGCCTGCTGGTAACCCTTATTACGATCTTTATCCTTTCCGTCCTCCGCAAACAGACCGCCCGTACAATAGGCAATCTTCGTATGCCCCTTATCAATCAAATGCTTGGTCCCTATATAGGCTCCCTTCACCTGATCCAGCCTGACCATAGGAACATTTGATTTATTGAGATATTCATTACACAGCACGATCGGACCGTACTGTGTATAGGGTTCAATCACATCCCAGTCATTTTCGATGGACGTCATAACGATCCCATCGACCTGCCGGTTCTTTAACAGATTTAAAAAGTAGATTTCTTTATCTTTGTTTTCATTGCTTTGAAAAATAAGCACCTGATAATTATTTTTAAAAGCTGCCTGTTCAATAGCATTGACCAAATAAGAGAAAAAGGGATTGACGATTCTCGGGACAATCACGCCAATCGTGCTCGTCAGTGATCCCCGCAGCCTTCTTGCTGAAGGATTCGGCACATAGCCAAGCTCTTTCATCGCCTTCTCCACACGTTCTCTTTTCTCTTTAGCAATATAAGGATGATTGTTAATTACCCGCGAAACTGTGGCTTTAGACAGCCCGGACAGCTTGGCAACATCTGAAATCGTCGGCACGTTACATCACTCCACCATTTATATATGAAATCAGTTTCATATTTATATTCTAAATAAGAGAGGCTCCATTTGCAATTATTTTCCGAGGAGCGACTGACGTAACCAAAAAAAGCGGGACCGTTCCATGTAATACTCTCGTGGTTAGGACATGCACTTCTTTTACCGAAAGTTTGGACATACATTGTAAAAAACCAAGAACGAACAGGGGGAAGCTGTTTATGGAAATCGAGATTCTGACTATGGTGTTATGTGCCCTGGCCACAGGGGTTGGAGCTTTCCCGGTTCTGCTCATTCGTCGTATTTCTCACAGGCAGATGGATATGATTCTTGCTTTTACAGCAGGCATCATGGTTTCGGCCTCTACCTATGGATTGATCCCTACGTCTTTAAAATTAACGAATTTATATGTATTAACCTGTGGAGTTTTATTAGGAGCTCTCCTTCTCAATGTACTGGAATATTTCATACCCCATGAGGATATTGATCATAAACGGACGGGAAATATGCTGCCCCGCCAATCGTTAATGATGGTGATCGCGATGACCCTGCACAACATTCCCGAAGGATTATCCGTGGGAGCAAGTCTTGCGAGTGAAGTAGAAAATCTTGGTTTAGTTGTGGCTTTATCCATGGGGCTGCAAAATGCACCGGAAGGATTTCTTGTCGCTTTATTTCTGGTTAACCAAAAAGTGAACAAATTCTTCGCTGTGTTATTAGCGACCTTTACAGGAATGATTGAATTACTATCAAGCCTGCTCGGGTTTCAATTAATACATGCAGCGTTGTTTCTCGTTCCCTATGGACTGGCTTTTGCCGCAGGAGCGATGCTGTTTATTGTTTATAAAGAGCTGATTCCTGAAACTCATGGTCATGGGTATGAACGATCGGCCACTTTTTCTTTTCTTATAGGACTCTTAAGCATGATTGGGCTTGTCGAATGGTTTCGTTAAGCAAAGAACCCCTTCCTTCAAACGAAGGTAAAAGAATGGAAAAATTTATGTTAGACTAAAATTAATACTTTATGACCACTTTACATATAGGAGAGTTTGAATTGAAGAAAGTATCTAAGAGATTTTTATTCATTTCGATAGGAGCCATTGTTTTGTTTATGTTAGGGATGTCGTGGTTTTTCCCTTATTCCCCTTTTAGTATTTATAAAAGCTATATTTATAAACCGGATCCTGTTGTCGCGGAGGGGTATGCCCAGGATTTAAATACTTTTAAGAATACCTATAACCCTTCCACCACAGATGACAATCGGACGAATAATATGAACCAATATATTGTCCCATTGTTTGAACAAGACTGGCTCATACATAAAGACAAGGCAAAAATGGGAAATCCGCAGATCGAATCCTTCTTAATTGAAGTAAAAGAAGCACGTCAGAACTTACTAAGCCTTTTGGTTGAAGAGGACTATACAAGAGAAGAACGAGAGTATTTAATGATTACCGTTGAAGGGCTGCTAGGTCTTGAAGAATCCATTGTGGACCTAAAATTTAGTCACTCCGAATCAAGAAGTACGATTAACAGGCAGTTTCGTAACCTTCATGTAAGTTATATCAATACTTTTGGAAGGTATGCCACTTTCTATGAGGTATTCCAAAATAAGGGGCGGGCTTCTGAATAAATAAGCCTGGAGAGAAACCTCTTAATACAGACGTCCAAACTTTTTTTCAAAAATATAGAAAAGAGCTACTGGGAAGCGAAGTATTTTGACGGAGCGATGGTGAAAATCCTTTCTTGAACACAAATCATCCGAACTGATTTCAATAGAATCGTTCGGATGATTTTATGCTTTCCTCAGTTTTGTCCCGGCCTCTTTTTTCTAGATCGTAATTGAAAAGAATAAAAAGACAAACGTCCGCCTTATTTAGAGAACCTCATGTCGTAAGAACCATCAAAGTCAGGTTACGAATTATTGTACACCTGGCCGATTTCCTTTATTGCTTGATCTTCATTGAAGGCCTCTAATTGATTCAGCTCATCAACAGAATCGCCGGAAAGCTGGTCTTCCGCATCCAACGGCTTGCCGGACTTCACGGTATTCTGCATACCTACTTGTCCTGTAGTATCAGCTTCTGTAGGAATTTTAAATTTCTTTTTCGGCTCTTTTGCCATCTTTATCACCTCTTGCTTAGTTTTCCCCCCTTCCCCTCTAAAGTATGAAAACAATTTTGTATAGAAACCCTCAACTCAATAATGGCTGAAGGTATGCGTAACCATATGATGGGAAGTAAAATCCCTTTCAACTTTCTGACGGGCAGCATCAATGATTCTCTTCCTTAATTCCCCGTCAGATTTCAAAGAGAGTATTTTTTCCTGAAAAGCTTTGAAGCAATGATCATCGACCAGCATTCCCGTCTCGCCGTCAGTGATGGCTTCGGATATTCCTCCCCTGTTTATCGTTACGACAGGAGTGCCTGTCGCCATAGCCTCAAGGATGACCATCGGAAACACTTCCCTCTCAGAGGTAAGCAGGAGGGCATCCATCGATTGGAGAAACTTGTCGGGTTCTTGGACTTCCCCAAGTAAGGTTACCCGTTCGCTGAGCTCTAACGTTTGGATCTTGGACTGGATATTCTCACGTTCGGGTCCTTCTCCGGCGATATAAAAATGTAAATCTTTTTCCGCCTTCATGGAGGCGGCGATATCTAAAAACAAGCTGTGATTTTTTTCTGGAGATAAACGTGCCAGGATACCAACCTTAAATACCTCAGGCAGAGGCTTTTCGGTGAAAGGAAACTTTTCTACATCAACTCCATTGTACACAGTGGTTACTTTCTCTTTCTTAACGCCATATTGTAAAAGCACTCTTCTCTCGTACTCACTTACCGTAATGATCCCTGTGACCTCACGATTCATCCATAATGAAAATAATCTTGGGAATTTTTCAAGAGCCGTGACATTATGCTTCGTATAGACGATTTTCATCTTCCGTTTCCAGGCAAGCTTCCTTAAGCAGCCGGCATAAAAGGCCATTCGCAGGCTGTTTGCATGAATGACATCAATGTCCCGCTTATTTATATACCGGGTGAGGAGCCACAAATTGAGAAGGTGATTCTTCCTGGATAATTTCATATAATGACGCTTGTTGACGATGTGATCTGTAAGCTCTCCTCCGCCAGCAGCTGTATAAAGATGAAAGCCGGTGCCGGTCATTTTGTTTTCGAGTTTGATGAAATAATTTTCAGCTCCCCCCATGGTCAATTTATCCGTCAGCATCAAAACATTCATCTCTATCCTGCCTCCTTTACAATGAGTGGGTTTTCCTTGTCCTTGCCTGTTTCTCTCTCATAGGAAAAATAAGTAGACAGGACGGCTAGAAATAATAAGAACATGTCATTCACAATCAAGGATAAGAACATCATCTGAAACATACATCCAAGAAAAGTTAAAAACAGAAATGGATGCTTCTGGTGGAACTTCGCCTGGAAGATTTGATAAAGCACGGTAAACACAAACAATCCATAGACAAACAGTCCGATGATCCCCGATTCGGTCAATACCTCAAGGAACGTATTATGAACCACAAGATCATCCCCATAATGAAAGGCGTTGTAATCGGCGAAGTTGCTTGCCCCAATTCCAAATAAGGGATTGGATAAGAAGAATTCCCACGCTCTTCCCCACAGCTCAAACCTTCCGCTGCCTCCATCATTGGAAAAGTCCTCAAACCTGTTCTGCAGGATATCCATCACACGAAAACTCATCGCTTGTCCGACCATCACGATGAGACCCAGGAAGAAAGAGGTGGATAAAAATAACCTCCATTGGTTAGCAGGTTTGTTAAGGAAAAAGTAAACCATAAAAATGACCATAAGAATCAATAATCCGCCCCTGGAGAACGTGAGTACACTCGTAATGAGACACAACAAGAGACCGATTTTATTTTTCCTTGAGTCACGGTTACATAGATAGAACGTAAAAAAAATCGTATTATAAAAGACAAAATAGTTCGGATCTTCGATCAAGCCGATCAATCTGGGGTAATCACGGTCAAACCAAACGCCATATCGGATCACCCCGTCTCCCAGCAAGGAAAATCCATTGCTTTTAATCCCCCATACATAAAGGAAAAGACTTCCTACATTAAAGAGAAGGCCTGCATTGGCCAGCCCGTTTTCCAGTTCGCTCTTCTGGAACATCTGGAGGATCCCCTTCATGATGATATAGAAGGTTACATAGAGAAAAATGCCAAGCATCACTCTCAAACTGGAGGAAGCATACAGGGAAAAAGCCCCGGAAAACACATACACCAGATAGAAAAAGAGAAGCATCACTTCAAAGCCCTGCAGCTTTTGAAATCGGAAGGAAGCCGCCAGTACCACAACAAGGATGCCGAGATACATCATATATGGTTTGAACGCAAAGCCGATATAAATATGATATTTGCCAAGCATAACGGAAAACAGCAAGAGAAACAGGATCAGGCTGCTGCGCGGTACGGCAGATGCATCAGGATGCCCCATCGTGTGCCTCCTTTCTTATTTTCGACTTCCGTTTATACAGGACAGACTTTTTCCAAATCCCGAGGCTTTTTTCCCTCCATTCCTTATCAAGCCCGGCAAGGGAAAGAACCAGGAGAAAATGGACACTGCCGGCAAGAAACGGAAGGGAGGATAAGAACAGTTCTATGGCCAAAAGACTGATAAAAAAGTAAACCAGGTAGGGGAGGACGCCTCTTCTTACGAGAACGGCCCGGTCTGGATGACAGAACAAGAACCCGAGTAATAGGACCACTTCAATGAGAACTCCTGCTGTCACTGCTCCTGTTAAGCTGTAATATTCACTGAAGATGGTATAAAAAAGCACTCCAGATGCCACAGCAATGGCCTGAATGATCATTCTCCGCGACTGGAGCGCCTTCGTCGTTAATCCATCCCCCAGGGCAATGCTCACTCCCTGAAAAACCATGACCAAGGACAATACCTTCAGTAAAAAGGCTGCTTCCATCCACCTCTCCCCAAATAAAACCGCGATAACAAAATCAGAAAGATGATAAAAAGGGATGGCAGCCAGCATGCCGGCAAGTGCCATCAATTTCACCTGGGAGATACTCATCCTTACATGCTGCTGATGGTCTCCCGCCTGGAATAGACGGAATAAAACAGGATAAAAGGCGCCGGCGATGATAAAGGGCAGCTGCTGCAAAGCCTGAGGAATCCTGTAGGCTACGGCGAAATAACCGACTTCCTTCCATGTCAGTGTCTGCTCTAACACAATCGGACCGATCTGCGGCAGGAAGATAAATAATAATCCGGTCACCATAAAAGGCCCCCAGTGCTTACGGAGTCCTTTATAAAAAGGCGATCCCATGGAAAGGGACAAGGTTTTAACGGTTAAGTATAGGCCAAAACATCCGGACGCAAAATAAGCCGATCCATATAAGAAAAATACGATCATGGGAGCTATGTTAAACCCTTTCCCAACTAAAATAACGGTGATCAGCAGCCCTGCAGAGACGATTCGTATGAATCCGCAATATTGCATTTTCTCCTGCATCTGAAAATAAGTAATGCTGATGCTCTGCATGGATACCCCGGTAACGAGCGGAAGGATCAGGCAATAGGAAAGGGTGATCAATTCCATGTCACCGGCGTAAATCCAATGAATAAGAAGGAATCCAATCACCAGCGCCCCCAGCGTCAATACGAGGCGGAGTTTTATATAAGATGCCATAATTAAGGATATAGGAGCTTCTTTCTTCGCCCCTTCCCGAAGCACGATCTGGTTTAAGCCGGCTTCGGTCAAATAAGCCATAATCATAGCAAAGGCAAGGACTACACTGAATCTGCCGTAGTCATCTGTACTTATAAAAGAGGCGAGAACAATCAATGAGGCCGCATTTAGGATGCTGGCAAATGCGGTGCTGTAGAATAAATGAAAAATATTCTTCCCCACGGAATTTCTATTCTTCTTCATGAAGATCTGCCCCTTTTCCTTTAGGTTCATCGATCACTTTTGATAAACGGCCCCGATGACTTGACACCCTGCCCTTTCAAGTTTGGCCTGGGCTTTTCTTATTTCTTCAAACTTATCCTTTTTCCGCTGGATGACAAGCACCGCTTCCTGGCACCCTTCAGCAAGCAGCTCCGTTTCCACTCCTGAAGATAAAGAAGGAGCCGAAAAAATAACACGATCATAGGTCTCCTGCCAGGAAGCCACATGCTGCTTAAAGGAAGGGGACAGCCAGATATCAATTGGCTTTTTGTTAGAACCGTTGGCCAAAAGGATATCCAAGCCCGGCAAAAAGGTCGGAAGGACGGTGGTTAACGGCTCCTGATTCATGTCAGCAGGCCGCTCCATATAGAACCATTCATGGAGCGATGGTTTCTTCCTATCCCCTTCCACAAGAAGGACTTTTTTCCCCTGAAGCGCAAGGGCAGCCGCCATTTCTGCGGCTATCATGGCTACCGATTTTCCTGCAGGGATGGAAGTCACCATGAGGACGGAAGGGTGCCGCTTCTCTACCTTGCTTGCGATCACCTTCATCTCATCAAAGCTGACGATCCCCTTCTTTTTCTTATAACCGCCATAAATGATATCCTCAATGGGACTCAGCACGGACGCCGCCTCCTTTTTTCACATTTCCTTTTGCCTCTGTAAAACGTTTCTGGTAGATTTTCGGCAGCTTGTCTTTAGTGGCTGCTACTTCTCCAAGCACTGGCAATCCCAGCTCCTGTTCAATTTGATCCAAGCTCTGTACGGAGTCATCCCAGTGTTCTCTTACCATCGCCATTGCGATCCCACAAAATAATCCGGCCATTGTTCCGATCAACACATTCACTACGGGATTCCCCACTTCTTCCACCTTGTTTGTTCCTTCATTTTTACTGAGCAATGTTATATGTTCCATTTCCAAGGACCCTTTCATCTCTTCTACGGAAGCGGCCGCCAGGAGATGAGCAAGCTCCATGGATTGATTCGGATCAGCATCCCGGATCACAATAGAAATGATCTGTGAATTTTCCTTATTTTTTATCGTGATTTTTTCTTCCAGCTCTTCCTGGCTAAGGTTCATTTTGGCCTGCACAGATTCCAATACGATCGGACTTGTAATAAAATCAACGGTCGAAGCCACCAGCCTGTTAATAGTTTGGGGATCGATGTAGACCTCTTCATCATTTCCCAGGTTTCCTACGAGAATATATTCCGTCGCTTCATACGTGGGTTTTAAGAAATAAAACACTGCGGCTCCACTGATGAGAGAAATGCAGATTGTGGTGATTAGAATGACAGCCATCCGCCGTTTGAGGATACGGAAGATGGTTTTGATATCCATCTCCTTCATGAAGTGACCTCCTGGAACCCGTAAGGATTTTCCTGCTGATAAAATTGAACGGTCTCCAAAAGCCCTTCCTTTAGTGAATAACAAGGGGACCAGTGCAGCATGGATTGGGCTTGTTCGTTTTGTAAGACACTTGAGCGAATGTCCCCTTCCCGGGCTGGTCTTAAAATTGGCTGAATAGGTTTTCCTAAAGAAATCGCTAATTGCTCAATGATTTCATGAATAGATACTTCCCGGCCCGTGCCTATATTCATAATTTCGTTTTTACCATTGGATAGCGCAGCTACGTTTGCACGTGCCACATCTTTGACAAAAATGAAATCCCTCGTCTGCTTTCCATCCCCAAAAATTACAGGAGACTCCCCACGGATTAATTTCTCGATAAAGAGAGCGATGACTCCGGCTTCGCCG
This sequence comes from Halobacillus sp. Marseille-Q1614, assembly GCF_902809865.1. Taxonomy (NCBI): domain Bacteria; kingdom Bacillati; phylum Bacillota; class Bacilli; order Caryophanales; family Bacillaceae; genus Halobacillus; species Halobacillus sp. Marseille-Q1614. The sequence continues at coordinate 51,626 of NZ_CADDWH010000001.1, read as the reverse complement.
CGGGCATCTTGTCTTGGGCCATAGACATTGGCGTAACGTAAAATGGAATAGTCAAGGTTATGGGTGTCGGCAAAAAGCTGGATATACTTCTCTGCATGTGCTTTGGTCAGCCCATAAAAGGAAATCGGCCGCACGTTATGGGCTTCATCAATTGGGAGATAGACCGGGTTCCCATAAACGGCGGCGGAAGAGGCAAACACGACTTTCTTGACTTTATGCTTAGCACAAGCTTGTAAGATATTGAGTGTCGCAAGAATATTTTCTTCACAATCATATAAAGGGTCTGTAAAAGAGTGGCTTACTGAAACCTGGGCAGCCTGATGAATGACATAATCCGGCTTCTCTTTAGTAAAGATGTCGTCCACATCTTTTCGAACGTCCTGTCTGTAGATACATACTTGTGGCGGAAGATTATTCAAATTCCCTGTCACTAAATTGTCTACCACGACAACCTCGTAGTGTGAATCGAATAATTCTTCCACAATATGCGATCCTATAAAGCCCGCCCCGCCTGTTATTAACACCTTCATGGCAACCTTCCTTCCATTATTAAAAATAGAAACAACGGATACAGATGTTCATTCTTCGAGGGTTGAATAGCGGTTGCCCTGTCCCTCATCTGTGACCCTGTCTTTAGGTACATTCATGTTCACATCATTTCCTGACGATTCTCCGATGAATTCAATTAAGGGTTGATTATCTTCTACAAAGGAAGCGTCCCATATCATACCGTCTATCCTGTTATTGGTCCCGGATAGAATCATTGCTTTGTCCGTTCGCTCAGTCAGCTGGATCTGCACGTTTTCGAACATGTTCCCCGACACCTCATGAGGAATGGTAACGGCGCTGTCGAACTGGATACAGACAATACAGTCATCGAGGGTCAAATTGACGAACCTGTTTCCATTTATAAAATTGTAGTCCCCATCTTTCTTGGGAGGTGCTGCTTGTAAATGCACGCCGGTATGAAACCCGCTTATATTGACGCTCATAACATTCACAAAACTGATAAATTCTCCAGAATTCCCGGCGGTAAAAGAGATGCCCTTCCCACGATTGGTACCGCTTGAGTTGTACAAAACCACATTTTCGATATGAAAGCGTTCGGTCGTCCATACCTGTTCTTGTCCACTCACGTAAATTGCCGCACGGGAGAATTCGGGAGTCGTAATCTCAATGGTGCCATTGGTTATTGCGGCTTTTTTCTCTAACTCCACCACATTAAAATCTCCTTCAGCCAAAAGCTTCGTAGCCAGCCCCATTTCAAGTGCGACTCCCTCTTTCAAGTGCAATCCCTGCTTCAACGTGTAATTCTTCCCCAGTAACTGGACAGGCAGCTTATCGTTTTCGTAGCTGTAATCGATCGCAGCCTGGATGGCTGATGAATCATCCTGTTGATCACTCCCATCAGCTCCGAACGCTTCCACCCTTAGACTGCCGGCTTCTTCCTTGGTAAAAAAGCTAAACAACAATACCACCGTCAGTAAAACGATGGTTCCTATATAAAACTGCTGCCTCTTCATATCTATTTACCGCCTATGAGTAATTCGAATAGGCAGGCGCCTTCAAATTTCGGGAGATTCTGTCGTTTTTTCTTCGACCTTCCCATAGATCTTTCCCGCTCTGGATGACGATGAATTCCATGTCACTTGCCGCCTTCAAAGAATAGTGTTTCCCCGCGGGAATCGTAAGAGGGGTTCCCATGTCTATTTCTGAGAATTCATCATTCAAGACCAGGACACCCTCCCCTTGTGTTACCGTCCACACTTCCTGATTTCTGCTGCTCTGATCATTTAAGTTCCTACCAGCGGTCACGTGGACTTTTTCCGTTAATGTTTCTGTCCCGCCTTCTTTCTTGCTATACTCAAGGACTCTGCTCCATCCCCACGAGTATTCTTCATACATCGGCCCATCACGGAAATGGGAAACGTACTCTTTAACTTTATGGCTGCTCTTCTTATCGGCCACCAGCAGACCGTCCGGACTTGCGGCTACCACGACATCATCGACTCCAATCAGAATAATGGGGATATCCAGTTCATTCACGATACAAGACGCTGCCGCATCCTGACTTATGACCCCATGGCCCATGACTTTAGTTCCCATTTCATCCGTCAAGGTGTTCCACGTGCCAAGATCTTTCCAGTATCCAGAGTAGGGAAGAGCGATGATATTGCCTGCCTTTTCGACGACTTCATAATCAAAGCTGTTGGATTGGAGCTTCCCGTAATCCTTCAGTAATGCATCGTACTGAACAGGGATATTTTTACGCTTGAGCAGCTGGATAATATAATCCAGCCGGAAACCAAATACCCCGCAATTCCAAAGGGCCTGCTGGTGAATCAGCCTTTTTGCTGATGTCTCATCAGGTTTCTCACAGAACCTGCTTACGTGAATAAAGTCATCAGCCGCTGCACCACTCGGTACGATATAGCCATACTTCTCCGATGGATACGTCGGTTTCGCGCCGAGGAGAGCTAAATCGGCCCCACTCTCGCGCAGCCCCCATTCGAGCTCCTTTATCGTTTCAAAAAAGTGATCTTCCACAAAGGGATCAACAGGGAGGACTCCTATCACCTCATCTAAGCTGCATCCTTCCACGGAATAAAGATATACCGCTGCTAAGGCGATGGCAGGAAACGTATCCTTGCGTTCTGGTTCGACGACAACGGGAATATTTGGACCGAGCTGGTTATGAAGCATTTCTACCTGAGAACTACTTGTGGCGATCATCGCCTTATCGGACATGTTAACTTTCCCAAGCTGGCGCCAGACACGCTGGACCATGGACTCCATCTTTCCATTTTCATTTTTCAGCACTTTAAGGAATTGCTTGGACCTGGAGTCGTTAGACAGCGGCCATAACCGCTTTCCTGATCCTCCTGATAAGAGAACGATTCGCATGTAAGCCACCTCCTTTCACTCATGCACAAGCATGGGTTCCATTTTTTCTGGAGTTTCAGCACTTCTATGGATAACAGCATCCTGCCAGGTTTGGATCAATCGTGTACAGTTATGCTCCCAGGAATAGTGACTCTGAACAAACGCCTGCCCTTTAGCGGCATAACGCTCTTGTAATCCGGGGTTTTCAATCAAACGCTTAACAGCTGCCATCATTTCTTCTCTACTTTCACTGCAGATCAGCTCATCCCCGCACCTTCCTGCAATGCCCTGCAAAGCTATAGGAGAAGCAATCGTCGGAAGTCCACATGCCATCGATTCCACAATTTTATTCTGCATGCCTGTCCCTGACTTCATGGGATAAATCCCAATTTGCGCCCGCCTTAAAGGAATACATATATCTTCAACAAACCCGGTAACCACCACGTTATCTTTGCCGTGCAATTCTGTAACCTTCTTCACCGGATCCTTTCCAACAATATAAAATTGATAGTCCGGATAGGCCTTATGAATGTGCAGCCACACTTCTTTTACAAAATCAAGAACAGCTTCGACGTTCGGATAATATTGCATGTTTCCGTGAAAAAGAATGATTTTTTCCTTAGGGATGGAAGGATAGCCGGCAAGGCGCTGCTTTGTGATGGATGTTCCATTTGGATTCACAACAATATGCGGGCTCCTTAAGTATTGTTTGTCGCTTTCCGAAACGATCATCGACCGGTCAAATTTCTTTAGTATTGCTTCTTCATATCGCTTCATCAATTTTGACTCAAGCAGGAATAGGGGCTTCAGCCACTTGCTCTCTGTACGGGCACGCCGCTCCATATTCAGCGATAAAGCATCAATCATATCGATACATTTCGGGCAGTTGACATCGATGAAATATTCAGCAGCCCTGGCCGTTTGAACATGGACGATATCCGGTTTAATTCTTCTGTATATATCCATCACGTGTTCTTTTACTTTAGAATCAAAAAAGAGATTGACCTGAATCGGTTTAAAGTTATAAATCGTTCGTAACGAACGGAGCAGCTTCTGCAGCGGATGGACCGTAAAGACAACGACTTCTTTGCAGTAAGGAGAAAGCTTGTCCATAATGAACTCCCCCTCCTGCTTCGAATCTACAAAAGTAAGCAGATGAACGTGGTGCCCGTTTACTTTCAATTGTTTGATCTGTTCCCACGCAATCAGCTGATCCCCTTTATGGGGCGGATATGGCGGTCTCGAAGACATATACAAGACGTCCATTCATATTCCTCCTGTTTATCTGGCACCTTCACCAGTTATCACGATTCTGAAAGTCAGAAAAATTATTTTTACATCAAGGAGGAAACTCCTCTTGCGGATATACTCTAAATCGTAAGCGAGCTTCTCTTCAGGAGTTATATCATATCCTCCGTTTACCTGGGCCCATCCTGTCAATCCCGGTTTGATGGCCAGCCGGTTGATAAATCCCGGCGTTTCCTTATTAAACATTTCAGTAAATACAGGGCGTTCCGGTCTTGGGCCAATGATGCTCATATCCCCTTTTAACACGTTCAAAAGCTGTGGCAGCTCATCGATCCTAGTCTTTCGGAGAAACTTCCCGATTCTCGTCACCCGAGAGTCGTTGATGCCTGCCCATCTTGGTCCATCTGTCTCTGCATCCATGACCATTGTGCGAAGCTTAAGCAGATGAAAGCATTTGCCCTTCACTCCTACCCTCTCTTGCCGGTAAAACACCGTACCTTTCGAATCCATTTTGATAGCGATGGAAAAAAGAATAAGGAGCGGCATAGCAGCGGCTAAACCAACAATCGCGAGAAAAATATCAAATAATCTTCGGACAATAAGATAGGGAGCAGAAGATAAAGTTTTGTTTTCAATAAAGAACGATTCAGCATCAATAATTCCTCTAACTTCCCTTCGCTCCTCGACTTTAAGCGACAAAACCTGCACCTCCCAGCATTTACTTTAGTAAGGTTCATCACCATTGTTCTTAATTACGAACTAAAGCTTGAGTGTATTTTATCAGATTTTAAGTTATTTAGGAAGAACTTTTGTTAATTATTTTCTTTTTTCTACATTAACCACCTGTTACACAACGAATCTAATAAGTAAGCAAATATATGGGAGAATTGGAGAACGATGGACCTAACTGGAACTAATAGTATTTTACTAGAATAAGATAGAGTATAAGCATTATCTTTAGAAAGCAATAGGAATATTTCGTTTTGGTTTAAAGGAATGCTGAATATAAGAAAGCAGGTACAAATGATGATAGAAGATATTTATGTCGAAGACTTCAGCGGTGCGAATGACTCCCTTAAAATACAGGCTGCCATTGACTTCGCCAGGAATAATAAAGGGAAAACCGTTATATTAGGAAATAGGAATTACTTAATTACAGCACCAATCGTTATTAAGCAAGACGTCAAATTATTGTTTAATTATGGCACGCAGTTTGTGGTCGAGGGGAACTTCCGGGTGCTGGAGCTTCAGAAAAACGCTTCTCTGGAAGGGGCGTATATTGCGATCAATGATCCGGCCTTTGATTCCGAAGTCATCTACTTAAACGGGAAATACAAATATTACAACACATGGAACCGCACACAAATAAGAGATATCAATATAGTCAACTGGCACAGCAGTCACAAGGGGATTGGCTTATCCCTATTTTCCGGCGGCCCAGGCCACGAAATTTCATTCGTCCATTTTGAAAATATAAAAATTGCCGGATTGAGAATCGGATTAAGATTGGTCGCCAACCGCCCTTCCAGCGGATATGCCTGGATCAATGCGAACCGGTTTATCAACTTATCACTGGATGATTGTATTGAAATGATTATGATGACGAGCAGCTCTACAATTCCTAATGAAATCAGCGGAAATCAATTTAAAAACCTCCAAATCCAGCCCACATCGATCACCACTAAAATTCTTAAGGTCACTGGACAATTCAACTATTTTGATGGGATGGTTTGGGATGTAGCCTCTATCCCAAACAACACTGTGATCGAACTAACCGCTCAAAGTATGGATACCACAATCCAAATTCCCTCTGTACCAAACAACAGAATTATCGATAGAGGTCAGCAAAATAAAGTCAATCTATAAAAAAATGGCGATGTATGCGCCATTTTTTTGTTTGACCCTAAATACTATCGATAGGATGTCGTGGTCACGCTATGGTTGTAAAAGGTACTTTAAGATAGTAATTTCTGATGGTTCTCGGAGGAAGATCATTAGTGCAGTAAAATATTATATAATATCCTTAGAAAATGAATTGAGGTGAAGAGAATGAAGAGAATACATGGAGAATTTATGATCAATCACTTGTCGATGGAATACTCGATAGCAGGTGAAGGAGAACCTGTTCTCGTTTTCCATGGCGGACATTCAAACAGTTATGAAGAATTCGGATATGAAGAATTGGTGGGAAACGGCTTTTCCATGATTACACCCTCAAGAGCCGGTTATGGAAATACATCTAAAGAAATAGGAGAAACCCTTTCTCTTGCCTGTGATTATTACTCAAAACTATTGCACCATTTACATATTGAAAAAGTGCACGTAATCGCTGTATCAGCCGGCGGGCCAACAGGCATCCTCTTCGCAAAAAAGTTCCCGCACCTTACCCGCTCCCTTACTTTACAATCGGCCGTAACGAAAGAGTGGCTGACTCAAAAAGACCGAACGTATAAGGCGGCGAAGCTCCTGTTTCATTCCAGGACTGAGAAATTCACATGGGGTATGATTTCAAAGATGAGCCGGAGATTTCCTCATTTTATGTTCAAACAGATGTTTTCATCTTTCAGCACGTTACCTTACAAAGATACTATAGGAAAAATTAGTGATGATGACATCAGCTTATTTGTGCAAATGAATAACCGGCAGCGTTCACGACATGGCTTTCTCATCGATTTATCCCAGACCAAAGAAATATCCAGCCATGACCTGCAGGCGATACACTGCCCATCTCTTATTATTCACAGCCGATATGATCGTTCCGTTTCTGTAGAACATGCCCAATCAGCTCACGACAACATTCCAGATTCAAAGCTGTACGTACTAGATGCCTGGGGACACTTAATTTGGCTCGGCTCAGCCTCCTCTTATGCTAGTGATCTGGTCATTAAATTTCTTAAAAGCAATACTCCTCAAAACCAGTAATAGGCGAAAGTGTAGTTTCAAAGCCAGCGTGGTTGGCGGGATTCCATTGGCCATAAAAGGGCACAAATGGGTCGGTAACCACCTCGCTTTCCACGGGGAAGACGGCAAGCCTCCTCGGGCTTTTAAGCCCTGTGGTGTCTTGCCAGTCTTGCTTGTCCCGCAGGAGTCCCGCTGCTTCCCTCCCCATTACAAAAGGAAGCTCACCGTACGCCCAAGGAAAGCGATCCGTTTCCCGGAGCCCTTTGCACTTTTCCTTCGAAAGAAAATCGGTCGACTGCTGCATAAGGTTTCTCTACAAGCTAAAAAACGTCATTCCATTAAGGAGGAATGACGTTTTTAAAGTTATGTTTATGACACGTGCTCTTTACAGCAATTTATACTCCTGCAGCTTACTAGCGGGATAAAGCACATCTCCTTGAGCTAAGGACACGCCAAGAGATTTCGTTAAAGCCAGCTCTTCAGGTGACTGAAGTCCTTTTACAATCAGCTTGGAATTAAATCGATGGCTGTATTGGTTGATACAATCAATCATAAACTGCTTCTCCGGAGAATGTTCTAAATTTGTGGTCATATACTTCTCCATCTTGATATATTCCGGCTTCATCTCAATTAGGGCAGCAATCTCATTCCCAAAGTCATCAATAGCTACCTTCACTCCTAAGGCACGAATGTTCTTCAGTGGAGTCTGCAGCTCATCATAGTCAGGAATCCCTTCCCACTGGTTGATTTCAAGAATCACTTCTTGTTTATTATGATCATGTAGAAGCTCTTTAAGAAAACGAACAAAAGACGGATGGCGGAGGGTGGATGGAAAGACATGAAGAAATAGCAATCCATTGAAAGAAGTGAAGCCTTCTTGATTATAATACTCTACAGCTTTTCTAATAGACATCGTATCGAGTTCGTATAATTTTTCTTCATCCATTGCCATTTGAAAAGCTTCTCTCGTGTTCATGGAGCAGTCCGTTCTAAACAAAACATCGTACCCTACCCTCTTCCAGTTGCAGAGATTGTATATGGGTTGAAAGTAATGGAAAAAAGATTCTTCTTCCATTATTTTTTTGACTGTAGGCAACCTATTCACTCCTTTTATGTTCAATAAATAACGTACGGTTATTAATAGGTTTGCAATACGATGAACGAATGATCACTCATATTTTTACAAATATAATACACCTCCACGTATATTCAAACCAGAGGTCTAAAGCACTAAATACGATAAAATTATACGATTTGAAACTGGATGTAACAGCATGTTTATACTTTTCTACTTGGAAGAAGCATGCCAGCCAGCCTTAAACATTAAAAAAAAGCAGCCCAGGGGTAGTGCACCCCGGAAGTTAGATTATTAACTCTAACTTCCGGGGTGCACTACCAGGGCCCTGCTTTTTAACGTTCCTTATTCAGATGTGTAATAATATCATAACCCTGTGTGCTCGGGCTCTCCTGCTTCTCCGGCCTTATCCGATAATCATCGGTTCTTTCGGATAATGATAACGGTCTTTCGACACTCTTCCTCTTACGATAAATAAGAACGAGAATATTCCAATTCGCCCAATAAACATGAGAGAGATAATGATAAGCTTCCCAGGCGCGTGCAAGTCTGGCGTAATCCCCATCGATAACCCTGTCGTTCCAAAGGCGGAACAGACTTCAAATATGATTTCGATCAGCGTAAACTGAGGTTCGAAATAATTTAATAATATAACAGCAATCCCTGTAAGGGCAATCGCTGTATTAATCACGATATAGGAACGAAAGATATCATCCTGATGAATTTCCCTTCGAAAAACCCTTACGTTCGATTTCCCGCGGGCATAGGCGATCACACTCAGTAAAGAGATAGCAAAGGTCGTCGTACGAATCCCACCGCCTACACTGCTTGGGGAAGCCCCAATAAACATCAATACACAGATTACGAGAAGGGTAGGTGTCGTGAACTCTGCCACATCCATCGTCGCAAGTCCCCCATTTCTCGTGGTCGTCGATTGGAACAATGCATAGAAGAAGGACTCATGCCATGATTTCCCTTCAAAAAAGTGGGTGCGGTCAAACAAATAAATAAGGATCGCTCCTACGACAACGAGCGCAGCAAAGGTTACAGATGTCAGCTTCGCAAATAAGGAAAAATTGATATAGGCATTGCTTTTTTTCGTAAGATAATCTTTGATTTCAATCAGTACAGGAAAACCGATCGCCCCTAGTGTCAAGAGAAGTATATTTATAAACTGAACAAAGTAGTCATCCTGAAACATAACAAGCGAGTTCCCCGTAATATCAAACCCTGCGTTTGTTGTCGCACTGACGGATGCAAACATTCCTTGTACGAAAGATTCCCCTAACGTTGGGAAGTATTGCGTAAAGTAAACGCCTAAAATAACCGCTCCCAACGCTTCAATCGCAAGAATGAGCAGGAGAATTTGTTTAATGAGGGAAACCATCCCCGAAAAGGTTGATTGGTTTTGGTCGGTCTTAATCAGCTCTCTTCTTTTCAGCCCAATTTTACTCCCTAACAATAACCAAATAAAAGTCCCTAACGTCATGACCCCGATTCCTCCAAACTGGAGAATAAACATTAACACAAAATAGCCCGGGGTATTGAAAGTTTCTGCTGTGGAGACCACAGTTAACCCTGTCACACTGACGGCACTGACAGCCGTAAACATGGCATCAATCAGGCTTAAGTTCATGCCTTCCTTATGTAAAAAAGGCAGACTAAGAAGAAAGGTTGAAACGAATACAGCCATACAATAATACAGCACGATAATCTGGAACGGGGTAAGGCGATTAAAATACTTGGTCAAGCTTCGTTTAGGATTGCGTATCATAAGTTAAACTCCTTAGGGCATTCGAACAAATTTTATAGATAAAGATGATTTGACAACTTAGCTGAAAGGATCGAAAAAAGGATAAAGGGCCTACATTATGGTATAAAAAGCCGTGCGGTCCGCCCCTTAGATCAATCATTGTCTAACATATGGTCTCTAAATCTTTTAATGTCGTCATCCGCCCCGACGATAACCAAAAGATCATCTTTTGCCAAATCTTTATTTGGTTCTGGTGAAATGAATATTTCTTTAGCTCTCTTAATAGCTAAAATATTTATCCCAAAATGAGCACGAACATCCAAGTCGCCTAATGTCTGCCCGATCATTTTCTTACCGATCACCACTTCAACCACGCTGGATTCATCGGATAATTCGATATAATCGAGTACACTCGATGAAATCATCTTATTAGCTATACGTTTCCCCATCTCGATTTCTGGATGCACGACGTGATCCGCCCCTATTTTCTTTAAGATGATTCCATGGTAATCGGTAATGGCTTTCGCGGTTACTGTTTTAATTCCCATTTCCTTTAAAATGAGAGTCGTCAATAGGCTGGCTTGAATATCATCCCCAATGGCGACAATCACATGGTCCGCGTTTTTAATCCCTATTTCCTGCAGTAACTTTTTGTCTGTGGAATCAGCTATCACCGCATGTGAAGCTAAGTCCTTGTATTCATATATAATTTCATCACTTTTATCGATCGCCAGAACTTCAACACCCTGCTCACTTAACGTTCGGCAGATGCTTCCTCCAAACCGTCCTAATCCAATAATGGCAAATGTTTTTTTCATGATGGTTACTCCTTTTTCCCATTAAAAAACCACAAAAGAATGACTTTTGCGGCAGCGGGACATCGTGTTTAAACAAACCTGTCCACTTCATTCTTCCCTTTAGACGCTTATGAGGTTAGCTGTCGGATTCGGGTCTAAAGAGTCACCCTACTAACGAATGCATTCGTTAGATTCACCCCTAGCAGCACGGCTGCAAAAATGGGTCCCCCACCTTTCTTTGTTAAGAAAGTTAAGCGAAGCTATTCTATTCAATTTGCATGAATGTATTTTACTCCCGGTGAAGGTAAAAGTAAATAGGGCGTCCTCATTCTATTTGTAAATTTTAAATGGATCCTGCAACTAAGTTTTTTCTAAATGGATAACCATTTGAGACTTATCCTCTTGCCTGACGGCTCCCATCGAGTTTCTTCTATGTTATATACTTATCGGAAACCCTTTAGATTTTCCTTATATTGGGCAACTACGAGAGACTGTATCACTCGCACGGAACAAAGGCACAAGCGCCCTGGCAGGCACGAAACGCATAAGCAAAACGGCCGGAGGAAGGCGGCCTTCCCTTCCGCAGGGCGGATTGCTTACGACGCGAGTGTCTGGGCGCTGGAGCTGGATGCCGCACTTTTAAATATATATCCACAGCTTGGAATTTTTATAATTTCCTGGACAACAAAAAAAAGTCCCGTTAAGGAGACGGGACCTTGAGACATATGGCTAGCCTAGGGGGAGGTTTCTAATTATAAGCTAGCCCCTACAGTTTACCAAATAAACATTTAAATCGAATTACCTCGATGTTATAGCTATGTTAAAATTATTTCCTTCTCCTGAGCTTCTTAAACTCCACCGGAACTTTTCTCTGCTTGCTGAGCAATAGATCCACCTTATTTTTCTCATCCGCTTCCCTTCAAAGGAAAAAAGGTGGAGCTTAAACTTTTATATACCCTATTTTAGCCATTTCTCACTCAATTAATCCTTGTTCTCTTAGCCGATCTAGAATGTTTACAATTAAATCAGAATGCTCTTCATAGAGCTCACCGCTTTGTCCAATTGCGTTTTTGGCTCTGCCAGCACCGGTTATAGCCAGCGGCAAATTCTCTGCTATTTGCTGCATATTTGCCACATTTTCCTGTTGAACTTCATATAGACGATCTAAGTCATCAGTAGGAGGAGGGCCAAGTTCTTCGAAAGCAGGAACAACTTCACTTTCCACACGAGACATAATGGACTGTAATTCTTCAAGTTCAGGTGAATCTATATTAATGTCACCAGGGGCGTATGTGTCAGCATACGACATTGCTTCTTTATGAATTTCTATAAAAACCAGGTTCATATCTAATAAATCATTAACATATTGATCATTTTCTTCTCTGACTTTTTCTACGGGCGTAAGTTCTGGCTCAGTTTCCGTAGTGTCTTCAGTAGCAGGGGTTTCAGCTGCCGGTTCAGATTCTTTATCCTTAGTAGCTTGAGCAGGATCATTTTCGCTACAGGCGGCCAGTAATAAAATACATAAGACGAAAAGTACGTTTCTTTTAACATACATCTTAATCAGATCACCTTACCTTGAATTTTTTAATTAGAAACCTACGGGCAATGGAAGCAAAGAAACAAATGTAAACGAAAGACTTAACTCCTGGCTTTTTGAACATTCACTCCACCGGGATTAATCGGAAAGGAGCTTCCGAATGAATGATATAGTCCTCCCCGCACGTAAACACATATTCCGGAACCCCGAAATCACTCTGATTGCTTAGGATCGTATTGACCTCCGGGTATCCATCAGGATCATAAACGACAAAGTTGCTTCCTTCTCCAACGGGAACCACTTTATAGCGCCCCTCCTGTAAGTCATGACCGACGATAAACTGCCCCGCCGGGAACTCCACTGGCTCTTCCTTCTTTTCTTTGATTGTATCGTCCAGTGCTTTAATTTCTTCCTTTTTTCCCTTAATCTCCTTATCCAGCGCTTCTTTCTCTTCTTGAGCATCTGTTACCTTTTTGGTGAGATCCTCCAATTTTCCTTCCGTTTCCTCTTTCGCTTCTACGACAGCAAGGGCTTCCTCCACTTCTTCCTGTTTAGCTTTCAGTTTGTCCCCTTCTTTTTCTAACTCTTCCTTAATATAAGAAAGATTCAGCTTTTCCTCATGTAATTGGTCTTCTGTATCTTTGAGCTCGCTGCTTTTCTCTTCAAGCTGATGGATAATGTCTTCATAGCTGGCTTTTTCCTCATTTAATACGATCTTCGCACTGGAATGTCCGATCCAATAAAAAATAAAGAAAGCGGCTATTCCCCCTGCAATTCCCCCTAAGATGAGGTATGTTTTTTTCGACTTCAGGAATTTCATACACCAAGCCCCCTTTGCTCTACAAACATTCACTTCACATCCATAAAAAAAGTTATGCATAATGTAGGAGGAAAAGACTAGGACGCTTCGAATTATCTAATGAGGGAGCTTGTCATCTCCACACCCCCCCATACTCCTTCTTCCCCTCAGCTTCACGATCTCATGACAGCCCACGAAAAAAGACACCCGTTAAGGTGTCTTTAGATTGGTTTTATACTCTTTAAGTGAGTGGTCCAGGATCTATGAATTATATTTCAAATGTTATCTCGTCGACAGCTTTCTATTTCAAAAGGAAGAAGCCATCCTAGTGCACACTCTCATTCACGGACGCCACTTCACACCATTGAAGAATCGTTTCGGCCATAATCACAGCAGCTTCAAATACGTGATCTAAGTTAATGAATTCATTCGGATAATGCGCCATACTTGTCTCGCCCGGACCAAAGACAACCGCTGGGATACCTCTTAACGCCGTCAGCAATCCGCCATCGGTTCCCCATGGAGAAGCTTTCAGCACAGGGTCCTCGTTTTTATAGGAATGATAGGCTTGAATCAAAGAATGTAGAAACGGATGATCGTCTTCAATTTCCCCCGGCAGCCACCTTGCGCCAAACCACTCGACTTCCACCGGCGCTTCCGCAAACCAGCTGTCCTCTTTAGCTAACGCAGCCAGCTTAGCTTCCAATGCCGCTTTCGCTTCGAGTAGATCTTCTCCCGGAATGACACCCATACGGCCTTCGATCGTCACTTGATCGGGAACCGAAGACGGCCAGGTCCCTCCTGCAATTTTCCCTACATTAATTGGAACAGGGATCGGATTTCCTTCATACAACGGACTGTCCAGGCGTTCATTTCTTTCCTGCTCCAGCTGCAGGATCGCTTCATGAACGGTATGTACCTTCTGAATGGCGCTGACCCCTTCATATCTTGTTCCACCATGAGCAGATTTACCGTAAATATGTACTTTGAACCACATCGAGCCTTGCTGTTTTGGAAAAATCGTCATATTGGTAGGTTCAGGAATAAGGGCGGCATCCGCAGTGTAGCCTCTTTCGATGGCAGCCAGCGTACCTGATCCGCCACTCTCTTCTTCTACGACACTTTGAAAAATAATATCACCTTTTAGCTTGATGCCCAAAGCCTGGATCGCTTCAACGGCCAATAACGCGGATAGATTTCCGCCTTTCATATCTGTCGCCCCGCGGCCGAAAAGCTTATTCCCCCGGATCGCTCCAGAGTAAGGATCATGCTCCCATTGGACTCTTTCTCCTTCAGGTACCACATCCACATGCCCATTTAAAATGAGTGATTTCCCCTCCCCTTCTCCTTTAAGGACGCCTACAACATTCTCACTTCCCGTAAAATCGGGGCGGGACGCACAGAAATACGTATGTTTTGATAAAGCTTCATAATCGAGTTCCCAGCGGTCCACATCGAATCCTTTTTCTGATAATCTCTTCTCCACGATGTCCTGGATGCCACTCTCCCCTCCCGCTTTACTCGGCTGCTGCACCATTTCCTGTAACAAACGTTCATATTCACTGCGGTTCTTCTCTATATACGAGCTCACCTTTTGAATATAGGACATGTGACTTCCTCCTTTTCTTTTCACTTTCACGATACACAATATTCTGACTACTTTGCAAATCATAGAAGCTGGAGTTAAATTTCCTTTGGCGAAACAGGACAAAAAGCGTATAAAAGATGAAACTTACCAGGGAGACAATGTATCCCACCGCATTAATATGTATTTTTAATGTCATTTATATTACAAACTCTTTACAAAAGATTGAAATAGTATTATTCTAATATACGGTGATTTTATATAGCTATAATAATTTAGGGGGAAATATTTTGGGCACTTTATTATCTATCGTAGGTTTTGTAGGATTTATCCTATATGGAATATTAGGGATTGTAAGTATATTTAAGAAGAATGGATTATTTAAGAAACGGCTTATAATAAGTGGTGTTTCATTCATCGTTATGATCGCTGGTAGCTCTATGTTAGAGCCAAGTGACATTGAACCCGCGGTGACGGAAGCCGAAAGTTCCAGTGATGCTGCCGATTTAGATTCATCTGATGCAGCTGATGACCAAACCTCTGCAGAGTCAACAGAAAAAGAGGTAGATACTAAAACTAATGAATCTTCAGAAGATATAGCGGCTGAAAAAGAACTTTCTCAGGAAGAGTTAGACAAGAAAGAGATTAAAGAAAAAGTGAAAAGTATATCTAAAGACTATCAAACCACTACTATCCAAGATATTCGAGTAAATGAAGACCTTGGTAAGGGAGAAGGTTATATCGTTTTAATAGATTTATCTTTTGATATCAAAAACAAACCGGATACTGCAAAAGAAATGATTGATATGTATTCAAATGATCTAGGAGCAAACTTAGCAGATCTTGAAACAGTGAATGAAGTCACAACTTTTTGGGTCGTTCCCTATTTACAGGAGGATGGTAATATTGTCAAATACAATATGGAACGTGTAGAAGGTGGAATGGCAATTAATGAAGAATATTATGACCCAAATATATTTGAACAATAAATTCTATAACCATTTTAAAAAACAGGCTGTGAGTCTGTTTTTTTACTTATAAATCTACAATGCTATTTCATTAAAAATTGTACAGAGCTTTACTGAATACATATGATTTAAATAATTCAGCTGAAGAATCTTATCCTGAAAGTATGAACTAATGAGTACACTCCTTTAATAGCCGCCCTGTACTTCCCCGTACAGGGCGGCTATTCATTCTTCTTACATAGACCCAATGCCTCTACTAGATCCCTCTCTATTTTGTAAAAGCCATGTTCGCTTTCTTTAGAAGCTCATCAATAGGCTGGTATGCATATCCATGAGCTTCTGCAACAGCTTGATAGGTTACTACACCATCCAATGTATTCAAACCTTTTGCGATAGCCTTGTTCTCCCGGCATGCCCGCTCATACCCTTTCCCTGCAATTTCAAGTGCATAGGGAACCGTGACATTTGTAAGACCTATAGTTGATGTCTTAGGAACTGCGCCTGGCATGTTCGCTACAGCATAATGAACGACTCCATGTTTATCGTAAGTGGGATTATCATGGGTGGTGATATGATCTATGGTTTGGAATATACCACCTTGATCAACGGCAACATCCACAATGACAGATCCTTTTTTCATTGTTTTGACCATTTCTTCAGTTACGAGCTTGGGCGCCTTCGCTCCAGGAATAAGGACGGCGCCAATGACGAGATCTGCCTCTGCCACTGCTTCTGCAATATTCAGCGGATTGGACATCAATGTATTTACATCTCTTCCAAACAGATCATCCAGTTCACGGAGGCGATCAGGATTAAGGTCAAGAATGGTCACATCCGACCCTAGTCCAACAGCCACTTTCGCTACATTTGTCCCTACGACTCCTCCACCAATTATCGCAACCTTACTGCGTCTTACTCCTGGAATTCCACTGAGCAACACACCTTGTCCACCTTTTGGTTTCTCTAAAAATTGAGCACCGACTTGAGCGGCCATCCGTCCCGCCACTTCACTCATTGGAGTAAGAAGCGGGAGAGTGCCGTTGTCTTTCTGAATCGTTTCATAAGCTATGCTGACCACTTTGTTTTCTACTAAAGCTTGTGTCAGCTCAGGTTCCGCCGCAAGATGAAGGTAGGTAAACAAGACCAGACCTTCCTGAAAGTACTCATATTCCTCAGGCTGCGGCTCTTTCACTTTCATCACCATGTCCATTTCCCATGCTTCATTTGCAGTCAAAGCAAGTTTCCCCCCTGCTTCCTGGTAAGCTTCATCAGGAAAACAAGAACCGACTCCTGCTCCTTTTTCTACAAATACCTCATGACCGGCAGAAACAAGGCTCAGCACTCCAGACGGGGCAAGGGATACACGATTTTCATTATTTTTGATTTCTTTAGGTACACCAATGCGCATGTGACCCCTCCTCAATTTTTCTGTTATTTAGTCCTGAAATCCGGGTTATCCCATTCCATTGAAGTCGCGTAAGCTCTTGATGCATCATCATCGGGCAGATAGTTCGGAATGACTTCGTTCAAGACAAATCCATTATTCACCTGGAAGGTAAGTACCGGATCGTACAATTCTCCTCTAACGACTTTTTCTGCATATTCTTCCGCTGCCATTTCCTCTTCATATTTATAGTAATAAGGAATACGGCCTCCAATAATAATGCTTTTCAGTTTCAATTCTTTGCACACCTGTTTCCTTGCATCATACAATCGGCGGCCAAGCTTTAACTTTCTATAATCAGGATGGACACTGACTTCCACCCCATACAGATTCCTGCCATCTGGATTGTGATTTCTAATATAGCCGTTGTCGCAGATGACTGAATAGGAATGGTTGTCTCTATACTCGTCAAAATTAAGAATCAGACTTGAACATGAGCCGACGATTCTGCCTTCATATTCGGCAAGAATCTGTCCCTCCGGAAAAATTTCCGCTTGGCTGGCAAAGTGATCGCGCTTAAAGGAAATGTCCGGGCCGAAGCTATTGTCAGACAGGGCGGCCACTTCCTCTATATCATTACCGGTAATATTACGGATGGTGAGTTTCTTTTCTATATGAAGCAGTTCGATGTTAGCCACTAAGCATCCTCTCCTTTTTAGATATTTACTTTCCTGTGCCGACTGAGACGAATTTTTCTTCCAAGTATTCCAATAGGCCTGACCTTCCGCCTTCTTTGCCCATTCCACTTTCCTTAATGCCTCCAAATGGTGCCTGTGCCACAATTGGTGCAGGATCATTAATGCCGACGATTCCATATTCGAGTTCCGCCATCATCCGGTAACCTCGACCAAGGTCATTGGTGAAGCAATAAGCAGCAAGTCCATAGCTGTCATGATTGGCCCGTTCAATCACTTCTTCTTCATCTTTAAATGTGTAAATCGGCGCTACTGGTCCAAACGTTTCTTCTGTTGAAATTTTCATATCGTCATGAGCATAATTGATAACTGTCGGCTCATAAAAGCTGCCTTTCCCTTCGTCATATCGTTTTCCACCGCACAATACTTTTCCGTTCTGCCGGACGGCATCTGCGACGTGGCTTTCAACCTTTTCTACTGCCTGCTTGTTAATAAGGGGACCGACATCCACACCCTCTTCCAGTCCGTTTCCGACTTTGAGCTGGGCGGCTTGTTCGGCGAGTTTTTGGCCGAATTCTTCCGCAATACTTTCTGCTACATAAATGCGGTTCGTACTAATACATGTCTGTCCGGAGTTCACAAATTTTGTACCAAGCACCCCTTGGATGGCTGCTTCGAGATCTGCATCTTCAAATACGATAAAGGGGGCGTGCCCGCCAAGTTCCATAGACACTTTTTTCACCGTGTCTGCTGATTCCTTTAAAAGCATTTTTCCGACCTGAGTAGAACCGGTAAATGTCAGCTTGCGTACATCAGGGCTTTTGGTCAGTACATTTCCAATATCTTCTGCCGGGCCGATGACGAGGTTGGCGACTCCTTTTGGAAGACCTGCTTCATGGAAGCATTCGAATACTTTGATCGCTGAGAGCGGTGTGGATGGTGCGGGCTTCAAGACGACTGTACATCCCGCCGCAATCGCCGGAGCAATTTTGCGTGTGATCATGGATGCAGGAAAATTCCATGGTGTGATCGCGGCAGCAACTCCGACCGGCTGTCTAAGCAGCATAAGATGTTTATCGGAATGAGAGGCTGGGATCGTTTCACCATACACCCGCTTTGCTTCTTCTGCGTACCAATCCACATAATTAATCGCACCCGCTACTTCCCTTTCAGCATGAGGGAGAGGTTTCCCCATTTCTTTCGTAATCGTTTCCGCTATTTCATCCTTTTTCTCCCTCATCAGTGAGGCTACATGAGCCAGATATTGTCCACGCTCTTGGCCTGTCGCTTTTTTCCATGTTTTAAAGGCTTCTTTTGCAGCCTGAATGGCTTCCTCTGTTTCTTCTCTTCCTCCTGATGCCACAGAATCAATAACTTCCCCTGTAGCAGGGTTGTATACTTCAAGAGTGCTGCCTGATTTCGCTTTTCTCCATTGACCGTTGATATAAAGCATCATTCATCCTCCTTATATTTCTTCAAATTGTTCTTCTGTCGGGTGTCCGACACTGAGCCATACTTTGCGTTCTGATAGATTCATAATGATTGAAAAGACTGTCTCCATCCGACGGTGCTCTGGTGCCTGAAGATTTTCGTAATGGTTGATCGAATTTGGTGCGTTAAATTCATCGCACAGCCATGTCTTAAAGGCAGATTCATTAATCGGTTCTTTGAGGGCAACGGCCGTGTCAATCAGCTGCTCTGCCCGTTTTTTGCGCAGCATTGAATCATCGAATACAAATTCATTCATATCTTTAACATTCTTCTTGATCTGTTCAGAGATTAAATGATTGGAGTGAACAAGCTTGCCGTCATTTCCGCCGACCATGTCGATTCCAAAAGGGGAAACCTCGATGTTAACGGCCATACCGTTTCGGCCGCCTTCATCAATACCGATCAGAAAGCTTGCGGATGATGCCATTTGTCCACCCTTTATTTTGGATATGGCTTCATGCAGGGAATAAGAATTAAGCACGCTTCTAAGCCCAAGATGAATAGGAACTTCGTCTGATTTCTTATCTGTAAGAACGGCATTAAAGCATAGTCCCAGTCCAGCTGAGTTAAAGCCGATTTTGCCAATCATTCCCCCCTCTGTCACCATCGTGATATCCGGTTTGTTTTCCTGCTTGATATCGAGCAGGAGCAGACTGTCCTTCTGTGAGGATTTCCAGTCCCAGTTCTGCCCGATGATAATGTCTTGATTAAGTGGCGGTGCGACAGACATGGCCGTACATCCATCCGCAAATACAGCACCTTTATAATTGGCAAGTGCGATTTCACTGCGGGCATTCAGAGCGAGAATATCCTCAAACTCAACTCCCGCTCCTTCGGCAACTCCTCTCATTTCTTCTAAAAGGTCCATGTCGTATTGTTCAATAGCTGGAAGATGTTGAAGCGCAATATCTTTTGCTTCCTCCCAGCTGAGGCTCTTGTAACCGTAAAAAAGCTTCTCATAGGTTTTTAGACTTTTGAGAACCTCTTCTCTTCCTTCCTGCCCATGCTTCCTTCCTATTTCTCTTGGTGACCCCTGTAGTTTAATCCGTTTGATCATGTTTGTATGCTCCTTCCCTAATTGCGTAAATTACTAGATAGATTAGCAGTATTTGCGTTCGAAAACCGTTATGGATTCATCTATGATATGAACCATGTCTTCTATCTGCTGTCTGTTAATAATCAATGGTGGTGCGATGGCGACAATATTCCTGCCAACCTTAGAGGCTAATGGGCGCAAAATCAGTTTGCGGCGAAAACATTCATCAACGACCTCTGTTGACGGCAGGATCGATGGATCAAAAGGCACCTCATTGTCCCGGTCCGCATACAGTTCAAAACCAGCAAGCAGGCCTAATGCTCTTGTCTTTGTAAAGGTTGGATGTTTCTCTTTCAAAAATTCAAAACCTGCTTTTAATACCTGTTCCATTGCTTTTGCATTTTCGACCACCTGATCACGTTCCAGAATTTCAATATTTTTCAAGGCGACAGCACATGCCATAGGATGACCACTGTAGGTAAACCCATGAGCCAGTACATCCTCATACTCAGAGAGCGTGTCACAGATTTTTTCCTTCATTATGACAGCTCCAAGCTGGGAATAACCGCTCGAAATGCCTTTAGCGACACACATCAGATCAGGTACCACTCCCCAGTTGTCCACCCCGAACATTTTTCCTGTCCTTCCGAAACCACAAATGACTTCATCGGCTATGAATAGGACACCGAATTCATCACAAAGATTACGTACAGCTTGCAGGTAGCCTTCCGGAGGCATATGGACGCCGCCCGACCCTTGAACAGGTTCAACGATAACTGCTGCTATCGTATCTGCCCCTTCTTTTTCAATAACGTTTCGGATACTCTCATCATAATCAGGGTCATTTTTATCCCCCAATTCACAGTTCGTAAGGTGGGGAGCCGCATGCAGCATTTCCGGAATGGCCGATGACGAAAAGTTGTGGAAGGCCGGTATCGCTGTTGCCGACTGGGCAGCGATCGTCACGCCGTGATAGCCCTGCCTCAGGCTGATGATTTTCTTTTTCGCCGGCTGGCCCTGCAGTGCCCAGTAAAAGCGGGATAGCTTAAAAGCCGTGTCATTGGCTTCTGAACCTCCTGATGTGTAAAACACGGTGTTCAAATCTCCCGGCGACATAGAAGCAAGCTTTTCAGCCAGCCGGACTGCCGGCTCATTGGAAAATCCTGCGAATGAAGAACTGAAGGCCAGCTTTGTCATCTGTTCTTTGGCTGCCTCTGCCAATTCCTGATTCCCATGCCCGAGGTTTACATTCCACAGCATGGAAAGCCCATCGATGTATTCTTCTCCTTTTCTATCTTTCACATAGATCCCGTTTCCTTCCGTAAAGGTAAGCTTAGGTCCCTGCTCCGCATGAACCTTTGGAATGGTCGTCGGGTGAAGATAATGCTTTTTATCTAGTTCCTCTAATGATTCTTTTGTTATTGAATGCAGCGACGCTTGATCTGTCATAGATAACCCTCCTGGAATATAATTTTTCCCTTCACTTTTTGTAATGCAAGTTCCGTGCCAACTCTAAAAAAGCGCTCCAGCAGCGACTGATAAATACCAATTTTCTGAATTCATGCATATATGCATAAGCTATATTTCTGTGCATAAAAAAAGTACCTGGCCGCTAATACCAAGCACTTTCCTTATTTAGGATTCGACTGTATTTTGTTTTTCCATGATTTTTTGATATTTTCGACTGACCGCAGATTGGCTGATTTCCAAGGCTTTGGCTGCTCTTGTTGTCGTTTTATATTTTTTCATCGCCAGAACAATCAGCTGCTCCTCAAGATGATCGCGCGCTTCCTGGAGTGGAAGGATGCCTGTGACCATCGGTTTTGCCTGTTTAGACTCCCCAAATTTCAGTGACTGACTGACAAATTCAGCTGATATCACCTCATCATCCGTAGTGACGACAAGTCTTTCAATCAGATTCTGAAGCTCGCGGATGTTCCCGGGCCAATCATAGACTTCGAGCATATTGAGAGCTTCTGGTGACAGATGATAGCTTTTGTTGTACTGTTCGTTCAATTGCTGAAGAAAATGGAAGGCGAGCAGCGGCACATCCTCTGACCTTTCTCTTAAGGGAGGAATGTTGATTGGAATGACATTGATCCGGTAATATAAATCCTCACGAAATGTGCCTTTGTCCACCATTTTTTCGAGGTCGCGGTTTGTTGCTGCAATGATTTGGACATCCACCGGAATCGACTTCGTGCTTCCAACCGGGGTCACTTCTTTTTCCTGCAGGACTCTCAGCAATTTCACCTGCAGCCGCAGAGGAATTTCACTTATTTCATCGAGAAACAGGACGCCTTTGTCTGCCTGCTCAAAGTATCCGATTTTTCCATTTGCATCTGCTCCAGTGAAAGCTCCTTTTGTATAACCGAACAACTCACTTTCAAGCAGGTCTTCAGAAATAGCCCCGCAGTTCAAAGCTAAATAAGGCTTGTCTGAACGGTTCCCTTCCCGGTGGATTGTTTTAGCGATCAGTTCCTTCCCTACACCGGATTCTCCAAGAATAAGGACCGTTGAATTAAAATCGGCCAGCTTTTTTGTCCTGTTCATTACCTGTTCCATCTTCGAGCTGCAGTAGATGATCTTATGGGCGGGCTTATCTTTGCTCTTTAACTTCTCCAGCTCTTCTTTATAATTTTTAGATATCCGTTTAGTTTCTCGTAATTCAGATTTCAACTTCGTGGTTTCCGTAATGTCTCTTGAAGCAATAATAACCCTATGGACATCTCCTTCATCATTGAAGACGGGATTTCCAACAGCCAGCACACTTTTTCCATCCGATGTCTCCTGCACGACCGAAACTTTTTTCTTTTTCTCAATGACAAGACGAGCTACAGATGGACTGAATGCCCCTCTTTTTTCAAAATCTAATAGACTCTTTCCTATGAGTTCACTTAAATTGTCGACACCCCAAAAATCAGGGATGAAATTTTCACTATGGCGCAGCAATTCGCCCTTACGGTTGACGACAAGAATCTCGTCGTACATTGTAGCTAAGATCGCGTTTAAATCTGTATTGAGATTTTTAACATATTCGATTTCCATGGCCATGTCTTCCACCATCGGGAGATCCTGTACGATAATCATCATCCCATCCACCACTTTGTCGTCGTTGATGATGGGACTATAATCGACGAGTACTCCCATATCATCTGTAATGAGAATCTGATTGAGCATGGTCTCTCCGGTTGCGAAAACTTTCTCTATATGCTCCGGATCGAACGTGTCATTGGCAGGGCTATTGATCATTTCTTTATACGTAGACTTGATCATCTTTAACCCTGAATCGTTGCAATTGACCACCCGCCGGTCGGCATCTACTATAAATACCCCCATCGGGATAGAGGACAGCATGACTTTTAGGAGGTCAAGGTTCTTATTGTCTTTACGAAGCAGTTCTACCAGTGCATCTTCCCGCCTAAGATATCCTTCCCACTCATCCTCTTCATTTTTGACCATAGTGATATGCTCCCCTAACACTTGAAAAATCATAGGCAAAGATACCGAGTGGCCAATTTTCCATTCTCCAACATTCGAAATAGGAACCGAACAGGCTTCCAGTGTTTCCAACGTAAATTCGGACTCCTTCTCCAAATCGTCTAAATAGACATAGGCGTAAATTTCATCTTCTTTTGTCAAGAATAAAAATGGTTCCTCAGCCTTTGAGAGCTTTTTCTTAACATTCTTATCCGGGGGATGTATAGATAATTTTGTAAGCGGATTCATCTTGTCTGTGATTGTGTGATTCATGTGTGACCCCTTCCTGTCTGGACGATCTAGTTCCTAATTATAGCAAAAACTTTAACTTTTCAAAAAATTACACATATTATCATTTCACAGCATAAAAAAGGGGAAGTTTTCTAAGTGGAAACTCCCCCCTTTCTTCAACATTTAATGGCTGCCGCCGGCCACCAGGTCTTCTTTGATATACGCTAACACCATTCCAGAAAATACCTCTTCCCCGATATTCACTTCCAAGGATTGGACAGATCCACTGATGTCGACGGAAACGATTTCGATTTCGCCATAGTCGGAGCAAATCTTAAACAAGACATCCCATTCCCCTATGGAGCTTTCTTCTGAAATGAGAATCTCTTCAACTGTCCCCTGGCAAGGAGAAAGGATCCATTCACAGTCGTTCATTGTTTGTCAGTCCCTCCATTATGAATTCCAATCAAGCTTCTGCGCTCTTCTTTTCGTCAAATCCGATGTTCATGCCTTTTTCTTCTGATTTAGCAGGCAGGTATTCGATTTTGATATTAAAGTAGCCGTAAATGACTGCTATAATTGGGCTGATGAAACAAAGGAATGCAAACGGCGCGTAGCTCAGTGCGGATACGCCGAGTGTTGCAAACATGAATGCACCACAAGTGTTCCAAGGAACCAATGGCGAGGTCATCGTACCCGCATCCTCAATGGTCCGTGATAAATTTTTTGGATGAAGGTTTCTATCCTGATAAGCTTTGGAATACATACGGCCGGGAAGAATGATCGAGAGATATTGGTCACAAGCAATAATGTTCGCGGCAATACACGTAGCTACGGTTGTAGCAATCAAGCTGCCTGTATTTTTGGCGAATGAAAGCAGGGCCACAACGATCGCTTCGAGAATTCCTGCTTTCTCGAGGATTCCGCCAAAGGACATGGCAATCATAATCAAGGCAACCGTATACATCATACTTTCCATGCCGCCATTATTGAGAAGGTTGTCTACAACTTCAATGCCAACCTCCTGGGAATACCCATAATACATAACACTGAAGGCTTCTCCAACAGGCATCCCCTGAAACCCGATAGCGAAAGCGACACCTATAAGGGAACCAATGGTCAAAGCGGGAATAGCAGGCATCTTGCGGACCATCATAACGATAACGGCCGCAGGTGCCAACAGCAGCCAAGGGGAGATACTAAAAATATCGCTTAACTGTCCTTGCAGTGCCCCCACTTCTGAAATACTTGCACTGTTATCTATAAACTGCAGTCCAATAATGGTGTACAGCACCAGCGAAATGATCAGGGCAGGGATGGTCGTATACATCATATGCTTGATATGTTCGAACAGCTCTGCCCCTGTGATCCCAGGTGCCATGTTCGTCGTTTCTGAAAGCGGTGAAACCTTATCCCCAAAATAGACCCCTGAAATAACAGCGCCGGCTACCATTGCGAGATCAAGACCAAGTCCCTGGCCAATCCCCATAATGGCAATACCAATCGTGCCGGCAGCTGTCCATGCATTTCCTGATGCCATCGCAACAACACAACAGATAGCACACGCAGAAACGAGAAAATATCCTGGAGACAAGAAATTTAAACCATAATAGATCATAGTTGGCACAATACCAGAGGCAATCCACGTACCGATGATAGACCCAATGATGATTAGGATGATCACCGCCTGAAGGGACAGCCGAATGGTATTTAAAAATGAATGTTCGATTTCATTCCATGAATGACCAAGCCACATGGCAACAATAGTTGCGACAACACCACTTAAAAGCAATGGAATATGCGCATCCAATTCAAAGATAGCAATCCCAAAATAAAGGGAAACGATCATAAACACGATTGGAATCATAGCCACTTTCAACGATGGTTTTTTTACCGCCTTCTTACCAAACTTTCCATTCAAAATAAAAACCCTCCCCCTATTGATTTTATTGGATCTTGAGTCGCTTAAGATCCTCTCACTTATGTACAATGCAAGAACTGTGCCAACTCTATTTTTCCGACAATTCAAGATATTCTGACATACTTTTTTGTTCATCTACCCATCTATGCATAAAATATTTAATAATTCATAATATTGATTCAAGTTGATAGGTTAAAGCATTATGTAATCGTTATCAATGGTAAAGAAAGGATATAGAAGACGCGTTTTAGCTACTTACTTACAATATTTCCCGTACTTACATGAAAGTGAGCCGTTTCCCTTTGCTGAGTATGAGGAAGAAAGCAGAGAATCTTATGTGGACAACTCATTTGAATATGCATCAATAATCATTGTTGCATAAAACCAGGGTCTAAATATTTGTTGAAGCTGTTTGGTTTATTCTCTTGGCCAACCTCTTTTTGGCTAGCTGAGCCGTTATTTCGACCAAGATCAACGCTTCCTCCACTATCTTCCCTTCCAGATTAAAAATGATAGAGCTGGGGGGATGGTATATAAATGAGATTTTCGACTTTATTAGCTGGGCACCTATCCATGTTACAATTTTATCTCTTTAAAATTTAGAAATAAAAAATCCTACCCTTTTCGGATAGGCATTCTTTATGAAGCAGGATTATACGGTATACCTTTAAAGGATATATTCTTTAATGAGTAAATCATCGAGTGCTCGAATTCCTGTTCGATACCCTTTTCTCACATGATCGCCTATGGCGGAATGAATAACTTTCCGAGCCTCCGCTTCATTTTCTTCCCACAACTCGAGCTTATTTATCAGCTTTAAGTACATCTGAGAATAAGCTTGTTCACATCCACTAAGCCGACAGCGTGTGTAAGTAGAACTAGGCGTCTGGTGGCTAACATTAAATAATTCTTCGGCACTGGTATGGGCTAAGTTATCCAATATAAACGAATACAATGTACAGCCTCCTTTAGTTCTTTTGTTATATAAATTCGGTGAATACTTTCTAATTCCTTTCACTATTTTTGTCATTCTGTGGTTATTTCCGTCTAATTTTTGTATCCTCATATAAGAAAGGATAGTAAAAAAAAAAGACAGACAAAGCTGCCTTTTGACCAAGCTTATTCAACCTCAACAATCATCTCAATATCAAAAGTTTGTTTGGTAGTAAACAAACGAAAAAGCAGGATCTTTTAGGGATTCTGCTTTTTTCGTTTGTATGACGGTTAGGCGTTAGCTGTAGGTCAGAAGGCGGCTAAAGCAGTTCTCTTAATTCATTTGTCATTTGCTCCACTAGTTCCGGCCTTCCGTGGAACTGCGCAGGCGTGTTTTGGAAGACGTCTATCTTCCATTTACTTTCTTCTTTTACTACGACTAGTGTGTGATGAGTGTTAACCTCTGGTTTAATATCTGATTTTCCTTGGGGAATCATTCCTGCGATCGCTCTTAAGACGGCGGCCTTCTCCCCCAATAATCTAACCTCTTTTACTTTAAAAACAAATGGTGCTGTCGGATGATCTTTAAAGATTGGATGAAGATGATCATAAATTTCTTTTGGACCTTTAGAAAGGCTGCCATCAAACCCAATACTCTCTCCTTGTGCTGTAAATAAAGCCGCCATTGCTTCTGCATTACGGTTATTCCATGCTTCCATCAGCTGTTCATATGTTTTCCTTACCTGCATTTCCATGCTCTCACTCATTGAACCCCTCCTAACGGTATTAGATAAATAATATCAGGCATTTGACAACCTGTTCCATCCACTGCTATTATGTATTAATGCTATAATGCCGATAAGATTACTATGTTTTCAAAATTAATAGGAGGGACAACATGAGAAAACTATCTTTTTACTTATTCACATTAACCTTAATATTGGTACTTACTGCCTGCGGGTCAAAAGGTGAAAATCAAGAAGAAGAAAGTTCAGATAGTGCTTCTTCAGGGGAAAACTTATATGAACAAATTAAAGACAAAGGCGTACTGACCGTTGGAACAGAGGGAACCTACCCTCCGTATACCTTTCATGATGAGCAAGGCAAACTGACGGGCTATGACGTAGAAGTTGCCCGGGAAGTGGCCAACCGGCTGGATTTAGAGGTGGAATTCAAGGAAACAAAATGGGACGCGATGTTTGCCGGACTGAACTCTGAACGATTTGACATGATTGCCAACCAGGTCGGAATTAAACCGGACCGTGAAGAGAAATATGCTTTTTCAACGCCCTATACGTATACAGCGGCGGTATTAGTAACGAACAAGGACAATAGTGAAGTCAAGTCATTTGAAGATTTACAAGGAAAAACTTCCGCTCAATCTTTAACTAGTAATTATGCAGAAATTGCGAAAGATAATGGGGCAGAAATTCAAAGTGTGGAAGGTTTCAATCCAGCTATGGAATTGCTTGCCACAGGACGTGTCGATGCCACAGTAAATGATCGTTTATCTGTGCTTGATTACTTGAACCAAAAAGGAGAAAATGCACCAGTTGAAATCGTCGACGAAGCGGAGGATGCATCAGAGAGTGCCATGATGTTCCGACAAGGAAACGAAGAATTGGTGGAAGCAGTAAGCGGAGCCATCGATGACATGAAAGAAGACGGAACGTTAGCGGAAATTTCTGAAGAATGGTTTGGCGAAGATGTTTCCACAAAATAATGTTCTATTGACGACAGCTACAAATTTTGAACGTTACCTGGAGATTGCTCAGAGCTCTTTCTGGCCCCTTCTCAAAGGGGCTCTGGTATATACCATTCCTATGACTTTAATCGCATTTGGGATTGGTATTGTTCTGGCCATCATCACCGCCTTATTTCGGTTATCCGGCATTAAATTGTTAAGCGGTATAGCCAGAGTCTATATATCTATTATTCGTGGAACCCCGTTACTCGTGCAGCTGTTTATCATCTTTTTCGGGCTTGGCTCCATTGGCTTGAAGATCGATCCATTTCCTGCTGCGATCATCGGATTTTCACTAAATACAGGGGCCTACGCTTCAGAGATCATTCGGGCTGCCATTCAATCGATACCAAAGGGTCAATGGGAAGCGGCCTATTCCATCAATATGAGTTATGGACAGGCTTTAAAAAGGGTCATCCTTCCTCAAGCCACACGGGTGTCTATTCCCCCATTGTCCAATTCGTTTATCAGTTTAGTGAAGGATACTTCGTTAGCCTCTACCATACTAGTAACCGAGATGTTCAGGACTTCTCAAGAAATTGTAGCAACGACTTATGAACCTTTACTGCTTTATACAGAAGCGGCTTTCATCTATTGGATGTTATGCTTTATCTTATCTCTCTTTCAAGATCAAATTGAGAACCGCCTCAATCGATATGTTAAAACATGAGGAGCTTCCATATGCTATCCATTAAAGACTTACACATGAACTTCGGTACGCTTGATGTGCTTAAGGGTATCGATCTAACTATTGAAAAAGGAAAAGTGATTGTTGTCATCGGACCCTCAGGCTCTGGTAAGACTACCTTGCTGCGCTGCCTAAATGTCCTTGAAACTCCATCCAAAGGAGTTCTAAGCATCAACGATCAAGAAATCGACTTTTCGAAAAAAGTCCTAAAGAAAGACATCCGTGCCATCAGGCATCAAACCGGCATGGTCTTCCAGACGTATAACCTCTTTCCCCATCTCACGGCATTGGAGAATGTCATGGAAGGGCCGGTTACTGTCCAAAACAGAGACAAGTCAGAGGCACGGCCAAAGGCCATAGAGCTCTTAACCAAAGTAGGACTTGGTGAAAAAGTCGATTACTATCCGTACCAGCTTTCCGGCGGGCAGCAGCAGCGCGTTGGGATGGCTCGAGCTCTCGCCATGAATCCTGAGGTGATGCTGTTTGATGAGCCCACCTCATCTCTTGATCCAGAGCTGGTCGGAGAGGTCCTTCAAGTTATGAAACAATTAGCTAGAGAAGGAATGACCATGGTTGTGGTTACGCATGAAATGAGCTTTGCCAGAGATGTGGCCGATGAGGTCTTATTCATGGACGGCGGCCACATATTGGAACGCGGTCAACCTGAGGAATTATTCTCCCAGCCTAAAAATGAGCGAACGAAACAGTTTTTGAATCTGCTCAATGAATAGGATCAGAGATATATTTTAGTCTCAGCATGTGAAATTTAATGAACTATAAACAAAGGCCCAATTCGTTACGTTGAATTGGGCCTTCTTTTACATACTACGTGGAGAAATACGAGAAATCATTTCATAAATAGCTGACTGATACTTCCTATCCCCCTTATATAAGAGATACCCTTTCTCTTTCAATTCCTCGCGCGCTTGGTTAAAGTCCTTCTCCGATAAGCGAGTCTTCCATCGAAGGAGTCGATCGGATAACAGCAGCTCTTTCTTCTCTCCACTTCTAAATTTAAAGTGCATGAGTGTATGCCATAAGGTTACCGCCTTCCAAGATAACAAGGTAACGTCCACTTCATCAAAAAAGGCCTCTACTTCTTTCAAATAGTCCATCTTTATTTTCCTCCTCTTCACATTCCCTTAACCTACAAACCTCCCATACTCCTTCTCAAACTCCAGCTTCACCGTCCCCACCGGACCATTCCGCTGCTTGCTGATGATCAGCTCTATTTCGTTGTTCTCGCCGCCGTCTCGCTTGTAGTAATCCTCCCGGTAGAGAAAGCCGATGACATCGGCGTCCTGTTCGATGTTGCCGGACTCGCGCAGATCAGACATCATCGGGCGTTTGTCTTTGCGCTGCTCCACCCCACGGGAAAGCTGGGACAGGAGCACAATGGGGATATCAAGCTCTAGAGCCAAAAGCTTCAATTCCCGGGTAATCGCTCCGACTTCGAGGTCGCGGCGTTCAAAGCGTCCGTTTGCGGCTAATAGCTGCAGGTAATCAATGATAATGAGGGGTTTATCGCTGTGTTTTCGGATCGACTGACGGATGGTGGCGCGGATATCGGCGACGGTGCGCATGCGTTCATGGATGTGGAGGTTCCATTCCGCGATATCTCCAACAATGGTGAGGCAGTTCTCAAAGTCTTCGTTCGAAAAGTTGAGGCTGCGCCATTTCTGAGCGTCGATTTCGCCTTCACAGGAGAGCAGGCGCTTAAGCAGTGCTTCCCTGTGCATTTCTAAGCTGAAAAGGTGGGTTCTGCCTCCGTTCTTGCAGTGGTGGCCGGCGAGGTTAAGGGCGAAGGCGGTTTTGCCCATAGACGGACGGGCGGCTATGATGATGAGGTCGCTTCTCTGGGTTCCTCCTGTGAGCTGGTCGATGTCGTTATAGCCTGTGGCGAAGCCGGTCATGTGGTCTTTTGGAGGATCACAGAGCTGCCGGCTGATGTTCAAGAGAGTTTCATAGTTGGAAACTTCTTCACTGATCATTCCTTCTTCGCGATATTCTTCAAACTTGGCCATCAGCAGATTGAGGGTGTCTTCGTTGGGGTTTTGCACATAGCGGGTGGCTTCTTCCTTCGTTTTGCGGTTACGGTAGGCATCGAGGACGAGGCGCTGATGGTGCTTGAGGGTGGCGGTGGTGGGGATGGAAGCGGCGAGTTCACTTAAGTAGCTGACCCCTCCCGCCGCTTTAATTTTCTCATGGAGCTCGGTGGTGACCGTGACGAGATTGACAGGCTCTCCGGCTATCTCAATCTTTCGGACCGCCTGGTAGATCAAGCGGTGGCGCTGGTCACAGAAATGCTCGCTGCGTAAGGTCACATCCTTCGCCAGCTCTCCTTCAAGCAGCAGGCTTCCAATGACAGACTGTTCAGCTTCCTGGTTATAGATCATCGGCTCACCTTCCTTACCAGCTCATCAAACTTCTCTTGAAAAAGCCTCTTCGTCTCCTCAGGCACATTGGCCGCTTCCTCCTCCCACCGTCTCATCTTTTCTAAATAATCGTCTTTCTTTGGTGGGTAGGAGGCAATATCAGCTAATGTCGGGGGAAAATGATACTTGGAGGCATAGTGATACACCTTTTCCATGACGCGATCAATCTCCATATGTTCAAGCTCCGGTACAAATACGGCGAGCTTTCGTTTAGTAATCGTGAATTTCCCTTCAAACAGCTCCTCAATCGTCTCCAGCACCTTTACCGCTTCCTCATACTTCATGCGCGACGCTCCTTCCTGAATTCATCGACCATAGCCTTCAGCTTCAGCGCCCGATCGTCCTTCTCCCTCTTCTTCACCGGTGGCTTTGAACTTGAATCCAGCTTCTTAATATCAGCAAGCGTGCGTACATTCGCTTTCTCCCAGCGCCTCAGAATCCCTTCACAGTAATGAAAAAACAGCTTGTTGTGCTGGGCCGCAATTCTCATCGACTCCAACACCAGCTCATCAGAGAGCCGGTCACACCAATCGGTAATCTTCTCCGCCATAAACGGTGTCAGCATCCCCATGTTCTGTTCGTAAAAAGCATGCGGAGAAGCCGCGTCCACCACTACCCCTTCATTTTCTCTTCTTTCTTTTCTTTTATATAATACCTTCGTATGATCCTCCGGCTTATCCTTCATCCCTTCCGTCACCTCTTCCTTCTGGGTATCCTCCACGTCATTCACCTTCTGCTCTTTCACTTGAGAAATCATTTGATACACAGGCGCCTGATTCCGCTTGCCCGCTTGAAAAAGGATATAGCCCTTCTCCTGTAATTCTTTGCGCGCACGCAGAAACGAACTCTCACTTAAGGCCGATTTCACTAAAATGACGGATGTGGGAGCCGTGAATTCCCTCTTCCAGCCCGTCTTATTGTTGTACTGCATCAGCACATACCAGAGCAGCTGGGCAGAAGCCGATACGGAATTCAGCTCTACCTCATCATCAAATGCATTAATCTCCTTTAAATAATTCATTTAGAACGCCTCCTATAAATATTTAGAGCATTAGAAAATACTCCGTCATATCTATAATCGAAAGTTAGGTGCATTCAGGTGTCATAAAAATTAATTTTTTTATAAAAAAATTTTCTCCTGGTTTTTTCCTGGGTTCCATTTGATCTACACCCAAAAAAACAGCCACTATAGTGAACTTTTCCAAAAACCCCTTACAGTCGCACGTTCAGCGAAGCCAGATTCTTTTTCCAACAAAAAGATAGCCCTCTGTCCTTAGGCTATCTCTTTTATCCTTTATTCATTTCTCTATTAACCATAGGGTGTAAAGAGATAGTCTCTGATTGTTCACTGCGGAATCGTTACGTGGGGATTGTAAAAGATAGAATCCATTGCTAGGATCCCTGCTGTGACATCGATTTTTACTTCATAGAGCTCTCCACGTACCTCTCTGTGAACAACGCAATCCATCTTCTCAATTCCTGCGAAGCGCTAGGAAGTTTGAGTATCTGCCTGCTTCAGCTGCTGTACCATTGTCTCTGTCCAGATTCGATAATTCCCTTTCGTCACAGCATCCAGATAGCGCAATTTCATCAACTGTTCCTGCGCCGTAGGGACGGCTGGTCCCTGACTTCCGTGCATTCGAACGCCAAATTGAGCAGATGAGTCTTTCGGAAAATACGGATACGGCAAATACGAGCAAAAGGTTCCCGATTCTCTTCATAAACCTTCCTCCTTCTTAACCAGCTTAAATTCAGGAAAAAGACTATACGTCTTTGCCTTATCACGTAGTATATCAGCAAAAGATTACTAGAACTTTCGAAAAACGTAAAGTCTACGTTTATAGTTTTTCACTAAATGTAAATGAATAATAAAACACTCGGAAGCAGCAAAAAAGACAGCCCTTCTATAAAAGGCTGTCTTACTTCGTCATAACTCTATTAAACCAAATGCGCCGGCGTCCAGATTTTCTGTTGCTTTACTTTGCCATTGCTTTACACGCATATGTGGTTGGTAAACCAATAGGAGGGGGTGTAACGCAATTGTTTATCTGAAGAATCATCATCCATGCTCCCCTGCTAAGGAGGATTCGACACTTTCCATTCTATTGAAGTGATGATATTTCTTCTCTCTCAAACGGCTATCTCTTAACTTTTTTAAAAAAATTCAACAATATACTATTATATGTAAAAATACGACTGTCAGTCTGTGTATTAGTTTAAGGATGCATAAGAGAATTTGAATATGAGAGAAGATCATATTAATCAAGCAAGGAAAGAATTCGGCAGAAATCTAGCAGCCATTCGTAAAGAACTGGGCATCACTCAAGAGGAGCTTGCCTACCGAGCAGATATACACGCCACTTATGTCAGTGCTATTGAGAGAGGAGTAAGGAATACAAAAATAGACATGATCCATAATATCGCCTTCGCTCTAGGCGTGCCCCCCTCCCATTTATTTTCAACAATAAAGGTGCCTGACAATTACAACGAACGGTCGGAAGAAGAATAAGAAAATGAATCATAAGGCGTCTGACAAATGAATTGTATATAATAATGAAAGGAGTACCGTAAAAGCCTACCGTTCGTTCCTCATCTCTTAAATCGTGATTCACCCGTCTAGACGATGAGGAAAACTGTTTCACTTGATAAAACCCCATTTGCTTTCCCCAGTTGCGAAAAAACTTTCTCCAGAATTCCACTGCTGAACCTGAATCCTTCCTGCTTCGATCCCATGACTTTTCTTATACACCGCTTTACTGTACCACCGTTACCCCCCCACTTAATTTTACATTGAAAAAAAGTACATC
This sequence comes from Halobacillus sp. Marseille-Q1614, assembly GCF_902809865.1. NCBI lineage: Bacteria > Bacillati > Bacillota > Bacilli > Caryophanales > Bacillaceae > Halobacillus > Halobacillus sp. Marseille-Q1614. The sequence continues at coordinate 17,232 of NZ_CADDWH010000001.1, read as the reverse complement.
CCTTTCCTTAACCATTCACACAAAACCCTGTTTTAGATTGAACGAAAATTCCGAGAAGCTACTGTTAGGAGTAACTAAAAGGAATAAAAAAGAGGCTACACGTATGGTTCAGCTATTTCTTTCCTTTGAAAAATTATAATTTAATGGAGGAGTTATTCTATGAGATATTCTATTTTATACACCCAATTAGATGAAGAAGGGATGCGGAGCATACATATCCTGGACAGAGCCTATAATTTTGGTTTTCTTTATTACACAAATGAAATACTGGACATTCCTGATAGGGATATGCAAAGGCTGCTGTTAAACGATTGGATGAATATCATAAAGGGGAAATACGATAGGGAATTAAACGTAGAAATGATTGAGTGCTTTCAAGAATACCATTTGAACTAATAACAACAAATTCTGGTGAGTCTGACTCACCAGAATTTGATCGCGAGATTCGTTCTTCAATCCACATCGTCTGTTATTTCATGAATTTTCAATTCTACTTGAAAGCCCTCATATGTATTCACAAATTTACCTAACTCTTCCCATGTATAAGGCTTCCCATCTGCTACGATAACCGGTAAATCATGCGGGTCACTCGAAGCAACATGTCCTATTAGCTGATTATGAATCATAGAATGATATGGCTTCCCATCTGGATGAATATTTCACTTGATTAAAACAACCTTCACGGTTATATTGAACCAGCATGACGGAGAGAGAACCACTTGCTCAATTTACAGTGTAAAACTAAGTAACTAGATTGCTACGTCCGCTACCATTGACTTTTGCTTTTGTTCGTGTAGTGAATGGAATTGCAGGTGTCCTAAAACAAAAGCCTAATGGGTTACCTGCAACAAATGATAACACGAACAAGTCGATTCTAAGCATTCGCTGACGGGGCCCCGTCCCCTTCCACCGAATACTAAAAATCGGGTGCTACAGTCCATGGCAAGCCGCTTCGCTGTAGCTATGCTCTCTAGCCGTGAAGGTGGTTCTATTTGTCCGTGGTGAGTGATCATTTTTTCCGAGATAGTGGTTCAATCTAAGCGAAATATTTAATCTTGAAACGTCCTACACTCAATATAGGATAAAGAAACCCCCTTATTGATTTTATCGATGAGTTTATTCATAAGAGCCGTCTGATCACAATCTAACTCTCCATGAACAGCAAATACATAACCATAATCATTCTTTTCCTCTGCAGTAATGAATAGCCCCATAGGATCAAGTCTAGTCTCTATCCAAAACGTTCGAAGCACTCCTTTATTATCTTTAACGGTCAAGGATTCCATTTTATTCTCCAGGTCAACGCCTAATGCGTCAGAGAGTTTGTCATTATAGCAGTCATTGCATAAGGCTTCCTGTTTATCATCAGTAACTAACGAAATCTTTGCCTTCCGTTTTTCACAGCGATTACATACTGTCTGTATTTGGCAAGTAAAAAATGTAGTAAATGGCAGTTAAAAATGTATGCCACTCCTCGTTTTAGATTAAAGATTCCTTGTATCGAAAGCTTTCCCCGGTAAATAACAGTAGATGGGAGTGATGAATCAATCGATCAATCACTGCTTCCGTTAAGATTGGATCTCCGAATACATGGTTCCATTGCCCAAACTGTAAGTTTGTTGTGATGATAATGCTTTTGGTTTCATAACACATGGATATCACTTGAAAAAGTAGTTCTGCTCCTTCTTTATTCAATGGAATGTACCCCCAATTCGTCCAGCACTAATAAATCAAGCTTTTAAATCTGCTTCATTACTTTCTGAAGTTCTCCTTTTTGGTTGGCTTCAATGAGATGATTCACCAAAGATGCCACCGTAAAGAACTTCACTTTACTGCCAAACCTATGTATGGCATTCAAGCTAATTAACGTTGCCAAATATGTTTTTCCTGTGCCAACCCCTCCATATAAAATGAGGTTTTCTTTTTCATGGATGAAGTCGCCATTCAACACAACTTCTCGGCTAATCCCTTGTGGGATTTGAATATGCTCCCACTGAAATGGTTGAGTCCCTGTCTTGGGTAGTTGAGCCTGACTAAGTAAAAGGTTGATTTTTCTTTCTTCCCGATTCTCTACTTCTCGTTTGAATAATTCCAGAAGGAATTCTTCATTCGTATCGGCTTTGACCTCCTGGTAATGCTCTCGAATCCAGCTTAATTTCAAACGTTTCGCCAACATTTCTATTTGTTGATTCACTTCATGCCACCTCCATTTTCCATAAGGGAATCATAGTGGGACAATCCCCTGGTGGCCGCCGGCACTTTAGGAACTTTCATCGTTGGCGTAATGGTTTGATAGTTGCTGTCTCCTTGGATGATCGAATAAAAACAATGCTTAATCTGATCTGCTTTAGGGTGACCATGCTTCATTGCCAATTCAAGTGCTTGATTCAATAATTCAAAGTCATTATTCTTCAACAGTTTCCCGAGTAATTGTAAGGATTCTTTCTGTTCGTGCTCTGTGCAACGGTTTAAGTATTTCGTCCATACTGGCGGAAACTGCTCATACAAGTTCGAATACTTGATTGCCATTGGGCGTCTGGACAATAAATCTAAATATGGCTGCCAAATCATCGACTTTCTCTTTATTCCATACAATCTGTTGTGCTTCACAATCACCTCGTTATGATCATTTAGAATGACAACAGAATTATAGGTGATTTGGACATTTACTTTCTGCTTGGCAAAACGCGGAGAAGTAGAGTACTGCTTTTGGTCTACCGAGACCATCCCATACTTATCTGCGGTTAATGTTTCATGCCTTACGCAATCAAAAGATTTAACGGGGATCATTAACCACTCATCTTTATGTTCTGCGTGAAGGTATGCTTGTAAAATATCCTTCTCATAATGCATACGATCTCTGTCTTCTTCAGCTAATGTCCATAAAGTCTCATTGAAGTGATCAAGGTCCAGGATGGTACATTCAGGCAAAAGGAAATTATTTCGCACATACTTAACCATGGCTTCCACATGTCCTTTTTCATTTCCTTTCCCTGGATTACAAAACTCATAGTTGAAGCCATAATGTAACACGAACCGTTCAAATGTGTAAGCAACGGTGCTAAAATCCCTAATAACAACGGTTTCAAATTCCCCAATAATAACGGATAATCATTTCTATATTACCTAGTGATTTGGAGTGTAGAAATGATGGTCAAGATTGGGGAGTTTTTTATGATTAGAGAGCTACATCAAAAAGGATGGACGGTCACAGTTATTTCTGAAGAAACAGGGTTTGATCCTAAAACCATCCGTAAGTACATAAATTCTGATGAATTACCAAAGAAAAAAAGCTCTCAAAAGAGGCCAAGTAAACTGGATCCTTATAAGGAGTACTTAGAAAAAAGGATTAAAGAAGGGACTACAAACTGTGAGGTTCTTTTAAATGAGATTATGGCTTTAGGTTATGAAGGAAAAATTACAATCATTCGGGATTTTGTACGTCCTTATAGGGCTCGTCCTAAAAAGCAAGCAACCATACGATACGAGACTACACCAGGAAAACAAGCTCAAATGGATTGGGGACATGTTGGAAAGTTTGAAGTCTATGAAGAATTAAAAGAGGTTTATGCATTTACCATGGTGTTAAGCTTTTCCAGAATGAAATACGTAGAATTTACGGACAGTATGGATTTAGAAACCTTAATGAAATGTCATATGAATGCATTCGCTTATTTTAATGGGGTTCCAGAGCAAATTCTCTATGACAATATGAAAACAGCCGTTATTAAGCATAGTCCAGTGGAAATACGATTTAACCGAAAGTTTGAAGAGTTCTTGGCTTACTATGGGATAGCTCCAAAGGCATGTAAACCCTATAGACCTCAAACTAAAGGAAAAGTAGAAAATGTCGTGGGCTATATAAAGAAAAATTTTCTGCAGCGTAAACATAGGCCGACGCTAAGAGCATTAAATGAAGATATGAGAGAGTGGCTCGATCAAACACCGAATCGAAAGATTCACCAAACAACCATGGAACCTCCACATACTCGCTTTCAACATGAACAGAAATATTTGAGTGCTTCTAACAGTAAACCGCTCTTTCCTATTAACCACTGGGAAATTAGAACGGTGAGCAAGGATTGTTTTGTTTCTTATAAAGGCAAACGTTATTCCGTACCTTATTCGGTACGTTGGTCAAGAATTAAAGATTAAAGAAATGCTGGACCATCACTTAGAGGTCTACGATTCTTATGAATGTATAGCTAAGCATCCTTTAATGATTGGAAAAGTGCGAGATCATATTAATCTGGAACATTATAAAGGACTGCAAACGACTACTGTTGGTTTGCCGACCCACAGCCGTTTACAGTCCCCTGACATAGAAGTGGCACAACGTCCTCTTCACATGTATGAGCAACTAGAAGGAGGTGATCAATAATGAGCACGAACCTTTTAGTTGAACGCTTAGAAAAGATCGGTTGGCACTATACCGCCGATCAAATTGATGGCCTACTCGAAGACGCATCTAAAAATAATGTACCATATTCGGACTTCTTAATCACTGTTTTGTCCCAAGAAATTGAGCAAAAGGAAAAACTAGCTTTAGAAAAGCGTCTCAAGAAAGCAAAGTTACCGTACATTAAAAGCATCCATGATTTTGACTTTAGCTTTCAACCTAGCATTGATGAACGCAGAGTTAAAGAAGTTTTGTCAGGAAGATACATTCATAATGGAGATAATATTCTTCTTTTAGGGCCACCAGGTGTAGGGAAAACTCACTTGGCTATCTCTATGGCATTTGAAGCTATAACCCAAGGGCACCAGGCCTTATTTATTACAGCGAATGATTTTATTGCGGAATGTCAGAAGGCAGAAAAGCAAGGTCTAATCCAACGGATTATCAAACGGTATAGTCGTCCGGAGTTACTTATAATGGATGAAATCGGCTATTTTAGCTTTGATGAACTGAGTGCGCATATCCTTTTTCAAATAATATCGAGAAGATACGAGCATGGAGCTATGATTATTACATCTAACAAGTCATATGTGGAATGAAGAAAGATATTTGGAGACGAAGTATTAGCTACGGCAATCCTGGATCGACTGATCCACCATTCTACAACCTTCAATATCAAAGGGGATTCTTACCGTTTAAGGGAAAAGAAAAAGGCTGGCATTCAGCCAGCTAATACTCGATGATATCCGGGAATTTGATTCCGTTGAAAATAGGGAATTACAAACCGTTGTTGACAGTTGGCAAGTGACTTTTTTTATGTTTCATATACTACATAAAAATTAGCTGCCAAAGCTTACATTTTTAGAATGCCATAAACATACTAGAAGAGCCAAAAGCAAGAAGTACATATGAGAATGCTTTATTATCTAAAGATATTGTAAAAGATAACGCATTTAATTCCGCCATAATAGTCACTAGTAATTATCATTCATTAAGAAGTAAGTTTACATTTGAAGAAGTATGAAGAAAGACAGAGGTTAGATCCGCCTCTGCCATCTTTTTGATCCACTTAGGACAAGGAATTGAGCCACTCGCGCCATAAGTGAGCCACTACCATACATGATGGTGGATCTGAGTTTTACTGGTGTAATCCGTAACGTTCTCTCATCGACATTTCTCCGTCAATGACAATATTATATGAATCGTGAACGATTCGATCGAGAATGGCGTCAGCCAGTGTGCTTTCTCCTATTTTTTCATGCCATCCTCGCGGATCAAATTGTGAACAGAAAATAGTGGATCCTTGTTGGTGACGTGCCTCCACAATTTCTAGAAGGTCTCTTGCTTCCGTATCATTTAGAGGTGTTAGAAGCCATTCGTCTAATATGAGTAAGTTAACTTTTTTATATTTTTTCATTACTTTTCTGTAGATCCCTTCGCCTCTAGCGATGGCTAATTCGTCTAATAAGTCGGGGAGACGGGTGTATTTCACTTTATAAAACTGCCGACATGCTGCGTTGCCAAAGGCACAACCCAAGTATGTTTTACCATTTCCAGAGGCGCCCATAAGAATGATGTTGTGGTGCTCTTCAATATAGCTACCTGTCGCCAAACGCAAGATTTGGTTTTTGTCCAATTTCCGGTCAGAGTAATACCTGATGTCTTCAATACATGCTTGAGTGTCTCTTAATTCAGCTGCCTTTATCAATCGATCGAGTTTACTATTTTGTCTTCGTGACCATTCCATGTCAACCAGTAATCCAAAACGATCCTCAAATGATAATTCTTGATATTCAGGGTTACTTAATTGTTCAGTAAATTTCTCTGCCATTGCTGTCATACGCATTTCATTTAATTTTATTAGAGTATTATCAGTTGTCATGATTTTTACCTCCATAATAGTTCGCACCGCGTGTAAAACCATAAGCGCTATCATTTTTTCGTTCACTAGATTTTTTTGTCACCATTTTAGGATCGAATTTATCCTGGCCCGTTTTTAAAATGGTCTGAACACTTTTGAGTTTAGGTCTTGGAGTATAGGACAAAATTCTTTCGCAGGCGTCTTCGACACGTTCAATGGAATACTTATCTGCTAACTTAATTAAACCGAAGGTTGATTTTAAGCCTTGCTTTTCAGTTGGGTAGCTTTCTAAAATCTTTTCAATGGTTAATAATGTGAACGGTCCTGCGGACTTCCCCCATTTTAAAATGTACTCTTTATCAAGCTCTAAATATTGCTGGTGTTTTCTAGGCATATGATCTGGAATCGTTTGAAAAGAATCCCCATATCTACTTAATCTCTTATGGGAGGCAATCCGTGCATTTTTATAAAATACTTCTACTATTGTTCTAGTCATTCTGACGTCTACTGTACATTTGATATAATCATAAGGAACAGAATAAAATTTAGAATCAGCTTTTATATGATAGTCGGGTTGGACAGTCGCCGTTGTCCAAGTCGCCATTTCATAGGATGAAGTAGGCAGAGGCATAAGAGCGAACTTTTCTTCCTCTAAAAATGCTTTCTGCCTATTTCCACTTTTTTTCTGAAAATCTTTAGTATTGAATTCTTCTAACTTCTCTTTTATTGCCTTATTAACTTCTATGAGAGTAAAGAATTTTTGATTACGAAGAGAAGCAATAATCCACGTTGATATGTGGCCTACAGTAACTTCTACACTTGGTTTATCTTTTGGGTGAGAGACTCGTGCTGGGATTATAGTTGTCTGATAATGTTCAGCCATCTCTTGATAAGTCGGGTTAATGATAGGTTCAGTACGAGATGATTTCGTTACACCAGTTTTTAAGTTATCAGGGACGATAATTCTCGGGATTCCCCCAAAAAATTCAAAAGCATGAATATGAGCTGTAATCCAGCTTTCACTGTTCATGGACAAAAATGCTTCTACATATGCATACTGACTACAAGGTAAAACACTAACGAAAATATACGCAGGTATCTTCTCACCAGTTAAGTGGTCGGTCAGATGCATTGTATCCCCTGCCCAGTCAACTTCCAGCTGTTCTCCAGGTTTCCTTTTAATACGCATGGTAGCTTTCGTTTTTCGTGCATAGTCATTATAAAACCTGCAAAACTGGCGATAGCTGTATGGGATTTCATTATTCGCCCTGCTCTGCACAGAGTATTCATCCCATAATAGAGATAAAGTGACACCTGACTTCGCCAATTCCTTATGAATATATTCACCATCTGGCTTGCGCCGATGATCGGAAGGAAGTTTCTTTTCCGGGAACAGAATGGACAGTAAATCTAAGTCAGTCACATCCTTGTCCAATGGCCAACATACACCTTTTTCCTCCGCTCGTTTTAGCACTTCCCTTACAGTGTTCCTGGAATGTCCACAACTTGAAGCTATCCCCCTTTGAGTGACTCCTTGTGCCTGAAGCCTTAATATCTCTCGATACTTAACCACAAAAAAACCCCCTACATAATAAAATGGCACCGTTAAGGTGCTTCTTTATTATATAGGAGGGTGGATCAGCTTTGTCTTAAGTGGATCAATATATTGGTAGAGTTGGATCAAAAAGATGGCAGACCTGGGTCATTTCCATGGCTGTAAACAAAGTATATGAAAGGTCTGTAGTATTAAGTTATTTGACAGCATTTTCAGATTACAATCCTGATAATGGTATGTCTGTAGAAGAAACACAAATAGTTTTTAAGGAATATATAAAAATGATAGGTTACTTATTTCTATTCATATTTAAGTGGTAAATTTAAAAAAGGCCCTCTGATTGAAGGCCTTTTTATTATCTAGTTCCTCTCTTTAACTAGCTCTTTAATTATAGAAATAACTCTTTCTTGATCTTCAGCTTCCATGTTGGAACCAGAAGGAAGACATAAACCATATTTAAATAGTTTATCAGAGACACTATAATTTTCTTGGTGAGGATAATAAGGCACTCCTTCAAATAGGGGTTGCAAATGTAGAGGCTTCCAGACAGGCCTGGCCTCTATATTTTCTTCACCTAATGCTTCAATGATGTCTAAGCTTGTAACGCCTGCTTCATTAGGATCTACTGTTAAAGCTGTAAGCCATCTATTTGATTTGGTTCCTTCCAACTCAGGCATAAAATAAAACCCTGGAAGATTACTAAGTTCCTCATAATACCTCTTATATACATTCCTCCGTTGCTGGACACGTAAATCAAGGATTTCTAATTGAGCTCTTCCGATACCTGCCACAATATTACTCATTCTATAATTATAACCCAGTTCACTGTGTTGATAATGGAGAGCATTATCTCTCGCTTGTGTGGCTAAAAACCTAGATTTATCCAAGGCTTCTTTATTGTTAGAGATTAATGCTCCTCCTCCAGAGGTAGTTATAATTTTATTACCATTAAAAGAGAAAATTCCAAAATCCCCAAAAGTGCCACTCTTTTGCCCTTTATATTCACTTCCCAATGATTCTGCTGCATCTTCAATTACAGAAACTTCGTAATCTGTACATATATCTATAAGCTCTTCCATTTTTGCTGGCTGACCATAAAGATTTACTATTATAGCTGCTTTAGGAAGTTCATTCGTTTCATTTAATCTTTTTAAGGCTCTTCTTAAAGCCTCAGGACACATATTCCAAGTATCCGGCTCGGAATCAATAAATATAGGCTTAGCACCTTGATAAAGAATCGGATTAGCACTAGCTACAAATGTTAAAGATGAACAAATTATTGAATCATTTTCTTCTACACCTAATAATCTTAATGCTAAATGAATAGCGCTAGTACCTGATGTAACTACAGAAGCTCCAGCGACCGAATTATAATCAGCTATAATCTTCTCAAACTCGTTAACGTTATTACCTAAGGGAGCAATCCAATTTAAATCAAAAGCTTCCTGTATGTATTTTTGTTCGTTACCACTCATATGAGGTGCAGAGAGATATAGTTTATTTTCCATTGACTTTTCACCTCAACAGTTTATTTTATAGCTTGTTATATTGATAACTTTAATAATGTTTTTGAAGGATATATGGTCTCTTTCCTGATTTTAATGGAGGTATATCTTCTAAATATTCCACTTTAATATTTGAGTCATATCCAAATAATTCCTTGTACCTTCTAATAATTTCTTTTTCCTCAGAAAAACCTTTCATAGCTACTAAATTAATTTTATAATCTTTCTCACCCACTTGTATAATTTGGAACTGCAAAATATTTTCAATGTCCCTCATCTTACCATTTAATCCCATAGAAGCAACAGGCGTACCATCAGTATTATAAAGAACTTCTAACTTTCTTCCTGTTAACCTCTCAAGATAGGGAGTTTCTAATCCGCAGTTACAATTACCTTTCCCTAAAACTGCTAGGTCACCAGTATCATACCTTATTAAAGGCATAGCGTAAGAATAAAGATCCGTTACTACTACCCGCCCAGTTTCCCCAGGTTTAACAGGGTTATCATGTTCATCTAGTATTTCAATAATATAATTAATATTATTAAGATGATGTTTTTGATTTTTCTTACATTCAATTCCTAATACGCCTAATTCTTCTGTGGAATATCTACTTATTGGAGTGACCCCAAATGCTTTTTTTACATTTAACCTTACATCTTCTGTAAGAATTTCAGATATAGTGATTACTCCATCAAGTTTATAGAATTTATTCTTAGAAACAAAGAATTTAGCAATTGCTCCAATTGCAGATGGATAGCCAATAAGAACCTTAATTTTTTTTGAAACTATTTTTTCCATCTCGTTAGAAAGCCAATCTTCTGAAATAACAAATGGGGCAATTGAGAGTTGATTTTGAATGAATTGATCTTTTTTACTTTTTATTTTAGATGCAACATAACCATGTTTTACCCCAATATCAAAATTAGCCCATCTACTAAAAAAGGTTACTTCCGCATGCTGCATTTCTTTTTTTTCCTTTGTAAGGTAGAAAGTAAAAGGAGTTCCATATGACCCGCTAGTAGTCATAGGTATTAATTCATCCTGTTTAAAATCATTAGATAGAAATTCATTGTAATTTTCTTTTATAACTTTCTTTTCTATTACTGGACATTCTTCAATTGATTTATACTTTGCGTAACTTTTATAATAGTCAGTTGTATCGATTGCATGTTTGAGGAGAGTGGTAAATTTTTTTTCCTGCTCTTTTTCTCCCGCCACTCCATACAATTCTTCCATATTAGCAATCTTTTCAAACACTCTTCCGTTCTTAACCCTTTGAGTAATTTTAAAAAGTGCTTTTCTCATTCCCTATACCACCTTCCAATAGAAGTTAAGAACAGAAAAATCAATCCATACGATAATAAACTAAATTTCTCTTCCTGGAACTCCTACTATTTTCTTACCTTCTGGAACACTATTAATAACAACACTTCCTGCACCTATTTTAGTTTTACTCCCAATATTTTTACTCGGAATGATAGAAGCATTAGTCCCTATTTCGACCTCATCACCCAATTCCACATAGCCTGACAAAGCTGTTAAAGGAAATACAGAGTTAAAGTTCCCCATTACTACATCATGACCAATAGAACAATTATAGTGAATAAGGTTAAAGTTTTTAATATTAATATTTGTAGATAACGCTACTCCATAACTAATAATATTACCTTGTCCAAAACAATTGAATGGAGAGACATCTACATTTGGATGTATAAGGTTTGGAAACTTTATATTATCTTTATATTTTAACTTTTCAAAGAGAATCCTTTTAATCCTTGGATTGCCAAATGCTAGCACTACATTAACTGGCTTCTCCATGTTTAAAAGGCTATCAATGTTCCCAACGACCTCATAACCATTTACGTTTCCTTTATTTGTATCATCAAGAAACCCTTTCATTTTCCATCTTTCACCATTTTTTCTATTAATGGTGTATATTAAATCAAGTACTCCTCTGCCTAAGCCGCCAGAACCATAAATATAAATTTCATTTTGATTATTCATTAGACTTTGAACCCCTAAACCTTTCCATAGTCACAGTGTTACTCCTATTAACTCCATCAGACTTCATTACTTTAATTGCCGTCTTCCTCAAAATTTTTAAATCAAGAGAAAAAGATTGATTATCAACATACCAAACGTCATACTTGAATTTTTCTTCCCAAGTTAATGCATTTCTTCCATTTACTTGAGCCCAACCTGTAATTCCAGGTTTAACTTCATGCCTGCGTGCCTGCTCAGTGCTATACAACTCTAAATATTCCATTAGTAATGGTCGAGGCCCCACTAGACTGAGATCACCTTTAAGTACATTAAATAACTGTGGTAACTCATCCAAACTTAGTTTTCTTAAAAAGTTACCAGTCTTCGTTGTTCTTTTGTCATTAGGTAGTAAATTTCCATTAGAATCCTTTTCATTAGTCATAGTTCGAAATTTCTTAATATAAAAAGGTTCTCCATTTAAACCAGGTCTTTTTTGTGAAAATGTAATAGGAGTACCCATAGTTAACAAGACCAATAGGGAAACTACCAACATTGGAATAATAAAAACAAGAATAGCTAATAAAGAAACAACGATATCTAATAAACGTTTCATACTTATCCCCTTTAAATTTACAAATTACCTTCTTTTCTACTATGGGCAGTTTCAAAAATATCCAGTTGGGTTCTTACTACTTTTTTTTCATTGTACAACTTAGCTGCCTTCTCTCTTGCATTAGTTTTAAAGTCAGACAACTTTTCAGGGTTATTGGCTAACTCCTTTATAGAGGAGGCTAGCGAATCAGGATCATTAAGATTAACTAAAAAACCGTTTTCCCCATTATCCACTTCTTCCCGAGATCCACGAATATTTGTTGCAACTATTGCACATTCCATAGCCATGGCTTCTATTATTGACCGAGGCATCCCTTCTCTATAAGAAGGTAAGCAGTAAATATCAGAAATAGAAAGTAATTCTGGAATATCCCTTCTAAATCCGGTGAAAATAATATTTGAATAGTCTCTATAGTTTTCTATTTCTTTAAAGGTTTGTTGATCTCTTTCAGAAAGGTCAGTATTCCCTATTATAATTAATTTTATATTCTGTTGTTCTATCTTACTAAATGCATTTAATAGATCTATAATGCCTTTTTCTTTAACTAATCTACCAATAAAGGATACTAAGATTTCATCTTCGTTTAAGTTAAGCTCTTTTCTCAAATTCTCTATTTGTTTTACATCTATACTCGTTGGATTAAATTTTTCTTCAACATCTACTCCATTACTGATTACAGTAATATTCTCTCGGGGTAAAAATTTGTTTTGAATTGCTAATACGCCATCTTCTTCACTCTGAGTAAAAATAAAATCCGTACAAAACCTAGCACACAGTTTTTCCACTGTATAAAAAAGTTTATATTTTATAGGCGTCATGTTTTCATGAAAATAGAAACCATGTGCAGTGTATATTATGATTGGTACTCTCGCTAACTTAGCTGCTATACGTCCTAATACTGCAGCTACTGGGGTATGAACATGGACAATATCGGGGGTTTCTTTTTTAAATAAATTATACATCCCGATTACAGATTTGAAATTTTCAATTGGATTGATATTTCGGTCAATATTAATCGTCCTTATATCAAATCCTTCTTTCCTTAAATTTTCTACTCTATCGCCATCAGAACATACACAAATTAATTCATGTCCATTTAGTAATATTGAACTGTTTAACTCTCTAAGCAGTCCATTCATAGTAGAATCGACTGCACTAACTTGAACAATCTTCATAATTTATAACCTCATTAGTGATATGCTGGCGGCACATTCTTTTTTATCTAGTTTGGATTTTACGTCATATACAATTCCTTTACCGTGCTTCAACAATTGATCAAACATACTCCAGCCTTTTTCTAAGTATGCTTGATGAGGAACTGCAAAAATTACTGCATCGGAAGGCTGTAATTCTTCATAATTTATTAAATTTATTCTATATTCTTTATAAGCTTCCCCACTATCAGCATAAGCATCTGTAACTTGTATATTGACTCCGAATTCTTCTAACTCTCTAACTATATCAATAACTTTCGTATTACGTAAATCTGGTACATTGTCTTTAAATGTAAATCCTAATATAGTAACCGTAGAACCTTGTATAGGCATATTTTTCTGAATCATTTTCTTTACTAACGAGGTTGCTATGAAATTACCCACGTTATCATTAGTTTTTCTCCCTGCCAAAATAACTTCCGGATGATGCCCTACCTTCTGGGCTTTGTAGGTTAAATAATATGGGTCAACTCCTATGCAGTGACCACCTACCAAACCAGGAGAAAAATTCAGGAAATTCCATTTCGTTCCAGCAGCTTCTAAAACCTCCGCAGTATCAATATTAAGCTTCTCAAAAATTACTGCTAGCTCATTCATTAACGAAATATTTAAGTCTCTTTGTGTATTTTCAATTACTTTTGCAGCTTCTGCTACTTTAATAGAACTAGCTTTATGTACTCCTGCTTCTACTACCGAGGCATATACTTCTGCTATTGTGTTCAGTACTTCTTCATTTTGACCCGACACAACTTTAGTAATAGTAGTAAAAGTATGCTCCTTATCTCCTGGATTAATTCTTTCCGGTGAATATCCCACAAAAAAGTCTTTACCACATTTTAGTTGAGAAGTAGCCTCAAGCACGGGCACACATTCTTCTTCAGTTGCTCCGGGATAGACCGTAGATTCATATACTACTATCGTACCTTTTGAAAGGTTCTTACCAATAGTCTCAGAAGCTTTAACCAGTGGTGTTAAATCGGGCTGTTTATTCTCTGTAATTGGAGTAGGAACCGATACTATAATAAAATTAGCCTCTCCTAATTTTGAACTACTAGATGTGAATTCTATTGAAGAACTCTCTAAATCTTCCCTTTCAACTTCCTCTGTTCGATCCAATCCTTCTTTTAACTCTTTAATCCGTTGGTCATTAATATCAAACCCTATGATATTTTGTTTTTTTCCAAAAGCCACAGCTAAAGGTAAACCTACATATCCTAATCCAACTACTGCAATATTCTTCTGCATTATAATTTCACCCCATAATAATCTAAATACCAATCTATAAAATCGTTTACCCCACTTTGAATGGAAGTTTGGGGTTTAAAGTTTATAGTTCTAAATAGATCTTCTACGTCCGCATATGTTTCTGGCACGTCTCCCGCTTGTAGCGGCAAGAAGTTTTTTTGAGCTGTTTTGCCTATTTTTTTTTCAATAGCCTCTATAAAATCCATGAGTCTTACAGGGCTATTATTTCCTATATTGTAAACTCTATATGGTGCATAACTGCTACTAGGATCCGGATTTTCTCCAGACCAGTTTGGGTTTGATTCTGCAGGTTTTTCTATTAACCTATTGATACTTTCTACTATATCTTCTACATAGGTGAAGTCACGCATCATATTGCCGTGATTAAAAACATCAATTGGCTGATCATTTACTATAGCTTTAGTAAATAGGAAAAGAGCCATATCAGGGCGCCCCCAAGGTCCATAAACTGTAAAAAACCTTAGACCAGTGGTCGGTATTCCGTATAAATGACTGTAAGTATGGGCCATTAACTCATTAGATTTTTTAGTGGCTGCATATAAACTTAAAGGATGGTCGATATTATCGTTGGTTGAGAAAGGCTTTGATTCATTTGCTCCATAAACTGAACTAGAAGATGCATAAATTAAATGTTTTACTTTATTGTGACGACATGCTTCTAGTATATTAGTGAATCCAACAATGTTGGAATTAATATAAGCATGTGGATTTTCCAAACTATATCTAACGCCAGCTTGTGCCGCAAGATTAATTACTATCTTTGGTTGATATTTTTCAAAAGCTTGGTTGATATTTTTATTATTTTCAAGATCCGTTTTTATAAAAAAGAAATTGTCGTTAGATAGTTGTTTTAATCTATCTTCTTTTAGAGTAGGATCATAATAATCATTGAGATTATCTATCCCAATCACTTCATGTCCCTCATGAAGTAGTCGTTTTGATAAACGAGACCCGATAAATCCTGCTGCACCGGTTATTAGTATTTTAGACATTTTTTTACAGCTCCTTATAAAGTTGCATCATTGTTTATTCACTAATAAATTTTTTATAAATAGAGTTTTTCCACTTTTTTCTTTTTTTAATTCTTCAACAAAATTAAATTTAACTCTAATGTCATTTCCAAACCTGTATTTTAAGGCTTCAACAATATCATCTTTATGCTTTTCAACAAATTTTGTATCATCAACAACTATATTAATAATTATTTCATTTAATTTTTCTTGTACAAATTGACAAGCTACTATAGAATTTGGGGCATTCTTAATAGCATTCGACAGATGTACAGATGTCACTTTCCCGTTTTTTGATAAGAGGTAATCTGATTGTCTCCCTAGAATTTTTTCTACATAAAGTGACCTATTACCGCAATCGCAAACTTCTTGGTTTTTATTGAATTCTACTATATCTCCAATTTTATATTGTACTATAGGAGTAGTGTAATTTAAGAAGCTCGTAACGACTAATTCATATAAATTTTCTTCAATATTGTAATCCTTCAAATTGAAATATCCTGTTTCAGTATTAAAGTGTAATCTACCATTTTCACACTCTGTTATAAAAGGTGCTCCCTCACTTGAGGCGTATTGATTCCTTACAGGACAATTAAAGGCTTCTTCAATTTCTTTTTTTTGGTGCTCTAACAATGTTTCAGCTGTTGGGAATATACATATAGGTTTAAAAGATAGTTTAATATTATTCGCATTAATATATTTAGCAATTCTATATATGGAAGTTGGAAAACCATCTAAGGCTTTTGGTTTAAATTTATTTAAAGATTTTATATAGTAAGGGATATTATTTTCACTTACATGGAAACCTGAATAAAGGACTTGGTTTATTGCATAATTATATCTCCAAAAAACATTTTTATTTTGTTTATAAGGCACTATTTCTTTCCCAGTAAAACTTGCTCTTTTACTAAAAGGTTTAACACCATGCTTTAGTTTAAAGTAATCCAAATATGCCATCCTCTTAGCATTGTCTATTTTACTTGCATAAACTATTAAGCTTTTACCAGTAGTTCCACCTGTTTTCCCTTTAAACATATCTTTTTGATTAGGATTTACAAAACTTTTAAGGTCTTTCCTCAAATCTTCTTTTGTAATTATAGGTAAATTTAATAGAGTTTCTTCATTAAGGTCTTCATCGGAAATATTTTGGAGAGTCTTTTTATAATAGGGAATATTATATTTCAAATGTTTTAATAATTTATTTAACTGATTTGATTGTTCTTTTATAGGATCTTGAAGATTTTTATACATATTTAATTTTTCAAAATAAAGTTTATTGTACCTTCTCTTTTTTAATTCATACCCCTTTAAGGTAGTAAATAGATGTTGAATTATAATAGGAGACTTATCATATATTTTCTTATAAAGAGTTGTCATATAGTGACCTCCAAATCTATTAGTAAACGAAAAATGCATGTATTAAAGGTGTTGTTAGGATGCCTATTATTAGAATAAAGGATAGTAAAACTGCTTTGTTAATTGTAATTTTAATATTTTTTATCAATACAGCAATTAATAAAGGTATAAGAAGCCAGCTATATCCTGCTATTCTATCGGCAAAAGCTACAAAACCAAAAAGGAAGAATACTCCTGAAGATAAAATATACATATTAAGAAGGCTTTTAAAGGTATTATTTAACATTAAAGTAGATTTAGCAAATAGAAAGAGAAATAAAAATCCTGTGTTAAATAATAAAAAATTTATATTATAACTACTTCCATAATTCTGCATTACTTCTTGTGAACTATATGTTTCTAAAAAATTTAAATTTAAGGGCAAAATATTAACCACATTATCACTTAAATGTGTTAAATATAATAACGC